>JANWYT010000020.1 GCA_025055175.1 Anaerolineae bacterium | reverse complement strand
TGCGGCTTCGGCTTCGGCCTGAGCTTTGGCTTCGGCTTCTGCGGCTTCGGCTTCGGCCTGAGCTTTGACTTCGGCTTCTGCGGCTTCGGCTTCGGCCTGAGCTTTGACTTCGGCTTCTGCGGCTTCGGCTTCGGCCTGAGCTTTGGCTTCGGCTTCTGCGGCTTCGGCCTGAGCTTTGGCGGCGGCTTCGGCTTCTGCGGCTTCGGCAGCTTTGGCTTCGGCCTGAGCGCGGGCGGCTTGTAGCTGGTCGGCTAGGCGCTGCGATTCTTCCAGCTTACGACGCGCTTCTTCTATGGCGCGCTCTGCTTCTGCTTGGGCGGCGCGCTGAGCGAGACGCCGATCATTGGCGATCCACAGGCCCATCCCCAGAGCCAACAGCAGGAAGATGATGGCCCAGGCTGCCCAGGGCGTGTTGTTCGTGCTGTTATCCGCCATCGCATTTATCCCCATAAAAATACTGATGACCAGGCTGGCCGCGCCGAGCAAAGTCTTCGTGTTTCTGTCCATGCCATCACCTCGAAGTTACTTATAAGTCTACTCTGGAGATAGTAGACCATAGGCTATAAGTTGTCAAAAGCTGAGCATGGCTCACGTCTTGAATGGCGAGCTGTCGGCTTTGAAAGGTGTTGGCCTCTCAAGGCCTTCGAAGCGAAGCGCTAGGCGCTGGCCTCGCTCTGCGGCCTACTCTGGTCGAATTTCATCACGCGGAAGGTCTCTGCGTAGGCCACGCCGACTTTACGGCCCGTCTCGCTGTCCCAATCGCGCGTCCACTTCAGCGCGCCGTTGACAGCGTCTTCGCCAGCGCCAATTTGCGAGACGTGGCAAGCCAGGGCCTTCAGCTTGGCGTCTAGATAGGCGCTGGTATCGACATAGTGGGTGGGCTGAGTGCTGAGAGTCAGGAAGACTTCGCTCACTTTGTGCGGCTCAAGCCCTTCGGCCAATAACTCCGGGAAGATCGGGCGCGTCTCGCTGCTGGGGAAGACGGCATAGAGGGCCGCTTCGCCGGCAGCGCGATGGTCGGGATGGTTGATGTACTCTGATCCGAGCAAGACGCTGGTCGGGTCTTGCAGCACCACGCGGTAAGGGCGCACCTGGCGCAAAATGCGCGTCAAGTCGCGACGCAGGGCCAAAGTGGGCTGCAATTCGCCGTCGGGATAGCCCAAGAAGCGCACATCGTCCACGCCGACGACTTGAGCGGCCGCAAGCTGCTCTTGCTTGCGCCGCTCCACCAACTCAGCACGAGTGACGTCGGGGTCGTTGCTGCCCGCGCCGCCATCGGTGACGATGACGTAAGTCACCACCGCGCCTTCGGCGCGCCAACGCGCCACGCTAGCGGCCACACCAAATTCAATGTCATCATGATGGGCGACGATGACCACGACGGGCTGGCCTGCGCTCTTGGGATCGTCGCTCAGAGGAGCGACGGGCTGAAGTTCTGTGTTCATCGCTTGCTCCGTACACAGTGGAAGACAACACACGCTCTAAGACGCGTTCAGGGGCGCAAATCCTACGTCTTGCGCGCAGCGCTGCTCTGCGCTATGATTTTTAGAATACTTGTTCGCATCATTGAGTGCGCGAAGGTGAAGCCTGTGAAGCACACGCTCTACACGCAAAAGAGCATCAAAGAATGCTTGTCGCTGATCCAGGAACGCCTGGAGGAGAAAGAGACCAAATCGCGGCCTGCCCTGGGCGGTTGGACGGAGAAGGACGGGCGCTTCTGCTTGTCGTTGGCCAGCCTGGTGTTGGGCTTCCCGCGCACGACTCAGCTCATCGCCAGCCTCGCGCGCGAAGGCGGCGTGACCGTCATCGAAATTGGGGTGAATGAGGGCCTTGATCCAAAGCGCGCGCGGATCGTCATCTATGCTTTCTGTGCCATTGCCTTGCTGATCTTCTTGAATGGAGCGGGGCTGTTAGCCTTGCTGTCGCTAGTTCTGGCCTTCATGGCCTATGTCTGGCTGGTAGGGGATCATCGCAACAGCGCAGCACTGCTGAAAGAGGTCAAGCGACTGCTGAACGCCAAAGACCGTCCCATCTTCGACAGCGCCGCCAAGTCTGTGCCTAAGTCCACCTCTGGCGCCGCCAAGCCTGTGCCTAAGTCCGCCTCGAGCGCCGCTAAGCCTGCGCCACGCAAGTGACTGTCGGCCTGCAAACGTCATCCCCAGCGAACGCTGAAGGTCTCCTGTAGCATAACGCTCCCAGGGCTGCCGTGACGAACGTGGCCTTTTGCGCTACAATCAGGCTCATAACTTTGGCAGGCCCAAGCGCGCTGCGCGCACCAGAAACGGAGACATGCTCTATGGCCACCAGCGCCAAAACCTGGTTTTACAGCGTTCCAGAACCCCGTCCCTACTATATCGAAGAGCGCGTCAACCAAACTTTGTGGAAACATCGCTTGCAAGGCGTGTGGATGAGCTGCACCCAAGCCGCCAACCCCATCAAGATGGAGGGTACGTGGAACGGCCAGCCCATCATGTTTGAGTGGGAGCCAGGCAAGTACTTCGTCCTGCGCATGAGCGAAGAGAACAAGCAGATCATCGGCTTGATTCGCCAAGTGCTGCTAGGCCTCAGGCCGTCCTTCAGCTACCAAGACCTGGATGGCATGATCGTCGTCGAATGGCACGCCGACGGTGGCGAAGCGCGCTGGAAAGATATTCAGGGCAACCCGCAGTATCAGGGTCTGCGCCGCCTGAGCAAGCCCGCGTAAGCTCGGCGCGCCACACCTCGTCAAAAACAAGGCTGTCTCTTACCACTGAGGAGCGTTACGGCATGGCCGCACCCACCAAGACCACCGTCAGCCTGCGCGAAGGCTATCAAACGACCATCCGTACCCGCCACCACGTCTATCACGCCGATGAACCCGCCGATCAAGGCGGCACGGACAGCGCCGTCACCCCATCGGAGATGGTGATGGGCGCGCTGGGATCGTGCATAGCCATCACCATCAAAATGTACGCCGAGCGCAAGCAGTGGCCGCTGGAGGGCGTCGATGTACGCCTGGATTACGAGCGCTTCGCGGCGAAAGATTATCCCGCCTATGAAGGCAGCGAGCAATTCGTCCATGAGATTCGCGAAGCCATTGTGCTGCACGGCCCGCTGGACGCTGAACAGCGCGAGCGGCTGCTGGAGATTGCTGAAAAATGTCCCGTCTCGCGGCTGATCGCTCTGCCATCCTTCTACAAGCGCGAGCTGCTGGACGCGCTGCCTGAACTGGAGTAGGGCGCACTATGTCCTCGCGCTACCAGATCGACGCCGACTTGCGCGAGGCGAAGGCCCTCGCTGAGGGCCTAGCGAACTATTTGCGTGGGCCAGAACTGTATGGGCAAGCAGGAGGCTTCTTCTCGTCTATGCCTAGCTTGACTGTCGGGGCGCTGTTGCTGCGCCTGCGCCGCCTGGAGGCTTTGCGATCCCAATTCGATTCGCGTCAACGCACCGTCCTCGACCAGGCCCGCCGTCAGCACGACGAAGCCCTGCGCGAGTGGCGTCAGCATTATGAACAAAAAGTCATCCGTGAAGCTCAGTCGCGCTTGGAGGCCATGCGCCCCTTCCTGAAAGAAGCCAGCGACGAGCCGCGCCAAGCTGCCAACCTTTACCCGCCCGAAATGCTGCGCCGCACCATCGTCCAAGAGCTGTTCCGCTGGGCCGATGAGCAGGCCGTCGACCTGGGCGACTCGCGCGCGCTGGCTCGCAGCATAGACGACCGCCTGCGCTCCATCGCTCGTCCGTCTGAGTTTCAATGGGCGGCGCTGCTGGCCGAGGTCTATCCCGCCGCCGAGTTCTGGTGGCTCTACGCTCGCCCCCCGCAGGTGGACAAGTGACGCCTTTCGGTCAGCAATACGCGCGCTTGGTCAGCTACCTGGCCAAGCTCTACGACGCTCCCTTCTTCCAGCGCGGCGAAGTGCGCTATCCCATCACTCATTTTCCGCCCGCCTCACAGCAAGTAGACGATTTAGACAGCGTCCTCGGCCCGCCGCCCGCTGAAGACGACTGGCTAGAGGGCGAGGACGCGCTGGCCTTCTACAATCACGCCGTGCTGGCCACCTACCAAAACCGCACGCCTGGCCTGTACAACGGGATTACTTACGCTTTCAAGCGCCTGCGCCCTGGCCCGCTGTTGAAGGTAGAAGCCCATCTGGGGCGCTACTACGACATGCTGGCCACTTGCGGCGCTCTGGAACAGGAACTGCGCGACGCCAACCTCCACGAGACGCTCCGCTTGCCTGGTCGCACGCTGCTGCACCGCGCCATCAGCCCACAACGCGCCATTACAGAAGGAGCGGGGCGCAGCGCAGCGCTGGGCGTAGCCTGCCTGACGGTCTTCGCACATCCAGAAGGCGGACATCGGGCCATTTTGGCGCGGCGCACCAGCCGTAACGCCACCGATCCTGGCTTCTTCCACGTCTTGCCTGCTTTCATCTTCCAGCCCAGCGAGGGTAGCCCGACGACCCGCGATTGGAGCGTGCGTCACCAAGTAGAGCGCGAATACCTAGAGGAACTGTTTGGGATGGAAGAAGACCCGCAAGGCAACCAAGATTTCAGCCAGCAAGCAGCCTGGCACGACCTGCAAGCCATGCTGGCCGCTGGGCGCGCTAGCCTGCACTTGACGGGCGTGGTGTTCAATTTTTTCACGCTGCGCGCCGAGATTTGCGCCTTGCTGCTCATCCGCGACCCGCAGTGGTGGGCGCGCTGCGCTGCTCCTGACAGCCTCACCCCCTTCAACGCCGCCAGCGAAGCCCAGGGCGGACGCCTGACGCTCGTGCCAATTCAAGACGACGCTGCGCTGCTGGCTTCTCTGCCGCCCGACGTCCACGCCATCATGCCGCCCCAGGGCGCGGCGGCGCTGTGGCTGGGCGTCGATCTGGCCCGCCGCCTGTTGGCCTGAGCCGAGCCGTCCAAGCGGGCGCTGTGACTCCGCACTCTGAACGCGCTGTGCCGCTGAAAGAAGACGCCACACACCCTGGGTGCAGAGTCAGGCAGTCCACGGCTCACAGCTCTCCTAGCCGCAAGCGCAGGGCAGGCTCTATACTGCGCGGGGTATAATCCATCCTGAAAATCCAGTGACGCGATGCAGGAGCAGTTCATGTTTCATGGTGGTGGTTGGTGGACGTATCTCAACAGCGAAGAGGGCAAGCCTCCGACGGTGACGCGCGCCTTGCTGAGCCGCGTCCTGAGCTATGCGCGGCCCTATCGCCTAGCTATCCTGGGGATGTTGGCGGCCATCTCGGCGACGACTGGTTTGGGCCTGCTGACGCCGCTCATCTTCCGCGAATTGATCGACGGGGCGCTACAACCGCCAGGCGACGCGGCCCGACTCAACCTGCTGGCCCTGGGCTTGGTGGCGATTCCGCTGCTGAGCAGCGCCATCTCCATCGGCCAGCGCAAGCTGAACGCGACCGTCGGCGAAGGCGTCATCTACGACCTGCGCCTAGCCCTGTACGAACATCTGCAACGCATGTCGCTGCGCTTCTTCACCCATACCAAGACGGGTGAGCTGGTGAGCCGCCTCAACAATGACGTGGTGGGGGCGCAGAACGCCATTAGCAACACGCTGGTGACCATCGCCACCAACTTCATCACCGTCGTCGCCACCGCCGGCGTCATGTTGGCGCTAGAATGGCGCTTGACGCTGCTAGGGGTGATGGTGATGCCCTTCTTCATCTGGGCTGCGCGGCGCATGGGCGGACGCCTGCGCGCCATCATCCGCCAGCAAATGGACAGCAACGCGCAGATGAACGCGATGGTCAGTGAGACGCTCAACATCAGCGGGGCGCTGCTGGTCAAGCTGTTTGGGCGCGCCCCGATGGAAGTTGAGCGCTTCCGTGTGCGCGCTGCCGACGTGCGTCAAGCCGGCATACGGCGCGCCGTGCTGGGGACGCAATTTTTCATCATCATCGGCCTGGTGAGCGTGATGGGGACGGCGCTGGTGTATTGGGTGGGCGGCCATCTAGTGCTGAGCGGCGAGTTCACCGTCGGCACTATCGTCGCTTTCGGCACATACCTCACTCAGCTCTATGGGCCGCTGCAAGCTCTGACCAATGCGCCGGTGGACTTCGCCACGTCGATGCTGAGCTTTGAACGCGTCTTCGAGATCATCGACTTGCCGCGCGAAATCGCCGACAAGCCCGACGCCTTGCGCCTAGAGCAAGTGCGTGGCGAGCTAGAATTCCGCAACGTGAGCTTCGTCTATGCCCTGGATGAAGACGCCCCGCTGCGCGAAGTGACGCGGCACGGCCGCTCAGACAGCGTGCGCGCTGTCCTGGGCGGCGACAGGGTCAGTGGCCACGCGCCCGCTGCTCCGTCCGGTCATCATCAGGCCCGCGAGGCTGCCCTGCAAGCGATCTCTTTCAAGCTGCAGCCCGGCCAAGTGGCCGCCCTGGTTGGGCCGAGCGGGGCGGGCAAGACCACGCTCACCTACCTGATCCCGCGCTTGTACGATCCTACCGAGGGCGCGGTGCTGCTAGACGGCCACGATCTGCGCGACTTGACCCTGGACAGTCTGGTTCAGCACATCGGCATGGTGACGCAAGAGACCTATCTGTTCCACGACACTATCCGCACTAACCTGCTGTACGCCAAGCTGGATGCTGCTCAGGCTGAGTTGGAGGACGCCTGTCGCGCCGCCAACATCCACGATTTCATCATGGGCCTGCCCCAGGGCTACGATACCGTCGTCGGAGAGCGCGGCTATCGCCTGAGCGGCGGCGAGAAGCAGCGCCTGGCCATCGCCCGCGTCATCCTCAAGAACCCGCGCTTGCTGGTGCTGGACGAAGCCACCAGCAGCCTGGACAGCCAGAGCGAAGCGCTCATCCAAGAAGCGCTGGGTCGCTTGCAGCAAGGCCGCACGACCATCGTCATCGCTCATCGCCTCAGTACCATCCTAACCGCCGACCTCATCCTGGTGATGGATCGTGGGCAGATCGTCGAGCGCGGCAGGCACGACGATCTGCTGGCGCGTGGCGGCCTATACGCCTCGCTTTACGAGACGCAGTTCCGCCACGAACGGGAACGGCTCAGCCAGGTCTAGGGCCGAGCCGTCGCCTCAGCGGTAGCCTCTGGCGTCGCCTCGGCCTCGTCTTCCAGGTCGAAGGCGGGCAGGCCCATCGCGGCCAACCAGGTGTTCTTGGCCAGGTTGAGCGCGTCGTCGCTGGCCGGAAAGTAGCCCACATCCAAGATTTCTTCGTTCACTAGGCTCAGGTAGTAGCCGATGAAGGCCGCCACTTGAGGCTTGTCGGTCATGATCTTGGCGTCGCTGTAGATGAACAGAGGACGAGCTAACGGATAGCTGCCATCTTCCGCCGACTGTTCGTTGGGTTCAACGCCTTCAACCGCGATGGCATGGACGCGGTCAATATGGCTCGCTAGGTAGGCGAAGCCGAAGAAGCCGACAGCATACTGGTTGGCTTCAATGCCTTTGGCCAGTACGTCGTCGTCTTCTGACAGGCGCAGATTGTCGGCGGCTAGGATAGCGGCTTCGTCACCCTTGAAGACGGCTTCCACGAAGAAGTCGAACGTGCCGCTGTCTGTGCCGGGGATGAAACGCGCAATCGGCTCGGCGGGGAACTCAGGGCGCACGTCTGACCACAGCTTGGCGGTGCTGAACAGCAGGGCTAACTCTTCTAGGCTCAGGTCTTTGACGAAGTCGTTGTCGTTGTTGACGACGACGACCAGGGCATCAGTGCCGACGCGAAATTCCAGCGGTTCGCGGCCGTTAGCCCGACACTTGTCCACTTCGGCGGCGCGGATGGCGCGCGAAGCGTTGCTGATGTCGCTGTCGCCGCTGACGCAGAAGCGTTCAAAGCCAGCGCCTGTGCCAATGCTGTCGATGGTGATCTTGCCCAGGAAGCCGTCCTCGGTGAAGCGCTGAGCCATGCGGTTCGTCAGCGGGAAGACGGTGGAGCTGCCGGCGATGACGATGTCGCCGCTGAAATCTAATGGGTCTTGTTCGGGCAGGATGATGATCCCGTCCTGAATCTCCTGGCCACGAGCGGCCAACGCCAACGTGAACACTAGTACGAGCGCAAGGGATAGTCTTTTCACGTCTTCTCTCTCCTCATTCCTATGACGCTGACGAGCGCAAAGTTCACGAATGTGCCAATCTCTCGGCAAACGTGGACAAATCGTCATTCTATAGCGTCAGTAATTAAAGGACGTGTGAAGTCTGTTTAAGGGGCTTGGCTGATCTTGGCTTGGAAAGCTGAGCGGTCATCTGGGGCCGATGCAGAAATCCATCTCCCTCATCTCGCCTCGGCCTTCAAGTCTGTTCGAACCCTCATCCATCGCCGTTCTCCTTCAGGGCGAAGGCCGAACCTATGTCTACGACTCATGCGGCCACTCTGAGCAACAATCATCGTCAGATTGCGCTCTGGAGAGGATGAGTTTAAGATAAAGGCAACGCGCTCAGCTTACGTTCGATAGGCTGTCACCATGACTGATGCAGCGCCTTACGCCGCTCAGGCGATCCATCACAAACGTATCGTCGCAACGCTGGGCTACGGCGTCATTGCCTTGTTTTTGCTGTCGGTAGCCATCAGCGTGTTTTATCTCCTGGAACATAGCTCGCCGCCCCTCGTCTTTGCGATCTATGGGTTGTGCGTCTCTCTTTACATCGTCCTGACCATAGTCTTTGTCCGTGAGACGCGCAAGCAGATGAGCCTGTGGCAGCAGTCCATCGACGAGAACGAGCGCCTGCTGGAGGAGTCGCGCGCGCACAACGACCAGATTTACGTGGCCGCAGAAATTGCCCGCGACATCTCTGCGTTGAACGACCTGGACGAATTGCTCCAGCGCAGCGTGCAGCTCATCGTCGAGCGCTTCGGCTTCTACCATGCGGCCATCTTTCTCCTGGATGAAGGCGGCGACTACGCGACGCTGCGCGTGGCTGCTGGCACGACGCCGAGCAGCGCTGCGCTGGTGGCGCAGGGCCACCGAATGCAGGTTGGGGGCGTCGGCATCATTGGCTATGTGACGGCTACGGCGCGTTACTACCTGGCCAATGACGCGCACAACGATCCCACTCATCACGCCAATCCCAGTCTGCCAGAGACGCAAGCCGAGATGGCCGTGCCGCTCACTATCCGAGGCCGCGTCATCGGCGCGTTGGACGTGCAGAGCCAGCGCTTGGGTCAGTTCAGCACCACCGATGTACGCCTCTTTCAATCTCTGGCCGACCTGCTGGCCATCGCCATCGAAAACACGCGCCTGAGCCAAGCAGTGCGCCAGCAGAACGTCGATCTGGAAGAGCAAGTCGCTGCTCGTACCAGCGAACTGGCTAAGGCCAACCGTGAGCTGAACACTATCCTCGACGCCATCCACGAGGGCCTGATCTACATTGAAGAGGGACGAGGACGCTACGTCAACGCAGCCTTCACCGCACTCACCGGTTACGACTTGAACGACGTGGATGTTCCCGACAAGCTCTTGGCTCACGCTATTGACCTCGAAGAAAACCACGCTGTCTTAGCCGATGTGAGTCGAAGCTACCACCATGAAGGCTTCTGGTCGCGAGAGTTGCGCTTGCGCCGCAAGACAGGCGAGGAATTCGACGCCGAGGTGACGATCGTGGCGGTGCGCGATGAGAAGGGCCAGCCCGTCGGCGCGCTGACCACCTTCCGCGACATCAGCCAACAGAAGGCCCTGGAGGAACACAAGTCGCGCTTCGTGGATTACGCCAGTCACGAGTTGCGCACCCCCATCGCCAATCTGAAGACGCGTCTCTTCCTGCTAGATCGCCAGCCTCACAAATTCCGCGAGCATATCCAGGTCATTCACAGCGTAACGGCGCGCATGCAGCGCATCGTCGACGATTTGCTGACCATCTCGCGCTTCCAACGCGGCCTCATCACCCTAGACACAGTCCCGATAGCTCTTCAAGACGTCTTGGAAGAAGTCGTCAACTTGGCTGCGCACGACGCCGAACAGAAGGGTCTGCGCCTGAGCCTGGAGTTACCCGCTGAGCCACTGATTGTTACAGCGGATCGCGACCGCATGATCCAGGTCGTCACTAACCTAGTCGGCAACGCCATCAAGTACACCAAAGAAGGTCATGTCATCGTGCGGCTAGTCCGCCAGGACGATCAGGCCCTCATTGAAGTGGAAGATAGCGGCGTCGGCATTCCTGCCGACGCCGCCGACTCCATCTTCCAGCCCTTCTACCGCGCCGACAACGTGGCCGAGCCAGGACATGGCCTGGGCCTGAACGTCAGCAAACACATCGTTGAACTGCACGGAGGCCGCATTAGCTTCCGCAATGCCCAGCCACAAGGGACGATCTTCAGCGTCGCCTTGCCTCACCGAGAGAGCGCCGCAACCTCATGAAACCTGCCCAACGCCTATCCATCCTGCTGGCTCTGCTGCTGACCTGTCCCGTCCTGGCTCAGGACGGCGTGCGCGACGTCGCTCTGAAGGCTCGCGATGGCCTAACGCTGGTCGGGACATGGGTGCAGGTCAGCGCCGACAGCCCCACGGTCATCCTGCTGCACCAGCTCTATAGCAACCGCCAGGGCTGGTCGCCCATCATTGAAACGCTGACCGCCAACGGCTACAACGTGCTGGCCGTCGATCTGCGCGGCTACGGCCAGACGCGCGGGCGGATCAACTGGCCCAAAGCCCTGTTAGACGTGGCCGATTGGGCTGCTTGGGTGCGCGGCCAGGGCGTGCGCGACGCCATCTCGATGCTGGGCAGCAGCATGGGGTCTGTGCTGGCCATCGTCGCGTGCGGTGCTGACCCAGCCTGCAAGACCGCCATCGCCATCTCGCCAGGCTGGGAATACTACGGCATTGGCGTGCGCGTGCCGCTGACGGAGCAGTTCGGCGAGCGCAGAGTCCTCGTCATCTACGCAGAGCGCGACCGCTACCCGCGCCAGGGCGTGCCGCGCATGGTCGAAGCCGCGCCGAACGTGGTGACGACGCTCAGCTACCTTGGCAACGCGCATGGCATAGACATGATCCGCCAGACCAGCGACACTAGCCTGCCTGCCATCCTGGACTGGTTGGCAGCGCATGGCCAGTGAGGTATGCCATCGACGTTCAATCTGTGCTTCGGCGGTGAGCTTGTGCTATAGCTCAGGCTCACCATCTCCTCCGCTCAGGGCATGAGCGTCGGCGTCGGGCCGAGCGGATCGAAGGGCAAAGGCGTGAAGCCCGGCCCGATGGTGGGCGGCAAGAAGCTGCCGCCTCCGCCCAAGTTGGGATCGACAGTGGGCAAGATGACGGACGGCAGCGTCGGCTCTAGGGTCGGCGTCGGCGTCGGTGGCACGTTGTTGAGCGTGACGTTGACAGTGCGGAAGATGAAGCCACCGCGCGTGGAGTAGGCGGCCAGGCGCAGGGTATACGTCCCGTTGGGGACGGCAGTCGTGTCCCAGGTGGCGAGGGTCGAGCCGGGGGTTGGGAACTGCTGGGTATTGGTGACGATCCGCTGGAAGTTGGCGCTGTTGGCGGGGGCGAATTCTAGGTCGAAGCGGGCGAAATCGGTGGCCGTGACTTGGCCCGTGATGGTCACCGTGCCGCTGAGGGGCTGGCCCTCTGGCCCTGGCGCGTTCAGGATGATCGTCGGGAAGGTCTGGCCTTGCTGGCATTCCTGGGCGGGGATGGGCTGAGCATTGGCGGGCAAGCCCACGCGCTGCGCCCAGGCGCGGCCTTCGGGCGTGCCGTTGATCCACTGAATGGCGAAGGGATCGCTGATGTTGAGGAAGGTCTGCGTCACCTGGTTCTCTGGGCAGAAGTTGTTGGCGCGGAAGCCCGTCCAGCTATCGATGATGACCTGGGCGGCGAAGCCCTGCTGTGGCGAAGGGGCAGGCTGGCCCTGGATGAAGATTTCGGCGCGGCGGTTGGGGCAGTTCGTACCCCCAGCCAGCGTGCCGCTATCGGCGCACACCGTGTCTTGCACCACGCCGCCGGGGTTGCCAAAGGGTGAGGGGTTGCGCCCCGTCAACGCCATCTCCATCAAGCGATTCCACAGCGGGGCGGCGGCGGTGAAGCCGCTGGCGTTGGTGGTGGGTTTGTCGTCATACGTCCCCAGCCACACGCCGATCACAGTGTTGTTAGTGAAGCCCACTGTCCACAACGAATCGCTGCGCGGACTAGTGCCGCTGTAGGTGGCCACCGCGCCCTGGGTGGGCAGGCCCAGGCGCTGGAGCGTCAGAGCGCTGTTGGGCGGGAAGACGCCAGTCCGCGCCTGGTCGTCGCTGAGCAGGTTTTGCATGAGGAAGGCAATTTGCGGCGAGACAGCCGCCGTCGGCGGAGTGCGTTGCGGCGGCACGACGTCCACCTCCGTCCCATCGATGTTCTCCGTCACTCGTTCGATGGCGTGCAGGCTCGTGAAGCGACCGCCGTTGGCCAGCGTGCCGTAAGCTTTCATCAGGTCGATGAGGCGTACCTGGTTGAAGCCGGCCGCCGTCTGCACCGTGATCGGCTCTTCTGGCAAGAAGTTCAGGCCCAGGCGGCCCGCTAGATCAGCGAATTTGTCCGTCCCGACGAATTCCAACGTCTTGACTGCCGTCACGGTGTTGATGGTGGCTAAAGCATTGCGCAGCGGCAAAACACCAGAGAAGCGTCCGCCGACGTTGGTTGGGGTGAAGACAGCCCCGCCCAGGCCCGTGTACTGCGATGGCACATCGAACAGCACGCTGGCAGGGGTGTAGTAGCCGTTCGGGCCGCCTTCCAGCGCCGCCGCGTAGACCAGCGGTTTGATGATGTCGCCGCTCTGCTGCCAGGTGCGCGCGTAGTCTTCCTGCCCATTCACCTCGGCGTTGTTAAAGTCGGGGCTGCCGACGAAGGCGCGGATGGCGCCAGTCGTGGGATCGGTGATGAGGATGGCGCCGGTGTTGACGCCGTTGCTGACCAACGCGCTGATCTGCTGGCGCAGGGCGCGCTCCGACTCGTCCTGCATACGCGGGATGAGCGTAGTGTAGACGGTGAAGCCGCGCTGGAAGATGGCTTCTGCGCCGTAGGTCGCCTCCATGATCCCCAGCACGTAGTTGACGAAGTGCTGGTATTTGCCGCGCGCTTCGCGGGGCTGGTAGCTGTCCGTCTCTACGACTGCCAATTGGATGGCCAGCGCGCCGCCGAACGTGCCATCAGCGTTGACGCGCAGCAGCGGGGCGTTCTGGCCGTCTTGGACGACGAACACGTTCTCATTGACGCAGAACAGTTCGCGCGCGCCGTGCTGGAATTGCAGGCAGTTGACGGCCAACATCTCGCGGATGACGTCGCGAGCGGCGCGGGCCGCCTGGACACGATTGACGACGGGATCGTTGGCCGCCGGCGAGCGCAGTGCTGCCGCCAACATAGCCGCTTGGGCTAAATTCACGCGCGCAGCCGGCTGATTGAAGTAGAAGCGCGCAGCCGCTTCCACGCCGTAGCTCTGGTTGCCGAAGAACGACTCGTTCAGGTAGAGCTGCAAGATGAAGTTTTTATCGTAGCGGTTGGCGATCTCCATCGCCACCAGACCCTCCAAAATGCTCTGCTGAGCGGTGGGGCTGGGGTTCTTCAGCACCAGGTTGCGCGCCACCTGCTGGGTGATGGTGGGCTTGAGGTTCACTTCGCCGCCACCGCTGAGCGCGCGACTGGCCGACTGGAGGACAGCCCCCAGCGAATAGCCAGCGTCGTCGTAGAAGGTGGGATTCTGGGAGCTGATGATGGCGTGGATGAGGAAGGGCGAGACTCGATCCAGCGAGACGTTTTGGCGCGCGCCACCGCGCCCGCTCAGCTCCACGATCAGGTTGCCCTCGGCATCCAGAATGCGCGCCGTCTGAAAATCGGGCTGATAGTTGCTCAGGGCGTCGATGGCGCTCAACCAGGGGCTGATCTGCTGGTTGTACCAGGCAGTGGCGCCGCCGATGGCGGCCACGGCGGCGATAGCGCCGCAGGCGATTAGGCCCACCAGCACCAAGATGAAGGCGCGAGCGGCGCTGCTGCGCTCGCGTTCGCGCAGGGCGTCGAATTTGGGCGTCTCCTCGGTTTGGCGGGGCTGGTCGCCGTAGCCAGGGATGGCGGGCTGGGCGCTAGGGACGGTGGTCTGGCCTGGAGCGCCAAGCTCACCTAGACGCGCAACGGGGATGGTGTCTTGCACGACGCTGATGTTCTGCTGCGTCCCCTGACCGCTGCCGAGATAAGTCATATCCAGCTCATTGACCAGGGCGGCTGGGCTGGCGATGGTCTGCTCGGCGCTCTGACCGTCCGTGCCGTAGACCTGGCCTGTACTGCTGCTAACTTCGACCTGCTGCTGTGGTTGGCTGTAGTAGGGCAGCGATCCGCCTAGCAGCGGCTCGGTCTCGTCCAGCGGGAAGGGCGGGTCGGCTTCTTCCCACTGAGCGCCGGGACGGGTCGTCTCATATTTAAACCAGCGCAGCTTGTTGATGCCGAACTGCCAGTAGGTCTGGCGCTTGGCGTCCCAGACGTAGTAGTTCTGCTGCTGCTGTTCGGCGGCTTCCAAGCTGATCTGGCCGGCGTCGTACTGTTGGCGGATCATTTGGATGGCGCTGCGAGCCTGGCGCATTTGCTCGCGCGTCTGCTGGTCGGCTTCGTCTAGCGCCAGGGCAGCAGAGACGGGAGAAGGAGCTTCTGTCAGAACGCGCGTCGCTCCTGTGCTGGCTTCCAGCTCGCGCAGGCGCTGGCGCGCTACCTCGGCGGGGTCGTTGGGGTCAGGTTGAGGAACTGCGCCCAGCGGCAGGATAGCTTCGGCCTGCTTGGCCAGCAGGGCCATTTGGGCCGCTGGCGAGAGGTCGTCCTCCTCTAGCTTCACCTCTTTTGCTTGATCTTGAGCCGCTTGGCGTTCTAGCTCCTGCAGGGCCGCCAATTCGCTGAAGCTGAAGGCTTCCGTCTCGTCTTCGCCAATGCCAGGCAGCAACACCGTGCCTTCCTCGTCAGCTGGCTGTGGCACAACGATCGTCGACTGGTCTTCGCTGGCGGGCGTGCCGAGCAACAGCATATCTTCTGGCGCGAGCGGCTCTGGGCTGATCGGGCGGGCGCTGGAGCGGGCCTGACCTAGAATTTCCGCGATCAGGTCTTCTGGGCTGAGAGCGGCTGGAGCGACGCTGCGCACGGCAGCGGGCGCGGCTTGGCGCTGAGGGACGGAGACGGTGCTGGCGGCGTCGTAGACCGTGTGCTTGGGATCGGGCAAGTGCCAGCCGCCGGGCAGACGCGGGCGGCTCTCCAAGTCGGACGGGAGGGCTGGCACGTCTGCTAGGGCAGGGGTGGCTTTGTCTTGACCTGTCCAAGAGGTCTTGTCGGGTGCGTGCCAGAGCTGCTGGGCTGTGGGGAAGTTGGATGTGTCCATGCTCACGTCCGCCTAACGCAAAATCAACGAGCCACAATGACGCCATTATAGCGCAGAATTGACGAAAATACGCCGCATAACGGGTTGACGAGCAGAGCAAACGCACAAAGCTCCTAGTCCTCATCCCAACTCAGGGATGAGGGTGGGGACAAGCTCTGCGTTCATGAGTCGCATAAGCCTTGCCTTACATATCTTTATAACCTATAATTACCAAGAGTTGACTTGGAGTAACCCAGGGAGAGTCGTCAAGTGTTAGAAGTTGCCGAAGTCCTGAAGCAGTCCGAAGTCTTCCGCTTGAGTTGGTTCGACCAAGAGAAGACGATCATCGTGCTGGAAATTTTCAGGCCCTGGACGTGGGAAGATGCCTTCGCATCTGTGCCGCTGCTCAACCAAACGGTCGAACAGCAGCCTCATGCCGTCTATAGCGTCTACCACTACTACGTCAAGAGTTCTGCCTTGCTGCCACACGGCAGCAACTTGACGAAACTGCGCCGCCTGTTGGAACTTGATCCACCCAACGAGAGGCTGGTCTTCTTCGTCAGGCAAGACGTGCTGACGACGCGCCTCATGAATGCCTTGAGCAGCGCCTATGGCCTGAGCCAACTGATGAAAAAATATCGCTTTGTGATGAGCTGGCAGGAAGCGCTGGAGCAGATTGAAGCAGACAAGGCTCAGGCAGGCTGAGGCGTAAGACTGAGCTGTTTCTGCGGTGCTTCTGCCAGAATCGCCTTTTGGCGTTACAATGCAGTCAGAACATTCACGACGATACTAAGGAGAGACAATCCGATGAAACATCTGGCGCTGTCTGCTGCCCTTTGCTTGAGCGCAGTCGTCGGTTGGAGCTTGGCCCAGACGCCAGCGCCCACCCCGACCCCCGCCTTGCTCCCTTCTGAGTCACCCCCTTGCATCGTCACCCTGAGCGATGACGCGACGCTCCAGGAGGTGCTGATCTTCAACTTCCGCCGCCTCGGCGATGCGCTGCGCCTGCCCGGTCTGCCGCCTATCGCCTGCAACTTGACTGCCGAACTGGCGGCGTCGCTGGATCGCTCGCCCTCTGTTGGGATCAATCAAGCGCCGTCTTTGGCCCTGCCTGTCGATCCGACCGCCATCGCCCAAGTGCCTGGCTACGCCATCGTCAACGCGCGCGCGGCCAATTTGCGCAGCGGCCCTGGCGTGGGCTTCACCCGCGTGGGCGTGGTGCGCGGCGGCGACAACCTGATCGTGCTGGGTCAAAACGAGCGACAGACGTGGTGGTACGTCCAAACAGGCGACCTGCGCGGCTGGATTTCCAACGAAGTGGTGCTACTGCGAGGCGACCTGTCACGTCTTCCTGTCATCCAAACTGTCGCCGAAATCACGCCGGCCACGCTCTATGTGGGCTTCACGGGCAATCCGCTCTACGGCGACCTCGATAGTCTCTCGCCACTGCTGTGCCTTGTGCAGGGACGCATGGAACATCTGCTGCTGGGGATCAGCTTCAACAAAAACTGGTACGTCATCGAAGCCACCTGCACCGACGGCAGCCAGCAAATCGGCTGGCTGAGCGCCGATGCAGGCCTGGTGCGCAACCCGGCGGGCTTGCGCATCCCTGTCGTCCGCCAGCTCAGCGAGGTTCAACGCTGAAGCCAGTCCAGCTCAGCGCGGGGGCAAGCCATTGGCCTGCCTCCCCACACCTCTGGCACTTGGGCCATTTCCACTACTTGATGATCTGCTGGCAGCGGATGATGAGCGTATTCTCTGGTGTTTTATCAACGCCGACAGCGTAAGGTTGGTAGTCCAGCTCAACGTTCACAACGAGGAGTGGATAGAAGCCGACAGACAGATCAAGCGAGAGACTCTCCGCATCAGTTTCAGCCTCAGCAACTGGACTAATAACACTACCTTTGTTGAGGAAGGCCGCTAATCTCATATACGAGACAATTGCATCAGGCACATCGGCGCTCAGGCGTACATCGCTCAGAGCAAAGAGGTTGATGAATTGCAAAATTAGACCTTGGAACGGCGATTCGCTGTAAACCAACGGGAAGCTCTGGGGCTGGAAAGGTTGCGCATAAGCCAGACCGCTGGCGTCTGTGCTGCCCAGCAGGCAGGCGTTGGGGTTATCGACGACCTGCGGCCCAGGCGTCGGCGTGGGCGTCACCTGCGGCGGCGGTGGGGGCGGCAGAACATAGCCGAACTTGATAGCTTGCGAAGCGTTTAGCAGGTAGAACAGGAAGGGCGCGACTTGGGCCACTAGCTCCGCGAGGGCCTTTTTCTTGCATTCTGAGTCCCCAGGGAAGCACTTTGCCTTGCCGCTCTGCGTGTCTAGCACCAGGCCGCCCAGCGGGTCTTCTGCCTCATCTCCCAACAGGCTCAGGTCGATCTCGACGCCTTGCAGCAAATCCTCTGGCGCAAGCTGCGATGGATCAGGTACGACGCTGCCATCACCTAACCTGCCAGCCAGCGGGTTGAGCGCGTATCGGATGAGCCGCTTGCCATCCTGCGCGGCTTCGTCTTCGTCGAAGCTGAAGTCCATGCCCGACAGCAGGCCCAAGTCGAAGCCTTCTTCCTCGTCGACGCACAGGTTCAGCACAGGCCGAGCGATGTTGGTCGGCGCCAGTAGCAGGCAGTTGCGTCCTTCCCCATCCACCACCGAGCGGCGCTCATAGTCGCCGAAGCCGCGCACGTCCAGCCCCTGGCCCTCCAGCGGATCAGGCAGACCGTCTAGGCTCAGGTCGGGCAGGTCTGGGCAATCTGGCCCTTGCGCCGCCACCGCCTGGCCGCTAGCAAACAGCAACCCCGCGCGGCCCATGACGGCGTACCACAACACGCGCGCGGCGTCGGCTGTCTTGAAGTGGGCGGGGCGTTGCTCACCGACCGACAGACGCTCCCCTACCTCTGCGCGGGTGCTGGGGGCGCGGCGCAGGTTCACCTGGGTATCGGTCGCTGGCGTGACCACGCAGCCGCGCGCTGGCGCAGGGGGCGGGCGGAAGCTCGGCGCGCGCGTCGGCTCTGGGGCGGTTTCGGCGGGAGCTTGGGGCTGCTGATTAGGCTGGCCTGATCCTCCTGGCGAGGCGTCTGCGGGTTGGCCTGGGCTTGAGCCGCCGCTGGGTGGCGTCGGGCAGCCCTGATTGCGGCCTGGCTCGCGTGGGCATTGATCGACGTTGTTGGCGAAGCCGTCGCCGTCGGTGTCTGGGCAGCCATTCAGCGAAGGCAATCCAAACTCGAAGGGGCAAGCATCGGCGGCATCGTTGATCCCGTCGCCGTCGCTGTCGGGGATGGGGGTGGGCCTGCCGCGCTGTGCCAGGCTGGCTGATGTCAGCGCGCATAGAGCGAACAACGCCAATAGGACGCGCGCGAGCTTGTAACGCATACGAAAGTCTCCTGAGAATGTGTAGAGCGATAATCTGATTATAATCTGCTTTGCACTACAGGCTTTTTTGTCCATTTTTTCTGACATTGGCCCATGCCGCATTCGACCAGGGTAAATCCTCATGCAAACCATTTGTTTCATCGACATCGACAGCACGCTGGTCGAGAATCGCTTCAGCCGCCGTGCGCTAGGAGCGCTGCTCCAAGAGATTCGCGACCAGACGGGCATTCCCGTCGCCGACTTGGCGCACGAGATGAGCCGCGAAAACGAACGCCGCCAGCGCGAAGACCCCGACAACCCGTTGACGATGGACTGGGATGACATCATCGAACAGATCGCCGCACGGCACGGCGCGTCGCTCAGCCAGCGCGGCATTGACCTATGGCGCGCCTACGCTCATCCCGACGCCATCGACGTGCTGGACGAAGCCCCTAGCATGTTGGCGCGCCTGCGCGATATGGGCTGCACGCTGGTCGTCGCCACCAAAGGCCTGAGCAAGTACCAAGACCCCATCTTGCAGGTGACGGGCCTGGCTGCCTACTTCGACGATGTACTCACCCCCGACCGTACAGGCTACTTAAAGACCAGCCCCGACTTTTACGCGCGCTACACTGCCGACCGTGCAGACAAGCGTTTCGTCCAAATTGGCGATCATTACTACGACGACGTGATCTGCCCAGTTCGCAACGGCTTCATCAGCGTGCTGCGCTTTCCGCTGGGCCAGGTAGAAGAAGCTGAAGGCCGCTCTCTGAGCGCCGAGGTGCTGGCCTGGCGCGCCGCTGATCCGCTGGAGCGCGTGGCTCTGCTGGAACAGCACACGGCCCGTTTGCCGACTTTCCCCAAAGATGGCACGGACGTGCGGCCTCATGCCGTCGTCCAATCGTTGCAAGAAATTCCTGCGCTATTAGAGCGCCTGGCCTGAGTCAGGGGATGAGCGCCTGTGCCTCAAGCTTCGTCGTGGTGGCCTGCGCCGTTGTAGCCACGCCCTACGCCGCGATAGGTGAAGCCTAACCTGCGCATGGTGGCGGGATCGTACAAGTTGCGGCCATCGACTATGTTGGGATGGCGCTGAGCGCGCAGGATACGGGCCATATCGAGCTGCTTGAATTCGTTCCAGGGGGTCATAATGACTAGGCAGTCCACGCCTTCGGCCACGTCGTAGGGGTTGTGGCACAAGATCATGCCGGGCGCTTCTTTGATGGCGTTGTCCATCGCCACCGGATCATAAGCGCGCACCTGAGCGCCGCCGTTCATCATCTGACGGACGACGGTCAGAGCTGGCGACTCGCGCACGTCGTCGGTGTTCTCCTTGAAGGCCAAGCCCAGGACGCCGATCACTTTGCCTTCGAACGTGCCGCCCACTAAGTCGCGCACCTTGATGACGATGTGCTTGCGCTGGAAGTCGTTGATCTCCATGACGGCGTTCAAGAGCTGTGGGTGCATACCGTGCGTCAGGGCCATGTTGGCCAGAGCCTTCACATCTTTGGGGAAGCACTGCTTTTGGATCATCCCATATGAGCCGACGATGACGCCTGCTTCGGTCTCTAGGCTGTAAACCTGGGTATCGACAGGCATGTACTCCACGTCCTGCACAGTGAGGATGGCGTAGTCTTCATAACGTTGGAAGCCTCCCTGAGCAATGTGTCGCTCGTGTCTGCTCAGCAGGTCGTCAATTGGTCGACGGCGCTTGTCAGCCAGGACATTGCGCATTCGGTCAAGTTGTCGATGACCACCGATGCGCAAAACATAGGCAAGATGGGCGGATTTGTTCGTCATGCGCTGGCACACCGACGGAACAACTCCGATTGATTGGAGCAACAGTGTCATGCCATCGGCCAGGCGTTTGCTGGTGGTGGCGTATTCCAGCATGGAGTCCTCACCATCTCGGATGGTAGTCAGCGCGCTATCGCCGCTGAAAGCCCCACGCGCCAGTTCCAGGCGCAAGTCGTCGCTCACATTGAATGCGATGTTGGGCAGCGCTTTGTCGCTTGGATTTGTGCCGCAACCTAGAACGTCACGGATCAGCCAAGCCAAAACGCGCGATGAAACCATGATCGTTGTCGTGTGAGCTTTGGTGCGGACGATGAACTTCAAGCCGTAGTGTCTCAAGATGGATTGTACATCGCCGAGACACTCGCGTTCGTCCTCGTGGAAGGTGAAACTAATGCGCTCGCGTCGGCTGCCATCTCGTCCAACGTCCTGGCTGATGAAGCCTTCGGAGACGTAGTAGCCCAGAAGACGCATGAAATTGCTGTCAACCTCGATGTGAGCGCTCAAACGCGCTTCTGCATCTTTGGCAGTGTACAGGCGAATTTTCTCAGCTGAGAAGCTCAGGCCGACGGTTGCTTGCAAATGACGATAGACGCGCAAGCTCATCCGATTGCGCCTCTTGATCTCCTCAGGGCGTTTGAGCAAGTGAGAGGCGATAGCCTGACGGTGCTGATCGTAGGCGTCGCTGATGATCGGCTCGTCAGCCGTGAGGAAAACATCCTGCTCCAAGTCCGTCTCTGCGAGCCAATCAAGCAGATTGTATGACGACGGCACAGTGGTCTGCGGCAGCCTCATCAGCGTAGCCACGCGGTCGCCTGGAGCAACGTGGATTGCGGGGATGAGCCGAAAAGCCTGCCCGTCATGGATAAGCACTGGATGGTCGGTTGTCACACGCAGTTCACGGCCCATGCTGGTTTTGACCGTCACCATCATGCCCTGGTAGGGCCGCTTGGTGAGCGCTTTCACGCGAGTGATTATGGACTGACCCGTGTGTACGTCGAAGCCTAGGACGTGTTTGTCTTGGGGATATTTGACTTGGACGTCGCCTTCTTGGATGGTCGTACCAACGCTGCGTTGAAAGCTGTCGACGATTCGTTCAGCTGCCACGTTGGGGCTGTTGAGCGTGAAGAGCGTCTCATCGGGCATGAAGCAACTACCGCCGTAGCCGGTGCCGGCTTGTAGGAAGTGCGGGCCAATGCGCTTGTCGTAGCCCATGCCCTTCGCCACTTCCGTCACGTCTGCGCCCAAGCGTTCACAGATGATGCTGATCTCGTTGATGAAGCTGATTCGCGTCGCTAGGAAGGCGTTGCTGGCGTACTTAATCATCTCTGCCGTGCGGATGTCGGTGATTTGGACGGGTGCGCCCAGCGGCTCATAAAGCGCCGCCACCTTCTCTGCCGCTGCGCGGTCGCTCGACCCCAAGACCGTACGATCCGGCTTCATGAAGTCTTGGATGGCTACGCCCTCGCGCAGGAACTCTGGGCAGCTCACGACTGCGAATGGGATGGGCTTTGGCTGGCTCTTGCTGATGATCTCCGTCGTCCAATCGCCCGTTCCCACCGGCACAGTCGATTTATTGATGATGATGAGCGGCTTCTTCATCGTCTGCGCGATGGTCTGGGCCGCTGCGCGCACGTACTTCAGGTCGGCTTCGCCGTCCACCGCTGAAGGCGTGCCGACGCACACGAAGACGAATTCGGCGTCTTCTAGGCCCTCTTCGTAAGAAGTGGTGAAGGACAAGCGGCCTGCCCTGACATTACGCTCAACTAGCTCCTCTAGGCCAGGCTCATAAATAGGCATTTCGCCGCGCTTGAGTTTGGCGATCTTCGCCTCATCAATGTCAACTGTCACTACTTTGTTCCCCAGGTCGGCAAAGCAGGTGGCGTTCACCAGCCCCACATAGCCCGTCCCAATGACGCAAATGTGTTTCATCGTCTCACCCTGTGTAGTCTTGTCCTCCACAAGCGCCGCTTGTGGCCAAAAGCGAAGCTAGTCTAATGCCCGATGAGAGAAAATTGTAGGGGAGCGCGCCCAGTCCCCTACAAAGCACTGGGCAACAACGCTACAATGTGGCGCGTACTTCATCTGATGAGGCCATACTCTATGCGCGATCTACCCCGCCGTATCGATCAACTCCGCGCTCAGATTGACGCGCTGCCGCCCAACGCCAACCCCGCCGCTACCGAGCGCGCCGTGCGCGACCTGTTGGCCGACGCCAAGAACACGCCCTACGAAGCTGATGCGCAGGCTCTCATCACCCGCTTGGCTCGCCGCTTGTCGCCCAGCAGCGACAAGCCCACCAATCCCAGCCGCACCGCCGCTCCGCCTCCGTCGCCTATCCCTGCCAGTCCCACGACCAGCGGAGACAGCGTCGCGCGCGGCCTGTTGCGCCGCGCTAAGATTCGCCTGGAGATGGCCGGCGACGATGAAGATGTGGACGACGCCATTGACCTGCTGGCCGAAGCGCTTAGCTTGAACAGCGCCGATAGAGAGGTGGCCGAGTTGCTACTACAAGCTGCCAAGCGCAGCGAACAGGCCAGCCGCCGCGTCAGCGACTTGTTCACGCGCTACGGCCTAGCCATGCCCAAAGCCAGCCTGCCACCGCCGCCCCGCCTACCCGATCCGCCGCGCAGCAACGCTCCAGCCAGCTACGGGCCGCGCAACCCTGTCTACGGCGGCTCTGTCGGCGCGAGCGGAGACATCAGCCAATGGCTGAGCCAACTCACGGAACTCTACTACGCCGGCGACTATCAGCAGACCATCGAAGTCGCTAACCGCATCCTGGCCCAAGAGCCGCACAATCCCACAGCCCTAGACTACCGCCAGAAGAGCGAAGACAACCTGATTCGCGGCATTGTCCCCGATCATCGTGTGCCGTTCGAAGCGCGCGTCGCCTACAACCGCGCCAATTCGCTGGTGCGCGCCGGCAACTACGAAGAAGCCGCCAAGCTCTACCGCGAAGCCCGCGAATTGGCCGAACGAGAGGGCATTTTGTCGTGGCGCGACGTAGAACAGGCTCTGCTGGACATCCAGGATTTGGCGCTGGCCCGCGAATTGATCGCTGAAGGCGACCGCCTAATGGCCGTAGACAATTGGGGCGAAGCACTGCGCAAGTACGAGGGCGCGCTGCGCGTCGTGCCTAACGATCCGCAAGCCCAGGAACGCGCCGAGACAGTGCGCCGCATTCAGCGCGACGCCGATACCGTCTCTGTGCAGATGAACGCCCTCAGCGGCTCGCTGGACGAGCAGGTGACTCAGCTCCAGAGCGTGCGCCAAGCTCTGGCCCGCGTGCGCCAGCTCCTGCCAGCTAGCCAACGCCTGGCCCAAGCCCAAAAAGAGGTCGATGCCCGCCTGAGCGCCCTCAAGCACCAGCTCACCGATCAGGGACGGGCCGCCTTGCAGCGCGCCGCCAGCGCCACCAACCTGGAAGACCGCCTCGCCCTCACCAACGAAGCCCTGCGCTTGCTGGATTTCGCCATTCAGCTCGATCCATCCGACAGCGTCAGCAGCGAAGCCCTGCTAGAAGCCCGCGCCGCCGTCGGCGAGATGACGCGCGCTCGCCAGATGTTCGACCGCGCTGCCGCCCTCATCGCCCAGAACTTCGACGCAGAACTCAGCCAGGCCCGCACCATGCTGGCCAGCCTGACGCAGTTCGCCCAAGACGAGCGCTATCGCGCCATCGTCAACGACCTGTTCACCCGCTACCTAGAGCGCGCCGAACTAGCCCTGATGGAAGGCGACGCCGTCGGCGCTCAGAGTTGGTTGGAGGCCATGCGCGACGAGCCATTCCGTATCTTGGGCCGCCGCATGGAGATGTACCGCATTGAGCAGACCCTGCGCCAGCGCCGCACCCGCCTGCGCTTGCTGATCGGCGCCGCCAGCGCGTCGGCTGCCTTGTTCTGCGGTCTGCTGGCCCTGGTCACGCGCCCCACTTGGGAAGCCGCCCTGTTCCCGACGGCCACGCCCACCCCGACGGCCAGCGTCACGCCTAGCCCCACGCCGACGCCTACCGATACGCCCACCCCCAGCATTACGCCGACGCCTAGCGACACACCTACGCCTAGCAGCACGCCCACCGTCACCCTGACCTGGACGCCCACCCTCACGCCCACCTGGACGAGTACCCCCACCTGGACGTGGACGCCCTCGCCGACCTGGACGCCTTCTTGGACGCCCACCGCCAGCCTGACCCCCACCCACACCAACACGCCGACGGAGACGCCCACGCCCACCGAGACGCCTTCCATCACGCCGACGCCCACCATCACCAACACGCCTAGCATCACCCCCACGCCGCCAGAGCTGTGCCGCCTGATCGTCGTCGGGCCGCAGGGCATCTTCATGCGCGAACAGCCGACGCCAGCCTCCAACAGCTTGCTGGTCTTGGGGGTTGGCACGCAGATGGACGCCCTAGAGCAGACCATCCAGCGCGGCATGAGCGACGGGCCGATCTGGTATCGGGTGCGCGTACAGACCGTCAACGGGGAGTTGCAGGGTTGGGTGCGCGCCGACCTGGTGCGCGAAATTACCCCCTGTCCGCGCCTGCCCTGAGCGGCGCGCCGCCTGTTCAGGATTGAGCAGGCGGTAATTTCTATTACACTAACCAGCGTCCGAAATTCTTAGCCGATTTTTTTGGCAACGGAGACGAACATGAACCATCGCCCTTTGCTGGGTGCCGTCCTGGCCCTGCTCATCTCCAGCGGCGTACTGAGCGCGCAGCAGGCCACTGCCACCCCCACAGGCCCCGTTTCCACCGTGAACTGGCTCTTCACGGCCTGCGCTGACAAAGCCGTCATCGATCTGAACGGCACAATGCAGCGCGGCTTTGGCTTGTACATCCAGGTGTTCCGCGAGACGCAGGCCAGAGGCACACCCCTGACGGAGAACATCTTCATCAACGTCGCCGGCGAGTACCGCGTCAGCCGCGAGCTGTTCTATCCTACAGGCCAAGTCTTGGCGACGGGCCAATTCGCCAGCATGCGCCTGAGCATCGCGCCGAACGGCAACCCGTCCAGGCCCGTCTATACGACCATCGTCGATGAGGTCTTCGACGTGTGCGCCACCCCCGCCAATCCTTCGACCCCCGTCGGCGGCACGACGACGGTCAGCCCTGGCGGCACGACGGGCAGTCAGCCTGCTCCTGGCACGATCATCAGCTCATCCGGCGTCCTCAAGCCCGATGGCGGCGTCCTCAACCCCGTCTTCGCCACAGCGCCGGAGTCTGCTGTGCAGATTGGCGCGCGCGCCAGCAAAGACGAGCGCGAGCGCGGCCGCGTGACCGATGTCGGCCTCATCTTCGCCGAGTGCAACCAGGTGGCCGGCGCTGCGCCAGGCCGCCTGTTCGACACCGACAATCTGACTATCTTCTGGTCATGGTTCGCCAGGACGCCCCAGCAAGTGCAGGATCATCAGGCCAAGGCCATCTACGAGGTGATCTTCTATGCGCCAGGCGCGCCGCCCCAGCCCCTGCCCGTCAATCCCAGGCCTATCGTGCGCCGAGGCAACAGACACTGGGCTTTCTATGTGGTGGAGCTGGGCGGCAGCTGGGCGCCGGGCAGCTACAGCGTCAGCTACCGCGTCACCTGGACAGAGCCGACCTTCGATGGCTTTGAAAACTTCGGCCCCGGCACAGAAAATCCAGAGCTGCGCGGCGATTGCAGCTGGGAGATTGAGCCTAACCCCTACGGCGTCCAAGTCAATCACCGCTGGCCCATCCTGAGTCCGTAGATTGTATCAGCGCGCGGGTCGGGCTGTCGCTCGGCCTGCTCACTCGGCAGGCTTCCTATGTCTGATTTGGCCCACTATGCTCAGGGACTCTTCGGCCTGAGCCTGACGGCGCAGCAGCTTGGTCAGTTCCAGCGCTACCAAGAGGAACTGCTGGCTTGGAACGAACGCATGAACCTGACGGCCATCACCGATCCGCAACAGGTGATGGTGCGCCACTTCCTAGACTCGCTGTCGGTGACGCGCGTCATCGGCTTCGACGCAGGGGATCGCCTGGTCGACGTGGGGACGGGGGCTGGCTTCCCAGGCTTGCCGTTGGCCATTGCCTTCCCACAGCTGCGCGTGACGCTGATGGATGGCACTGCCAAGAAGCTCAAGTTCCTCGATCACGTGGTGCGCACGTTGGGCCTGACCAACGTCGGCACGGTACATGCCCGCGCCGAGGAAGCGGCTCACCTGCCGCTGCACCGCGCCGCCTACGACGTGGTGGTGGCGCGCGCCGTCGCGCGCCTGCCCACCCTGGCGGAATATCTGCTGCCCCTGGCCAAGATAGGCGGCTTCTGCCTGGCGCTCAAGGGCCAGACGGCAGGGCAGGAGATGGAAGACGCACGCCGCGCTGTCTACGTCCTGGGAGGCAGCTTCAAGCCGCCGCTGGCGATCGAGCTGCCTGGCCTAGAAGAAGCGCACGTCCTGGTGACGATTGAAAAGGTGCGCAAGACGCCAGACGACTACCCACGTCAGCAGGGCTTGCCCAGCAAGAAACCCATCGGCTCGCGAGAGAAGCCCTGACTTCAGCGCCAGTCGCTCAGGTCGGCATTCTCTAGAGTTCTCTCGATTGGAGGATCGTTGCTCAGCAGCCAAGCACGCGCCGCCTCCAGCTGCTCGCGCGGGAAGTAGTCGGCCTGCAAAGTGTTGCTCATCAGGCGCGCCACCAGGCTGAAGACAGACGGCACGCGCTCATCAGCGCTGTACAAATAGGCCAAGCGCACGTTAGGCGCTTGTAGGCCAGGATAGGCGCGGTTGTAATCAGCCAGGCATTCTAGCAGGTAGCGCAGGGGTAGGCCCTTCACCTGGCTGGCATCGACTAGCAGGCGGACGACCTGACGACCATACCATAGGCCGCGCACCTGCCATTTTTCGATGATGGACATCCATTCGTCGATGGCCTCTCGGCTTGAGCTGAAGAAGACGCAGGTGCAGATGTTCTGGGCATCCTGGATGATGTGGAGCGCGTTACTAGTCGCCATCGTCGTTTTCATCCATCACTCGTTCTGGGTGCTTTTGCTTGTCTCTACTCCGATTGTAGAGGCAGGGCAAGTCAGAAAGCCTTGAGATATCGCAGAGGCGACGGTGGTCTTGGCCAAAGTAGCCTTCACCAGGGGTGCGGCGTTTGATGATCCGTCAGAAGCACTACAGGTTGTAATTGACAGGCTGAGTGGTGTGGACGGCGATCGCATTGTCCTTCAGAAAGCGATGGACGAAGGGTGTGTCGATGACGGGCATGTTCATTACCTCACCCTGGCGCTCTAGGCGGAACAAATAGACGTTGGTGCTGCGTTTGCTGGCAAATTCGTAGACCAGCAGCGTGCATTTGGTGACTGTCCAGCCGTTGGTGATGGCTGTCAGCAGATGGTCAGCCCCGGCGAAATTCGCCGATTCGCTGTGCCAATGCTGCGAGGTGACGTCCAGGTACTGTGAATGGTAGTTGGTGATTTTTTCGGCCATCGTAGAGTCTCCTACAACAAAGGTTTTTAATTTAGCAGGTCATTCTAACGCAAAAGCGCCGACAGCGCTCGCATTCTGTCGGTAGTCTTAACAAATACGCCAATTCTTAACTTGGCGGCTTGTTCATCTCGCGCTTCTGAGGATAGTCCTGGTCGTCGCTTTCGTAGGACGGGTCGCGCAAACGCCGATGATCGAACACTTCGTCGCGCTTGGCTTTGTGATAGCGCTGGCGTTCGGCTTCAATCTCTTGGCGGATGGCTTCTTCTAGGCCGTTGCGGTAGGTGATCCACAGGAAGTGCAGCACCCAGAGGATCGTCCAAACGAAGAAGGCTTCGGCAGACATGCGCGGGCCAAAGAAGACCAGCCCCATAAAGAAGATGACGCTGTGGAGGATAAAACGGTAGCGGCGCTGGTAGCGTTCGGTCACGCGTGCTTCAATGTCGCGCACATCTACAGGATCGTCGTACATGGCTCAGCGCGATTGCTCGTTGTATGCGTCGATGAAGCTGTCGCTCAGTTCGCCGTCGGCGTTCAGGCGCACGCGCGGGGTGTCTCTCCGCCCATCCATCAGGCGTTCCAAACTCATGCTGCTCTCTTCATCGTCCTTGGCCTTCTCGTCATTCTTCGCTTTCTCGTCGTTCTTGGCTTTGGCCTGCCCACTGCGCAGCAGTTCTTCCTGCACTTTGCGCTCAAGTTCAGCTTCGCGGCGCTGCGCGCCTGGGCCGTATTTGCTATAGTAGTCGCTGGCATGGCCAGCCACGCCCAGCCCCCAGCCCAGCAGCGGGAACAGAAACCAGGGGAATCTGACGCCGATGATGAGCCAGATGGCGACGAGGAAGCTGTTCACCAGGATAAACCAGAACAAGTGCTGCACCAATTCCTCGCGAGCCTGGAGCTGTTTGCGTACCTTGCGCCGAATTTCTTCGGTGGGGTCGGGAGTAACTACCTGACGCGCGCTTGTCTTCTGCTCGGCACGCTCCTCAATCTGCTGCGCTGAGCGGTAGACGCCGCTTTTGAACCTCTCACCCAGTTCTTGTGGGTCGTGTTCGTCGTCGTTCCAGCGAATTTTAGCTTTGGGCATCTGAAGCAGATCGGCCAGAGTAGTCGGTGGTGATGGCGCGGTCGCCTGGTCAGGGGCGCTGCTCGGCAGGTGCAGATCGGTGTCGCTGGATGGGGGAGTTAAGCTGAGCAGCGTGAGGGTAGGTTGGCCCAGGGCAGTGGCGTAAGCGCGCATGAGTTCGGTGGCGCTCTCGTAACGGTCAGCGGGGTCTTTGGCCAGCGCGCGCTCCATGACCTCATCGGTGGCTTTCGGCAGGTCAGGATTGAGCTGGGTGGGCGGGGTGGGTCGCTTGTAAATGTGACCATGTACGACGACGTAGGGCGTATCGCCGCTGAACGGCACGCTGCCCGTCAACAGCTCGTATAGAACGACGCCCAGCGAATACACGTCGGTGGCGGGGGTCAGGTCTTTGTGGCCCTGGGCCTGCTCTGGCGAGATATAGAAGGGTGTGCCGAGCATGACATCGTGGCTGAGGGTCGATTCACCCACCTGGACGATGCGTGCTAGGCCAAAGTCGGTCAGGTAGGGCGTGCCGTGCTGGTCGAGCATGATGTTAGAGGGCTTGAGGTCGCGGTGGAGGATGCCCTGGGCGTGGGCATAATCCAGCGCCTCTGCGATCGGCATGAGGGTGGTGTAAATTTCCTGGGTTGTGTAGCCTACCTTGATGGCCCGCTGCTTGAGCGTCGGCCCGTCGATGAACTTCATCACCAAGTACGGGCTGCCCTCATGCTCGCTGAAGTCGTAGATGGGGACGATGTTGGGATGTTCTAGCTTGGCGACGATGCGCGCTTCGCGCTGGAAGCGGGCCAAGAAGCTCTCATCCTGGAGGAAGGCAGCGTGAAGCACCTTGATCGCGACGAAGCGATCCAGACGTTCATGGTGAGCTTTATAGACGGTGGCCATGCCCCCCTTGCCTAATGGAGCAAGGATACGGTACGGCCCAATGAGCGTGTTCGTTGGTAAAGTCATGCCACCACCCGAAGACTTCTTCGCCTCACGGTGTTATTGTAACATGAAAATCGAGGCGCGATGGCGCACTTCGGCCGATTTCACAGTTCAGCGCTGTCTAACCACAACGTCACCGGGCCTTCGTTGGTCAGGCTGACGCGCATAGCCGCTCCGAAGCGTCCCTGTTCCACGTGCTGCACGCCCAGGGCGCGCAGGCGCGCCGCAAAGGCCTGCACCAGCGGCTCGGCATGTTCGGGACGGGCAGCCGCCAAGAAGTCGGGCCGCCTGCCGCCGCGCGCATTGGCGTAGAGCGTGAACTGCGACACCAGCAACACCCCACCGCCTACGTCCAGCAGCGACAAGTTCAGCTTGCCTCGCTCATCGTCGAAGACGCGCAGGTTCACCAGCTTGTGAGCCAGCTTGTCCACTTCGGCTTGGGAGTCGCCGTGGGTGACGCCCAGCAAAGCCAGATAGCCCAGCCCCACCTGGCCCACGACTTCGTCTCCGACGACGACCTGCGCCTGGCTGACGCGCTGTAAGAGCAGGCGCACGGCTCAGCCCTTCAGGGGCAAGATGAGGTCTTTGGGGAAGGGCGTGAGCGAGAGCAGCGCGCCTGATTCGTCGATGAAGAAGGTGTCTTCCACGCGCACGCCGTATCCATCCTCTGGATAGTACAGGCCTGGCTCAATCGTGATGAGGTTGCCGACTTGGAATACGTCGTCTTTGCGCAGGTGTGTGATGGACGGTCGCTCGTGGACGTTCAGGCCCAGGCCATGCCCCAAGCTGTGGACGTAGCCGCACATGGTCTTGGGATCGCTGCGCAGGGTAGGATGACCTTGTGCTTCAAAGGTGTCTAGGACGACTTCTTGCAGCAAATGAGTAGGCTTGCCCAGGGCATAAGCTTCTAGGGCGCGGTTGAAGGCTTGCATGACCTGATCGTAGGCCTGCTGCACGGCAGGTGGCGCGAAGTTAATGCACCAGGTGCGCGTCATGTCGTGATGATAGCCACCGCCTAATTCGCGTGGGAACAGGTCGAAGACGATGGCCTGACCCACCTTAAGGGCCTGATCGTCCTGGCCGCGACTATGGGGGAAGCCGGCGTCGCGCCCCTGAGCAAAGATCATGCCTGTGTCTTCCAGGCCGCGCGCCAAGAGCGCTGCCCGCACGAAGCTCTTCACTTGGCCGACGGTGAGGGCCTGGCCCTGATCGTCTACCACGCGCTCATCGTCGGCAGCGCGGTGTTTGGCGATGAAATCCCAAGTGGCGCGCAGGACTTCGTCGGTGCGCTGAGCTACAGAGCGCACGCGAGCCATCTCCTCGGCGTCTTTGGTCAGGAAGGCAGCCTGAAACAGGCTGATCTTGTGGTCATCTCCTACGAAGTCGTATTGGGGCAGTTCAGCGCACAGGCGCTGGTACAGCGCCAGGATGACATGAATGGCGTCCGTGCCATACAAGCCGACGCGACCGCGCTCCAGGCCCGCGCGCGCCAGCGCCCGCCCCCACAGGCGCGCTTCCACCAGCAAGCGATCGTCTGTCTCTTGGAGCAGATCGTAGAAGCCCATCTCGGCATAGGTCGTGCATTCTAGGCCGCTCTTGCGCGCTTCGTCTAGTTCCATGCCGCTGACGGTCAGCAGCGGAGCGTGGTCGCGGCGCTTGACGATCAGCCCGCCTGTGATGCGCGCCCCATAGCTCAGGTAGTCGCGGACGTCGTTGTACTGCTCGCCGCCGCCGACGAGGATAGCATCCAGCTTGCGTTCAGCCATCAACGTATCTAGGTCTGCTCTCATGAGTCGTGTCTCTCTTGGTCGTCGTGGATCGCGTGATAGAGCATGGCCAGCGCCGCGTTGACGCTGGCTGCTTTGTTGCCCAGGCGGTCGTATGACCACTGATGACGAGCCACCTGCACGCGCCCCATCCCAACACAGGCGATGTAGACCAAGCCGACAGGCTTCTCTGGCGTGCTGCCGCCTGGGCCGGCAATGCCGCTGATGGCGACAGCCCAGTCCGCCAGGAACAGGCGCAGCGCTCCCTGGGCCATCGCTTCGACGGTCTGTGGGCTGACCGCGCCATGCGCGATCAGCGTCGCTTCTGGCACGCCCAACACGATTTGCTTGGCGGCGTTGCTGTAGCTGACGACTCCGCCTAGCACGTAAGCCGAGCTGCCGTCGATGTCCGTCAGGGTGCTGGTGAACAGCCCACCCGTGCAAGACTCGGCGGCGCAGACGGTTTGGCGGCGCTGGCTCAGCGCCGCACCGAGTTGGCGCGCCAGCGCCAGATCAGGCTGGATCATCTGAAGCACTTTCTAGCATAGTGGCCATTTTAGGTTATACTTGAATTACGTCCGTTACATTATACGCCAATTATTGGGACGTTCTATGCCTGCTCTGATTCATCTAGTCATCCAAGCTTTTGGGCTGATGGTGTTGCTCAGCTTGCTGCTGGCCCTGATGGGCTGTGCGCCTTCGCTAGTGACGACGCCTACCAGCAGCACGCGCCTCTACCCTGCCGTCACTTTGACGGTGGTCGACATGCAAACCTTGATCGCTCCGACGCTGCCCGCGTCGCGCCTGGCCTTGACAGTGGCCGCCGGCGCTTCGCCGTCACAGGACTTCCTCCAGCCTGTCAAGACGCGAGCCTATCCGCCTGATCCCACCCTCAACCTCATTCCACAGCCGCCCACCTGCTATCCTCAGGGCGCTTCAGGCTGGATATGCCTGGGCCGCGTCGATAACTTATCGCCCCGTGCCGCGCGCGATGTGGTGCTGCTGGCCCGTCTTCTGGCTCAAAATGGGCAAGAAGTGGCGGTACAGCGCGTCACGCTGGAGCAGCAGCGCATCGACGGCCAGGGATTCGCGCCCTATCGAGTGCAGTGGAGTGGCGCAGAACGCTCACCAGAGGAGCTGCACCAAGCGCCCCTCGCGTGGCTGGTGGTGGAATCGGCTCAGGTGGAACGTCAACCAGGCCCAAGCCTGGCAGTCTCTGATGAACGTGCTTTCTTCAAAGACGGGCGCTACAACCTGAGCGCTCTCGTCCGCAACACCGGTCGGCGGGCTGTGCGGGCCAGCGCCAGCGCTACCCTACTCAACGTTCGCAACGAAGTGGTGGGATACCGCATTAAAGAACGGCCGGAAGCGCTCCAAGTAGAAGAGAGCTGGCAGCTAGAGCTAGAAATCATCCCTCAAGTGGGAGACAACATCTATCACGTCTTGCAGGTGCATGGTCGTTAATCGGCGTCGCTCGTTTCATCGTTTACGCTATAGCCCAAGCGCGCCAGTGCTGCATCAGCTGCTTCAACGACGTCGTCGCTGGGGTCGGCCAGCGCACTGACCAGCGCTTGAATGGCCTCATCATTGCCCAACATGCTCAGGGCCATGACAGTGACGCGGCGCATGAGATGGCTCTCATCCTGTAGGTGCTTGATGAGCAGCGGCACAGCTTCGCAATTGCCGAGTTCGCCCAGGGCCAGGGCTGCGGCTTGGCGTATCCACTCGTTCTCATCTTGTAGGGCCTGGACTAGAGCTGCGAAGGCTTCCTGAGCGCGCAGCTTGCCCAGGGCGTGGGCCGCGCGCTGGCGCACCCAGACGTTGACGTCGTCCAGGTGGTTGATAAGAGGTGGCACGGCGCGCCTGTCTCCTAGCTTGGCCAGCGTCTCGGAGGTGGCAATGCGCGTCTCCGAGTCAGGATCATCCAGTAGGCTCAGCAACGGCTCAACTGCCGAGGAGTTGCCCAGCCAGCCTAGCGCAGTCAGGCAGGCCAGGCGCAGTTCACCGCGTGAGTTGCTCGCCGCTCGTACCAACAAGCGCACTGTTTCATCGTCGTTGGCGTTCAGCTCGCCCAGGGCTTTGGCGATGGCCACCTGGACGTCAGGCGCGACATCAGGAAAGGCTGCCGCCAGCCCAGGCACGGCTTTGGCATCGCCGCGCGTCCCCAGCGCCCAGGCCGCCAGAGCTGCCCCAGGGCCAGCGTTGTATAGAGCTTCTAGCAGCAAAGGCAAGACTTCGCCTTCGTATTCCACGAGTTCGATCGCGGCGCTCTGCTGCTGGTCGTGATTGCTGCTATTGAGCGCGTCGATGAGTTCCTGAAGCGATGGATTGCCCATGATGGCCTCCGACAAAGATAGCGAGGGCAATTTTTTATAATACACGGTCGGAACTTCAAGGGCAATTAAAGTTTTGCTAGATGCTGGCGAGCGCCAGCTCTTCACCAAGGAGTATGAGCTGTCCTACTCTGTCGGTGGATAGTCCAGTTCCTTCAACTTGGCGACGATGGCTTCCCAGGTGGCCGGAGCATCGTAGACCACCGTCACCTGCTTGCTGGCGACTTCGCCCCGCACTTGAGCAATGCCCGACATCTGGCCTAATTCGCTCTCAATGGTGCGCACACAACCGCCACAGCCGATATTCGGCACACGAAATGTCTTGGTCTGCATGACAGTCTCCTGCTACGATGACCTCAGGTGGTATCTACATCTAGTCTGTGGACGCTCAATCCGCGCCTAGCCTTACACTGGCTCGGCTCGTCTGCGCCCCTAGCATAGCGAAGCCGACCGCGCCCAGCAGGGCCAGAAAGCTCGCCCCCCACCACATCGCTTGGGGCGCGACGTGGTCGAACAGCAAACCACCCACCACTGGCCCCAGCCCGCTAGCGATCTGCACCATGAGGTCATATAGGCCTAGATAGCGCGCGCGCATAGCCTGGGGCGCTTGTTCAGAGACGATGGCCAGGCCGAGCGGGCTGTTAGTCAGCTCTCCCAGAGTCATAAGAGCCATGCTGAACATGAAGTGGGGCAGAATCGTCCCCAGGCTCACGCTCCACAGACCCAGGGCCATCGCCAGCGCGCCAAAGACCAGCACGCGGTAGGGCAGGAAGGAGCGCGTCCAGCGCGTCACCGGGGTTTGCAGCAGCACCACCAGCAGGGCATTGGTGGTGATGACCCAGCCGAATTGGCTCTGGGGCAGGCCGTGGACGGCGTTGGCGTAGACGGCCATCATGCTGAAAGACTGGATGTAGCCCATCTCCATCATCAGGAAGGCCAAGCAGAAAGCCACGAAGCGCCTGTCGCGCAGGATCAGACCGTAGCCACCCCAAGATAGGCGCGGCTTGACTTCGTCTGCGGGTGCAGACGCGGCGGTGGGGCGCGTCTCGCTGATGAAGGCGCTCATCAGCAGGCCCAACACGCCGAAGACAGTCGCTGCGGCGTAAAAGGCCCAGGCGTAATCGACCAGCGCCAGCAGGCTGCCCAGCAGCGGGCCGATGGCGAAGCCGCCGTTGGCGACAGTGCGCACTAGGGCGAAGGCGGCAGGGCGCTGCTCTGGCGGCGTCATGTCGGCAGTCATGGCGTTGACGCCGATGGTGAGGGCCGGCAGGGCCAGGCCGTGCGCCACCACCAACCCCACCCAAGCCGTCAGCGCTCCTGCTTGGGCCATGCCCAGGAAGACCAGCGCCGTCCCCCACAAGCTGGCGATGATGACGCCCTTGCGCCCGAAGCGATCCATCAGCCAACTTTGCAAGCTGGTGGAGAAGATAGCGGTCAGCGAGCGCAGGCTGAGCAGCAGCGCGGCGGTCGTCAGCGGCACGCTCAGCTTGGTGACCATGTAAATCGTCAAGAAAGGCCAAATCATGCTGTTACTGGCGCGGTTGATGAGGACGCCAGAGCAGAGCAGCCAGAACTGGCGCGGGTAGGCGTAGCCGCGCTTGGCTTTGCTGAACACGGGGTTTTGCTCCTGATGTGGTGTGGATGACTGCGCCGCTGTCGGGCAGACACTTCCATCGTAGCAGGACTCGACCCTGAGAAGTTAGAGCCAGGCTCTGGTCTTGCCCTGGGCATCATCAGGCTGACGCTGAGCGGATCGGTGGGTGCCGTTTATCAGGTCGCTTGGGCCTTGTGCGCCTCAATCTGCGCCATGGCTTCTTGCCAACTAGTCACGAAGCGATACTTGCCCATGATCTTGTTCAGCCCATAGACCTTGCTGACCACGCTCATGAGTTGGCGCGTCAAGTTGTCTTGGCGCACGAAGATCACCAGCTTCTCGTTAGGTGGATCAATCTCTAACAAGCGACGCAAGTTGGCCATGCCACCTTTGGGCAGCAGCGCGATGCTCCTGATGTGGTAATAGTAAGTGGTGTAGACGTCGTGGGGCTGCTGTTCAACCATTCGGTTGAGCAGCGGTACAACGTCGAAGGCGTCCTCCCACGTCCAGGGCTTGAGAATTTCCGTCACGATGATGGTCTTCTCCGCGTCAAACCAGCTTAAGCGGAAGACCTCGGACTCCTTGAGGACTTCGGCAACCTCCAAGAGGTGGCCATTCATAGGGGCGTCTCCTTGCTCATCTTTTCTTCATGAAAGCATAATTTTCTCCGCGAGATAAGCAGGGCTGTCTATCCTTCGACAAGTCTTAAAGAAACTTAAAACAGTTAGCCTGAGGCTTAACCAATGATGAAAGCCAGCTCCCCGCACGCGCTGAGCATACGGGGAGCTGGACAGAGGCTGCTGTGTTTCAGGTCGTCAGAGGTGCTTGAGGTTACTTGCGGAAGATTTCGCGCACCAGGATGTTGCGCATGATCTCGCTCGTGCCTTCGTAAATCTGGAAGACCTTCACGTCGCGCATGAGCTTCTCGACGGGGTATTCCTTCATGTAGCCGTAGCCCCCGAAGATTTGCACGGCTTCGATGGTGGCTTTCATGGCCATGTCGGCGGCGAAGGTCTTGGCGATGGCGCTCAGCTTGGGATTGGGCTGGCCTGCTTCGACGATCCAAGCGGCTTGCAATACCAGCAGGCGGGCCGCTTCGTAGTTGATGGCCATCTCAGCGATCTTGTGGCCGATGGCCTGGTGCTGCCAAATGGGCTGGCCGAAGGTCTCGCGTTCTTGGGCATACTTGATCGACTCTTCCATCGCGCGGCGCAGCAGGCCGACAGCAGCGGCAGCCACCGCTGGGCGACTGTAGTCGAAGACGCGCATGGCCGTCAGGAAGCCAGAGCCTTCTGGGCCGAGCAGGTTCTCTTCTGGGATTTCGACGTTCTCGAAGGTGATCTGGGCGGTGTCGCTGGCCCGCTGACCCATCTTGTCGAACTTCTTGCTGATGATGACGCCGGGCATGTCGCGTTCGACGATGAAGCAGGAGATGCCCTTGTGGCCAGCAGCGGGGTTGGTCTTGGCGAAGACCGTGAAGAAGTTGGCGTGGCTGGCGTTGGTGATGAAGGTCTTCGTGCCGTTCAGCACGTACTTAGGCCCGACCTTCTCCGCGCGGCTCTCCATGCCCACCACGTTAGAGCCAGCAGCAGGCTCGGTGACGCAGTAGCTCACCAGCTCGCCGCGTTCCACCAGGCGCTCGCCCAGCCAGTAGGCCTTCTGCTGAGGCGTGCCAGCGATGATGATCGGCAAATCGCCCAGGCCATTGGTGCTGATGCTGGTGCTGATCCCCGTGCAGCCATAGCCGAATTCTTCGGCCAGGATCACCTCGTCGACCAGCGACGCGCCCATACCACCGTATTCTTCTGGGATGTTGGTGTTGACCAAGCCAGCTTCGCGGGCCTTGTGGAAGATGTCGTAGGGGAACTTGGCTTCTTCGTCGTAGTGCGCCGCGACAGGGATGATCTCTTTGGCCACGAAGTCGCGGGCCAGCTTTTGCAGCATGAGCTGCTCGTCGGTCAAGGCGAACGAGACACCAGCTACTTGTTCGGCGTGTACCATCGTAAATGCTCCTAAAAAGCTAATTAAACAACCGTTCGTTTAATTAATACCATCAAACATCGCTTTGCGCAAGAGAGATCGTCGTGAAAGGTGTGGTTTCGGCATAGGCTGGCCTGATTCCCCCTGAACTGGGGGTATGCGCGCTTGGTGAGTGGGAGATAATGAGCGCAAGAGTGTATAAAATGCAGACCAGGAGAATGTGCCATGACTCGTCAATACCACGACGCCGACGACCTACCCAGCAGCCCACCTGCCCAGCCGACGCCCTCTCCGCACCCCTTGGCAGACGAGCGCAGGATCGCCTTGCCCGACTTGGACAAGCCCAAAGACAAGCCACTGGGCAAACCTATCGATATGCCGCGCCTGCACCAGGGCATCTTGGCCCAAGTCTTCGGCTTCAGCTACGCCAGCCTAGACAGCAACAGAGAAGGTCGCTTGGCCGATCCGCAGCGCGCCCCGCTCCATCAGGACGTGAAGGAAGAGGGCGACAGCTTGTGGCTCATGCTGATGATCTTCTTGGGGATGACCGTCTTCTTGGCCATCATCCTGCTGATGGAAGGCCAGAGCATGGGCGGCTTGGTCATCGGAGCTGGTGGCATGATTGGCGCGCTGCTGTTCTACAGCACGCGGCGGCAGAACAGGCGCAAGGAAGCAGCGGAGTCCCACAGCGTGCGGGCTGCCGAGGGCCAGGCGCGCCTGGATATGCGCCCTAACCCTGCCAATATGGAAGCGCTCTACGGGTTGATGGTGGGTGAGGAACGCTTCGCGCTCACCCGCGAACAGTTTGTAACGCTGGCTGCGTATGAGCTACCGCGCATGAAGGTCTATTACATCCTGCCGACGCGCCGCATTGTCTCGGCGGAGATTCTGGGCTTCGACGAAGGCGCGCCCTCGCTCACGTACAAGTTGCCGGAAGCGCAAGAGGACGACGAGCCGCAGGTGATTTACGTCGACAAAGATGAACAGCAGGCGCGCCGCTAACCACGCAGGCTGCGCAAGATAGCGCGACCTTCATCTCGATCCGCCGCGAAGCTGATCTCGCGGCCCTCCAACTTGCTGCGGAAGGCCGCCTTGACGGCCTGGTAGCCTTGGCGGAACAGCATGTTCGCGCCGACGACCACGCGCCGCCCCTCGTTGGCGCGCGCCTCGCCTTCGGCCAACAACACGCGGGCCATGCCCATGAAGTCGCTGGGCATACGACTGTCTTCGATGTCAATCAGCAGGTCGACGCGGTGATCCACGCTGCTGATGAGGGCGTCAGCTTCTTGGACAGCCTGCTTGAGGTCGTCTAGCGTCCAGCTCGTCTCAAACTCTAGCAAGACGATGGTCTGTTGCTTGTCGTCCCAGCGCGTGATGATACCCATAGCTGCGGCTTCTCCCTGGATGATACAGCCCTTTCATTCGCGGATGATGAACTCGACGGGGGGCGCGGCATCCTGGCCATTGACCTGCAAGACGACGGCCCACGGGCCAGGCGCAAAGCGCACTTCGTTGGGGTCGATGTAAAACCAGATACAGGCCCGCGCAATGTCGAAATCTGGAGCAAAATCATAGCGGATCACTTCTTCGTTACGCAACAGCCAACGCGACGTGAAGACCGTGCCGCGCGGCGCGTTGACGGCGCGGGCCACGACGTAGATCGCCTCCGACCGGGTGCTGAAGACGCTGCTGTTGCCAATAGGACAGTCGTCTGCCCCGACGCGCTCCGTCATGACGATGTCTACCAAGCGTGGGCCTGTAGTGGGCGTGGGGCTAGGCAAGTCAGGCGGCGTGACAGCCAGGCGGTCGGTCGTGGGACTAGGGCCGCTCTGGGCTGTATCGGGAGTAGAGCTGGGCCTAGACTCCATGAATTGGCGCTGGAAGGCTTCTAAATCAGCAGGAGGCGTCCCCATCGCGATCAGAGTGGCCTTCAGCAGTTGGCTTTGGGTGGCTGCTGCGCTGACGCGCGTGCCGCTGTAATCCAGAGTGGTTTGCAGACGCGCCGTCTGCACGGTGGCGCTGGCCTCCAATTGCGCGCGCTGCGTCCCGATGAAAGCTGCTTGCGTCTCTAGCTCTGGATCAGCCTGAGGAACACAGGCGGTTAGGGCCAGCAGTAAGGCCAGCAGGTGGCGCAGAAGCTTCATCGCGCAGCGTCGGGCTAAGTGATGGGCGGCAGGCCGAAGTGTCTGCGCAGGGCCGACTCAATTTCGTCGCTGATGGTGGGATTTTCGCTGAGGAACTGCTTGGCGTTTTCGCGGCCCTGGCCTAGCAGGGTTTCCCCGTAGCGGAAGAACGCGCCACGCTTCTCGATGATGCCGAGCTGGACGCCCAAGTCGATGATCTCGCCCACCTTGCTGATCCCCTTCTCGTAGAACATGATGTCGAATTCGCATTCGCGGAATGGGGCAGCCACCTTGTTCTTCTTGATCTTCACGGTGGTGCGGTTGCCGACGATGTCGTTGCCGGACTTGATGCTCTCCGTCTTGCGGATGTCGATGCGCACCGAAGCGTAGAACTTCAGGGCGCGACCACCTGGTTGGGTTTCGGGGCTGCCATACATCACCCCCACTTTTTCGCGCAGTTGGTTGGTGAACAGCACGGCTACGTTGCTCTGCTTGATAGCGCCGCTGAGCTTGCGCAGAGCTTGGCTCATCAGGCGCGCTTGTAGGCCGACGTGCGAGTCGCCCATCTCGCCCTCAATTTCGGCGCGCGGCACTAGGGCCGCCACGCTGTCGATGACGATGACGTCGACGGCGCCGCTGCGGATGAGTGTCTCGGCAATCTCCAGCGCCTGCTCGGCAGTGTCCGGCTGGCTGACGAACAGCCTGTCCAGGTCGACGCCAATGCGCGCCGCATAAGTCGGATCGAGGGCATGTTCCATGTCGATGAAGGCCGCCACGCCGCCGCGCTTCTGAGCTTCTGCTGCCACGTGCAAGCACAACGTCGTCTTGCCGCTGCTCTCTGGGCCGTAAATTTCGATGATGCGTCCGCGCGGAATGCCGCCGACGCCAATTGCAATATCCACGCCCAGCGAGCCGCTGGGGATCACGTCCACTTGCATGTGGTTGGCGTCGCTCAGCTTCAGCACTGCTCCTTCGCCGAAGCGCTTGTTGATCTCGTCCAGCGCCGATTCTAGGGCCTTCTTCTTGCCCTCATCCTCTGCCTGCTGCTCCAGAGGCAGGGTCTCTTTCTCCGCTTTTTTGCGTGCCATGTGGTCTGTGCCTCTCATCCTTTGAGGATCGTGCGGAAAAGCGCGAGCGCGCCGCGCTCCGATGTCACCATGATAGAACAGGCGTTCATTTTTAGCAAGCCCTGAGCGCCTAGCGTCTGCGACGGCGCAGCAGCTCAAGCGTCGCTCCGCCCAGGATGGCCAACTGCGCGCCGATGATGGCCCACAACCAAGCAGGTGGGCCGTCTTCGCCCTCAGGGCCGACGGGGGCGGTGGGAACGAAGCTGGCGGGCGTGGTCAGGGCCGCAATCTGGGTCGGCAGGGCGCGCACCACTAGCGCTCGCGTCGGGAGAGCTTGGGCAGGCTCGGGGGTGGGGCTAGGCAGCGGCGTGGGCGTCTGGGCGCTGTTGAACAGGGCTGGCTCTGGCAACGGCTCTAGCGTCTCGGTGGGGGTAGGTGTGGCAGTGGCTGATGGCGTCGAGGTGGCCGTCGGCAGCAGAGCAGGATCGATGGTGGGGCTGGGGGTGGGCGTGAACGTGCCGCCGCGCGGCGGCACAAGGAAGACCTGGCCAGGCAAAATGCGGCGGATATCATCTTGCGTCAGGCCGTTGAGGGCCAGCATGGCGGGGATGTCGCCCCAGCCGTAGCCGTACATCAGGGCGATGTCGCCTATCGTCTCGCCGGGCTGAATTTCGTGCATGAGGCTGCCGTCGGCAGCTATGCCGACGACCAAGGAGCGGCGCGGCGTGGGGGCTGGTCTGCGGCTCGTGCTGTCACTGCCTGCTGTGCTTCCGCCTGCGCTGCTGAAGTTAGGCGCAGTGCGCGCCCCGAACACCAACACATACGCTGTCCCATGGGGGCCGCTGGCGCTGGCAATGCCGACGTGTTCATAGTTAGGGTTGGTCAGGCCGGCGTAGTGGACGGGCGAATTGAGCCAGAACGTCCAAGCCGCTTCAGCGCTGCGGCCCAAGTAGATGTTCTCGCTCACCCAGGTCGATGAATAACCAGCGGCCGCCGCCCGACTGCGCGGCGTGCTGCCGTCGGACTGCGTGTGGCTCACTTGGCCCGTCTGGGCCATCCAGGCGGCCTGGTTCTGCGCGGCAGCGCTCAAGGCGCCGTCGATGGTGTAGGGCGCTAGGCCGCGCGCCGTGCGCAGCGCGTTGATCTGCCCCAGCAAGTCTTGAGCCTGGGCTGAGCCAACCCACGCCGCGCTCATTGTGATGAGGAACAACCACAGTTTACAAGGTATGCGTCTCATGACGCTATTGTAGCGTCTGGCCCGCCGCATTGTGAAGACGAGCAGCAGCTCGGCGCTGTAGCCCTGAGGGCGGGTTGCGCGTGGAAGAGAACAGAAGCTGCGCCCCTTGTGAGAGAGAAAGTTTGACATGAGGGCCCGTCGGCCCAGGCAGGCTGTGTGCCTCACTTGAATTTTTCGTCAGGGAAAGGCTATACTAAGCGCGCTATTATGTCCCGCCTGGGCCTGACCTCTGAGGAGATATACGGCTTATGTCTCTCACCACCGCGCAACGCTTTCTGCAACGCCTGGAACGCGAGGAAACTCTGCGTCAGCAGCTCTACATCAGCGGCATTAATTCTCTGGATAAGCTCGTCCAGTTTGCACATGGCAAGGGCTTCATCGTCAGCCAGGAGGAGATGAAGGTCGCGCTGGAGACCTTTAAGCCTAGTCTGAAGACGGCCAACTTAGAGCCGATCAAGCAGCTAGCGGCGGGGAAATAAGCTCATGCAGGCCGACACCTATCGCCTCATCATCAAGCGCGGCCCAGAGCCAGGCCGCGTGATCGAACTCCAGGCTGAGCAGGCTAAGCTAGGGCGCGAAGTCCAGAACGACATCGTCATCAACGACCGCGAAGTGAGCCGCAGCCATCTGCGCTTCGTGCGCGGGCCAGAAGGCTACACGGTCGAAGACCTCAACAGCACCAACGGCACGTTCATCAATGGTAAGCGGATCAGCGGCGCCGTCCTTTTGAAGAACGGCGACCTCATCAGCTTGGGCGAGACAGTGACGCTAGGCTACGAAGTGGTGCGCGCTGGCATGCCCACCGTACCTGCCCCGGCTGCCGACTACGGCCCACCCGCTGTGCCGCCCGCCCAGCCCTATCAGCCACCCGCTCCCAGCGCGCCCGTCGTCCCTGCTGCTCAGCCCTACCAACCGCCCGCGCCTGGCGCACCGCCCTATCAGCCGCCTGGCGTGCCGCCCTATCAACCGCCCGCCGCTGCTCCTGGTGCGCCCGTCGCACCGCCCTATCAGCCGCCTGGCGCGCCGCCCTACCAACCGCCCGCGCCTGTCGCACCACCCTACCAGCCGCCTGGCGTCCCGCCCTATCAGCCACCCGCTGCCGTCCCTGGCGCGCCCGACCCCTATGCCATGCCTGCGCCCGATCCCTACTATGGCCAGTATGGGATGACCGCCGCGCCTGGTGGGCCAGGTGGCATACCTGGCGCGCCCATGCCCAATGATTACGATCCCTATGCTATGCGCGAAGCAAGCGGAGGCGGCAACACAGGCCGTCTGGTGCTGATCGGTTGCTTGGGCCTCATGTTGCTGTGTTGCTGCGCCAGCATTGTGGCGGTGGTCGTGGTCGATACGCTCAACTTGTACTGCGACATCCCCGTCGTCAACAACATCCTGCAAACTCTGGGCCTGATCCGTTGCGTCGCCGCTGGCGGTTGATGCTGCCATCGTCGCCTCAAAGTAGCCTGCCTGCCCGCGCGCTGTGATGACCGCACAGCGCGTGAGCAGGGACACACAGGAGATTGCAGGCATGACTCCCGAACAGTTCTGGCGCAGCTATGCCTTCAAGCCCTTTGAATTGGTGCGCGGCCAAGTCGTGCCGCTGGCTTCGTTGGGCTTCCGCTATGCGATTGTGGCGCTGCGGGTGGGCATGGCTCTAGAAGACCAGACGGAGGCGCGCGGCCTGGGCGAAGTGGTGCGCGCCTCTTGCGCCTTTCGCTTGGGCGTAGATACAGTGCGCGTGCCGTCGGTGGCCTACCTCTCTCCAGAGCAGTTGGCGCGCCATCCCTATCCCTATGATTACGTGCCGTTCGCGCCGCTGATTGTGGCTGAAGTCTTCAAACAGGCCGATGACTCGCCGCAAGTGCGCGAGCTGATCGTCGATTACATCCGCGCTGGCACGCAGACCTTGTGGGGCTTGTTCCCCAATTACGACCGCCTGGGTGTGTATCGGCGCGGTGCGGTGCAATATTTGCGCCCTGGCGACACACTCCGCGAGCCGCTCTTGCCTCACCTGGCCTTGCCCGTCGCTCAGCTTTTGCCGCGCCGTCGACTGAGTCGCGAAAGTTGAGTTTTCTCATCATCCTCTGATGGACAAAGAACGAGTCTGACTCTATCATGAGCGTGTAAACGGACTATAGTCCGCTTGTGATCGACGAGACCTTAACCAGCCCTGGGAGGCTTAACATGCAGTGGAAGATTGATAGCGCTCACACAACCGCTTCGTTTTCTGTCAGGCACATGATGATTACCACCGTGCGCGGCACGTTCGACAAGGTGAGTGGCACAATCACCTGGGATCCGGCCAAGCGCGCCAGCGCCAGCGTAGAAGCTCAGATTGACGCCGCCACGATCAACACGGGCATGCCCGACCGCGACAATCACCTGCGCAGCGCCGATTTCTTCAACGTGGAGCAGCATCCCTACATCACCTTCCGCAGCACAGGCTTCACCTTGAAAGATGACGATCACGGCGTGCTGGTGGGCGAGCTGACCATCGCTGGCGTGACGCGCACGGTAGAGCTGGACGTCAGCTTCGATGGTGAGGCAGTCAATCCCTGGGGGGTGCGCGTGGCTGGCTTCACCGCCGAGACCAAGATCAACCGCGAGGACTTCGGCCTGACCTGGAATCAAGTCTTGGAAGCCGGCGGCGTGCTGGTGAGCAAAGAAGTCAAGATCACGCTAGACGTGCAGGCATCCCTGGTGGCCGAAGGTGTGACGGCCTGAGTCAGGGCATCGATGACGAACACGGCCCTCAGACTTCTGTCCTCGGCTCTTGGCTCGGATTGCAGGGCGGCTGAGGGCGGAAGTTCAGGCGCTCCAGCAAAGCGTCCAGGCGGGCTAGCAGGGCTTCTGGCTCACCATTGTTGAGCAGGGTGTAATCAGCCAGGGCGATAGGCCCGCCTTTCTCGATGTGTTCAATTTCGCGCATGTCGCGCTCCTCTGCTTCCTCAAAGGTGAGAGGACGCTCGGAGCGCTGAGCTAAGCGCTCATAGCGCAGACGGCGTTCGGCCACGATGGCAACCAGGATGATCGTGTCGCCGAGCGCTTCGCGCAAGGTGCGATATTCGCTCTGGCTGTACAGGCCATCGATCACGATACAATCGTGCTGTTGGAGGGCAGCTTGCAAGAGGGGTAGAGCGCGCTTGGCGATGGCGTCCATGCCATCGCGCGCGCGGAACTCCTCGCGGACAATGCGCTCATGCTCGGGAGTGAGGGGCAAGCCGCGACGCAGCACCTCGTCGGTGACGATGCTGCCGAAGCGGAACTGGAAGAAGTTGCGCTGCTCTAGGTGCTTGGCGCACAGGGTTTTGCCTGCGCCAGGCATTCCTACGAGGGCCAGAGTGCGCCCTTTGGGCTGTGCAGTCATCTGCGCTCCGTCATTGCTTAGTGAGAGGCTCAGGGCGTGGCTCAGTCTTCAAAGCTCAGAGGAATGTCCAATCGCAGCCAGGTGCGGCCAATGCGGAACAGCGTGCCGGGGTGCAGGGTGACGCGCTTGCTGATCGGCTCGCTCTCTTTTTCGATGTAAGTGCCGTTGCGACTGCCGGCGTCTTCTAGCCAGAAAGTGAGCATAGCGCCGATTGTCGTCTCATCACTGCGAGAGTTCGGGGGCGTGGCGACGCAGGTCAGACGGGCGTGCAGGCGCGAGACCTGGTTGTCGAAGGGCAGGTGAATGTCGCAGCCGTCGCGTCGGCCAATGCTGATGATGCGCTGCTTGCCTGGGTCAGGCTGCTCGAAGACCTGGGTGCGGCCATCCAGTGGGCCGCTCATGTGGGTGATGGAGATTTCTCCACGACGACGCTTGTTCATGGGTTCAGCTCTTTGAGGATGATAGCCAGCTTCTCCTGAGTAGGGGCGTGCTGTGGATCGATGGCCAGAGCGCGCAAGAAGGCTTCGCGGGCCTCTGGCAAGTAGCCGCAGCGATAGTTGGCTTCGCCCAGGTTGTGCCAAAACCAAACGTCTTCTGCGTGGAAGCGTACAGCCTGCTGGGAGGCGCGCAGGGCATCTTCGTGGCGGCCCAGGGCGATCTGGCACAGGCTCAGGCCGTTCCAGGCCCAGGCGTAGGCGGGGTCGAGCTGGACAGCACGTTCGTAGCTGAGGACAGCTTCTTCGTGGCGGCTCATGCGTCGTAAGACCTGGCCACGCCTGGCCCAGACCACTGCATGGTCGGGGAAGGTCTGCACAGCCCGTTCAATGACGCTCAGAGCTTCTTCGCGCCGCCCAATGTCTAACAGGACGGACATGAGGTTAATGGCGTACCAAACGACGCGGCCGTCTTCTTCAACGGCCCGCTCAAAGTGGACGATGGCCTCCTCGTTGCGGCCCAGCTCTTTGAGCGTCAGACCGCGACCGTTCCAGGCCCAGGCGAAGTTAGGCTGTTGACGGATGGCATGGTCATAGGCGCTGAGCGAGTCGTCGTAGCGTCCCAGGTTACGCCACACCTGGCCCAGCTTAGCCCAGCTCTCGGCGTGCTGAGGCTGGCGTTCCAGGGCTTCCTGGAAGGCCAGGGCAGCCTCTTCGTATTGGTGCTGACTGGCCAGTTCATCGGCGTAGTTGTGCCAGTACCACATATCTTGGGGGTCAATGCTGATGGCGCGGCGGAAGCAATCCAGGGCCTCGTCGCGCAAGCCGAGATCGCTGAGGGTCAGGCCGCGACCGCTCCAGGCCCAAGCGTAGTCGGCATCCAGTTCTACTGCGCGCGTGTAACACTCCAGCGCCTCGTCCAGGCGGCGCATTTTGCGCAAAACCTGGCCGCGTTTGGCCCAGACGTAAGGATTGCGGCTGGCCAGCTTGCTGGCGCGCTCTAGGGCGTCAAGGGCTTCGCTGTAGCGATCCAGCAGCACTAGCATGTCGGCTTGTTTGTAGAAGTAGTTGGCTTGCTCTGGGGCGCGCAGCGCCGCTTGCTGATAGGCGTACAGGGCAGATTCGTAGCGCTGCAAGACCTCTAGCGTCGCTCCTTGTTCGTGCCAGGCCCAAGCGTACGATGGATCGAGCTGGGTGGCGCGCTGACAAGCCAGCAAGGCGTCATCTAGGCGGCTGAGCTGACGGTAGACGCTGCCCAGCAGCGCCCAGCTGCGAGCATGGCGCGGGCTTAGCTCTAGGGCGCGCTCTAGGCAGGGCAGGGCTTCTTGGGGACGGCCTAAGAAGGCCAGGGCATTCGCGCTGTTGTACCAGTACCATTCGTTCTGGGGCTGCAAGGCGCAGGCGCGCTGGTAGCAGGCCAGGGCTTCTTCGTGGCGCTGGGTCTGTTCTAGGACGATCCCTAGGCCATTGACGGCCCAGTCAAAGTCAGAATCAAGCTCAATGGCGCGCTGGTAGGCCGAAAGTGCTTCGGCGTGGCGCTTGAGGTAGCGCAAGACCTGGCCCAGCTTGGCCCAGCTGGGGGCGTGATCGGGATCGGTGCGGGTGGCTTCTTGAGCGGGGTGCAGGGCTTCAGCGTAGCGTCCGACGATGACCAGCGTCTCGGCCAGGTTGTACCAATGCCAGACGACGCGCGGTTGATACTTGGCGGCGCGCTTGAAGGCCATGATAGCTTCTTCCATGCGATTCAACATCTTCAGCGTCAGGCCCAGGCCATTGAGCGCCCAAGCGTAGTCGTTCTGAAGCCAGATGGCTCGCTCGTAGGCAGCCAGCGATTGCTCGTATTCCCCGCGCACACGCCGAATCTGACCTAGCTTGGCCCAGCTGTTGGCGTGGCGCGGATCGATGGCCAGGGCGCACTCTAGCATGGTGATGGCCCCGTCGTAATCGCGCAGCTTCTGGAGTAAGTCGCTGCGGTTGTACCAGTACCACACGTCGTTGGGGTTGATCCCGGTCGCTTGTTCGAAGGCACGGGCGGCTTCTTGGTAGCGGCCCAGGCGGTCGAGGATGATCCCCTTGCCGTTCCAGGCCCAAGCATAGTCCGGTTGGATGGCTAGAGCCTGATTGTAGCAGGCCAGGGCGTCGTCGTAGCGGTTGAGCAGGCGCAGGGTGCGGCCCTTGCGCGCCCAGGCCCAGGCGTAATCCGGTTGTAGTTCCAGGGCCTGATCGTAGGCCAGCAGGGCTTCTTCGTAGCGACCCAACTCGGTCAGGCTGTAGCCTTTGTCCATCAACTCGCGGGCCTTCAGGCTCATGCCGTCCAGAGCTAGACTGGGCGGCTCGCCGAATTCGGCTTTGTAGAGGGCGGTCAGGCTGTCCAACACCTCGCGCCAGCTCTGAGGGCGCTCGTCGGGATCTTTGGCCAGGCAGGCCAGCACAAAAGCGCGCCAACTGGCGGGCAAGCGTTCGCAGGCCTGTTCGTCGAATTTGGGCTGCTGGTGTAGATGGGCCTGCTTCCATTCCTGCGGCCCGCGCGCTTCCAGCGGATGGCGGCCCGTCAGGCTCTCGTAGAGGACAATGCCGAAGGCGTAGATGTCGCTGCGCGGATCGACGGGGCGGCCCAGGCATTGCTCTGGCGACATGTAGGGTGGCGTGCCGACGACGGCATCCACGCGCGTCAGACGCTGCGAGTGTTCGGCGCTGTCGGTGTGGTCGTCGTCAGAGCGACTGTCGTCTTCGTCTGAGTTGTGTGAGCTGTGCGGAAGCGCGTTATCCAGCGAGCGCACCAGGCCAAAATCGGTCACTTTAGCAATGCCGTCGTGCGTCACCAGGATGTTGCCAGGCTTCAGATCGCGATGGACGAGGCCAGGGACTTTGGTGGTGGCGTGCAACAAGCCCAGCGCAATGTGCAGAGCGAAGGTGAGGGCCTGGCGCGGCGTCAGACGGTTGTGGTCGATCCAACTGCGCAGGTCGACTCCCACGCCTTCCATGCCGCTCACGTGTTCCAGTAGGATGTGAGGGCGGTTGTCGATCTTCTGCACCAGGCGGGCTTGGACGATGTGCAGGTGCTTCTCCAGACGAATCCAGGTGAGGGCTTCCTGCTCGAAGCGAGCGATGGCCCGCTCGTTGTCCATGAACTTCTTCTGGAAAGTCTTGATGGCCAGCGGCTCGCGGTTTTGGTGGTCGTAGCACAGATAGACGATCCCCATGCCGCCATGCTTGACCTCGGCGACTTCGTAGCGGCCTTCCAGGCGCTGGCCAACCTTGTAATCGTGGTCGCTGCTGCGTTCGCCTTGCTGCGTGATCGATCCGCTCAGATCGTCGCCTTGAGCGTCTAGGCTGGCGGGCTGGCTGAGCAGGTCGTCGGCATCTTCTTGGCGCGTCTCGTTGCCGAGCGTAGCTCGTTGGTCTGCGTCGGAAGCCAGAGACTGATAGACGGACTCGTCGTCGAAGTTGGTGCTGGTGACGGAAGCGTCGCTGAAGACGGCCTGGGGTGGTAGTTGGGTTTGCTCAGCAGGCCCTTCGTTATCGTCTACGAGGGTGGCTTCGTCGTGCAAGCGGCGCTGGTAAGCTTGCAGGACGCGCATGAGTTCCGTGAAGCTGACGTGTGGCGTGGGCAGGTCTCCGTCGTCTTCATCATCCTGAGCAACGAGCCACAGGATCGTGGCAGCGTTGCGCGGGCTGGGGTGCTGCTCCAGCACCTGGCAGGCCCAGTGGGCGTAGCTATCCAGGGCGCTTTGAGCCATGCGCCGATCCACGTCATGATGAGCAGCGGCGTAAGCGCGCTGGTAGGCGATGAGGACTTTGCCGACGTAGAAGATACGCAGGCGGCCTTCGGCGCTGATGGACAGGCGCGCACAAACGTCGCCCAGGGCGAATAGGTAGTTCACATCGTTGGGTAAGCGCAGAGCTAGGCGTCCCAGGGTGTTCACCTCTGGGTGCGGATCGGTGGCGAAGGGATCGCTGTGATCGGCCGCTAGTCGGCGCCTGAGCAGCGCGCGCTTATCCGCTTCTTCCAGAGGATGGGGCTGGCGTTCAGTCTGTGGGGGTTGCATACGTAGGCGCACCGTCGAACATTCGACATCGTGAGCGATTTGAATGTTTAGTATAGCCTTGCTACGTGTACATCGTCGAGAGCCAGACGATGGTCTTCACCATAAAGTCCTCGTCTGCGTGGCGAGGGCCTCTTCTCCTCCCATCGGCTCTGCCGACGACTGGCCAACATGGCGACTTTACACAATACACCGCACAGCGTTTGGGCAATATCACCATGACTCGTCCAGAGCTTTTCGAACAAGTTGGGTATTTTGCACAAATTTAATAGGTGTTGTGGGGCTGTCATTGGGAAAATGACCAAGCACAAGCTGCTCACAAGCCAATTCAAGCCCTGAGTGTTGGTGTAAATTCCTAAAAAGTATGGAAATTTGCTATAGGTTGTTGATGGTGCAGGGCTTGGTGAGATTTGCCACACTGATGCTGTGCGTTGGTTTAACCCACAAGAGAGGCATTCCGATGAAGTTCCACAACTCCAGAGCCAGACTACGGGCGCGTTTCTTCGCCATCGCCATCGCCGCACTCGTCATGGCGATCGCCGGTTTTGGCATTCGCGCGCAAGACGCCGAAGCCACCCCCACTCCAGAGGCCAGTGAAGCCACGACCGAGACCACGACTGAAGCCGCCGTCGAAGAAGAGCCTTTGACGCTGGCCACCGACGTTGAAGGCACGCTGACCGTCGATGCGCGCCTCGACACCACCTGGATCGTCCTCACAGGTATTCTGGTCTTCTTCATGCAAGCGGGCTTCGCGGTGCTGGAAGCCGGCCTCATCCGCCAAAAGGGTGTGGTCAATGCCCTCGTCGAAAACTTCATGGACGCAGGTCTGACGGCTATCGTCTTTTGGGCAGTAGGCTTCGGCATTGCCTTCGGCGCGGACGCCAGCGGTCTGATCGGCACGGACAACTTCTTCCTAGCTAAAGCCATCGTCGTCGAGAACGGGGCAATCAGCTTCCCGTCGATGGCCTTCGCCACCAATGGCCAGGTGGCTTATCCTAACCTCACCGTCCTGGCTTTCTTCTTCTTCCAATTCGCCTTCGCGGCGACGGCCAGCACCATCGCCACCGGCGCCATGGCTGAACGCACGGACTTCGTGGGCGACCTCATCTACACGGCGCTAATGGGCGCTTTCCTCTACCCAATCATCGTCCACTGGGTGTGGGGCGGCGGTTGGCTGGGCGCCAATAGCTTCCACGACTTCGCGGGCAGCACTGTCGTCCATGCTGTCGGCGGCTTCACGGCCCTCATCGGCGCTTGGATGCTCGGCCCGCGTCCCAATCGCGAATTCGGCAAGTTCCCACCGGCCCACAACTTGGGCCTAGCCACGCTCGGCACGATGATCCTGTGGTTCGGCTGGTACGGCTTCAACCCTGGCAGCACGCTGGGCTTCGGCAGCCCTGGCTTGGTCGGTCTAGTGCTGGTCAACACGACGTTGGCTGCCGCTGCCGGCACGCTGGCCGCCATGTTCCTGGTCTACTCGCGCACAGGCAAGTGGGACTTGACCTTCACGCTTAACGGCTCGCTGGCCGGCCTGGTGGCCATCACCGCCGGCTGTGCCTTCGTCATGCCCTGGGCGGCGGTCGTCATCGGCGCGATAGGCGGTATCCTGGTCTACCTGTCGGTGGAAGCAGTGGAAGCCCTCAAAGTCGACGATCCGGTTGGCGCGTTCAGCGTGCATGGCGCTTGCGGCGTCTGGGGGACGCTGGCCATCGGCTTGTTCGGCGCGCCAGAGCTGATGTTCGGCTACTTCGCGGGCAAGGGCGGCCTGCTCATGGGCGGCGGCCTAGAGTCGCTCATCACCCAGTTCATCGGCGTGGCCAGCGTGACCGGCGCCGTCACCGTTGGCGCTATGCTCATGTTCGGCCTGCTCAAGGCTATCAACCGCCTGCGCGTGGAGAAGATTGCCGACCAGATCGGCATTGACGCCTACGAACACGGCGTGAGCGTCTGGCCCGACGTCCTGCCCATGCCCAGCATTTCCTACGTCGAAGACAGCGGCCGACGCGCTGCTGCCGACTAGACCCGACGCTATCCGACCCCTAACGAAGGACGAGCAGACATGATTAAGAAGATCGAGGCGATTATTCGCCCAGAGAAGTTCGACGAGGTGAAGAAAGCCCTGAGCGACATCGGCATCGTGGGCCTACACACCTATCAGGTGAGCGGACGTGGGCGCGGCGCGGGCATGGTGGTCTACGGACGCACTGGCAAGTACATGGTCGACATGTTGCCCAAGACGGTCATCAGCATCGTCTTGTCGGAGCGCAACGTGGAGACCACCGTCGCGGCCATCAAAAAGGCCGCCTACACTGGCGAGAAGGGCGACGGCATGATCTTCGTCTATCCAGTGGAAGACGTGTATCGCATCAGCACCAGCGAACGCGGCCACGAGGCGATCACCTACCAGGGTGACATCGACACCAAGAAGAAGTAAGACGCGCACACCTGCGATTGTAACCCTGCCAAGCCCCTCTTGGCCTAAACGCGATGAGGGCGCTTGGCTTTTATGCTGTCCACGTCCCCTGAGCGTGAGCCATGAGGATGGCGCTCACCTCCGGGCGGGTGAATTCTTCGGGCAAAGGCTGGCCCTGGGCCAGCATGTGCCGCACCTGCGTGCCGCTCAGGACGACGTGATCCTCGCGTGGGTGCGGGCAGGTCTTCAGGCTGGCCACCTGGCCGCAGCGTCGACAGTAGAAGGTATGCTCAAAGAACAGCGGCGTGATGGCCAGCTCCTGCGGTGCATAGTCATCGAAGATGTGGTGAGCGTCGTAGCTGCCGTAGTACGATCCCACGCCAGCGTGATCGCGTCCGACGATGAAATGTGAGCAGCCGTAGTTCTGGCGCGCGATGGCGTGGAAGACGGCTTCTTTGGGGCCGGCGTAGCGCATGGCCGCTGGAAAAGCCGCCAGCAGCACGCGCTCCTGTGGATAATGCGCCGCCAAAATAGCTCGATAGCTGGCCACGCGCACCACCGCCGGCAGATCGTCGCCCTTAGTCTCGCCGACCAAGGGGTGCAGCAGCAGGCCGTCCATCACTTCTAGCGCTGTCTTCTGGATGTATTCGTGCGCGCGGTGGATGGGGTTGCGCGTCTGGAAGCCGACCACGCGCCGCCAACCGCGTTCGGCGAAGATGGCCCGCGTTTGGGCTGGCGTGTAGCGAATGTCGGGGAATTCAGCGTAGGCGCGGCGCGGCAGGCGCAAGACCTCAACAGGCCCAGCCAACAGCACCTCGCCCTGTTGCATGAGGCGCGCTACGCCGGGGTGGGCTGCGTCGGTGGTGCGGAAGACGGCCTGCGCTTCGCGGGCTTTATCATAGGCAAAGACCTCGCGCAGGTGCAGCACGGCCAGCACATCTTCTGCGCCGTCAGCCAAGCGCTCTGCTAGGGCCACGCGCTGGCCGACGCGCAGGCTCTGCGCCAGGGCCGCGTCCACTGCCAGGGTGATGGGGATCGTCCAGGCCAGGCCGCTGAGCAAGCGTCCCGTCTCTAGCACGGCTTCGTATTCTGCTTGGCACTGGTAGCCCAGCAGCGGGCTGAGAGCGCCCACTGCCAGCATTTCCAAGTCGGCCAAGTTGAGTTCGCTCAGGATGACGCGAGGCAGATGGACTGCTTCATCCAGACGCTCAGCCCGTTCGACTTCGTCCACAGCCAGCAGACAAGGCGTGAGCTGGCCGCCGTGCGGCGCAATCAAGCGGCTCATGTGCCCTCCGCGCTGTCGTGCGGCACGAAGCCGCGCTCGGCCAGGTAAGCCCACACCTGGGCAATGCTTTGTTCAGGCGTCTGTCGGTCGGTCATCAGCAAGATTTCGGGGCGTTCGGGCGCCTCGTAGGGGTCGTCAATGCCAGTGAACTGCTTAATCTCGCCGCGCAGAGCTTTCGCATACAGGCCCTTCACGTCGCGGCTCATGCACACCTCCAGCGGGGCATGGACGTAGACTTCGATGAAGTTGGTCGTCTCGCGGCGCGCTGTCTCGCGCGCTTGACGGTAGGGGGAGATGAAAGAGCAAATGACGCCGACGCCGTTGCGCGACAGCAGCTTGGCGACGTAGGTCACGCGCTCGATGTTCTTGTCGCGGTCTTCTTTGCTAAAGCCCAGGTCGCGGGTGAGGCCCTGGCGCACCGTGTCGCCGTCCAGCCGTTCCACGCGCAAGCCCAGGGCCTTCATGCGCGCTTCGATGCCCTGGCCGATGGTGGTCTTGCCTGCGCCGGAGAGGCCCGTCAGCCAGAGGGTGAATCCTTGTTGGGGAGCTTGGCTCATCGTTCAGCTTGCCTGTGTGCAGATAAGGTTCTTGATAGGCCAGCGATTATACACTTTTGGAGCGTCCAATCGCTCATCTCATCCTGCCCAGCGCAGCTCAAGAGTGTATAATCGCGGTCATCCCTCGTCCATGACCGTATTCATCACGGCCTATGCACACTCACCCATCCTCCACACTGCACCCTCGGCGCGCGACTCTGCTGATCCTGGCCTGGCTCAGTCTGATCAGCCTGGCCTGCAACCTGGGCGCGTCCGCTCCAGAGCCGCCCACCCTCGTGCCTCGCCTGACGGCTACGCCGCAGCCGACGCTGGGCTTCAGCGGCCAACCACAGAATCCTGCCGCCGTCGCCCCTGCCAACGTCAACACGCCCATCGTGACCACCGACCTTGAAGTGGCAAGCTTGGTGCGCCAAGTGGAGACGGATCGGCTGATGGCCCACGTCCAGGCCATGCAGAACTTCTACACGCGCCACGTCAATTCCACCCAGACTGATCCCAAACGCGGCATTGGCGCAGCGCGCCGTTACTTAGAAGACTACTTCCGCCAGCTCCAGCAGCTCTCTAGTGGACGCCTGTATACCTTCACCCAAGAATTCGACCTGAATTATGGCGGCATGGCCACCAAGCAGTACAACGTGGTAGCCGTCGTACAGGGCTATGAGCCAGGAGCTGGGACAGTCGTCGTGGGGGCGCACTACGATAGCATCGGCACGCCGATGGAGAGCGGCACGGCTTATGCGCCGGGCGCGCACGACAACGGCTCTGGCATAGCCGCTGTGCTAGAACTAGCCCGTATCCTCTCTCAGAGGCAGCACCGAGCCAGCATTATGTTGGTGTTGTTCAGCGCAGAAGAGGTGGGCAGGCGCGGCTCCATCGCTTTCGTCGATTACCTCATCAAACAGAACATCGACGTGATCGGCATGGTCAACATCGATGGCGTAGGCAACGAGAACGACAGGCGTGGCAACGTCATCGCCAACGAGCTGCGCGTCTTCTCCGATGGCCCAAACGACACTTCAAGCTCGCGGCACATGGCTCGCGTAGCTGAGTTCATCAGCTTTACGCATGGGCTGGAGATGAAGCTCACCGTCCAGGACGCCATCGACCGCGAGAATCGCTATGGCGACCACTTCTCTTTCTCCGAGAAGGGCATTCCCGCCATTCGCTTCATCGCTGCCAACGAAGAGAAGGCCAACGCCGACCCCACCGACACGATAGAATTCGTTGAGCCGCGCTATTTGCAGCGCGCCACCCAGTCGATCCTGGTGGTGGTGGCCGCGATGGCTGACGGCCCGCGCCCGCCGCGCAATCTCAGTCTGCGGCGCGGCGACGGCGGCGCGCGCACCCTGGTTTGGGAGCAGGTGGCAGACGCGACGAGCTATATCGTGGCCCTGCGCCTGCCGGGCAGTCTGCGCTACGATCAGCAGATCGAATGGACGGGGGGCAACACCATCACCTGGGATGGCTTCGCCAACTACGCCGCCATCGCCGTCGCTGCCAAAGGCACGAACGGCATTGTCGGGCCGCTGTCAGCGGAATACCGCGTGCCGCGCTGAGCGACCTCAGGCTTCCACCTTGACGCCTCGCCAAAAAGCGATACGCCCTTTGATCTTGGCAGCGGCGGGCTTGGGGTCAGGATAGTACCAGGCGGCGTCGGCGTTGGTCTGTCCATCGACCTCCAGCGTGTAGTAGCTGGCCGTGCCTTTCCAGGGACAGACGCTCTGGGTGCTGCTGGGCTTGAAGTACTCCATCTTCACGTCTTGCGGGGCGAAGTAGTGATTGCCCTCGACGACGACCGTTTCGTTGCTCTCGGCGATGACGACGCCGTTCCAGATGGCGCGGGCCATGAGTTAACTCTCCTGATGTGGGGCTGCAATTGTCACGCATAACATAGACAGCTGAGCTGCGGCCTGCCTTACGCCGCGCTGAGCGCTCGCTAAACGTCTTCGACGACCCGACGCAGCGGCTTCCAGACGCCGTGCCAGAAGGATAGGGCCAGCAGGCCTAGGGCAATTGCCGCCCAACCGAGGGCGATCAACCACGACGGCAGGATTCCGCCGATCAGCGCGCTGAAGGCCGCTGCGTCGTTGCGGATCATGCCGCTGCCCACTTCGCTGTTCTGCACGATGTACCAAATGTCGAAGACGGCGTTGAGGCTGGTGAGGACGGCCAGCACGTTGAGGACGAGGATCGTCAGCCAACGCGGAGCTTTCGCGCCGATGACCACCAGCAGCACCGCGAAGCCCAGGCCCACCGCCAGGGCGATAGGCGCGCCGCTCGTGCCGTCTGGGCGTGCGAACAGCACGGTGAAGATGGCCATGCCTAACCCCAACGCAATCGCCAAGCCGTCTGCCCAGCGCGGCAGGCGGTTCACCAGGTAGAACAGGCCAGAGCCGAACAGGGCAGCCCCCAGGTAGCCAGCGGGCAAGATGAGCCATCGTGAGCCGCCAGCCGTCACCGCCAGGCCAGAGCCGTTGGGCGCAACCTGGAAGCCGATCACCTGGCCGCCGCTGAGGAGCGCCGCCAGGGCATGGCCCGCTTCGTGGACGTAAGTCGTGAACAAGCGCAGCGGGTACATCAGGAAGTCGAAGGCGGGGACGTTCCACAACACATAGGCCAGCAGCAAGGCCAAGAAGGTCAGCAGCAGGGTGTTGCGCCGTTCGCGGCGCGCCGTCGTCTCTAGCATGGGGTTGCTCCAAAACAAGCGTCAGGCTCATCTGATTGTACGCACGCCATCGGCCTGGCGTTGCTCCACATTTTGCGAGGGTTGGGCAGCGCCCCAAACCTGCCCTTGCCAGAAGCCGACATGTGGGAGTACATATCAGCTTGACGTTCACCAGAACAGGAGCGAGCTATGCCATTCTTCGTCGTCTTCATCTTGGGGGCGGTCATCCTGGGGGCTGGGGCCATGCTCTCGCCAGCCTGGCGCACCGTACAGCCGCGCATTGGCTTGGCGGCCACGCTGTGCTTGGCCCTGGTGGTGGGCGGGGCGGTCTTCTGGGCCGAACTGTTTGGTTGGGACACGCTGGTCATCGATTACCTGTTGTTCTTCCTAGTGAGCGTGGTCGTGCTGGGCGGCACGCTATCCCAGGCGCAAATGCGCGCTGAAGCTAAGGGCGAGGAGTTGCCCGACTCAATCCAGGGTTGGCCTGGCCCGCGCGACCTGGCTGTCTTCGGCCTGTTGGGCCTAGCCCTGGTGATGGCCCTAGCCTGGTTCGAATTGCCCTGGGGGCCGAGTGGCCCCATCAGCGCGTTGCTGACCCTGACGGCTCGCGAGGGCCGCACCTTCCACGACTTGTCGCCTTTCTATCCGAATATCCAGGTCTATACAGCTCCTGGCTTCCACGCCCTGACAGCTTACCTCAGCCAGCAGCTACGCCAGCCTATCCCCATGATCCAACTCAGCGTAGGGGCGCTGGCTGTGCTGCTGAGCGCCTGGACAGCCTACGACTGGGGCGCAGAGTGGCGCGACAAGCGCCTGGGACGAGCCTTCGCGCTGCTGGCTGCTGGCTTCGGGCTGGCGCTGTTCATCATGGGCGAGTTAGCAGCGCTGCTGGGCCTGGCCTTCGCCTACGCCTGCGCCGTCTATGCGCTGCGCGCCTTGCGGCACGGCTGGCTGGGCGACGTCATGGGGGCGGGCTTGCTGCTGGGCGCGACTGTCTACGCCGATTTTACGGTGGCTTTGTTCACTGTCTTGGGCTACTCAGCCTGGGCAGCCTACCGCTTGCTGATCGCCCCGCGCGCGCTGAAAGACTTGGGCGAAGGGGCGCACAGCCTAGCGCGTCGCCGCTGGGTGGCGCTGGGCGTGCCGCTGGTGGCGCTGGCAGGCCTCGCGCCTTATCTTGCGGCTAATCTAGCCCGACTGCTAGACGTTGTGCCGCGCTTGGTCGATCCGTCTGCGCTGAGCGCGCACTACGCTGCGCGCGCTGCCCTGATCGGCCTAGCTATCCCTGTCACCGCCTGGCTGGGCTTGATCGTCCTGCGTGCCTGGGAGGGCTTGCCGCAAGGCTTGCGCGCTGCCTTGCGCGGCCCTGTCTTCAGCCTGGGGGCAGGGCTGCTGGCCCTGACTCTTGGCAGTCTGACCTTGTGGGGCTTCGGCGATCCGCTGGGCAGCAACGCGCGCGACGTGTTGGCGTGGGCGGCGCGCCACCTGCCCAAAGAATCGCGGTTGCTGGTGACCGCCCACGCGCCCGACGCAGCGTGGGCGATGGGTCTGAGCGAACGCGCTGCCCTGCCGCTGCCTCAAGCTACTTTCTTGGGGACGAGCGCTGCCCCGCCTGCTGTCGTGGGCCAAGACGCGCTGCCCTTGCTCATCTCTGACCCCAATCCGCAGGCCTGGGGCGAAGACCAGGCCGACGCCCTGCGCCTGCTAGGGATCACCCACGTCTACCTGCCCTTCAACGACTCCGACTCGTCTGGTATGGACGTGCGCTACTTTGAGCTGGCCCACAGCAACGGTTGGGCCAGCCTGTGGCGCGTGCGCTCAAAAGCACCCTGACAGCGCGACGAATGGGCAGCGATCGTCAGAAGCGTTCAGCCCCCGCCCAATAGGCCGCGCAGTCGGCCCATGACTCGGTTGAAGCGCTCGCCTGGGGTATTGGACGGGTTGGATGCGTCGGGCGGCGGTGGCTCATCTTCGGAAGCCGAGGTGGGCGCGCCGCCATCTAGCAGGGCCAGCAGCGCTTCCAACGTCCCCTGCCTGTCGGCCGAGTCAGCGGGCAGGGCGTCTTGCACTTGCTGAGCGCTGAAGCTCAGGCCCAGCGAAGGTGCGCTCTCCACCAGGCGTTGGATGGCCTGCTGGGCTACGCCGTCCTCTAGGTCAGCGCGAGCCACCAGCTTATCGACGGCAGCCAGGACGCGCCGCACCGCCTGGCAGCCCTGGCCAAAGTCGCCCTCGGCTTGGCCCAGAAGCGCGATACACGTCTCGCCCCACTTCAGCAGAGCAGCAGCTTCGTCGTCGTCTAGGTTTTCGCGCAGGGCCTCGTTCTCGTACAGGGCTTGCTGTGCTAAGCTGATGTCTTCTTCGCTGACGGGCATAGGCTCAGTTCTCCACTAGGATACGATCCACAGCTTGGGCTAGTTCGCGCAGGTTGCGCACCAGGAAGACGCCGTCGGCGCGGGCAGCGTAATGGTGCATGTCGCTGTCGCCCGTCCCCCATTGGTATTGCGGCTCTGGACAGAACCAGAACAAGCGGCGTGCTTTGCGCTGCATGTCGCTGATGATGTCTAGGCGCGGATTGTTGTAGTTGTTGCGCCCATCTCCGCAGACGATGACTGTCGTGCGGCTGTCGATGGTGGCCATGTGTTCGCTGGCGAAGGTCTTGAGGCTGTTGCCCAAGTCGGTGCTGTAGTAGCCGGGGGGATTTTCGGCCATGACTTGAGCGATAGCCGTGCGGCAATCCGCTTGCTCAAAGATCATCGTCACGTCTACCATGTCGCTGATGAAGATGAAGCTGTGGGTGCGGCGCACCTGGTCTTGCAGCTCATAGACCAGCGTCAGCATGAATTCGACGGTGTAGCGCATAGAGGTACTCAGGTCGCAGATGAGGACGAGGCTGGGCTTCTTGTGCTTGTTGCGGTGCTGAAGCTCGATCGGCACGCCGCCGTGGCGCATGTTGGCGCGCAGGGTGCGGCGCGGATCGAAGTCGCCCAGCTTGGCGCGCTTCTGGCGCAGGGCGGCGCGGGTGCGCAGGCGAGCGGCCAGGCGGCGAATCTCGTCGCGCATGGCGTTCAGGTCGCCGTCGGACAGGCGTTGCAGCGGAACGTCCAGCAAATCGGGGCGTTCGGGCGGCTCTTGGCGAGCCATGCGCTCCGCTAGAGAGGCGCCGGCGAAGTTGCTGATCTGCTCGCTCAGGCCGATCATGTTTTGCTGGATCATCTCAGCCAGTTGATCCAGCTGTTCCTGACTCATGCCCATGTCGGCCAGCTGCTGCAAGAGATCGTCCAACATGCGCTGGAGAGCTGCCAGGCCGCTCTGGGCCATCATGCGCCGCTCAAACCAACCGCGCTGATACATCGCTTCGCCGTTCTCCAGGCCGCTCTGCTCGCCCATCTGGCGCAGCTCTTCCTCCGTGAAGGGACGGCCCTCTAGCAGGCGCTCCATGAGTTGGCGCAGAGCTTGCATATCGCCCATGAGGGCCTGCAAGGCCTGCTGCAAGAGCCGCTGATCTTCAGGCGAGAGCTGCTGCATGATGTCTTCTAGCGGCGGCTGATTGTGGTTGAAGAACAGGGGGAAGAAGTAATCGAAGGTCTGGCCGTCGCGGTTTTCTTTGACTAGGGCGCTCTTCAGGGCAGCTCTGAAGATGTTCGCCGAACCGATGCCAACCTCACCCGCGCCTCGCAGAGCGTCCTGGCTCTCGGCCACAGAAATGCGGACGCCAGCGGCCCGCAGAGCGCGGATGAATTCCACCATGCGCTTGTCCATAGATACCCAATCCTCTACTTTGACTTGAGCCATTATACCTTAAAATCTGCCAACAAACGCGCTATCATCGGCTTTGTGAAAACCTTTGAAGATTTGAGGATCGTTGAATGAGCCACTACCAAGCCTTGCTCAGCCGCCTGAGCGACGTGGCCAGCCTGCGCGAAGCTGCCGCCGTCTTGGGGTATGACCAACAAACCGCTATGCCGCCCGGCGGCGTCCAGGGGCGCGCTCGCCAGTTGGCCCTGCTCTCGCGCCTTTCTCACGAAACTTTCACCGCCGAGGAGACGGGCCGTCTGCTGGAAGCCGCAGCTGCCGAGGTGGGGACGGAAGGAGACGAAGACGCGCCGCGCATGGTGCGCGTCGCCCGCGAGGACTACGCACAGGCCACCAAGCTGCCCACCGAGTACGTCGCGGCCTTCGCACAAGCCACTAGTCTGGGCTACCAGACCTGGGTGCGCGCGCGCCAAGCCAAAGATTTCGCGATGTTCGCCCCGACGCTCAAGCGTTTGGTAGAGCTAGCGCGCCAGGGCGCAGACTATTTGGGCTACGACGAACACCCCTACGACGCTCTGCTAGGCCAATACGAGCGCGGCATGACGACGCGCCAAGTGGCGGCCATCTTCGAAGCGCACCGCCCTGCCCTGGTGGAACTCATCAGCGCCATCCAGGCCGCCCCGCAAGTGGACGACAGCCCATTGCGTCAGCACTTCCCCATAGAAGCGCAGAAGCGCTTTGCGACGGAGGTTGTCCAAGCGATGGGCTTCGACTTCCAGCGCGGCGCGCAAGCGGTGGCTGTCCATCCCTTCTGCACCAGCTTCGGCGTCAATGACGTGCGCATTACTACGCGCTTCGATGAGAACTTCCTCAGTCCTGCCTTGTTCGGCATGATCCACGAAGCTGGTCATGGCATGTATGAGCAAGGCAGCGCCCAAGAGCTAGACGGCACGCTGCTGGCTGGCGGCACGTCGCTGGGCGTCCACGAGTCGCAGTCGCGCCTGTGGGAGAACATGATCGGGCGCAGCGAATCCTTCTGGCGTTGGGCCTATCCCAAGCTGCAAGCCGCCTTCCCCGACCAATTGGAGGATGTGAGCCTGGACGCCTTCTACCAGGCCATCAACAAGGTGCAGCCCTCGTTCATCCGCGTAGAAGCCGACGAAGCCACCTACAACCTGCACATCATCCTGCGCTTTGAACTAGAGCAGGCCCTGCTGACGGGCGATCTGACGGTAGACGACCTGCCCCAGGCCTGGAACGACAAGTTCAGCGCCTACTTCGGCATGACCCCGCCCGATGACGCGCTGGGCGTGTTGCAAGATGTCCACTGGTCAAGCGGCCTGATGGGCTACTTCCCCACCTATGCCCTGGGCAATCTACTGGCTGCTCAGTACCTAGCTCAGGCTCGCAGGGCTATGCCCTCCCTGATGGACGATGTGGCCCAGGGCCAGTTCGGCGGGCTGCTGGGTTGGCTACGAGAGAACATCCATCGACACGGACGCAAGTTCACCAGCGCCGAGTTGACGCAGCGCATTTGCGGCGAAGGGATCAATCCTGCCCCTTACGTGGCCTACCTGCAAACGAAGTACTGCGCCATCTACGGGCTGTGAGCGGCGCTTCGGGGACGACGCGCTGCTTTCTGAGAAAGCTCACCGCCAGGTTGCGCGGGCGCGTCCTGCTGTAGCCATACCAGCGACGAAGAAATTGCTGCTCTGAGCGTTAAAGTATTAGCGTAAGAAGAAGCGTGCGTCATCTGTTATAATTTGCACTTGCAAACAATGGCGCTGATTTACTGTTGCAGACGAGCGAAACGAGGACGCACATGATCCGACGCTTGCAAGCTCTCCCTCCTACACAACGACAATGGGCCTTCTTGGGCCTGCTGGCGGCGGTCGTGGCGATCTTCTTGGCACTGGCGGTGCTGGTGCTGATCTTGATCGCTCGCAGCAGCCCGCGCCTGATCCCCGTCGCCCTGCAGGCCAACGTGCGCGTGGCCGAATTCGCCCGCTTGAGCGATCCACAAGCCTATCCTGCTGCCCTGGCTATCGACCCACAAGGCCAGGCCATCTTCACCGGCAGCTACGTGCATGGGGCGGTGTGGCGCATTGATCCGCAGACGGGCGAAGCCGATGAGCTGCTCGGCTCGCGGACGAACGTCGGCTCAGTGACGGCGCTGGCCGTCCAGCCTGACGGCTTGTACGTGCTGGATCGGATCGATCCGCTTGAAGCGCGCGGCTTCATCGTGTGGCGCTGGACGGCCCAAGAAGGTTGGCAGCGCCGGATCGACTACGAAGGGCGCGATGAGGTGTTGCTGCCCGACGATCTGGCCTTCGACGGGCAGGGGCGGGCCTACATCAGCGACCGAGGGCGCGACGCTGTGTGGCGCTTCCCTGATGAAGCCATGTGGTGGCGTTCGCCCCAGGTGGAAGGAGCGCAAGCTTATGCGCCTACTGGCTTGGCCTACCTGCCCGACCGCGACGCCATGCTCATCGGCGACTCGCTGCTGGACATCCTCTACCAGGTCGACGTGGAAGCCGACGATCCCACTCTAGCGACCGTCGTGCTGTACGATCGGCGCGCCAGCGGCGGGCAGCCGCTAGGCTTGGACGGCTTGACGGTGGATGGCCAAGGTCGAGTTGTCGTGGCGGCGCTGGCCACCAATCAAATCCTGGCTCTCAACCCCGTCGATGGCACGCTGACCGCCTGGGCGGGCAACTATCGCGGCAGCAGCGACGTGGCCTACGATGTGCAACGTGGCCGCTTTATCGTGACTAACTGGGATCAGCGCTCGTTGCTGCCTCTGCCCGTCTTGTTCTTCCAAGTGCCGATTGATCCGCACCTGCCTTTCAGCCTAGATACGCTCATCGTAGAGGAGTGATTATGATTCGGCACGTCATCTACTGTCATGGCTTCGGCTCATCTCCCTCGTCCAAGAAGGCTAGCTTGTTCCGCGACCCGCTGGTGGCGCGTGGCGTTAGCTATCACGTCCCTGATCTGAATCGGCCCAGCTTTACACAACTCACGCTGACGGCTCAGCTGGAAGCCATCGCTCAGACTATCCGCGCCCTGCCCGAAGGCGACGTGGCCCTGATCGGCTCTAGCATGGGTGGGCTGGCAGCCCTGCACTTCGTCGATAGCTACGTCCCTGGCCCGGCAGAGCGCGTCACTCATCTCGTCTTGCTGGCGCCAGCGCTAGATTTTTACGACGCGCGCGATAAGCAGATGGGCGCAGGCTGGCAAGACGCCTGGTACGACCTGGGCTACTGGAATTTCTTCAACTATGCCACTGGCAAAGAAGAACCCGTCCATTACGATCTGATGTTTGACCTAGAGCAATACGATAGCTACGCCGTCAAACTCCGCGTGCCTACCCTCATCTATCATGGTCTGTACGACGAGAGTGTCGACTATCATCAGAGTGTGCGCTTCGCTGAACAGCAGGATCATGTGACGCTACGCTTGCTGCACAGCGATCACCAGCTGCTGGACAAGACCGACGAAATTGCGGCGGGGATCATCATCTTCCTGGGGTTGTAGGCCATGCGCCTGCTCATCCTCAGCGACCGCATCCCGCCAGAGAATCGCGGTGGGGCGGGCGAGGTGGCCTGGCGGCTGGCTTTGGGCCTACACCAGGCGGGCCACGAGGTGGCCGTCGTCGCGGCCACGCCTGGCCCTGGATTCGAGGATGAACGCCAGGGCGTGCTGACTTGCCACCTGCACAGCGCCTATCCTGAGCGCTGGCGCGCCTACGTCTCGCTGGCCAACCCGCAGACGCTCCGACCATTCGCTGCTCTGCTGCGTCGTCTGCGCCCCCAGATCGTCCATGCCCACAACATCCACGCCGACCTGAGCTATGAAGCGCTGGAGGTGGTGCGCCACCAGGGCTTGCCGACTGTCTTCACAGCCCACGACGTCATGCCCTTTGCCTACCACAAACTCCGCCACTTCGTGCGCGCGGATCGCGATGAGTACGGAGCAGACGACTATCGCTTGCCACCTCTTTACAATCTGTGGCAAATGCGCCTACGCTACAATCCACTGCGCAACCCGCGCATTGGCGCCGTGCTGAGTCGCACAAGCGCTCGAATCGCTCCTAGCGCCGCGCTAGCCTTGGCCTTGCGCGCCAACGGCCTGCCGTCCTTTCAGGTCATCCACAATGGCGTCGATCCTGCGATTATGCAGGTCAGCCCTGCTGCCATCCAAACGTTGGGGGCGCGCCTGGGCCTGGAACAGGGTCAGCCCATCGTCCTGTTCGCGGGCAGGCTGAGCGCTGCCAAAGGCATGATCCCGCTGCTGACGGCCTGGCGCGCTGTGCTGGAGCGCTTGCCCCAGGCCCGCCTGCTGCTGCTCTCGGCGACGCCCATCGACGAGCAACTCGGCCCGTCCTGGGATGATTTGCGACACAGCCTGGTGCAGGGAGGCTGGCTGAGCGGCGAAGCGCTGGCGGCAGCCTACGCCCTGGTGCGCTTGGTCGTCGTCCCTAGCGTGGTCTTCGACAGCTTCCCCACCGTTAATCTGGAAGCGCTGGCGGCGGGCAAGCCCGTCGTCGCCACCTGCTTTGGCGGTAGCCGCGAGTTGGTGCGCGATGGCCTAGAGGGCTTCATCATCAACCCGCTGCGCGCGGACGTCTTAGCTGAGCGCCTGCTGGTTCTGCTGAGCGACCAAGCGCTGGCAGCGCGCATGGGTGAAGTGGGGCGGCGGCGCATCGTGCAAGATGGCTTCAGCCTAGCGCACGTCATCGCTCAGCACGAGGCGCTGTATGACAGGTTGCTGAGTCACACGACGTGATTTCTCTTTTTTTACACTTTTTTGTAACTTGCCATCCGTAAGGCCACGAAGAAAAGTCTTTTTGCATTATCATTATAGTGTACATAAACGAAACGAGTTCGAGATGAGCCTTGTGGACTGGCAAACAATCTTCGCGATCGCTTCGATCATCGCTGGCAGCTGGTCACTGGGCTTGGCCTATCTGCTGTGGCAGCACAGCATTATCCCTGGTGCAAGCGCCCTTGTGGGCCTCACTCTGGCGACCGCCTTCTGGTCGTTGACCTACACGTTGGAACTGGGCAGCACCAACCCAGAGACGCTGCTGCTGTGGAGCCGCCTCAAATACCTGGGAGAGGCCTTTGCGCCGCTGGGCTGGTTGGCTTTCGCTCTGTCTTACGCGCGCGGTGGCGCTCTGCGCTGGCGCTATGGCTTGTTGGCCTTCATCCCGCTGCTGACGGTCGTCATCGCCCTGGCTAACCCGCTGAACTTATTCGTTCAACAGGCCAGCATCGACTACGCTGAAGGCTTTGCTCGCCTCCACATCGACTACGGCTCCTGGTACGCCATCCATCGTCTGTATAGCGTCGTCCTCATGATAGTCGGCATGCTCATCTTGCTCCTGCACCGTCAAGACAAGCTAGAGCGTCTCTTCGTCGTGATGGGGGTCAGCTTTCCGCTGTTGGTATGGCTGCTGAATGCCTTGCTGTCCCTGCTGGTCGATTTGTCGCCTGTGGCCTTCGCCGTGCTGGGGACGGCCATCGTCTTCGGCGTGCTTCGGCTTGGTGCTTTTGACCTAGTGCCACAAGTGCTGGACACGCTCATGGATCATCTGCCTGATGGCGTCATCATCCTAGATGTGCAAAATCGTATCCTGAGGATCAACCCCGTTTTGAGTGCTGAACTTGGCCTAGTGCCACGCCAGGTGATCGGTAAGCCCGCCTATCAAGTCCTCTCGATCCTTGTCCAATATTACGATCAGCTCTATCAGGCCAGGGAAGCCATCCGAGAGATTGAGCTTGGCCAGCGTTGCGTAGAAGTGCGCGTTGTGCCACTTTACGAGAACAACACTTACAGCGGTCGAGCCATCGTGTTCCGCGACATTACAGTTCGTAAACGCGCTGAACAGGAAGTCCAGGCCCGCGCGCAGGAGCTGCAAAAGCTCTATCACCAGGTGAGCGAGCTAGAACAAATGAAGACGGATATGATTCGCATGGCTGCGCATGACCTGAAGAACCCGATAGGCGTCGTGCTAGGTTACCTGGAACTGCTGCAAGGCGAGGTAGAAGATTTGCCGCCTGGCATCCGCAAGCACATCAGCGCTGCGCGGCAGGCCGCTTGGAACGTCAACGTCATGCTATCTGACATCCTCTCGTTGGAGCGGATCGAACAACTGGCGCGCCAGGGGGTGTACCAAGAAGTCAACGTTTACCATGTGCTAGGAGAACTCATCGCTCAGCACCGCGACCAGGTCGAGAGCCGCCAGCTGGGCCTGCACATCGACGTACAAACTGACGAAGACGAAGCGCTGGTGCTGGGTGATGCCCCACAACTAGCCGAAGCCATCAGCAATCTGTTGGTGAACGCCATCAAGTACACTCCGATAGGGGGCAACATCACGATCCGTCTGTTGCGTCAGCGCGATGAGCTGGTCTATGAGGTGGAAGACGACGGTTATGGCATTCCCCAAAAACTACAAGAACGTCTGTTTAGTCCCTTCTATCGCGCTCAGACCGATGAGACGGCCCACATTCATGGGACAGGTTTAGGCCTGCACCTGGTGCGCAACATCGTCGAACGCCACCGGGGCAGCACCTTCTTCCGCAGCACTCATGGCCAGGGCAGCACTTTCGGCTTCCGTTTACCGCTTTACCAGGCAGACAGCGAAGGCCTAGCCTGAGCCAGCGCAGTCTGAATCTAGGTTGCGGTAGAGCATACCGCCGCGCACTTCCAGCAGCGGCTCTAAGTTCAAACGCGCTGCCTGGGCCTGCACCTCATCATCCGTCAGCAACAGATAAGCAGAACGGAAACGCTCTGGCAGCAAATCCTCGCGCCATACAATCCACGACATGCCCATGCCCGCAGGGATGGAGGCTAGCAGTCCAACGGGTCGGCCATTGATGAGGAAGTAAGGGGAAGCGCTGACGGTGTTGCACCAGCGCTCAGCGTCGGGTTGATAGGCTAGGACTTGGGCGAGTTGGGCTTGGCGCTGCGAGATGTAGTCGGTCAGTCGGTCGCTGAAGCGCTCGGTGTGGAGCGACTCGTAGGTGTCGACGATTTGGGGTAGGAACAGCAGCGCCACCGCCGCCACGCCCAGGGCCAGCGCGCTGCGCCTGCGCCAGATCAGCAGGGCCAGGCTGAACAGCAGGTGCGGCGCGATCAGGCGGTAGGCGCGCCAGGCGTCCACGCGGTAGATCAGCAGCACAAAAGCCAGCAGCGCCGCGATCAGATAGGCGTGCAAGAGAATATCCTGGCCTTGCGACAGGCCACGCCAGCGCCCTGTGACGTGCCAAACCAACACGCCCAGCAGCAGCGACCCAAGTTGCACGAAGATCAGCCATTCGGCCACCTGCGCCGACTCGAAGATGTAGCGCAAGTTGTCGCCGATAGACTCGGTGAGTTGCGTCAGCAAGGTGGGCAAAGTCTCCAGACTGGGGTTGGTCAAGAAGACTCGCGCGTCAACGTATGGAGCAGTACTCCACAAGAATAGCCAATTGAGCAAAACCATCAGAGCCAGGCCCGCCAGAGTCAGCAAGACCAGGCGCGCCCAATCAGCTCGCTGGCGCGGCTTGGGCTGACCCAGCAGCAGGGCGGGCAGGATGAGCAGCGTCCAGGGCTGGCGCAGCAGCGAAGCGAACAGCGTCAAGGCCAGAGCGACGAGCCGCCCGTGAGCCTGGCCCGATAGCAAGCGCGCGAATGCCCCGGCCAGCGCCAGCGCCACGCCCATCTGCAAGACCTCCTGCATACTGCTGGGCAGGTACAGGAACAGCGGATGGAACAAAGCCAGGGCCAGGGCCAGCAGCGCCGCCTGGCGCGCCCGCGCGCCTGCGAGCAGCGCCCCCAGGCCGCTCCCGATCAGCAGCGCGCCCAAGTTAGCCAGCACTACGCCGTTCAGGCCTGTGCCGCCCAGGCTGTGCAGCATGACTACGAACGGCCCCCACGAATAGTAGGGCGACCAATCCAGGCGCGGAATCCGTTCGCTGATGGCGTAGTAACCGCTCTGCCAGCCCGCAACAGGCCAAGTTTGGGCCTGGTGCCAGTAGAACCACTCGTCGCTCTACCAAGGAAATAGGTCGTTGAGTGTGAGTTGATGCCGTGCCGCCAAGAAGGCTAACCCTAGCAGGATGGGGACGGCGGCAGCCAACAGGCCATGAACAGCAGCGCGCAAGGTAGCTTTTAGCATGGGCGGCGTATCTCTCAGAGGGTCGTTCAGCCCGATGAGTATAGCACAGTCGTAGTGTCACAGCTTCAGCCAGCCAGCGCGGGCCGCGCGCACGACGGCATCGGTGCGGCTTTGCGCGCCCAGCTTGCCCATGATGGCGTTCACGTGGTACTTGACGGTGTGATCGGTGATCCCCAGTTTGCGAGCGATCAGTTTGTTAGGCAGGCCCTCGGCCAGCAGGCGCAGCACCTCTAGCTCGCGCGGAGTAGGCGCTTCCTGGGCTTCCAAGCGGGGCGACGCGGGATTTTGCAAGGCGGCACGCAGGCTAGGATCGATAGCCAACAGGCCACTCAGGACAGCACGAAGGGCTGCCAGTACTTTGTCGATGGGAGATTGGCGCGGCAGCAGGCCATAGGCGCGTGGCGCTTCGGCTTCGTCATCGTCCTGGCTCAGCAGGCTGATGATTTGGGCAGCTTGGGAAGAGCTACTCAGCAGGACGATAGGCGGCACGTCTGACTCATCCAGCAGGGCCAGCGGCGCTTGAGACGCTTCGTAGCCCCAGTCCAACACCAGGGCGTCAGGGGAGGTGGCTTCGATGGCGTGCAGCAGGTGGCCTTGAGCGGCGCTCTGGCCCGCCACCTCTACCCCTTGTTCGCTCAGCAGGGCGCTCAGGCCGACGCGCGTCAGCGGATCATCGGCCAGCACCCAGACGTGCATTGTAGACATAGTTTGATCCTTGATTGGGTGGTCTGAGGGACGTGAGCCGCCCTCTCGCAGGTGATGATAAACTGTCGTTTGTCAGATTGGCGTTGGCGCACTGGCTAGACGATCTGCCTTGCGCTATGCTTGCGCCATGTCCGAACGCATCCTGCTCGTCCAACTGGCCGACATTGGCGATCTGATCCTGACGACGCCGTCTCTGCACGCCCTGCGCGAAGCTCTGCCTCAAGCCCATCTGGCCCTGCTGACGACGGCTCATGCTGCTCCTGTCCTGCCTGCTGGCCTAGTTGATGAGGTGCTGACGCTGGATCGACGCCAGTTCAGCTCGCTGGCCTTCTTCCGCCCTGCCAATTTGCGCCGCCTGCTGGCCCTGCGCCGCGGCGCTTACGAAGCCGTCGTCTTCTTCCACCACGTCACGCTGCGGCTGGGAGCGCTAAAATTCGCCCTCATCGCCCGCGCCTGCGGAGCGCGCCGCGTCATCGGCCTGGACAACGGCCAGGCCTGGTTTCTGACCGAGGCCGTGCCTGATGAAGGCTTCGGCGCACAGCACCAGGCGGCCTATTGGTTGAAGCTGGTGGCTTTGCTGGGGGCAGACTCTGCGCCGCGCCGCGCTCAAGCCGCCCGCCATCAGGGCATTTTGCCGCTGTCTGCCACGACGCAGCGGCGGATCGTGGTGCATGGCGGCAGCGGTGGCTACAATGCTGCGCGCCGCTGGTCGCCGCTGGGCTTCGCGGCGGTGGCTGATGCGCTGGCCCAGGAATTTCAGGCTCAAATCGTGCTGGTGGGGACGACGGACGACGCGGCGGATCAGATTCAGCGGGCCATGCGCCAGCCTTGCCATAACCTGGCGGGCAAGACTAGTCTGCCCCAGCTGGCTGATTTGCTGCGCTCCGCTGATCTGTTCATTGGCGCAGACAGCGGCGTCATGCACTTGGCGGTGGCCGTCGGCACGCCGACCGTCGCCCTGTTCGGCCCCAGCAACCACGATGCTTGGCGGCCCTGGACGCTGCACCCCGCCCAAGTGCGCCTGCTGCGCGCTGAGTCGCGGTGCAGCCCTTGCGCCTACGTGGGCCACCGCCTGGGCGCGCGGGACGGCTGCCCAGAGCGCACCTGCATGAGCCTGATCCGCCCGCAGCAGGTGATCCAGGCTGCTCGCGACTTGTTGCGCAACAGGCCTGCTCCGCCTGAGCCTGCGCCTCGTCCCATCTCCCCGCCCTCTGACCCCGACGCGGTGCGCTTGCTAGGATTCGCTCATCCACGCCTGACGCTAGAGGGCTGGATCGACCGTCTGCTAGACATCATGGGACGGGGTGGCTTGCAGCAGGTGGTCTTCACTCACGCCGATCTGCTGCTCCAGGCCCAAGAAGACGCTGTGCTGCGCGTGGTGCTGGGGCGCGCCGCCGCCCTTGTGCCGTGCGGTGGTGGCTTATCCTGGGCCGCGAGTTGGCGTCACCGCCTGTTGCCTCAGATCATCCACCCGCACGACCTGCTGGCTCTGCTGCTCCAACGGGCCGCCTACGACGGTTGGCGCACGGCCATCATCGGCCAGTCGCAGGCGATCGTGGAGGGCGCTCAGCAGACCTTGCGCGCTGCTTTGCCGTCGTTGCGCCTGGTGGGCGGCTGGCATGGCGCGCCCGACGCCAGCGACGAAGCCTGCTTGTGTGAAGCGCTGGCCAGCGCCCATCCTGACTTGCTGCTGGTGGGCTTCCCCGCGCCGCTGGCTGAGAAGTGGATCGCGCGCAATGCTCCGCGCCTGTCAGCGGGGCTGGCCCTGGGAGTGGGCCATGCCCTGCGCGATTGGGCCGACATGACTCCACTGCCTCCTGCTTGGATGACGCGCTTGGGAGTAGGCTGGCTTTATGATGCCTTGCGCGAGCCGCGCCGCTTGCGCGCTCTGTGGCGCGTGCCACGCTTCGTCTGGGCGGTCGTCACTGCGCGCTGGCGTCGTTCCACCTGGGAAGGGTGAGCCATGCACGAACGCTTGCTGGCCCTGCTGCCGCGCCTGCCCCTGGGACGCCTAGCAGTGGTAGGCGATGCCCTGCTAGACGAATATCTGCTGGGGGAAGCCACGCGCCTCAGCCGCGAAGCGCCTATCCCTGTGCTGGAGTTGCGCCAGCGCCGCGCCCTGGGCGGCGGAGCGGCCAATCCGGCCCTCAACGCGGCGCGCCTGGGCGCAGATGTTCACCTGCTGGCCATCGTTGGGCGCGACGGCCACGCGCAAACCTTGCGCGCCAGCCTAGACGTAGCGGGGCTGCGTTTACACGCCGTCGAGTCAGGCGCGCGGCCCACGCCGCACAAGCTGCGCATTTTGGCCCACATGGGCTTGCGCTTCCCGCAGCAGGTGGCCCGCCTAGACACCCTCAGCCGCGCGCCACTAGACGAAGACGAGACCCGCGCCGTGCTGGACGCCTGGCAGGTCGTCGCTCCTCAAGTGGACGCGCTGCTATGTTCAGATTATGGCTGTGGTATGCTCACGCCGCGCCTGGTGGACGCGCTGCGCGCTTCGGCAGGCAGCAAGCTGCTGACCGCAGACGCTCAGGGGGCGCTGGACAAGTACCAGGGCTTCGACCTGGTGAAGTGCAACGCCGACGACGCGCGCGCTGCTCTGGGCCAAGCGCTGTGCAGCGACGATGACTTCGCCCAGGCTGCTCAGGCGCTGGCCCGCCGCCTGGCGCTGCGCGGGGCAATGGTCATCACGCGTGGGGCGGATGGCGCGACGCTAGCCCGCGTCGATGGCACAGTGGCGCACTGTCCTGCGCCTACCATCCGCGACGTGTACGACACAGTGGGGGCAGGAGATACAGCCATCGCGGTCATGACGCTGGCTCTGCTGGCCCAAGCTGAAGCCGCCGAAGCCGTCACCCTGGCTAACTACGCCAGCGGCATCGTCATTCAGCATGTGGGCAACTACGCCCCTAGCCTTGAGGAGCTGCGCGCTGCCCTGACGCAAGGCTGAGCCAGTCGCCCCAAAGCGTCTAGCTCACATCCCAAAGCGCGCTACAATAAAGCATGGTCGCTTGTCTCGGAGCGCTGCCTATGCCGCAATCTCAGGCTCAAATCGCTCAGGCCCTCAGCCGCGTGCCGCTGTTCAGCGGCCTGGCCAGCGATTCGCTCATGGTGCTGGCTCAGGCCTGCCAACTGCGCTCGTATCAGTTCGGTGAGGTGCTGTTTCAGCAGGGAGAGATGACGCGCGGCCTGCACCTCATCTTGGCGGGTCAGGCGCGCCTCATCCAGAATTTGCCCAACGACATCCAGGCGGTGCGCGCTCAGCTCGGCCCTGGCCAATTCATCAACGAAGGCGCGCTGCACAGCGAAGGCTACCAGACTAGCACTTTGATCGCCTTTCAGCCTACGTTGGCGGCCCTGCTGACGCGCGAAGCTTTCAACAACGTCCTCGCTTACTATCCTGCCATCAAGACGGCCTTGCAGGCCCAGGGCGGTCTACGTCAGCGCCCCAGGCAGTTCGAGGGCCAGCGCGAGAACGAGACCGTCCTGCTCAAGACCAATCGTCACTGGTGGGTGTGGGTGCGCTGGGCCTGGCTGCCCGCTGTGCTGGTGCTGTTCGGGCTGGGCTTTGGCCTGAGCTTGGGCGGGCTGGCTTGGCTGATGAGCGGCTTTTTGGCGCTGGTGGCGCTAGGCTGGCTCGTTTACTTGTATGCAGAGTGGGCCAACGATTCGGTCATCATCAGCGACCAGCGCATCCTGCGCAAGACGCAGCATATCCTGCGTTTTGAGGAGAAGACCATCGAAATTAAGCTGGACAGCGTGCAGGAGGTGAAGATCGTCGATCCAGGCTTAGATATCTTCTCGCGTCTGTTCAACTACGGCACGCTGTCGCTAGTGACGGCAGGTCAGGCCGGCAACCTGCGCTTGTCGCTCATGCCGCGCGCCCAAGAAATTCAGACGCTCATCCTGCGCGGTCATCAGCAAGCTCAGCGAGGGCAAGCCCGCGACGTCCAGGCTATGCGCGCCGACATTGAACGCTGGTTGCAAGGTGGTGAACCTGCGCCGAGCGGCACCCCTCAGACCACCCCAGAAGCGGACAAAGAGGCCATCCTCGGCCGCCTGCCGCGCTCTCCTTTTGCTTCTGAATTCCTGCTGGCTGATGGCCGCGTCGTCTACCGCCAACACTGGTTCGTCTGGTGGCGCGCCATCCTCGCCCCCAGCGGCCTGATCGCCAGCGGGCTGGGCCTAGCCTTGCTGGGGCTGGTGCTGCAACTGGGGATCATCAGCCTGTCGATTGGCCTGCTCATGACCATAGTCGGAGCAGCTTGGTGGTGGTTCGTCGACTGGGACTTCCGCAACGACGTGCTGATCCTGTCCGACCACACCATCCGCATTTTGCACGAGCGCCCCTTGTGGCTAGACAGCACCGATCAAGAGATTCTCTTGTCGCGCGTCGACAACGTCGTCGTGCGGATCAACGGCTTCTGGCGGCAGCTCTTGGGCTACGGCAACCTAGAACTGTCTCTCACTGGCGCCGACGACTACAAACCTTTCGACAACCTCGCCCGCCCCAAGCACGTCCAAGCTGAGATTATGCGCCGCCAGGCCGCCGCCAAGCAGCGCCAGCAGGCCAGCGAGCAAGAGCAGCAGCGCCAGATCATCGGTGAATACCTGCGCTTGTATCACGAGATGGTCAGCGGACAGCGCAACCCCGACGCTTCAGCGTCGCCGCTCCCCTCTCTGCCAACCTATGCCGATCCTGCTGCGCCTAGCCCAGCAGCTGCTCAGCCTCAGCCTTTGCAGCGTCCAGCGCTCAGCGCGCCACGACCCTTCGAAGTGCCTACGACCACACCACCTTCTGGTACGCAAGCGCTGCCAACTGTCCATGTTGCGCCACCTGACACTCAAACTGCGCTTACATTAAGCCCAACTTTGCCACCGCCGCCGCCGCGCCCGCAAGGTGCGCCACCGCCACCGCCGCCCCTCAGATCGACTTAACCCTTAGCGAGATAGATGTCATGCTGCATTTCTCTCTGGTCATCCTCGTCCTCCTGCTGGCGGCCTGCGGGCCGAGCCAAGATGACACCACCTCGCGCTTGCCCACTGCCACCGCACGCGCCGTCATCGACAGCAGGACGCCCCAGCCCACCTTGCCGCCGCCGCCCTACCGAGAGCCGAGCGGCCCGATCGACGCCAGCAATGCTCAGGGCCTCGCTTACTTGGGCCGCTTAGACGCCACAGGCGCGCCTAGCAGCATTTTCTCGTATGCCTTCGCCCTGGATGGCTCGCGCTTGGCAGCCCTGAACAACAACAGCCTGCTGGTCTGGTCGTTGGTCGATGGCCGCTTGTCGTTGAACGTGCCGCGCAACCAAGCTGTGCGCGTCTATTATGCTTCTGACTTGGAAGAGGTCTACACTGTCACGGAGAGGGGCGAAGTCGTCATCCGCGATCCTGACACAGGCCGCGAGGTCAACCGCTTCTTCAGCGACATTCAGTACAACAACGTCGCCGCCTATGACGCCGAGCGCGACCTGCTGGCGTTGGCGGGTCGGAGTGGCCTGGTGCAGGTGTGGGACGCGGCGGAGCGCACCGCGCGCGCGCGCCTGGAAGCCCATCGCGGCCCCATCAATGCCCTCGCCTTCAGCAACGATGGGGCGCGCCTGGCCAGCGCTGGCGTCGATGGCATCGTGCGCATATGGGATTGGTCAGCGCGCCAGCAAATGGCCCAATTCGACCTGAAAGACGGCGGCGTAGGCGCGCTGGCTTTCAGCCCCGATGGCCAACAAGTAGTCGTTGGCACGAGCCAGTACATCGCAGTATGGAACGTGGCCGACTCTAGCCTGCGCTATTCGCTAGCGGTGGGCTTCGGCGGCTCTGCCGATGTGCTGCGCTACAGCCCTGATGGCCGCAGCATCATCACTGGCGGCTATGAAGCGGATATGCTGCTGGTGAGCGCCGACGATGGCCAGGTGATCGCTCAGCTGCCCGACGTGCGCGGCGAACGGGTGTCGGCGACCTTCAGCCTGGATGGCAGCCTGCTGGCCACCAGCACGCTGGATGGCCAGGCACGCCTGTGGAATTTGTCCAGCCTGACGGCGGAGACTATCGCCAGCGCCCCCCTGGACGTGGCGGCTCAGCGCCTCACCGACGTGACCATCTCGCCGGATGGCTTCCTGCTGGCTTTCTTCGACGCCAACGGATCGGTGCTGCTGTGGGGCTTGCCTGGAGGCTGAGGTTGCGGCTTCCACCACCGTTCTCTCTCCCGACCAAGCGTGGCGCGCTCTGACAGGGGGAGCGAGGTCCTCGTCGATGCTATCGGCCCAGGGGCAGCAACGTTCGGATGCCATCGGCATATTCTACCAAATAGCCGACGACTCCAGAAGCAGAGCGCGCCTGCCACCAGGTGTAGCCGTCGCGATGGATGGGGCCATCTAGCACGGTGACGACGGCGCCTGACTGCAGTCTCTCCAAAACTCTGGCGTTTATGCTGGCCAGACGGCGCAATCGTAGGCTGTCACCCTCCGTCGTGAAGACCAGGGCTTGGCAGCCAATGCGCAAGACTACGGCGTTGCAGAACGGCGTAACCGTCGCGCGGGCGCTAGCCCGAATGGTGGGGCGCGGCGTGGCGCTGGGTCGGATGGCAGGGCGCGGCGTGGCGCTGGGTCGGATAGCAGGGCGCGGCGTGAAGCTGGGCCTAGCTCTAGGAGTCGCTGTCGATGGGACGACAATCATCTGTCTGCTGGCCACGGTCACAGAGCCACGCTTCACGCGCACCTCATAGACCCCACGCGGGTCGTTGGGGTTGCTCGCTAGGATCACTTCAGCGACTCCCTGATCGTTCGCCGTCAAATCGCGGATGAAGCGCGTCGTGTCTCCGAAGGCTATTTCTAGCCTCACCTTCTCACCAGGCGATAGATTGCTGACTCTGATGACGCGCTCCTTGCCATTGCCGCCTGATCGCTCGGTGATGCTCAGACCGACTGGCTGATTCCGTGCTACGTTGGTGGACGTCGGCGTCGGCGGCAAACGCCTGGTCGGCGTAGGAGAGGCTATGTTTGCAGTGTCGGCGGCGCCTGGTTGCATGAAGCTCGATCCCTGTTCCGAGGTGATCCCTGCGACGATGAGGCCCAAGCCTAGAGCCAGCAAGGCGGCAAAGCCTGCGACGGAGGCCAGCACCGCGCCGAAAGGCCGACGCTCTCGTTTCTTGGGCTTGACGGCGGGTTGCGTCTTTGATGGGAGGTTGACGGCGTGGCGGGTCTCGGCCACATCAGAGCGCGGCTTGAGGACAGTGTTGGGACTGGGCGACGAAATGTCCCAGTCGTCATCGTCCAATGGAGGTGCAGATGGGGGCTGGCTCGGCTTGGCAGCTTGCGGACGCACAGTGCGCGCGTCATCGTCCAATGGAGGTGCAGATGGGGGCTGGCTCGGCTTGGCGGTTGGAAGGTTGGAGGGACGCGGTGCTTGGGCGTTTAGCCGCGTCTGCGGCGCTTGGCGCACGGCCTTGTCTAGAGCTTCGGCCATCTCAGCGGCGGTCTCGTAGCGGTCGCGCGGATTCTTGGCCAGCGCTTTTACGATGACGTTTTCGACCGCTTCGGGCAGGTCAGGGCGCAGCGCGCGCGGCAGCGGCAAAGGCTGCTGGATGTGCTTGAGGATGATAGCCACCGGCGTGTCGGCGTTGTACGGGACTTGGCCGGTCACCATCTCATACAGGATCACCCCCAGGGAATAAATGTCGCTCTGGGCGCTCACTGGTTCACCAGCTCCCTGCTCAGGGGCCATGTACAGCGGCGTCCCCAGGATGCTCGAACCCGTCAGGCCCAGGCTCATGGCGCTTATCTTGGCCAAGCCAAAATCGCTGAGTAGGACGTTGCCACTGGAATCCAGCAGGACGTTGGCTGGCTTCAGGTCGCGGTGCAGGATGTTCTGCCGATGAGCGTAGTCGACCGCTGAGGCAAGCTGGCCGAACAGACGGTTAGCCCCATCTAGGCTGAGGATGACGCGCGCGAGCAGGGCCTTAAGCGTACCGCCTGTCACATACGGCATGACCAGGTAGGTGATCCCCTTGTCGTGGCCGTAATCGAACACGGGCAGGATGTGGACATGCTGCAATTTGGCAATGACCTTCGCCTCAACGTTGAAGCGGGCTTGGAAGTTCGGATTGTCTGCCAGGGCAGGCGACAAGACCTTGAGCGCCACGTGGCGCTCGGTGGCGGGGTGGAAGGCGCGGAAGACGGTGGCCATACCACCTTGTCCTATCCGTTCGACAATATGGTATGAACCAAGAGTCATGCCGCTGAGGTCTTGCATAGCTCACCTTTCTGCAGGCTAAAGCCAGGCCGCGGACTCATACGCTCACAGCGTAGTATACCTACGAACGGCTTTTTGGCGAGTCGGTGAGGGCCTTCTCTGCTTCACCACCTTGCGTTATAATAGCAATCAGTCGCCTTCGTAGCTCAGGGGATAGAGCGCCGCACTCCTAAGGCGGGCGTCACAGGTTCGAGTCCTGTCGGAGGCAAGAAGCTCAGGTCTTTGGCGCATCTTGTGAAGGAGGCGCATCGCCTGCTTCGTCATCCTTGTCTTCCCAGGACACGATCCACACGCACAGGCCGGCCACGCCCACCGTCGCGGCGATCAGCGCGAACCATTGACCAGGCAACAAGCCCACGTCGCGGGCCTCCACCAGTAGGATGGTCACCATGCCCAGCGACAAGACGATCCAAGCCGCCAGACGAGGATGTTCGTTAGCCCACTTGATGGGCGGGAAGTTCAGCAAGCTCTGCATAAGCGCACCTGTGAAAACATGCAAGTTGGATGCTGGCCTGGCCAGCGCTGCGCCCCATTCTAGCCGATCAGGCTCAAATTGCCATGCTCAGACGAGGACGTTACAATGGTGGTTAAACGAGATGGAGGCTATGAACAGCAATGCAGAAACCGCAGAGTGAATGGCTGAGCTTGCGCAAAGCGGCGGAGATGCTAGGCGTCCATCCGGCGACCGTGCGCAATTGGGCCGACGAGGGCCAACTGCCTTCGCGGCGCACCGCCGGCGGCCATCGGCGCTTCAACCGCGAAGACGTGCTGCGCCACGCTCAGCAGCAGACCCACACGCCCTCAGTCGAAGTGCAGGTCATCCTGCAGAGCGCTCTGGGCAGCGCGCGTATGCAGATCAGCGAAGGCGAGATGAACGACCTGCCCTGGTATAGTCGCATGAGCGACGTAACGCGCGGCATTATGCGCCAACAGGGGCGCGCCGTCCTGGAAGCCATGCGCCGCTACTTATCGGACGGCGCCAAAGATGAAGGCCTGCGCGCGGCCATTGACTTGGGCAAGGGCTATGCCGAAGCGCTGAGCGCTGACGGCCTAAGCCTGCCCGATGCCATGCGCGGCTTCTTCTTCTTCAGTGATTTCGTGGTGAATTCCATCCTCACTTGGTCAGAACTAACCCAGCCGCGCAACTCATCGGAGTGGGCGACCTTGCTGCGCCAAGTGAACAACTTCATCCACGCTATGCTGCTCTCCATCACCGAATACTACCAAGAAGACTGAGCAGCTCGCATGGATACGGCCTGGGTGGCCCTGGGACTCGTGCCGCGCCTAGGAGCGAACAAGCTGCGCGCCCTGTGCAATCACTTCGGCTCAGCGCAGGCCGCCCTGCGCGCCGATGAGGCGGCGCTGCGCCAGGTGGCGGGCATTGGGCCGACCATTGCCCAAGCTATCACTCAGCTGCAGCTAGAGCAAGTGGAAGCTCAGTTGGCGCGCTGGCAGGCCCAGGGGGTGCGCGTCCTGCCGCTGGGCGAATTGGGCTATCCGCCGCCCCTGTTCCGCCTAGACGATCCACCGCCGCTGCTGTTCGCCCTAGGCCAAGATGAACCGCGCCTGTGGGCTGACGCCATAGCCATCGTCGGCACGCGCAGGCCCAGCCCTGCAGCGCAGAGCCTGGCCTATGCATTGGCGGCTGGCCTGGCAGCGCGCGGCGCGACCATCGTCAGCGGCTTGGCGCTGGGGATCGACCGCGCGGCTCATGAAGGCGCGCTGAGCGCCGCAGGGCGCAGCGCAGCGGTCTTGGGCAACGGCGTCCTCGACCCTTATCCGCCCCAGAACGCCGATCTAGCCCTGAGCCTGCGCCGACGCGGCGCGCTCTTGTGCGAATGTCCGCCCGATGCCGCCGTCAGCGCTCAGCGTTTGGTGGCGCGCAATCGCCTCATCAGCGGGTTGGCCCGCGCCTTGATCGTGGTCGAGACGGAAGTAGACGGCGGCGCCATGCACGCGGCGCGCTTCGCCCTGGCTCAGGGGCAGCCGCTCTACGTCGTCGAGAGCCACGCCAGCGGCAACCGCGCCCTGCTGGATGGCGGGGCGCACCCTTTGCCTAATCAGGCCACAGAAGCGCTCGAACACCTCTGAGCGCGGCATTGGCTTCGTCTCACCGTCCCACGTTCTTCAGGCCGCTGCCCGTCAGGGCGCAGACGATGGCAGCCGACTCGTCTTGGAGCAGGGCGCGCACTTGGGGCAGGGCCGCTATCGTCGTGGCGCTGGTCGGCTCGCAGATGAAGCCTTTGTCCCAGGCGGCCTGGGTGGCGGCGCGGATGGCGTCTTCGTCTACGCGCAGGGCGGCGCCGCCCGTCTGGCGGATGGTGGCCAGCACCTCGCGTCCACGAACGGGATGTTTGACGATGATCCCATCGGCGATGGTGGGCTGAGTCTCGATGACGGGGGGCGTTTGGCTGTGAGCCTCGTAGCCGCGCACGATGGGGGCGCTGTTGGCGCTCTGCACGGCGATCATGCGCGGCAGACGATCGATCAGGCCCGCGCGCATGAGGGTGCGGAAGGCGCGGGCGATCCCCAAGAACAGCATACCATGCCCCACTGGCACGACGACAGCGGACGGCGCGCGCCGCCCCATCTGCTCCCAAATCTCGTAGCCGGCGCTGGTCTGGCCCAGGATGAAGAAAGGACTCCAAGCATGGCTGGCGTAAGGCGTGGTCTGGGCGGCCTGCTCGCAGGCGTCGGTCTTGGCCTGCTGATCGCCTGGCACTTCCACCAGCTCTGCCCCAAAGGCGCGGATGAGGGCCTTCTTGGCGGGCGAGCCATGCGCAGGCACGAAGACGCGCGCTCTGATCCCCAGGGCGCTGCTGTAGGCGGCCACTGCGGCGCCGGCGTTGCCCGACGAGTCTTCGACGACTTCGCACACGCCCTGGGCCGCCATGTGGTTCATCATCAGGGCGGCGCCGCGATCTTTGTAAGAGCCAGTCGGATTGAGGTAGTCCAACTTTAGCCAGACAGGGCCGTCAAAATCGGCCTGGACGAGGGGCGTGAGGCCCTCCCCCAGCGTGACGCGCCGCTCTACGGGGAAGAGGTGGCGGTAGCGCCACAGGCTGAAGTCGTCGCTCACGATGGCCGATGGATCGAAAGCAGGCTGATCGGCCACGTCCAGCACGCCCCCGCAGGCGGCGCAGCGCCAATCCAGCGCTCTCGCCTCTCTGCCGCAGTCTCCACAAGTGATCGTCATCGTAATGCTCCTTGAATAGCTCGTGAGTCTTGGGCCGCTGGTGCGCAGAGGCGTTCTAGGTGCGCTCCACTACCAGCAAGTGCGACAAACCCCAGGCGTCGAAGGGCGTGCCTTCTAGGCGGTAGAGGGCGTCGCGCAGGCGGCGGGCGGGCGCGCCCAGGCGGACGATGAGATTGTCGTAGCCGCCATAGATGCGCTCGTGATGGATGAGTCGCAGCGGCAGGCCGTCCAGCAGGGCCAGCAGGCTGCGCCGCGTGTAGGCGCGCACGTGGGGCGCGAGGCGGTTGCGCAGGGCGTCGGGCAGGTAGTTGATGAGGGGCGTGTTGCCGAAGTGGTAGCGTCCGCGCCAGTAGTGGCCATGCGTCTCGAACGGATACCAGCGGTTGGGGCAGAAGATGACGGCCCTGCCGCCTGCCTTGAGGACGCGGGCCATCTCGCGCAAGGCTAGGCGGTCGTCCTGCACATGTTCGATGACTTCGTGCGAGAGGATGGTATCGAAGGTCTGGTCGGGGTAGGGCAGGGCTTCGGCGGCAGCCACAGCTGAGAGGGGCGTCTCGTGGCGGGCTTGGTGGATGCGCGCTTCTTCGATGTCGAACAGGGCCACGCGGGCTGTGTAGCGGCGAGCGATCTGGGAGGCGTACATGCCGATCCCACCGCCGGCTTCCAGGACGAGGGCGCCGTCCAGGCGGGCATGGCGCGCCAGCATGGCCAGGCGGCGCTCCTGGCCCTCGCGCCAGACGTAGCTCGGTTCTCCGCGCAGGGCGGCTAAGTCAGAAGGCATGGTGGGCCTTTCGCTGCTGGTGGCGTCCTCAGGTCGGGCATTGTAGGGAGAGGGGCGCGCCAGAGCAAGCGCAAAATTCCCCCTTGTCAAGGCGTGGCGCTTGGATTACTATACGCGTCAATAGCCTTGCGGGTGTAGTTCAGCGGTAGAACAATTCCTTGCCAAGGAATAGGTCATGGATTCGAATTCCATCACCCGCTCACGCAGAAAAAGGCCCTAAGCAAGGGCCTTTTTGCATGTAGGTTAGCTATTCGTGCCATTCGATGTGACCGTTGACGCCATGCTTTTCGTAAACGCGCAGTATTTCGCGGAAGAAAGCTAGGTTTTTTTCGTCGCCTATCTGCTTGGCGCGTTTATACAGACGAATGAACATGCGCTTGCCGGATTCGGTCTGACTGTAATTCTTCTTGAGGTTGTTGTGTTGGCCACACAAGGTTTGGCCGTTAAATCGTCTCGTTTCTGAACTAAATCAGGATCATAACGATATAGTCCGTTTTTAAGCTTGATGAGTTGTCCTTGCTGTGCCAACATGCGAATTGCTCGGTCTGGATCGCGAAATTTAGTTCCTTTGCGCCTTTCCCACTCCACCGTCACCCAATCTACCACCTCCTCTGTAGGTATGTCGCGGTTGGGGTGCTGCTGGAAAAACTCCATAATCAAATCAACCTGGGTTGTTGCCATAAAGACTCCAGACGTTTTTGAGCAAGCTCACAATATTCTTGAGCAATATCAAAACCTATACCCGTGCGCTTGTTATCCCAAGCTTCGAGCAGAGTCGTTCCGCTCCCCATGAAAGGGTCTAGGATGACATCACCGACGTAGCTAAAGAGACGGATACAGCGTCGTGGCAATTCGCGCGGGAAAGGCGCAGGATGACCTACGCGCTTTTTGCTCTCACCGTTGAACGTCCAGAGACCATTCGTCCAAGCCATGAACTCGTCGCGCGTGATGTCGCTCATGCCTGGCTGGCGCTTCTTCCAATGCTGCTTGTATAGCACGACAATCACTTCTACGGGAGCGATGACATAAGGCGCACTCGCACTCATCCATGATCCCCAAGCGGTGCGACGCGAAATATTGCCTTCGTTCCAAATGATAGTTGAGTGGTATTGCCAACCAATCGCTTTAGCGATGGAAGTCACGTCAGCGCAAACGCTCTGCTGGCCACCTTTGTTCTTGTCGAGCGGAATGTTCACACACAAGCGGCCATCGGGACGGCTTACGCGATAAGCTTGTTTGAGCCAAGCTTCGGAAAGCGCTAGATAGTCGCGATATTCGTGCGCGTCATCGTGGGTACTGTAGCCAATGCCTACGTTGTAAGGTGGTGAAGTCACGATTAAGTCGACGCTCTCGTCGGGCAAAACATCCGACGTGAGGAAGTCATCATGATAGATTTGCAGGTTCTGAGCAGAGAAGAACGGAGTCTTTTGGGCTGACTTAGGCTGCGAATCTGGCATTTGCCCAGTTTCAACCATGATGCGCGCTTCGTCTTTGCTCACTTGAAGCACCTGAGCCATTCGCTCGTAGTCTACGTATTGATTCATCCCGCTCTCCTCACATACCATAGAACAATTGTATCAGCAGAAGCGCAGGACGGCTAGGCAGCGGGGATGGTGGGCAGCAAGTGCGCGCCCTGGACGGTCGTACCGTCCATGAACTGGAAGCGCAGCGCGCGCAGCAGCCTGCTGCGCGTCAGCAGCGCCACAATCAGCGGGCCGTGCGCGTCTAGCTGCTGAGGCAGCGCGTGCGGCAGCACATAGCCCACCTGCGTCACGTAGGCCCACAGCTCGCGCAAGGCGCTCTCGCTCAGGTATAGCGCCTCCCCCGTCGGAGGCTGGAGGCGCAGGCTGGGCTTCTGCCCTTCTTTGGGCAAGACCGCCTGGTAGGCCACGTCCTGGGCCAGCAGGTGCGGCTCGCGGCGCAAATGGCGCAACAGGTCGCGCCACCAGGCGGCGAAGCTGGGCGTCGTCGGAGGGGCGGCCAACCAGCGGCGCAACACTTGCGCACTGAGCGGCGTCTGTTCTGCCTGAGGGTGCAGATAAATCATCAGCGGCAGGTGACCTAGGATGGATGTGAACAGAGGCCGCACTTGCTCCCAGCCTAACGTCTCCTCGCCCAACAAGGGAAAAGAGACCGAGACAATCCCCTGTTCAGCGAAGCCAGCCGCGAACTTCAGCAAGCCTTGCTCAATCGTCTCCAGCCTGACCACCGCACGCCAGTGACGGCGCGTGGGGAAATTGAGGACCCACTTGTGCGGCGTGCGGTACAACAGCAGCTGGCCAGGGCTGAATTCATCAGCCTGACAAGCCTGGCGATAAGCTTCAAACATGGTCGGGAAGAGACGCTTGAAGCCTTGGGATAGGCCTGCGCTCATCGTCCCGACGGTGTTCACGGGGTTCACCAGCGTCTGGGCAGGGCTGGTGAAGATGTCACCTTCTAGGACAGTGAGGATCATGGCCGAACGCGGCAAGGATTGCTCAGCGTCCCCAGCCCTTCAATCGTCACGCTCACCACGTCACCGTCGGCCAGGAAGCGCGGTGGCTTGCGCGCCTTGCCCACGCCGCTGGGGGTCCCCGTCAAGATCAAGTCGCCGGGCCGCAAGGTGAACGACTGCGAGAGATAGGCTACCAGAAAAGGAATCTTGAAGATCATGGCGCCGGTGTGGCCATCTTGCATGACCTCGCCGTTGACCGTCGTCACGATACGCAGAGCGTGCGGGTCGGGTATTTCGTCGGTGCTCACCAGATGAGGGCCGAGCGGGCAGAAGGTGTCCAGGCCTTTGGCGCGCGTCCATTGGCCATCGCCATCTTGCAAGTCGCGCGCGCTCACGTCGTTGGCGATGGTGTAGCCGTAGATATGCTCATAAGCCTGTTCTTCGGGGATATCCCGTCCCCCTTTGCCAATGATGACGGCCAATTCGCCCTCCCAGTCCACCTGTTGAGTGATGCGTGGCGTCCATTCGATGGCCTGGCCCGTGCCGATGACGCAGGACGGGAACTTGGCGAAGATGAGGGGCTTGGATGGGGCTTGGCTGCCCAGCTCAGCGGCGTGTTCTGCGTAGTTGCGTCCAATAGCGAAGATACGCGGCGGCACGTAAGGCACGCTCAGGGTGTAGCTGCTCTTCATCTTGTACTGCTCGTCCCGATTCACCTTGCCGCTCAGCACCTCCAAGACGGAGGCGTGGGGCAAGGTGTAGAGCGCTTCGTTGCGCCACTCGCCCAGGTGCAGCGTGCCATCAGCTTTGGCGTAGCTCAGCAGACGCATGGTTCAGCTCGTGCGCAGGCGTTCGTATTTCAGGATCAAGCGCAGGCGTCCGAGTTCAATCTCGTCACCATCGCGCAGACGATAGTCCTGATTGGGCGTCACCTGGAAACCGTTGATGCGCGTGCCATTGGTGCTTTGCAAGTCGCGCAGGTACAGCAGGCCTTCGATCACGCTGATGCGGGCGTGATGGCGCGAGACGCCCAGTGGCAACGCACCAAACTTGCTCAAATCCAGTTCAACTTCGTTGTCCGGCTCTGGGGCGCGCCCGATGGTGATCTGCGCCTTGTCGGGCAGGTAGATGATCTCTGTGCCGATCTTGAAGCTGACGCGCCAACCATCGCTTAGGTATTTGGTGGTCGTGGACGGGGCGCGGCTGGGAGCGTCGGCGCTAGGGCGCAGATTCAGGTAGTTGGTCTGGCTCTTGCGTTCCACGTCGGTGGTCTCATCTGAAGCACTGGTCTTGGCGGGTTTCTGGGGGTCGTCAGGCATGAGACATGCACTCCTGAATAGCAATTGAGCGACGGCATAGGCAGCGCCGATGAGGCAACATAGAACAAGACCATCAATTGGACAATAGGACTAAAGTAAGGGTTATTCCTGCGCTAGGCGCTCGGTCAGGCGTTGGCGGATGTGAGACGCATCGTCGAATGGGCCATCGGCCAGGGACAGAGAGGCCAGGGCGAAGCGCAAGTCGTTGGCGTTTTTGCGCTCGCGCAGCGGATAAAACTGCTTGAGACGGCGGTCGATGCGTTCGCGCATGTCGCCTATGGTGCTGGCCTGGGTGATGATGAGCAGACTGTCGCTGCTCAGATGGCCGATGAAGTCGTCCTCGCTGCCGAATTCGCGCACGGCGTTGCGCAAGATGATGGCGGCGGCGCGCAGCACGTCATCGGCCGCCACGAAGCCGTAGCGCTCGCGGTAATTGTCTAGGCTGTTGATGGCCAAGTGCAGGATGGCCCATCCATCGCGGCGCGTCAATAGGCCACTGAGCGTCTCCTCTACCACGTCGCCCTGGGGCAAGTTGGTCACTGGGTGGAAGGCGACGGGCTTCTGAGCGCGGTTGATGGCGTTGCGCACGCGCAGGCGCAGCTCTTGGATGTCGAATGGCTTGGTGATGTAGTCGACGACGCCCAACTCTAAGCCGTGCAGCTTGTCCACGCGGTCGCGCTTCTCTGTCAGGAAGATGACGGGCAGATCGGCGGTCTTGCGCTGTTCGCGCAGGCGACGGCACAGCTCGAAGCCATCGATGTCGGGCAGGCGCACGTCCAGCATGACCAGATCGAAGGCATGGTGGTCGATCAGCTTGAGCGCTTCCTCACCCCAGGCAGCGGTCTGTACCTCGTAGTTCTGCACACGAAAATACGAGCTAATCATGTCGGAGAGGTCGAGGTCATCTTCAACGATGAGTAGGTGAGGTTTGTCCACGATGACTCTATCCTTCAGGGTCAGGCATTGTCGTGCGGCTATTATAGCCCTGAGCGCGACACTTCGCCTATGGCTTGCTTGTTAATGCGGAAGACGCAGGAGTCGGCGCCGCTGGCGCGACAAGCAATTTCACGCACGTAAAATTCATGGCCGTTGGTGGCCCAGCGCAGACACTCTTGCAGAATGCCGCTCATGGCATGGCAGACAGGTTTATCGCTGTTGCGTCCCCAGGCCATCGGGCAAACTTCGCTGATGAACAGCAAGTCTTTGCCCTCTGTCTCTATGCTGGACGTTTGGTCGCTGAAGTTGTTGAGGACGGTGGTGAGGGCGCGCAGGCCATAGTCGACGCGCAGTGGCAGGGGCAGAGCGCGAAAGGCCGGATCGCCCAAGCCGCGCAACACGCCGAACTCGCGGAAGCCGTTGGCGAAGGCAGCCCGCCCGATCTTGAGGGCCAGGCCACGACCACCGCGCACGCCGTACATAGCCTCCAGGCTCTCGTGGATAGCCGCCATCTCGGCGAAGTCGAAGCGCCGCTCTAGGGTGTTTTGCGGCCATTCACGGGCATAGTGGTGCAGCCCCGCCGTCTCTAGCAGGATTTTGAGTCCCGTTTGGCCCATCACCTCTTCTATCGCGATGAAGAAAGCGCGGGCCAAGCGGTTGGGGTAGTACAAACCGCTCGGCTCTAACACGTCAGACGATCTTAGCCAGGGCCTCGACAGCACGACTTACGTCCAATAGGATCAGGCCCAGGCGGGCATCTTTGCGGGCTAGCACGGTCAGCACGGCTTCTTCGCCGACGCTGGTCAGGATCACATAACCATTCTCGCCCCTGACGTTGACCTGTTCCAGCGTGCCGCGCGTCAGCTCGCTGGCGATGCGCTCACCCAGCGACAGCATAGCAGCAGACATGGCCGAGACGCGATCTTCTTCGATGCCCGGCGGCAGCGAAGACGCCATGCTTAGGCCGTCCACGCTGACGATGGCCGACGCTTCAATGTCGCCGCTGCTAGACTTCAAATCGCGCAGGCATTCCATCAGTTGTTCAGTACGTGATTTGGACATGCTGAGCCTACTCCCGAAGATCAGGTGAATCACCGATAAGCAAACGGATCACTAGACAAATTGTACACAAAAGCGACCACTTCTGCACTTGGAGTTTTACTTGGTCGGCGCACAGCGCGCTTCATTCCGCATCTGGCCAGACCAGCAGGCGTAGATCGGCCAGAGGATCGCGTACTTCTGTCCAGGTCAGCAGGCCACCGCTGGGCCGCAGCAGAGCCAGAGGCGGATCGGCTAAGGCTTGCGCTTGGGCTAAGGGGTGGCCAACGAAGCCCTGGCCCGTCCAGCGCAACAGCCCCAACGTCTGTCCCCACTGGGCTGCCAGGACAGGGATGGAACTGCCCTGGGCCAGCCTGGCCCAGACGACGGGCTGCTGGCCCAGCACGCGCAGCGCTTCAGGAGGGTTAGACTGGCCTTCCCAGGGCCAAACGGCCCACTCTACCCAGGCGCGCGCGCCATCTTGCCACTGCCAAAACAGCAGCAGCCCCTCGTCAGACGGAGCAGCTTGTAGGCGCGAGCGCGCTTCGCCGTAGCGGCGCGCTCGCCCAACGCCCAGGGCCTGTGCTTCAGACCAGGCCAGCGTGGCTTCATCATCCAGGCGATAGAAGGTCAGGCGCTCCTCATCATCTTGGGCCAGCAGGTGCGCCGCGCCATCAGGCCCGCGCAGCAGGGCCACCTGACGCACGGAGCGTGCTACCTGCTGTCGCAGCAGGCCACGCCCCTGGCCGTCGAGGCGCAGCGCCCAAGCCTGCTCTGCTCCTAGTTCGCCCTGCACCCAGGCCAGCAGCAGGCTGCCATGCACCAGGGGTAGCGCGGCAATGCCGAAGGTGTGAGCTGTGCTGAGGGCGCGCTGCGCCAGGACGGCCACGCCATCCTGGCCCAAGACAGCGTGGTACAAGCGCAAGCCAAGCCCATCTTCGGCACAGTCCAGCCACAGCAAATGAGCGCGATCCCGATCGGCGGGCCACAAACTCACGTCGATGGGCTGGCAAGAGTCCAGGGCGACAATGTGCGGCGCACGACTAGGATTGGCGGCCCACAAGCGCATACGTCCCTGTGCGTCGCTGGCAGGCCAGGCGAACAGCGCTTCTGGCCAAGCAGTGGGCCAAAGCGCCGCCACAGGTTGCCAGGAATCAGCCAGGGCCAGCACGTCGGGCGGCAGCGCGTCAGGAGTAGACGGCGCAGCCTGGCAGGCGGCCAGCAGCAGCAGGGCCAGTAGGCGCTTCATGGGCCAGGCGTGGGGCGTGCGATGACTTCCAGAGTGAGAAGGGCAGAGTCGCTGCGCGTGCCGTCGGGGCGGTAGGCGACGGCTTCCAGAGCGTGCAGGCCGACCCCGCGCGCCAGCCAATTCATCATGACGCGGAAGACAGCCACGCTGGTGGCTTCGCTGGGGCTGGCGCTGTTGACCAGCACTCCATCAACCCATAGCTCCACGCGCGCAATTCCCAGACTCTCGTCCTGAGCCACGATATCTAGGTCGAAGTCTGCGCCTTCGTAAACCAGCTGGTTGTTGGCTGGCGATAGGATTTGCACGCGCGGCAGGTCGGGCGTAGGCGGGGCAGGCGGCGCACCGCCGATGACCAGATTGCAAGCCAACAGCGTCAGCGCCAGCCAGGCTAGGCGCAGGCTCGGCCAGGTGCGATGGCGGAGAAGGCTTTGAGCGTCCATGCCGCTTATTCTAAGGGTCGGCACGGTTGGCGACAAGCCGCCTCACTTCTACGGCTGTTTGTGGCCCGTCCTGAACCCCAAAGCTATCTTGTCAAATTGCCATGCCAGACCTTGACGCAAAAACACATTTTCGGGGTATACTGCTCGTATCGCTGTTTGTTGCTTTCGGAGTATATTTATGAACCCCGTTGACCGTATGCCCCAGGATCACGAAGTCCCCCCGACGCGCGCCGACATCTGGCGTAGCAACATCGTTCTGGTCGCCGTCATCGTCCTGCTGCTGGCCTTGTTCATCCGCAACGCCAGCGCCCCCCGTGAACAAATCCGCAACGCTGAGGGCCTCTGGGTTCCGCTGGACACCACCACTGCTCCTCTGCCTGCCAAGCCCTATGACAATTCCGACTGCTTCGGCGATGCGCAGAGCCGCAACTCAGAAAGCTTGAGCCAGCCCCAAGACCTCTGGCTGGAAGCCGAAGCTCGCGCGCCGCGCCGTCTACAAGGCGATGCCTGGACGCTGGAATGGTATCCTGTCACCCAAGGTGAGACGATCATCATCAGGCCTGTGTACCGCTTCAACAGCGGAGACTGACTCGATCAAAAGCGCCGCAGGCTCGTGCTTTGCGGCGCGAGACATACGAGACGCTGAGCTATCTCATCCGCTCTCCAGGCGCTGCAAGCGCAGTTCGGCTTCGTCCAGCAGGCGCTGGCAGCGCGCTGCCAAGGCGCGGCCACGCTCATATAGGGCCAGAGCCTCTTCTAAGGCCAAATTGCCGCTCTCCAAGCGATCAATCAGCTCAACAAGTTCTTCGTAGGCAGCTTCGTAGCTCAGGGCGTTAGGGTCGTCCATCGTCCAAGTCCATAGGCTCATCATCGACAACGGCGCGGCGCTGGCCATCGGCTAGGCGCAGGCGCAGGCGCATACCAGGATGCAGCTCGGCAGCGCGGCCGAAGACGCGACGACCGTCTGCGTCGGTGACGATAGCGTAGCCGCGCGCTAGGATGTTCAGCGGACTAGCCGCTTGTAGGCGTTCCGCGCGGGCTTGCAATCGTTCGTGGTGCAAGGCTAGATAGCGCCTTGTGATGAAGCCCAGGCGTTCGCTCAATTCATCGACTTGTTGGCGGTCGGTGGCCAGGCGACGGCGCGGCGCTTGCCGCTCTAGGGCGCGGGTGGCCTGGCGTAGCTCAGCTGTGTAGCTCACCAGAGTCTGGCGTAGGGCGCGCGACAAGCGTTCGCTTTCGTAGGCTAGCTCGCCGTACAACTCGCCAATGTCAGGCGTGGCCATCTCAGCGGCAGCAGAAGGCGTGGGAGCGCGCAGGTCAGCGGCAAAATCGGCCAGGGTGAAGTCGATCTCGTGACCGACGCCGCTGACGACGGGGATGGCGCTGGCCGCGATGGCTCGCACCACGCGTTCATCGTTGAAGCACCACAAGTCCTCTAGGCTGCCACCGCCGCGCACCACCAGGATCACTTCGCAGGCTTCACTGCCTTCTAGCTCGTTCAGGCGGCGTAGTGCGCGCACGATCTGGGGTGGGGCGGCTTCGCCTTGTACGCTAGTCGGACTGAGGATGAGCTGAGCCAATGGGTAGCGGCGGCTCAGGACGTTCAGCACGTCTTGCAAGGCGGCAGCTTCAGGTGAGGTGACGATCCCTATGCGCACAGGGCGCGGCGGCAAGGAACGCTTGCGCGTCTGGTCGAACAAACCCTCGGCAGCAAGTTGGGCTTTGAGCCGCTCGAATTCGGCCTGCAGGCTGCCTACGGCGCTGAGCGACTCGATCTCTTCTACCACAAGCTGATAGCCGCCTTTAGGAGCATAAATGTCGATCTTGCCGCGCAAGCGGAAGCTGTGACCGTCGCGCGGCAGCGTCGCCTGTTTGATGGCTGAACTGCGCCACATGACGCAAGACAGGCGCGCTTTGGCGTCTTTCAGATCGAAGTACCAATGGCCGCTGGACTCGTTGCGTCGCGCGTTAGAGACCTCGCCGCTCACCCATACGTCGCGCAGGATCGAGTCGCGCTCTAGAAGATGACTGATGTAATTGGTGAGGGCCGTCACGCTATAGACCTGTGGTTCAGACGCAGCGTCGTCTGCGGCCCATAGGTTTTCTTCAGGCTCAGAGGATGGCGGTGGCTCGGGCTTGCGGGGTGGTATGTTATCCCAGAACAGGCGGCGCTGAATGGGTGGTCGTCCGTCGTCGGTCACGGTGGTTTCACCAAAACATGGTCAGTGGGAGCATATTCTACCACCGTATCAGTTTCGATGGTTAGGGACGAGCGTCATCGGGCTACTGCTGCTCATGTCAGGGTAGGTGTATGCCACAAGCTCAAAGCGCAGATCATCAAAATCAGAAACTGTCTCTTCATCGATCGGAAGCTCCAGGTAAGTGACCACTGTATCTCTGACGCGCCAGGCCGAGTAATCCAAGCTGTTAACGTCGAATTGGCTACGCTTTGTGCCTTCTTGGTCAACGAGCCTCAGAGAGAACTGTACCGCTTGTGTCGAGCGGTCAGGCTCATGCAAGATTTGCCAGTGGATGATGACGGGTAAATAGGTTGTTGAACTGGATACCTCTTCCAAGAGGCTTATGCCTTGAATGGTCAGCAAACCCTGAAAGCTGTTGTCGGGAGCTGCGTAGTCTATTCGAGGTAGGCTATCGCGAGAAATTCGTGTAATCCAACAGTCTGTGCCGAAGATTCGACCTGGAGAGAAATTATTTGCTATGTAGCCCAGCCAATTGTCTAGGTTTTGTATCACGATTAAGGTGGCAGGATCAGACCGCCCAAGTGACACAGCTTGGCCACGTGGAGCATAGCGGATAGGGTAAGAAACGGAAAGGTGTTCCAGTAAAATACTCTTTCGAAGTGATAAAATCGCAATTCGACTGCTGTTGTTTCTAGTATGAAAGTGTCCGTTGAAGCGTAATTTGTCCACTGATCGAGGGTATCGGTAATGCGAAATAAAGGCATGAACCTGCTGTCTCTTCGATGTAGATCGAGTAGAGAGAGCGACAGCCAGCACTGAACAATAATGATTGCGCCGACAACTAAGAACAAAAACAAATTTTTAAGTATCACCAGCTTAGGTGTGATCTGCAGACGGGCTAGATAATCAACTCCGATGCCAAAGACTACAGGGCCTGCGAAAGTGATTGGCATCAAGTAATGGTCGCCCAAAATGCGATCCGACACAAACACGAAGAGGAGCGGTGTTAACAAGACAGTGACCACCCAAATGTTGCCAATTCTCTCCCAATTATTCACAAAGCCGTATATTAGCACGATTGCCCCCAAGAGAATGAGCGCAAGATGGGCATACAAAATATCTTGTATATCCTGAGGTATCCACCAATTCGCAGGATTTGCACTCGAAGCAAACAAACTACTTCGATGTCCGTATCCGCTTGAAAAAGCCATGAAAATAGACCTTATCAGGTCAAAGCCTGGAGCTTCTAAGGTAATCGCATCGTCATGGCTGTGGCTCAGTGATCCTTGTTCGAGGCTGTACAATCCGTACAGCCAGGGAAGAAAGGTAACAAACATCACCAACAAACTCACGAGCTGGACGACGACAAACTGCATAATCTTAGGTCGCTTGATTATGATTGTGAGGACGACAATAAAAAGATGGTTGCCCACGAGAACGACCATGGCCGCCTGTGACTGAATGATTAAACTCAAAAAAATCCACGACAAAAATTGCCACTGTGATTGTTGTTCCTGATAGCCTCTCAAGACTGCATAGAACCAGGCTGCTATGAATAGCGGCGCAACGCTTGGATTCCATACAATGCGACCCCAGTACACAGCCCATGGCATGACTGCCAGTGTCAATCCGGCAGAAAAAGCTGCGACTTGGTCAAAATAGACGTGAGTAAATTTGAATAAAGCAGCTATGGCAGCAATATTAAGAACACCATAAAATAGCCGAGCTGACGTTGGATCCTGAAAAAACAGGTATGGTACTGCAGTGACGTAGACTGTGAAGGGAGAGTGATACCTGATTTGACCAAAAGCAACGAAGACTGGGTTGCCAATCCAAACAGGCTGACGATTGTATACTAGATCGACGGCTGATGAGAGAAGGGTGATCTCATCAGTCCAAGTGCTAACTATAGAGGGGAGAGGTAGTCGCATCAAGCTTGCTACAAGCAGCACAATGATCAGCGGCAGGTGATTTTTTATCCTGAGCAGCATCCTCCATTTCCTCTGGCGTGGGCGTAGGTTGCTCTTGTGCTTGGGCCTCTCTATACTTGGCGCTCAGAACGCACAGCGGCATTGTACCATAGGAGTCCCGACGATGGCATTCATGAACAAAGCAGAGCGCGACGCGCTGCTCAACCAGATCAAGGATTTGAAGGTGAGTCAAATTAAAGCGCGCTTGCGCCGTGCATCGAACAAGGTGCGCTTGGCTTACTTCCGCAACGTGCAAGAAGTGGGACGCTGGATGACGCGCTACGTGCTGGAGGACAAAGGCACGCAAGTGACGCTAGTCGAGACCTTCGACAACGCCAATGGCAAGGCCGACTTCCGTCTGGTGGAGATCATCGTCGAGCCGACGCCGGACAACCGTCTGTAACTTGCGCCGCCTCAGCGGGTTCAAGTAAGCGTACGATCCTGCACAAGAAAAAGAGGGACAAACCATGCTCCGCACCTTGACGAACACGCCTCATCATCCTGCTACCACCTTGTCCCAGCGCCTGGCATGGGTGCTGGCCTTCATCGTCCTGACGGCGCTCTCGTCGCGCGTCAGCATTCCACTAGAGCCGGTGCCGTTCACGCTGCAAGTGTTGGTGGTGTTGTTGAGCGGCCTGGTGCTGGGCGCGCGCGATGGCGCGTTGTCTCAGTTGGGCTACGTAGGCCTGATTGCTCTGGGCTTGCCCCTGGACGCGCGCGGCCTGGGCAGCGCAGCGCTGTTCGGCCCGACAGGCGGCTTCCTGATGGGCTTCATCATCAGCGCGGGCCTCGTAGGTTGGCTGGCAGAGCGCGGCGCACAGCGTTTGGCTTGGCGCTGGTTGGCTGGCCTGGCGGGCGTAGCCATTATCTACCTGTTCGGCGTGCTGCACCTAGCAGCCTACGCCGACTTGACCCTAGAGCGCGCCTGGGAACTGGGCGCTCAGCCCTTCGTGCTGCTGGACGTGGTGAAGGCGCTGCTGGCAGCTGGCTTGACGGAGACGTTGCGCGCCTTCCTGAGCCAAAGCAGGACTAAAGGCTGACAACAACAGACAGGGGGCAGATTATCAGTCTGCCCCCTGTGCTGTGCGCCGATTGGCTACGTCTATTCGGCCTTCTTGTCCTCGGCCTTGCTGTCTTGCTTCAGACCCAGACGCTTCATCACTTCGTCAGTGGTAGTGTTGAAGAAGGTGCGGTAGCCTTCGATCATCTCAGTCACGGCCTTCTCGCCATGCTCGCGGGCGGCTGCTGGGATGAGGGCTTCGATCGCCTTGCTGGCTTCGGCTAGGGCGCGCTTCTGGTATTCCAGGAAGGCGGCGATGGGCGTCATGCCCTCCTTGACGACCTCCTCGACGTGTTCCAGGGCGTCCTCAGCGCTCTTCTTGGCCTTGCTCACGGTCTGCTTGGCGGCTTCAGCGGCGCTATCCACTGCTTCAGTCACGGTCTCAGCGGCGCTGTCCAGGGCTTCGCTCACGGTCTCGGTGACGCTCTCAGCGTCCTTCTTGGCGCGGGTGCTGGTCTTCTTGGGGGTGGTAGCCATGATTTCGTTCTCCGTTGGTACTAAGAGGCGGTTTCGTCGGTGGTGTCTTTGTCGCGCTTGAAGCCAGCGCGTTCCAGCAAGCCGTTGATCTGATCGGCAGTCATGCTGAGCAGAGTGCGATAGCCTTCGATCATCTCCTTGAGGGCCTTCTCACCGTGTTCGCGAGTGGCAGCGGGGATGAGAGCTTCGAAAGCCTTCATAGCTTCGCTGAGGGCGCGCTTTTGGCTTTCGATCAGGTCGCCCAGCGGCGTCCTATCGATGGCCTCTTGTACGCCTTCGGCGGCTTCCTTGACCTGTCCGCGGGCCTTCTCGGCGACTTCTTTAGCCTGCTCGCTGACCTTCTCGGCGGCTTCTTTGGCTTGCTCGCTCATCTTCTCGATGACCTCTTTAGCCTGCTCGCGGGCCTTCTCCACCGTCTCGCTCAGCGACTCGCGAGCCTTCTCAGCGGTCTCGCTCACCGTCTCGCGGGCCTTGACGACGGCATCGCTGACGATCTCGGCAGCGTCTTCGGCCACTTCGCGGGCGCGCTTGGCCAGGTCTTCGCCGTTCTGAGCTTCGGGTAGATTCTTCTCTTCTTCGTTCATCATGTCTAGCTCTCCGTGTCTCATGCGTCCGTACACTAGACAGCTATACGCGGGGCAGCTGAGTGGGTTGCCTTTCTCTCATCTATCACTCATCTTTGCCGAGCTTTGTCCCTTTATGTGCGACGTGCTGCCCAACTTGCTTTGGCGACACGCAGAGGGGGCAAAACTCGGCGGTGAGGGTCAAAGAGCCGTCAGCTCTGGCTGAAGACCTTGTAAATATCAGGGCGCCGCGTTATAGTTGGCTTGGACGAGGACGAGTGATCGCTGTTTGCGGGACGACGCACAGAGTCATAGTTCCCGCCTGCTCGCCTCACGTTAGGCTGAACGCTGACCTATGTATTAGCGAAAGCGTCTCTCGTCCTTCAAAAACGACCACCAAGCTTTCTCGTCATCCATGAGCGACGTCCTGCTGGATCACCTCAACCGCGACACTGTGCCGTCCCACGTCCTCGAAGCCTTCGTGTCGTGGTGCATCTGGGAGCAGGCGCGCCCTGCTTTGATGAGCATCCTCGACAAGACTGGCCTACAAGCCGCCGCTGACGCGTTGCGGCAGGCCCACGATCTGGCTCATTTGCAGAGCGTCTGCCAGAGCGCCAGCCAGCAAGCTCACGAAGCGCGCCGCCGCACTGGGCCGCTGGGCTTGTCCACCGCCGAAGCCGCTGCCAACTTGATGGCCCGCCTGGCTCGCTCCGCCAGCGAAGCTGACTTCGACGCGGAAGGCGTGGCCTTCTTCGCCGCCCAAATCGTTGGCTGGGCTGGCTTCGCCGAGAGCGGTTTCTCCGACTCGCGTCGCAAAATGCAGGCCGAAGATGAGGCTCGCCAGGCCCAGGAAGCGCGCCTGCGCGCGTTGTGGCGCGCCTAGTGCCTTTGCCTTTTGGCCTGCGCGCGTTATAATCGTCGGCATGAATACGCTCACGACCGATCGCGCCCTCATGCCCATGACCATGCGCCCCGAAAGCTCTCGCAGGCGGATGATTTCATGTGGCTGAGCGCCGACGCCATAACAACTTCACCGCCTGCCCCGTCAGGCGGTTTTTCATTATAGACACAGACCACATAGGCCATAGACTTACAGACCCCAGCACAAGGCCCTACCGCTCTCAGAAAGGACGTTCTGCCATGACCACCCCGCCCAAGACGATCCACGTCTCTGTCGCCTGGCCCTACGCCAATGGTGATCTGCACGTCGGCCACCTGGCCGGCGCATACTTGCCCGCCGATATCTTCGCGCGCTATCATCGCCTGAGGGGCAATCGCGTGCTGATGGTCTCTGGCTCAGATAGTCACGGCACGCCCATTATGGTAGAAGCCAACAAGCGCGGCATGACTCCCAGAGACTTGTTCGAACGCTATCATCGTCGTTTCCTGGAGACGCAGAAGGCCATTGGGATCAGCTACGATCTTTTCACCCACACCGACACCGTCAATCATCATCGTATCTCCCAGGATTTCTTCCGCACCCTGCTAGCGCGCGGCTACTTGCGCCTAGAGAAGCAAACGCTGCTCTACAGCGAGTTAGAGCAGCGTTTCCTGCCCGACCGCTTCATCGAAGGCGAATGCTACATCTGTGGCTACAAAGACGCGCGCGGCGACCAGTGCGATAACTGCGGCAACTTGATGGATCCGATGAAGCTCATCAACCCGCGCAGCAAAGAGAATCCGCAGGATCGGCTCGTCCCGCGCGAGACCGAACACTACTTCTTGGAGCTGGACAAATTCCAGGAGGCCATCGCCCGCTATCTGGACAGCCACGAGGGGCATTGGCGGCCCGCTGTCCTCAACTTCAGCCGTAACTTCCTGAAAGATGTGCGCCCACGCCCCATCACCCGTGACATTGATTGGGGCATTCCCATCCCTCTGGAGGGCTGGGGCGAACAGAAGCGCATGTATGTGTGGTTTGAAGCAGTCATCGGCTACTTCTCGGCTAGCGTGGAGTGGGCCAAGAACCAGGGGACGCCCGACGCTTGGCGCGATTGGTGGTACAACCCCGATTGCCAGATGTACTGCTTCATCGGCAAGGACAACATCCCTTTCCACACCGTCATCTGGCAAGCCGAGCTGCTAGGAGTCGATGGCCTGTACGCTCTCGAAGGCGCGCCGCCCATCACCCTGCCTTACGACGTGCCAGCCAACGAGTTCATGAACATCGAGGGCCAGCAGTTCAGCAAATCGCGCAATTGGGCTGTGTGGTTGCCGGACATCTTGCGGCGCTACCAGCCCGACGCTATCCGTTACTATGTGGCGCGTAGCTTCCCAGAGACCAGCGACAGCGACTTCAGTTGGGAGAACTTCTTCAACAGCGTGAACGCTGAGTTGCTGGCGGCTTGGGGCAACCTGGTGAATCGCGTCATCGGCTTCGCTTACAAGCGCTTCGATGGCCGCGTTCCCACCTACGACGCCCTGACCGATGCCGATCAGGCCCTTATCGCTCGCATAGAGAGTGGCTTTGACAGCGTAGGCGGCCTGCTGGAACGGGTGCGCCTGCGCGACGCCTTGCTAGAGGCGATGGGCCTGGCCCGCGAGGTCAACGTCTATCTGGATCAGCGCGCCCCCTGGAAGACGATCAAGACCGACGAGCAGGACGCGGCTCGCAGCATTTACACCGCCCTGCGCGCCATCGATAACCTCAAGACGCTGCTAGCGCCCTTCTTGCCCTTCAGCAGCCAGCAGGTGCGCGCTATGCTGGGCTACGCAGGCCAACTGTTCGGCGAACAGATCATCACCTGCTACGATGAGGATGGGCGCACCCACGATGCCTTGATCTACGATGGCAGCGCCGCCATAGGCCGCTGGGAGGCCAGCCAGCTCCCCCAGGGCCAAGCCCTGCGAGAGCCAACGCCGCTCTACGTCAAGCTGGAAGATGAGATGATTGCGACGGAACGCGCTCGCCTCGGCCAGCCGCGCGAAGAGGTGGAAGACGGCTTCTAGGCGGGCTGTTCGTCGCAGATGAGGGCGATGGGCTGGCCCTGGAGTCGGGTGAGGACGACGGTGGCGGCCTGGTCGCCCTTGAGCCTGAGCTGAGTCATGAGCGCTTCTGGTGTGATGGGGCTGCCGCGTTTCTTGACGGTCAGGCGGCCCACGCCTCGTTCGCGTAGGGCGGCGCGCAAGCGCTTGAGCTGAAAGGGTAGCCAGGCCTGCACGCGCCAAGCCCTGGCCCAGGGCGTGTCGGGCGGTGAGTCGCTGGTCAGGTAGGCGATAGTCTCATCGAGCAGGGCAGCGTCCCAGGCCAGGGCGGCGTGGCGCACCAGGCCTGCGCGCAGCAGGGCGGCGTTCGGCTCGATCAGCCAGGCGCGTGGTGCGCTCAAGCGAGCAGGTGGCTCTGGCTCGTGAGCCAGGCGCGACCAGGTCAGCGCGCCATCGGGACGCAACAGCACAGCGCGCCGATCCCTGTCTCTTGTAGCCCAGTCGGGCTGGCTGTCCCACAGCGCTTCTTTCAAGTCTTCGCCCACCGCCAAGAAGCTCAGGCCACCGCCCAGTGCTTCGATCTGGGATAGATCAAGCCCTGGCGCGAGCTTGGCCTGGACGCGCGCGCGCCCAGCCCAGACTTCCACCAGGTTGAGGGGTGGCTCGTAGGCTTCGACGTGGCGCAGACGCCGGCCCTGGGCGCTGCGCCGCGCAGGATCGTAGAAGATCAAATCGGCAGAGGCGGGCTGCCAGGCGCGCGCGTCTTGGCGCTCAAAGTGGGCGGGCAGACTCACAGCTTGGGCATTGAGGCGCGCCATCGCCAGACGCAGGTCGTCAATGTCCAAACCCAGGACGTGCGCTCCCGCCTGGGCGAAGGCCAGGCTGTCTGCGCCAATGCCACAACCCACGTCGATGACCTGCGCGCCAGCCCAGGCTTGTGCGCGCCAGGCACGCGTCAGCGGATGGCTGGCCTGCTCTAGGGCAGCAGCCGTAAAATAGAGCGAGTCGGCTTGCGGGCCGAATTTATCGCGGGCGCGCTGGCGCAGGCGGACTAACTCCAGGGCGGCGGCGCTCTCGGCAGGGGTATAGGCCTTGCGCAGGCGAGTAAGCAAGGGGAGCTGAGCTGCGTCGCTCAGGTCAGCTTGGGCTAGCTCAGTTAGCAGAGCTTGGCCGCGTGCGCTGACTAGGAAGTCTAGATCGGCGAGCTGCATTGGGCTATTCGTCGGGGACAGCAGCCTGGTTGGGATCAACGTCTAGCCAAGCCGGAGCGTCAGGCAGAGCTTCGGGCGGCAGGTTGAGGGCCAGGACGGGCCAGCTCTGGGCAGCTTCGCGGGGGAACTTGGCGACTTTGTTGACGTCGCGCACGCGCCCTGCCAGCACCCCTGCCTGCAAGAAGGCGACGGCTTTGGGCAAGCTGGTGAAGGCTAGCAAGCGCAGGCCATCTTCCGCCTGGAAGGCCAAGGCGCGCCAGCGCAGCGGCTCGTCCGGTGATAGACGCCAAGCAGGCTTGTTGGGCGTCTGTTGCACCAGCAAGTGCAGGTAGCGCCCGCGATAGCCGCTCAGGTCTAGCGCGTCCGCGTCGGCGTCGGCGGTCTGGCGCACGCGTGCCAGCGTATCGCCGGTGGTGTGAGGTTTTTCGCCGCGCAGCAGCAGGCCAGCTCGGTTCAAGGCTGGCTCGATGAGCAGGCGCACGAAGCCCGCCTGAGTCAGCCTTTCGGCGTAACGCTCATGCGCGTCCATCGTCTCCAGGGGCTGCACGACGATCAGGCGACCACCAGGGCGCAAGGCATTGTGGGCGGCGCGCAGCAGCGCATGGCTCAGGTACAGGTCACAGCCGACGACAGCAGCGGCGCTAGCAGGGGCTTCCTGCCAGTGAGTCGCGATCAGCGAGACAGCCTGAGCTTGGATATCGGGGCGTTGCCGAGCCAGGACAGGGCCACACAGACCGCCTACGTCTAGCAGGCGCAGCGTTGAAGCGCTGGGCGGCAGCTGCTTGAGCATAGCTTCGATGAAGGCGTAGCGCACGCCGCTCATGCGCGCTTCAGCCCTGTTCGGCCACGCGGATGAGGGCCACCAACTCCTCCCACTCTTCTTGGAAGAAGTGTAGCGTCACCGCGCCTAGCTCCACGTGGTAGACGATCTCGCCATCTGGCTCTTGCGAGAGCCAGACGACGTAGTTCTCTGATTCGGCGATAGTCTTAGTAGGCAGGGCGTCGTCGGGAGCGTTCTGTTCGTTCTGCTGCTTGCGCTTCTTGTCGCTCATGGTCTTCCTCGCGTGGATCTGGTTGGAGTTGATGGGCCATCGCTGCGGCTCGATCGGGCCTATTATCGCCTGTTTGCAGCAGCTCGGCCAGTTGGCCCTTTTCCACTCCTTCGGCCTTCGATTATGCTTGCGACCTACGCTATCCAGGATTCGCCTATGAGCTTCCTCATCAGCACCAGTTGGGACGATGGCCACGCGCTGGACACGCGCCTGGTGGAACTGCTGGACGCGGCACATTCTGCGTCGCGCTCAACTACCTGCACCCCCACCTGAGCGAGGCACAGCTGCGCCAGATCGCTCAACGCCACGAGATTGGCGCACACACCCTCACCCACCCTACCTTGACCGAGATTCCGCTGGAACAGGCTCGCGAGGAGATACAAGGCAGCAAAGCCTGGCTGGAGGACGTCTTGGGCCAGCCTGTGCGCTGCTTTTGCTATCCGCGCGGCGCGCTCAATGCGGCGCTGCAAGCAGAGGTCGAAGCCGCCGGCTATCAGGCGGCGCGCGGCGCTGGCGTCCACCAAATCCAGGTCGGCCCGCGCTATGCTATGAACACCAGCTTGCAAGTCTATCCGCTGCCGCTGCGCCCTCTGCCCAGCATCGCCCCCTGGCGCGGCTGGCGCACCCGCACTGTGCCGCTGCGTCAGGCCCATCAGGCCCAGCGCCAGCGCGGCCTGCCTCTGGCGGCGCTGCGCGCCTGGCTGCCCTGGGCCAGCGCTTGGGTCGATCACGTCCAGGTCGTCGGCGGCGTCTTCCACTTGTGGGGTCACAGTTGGGAGATCGAGCAATACGGCCAATGGGCCGATTTGGAGGCACTGCTGCGACGCTTGCAGGCCAGCGGTGGTCGTCCTGTCGTCAACCATGAATTGGTGGAGTGGGCCGTATGAACGGCTATCGCCTCGTCCCCCTGGCAGAAGTCCCCAAGCCAGCCCAGGAAGTCTTCTTCACCCAAGCTTTTGGCCCGCACAAAGCCGCCTTCCTGTTGGAACACGGCCACTGGTGGCATGGCGGCAGCCGAGCGCGCTTCGCTGTGCTGGATGAGCAGGGCCAGATCGTCGCCTACAACGCCCTCATCGCCAGCCGAATCAGGCGTCCGCAGGCTGTGGACGAGGTGCTGTGGCTGGTCGATATTTATGTGCTGCCGCAGCAGCGCGGCAAGGGCTTGCAGCACTTGCTGGATGAAGGGCTACGCGCCCTGGGACGCGCCCAAGTGGGCTTCCCCAACGCCATCGCAGCGCCCATCCACCGCAAGCATGGCTGGGGGGTGCGCGACGACGGCTGGTACATGCACTGGCCGATTAGCCGCCGCGCCCAAGACTCTCTGCGCTACCGGCTCGGTTGGCAAGGCAAGCTCCTGCGTGGCCTGGCCCGCTTGGATGATCCCTGGCAGCGTCGTCAGCGCTTCGCCAGCCTCCAGAGCGTCGCTGCGCCTCAGGTGCGCCGCCTGCCCACCCTGGATGGCGCGCTGCTGGCCAGCGTCTTCGCTCAAGATCAGTCGTCGCTCACGACGTTGCGCGACGAAGCTTACTTCGATTGGCGCTATGGCCAATGTCCCTACCCGCAGCAGTTCCGCGCGTACTTGGCAGAAGACGGCGACCAGCAGGTGGCCCTCATCAGCCGCTTGCTGACCATCAAAGGCCTGCGCACTCTGCGCATCGAAGACACCTTTGGGTCGGCGCGCCCCGACCTGCTGCGCCAAGCGTTAGCTCTGGCTCTGCGCGATGGCCTAGCCCAGAGGGCAGAACACGCCCTGGCGGTGACGACCGACGACGCAGCTCGCACCGTCTATGAAGACCTGGGCTTTCGGCGCGGCGCGCCACTAGCATTCTGCTGGTATCACCAGGACGCCGCTTGGATGGCGGCCATCGAAGCTCTCCGACCTCATTGGACATTCGCTGACAGCGACCTGAGCTACAGCGCCTAGCGCCGAAGGCGTTCAGGCTATAATAAGGCAGGCTCAGGCGGCGCGCCGCCTCATGATGAAGGACTTTGCTCATGATCGACCAACTACTTGAAGCGCAAGAGCGCTTTCAAGACGAGCTGCTGGCGCGCTCCAACGTCGTTGGCGTGGCCGTCGGCTACCGCGAAACAGGCGGCGAATTCACCGATGAATTGGCGGTGGTGGCGCTGGTAGAGCAGAAGAAGCCCAAAGAGGCCCTGCGGCCCGAAGACCTCGTGCCGCGCGAGTTAGATGGCGCTCAAACCGACGTGCTGGAGATTGGCGTCATGCGCGCTCAACAGGCCAGCACGCCGCGCAGCCGTTGGCGACCTGTCATCCCCGGCGGAGTGAGCGTAGGCCATCATATGGTGACGGCTGGCACGCTGGGGGCGCTGGTCTATGACCGCGCGACGGGCGAGCCGCTGCTGCTCTCCAACAACCACGTGCTGGCCAACAGCAACGACGCTCGTCCAGGCGACCCGATTGTCCAGCCTGGCGCCACCGACGGCGGGCTGAGTCCCGCCGACGTGGTGGCCCACCTATTGCGCTTCCAGCCGCTGCTCTACGTAGAGACGGCCATCCAGCCCAGCCCGCCCAATCCTCAACCTAGCCCACCGCCAACATCCACAGACGGGAGCGGCACAGGCTCAGAGCCGCAGGGCTGCTTCTCGCTGGTGATGACGCTGGGCGAGACGCTCAGCAGGGCCAATCGTCCCCAGGCTCTGAGCGTTGCCCAGAGCGCTACCCCTTTCGTCCCCTCTGCCCCGACCAGCGTGGCTTTCCAGCACAGCGTGCCGACCAATGGGCTGGACGCCGCCGTCGCTAGGCCCGCCCCTAGCGTGCAGTTCAGCCCCGAAGTCCTGGGCATTGGCCGCATCGCAGGGATTCGCCAGCCGATCTTGGGCATGCGCGTGCGCAAGATGGGCCGCACCACCAACCTTACGGAAGGCACGGTCAACTTGCTGAACGCGACGGTGGACGTGGCCTACAACACTCTGGCAGGCCCGCGCACTGCCCGCTTCGTCGGCCAGGTCATCACTAGCGGACTCAGTCAGGGCGGGGACAGCGGCGCGCTGGTCTTCGACGCGACCAGCGGCCAAGTCGTCGGCCTGCTCTTCGGTGGCTCTGGCTTGGCCAGTATCTTCACGCCGATTGACCGCGTCCTGGAAGCGCTAGGGGTGCGCTTCTAGCGCTCAGCGCGTGGGAGTGGGCGGGGGCTGGCGTTCGATGAGGGCCAGCGTCACCCTGAAGTCGCCCGTCGTGTTGGCGGGCCGCATGTTGCCTTCGTAACGCCGCGCGTAGATGATATACGCGCCTGTCGCGGGCAGGACGAGCCGCTCAAAGCCCACCACCTCCCCCGTGCCATCGGCGCGGAACATCCGCCGCCCTCGGTCGTCCAGCAGCTCCAACACCGGCTCTAGCGTGCCGCTGGTGCGAGCCATGCGGATCGTCACCACGTCGCCGACCTCGCCCCAGAAAGCGTACTGCGAACTAGGATCAGACTCGCTGATGGCGTCTTGGACGGTCGTGCCGTAGAGCAAGCGCGGCATAGCAGGGTCAAAGCCTTCAAAAGCCGTGCCGACGCGCCGCAGGCCCAGTCGGAATGCACCCTGGTTGTCGTCGAAGCGGCTGACGATCAGGTGGAAGACGCCGCTGTATGGCAAGCGGAAGCGCTCAATGCGGGCATTCTTGCCGCCGCCGCCGTCGTCGTCGCTGCGCAGGGGCTGCATATCGGCGTCGGCCAGCGTCAGCACGGGGTCAAGCCGACCGCTGCGCTGCTCGGCGCTGGCCGTGATGAGGTCGTCTTCTTGGCCGATGAAGCGGTAGTAGCGGACGGATTGGCGGTTGTCCAGCGACGCTTCTAGGGTTTGGTTGTAGCCGATAGGCGCTGGGGCGCGCGGGGAATTGCCGACGCCGCTGGAAGCCGCTTCGCTGATGGTGAGGACGAACGAGCCGACGCTGTCGCCAGCGGCCTCGCCGTAGCGCGTGGCCACGACGACGTAGACGCCGTCCCGCTCCACGAAGAAATTGCGCAGGGCGGCGTTGCGCGTGTCAGGCGCTTCGTCGTCGTTGCTATCTAGCAAAAAGCGGTCGCTGTCCAGCACCTTGAGCAAGGGATCGAGCGTGCCGCTGCTGCGCACTAGCTCGATGTTGAGGATGTCACCCTGGCGCGCGCGGAAGGTGTAGTACCACTCAAATTGGCTATCGGTGATGAGGTTGGTGACGGGGACGCCGTAGCGCAGGGTGCTGCCCTGGGCCGCCAGCACGCCCAAGCGTTCCACGCTCAGCTCGTAATCGCCCTCGCTGCTGCCCAGGCCATAGCCCCAGCGTCCTATCACCAGCAGATACGGGCCGTCACTAGGCAGAGTGGCGTTGGCGCGCACGTCTAGCCCCTCTGCTGAGTCATCGCGGGTCAGCACCAGCTGCCCCAACGGATCGTAGAGGCTCAGTACGGGGTCAAGGTCGCCGCTGGTGGCGCGCAGGCTCAGGCGCACGACTTCGCCACGCGAGCCATCAAAGGTATAGGTCTGGCGCGGGGTGCGCGCGTCCAGCCGTCCTGTTAGACGGGCCGCTTCCTCTGCCGCGCCGAGCGCAGCGGGGGTGGGGGTAGGGGTCTGGGCCAGGCTCAGGCCGACGACGATCCAGGCCAAAAGCAGGCTCAAGACGCGGCGTGCCGTCTTCATGGTCGTCATTCGGCCATTTTGCGGATGAGGGCCAGCGTCATGCGCACGTCGCCCAAGGCGCTGTGGGCGTCTCGCACGACGATCCCTTGCTGAGCCGCCGCTTCGCCCAGTTTGTGCCAGCGGTAATCGGCATAGCCTAGCTTCTTGTGACCCCAGAAAGCAGCGTACTGCTTCATGGCGCAGTGGAGCGCTTTGGGGCGCAGGGCGGGCAAGCCGTAGGGCGTGCCGCTCTGCTGGAGGATGCGCCAATCGAAGTCCATGTTGTAGGCCACAAGCACCATGCCAGCCAGCAGACTCGCCAGTTGAGCGTACAGGTCGGCGAAGGTGGGCTTGTCCTGCACCATCGCGTCGCTGATCCCATGCACAGCCTGAACATCGGGTGGGATGGGTCGCGTGGGCCTGACCAACGTCTCTAGGACGGTTCGACCATCCTTGTCAACGACGCCGATCTGGACGACTTCAGCTTGCAGATCGACGCCCGTCGTCTCTGTGTCTAGCACGTAGAAATTGGGCAGGGCCAGCAGCTCGCGCGCCCAACGGCGGGCGTTGTCGCGGTCGGCAGGGTTGGGGTGGTGCGGATTGAGTACCATGAGGCCGAACTCCATAAGCAGCCGCAGATCACTGAGCCGACTGCTCATCCTCAAGGATAGCGCAAGCAGCCCAGCGCGCAAAGGCGTTCAGCTCTCCAGTTGGGTCAGCAGGTCTACCGTCGCTTCGACGATGCGTGCCTGCTGTTCCTGGCGACTCAGCGCGGCGGGTTTGTCGCCAGGCTGATCGCCGTACCAGCCGAATTGGCTGTGATTGCCCCCTTCGAGGGCCACGAACTGCGCCCCTGGCGGCAGGTCTTTGGCCGAGGCCAGGATATCTTCGGGCTTGGCCAAGCCATCTTCTGTGCCATAGATGGAGACGACGCGCAGATCATCGCGATTGGCCAGGGCATTGTTGGCGGGGTAGGAGGCCATAATGACCAGGCCGCGCACTTTGTCAGGCTGGCCTGCCGCGAACAGGCTGCTGGCTACGCCGCCCAAAGAATGGCCGCCGACGGCCCAGGCAACAATCTCTGGGTGATCGTCGATGACGGCCTGAGCCGCCCCCACGTTGAAGAAAGCCAGGTTGAGAGGCACATAGACGATGGCCACCAGATAACCCCGCTCGGCGATGGCCCGCGCCAGCGGCGCGTAAGCTTCTGCCTGCACGCGACCACCTGGGTACAGCACGTAGCCCACTGTGGGTGTCTGACCCTGGGGCATGAACAACAGGTAATCTGCGGCAGATACATCGACTAGCGGATCGTCTTGCAGGGCAGCGGCGACTTCGGGCATGAGCGCGCCCTGCGGCGTGTTGGCCCACAGCACAAAGCTGATGGCGACGATGAGCGACGAGACGCCGATTATGGCGAACGAGCGTCCCCAAGTGGGCCTGGGCAGACGTAAAGGCATGAGAAACTCCGAGTGGGTTGGCATGCTGAGCGAGTGAATCAACCGACGCGCGTCGCGCCGATCAGTCACCCTATGCTGTGTCGATATGCTGAATGCTCGCTGAACGCAGGATCAACGCGCAGCAGCCTCTTGGATGAAGAAGATGGCTGTTATGGCGAAGTAGATGAGCAGGGCCAGGCCGGCTTGCCAGCGCTGGAGGGTGCGATCCAGCACGAAGACGAGCAAGCCCACCGCGAAGATGAGGGCGATCAGCATGTCGCGCTGGATGATGAGATTGTTGACGTTGATGGGATTGATGACGCTGGTCGCGCCCAAGATGAGCAGGATGTTGGCGATGTTCGAGCCAACCACGTTGCCGACGGCAATGTCTACGTGACCGCGATAGGCCGCCACCGCCGACGTGGCCAGCTCTGGCAGCGACGTTCCGACGGCTACTAGCGTCAAGCCAATGACCAGTTCGCTCACGCCCAGGCTGCGAGCGATGTTGACGGCGCCATCCACGGTGAGCTGTGCGCCTGCCACCAGCAACACGAGTCCAACGACCAGCACCAACACCTCGCGCGCACGGTTGATAGGGGGCGGGCCTTCGATGGACGAGACCTCGGCTTCTACTTCGGCTTCGCCCTCGACGTCGATGCCGTTGAAGCGGTACAGGAAGAAGGTGAAGACGACGAAGGTCGCCAGGAACAGCAAGCCCTCCAGCTGGGCCAGTTGACCATCGCTGATGAACAGCCACAACACGATCGTCACGCCGATCATGATCGGAATTTCGCGGCGCACTAGGCTGATATGCACCAGCAGCGGCGAGATTAGGCCCGATATGCCCAAGATGAGGCCGATGTTGGCGATGTTTGAGCCGACTACGTTGCCCATCGCAATGTCGCTGCTGCCGCGCAGTGCCGCGCTGACGCTGACCACCAGTTCGGGTAAAGATGTGCCGACCGAGACCACGGTCAGGCCGATGACGACCGATGGAATGCTGAAGCTGGTGGCCAGGCGCGAGGCGCTGCGCACCAACCACTCGCCGCCCAAAAACAAGCCGAGCAAGCCCGCCGCAACCGACAGGAGGTTGATGAGAATCATAGTGAGAGAGCCTTTTGTGATGGGGAGTGCAGAACCAACACGTCATTGTACTCTATGGTATCCTTTTAGGCGTATGGGGTATAATTTGCACACGAGCGAAACCCCCACTTTTTAGGTACTGCGAGGCAAACTTGGATATCACCTGGTACGGACACAGTTGTTTTCGCCTGAGCGAACGCGGGGCTGCTACTGTCATCACCGACCCGTACGGCGAAGGGATCGGCCTGCCCGTCCCCAAGCTCAAGGGCGATATCGTCACTATTAGCCATCAGGGGCTGGGCCACAGCGCTGTTGAGATCGTCAAGGGCGCGCAGATGGTGCTGCAAAGCCCTGGCGAGTATGAGATCGGCGGCGTGTTCGTGACAGGCATTGCCATGCACACCATCGATGAAAGCCGAGGCCTAGCTCGCTACAACGTGGCCTATAGCTTCGACTTCGGTGGCGAGGTGAATGTGCTGCACTTGGGCGATCTGGCTCACGTCCCTGATCAGCGCCAAATCCAGGAATTAGGCGAGGTGACGGTGCTGCTAGTGCCAGTAGGTGGCGGCAACGGCCTGCGCGCCGCGATGGCTGCCGAGGTCATCGCTCTCATTGAACCCAGCTACATCATCCCCATGCATTACGCTCTGGACGGCCTGACGCTGGACTTGGAGCCAGTAGAGCGCTTCTTGAAGGCGATGGGCGTGAGCAAAGTCCAAGAAGAAGACACCCTGCGCGTCAGCAGCGCCCCCGAAGAAGGCACGCAGATCGTCTTGCTGCGCCCTCAAATCAAAGCTAACGCGGAGAACGCGCGCGGATGAACGTCAAGCTCATCATGTACTGGAACATCCGCCCTGGCATGGATCAGGAGTATTTTGAGTTCATGGTGCGCGAATGGGTGCCGACTACCAACGCCCTGGGCCTGCGCACCATCGCCGCCTGGTTCACCGTCTACAGCCGTCATCAGGATCAGGCGCGCATTATGGCCGAAGCCATCGCCGATGATTTGCCCACTATGCGTCGTGTCCTTAAGGGCAGTGAATGGCAGAGCCTGCACGCTAAGCTGCTGCAATACGTCAAGGACTATCGCCAGAAGGTCGTCTACGTCACTGGTGACTTTCAGATTTGACCGACCCGCCCTCGTGAAAGGCTAGCTCTCATGACGACCCTCATCCCCCGCAGCCAAGTGCCTACAGAACAAACCTGGAACGCCGAGAGCGTCTACGCTGACCGCGACGCCTGGCGCGCCGAGTACGACGCCCTGGCTCGCGACATTCCCACGCTGGCTCAGCACCAGGGCTTCAGCGATGCAGTTAGCCTGTTGGCCTACTTGGAAGCCAGCCAAAGCTTGGGGCGGCGCGTGCGCACCTTGTTCATGTACGCTTCGCTGGCGTCCAGCGTGGACAGCAGCGACGACGAAGCTCGCGCTATGTTGGGCCAAGCTATGGGTCACTATGGCCAACTCGCCAGCCTGACGGCCTTCTACGAGCCGCACCTGCTGAGCCTGGGCCGCGAAACTGTCATGGACTGGATGGCTTCTCTGCCCGCCCTAGCCATCTATCGTCACCACTTCGACGAGGTCTTCCGTCGGGCCGATCATACCCTCAGCGCTGAAGCGGAGGCCGTCCTGGGCGCGCTGAGCGAAGTGCTGGAGAGTCCCTACCTGACCTCCAGCGAGCTGGCCAACAGCGATATGAAGTTCCCCAGCATCCAGACGAGCCAGGGCCAGCCCTTCCCGTTGGGTCAGCCTACCGTGCATATCGCCCTGCAAGACCCCGACCGCGCTCTGCGTCAGGCCGCCTGGACGAGTTACGCCGATAGCTACCTGGCCCTACAAAACACCTTCGCCAGCAATTATCTGGCCAACGCTCGCACTAACGTGGCCCTGGCACGCCTACGCCGCTTCGAGAGCGTCCTGCATTACAAGCTCTTCCCCCAAGCCTTGCCGATCCAAGTCTTCCATAACCTGATGAGCGTCTTCGTGCGCCACTTACCCCTGTGGCAGCGCTTTTGGGATGTCAAGCGCCGCGTCCTGGGCTACGAGACCTTCCATCCCTGGGATATTTGGGCGCCCATGACTGCCCATGAACCTCAAGTGCCGTACATCCAATCCGTCGAATGGATCGCCGCAGGACTGGCGCCGCTGGGCCAAGACTACGTGGCGGCGCTGCGGCGCGGCTGCCTGGAAGAGCGTTGGGTGGATTATGCCGTCAACGCAGGCAAGCGCCAGGGCGCGTTCTCCAGCGGCTCTTACGACACCCATCCGTTCATCATGATGAGCTACGAAGAGTCGCTGAGTGGCATGTCTACGCTAGCCCACGAGTTGGGTCACTCACTGCACACCTACCACACGGTGCGCCACCAGCCTCCCATCTATGCCGATTACGGCATGTTCGTCGCCGAGACGGCCAGCAACTTCAACCAGGCCATGACGCGCGCCTACTTGTTCCAGCAGGGTATGGGCCGTGACTTTGAGTTGGCCCTGATTCAGGAAGCCATCGACAACTTCCACCGTTACTTCTTCATCATGCCCACGCTGGCGCGCTTCGAGCTGGAGGTGCATACCCGCCTAGGGCAGGGCAGGCCGCTCAACGCCCAGGCCCTCAACGCCATCATGGCTGATTTGTACGCCGAAGGCTACGGCACGACCATGAGCGACGACCGTGAACGCACCGCCATCACTTGGGCGCAGTTCCCGCATCTCTACGAAGCCTTCTACACCTTCCAGTACGCCACCGGCATCAGCGCTGCTCATGCTCTGAGCGAGGCGATCCTGGCGGGCGAAGCGGGCGCTGCTGAGCGCTACCTGCAATTCCTGTGTGCCGGCTCATCTGTGCCGCCGCTGGAAGCCCTGAAGCTGGCTGGCGTAGACATGACCACGCCAGAGCCGATTGAGCGCGCCTTCGGCGTGTTGGCTCGCCTGATCGACCGCCTAGAGGCGCTGATTGAGCCGAGCGCCTGACGCCTGCTTCGTGAGCGCTCGGCCCTGATCGGCCATCAGGGCCGACAGCCCGTCTCGCCCTGGAAGCCTGCAGGTGACCAGTGGGGCGGCGTGTTGCCCAAGCTATCGGCGATGAAGCGGGCTTGCTGCGACTCGGCGTCCCACAAGGCCAAAGCGTAGGCGCTGCGCAGGGCCAAAATGCGCCCATCAGCGCTCCAGCGCGGGAAGTCGGCACTGCCCAGGCCAGCTGCTTCGGGCAGCAGCGGCGCTGAGTCGGTATCGGCCAGGCCCACCAGCGGCACGCGCCATAAGATGTTCTCGCTGATCCCTTGCATATTGCGCGCACTGGCCAGCAAAGCCGTGCTGTCGGGCAACCAAGCCAAATCTAACACGTTCACCCCGCCCAAGCTGAGCTGGGTGGGGATAGCGTTGGCTTGCGGAGCGATCATCCAAAATAGGTCGTTGTTGGGCGTGGGGCTGTAGACGAAGCCCAACAGCGCACCATCAGGCGACCAGCGCGGCATGGTCACGCTGCCCACGCTGAAGTTGGTGAGGCGCGTCTTGGCCTGGCCATCGGCCCTGATGAGCCACAAATCAGCTTCGCTGACTGTGACTGGCGGTGACGGGCTGACGCCTGCTTCTGGCACGAGCGTCGGGGCGGCAGTAGAGAGCGGATCAGCGCCGACTGGACGCTCGTCATAACTGGTGTAGGCCAATAGTGCGCCATCAGGCGACCAAGCAGGGCTGTGTTCGCGGCCCGTCACGCTGTAGAACTGGGGCGCGCCACCCTCCGACGGAATGATGGCCAGGTGGCGCGCGACCACGACTTGACCGCGTTCGGGCTGTTCGCGCAGCATGATGAAGGCGATTCGTTGCCCGTCAGGCGACCAAGTCGCTTCCCACACGCCCCAAGCTTGGGGCGGCAGCTCGTCGTAGGCCACCAACGAGCGCACGTCCGTGCCATCCAGGCTCAGGCTGAACAGTCGTCCCCCCAGCCGCCCTGCATCCAGGCTGGCCAGCAGACGGCAGCCGTCGGGGCTGAAACCCCAGACGTGGTGCAGCCCCTCTCCCAGGCGCAGGCGGCGGGCTGTGTCGGCCTGCACATCGTACAGCCAAACGTCGGCGTGATCGGCGCGGGTGTAAGCCAGCAGGGGCGCGCCCAGAAGCGGCTCTTGAGCGCGTCCCTGGGCTACCAACAACGCTACGAGCGCCAACTCCAGCACTCGCCTCATGGAACGATGTCGATGTAGTACTCGTTGCCCTGGCCTTCAGCCGTCCAGCCTTGCGTGCCGTTGTAGTCCACGCGCCACCAGGCTCGCCCCTGGGTGTCGCAGACAGGCCCTTCTAGCACGTAGATCAGCGCGCCGCCAGGGATGAGGCCGATCTGCTGGCCGCTGGTGCTGGGCTGATTGCGCAGACGGTTGGATAGACCTGGCAGCACTCGCGCTGCGCGATTGGGCTGTAAGCGCGAGGGCATGAAGCCAGGACAAGTGACGATGGGGGCGACGAACTGTGACTGCGTGGGTTGCGGTGGCTGGAACTGCGCAGGCTGTGTGGGCTGGAACTGTGGCGGTTGGAACTGTGGGATTGGCGTGGGCTGGAGCGGTTGGGCAGCGAACTCGCCTAGCACGCCAGCGAAAGGCGCAGAGTTGGCATTGGCGACGATTCCGAACGGGTCACGCCAGATGAAGGCGAACGGCATACCTTGCGAAGTGCTGATCGTGACTAGCTCAGGTGCTTGAGCGGCGCCACCACGTGGAATGCCCACGCGGTAGTAAGGTGGATCGAAGTCGTCAGGGCTGCGCGGTATGTAGACGTAGACGACAATGTACTGTCCGTTATCGCTGAAGTGCGCCCTGTCGATCCAACCGTTGCCGATGTGGTAGACGTTGCGCTCGCCAGCGGCGTCGCGCAGGCGGATGACGTTGAAGGCGCGCGTGTAGGGGAACATCGGCTCGGTGTAGGTGAGCGCGGGATCAAATGCCAGCCACAGGCGCTCGTCCGTCTGAGGCAGGTAGTCCATGCCGTATTCGCCCCAGGTGGGATCGGACGGCTGGAAGACGCGGCCCGTATCCAGGCGCCAGATGTAAACCTGAGTGCGGTCGAGATAGCCGCCCTCAAAGTAGATGGGCAGCATAGACAGATAAATCTCGTCTTCCTCTGTCCACCACAGGGGGATGGGCAAGTTTGGTACTTCAGGTTGAGTGAGGACGGGAATTTGGTCGGCGGTGAGGAGCTGCATAGGCTCGGCCAGGAAGTCGTAGACGCTCAACACCCAGCTCCTGGGATCGCCAACGTTGTCTGTGAAGTAGGCGTTGTAATCGAAGTCGATGGAGGCCACCGCGATACGGTCGCTGAAGGGGCTGAACGATCCTCGTCCCAGGCGGCAGATAGTGGCTTGCAGGTACATCTGCGAGAGCAGCTGCTCTTGGAACAGATCGTAGATGACGAAGCTCGTCAGCGACTCTGGCCCAGCGGACATATAGCTGCACCAGGCGGCGTAGCGTCCATCGGGGCTGATGGTCACGTCGCTGATGTACTCGTTGGCGGCGACGTTGAGGTTGTAAACATTAGAGCCGGGCAGCTCGATGATCCGATTGTTCGTGTAATCGTAGTACATGCTGCGAGCGTCAGACGGCTCGCCGGGCGTGTAGAACTGGGCTAGGGTAGGCCAAGCCAGCAGCAAAGCTGCAATGATCCAGGTCGTCACAAAACGAACGCGCACAAAAGACTCTCCTAAAGTTGCTAGTATGGTCGATAAGCTCATTATCTGCGAAAATGCAGTCGTTGCCAAATGTCGGAACACAAGATAAACACACGTTGAGTCAGCCACAGATCATGGGGCTATCGCATGAGACTCATCCCTCAGAGAGGAGCGAAACAAAATGTCTTGCCCTGCAGGGGAGGGATTAGATATGAGAGCCGAAAGAAGCTGCGAGCATTCCTGTGTTGTCCTAGGATGAGCGTTGTCGCGCCTCTCTGAGCCGCGCTATGCTGTTCGCAAATCATGCTGAGAGGAGAGGCCGTACACCATGAGCAGCGCCACAAGACCTCATGTGAGCTGGGAGCTTGCTCAAGTATGGCACTGTGCCGCTCACAGCCGCCAACTGGGCGGCTCGTGGGCTAGTCGCCAGCGCCAGCCCTGCGGGTAGCCGTGCATTTTGGCCACGTCGCCGACGACGCGCACGACAGGAATCCAGGCCCAAGCTGCCAACCAATGGCGCGCCGTCGGGCGGAAGGGCAGACGAGCCATGACCTGAGGTAGGCGCAGGTAAGGCCTGCGCAGATAGGCCGCCAGACCTAGCAGCAGCAGGGCCGCAAACCAGGGACTGGCTAGCAAGCTGAGGGCCAGCAGTCCGGGTCCGCCGACCAGGTAAGTCCCGTAGCGAACGGCATGACGCGCACGCCACAAGTCAGCTTTGCCATCACCGCGCGCGTACAAGCGGTACTGCTTGTAGAAGGCGCGCAAGTTGGGCCGAGGCCGAAAACGCACAGCGGCTTGCGGCACGAAGACGAACGGGGCATAGCGCGCTTGCAAGCGCAGATCGAAGATCAGGTCTTCGCAGTAGTCCAGCCATTCTGGATAGCCGCCGACAGCCAGGGCGGCGGCGCGCCGCACTGCCACGCTGCGGCTGCTGGGCAAAAAGCGCTCAGGTTGAATTTCGTCGGCTGAAGGCAGCGTGGTCGCCCCCAGCGCCGCTTCAAAGACGTTGTGCGGATCGGCCACGAAGAAGCCTGCGCTCACGTGCAGCGACTCGTCGGCCAGCAAAGGCGCGCACAGCCGCTCCAGCCAATCGGCTGGTAGGACGACGCCGGCGTCGGTGATGGCCAAGATGTCTCCGTTGGCGTGCTGGATTGCTAGGTTGCGCCCCTGGCTGATGTTGCAGCCCGCCTGCACAATGACTTGGAGCGGCATACATGCCCGGTAGCGGCTCAGGATGGCCTGCGTGCCGTCTGTGCTGCCGCCATCGACGATGACTACCTCATCGGGTAGGCGCGTCTGGGCCAGCAGCGAGTCTAACAGGCGCGCGATGTTGTCGGCCTCGTTGAGGACGGTGACGATCAAGCTGATGCGTGGTGCGGTCATGCGCAGTGCGTCGTCTTCAGTCGCGGGTCAGGGGTAGGGCGATCGTGAAGCGCGCTCCTCGGCCTAGCCCGTCGCTCTCCGCCCAAATGCGCCCGCCGTGCGCGTTGACGATGGCCCGCGCAATGCTCAGACCAATCCCCAAGCCGCCGTGACGGCGCGTCATATGGTCTTCCACCTGGTAAAATTCCTCGAAGATGCGCTCAAGCTGGTGTGCTTCGATGCCAATCCCCGTGTCGCTGACGACGATGTGCGCTTCGCGTTCGTCCGCACACTGACAGGTCACCCGCACCAGGCCGCCCTGCGGCGTGAAGGTGAAGGCGTTGTTCAGCAGGTTAGAGAGGGCCATCAACAGGCGCGCATAGTCTGCATCGATATGGCGCTGCCCGTCACGCACGATAATCTCTAGGCGATGATGCGTCGAGTCGAAGCTGGCGTGAGTCTCGTGACTGAGGCCTTGCATGATGTCGTCCAGCGTCAAGCGCTCCATCATCAGATCAGCCTGTTTCTGCTTCAGGTAGCGCAAGTTCACCATGTCTTCAATGATCTTGCGCAGCTTGAGGGCGCTCTCTAGCACTTTAGTGGCGTGTTCGTGGGTGTCGGGATCATGGCCATCTTGCAGGAAGCTGGCGTAGCCCATGATGACGCCCAGGGGCGTGCGCAGCTCATGGCTGGCGATGGCGATGAAGTCGTTCTTGAGCTTGTCCAGTTCACTCAGCTCAGCGTAGGCACGCTCCAGGGCCTGGATGAACTGAGCGCGTTCGATAGCCACCGCCGCCTGGGCCGCCAGGATGTTCATGTACAGATGATCCTCGGCTGTCCAGGGCAGGGTGCGCTTGTTGATGGCCTCCAGGACGCCGATCACCTGGCCTTTGTTGGTCATTGGCACGCCCAGCAACGAACGTGTCACGAAGCTGATGTTCTCGTCTACCTTGTCGTAATGGCGCGGATCATGACGCGCGTCGTCCACTTGCAGAGGCTGGTTGGTGGTGAAGATCGTGCCGGCAATGCTGTCCATTGGCACGGCCAGTCCGATCAGTTCGTTGTCTTCGTTGAGGGTGGTGGAAGCAGTGAAGACCAGCTTGTTGTGCTGCCTGTCCCACAGCAACACAGAGGCGGCTTCGCTGTCAGTGATTTCAACGCAGGTCGCCATGATCTGGTTCAGCAAAGCCTGCAGATCAGCTTCGGCGTTGAGCGAAGCGCTGATCTCGGCCAGACGCATGAGGGTGCTAACTTTTTTCTCTAGGGCAGCAATGTTCGGCTCAGTCATGGCTTGACCACTTCATAGGTACTGTACGGCCCTATTTTAGCACCAGGCCAACAAACGCGCAGGCAATGCATAGGTCTCAGGTCGGACGCAGTCCAGGCCTCTAACGCTCTAGCGGCGTGCCAGGAAGAGCGCAGTCTTCAGGGCGGCCAACTCAGCTCAGCCAGGGCGGGTTGAAGGCTGGGCGCTTGAGGATACGGCGCAGCTTGGCTGCCTCCTGCCACAGCGACTCGGCGCGCGCGCGATCCCCCAGCAGGGCGGCGTGCTGGCTTTGCAGGGCGCGAATATCTGCCAGGGGGCGCCGCAGAGCGGCTTTGGTGGCCAGAGCATTAGCCTCCTCAACGTAGGGAGCGGCCGCTTGAGCGTCGCCGCGCAACAAAGCCACTCGTCCCAGGCCAATCAGGGCCAGGATGAGCAGCGGCACGTCTTCGGTTTGCCGCCAAGCGGCTTCTGCGCGGGCGTAGATGGCCTGCGCTTCGTCCAGGTAGGGGACGAGGACAGGCTGCTCTAGCAGGGTGTCGGCTTTCTGCACGGCCATCCAGATGGCTTCTGGGGCGTCGCCGATCAAGGCTAGGGCTTGGTCGTGAGTGCGCAAAGCTTCTTTCAAGTCGCCGTTGGCGCGCTGAGCGATGGCTAGGCGAGTGAGGATGAAGGCGCGGCGCACCGTCTGAGCGGGATCATCGCCGATGAGCGCTTGGGCTTTGGCCAACTCGGCTAGTCCGCGCTGCGGTTCGCTGCTGAGGGCCAGCAGCACGCCGTAGAGGCTGCGCCGCTCGGCTTCTAGGACGCGGTTGTCGCTGTCGGCGGCAATTTGCACTGCTTCGGCGAAATAAGACTCGGCGGTGTCTACGTCGCCATAGCGCATGTAGTAATGCCCAACCTCTTGCAAGACCTGGCCGCGCACGTCAGCAGAGTGGACGCTTTTGAGCAGCAGCAGGGCCTGCTCGTACTCGCGCAGGGCGCGGCTCTGGCCCTGCTTGGCGTACAATTCAGCGAGCTGGCAATGGAGTCGGGCGGCGTCGGCAGGACGGTTGCTGCGATACAAAGCGAGCGCCTCTTGGAAGGCGCGGCTGGCTTCGGCCTGCTGGCCCAGGCGCACATAGAGGCGACCCATCTCTGTCAAGCTTTGGGCGCGCACGTGCGGCAAGCGAGCTTTCCCTGCAATGTCGGCGACAGCCTGATAGCTGATGATGGCCTGCTTTGGATCGAGGGCGGCTTGCAGATCGGCCCACTGGTTCAGCAGGTGTAGGCTGAAGGGCGAAGGTGGCAAGGTGCGGTAGAAGTCGCTGGCGCGCTGGAGCAGGCTTTGAGCGGCTTCAGTCTGGCCCTGAGCCTTGCGCACCAGGCCCAAGCTGGCCTGAGCTAGGGCCAACAAGGCCTCATCTTGGAGCGATTCGGCCAGGGACAGGGCGCGTTCAGCCAGGGGTTGGGCAGCGGCAGGGCCATCTTGGGCCAGCAGGGTTTGGCTGTGCTGGGCCAGAATTTCGACAGCTTGGGCCAGGTCGTCAGGCTGCTGAGGTAAGAGCTGATAGGCGGCTTTGTAGTGGTTGGCGGCCTTGTCCTGGTCGCTGCGCGCCAGGGCCAGCGCGCCGAGCTGCTGCTGGAGGCGGCGCTGGCCGCGGCGATCGCCTTCCTGGGTAGCCAGGCTCAGAGCGCGGTTGAGCAAGGTCTCGGCGTCGTCAAGCCTGCCGCTACGCTGATAGGCTTCGGCCAGGCGGCTGGCGAAATAGGGCAGAAGCTCGGTGTCGCCACTGGCTTCGAGCAGGGGCATGGCTTCCAACAAACGGTTGATGGCGCGGCTGGTCTCGCCTCGGTGCAGGTCGGAGTCGGCCAGGTGGCCCAGGGCGCGGCCCTTCGCGCCCTCGCTGTTGGCTTCCTCTGCTAGGCGCAGGGCGTCCTGAAGCAGGGCATCGGCTTCATCCCAGCGCTGGCGAGCTTGCTCTAGGCTGGCCGCGGCACACAACACATAAGCTAGGGGCGAACGGCTGCGCAAGCCTTCAGCGCGCTGGCGGGCTTCATCCAGGAGGGCTTGCGCCCGCTCGTAGTCCCGCTGGACGATGTAGATGTCGGCCATGTTGAGCGCCAAGTCAATCACTAGGGTGGGCGTCTGTTGGGCGCTCGCGCTGGCGGCCCAATCGCTCATCAGGCGCAGCGCTTCGGCGTAATCTTCGCTGTTCTTGGCGCGCAGGATGGCGTCTAGCGCCGAACCTTGACCTTGAGGGGCAGAAGCTGCTGTCGGGTTGATCGCATTGGGCAGCGACTTGGCGGTGGGGAAGAAGAATTCTTTGAGCTGGTCGAAGAAGGTCACGGCTGGGCCTCCTAGGGCGATGAACGAAAAAGGCGCAGCCTGCGCTGCGCCCCAGAGTGTAGCACAGGCAGCTTAGATCACGGATAGAAACCGCGCGTCATCACCGCGTCGGCCACGCGCTGGATGGCGGTGATCTGGGCGGCAGTGCGCAGATCGACCTTGTACTTCTCGGCGGTGGCGTTGGTCTTTTCGTAGGCGGCGGTGATGATCCGCTCTAACTGAGCGAAGACGGCGGCCTTGTCCCAGAAGAAGGCCTGCAAGTCCTGCACCCATTCAAAATAGGAGACGATGACGCCACCGCTGTTGGCGAGGATGTCTGGCACGACGATCACCCCTTTGTCGTTGAGGATGTCGTCGGCTTCTGGCGTAGTCGGGCCGTTAGCGCCTTCGATGATGAAGCGGGCTTGGATGTGTGGGGCGTTATGTTGGTGGATTTGGCCTTCCAGGGCAGCTGGGATCAGCACGTCGCAGGGCTGGATGAGCAATTCAGCGTTGGTGACGGGTTCAGCTTTGGGGTAGTCGCGCAGGCTGCGGTTGCGCTGATAGTAGTCTAACACCTCTGGGATGTTCAGACCCTCCTCATTGTACAAGCCGCCGCCTACGTCGCTCACCCCGACGACGCGGTAGCCCAGCTCGTGGGCATACAGGGCGGCGTTTGAGCCGACGTTGCCGAAGCCCTGGATGATGATCTTCACTTTGGCAGGATCGGTGTAGCCGTACTTCTTGAGCGTAGCCATCATGACGAAGACCACGCCGCGTCCGGTGGCTTCGTTGCGGCCTTCGCTGCCACCGACGTTGATCGGCTTGCCGGTGACGATGGCCGGCACGCTGTAGCCGACGGTCATGCTGTAGGTGTCCATGATCCAAGCCATGACCTGGGCATTCGTCCCCATGTCGGGGGCAGGCACGTCCATCTGCGGACTCATCAGCGGAGCTAACTCGCTGGCATAGCGGCGCGTCAGGCGCTCCAACTCGCTCAGGCTGAGCGTCTTGGGTTCGACTACCACACCGCCTTTGGCGCCGCCGTAGGGGATGTTGACCAGGGCGCATTTCCAGGTCATCCACATGGCCAGCGCGCGCACCTCGTCCAGAGTGACGTGAGGGCTGTAGCGCAGGCCGCCTTTAGACGCTCCCAGAGCTGTGTTGTGGTGGACGCGGTAGCCAGTGAACATCTCCACGCGGCCATCGTCGCGGCGCACTGGGAAGTTGACGGTGAACTCGCGGCGGGGATAGCGCAGATAGTCGGCCATGCCGTCAGGCAGGCTCATGTGGGCCACAGCGCGGTCAAATTGTTCCAAAGCAGTCTTGTAAGCATCAAGAGGTTGAGGATTAGTTTGTGGATAAGCGACAACCATAGCGCCCTCTCTTTCGGTGATTTCAACGATTTGCCATGAGTATAGCATGAATTGGTGCGTTGTACAGTGGAGATATGCATAACATCTAAGCTAATTGCCTAATTGTATGTGCATAATGCACAAATAAGAAGGTAGTGAGAAACTGTCAGCCTGCAAAAGATGATACTTCGTATCAAATAATAAATAAACAATCAATTTTGTGCATTGTGGCTAATGCGCCTTATACCTATCTTTGGCTAAGCTAGGCCAAATGGCCTTTTTCGTAGCTTTTCAGCCACTTGGTGTCCGCTCTTGTCAGAATCACGTGGAGAGTACGCTATGTGTTCCCCTAAAATTGCCCAGGTCGTCGCCGAACGTATCCAGCGCCAGGGCGTGCCGAACCCTAGCCGTCGCAATTTCCTGAAGTTGGGTGGTCTGACCGCCGCTGCTGGCTTGGCAGCCGGCGCTGGCCTGCTCAACCCTTCGCGGGTGCGCGCCGATTCTCACGCCATGAGCGAAGTCGTCGATCTGAGCCATATCTTCTCGACTAGCCTGCCTACTTACGACAAGACGGCCTTGCCCAGCGTTCAGGACGTAGTGACGGTGCAGGCCAACGGCTATTACATTCAGCAGTGGACGTTCGGCGAACACACTGGCACGCATCTGGACATCCCGGCCCACTTCATCGCCGACGGCGAGACGGTGGACAACTACGCCATCTCGGCCTTCGTCAGCCCAGCAGTGGTCATCGACATCAGCGCCAAAGCTGTCGAAGACCCTGAAGCGATGGTGACAGTGGAAGATATTCAGGCCTGGGAGAGCGCCAACGGAGAGTTGCCCGCTGGTGCGCTGGTGTGCATGTACAGCGGCTGGGACACCCGCTGGGAAGACATCGCTGCCTTCCGCAACGAAGATAGCGGCGGCGTCATGCGCTTCCCTGGCTTCAGCCCAGAAGCCGCCACCTTCCTGGTGGAGCAGCGCGACATTCACGGCATTGCCGTCGACACGCTGTCGCTGGACATCGGCTCGTCGTCCACCTTCGACGTGCATTTCACTATTTTGGGGGCGGGCAAATACGGCATTGAGAACGTCGCCAACCTCAAGGCCCTGATCGGCAAGCCTGCGCAAGTCATCGTCGGCGTGCCGCGCTTCGCCAAAGGCTCTGGCGGCCCCTGCCGCGTGATGGGCCTGGTCTAAGCCCATTTTGTCGGGGCGGTTCATCGACTCGTCCCCGTAACTCGAGGCTGGTGTTCGGCTAAACTCTGGCCCGCCCATCTTTGGGATCGCGGCGCGCTCTGCTATACTGGCGTTCATGAGAACGCCAGTAACACTCCTCATCTTTTGTTCGAGCCTAGCTCTGAGCGCATGCGAGCCTGCGCCGCTCCAGCCGACGGCGCTTCCCTTCCCGACGATGACCGTCGGCGCGGCAGTGAGCGGCCTGCTGCCCACCGTCGGCGTTCAGGCTGATCTGCCTAATCTGGCCAACCCAGCGACCGCCATCGCCATCGCTAGCGCTCCCACGCCCACCCCCGACCTGAGCGTCTGCCCGACTCCGCGCAGTGGCGTGGCCCTAGAAGCGCGTCCGCGGAGCGTCGACGAGGGCGTAGAGCGCCTGCTGCGCTTCTTCAACCAGGGCGGAACGACCCGTGACCTGAACGCTGCGTTGCGCCTGCGCTGGCGACAGGTAGGCGATCCATCTAGCCCCAGCGCTGACCTATTGGGCGGAGGTCAAGGATCGATCCTCGTCGCTTACCGCGCACCAGGCGACTTGGGAATCTTACACGTGTTCGCTTGCCTGGATGGCCGCTATCGCCTCATCCACAGCGTGACGGCGGATGGCACAGAGCCGCCTCAGGTGGCTTTTGTGGGCGACATGAACGCCAGCCCGCCAGCCGAATTGGTGGTCAGCCGCCGCGTCTGCCTCAGCGCCGATGACTGCGAGCTGGAGACGCAAATCTTGTCCTGGGACGGCGCGCGCCTGGTCAACTTGCTAGACGCGCCCCTGCGTAGCTTAGAGTTGCCTCAGGCCCGCGACGTGGATCAGGACGGCGTGCTTGAGTTGGTGGTCAACCTCACCAGCCGAGGCAACTCGCGCACTGGCCCGCTGCGCACTGGCGTCAACATCTACGACTGGGATGGCCTGGTCTACACCCTGTCCATCGTCCAGCTTGATCCGCCGCGCTTCCGCATTCAGGTCGTCCACGAGGGCGACAAGGCCTTCAGCCGCCAGAACTACGCCGCTGCCGCCGAGGCCTATCGTCTGACCCTGGAAGACGAGAGTCTGCGCGCCTGGTACAACGACGAGACTGAGACCGTCCTCAGCTATGCGCTCTACCGTCTTATCCTGGCCTACGCCCTGACCAGCGACGGTCGGCTCAGCGATGCTCTGGCCCGCCTGAACGCTCAGTTCCCGCTCACGCCCAACGCCGACCCCGCTAAGCTGCCGCCCTTCGTGCTGATGGCGTATCGCTGGTCGGATAGCTACGCGCGCAGCGGCGACCTGCACACTGCTTGCGTCGATACGCTGCTCATCGTCGAAGAACGGCGCGAGGTGCTGCGCCTGCTCAACCGTTACGGCTCGCGCAGCCCAACCTACACGGCACTAGACCTCTGCCCATTTTGACGCTATGGTTTGGATGACGTACCACCCTCAACCCCTGGAAAGGCTCAGCATGTCTGAATTGTTGCAGTATTTCAACAGCCAAAAGCAGGCTATGACCGACCTGCTGCTGGAGCTGATCGGCTACGAAACCTTCACCACCGAAAAAGACATGGTGGATAAGCTGGGGAACTACATGGAAGCTCAGTTCCGCCAGCTCGGCGCGTCGTCCGTCACGCGCTACCCCGCCCGCGAAGTCGGCGATATGCTGCTGGCCAAGTGGCACGAAGACGCCCCCGGCGCGCCTATCCTGTTCTTGATCCACATCGACACCGTGTGGCCCAGCGGCACGTTGGCCGAACGCCCGCCTCATATCGACGACGAAGGCCGCCTGTTTGGGCCGGGCGCTGTGGACATGAAGGGCGGGATCACCATCGTCCTCTCCACCTTGCGCGGCTTGCAGGCCCTAGGCCGAATGCCCAAGCGGCCCATCTGGGTGCTGATGACCAGCGACGAAGAAGTCGGCAGCATTCACAGCGAAGCGCTCATCAAAGAGACGGCCCAGCGCTGCGGCCTGGTGCTGGTCATGGAGCCGGCCACCAAAGAGGGCGCGCTCAAGACTTGGCGCAAAGGCATTGCCACCTACACCCTGAGCATCGAGGGACGTCCCAGCCACGCCGGCAACGCTCCAGAGCAGGGGATCAACGCCATCAGCGAATTCGCCCAGCAGGTGATCGAGATTCACAAGCTGAACGACCTGAAGAACGGCGTCTCGGTGAACGTGACGATGGTCAACGGCGGCTCTGCCGGCAACGTCATCCCAGCTCACCTGGAAGCTTTCATCGACACGCGCATGATGACGGTCGCGCAGCAGGCCAAGCTGGAAGCTGCCCTGGCAGATCGGCCCGTCTTCATCCCTGGCGCCAAAGTCAGTATCAAGCTCAATCACACGCGCCCACCGATGGAGCGCAACCAAGCAGCCTACGAGCAGGCTCAGCGCATTGGCGCTAAGTACGGCGTCAGTGTGCGCGAAGATGGCAGCGGCGGCGGCAGCGACGGCAACTTCACGGCAGCCCTGGGCATTCCTACGCTGGATGGGCTTGGCCCACAGGGTGATGGTCTGCACGCCCTGCATGAACACGTCGTGCTGAATAGCCTGCCCACGCGCTGCACGTTGGTTGCGGGCATCCTGCTGGATTGGGAGTTCTAAGTCGATGAGCGAAGGACAACCACCCGACATTGTGAGCCTCATGCAGCAGCGGCTCGGCAGCAGCGCGCAGGGCCTCAAGTTGCCCCCGCCCATCTTCCATGAGTTAGGAGCCGAGGTCATCTCGTTCAATGCCGAGACGGCGACTCTGGTCTGCCGCTTCCCGGTGCAGCAGCGCTGGCAGAACCCGTTGGGCTTCATGCAAGGCGGCATGATCGCCGCTGTGCTGGACAACACGATTGGGCCGCTGTCCTTCTTGGTCGCCCCGCCCAGCGTTACGACGCACATGAGCCTCACTTATCTGCGGCCCGTCACTCCGCAAGAGACGCACGTCGTCGTGACAGCGCGTTTGGTGGAGCGTACGCGCCGTCTGTTGGTCTTTGGCGCTCAGGCTACCGACAGCGCTGGTCGAGTGCTGGCTCTGTGCAGCGCTACGCAGCAGTTGTTGGAATCAGGATAGGACGCGGCTGTGAGCTGCAATGTTCGGGGCAGTCCTACCAGCGCGGAGGACGCGCTTTGAAACCAGCGCGCTCGCCCTCAGCCTTCACCCTAGTCGCAGCCTCGATCCTATTGCTAGGGATCAGCCTGCACTTAGTGGGCCACGACGATCATTTTCCGTCGATCGACGAATTTGACGAAGCGCGCCTAACTTGGAACGGCTATCTCTATCGTCAGGGACGCCTGAGCGAAATTGATCTGGACGACTATCCACCAGGGATTTTCGCCGTCCATCGTCTAGCTCAACCTCTTGGCGAAGCACAGACGGGCCGCGTGACTGAGCTGGAGATGGCGGCAGCTTTGCGCTGGATGCGTTGGTTCAGCGCAGCAGTGAATCTGCTGAGTGCTGCCTTGCTCATCCATCTGGGACGGGCTTTGGGCCAACCACCGCTCGGCTTGGGCTTGGCTTTGGCCAGCCTGGCCTTGCCCAATCTGCTCAGCCAAACGCGCTTGGCCCTCACCGAAAGTTATCAGGTGCTGGGCTATGTGGCGGCGTTGGCCTTCGCTTGGCGCGCTCTGCGCACTCGCTGCGCGCGCTACGCCCTACTCAGCACGCTGGCAGGCTTGATGGCTGTGTTGTTCAAGTATTCAGCCTTCCCTGCCCTGGGCTTTGGCTGTGGAGTTGCCCTGCTGCTGGCTTGGCCTCTGTGGAAACCCTCGCGTTGGCGTGGCGTGCTGCTGGCTCAACTCGTCCTCATAGCTTCAACTGCCGTCGTGTGGCTGAGCCAATTCGATAGCTTGCAAATTCCAGAGTACCAAGCCTTTACCAACAAGCCGCTCTGGCCGCTGGATTGGGCCACCCTGAGCCGACTGTTAGAAGTGAGCATTGTCGAGCAGTTGGGCTGGCCTTTGTTGGCTTGGGTGGGGGCGTTTGGTTTGGGATTGTTGTTGGTGGCGCGTCGCCACTGGCACGAGCGCAGTTTGTGGATAGGCCTGGCCCTGGGCTTTGGGCTGCACCTGTGGTTGGTGTCGCGCTTCCTGGTCTACTGGGAGGGCGGCCTGCGCTACGCCGCGCCCTACGCGCCGCTAGCCTTGCTGCTGGTGGCACTGCCTTTGGCTTGGATGGCCCAGGCTCTGCGCGGCGCTCTGCGCTTGGCCTGGTCGGGCTTGGTGGTAGTGCTGGCTTTCGTCTACCTGGGCAGCGCAGTGCTGAACAGCGCCGCACTAGCAGAGGTGCGTACACGCCCCAGCACGCTGGCAGCAATCGCCACCTGGGCCATACCCATCCTCTCCGAAGACGAATACTCTATCCTTGTTGACCGTACCATCTACCATGCCAAGCTGGGTCAGCGGGTCTTCAGTCGCGACAGAGGTGGCTATCGCGGGGATGATTGGGAACTGTTCTATGTTCGTACGTTAGAGGAGAAGGCTGTTGCTCAGTGGGTCTCGGAGGGTGTGGGCTATCTGCTGGACTCCTCGCTCAGTCGCGCCGACAATCCCGACATTCTGTTGCTGCGGCGCTTTCCGCCGTCACAGACAACCCAGACCTGGCAAGGGCCGTCCCTGGTCTTCTATCGTCTTTGGCGTCCTGCCCACGAGCTGAAAGGCGTACAGCTGGGGCAGATACGGCTCATCGGCTATGATCTGGAGGGTCAAGCTAGCCCCGGCCAAACCCTGCGCCTGCGCCCTTACTGGCAGGCAGCTGTGCCTTACGACGGGCAACTCCAGGTCTACCTGCACCTCAATCCGCTCAGCGGCCGCGATATCCTTGCACAGGCTGATGGCGTACCCGTACGGGATCGCCCCAGCTTCACCTGGGATGATCCCACCGAGACGCTAATTGGCGCTCCTCTGAGCATCGTCCTGCCACCCGATCTGCCAGTTGGCGAGTACCGTCTGCTGTTGGGCTTGTATGACCTGGTCAGCGGCGCGCGCTTGCTGGACGCTCAGGGTCGAGATCACGTGGCTATCTCGCTCACGGTGCGCTAAGCCGTCCGGTGCAGCTTGCCGTCGTCGTGGAGGGCCAATGACGGGCTGAACGTCTGTCGTGATCGGGCAGATGAACGTCGAGTTGTCGCCTTTGCTGGCTGACCATGCGATGATCTCGTCGTGGCTCATGTGAGCTGGGCTTGAGTCCGATGGGTATGAAGAAGCCCTTCGCCATGACTGGCGAAGGGCTAGGGTTACAGGGCAGGATTGGCGTTCAGCGTGCTTAGTCGCGGCTGCTGGCGAAGATGCGCAGCAGATACAAGAATAGGTTGATGAAGTCTAGGTACAGCGTGAACGCACCCATGATGGCCACGCGCTGGCCGAAGCCGCTGTCGCCGCTGTAGGCCGCTTCGTGGGCCATCTCCTTGATCTTCTGCGTGTCGTAGGCGGTCAGGCCCGTGAAGATCAGCACGCCGACGATGCTGATGATGAAGCCGAAGGCGTCGCTGCGCAGGAAGATGTTGATGACGCTGGCGATGATGAGGCCGATCAGGGCCATCATCAGGAACGAACCCATGCGCGTCAGGTCAGTCTTGGTGGTCAGGCCCACCAGGGTCATGGCGCCGAAGACACCAGCGGTGGAGAAGAAGGCCTTGACGACGGCGCTGAAGTCACCGCTGATGGCTAGGCCAGTGAAGATGACGCCGAAGGTCAAGCCGGTGATAGCGGAGTAGACGAAGAACAGCACCCCGCTCACGACCGGCGAGATACGGTTGACCAGGAAGCTCAGGCCCAGGGCGATCACCAGTTGCACGATGATGGCCGGCAACATGAGGCCGCTGAGCGTATTCAGCACATCGATGTTAGGCATGCCGTTGGGCAGCACAGCCTGCTGAGTGATGAACAGCGAGATGAACGCCGTCACCACCAGGCCCAGCGTCATCCAGCCGTACACGGCGCGCATGATAGGATTCATGTCGATGGCAAGGCTTGAGGGCGCGGTGATCACCGGCGCTTGTCCACGTCCATAGTTCTGCATGGTCTTTACCTCTCTCTCTGATACGTACGTTCAATTTATACTATACACGCTAAAACTCTCAGCGGGCCACCAGTTTTTGGGGGAATCTCAGATAAAAATTATTATTACGACTCTATCACTTCTGTGAGAAGATGACGAGTCAACATGATTTGCGCTATAATCAAGCATATTCGTATCATGAGCGATCATTGCGAGAGCTGTCATGGACGGGGCATCACAGCGCACGAAGCAACTCCACAAGCAAAAAGCCCAGGTCGTGAAGTTGGTGGTTGCTGGGTTGCCACGCACAGGCAAGACTAGCTTCATCAAGGCTATCAGCCAATACACGGAATGGCAAGCTGAAGAGCAGATGAGCTGGTTCTTCGGCCGCGTGCGCGTCGACTCGTCGCTGCTGCTGCACTTCCTAGAGCCACCGCCGCGCACACAGTACGACTTCATCTGGTTACAAGAGATGATGAGCAAGCTGCGCGCCAGCGGCTACATTGTGCTGGTAGACAGCACCAAACCTCAGCACTTCGGACAGTTCCTCAGTATTCTGTACACAGTGCGCGGTTACCACGCCGAAGTACCGCTGGTAGTGGCTGCCACCAAACAGGATCACCCTAAAGCCTGGCACTATCAGGACATTCAGCTCGGCCTGGGAATCCGCGATTTCAGCGTTTATCCCTGCGTGACGATGGATCGCAATTCGGTGCGCGATGTGGTGGTAGACGCTCTGCATCAGATTTTGGGCTGAGCCAACGGTTCGGCCTGAGCGTCTGGCGTGGGCGTGGGCTTGCTGCCCAGCACATCGCTGAACGAGAGGCCCAACGTCAACATGCTAAGGCCGCCCCAAGCTAGGTAGGACAGCACAGCGACGCCGTTGAATAGGAAGCCCAGCGTCAAGGCCAGAGCTTCATCGACGCCGAAGATTTGGTGAGCCACCAACAACATAACCGCCTGGAATGGCCCCAGCGACATGACGCTGATGGGGATGGCAATGCCAATAGCTGTGAAGCCCACCGCCAGCATGCACATGAGCAGGTAGGGCGCGTCCTGCACGTCCAGGGCATAGAACAGCGTAATCAGCGACGCGTAGGAGAAGCCCCAAGCGATGAACGTCCAGACGGTGGTGTGGACGAAGCCACGCCAATGGGTGAGCGGTTGAAGCCCGTCGATCACCTGCTCTAGTAGGCGTGCCAACGGCAGCCGCTTGAGCAGCGGCAACATCTGCTCTCCTAAGGTCAGGAAGCGGTGGGCCAGCTCGCGCCGACTAGCGAAGAACACCAGCGCCAAAAAGCTCGCCAGCGCCACCAGACCGAGGACGAACGCCCCGCTGCTCACCTGCGCCGACGCCGACGGCACCTGGGTGAAGGCGATGGCGATCATCAGCACAATGAACAGCACATCGACCAAGCGCTCCACTAGAATGCTAGTAGCAGCCGTCATGAACGGCACGCCATAGCGCAGCGCCAGGCCGGCGCGCGCCACCTCGCCTAAGCGCAGCGGCAGCTGGTTGAGCATGAAGGTGATGTTGGTCAGGTGAATGGATGGTTGCATGGCCAGCTTGTCGTCCAGCAGGCCGCGCCAGCGCACCGCGCGCGTTACCAAGCCGAAGAAGATGGAGATGAAGCTGGCTACCAGCCACAGCGGATCAGCCTTTTGTATCCCTGCCCACACGTCGGCCAGCGGCACACCGCGCACGACCAACCACAAGATGAGGGCGCTCCCCAAGAAGCTGATGGCGATGAGCAGTGTACGACGGCGCATAATTCCCCAGAGGTGTGATGGTCAGAACGGCGACCATCTTAGCGCTAAGTAGACGGTCTGGGTAGTGGCTTTGTAATCGCACAACCTGAGAGAGATTTGGAATGAGGGCCGACACGCCTCATGCTTCTGCTCTGTCCTCGTCCCTACGAAAACGCCGCGTCTTCTGTTACAGTTGAAGGCATGGAGACAACCGCGCAATTCATCCCTGTCCTGATCGTCGGCTTCGCGGCTGCGCTGGGCCTGACGCCGCTCAGCCGCCAGATTGCCATGCGCCTGGGGGTGGTGGATAAGCCCAACCTGCCGCGCAAGACGCACAAAGATCACAAGCCGATGATGGGCGGCCTGGCCATTTACGTTGGGCTGTGCCTGTCGTTGCTGCTGTTTAGCCCGCCGCGCCACATCGCTGAGCTACTGGTCATCATGGGTGGGGCGGGCCTACTGGCTTTGGTGGGCCTGCTGGACGACCGCTACAACCTATCGATCTTGAGCCGCTTCGGGGCGATGATCTTGGCGGCGCTGCTGCTGGTGGCCGTAGGCATCCAAATTCGCCTGTTCGGCACGCCCTGGATCGATGTGCCGCTGACGGTGGTCTGGGTGGTGGCGCTGTGCAACGCCTTCAACTTCTTGGACAACATGGACGGCCTGACAGCGGGCCTGTCGGCCATCAGCGCCGCCAGCTTCCTGCTGATTGCCTTGTCTCAGGGGCAAATCCTGGTCTCGCTGATGGCGGCTGCCATCTTGGGCAGCGCACTGGGCTTCCTGACCTACAACTTCAACCCAGCCAGCACCTTCATGGGCGACATGGGCGCGTTGACCCTGGGCTACCTGATGGCTACCCTGGCCATCAAGCTCAACTTCCAGACTCAGCCGCTCAGCGTCACCTGGATGGTGCCGATCCTGGCGCTGGCCTTGCCGATCTTCGACATTAACTTGGTGGTTTGGACGCGCTTAGCGGAGAGACGCTCACCCTTCGAAGGTGGCCGCGACCACACCTCGCATCGTCTGGTGGCGCTGGGCTTCAATCCGCGCCGCGCCGTGCTGATCCTCTACCTAGCCTGCGCCTTGTTCGGCGGGCTGGCTCTGCTAGTGGCCAACGCGCCTGCGCCGTTGGCTTTTGCCCTGGGCTTGATGGGCCTGGGCTTGATGGGCCTGGCCGCTTGGGGCATGGTCTGGATTCGTCAGACCATCCAGAAGGGGCCTGCAGCATGAGGATGGCGTATTTTCTGGCTTCAGGTGCGGCGCTGCTGGCTGCTACACTGAGCGCCTGCGAGCCGTTCCAGCCGCGCGTGGTGGCGGTGGTCGTGACTAGCATTCCCACCTTCACGCCCATCCCCACCGTGACACCCACGCCCACGGTCACGCGCACTCCGCTGCCCAGCCCCACGCCCGATTGGACGCCTACTCCCACCCCTTTCCCCTGTGAGGAGACGGGAGGGCAGTTGCTGGAATTCAGGGACAACCCAAGCCCCAGCACCAACGAGAACATCCGCTACTTGGTCTATTTGCCCCCGTGCTACGGCAGCTCTGCGCGGCGCTTCCCGGTGCTATATTTGATCCATGGCATGAGCTACCGCGAACAGCAGTGGCTTGACCTGGGACTGCCCAACATCTTAAACGAAGCTATCCTGGCGGGTCGTAGTGCGCCTTTCGTGGTCGTCATGCCCTTCCTGGGCAGCATTGGTGGGCAGGATCGCTTCCCGCCTAACCCTAGCTACGAGACGGTGATCGTCGACGAGCTGCGTCCGCAGATTGAAAGCACCTTCTGCACCATCAACACGGCCCAGGGGCGGGCCATCGGCGGCATTAGCCGAGGTGGCTTCTGGGCTTACAGCATCGCTATGCGCCACAACAACCTGTTTGGGCAGGTGGGCGGCTTCAGCGCTTACTTCCCTGCCAATGCGGGCCTGCCCCCGGCCAACGATCCGCTGGAGTTGGTGCTGAACGAGACGCCGCTCAGGGAGTCGGGCTTGCGCATGTACCTGGCTAATGGCGCCGCTGATTCCAGTGGGCCGAGTCAGCAGTTGTTCAGCGCCAGACTCTCGGCGCGTGGCATTCAACACACTTACGTCGTCCATCCCAGCGGTGAACACAACAATGACTACTGGCGGGCGCACCTAGCTGAGTTCCTGGCCTGGTTCAGCCAGCCCTGGACGCGCGAATACAGCCTGCTCCCGTCTTGTGCCGAGCCAAGCCCCTGAAGCCATGAACGACTCCCTCAAGCGCGCCCTGCGCGCCTTCGCGCTCTACTTGTTGTTGGCCTGCGCCGTCACCTGGCCGCTAGCGACGGACTTGGACAACCAGATCATCGGTTGGTCGGTGGGCGACAACTACGAGATGACGCGCAACATCTGGTGGATGGCTCAGGCGCTGCGCACGGGCCAAGACATGTACTACCAAAGCTTGCTAGGCTACCCGCATGGCTTCTCTAGTCTACCGCTGGCGGCCAACCAACTCCAGTACTTCCCTGCCTGGGCCTTCGCCCTGCTAGTCTCGCCTGGCCTGGCCTACAACCTCACGGTGCTGCTCTACCTGGCGCTGAATGGCTGGGCTATGTGGTTTCTGGCTCAAGATCGCCTAGCGCGCTTGGGCTGGGAGGCGCGCATCGTGCAGACGGCAGCGCTGCTGGCCGGAGCCGCTTTCTGTGCTGCGCCGCCGCTGCAAAGCCGCCTGATCGAAGGTCATGGCGGACTGATGGCCCAATGGCCTGCTCCGCTTTACCTGTGGGCCTTGCTGCGCTTAATCGACTGCAGCCAGGGAGCGAACGCCTATCTGCCACGCTGGCGGCGCTACGCCCTGTGGAGCGCTCTCTTCTTCTTCCTGACGCCCAGCGGCCATATGCTACAAGTCTTCACCATGCTCATGCCGATCCTAGTAGTGACGGGAATAGGGCTAGCGGCGCGCGGACGCTGGCTGGCGCTATGGCGCGTGCTGATCGTCTCGGCACTGAGCGGAGCGGGCCTGCTGCTGACCCTGCTGCCCGTCATCAGGATCACGCTGCAAACCAGCGCCTACGTGGAAGCTGGCGGCGCGGTGCGCTATAGCGCTGATCTGCTCAGCCTGGTGACGCCTTCCTTCCTAAATCCGCTATGGGCTGGCCTGGAGTATCCCAGGCGCGTGCTAGGGGTCAACTTGCCAGAGGGCTATGCTTATGTGGGCCTGATTGGTGGTGGGCTGGCCCTGCTGAGCCTGCGCCAACCCCAGGCGCGCGGATGGTGGGGGTTGTTCGTCCTGGCCTGGGTGCTGTCGCTCGGCCCTGTGCTGAAGGTCTTCGATGCGCCGCTGCTGATCGACCTGGATGAGGTGCTGACCTATCTACCGCTGCCCTGGGCCGCCGTGCAAGATTGGCCAGGTTTCGCGCTGGCGCGTGCGCCCGGTCGCTTTAACGTGGCGCTGGCGCTGGCGCTGGCTATGCTCATGGCCTATGGGGCAGGAGAGCTGTTGCGCCGCCGCCAGGGTAGACAGGGGTTGCTGGCCCTGTTGCTGCTGGGCTATCTCATCGATGTGCAAGCCGCTTGGCCCATGCCCACGCGTCCTGCTCAGCCCGCGCCAACGCTGGCCCAAGCTTGGGAGCAGGTGCGCCAAGACCCCACCATCCGCGCCGTCTTCAACGTCCCCTGGGAGAATCTGCTGGCGGCCAAAGATGCCCTTTACGACCAGACCTTCCATCAGCGCCCTTTGATTGCTGGTCAGTACACCCGCGCCACGCCTGTCAACTCGGCTAAGCTGGCCCTGTTGCAAGAGACGCTGCACCCCGGCTTGTTGCGCGCCGTCGGCGCTGACTTGGTGAGCTTCCACAGGCGGCGCGCTATTGAACAGGACGCTGCCTACGCCGACGCGCTGCGCGCTAAGCTCGTCGCTCAGCTCGGCGCGCCCTTTTATGACGATGGTGAACTGCTGCTGTTCCGCGTGCCGCTGGGCCAGGCTGCGCCGCTTCAGGTCGCTCGCACCCAGGCCGAAGCTGCTCGCTTGATCGCTGACGTGCGCAGTGCCACTCCTGCTTGGTTTGAGTGGACGCTGGATGTGAGTAGCCTGTCGGACAGCATGACGGCGCGCCTGTTCGTCGATGGTCAGCCCTTCCAGCGCCTGACCCTGCGTCCACAGGATGGCACGCTGCGCCTGCCCGTGCCGCTAGTGCGTGGGGCAGATTTTGTGCGCGCCGAGATTCGGCTGGAGCAGTCCTGTCCGCCTCGCTACCAGACTGACCTGTTCATCTGCCGTCGTGACCTGCGCTCGGTCAAGCAGGGCCTAGACTATCTTGGGCCGCTGCTGCTGCGCCCCATCGAATTTGAAGGCCTGCGCCTGTGGGCCAGCAGCGTACAAACCGACCCTGAAGCGGGGCAGATTGACGTAGCTTTGTGGTGGCAGTTCAGCGCCGCGCTCGACGACCAGATGGTGCGCTTCCTGCACGTGCTGGATGAGCGCAGTCAGTTCATCCAGGGCCAGGACATCAGACTAGGTGCGCAAGACGCGGGCGGGCAAGTCCTGGAGTGGGCTACGCTGCGCCTTGATGATCTGCCCCAGGGCCAGCGTCCTGCCAGCTTGCGCGTGGGCTGGTATCGCTTCCCGACGATGGTGCGCTTGCCCCTGGCCGAACCTGCGCGCAGCGGCGAAGACGATGCGCCGCAACTGGCTCGCCTGCGCTGGCGCTAGTCGATGGGCCGCAGGGCCAACAGGACTCCGTTGCTGCTGCTGACGTAAATCCAGCCTTGTGGGCTGACAGCCACGCCCAGGGGGCTGTGCGGATAGAAGCCAGCTCGCTGAGTACTGAGATAGTTGGCCCAGTAGTCGAAGTAGCCCGTCTCAGGATTGTAAGTCACTGGCGGCGGCCAGCCTGTGATCGCACCATCGAAGGGAATGAGGCTGTGGAAGACGACCGAGTCGGATCGCTCTTCAATGCGCACCAGCTGATAGCCGTTGGGGTTAGGGCGAGCTAAGTCTCCACCCAAGACGAGCAGCAAGTCGCCTTGCATGGTAGGGAAGGCTTCGCCGCGATAGGTCGTCATGGCCAGAGGCTGGCTGTGCGTCGCCAGGCGATAGGCGGGAGGCAGAGTGGCTTCGCAATCAGCCTGAGAGTCGCCATCGGCGCGCCCATCGGCTAAGCAGCGGGGGAAGCCAAAATCAGCCACCTGGCCCAACGACGACAAGAGCAGACGGTTCAGCTCGTCTAAGCCTACCTGTCTGCGTAGCCCTTGGCGCGCTGAATCGCCGATCCACAACGCACCCTGATGGATGGCCAGAGCCTGCGGGTGGCGCAAGCCGCGCGCCACGAGCTGCTTGTCTCGTCCTTCCATGTCGTAGCTCAGGACGACGCCGCGCGTCTGTCTATCAAACGGGCAGGAATCACAAGGCGCACCTATGCCGACGAACAAGCGCCGTCCATCGCTGGCCAGCCCGCCCGTCCAAAAGCCGGGGCCGCTGGGCAGATCATCAACCAAGCGCGTGAGTTCGCCCGCGCGCCAGCGCCACAGCGAATCGCTCGCTACTACATACAGCGCGCCATCGACGAAAGTCAGCGCGTTGGGCAAGGTTAGGTCGTTGATGAGCAAAGTTGGGTTGGCAGGCAGCCCATCGTCTCCAGGGGTCAAGGCCCACACCTGTCCCGCCAGAGGTCGCGCCGCATAAAGCGTGCCGTCATCGCCAACCGCCAGCGCGGCAAAAGCCAGCGCGCCTGCTTGAGGCTCTATCGCCACCAACTCCACGCACATGCCCAGCGCTGCGCGCGGGTAATCCAGGCTGGCGGGGCGCTTTTCACACGGTGGTAAGTCGTCTGATACGTTCATCTGCGCATGAGTTGCGCCTATCAACCCAAACACAACCATCAGCGCGGATAAGTTGCGCCCGATGCGCACCTGCCCCACTGCTGCCAGCAACAGAGCCAGGGCAGGCATGGCCGGCACGAGAAAGCGGACTAGACCCCCGCTCCAGCTGTAATAATAAGTCGCATAAAAGCTTGCATACCCCAACAGCCACAGCCCGATAAGCACTGCCCCTAGCCGCTCTTTGCGCCACAGACCGCGCAGCCCCAGGGTCAACGCGCCGCTGCTGAGAGATAAGCCCAGGAGCAGAAGCAGCGGCGCGCGATCTACCAGCCGAGCCACAGCTTCGCTGAGGTAGAGGATGTGGAAGAGGCCATGAGGCGGTAAGTTATCCAGGACTGTGTAGCCCGTCACCAGCGGGCTGCCGAAAGTGGCAGCGTTGTAGGCCATCTGCGGGATGAACATGAGCAGGGTAGGCAGGCCAAAAGCCAGCAAGCGCAGCGGTTGGCGCTGCCACAGCAGGATGAGGGCCAAGCCAGCGGGGGTGATGATGGCGCTGAAGCGGATCAGCACAAGCGCGCCGCACAATGCCCCGCTCAGGCCTAGCCAGCCCCAATGCCAATTGGCCTCGTAGGCGCGCCAGAAGGCCGCCAAAGCCAGTAGCGTAAACAGGGCCGCCGGCCCGTCGGCGTACATTTGCGCCCAAGTGAGCTTGACTGCCGACAGCTCTGCCAGCGTGGGGTTGAACACGGCTAAGCCCGCGTAAACGAACAGCGGCAGCAGGGCCAGCAGGATCAGCGCCAAAGCGGCTCTGCCGCGTCCTAACCAGCGCTGGCCCAGCCAGCCCGTCAGCCATAGGCCCAACGGGAACATGGCCAGCGACCAAAAGGCCGAGACTAGCGGCACAAGGTCATCGTAGCGCAGCACGCCCAGCCACAAGAAGGGCAGCAGAAGCAACGGGAAGCCGAGTGGATACTTGTTTGGATAAAACTTGCCGTAGTAAAAGTCTTGGGCGAAGTTATGATAGCCGATCTCATCCCCGCCCTGGTGCAGCCAAAACTGCCCGTCGCGGTTGTAATCTTGCGGGATGACCTCCAGCACAAAGGCAGCGACTACGATCCAGTGCAGCAGCACGGCACAGGCCAAAACCAAGCGATATTGATTCGTCGTCAAACGCTCTTCTCTCTCAGACAAAGGCAACTCAAGGCGTCCAGCGCAACACTTCCCACGAATCCGTTCCGTCGACGGCGCGTAAGCGCGCCCCGCTCTGCGGATCGTAGAAGCCAGCGACGAGGCGCGCTCTGCTCTGCGGCAAGCTCAGCGCCAGGACATGGCTCATGATGATCTCGTCAGGATCATCCCAAGTCGTCGTGGGACGACCAGGCAGAGTCGGCGGGCCGTCGTGCTGAGCGACGATGTTCCCTTCAGCGTCCAGCAGGTGCAGAAAGAGCGTGTGCGGCACAGCAGTGGGCTGCTCGCTACGCCAAAACAGGCGCAGGCGCAGTTCATCGGCGTCTTCCAGGCGATAGCCTAGCAACGTCACACCGCCCAGGCTGATCTGATCGGCCAGGGGCTGCATGGGCCATAACCAGACGACGCTGGTCGTCGGCCCGCGCCGATCCTCGCGCGGGGGAAACTGCTTGAGCAGGACGGTCTGAGCAGCATCGCGCGAAGTGGCGTAATCTCGGCGACTCACGTAGGGGATGAGGGCGAAGCTCGCGCCCTGGGCGCGCCACTCGTCCACGTCGCGCGACTCGTACTCTGCTTGCTCCACCAAGCGAAAGATGGTCTGACCTCGGTAACCACCCCAGTCTGGGTTGAAGACCTTGTGGTAGTTCCAGTTGCCTACGTAGCCGCCCGACTCTAGGCTGGCAGCGGCATATTCGGCCAGGTCGGCGCGATGATCGCGGCGCGACATGTCGTAAGAGATACGCTGTGATTCAACGACGAAGGGCTGCATGAGCTTCAAAAGGAAGACCAGCATGAGCGCGCCGCTGATCGGCACAGCCCAGCGCTGCAAACGCGGCGAGAAGTTATCCAGCAGTCCAATGACCAGGTGGATGGCCAGGCCCAGCGAAGCTCCGCGCAGGACGGCCAGCATGGCATTCATGGTGATGAACTGACGCGCGTCTTGCTGCCCGAAGAAGCTCACTCCTATCCACCAGGCCAGCACGGAAGCCATCAGAGCCAGCACAGGCAGCGTGGCGATCCGCCAGCGCAGCGGCGCAACCAACAGGCCCAGCAGCGGCCCCAGCGTCAGCAGCCAGTTGAGCGGGCTAGCCCAGTCGTCGGTAGCGGCAGCGAAGTTGTCTAGCAGCAGCTGCGGCGTAGGCAGGCCCAATTGGCCGATAGGTGCGGCCCAGTGTGGAATGTCGTTGGCTTGCAGCGTGGGGTAGAACACCAAGAGCCAGATCATGAACAAGAGCCAGCGCCAGAACATAGCGTATAGCCAGCGCAGCAGCGCGGGGCGCTTCTCTTTGGCTTGCCAATCCAGCAGGCCAATGCTCAGCAGCGCGGGGAAGACGAAGATGGCCTGCGTCTTGAAGGTGATGGCTACCATCAGAGCGTAGTGCGCCGCTGTGCGCCAACCATCGCCAGGGCGGCGCCGAGCCACCAGGGCCAGCCACAGCGCCAGCAACGTGAAGAAAGTCAGATAGGTGTTGGCGATGACCGGAGCCGCGCGAGCCACGTTATCTGGCAGGAAGCCCCACAACACGCCAGCAGCCAAGCCACCCCAATCGCCTACAACCTCGCGGGCCAACAGCATGACCAGGCTCACCACCCCCAGCCCAAAGAAGATCGTCAGTAGGCGCAGCGGCAGCAGTACGTCGTTGGGGTGGTCATGAGGCAAAAATTTGAGGGCCACGAAGTTGAGGGCAATCGTTGCCGGCGGATAGGCGTGGAAGAGCATGCCTTTGGCCGAATCATGCTCGATCCACCAGCGCGCGCCCAGATTCATTTGTGGTTCGTCTGTGTGGTCGATGTAGGGGAAGCTGTAGCGGTAGGTAGGGACGTAGAGCGCGCCCACTAGGGCCAGCACCAGCAGGTAAGCTGCCAGCCACCCGCGCGACGGGAGGATCGTGCGCGTCATGCCCTCTCCCGCTCCAGAGCCAGCTTTACACCCTCGATTAGGCCGTCTTCTTGGCCATCCAACACGGTGCGCGGGTCGAACAGGACGCGCTCATCTTGAATGCGCGCGATGATGGGCGGCTCGTGCTGTCGCAAGCGCGCCAAGAAGGCGTCAGGTTTGGGGACGTGCAGCGCTGCCAGGGTGGTGGGCAGCGTCTCGCCAGGCAGGCTGCCGCCGCCAATGGTGGATTGGCCAGGCAGGATGATCCCACCCCAGGCATCGGCCCAGCGCCGCGCGGCTTGTAACAACTCGTCCAGCGATCGGCTGAGCATACGCCACACCGGCACCTGCGCGAGCGCTTGCCCACAGCGGTAGTGATCTAGCGTGGCTGCCAGCGCCGCGTAGCCCAGCTTATCGACGCGCAGCGCGCGCGCCAGCGGGTGCTTCTTGAGCTGGGCCACTAGCTCGCGCCGTCCGACGATGATCCCGCCTTGTGGGCCGCCCAGCAGCTTGTCGCCGCTGAAGACCACCAGATCGACGCCGGCTTGCACGCTCTCTTGCACGGTAGGTTCATGCGACAGGCCGAATTGAGCGGTGTCTAGCAGCGCGCCGCTGCCCAAATCCTGGACGCAGATCAAGCCGCGCTCGTGGGCCAGCGCCGCCATCTCACCCAACGGCGCTTCTTCTGTGAAGCCGATCATCCTGAAGTTGGAGCTGTGGACGTGCATGAGCATAGCCGTCTGTGGGCTGATGGCCGCGGCGTAATCGCCGATACGGGTGCGATTGGTCGTGCCGACCTCCACCAACAGCGCGCCGCTCTGAGCCATAATCTCTGGGACGCGGAACGCGCCGCCAATCTCGACCAAATGGCCGCGCGACAAGATAACTTGCCTGCCCTGGGCCAGAGCGCTGAGGACGAGGACGAGGGCAGCGGCAGCGTTGTTGACGACCAGGGCGGCTTCTGCTCCCGTGAGTTCACACAGGGCGGCTTCGGCGTGGGCGTAGCGCGAGCCGCGCTTGCCGTCCTCCAGGTCGAATTCCAGCGTGCTATACTGGCCGCCGATGGCGACGATGGCCTGCTGAGCCGCCAGCGACAAAGGCGCGCGGCCCAGATTGGTGTGGATGATGACGCCCGTCGCGTTGATGACGGGGCGCAGCGAAGGCCGAAAGCGCGCCTCAAGCGCCGCGCCTACGCGGGCCACAAGCTCGTCAAGCGCTGGTACTGGTAGAGGATGTGTGCCGTTATGGCGCAATTCAGCGCGCAGCGCGTCTAGCACCGCGCGAGCCGTCTCTAGCACGCCAGCGCGCCCATAAGCCGCCTGCCAGGCTTGCAGCGGCGCGGCTTGCAGCAGCTTGTCCACCGAGGGCAAATCGCGCAAGGATGCCATAGACTCTCATCTCTTCTCCACTGGGCAGGATGTTTCAGGGTCGTATTGTATAATCCGATTCTGTGAATGACAGGCTGAAATGACCTCGGGAGGAGACAACCTATGGGCAATAAAGTTAAACATCAGGCCACTCTGGCCGTCGTCAACCGCTATGGCCTGCTGCTGGCCCTGTTTATGGCCCTGATGGGTGCTATGGGCGGAGCGCTGGCGATGTTCATCGCTGCGCCTACGCTCTACAACCACGAGGCCACGCGCGCTCTGCTGAATAGCCAGCGTGGCACGCTGGAAGCCGCTGCTCAAGCTCAACAGGCCACTGCTACGCACGGCGCTCAGTCCCTGCAAGAGACGGCGCTGGCTCTCACCGCCCTGCAAGGTCGTCAAGCCAGCGAGACTGAGCGCCTGCTCGGTGCTATCCAGAGCGCCGCCAGCACGGCCCGCGCCCTCGACCAGGCCAGCACCCAGAGCGCCGCCTCCCTGCAGTTGCTGGAGGTCAGCCAGACTGCGCAGGCGCGCCAAGCCGCCGACCTGGCCCTGACGGCCACCCAATCTGCCGCTCAGGTGGCCGCCACCCGCACCGCCTCTGCTGCGCTCAATGCTCAGCAACAGACGCAGGTGGCCATCGATTTCGCCCAGACGCAGGCTGCCTTGCAGCAAAATGCTACCCAGGCTCAGCTCAGCTTCCAGGCCACCCAAGCCGCTCTGCAGCAGGCCGCCACCCAGGGCGCGCCCCTCATCGCTCCCTTCAGCACGCCCACGCCTTGATCGATTTGGGACGAGGACAATGCCATGAACTTCTTGCGCCGCCTGTTCAGCTTGGGCAAGGTGGGCCAACCCGCCAACCAGCGCCACTACGTCGTCTATGTGCGCCCCAAAGCCTGCCGCGAAGTCGTACGCGTGACCATCGACCTGATGAACGATCTATCGCTCAGCGACGGAGAGGACGGCTACATCGTGCGCAAGCTGGCGCGCGGGGCGCGCTGCCCCTTCCCCAGCGAGATCATCCTGCGCTTCGATCGCAGCCGCGCCCTGGTGGAGCGCGAGATTGCGCACGGAGAGTGGGCGGAACAAAGCGACTACGACGCCTTCATCAGGGCGAATGAGACCAAGCCCTAACGACACCCCAACCCTTTTCGCCTATGCCGAATGGTGGCGCTGGGCTATAACTGAGTCATCGTCAAGAGTGAGCCGTCAGCCAATGGACGAAATTCGCGTCCTAATCGCCGAAGACAGCCCCACGCAACGCCTCCATTTGCGTCGCCTGATCGAATCCGCCCCTGATTTGGTGGTGGTAGGCGAAGCGCGCAACGGCGAAGAGGTCATCGCCCTTACGGAACAACTGCGCCCCTCAGTTGTGTCGATGGATGTGCGCATGCCCGTCGTAGATGGGCTGGAGGCCACGCGCCACATCATGGCCCACACGCCGACGCCGGTAGTCATCGTCAGCGGGGCGCTGGAGAGCGAGATCAACCTGGCCTTGAACGCCCTAGAAGCCGGCGCGCTGGCTGTCGTGCCGAAGCCGCCCGACGAGAAGCGCCCCGACTTCGCCGCCAAACGTCACGAACTGCTGACTACCCTGAGAGCGATGGCTGGCGTGCGCGTCATCGCCCGCCGCGACTATCGCCCCAAGCGCAGCCTGCGTCCAGAAGCCAACGGGACTAGTGTAACCCGTCCACAGGTCTTGGCCATCGGCGCCAGCACTGGCGGGCCGAGCGCCATCTACCGCCTGTTGGCCGACCTGCCCGCCGACTTCCCTATCCCCATCGCCATCGTCCAGCACATGCCTGATGAATTCCTGGGTGGTCTAGTGCGCTGGCTGGACAGGGCTGGCCCGCTGCGGGTGGTCTTGTCGGAAGACGGCCTGCCTTTGCGACATGGCCTAGTCGTCGTGGCCGCTGGTGGCCAGCACCTGACGCTGGCGCGGGCCGGCAGCGCGCTAGTCGTGCGCCAACAACCCGCCCAACCTGGCGAGCGCTACGTCCCCAGCATTGACCGCTTGCTAGAGTCGGTGGCCCAGACCTGCGGCAGCGCCGCCATCGGCCTGATTTTGACGGGCATGGGCGACGACGGCGCAGAGGGGTTGGCTGCTCTGCGCCAAGTGGGTGGGCGCACCTTAGCTCAAGACGCCACGTCATCGACCGTCTTCGGCATGGCCCAAGCAGCGTTGGCGCGCGGCGCCGTAGAGCGCGTCGTCGGCTTAGCGGACGTGGCTGCAGAACTTGCCAAATACCTGTGACCATGCCATCCTTTGCTGAATTCGTTGCTATAATTAGGGGCAGAGTTCCGCCGTATGGCGAGAGAATGAGAAAGCTATGGCGCTAGAAGTCTTGTTGGTGGAAGATAGCAAAACCCAGGCGGCCCAGATCAAAGAGACGTTGGAGAGCGTGGGCCTGCGCGTGCGCGTGGCCTATGATGGGCCAGATGGCCTACGCGAGGCCATCGCTAATCCTCCCGCCTTGATCGTGCTGGACGTGAAGCTGCCGACGATGGACGGCTTCCAGGTGTGCCGCCGCCTGAAGCGCAACCCTACCACTCAGGATATACCCGTCATCATGCTCACGGAGAAGTCTGATCCCAAAGCCACCATGAGCGGCCTGCGCAGCGGGGCCGATGACTATATTCCGAAGGACATCTTCGCCTCCGAGCATTTGATCGAAACGCTACAAGAGTTGGGCCTCCTTGAAGAATAGGCAGGAGTGGATGAGCGAAGCGCGCAGCCCGTACAAAATGCGCCCTCCCGTCATGCAGGTGCGAGTGGAGGACAGCATGGATATCATGATTGTGCGCGATACGACGCGCCGCGCAGCAGCCCTGCTGGGCTTCTCGCCGGCGCACCGCGCGCAGTTGGCCAGCGCTAGCGCCACCCTAGCCGAGTTGGTCTTGAAGACGGGCGAAGTCCACACCATCCACCTCAACGGGATCATCGACGGCGCGCGCAGCGGCCTGCAAATTTCGTCGGAGACCCCCTGGCTGGCCAGCGTCAGCGCCAACAACGTCCTGACCGCCCTCAAGAGCAAGATGGGCGAATTGGTGGACGAAATCTTGCTGGAACGCGATCCGACGACGATCTTGATGGTCATGTGGCTGACGAGCGAGGGCAGGCAGGATGAACGCTGAGCGCTCGGCGCTGCTGCTGCTGCGCGTCGATCAGGCCCGCTACGGCCTGCCTATCGCCGAAGTGCGCGAGGTAGGCGCTATGCAAGCGATGGAGAAGGTGGTTGGCGCGCCGCCCTACCTCCTCGGCTTGCTCAATCGACATGGGCAGCCGCTACCCCTGCTGGATTTGCGTCGCATTCTGGGCGCACAGCCACCGCCGCCACGCTTGGACGATCTGTTCGTGGTGGTGCAGCGCGAAGACTCTCTGCTGGCTTTGCTGGTCGATGAAGTCTTGGGCGTGGTGACGATGGACGCCGCCGACTTCCGCCCTCTGGTCAACAGCGGCCCCTTCGTGCGTCAGGTCGCCAGCGACGGCCACGAGCTGCTGCAAATCCTCGACCTGGAGACCGTCTGGACGGCTTACGCCCCATCGTCGAAAGCGAGTCTGACGTTATGAAAGGCAGTCACAGGGAACGTATCCTCATCGTCGCCAAAGACGAGATGTTGCGCGAACAGCTCAGCGAGACGCTGGAGGAAGCCGGCGGCTACAACATCGTGCCGGTGACTTCGTTCGAAGAAGCCCTATCCGAGATTCTGCTGACGGATTTCGACCTCATCATCACTGAAGCGGAACTGCCCGACCTGAGCGGCATGGACTTGCTAGCGGTGGTGGGCGGCCTGAGGCCTGGCGCGCGCGTCATCGTCATCGACGACGACCTGAGCGCCAGGAGCGCCGTTGCCGTCTTCCGTTTGGGAGCAGTAGATTATCTCTACAAGCCGCTTAACATGACCTTCGTCCTCATGCAGGTGGAGCGCCAGCTGGAGATGAAGCGCTCGCAGCAGGCGCGCGCGGTAGAGGAAGCCCAGCCCAAGAAGCCTATAGAAGCGCGCGACCGCGCCAGGCGCCTCGATCCGCGCACCCGACCGGCCGCCCTAGTGCTGGGCCGCAGCCAGTTCAAGCGCATCAACCTAGAGTTGAATCGCCTGCTGGGCCACGTGCGCGCTAGCTTCGTCGGCCTAGTGGACGTGGAAGGCAACATGCTAGGAGCAGCCGGCACGCTGGACGACTATGACCTGCAAATCCTCACTCAAGCTCTATCTATCGACCACAGCGCCCAACAATCGCTGGCTAATCTGCTGGACGAGACCAAGTTCCACAGCACCTACTTCGAAGGTGAGAACACTGGCGTCTACATCATCGAATTCGGCGATGTGTATACCGTCTCGCTGGCCGTCATCTGCATGACTGACGTGAAGCCGGGCATGGTCTGGCTGTATAGCAAGCGCACCGCTGCTATCATCGAAGACGTGCTGCGCTCCATCCCCCAGCCCAAGACGCTGCCTAAGAACCTCTAGGCTATGTTAGCTCTGCGCCGTCCTGCCGCCTGCCTGTGCCTGGGGCTGGCGCTGCTAGCCCTGGCCTACGCCACCTGGGAGTACCGCCCTCAGACCGTCTACGTCTTGGGAGTGCTAGGCATCTACGCGACGTTGTTGGCTGCTCTAGCTCTAGCCCTGGGTCGCGCCTTGCGCGGCACACAGCCCACAGATGAGAGCGCGCCGCCTGTGCCGCTGGCTCGTCAGCTCACCGAGGCGCCGCCGCGCTGGCGCGCTCTGGCCCTGGGCGTGGCGGCGCTCTCGCTGGTGGTGCTGGTCAACATCGCGCCACAAAGCCGCATGACCAGCTTTCAGCCTGGCCTGAGCAGCGCCGCGCAGGCAATCCTGTGGCTAGGCGGCGCGGGCCTGGGCGTGTGGGCGCTGATGGGGCGCTGGCGCTGGAAGCCCGTCTGGGCGGACGAACTGCGCCTGAGCTGGCACGGCTTGGCTCTGGCAGCAATCCTGATCCTGGCTCTGCTGCTGCGCATTTGGCAGCTAGCGGAGGCTGTGCCACGCCTGATCGATGAAGTCCACGTCATGAGCGGCGCTGCCCTGCTGCGCGATCAAGCTCAGCCGCTGTTGCTGCCCCATAACTCCATCACCTATTTCACCTGGTTCTACCCTGCGCTTCAGGCGCTGACGACCAGCATCTTCGGCCCTGGCCTATTCAGCATACGGATCGTCAGCGTTCTGTTCGGCGTAGCTCAGGTGGGCCTGTTGTACGCTCTGGTGTGCTTGCTGGAGGGCCGCCAAGCCGCTCTGCTGGCTGCTATGCTGTTGGCCACCTGGCCTCAGCACATCCACTGGAGCAGGATCGGCCTGCACAACAACGGCGATCCGACCTTTGCTCTGCTGGCTTTGACCCTGCTGGCCCTGGCCCTGCGCAGCGGCAGGCGGAGCTGGTGGGTGGCGGCAGGGGCGGCCCTGGGCGGGACATACTACTTTTATGAGGTGGGACGGCTATTCTACACCCCGCTGCTGTTGGCCTGGCTGCTTTGGCTGAGCTTGTTCGCCCCTCAGGTGGGTTGGTTAGCTCAGGCCTGGGCCTGGTGGCTGAAGCGCCCTGCGCCTGTGCTGTGCCTGAGACTAGAGCGTCCTGCTCTGGTGCGCGAATGGGCTTGGCTGATTGCAGGCCTGTCCCTGATCGCCCTGCCTATGCTCTATGCCTGGACGGCCAACGAGCTGCCCCTGGCTCAGCGTCTCCAAGTCAGCGGGCGCGGCACAGACGGCTTGGAGCAGAGCAGCGCCCAGCTGGGCCAATGGCTGGCCACGGGCTGGCTCGCTTATGTCCAGCTACCTGATGGCACGCCTTTCTACAGCGGCACGAATGCGCTCGTCTGGTGGCCGCTCGTGCCAGCTTTCCTGGGCGGCGTGGCCTGGTGTTTAGCGCGCCCGCGCCGAGGCGGTGCGGCGCTTTGGTTGTTGTGGGTGGGCGGCGTGGCGCTAGCCAACGGCCTGTTCAGCATTTGGGTGAACAGCCCTCGCTATGTCGTGGCCTACCCTGCGACGGCGGCCTTGACTGCGCTGGGCTTGCTGCGCCTGGGCAGATTGCTGCTCCATCGCAGGCCTGCGCTGCTGATCGGCCTGGCCCTGTTGGCTGCCTCTGGGCAGGCGGCGCACTACTTCAGCTATCATTTGCCCAATTACTACCGCTGGGCCTTCGACAACGACAAAGACCTGGTCACTCAGGCGCTCACTAGCGACTTCGACGACATGCTCTTCCGCGCGGTGCGCCTGCCCTACGGCACAGACGTTTACGTCATCGCGCGCGGCTTCAGCGGCGGAGCTGGCCACGACGTGGTGCTGCATTACTTCGGACGCAACCAAGCCGACGACCTCCACATGACCTACCTCTATCGCCAAGAACTGACCGACGCGCTGATCGGCACGATGCGGCGCACGCGCCACAACGCCTTCTTCTTGGATCGGGATGACGAGGCCAGCCTGGCTTTGCTCAAGAACTCCTTCGTCTTGGATGGGCCGTACTTCAGCACAGCCAACATCCCACCAGAGCGCCAATTCGCTTTGTACATGGCCTGGCTGAGCGTAGAGAACATCAACCATCCTAGCGCCTGGAAGCGCTGAGGGTGGTCTGCGCTCATTCGGCGCGCTGAGCGGCGCGCACTGCCAGGGCCAGCAGCAGATCGCTGAGCAGGGCTTGGGCCAGCAATAGTCCAAGCCAGAGCAGGCTCAGGGCCAAGCCGTGCGTCAGCAAGCCCCAGACCTGGGCGCTCTGGCTGAGGCTGAAGGCCAGCAAGCCACCATCACCAAAAGTTAGCGCGCCGATCACTGCCACTACCACTTGCTCCACGTCGCCGCTGCTGGGCAGCGCAGGCAGGCGCGCGAAGGCCAGCAGCCCCGCCACCCCCAGGCTGAAGCGTAATCCCAACGCCGACAGATAGGCCAGATCGCGCAGCCACGACGGGCGCACGGAGCGCGCAATCAGCAGGCCCAGCGCCATCTCCAGGCCTGTGCTGGCCATGGGCAGGGCCAGAGCAGCCGCCAGCGCCAACACGACGCAAGCGAAGGCCAGGCTTTGAGGCGCGGGCGGGATCAGCCCACCAGCCAGAATGTTCAGGTAGCCGCCGCGCAGGCTGGCCAATTCGACCAGCAGACCCATTAGCAGGGCCAGGCGTCCTAAGAGGGCCACGCTCAGTTCAAAGCGCAACCTGCCGAAGCCCGCCAGCCAATAGGCGCGCAGCGTTAGCAGCACGCCACGTTCGCTGGCCCGCAGCGCGTCCCAGGTGGGCCTGTCTTGTCTCAAGTCCGCACCCGATACCAGAGCCAGCAGGCTCGTCCACCAGCCCCAGGCCACCAACGGGAAGTACAGCCCGCGCCACAGCCTCTCGCTGGAGCTGCCGCCCCCGTGCAGATAGTCGGCCTGGGCATAGGCCCATCCCAACACCAGAGCGCTGCTCAGCAAAGCCACGCGCAGGGCCAAGACGGGCCGCGCGCTCGTGCGTCGCCAGCGCCGTCTCTGCCAATCGATCAAGACCTCAGGCGGCAAGGCCTGTGCGCTCATGGCGTCTCGCTCACCACCTGGCCGATGAGCGCTTCTAAATCCGCCAGCGCCGCTTGCCACTCATGAGGCTGCACCGTCACCGTAGCGTTGTAGCGGATGTAGTGGATGCTGGCGCCAGGGTAGCCATCGCTCAGGCCCTGTGCCTGCCAATGCTGGCCCACCCCTGCGCAGTACGCCCCAATTTGCAGGTGGAACTGTGCTGCATGGAGGGCAAAGGCGTCAGGATTCGTCGGATGAGGGACGGCGTTGGTCTTGTAGTCTAGGACGTGCCACAGGCCCTCAGCGTCTTGATAGAGGACGTCCATCACGCCGTGCAGCAGGCGACGCTCGGTGCGATAGATGAAAGGCAGCTCGCGATAGACGCGGCGCGCTCGCGTCAAACGCCCATAGATGGTGCTGTGAGTGAAGCGCTCCAGCAAGCGGCGTGCCTCGCGGACGGCTTCATCGACGTCCTGGGGACGGCTGACGCCAAAGTCCCAGGCGTAGCCGCGCAGCACCTCATCCAAGCCATCCGTGTTGTGCGGGAACTGCCAATGACGCAAGGCTTCGTGGACGATTTGGCCCACTTGGCGTCTACTGACCCCCGTCTGAGGCGGGCGCACTGCTTCCAGATAGCTCGGAGCGGCGTCTAGCACCTGGCGCAAGAAGCGTTGGCGATGCTCGCGGGCTAGGTCGTGCTGGGCTTGCTGGCGGGCGCTGGCGTAGCATCCCAACTGGCCCAGCTGCGTAGCGGAGAGGTGGCCCAGCTGGGCGCTGAGGGCGCGTGGCGTAGCGGCCAACAACGGCGGCGCGGGCGCGGCAGGATCGGGCTTGACCGTCTCCCAGGCCTCGGCCTGGGGACGACGCGGACGACGCAGCGCCTGGCGTTCGTAGGCGGGGCGATGGATGCGCACTCGGACGCCCTCTATTCCATTTGGCTCTAGCTGCCAATCACGCACAACGTCTTCGCTGCGCAGCGCATCGTCGGGCAAGCCGAGCCAGCTGCACAGCAGCTCGCTCAGCCAACCCTGCTTTTTCAGTTTACCATCAGTCTTGAAGCTGATCTGCCCGCTGAGGATGAGGCAGTCGGCGGCGCGCGTCATGGCCACGTACAGCAGGCGCTTGTCCTCGTGTTCCTGGCGCGCCTTGTTGAATGCTCGGATAGCCTGATAGGTTTCAGGCTGATCCTCGCTCTTGCGGTCGGGCAGCTTGCAGGCCAGGCCGTAGCGCTCATCGTAGAGCAGCAGTTCGCTCTCGCCGCTCGTCCTGTTGTAGGAAGCGTCGGCCAGCACGACGACGGGGAATTCCAGCCCTTTGCTGGCGTGAATGCTCATCAGGCGCACCGCCCCGCGCACGTCCTGGGCGGCTTCTCCCTGGCGCACCTCTAGCACGCGCAGCTCGTCGACGTAGCGCAGGAACGTCCCCAGGCTGACCGTCTGGCTGGTCTGGGCGATGGTGATGAGCTGGAGGGCGTTGCTGCGCAGGCGCGGGCCGTTGGCCAGGCCGCTGAGCATGGCCAGGTAGTGCGTCTCATCGTAGACTTGGCGCAGCAGTTCCGCCACTGTCAGGCGGCCCGCCGAGCGGCCCAGGCGGGCCAGGATGGCTTCAGCTTGGGCGCACTGGGCGGCCTGCTCGGCGCTCAGCCAGGGATTTGTGCCCTGGGCGGCCTGGCGTAGGCTCTCGCGCAAGGCCAGGGACGGCTCTTGGCGCAGGTTGTCGCGCCAGCGCAAGGCCAGCAGCAAGTCATCGCTGAAGGCGAAGAGGGGCGAGCGCAGGGCGCTGGCCAGGGCCAGGTCGTTCTGGGGCTGATAGAGGGCGCGCAACAGGTTCAGCACGTCCCAAATTTCCTGACGTTCGTAGAAGCCGCGCCCGGCGATGGTGATGAAGGGAATGCCCAGGGCCTTGAAGGCGTCTTCGTACAGGCGCACCTGGCTCAGGCTGCGCAGCAGCAGCGCCGCGTCGCCATAGTCGAAAGGACGGTAGGGATCGTCGGGCAGGGTCTTGTCGTAGACCAGCGCGCCGTCTGCGTAGAGGGCTTGCAAGCGCTGGGCGATGGCCAGGGCTTCGCGGCGGCGCCCGAGCTGCTCCTCGTCGTCCGCGTCGTCGGCGTGCTGACCCTTGTCGATCAGGATCAGCTCCAGGGGCTGGTAGGCAGCTCTGCCGCGCGGACTGGGCGAGCGATTGGGCAGCAGGCGGGCCTGTTCGTCGTAGGTGATGGCGTAGTCCTGAGCTGCGTCATGGCCAGGCGCGAAGACGCGAGCGAAGGTCGCGTTCAGGATAGTCAGCAGATCGGGATGGGCGCGGAAGGAGATTTGCAGGGGCAGGCAGCGGCCCGCGGCGTCTTCGATGGCGCGGCGCACTTGGTCGAAGATGCGCACGTCTGCCCCGCGAAAGCCATAAATGCTCTGCTTGGCGTCGCCGACGACGAACAGCGTCCCCCCCTGGCTGAGGTTGGCCAGGCCCTGTACGATGGCCCATTGGCGGGCGTTGGTGTCCTGGAATTCGTCTACCATGAGGTGCTTGATCTCTGCGCCCTGGTAGCGGGCGCGCACGTCGACGCGGCTGAGCAAGTCTACCGCCAAGCTCTCCAGGTCGTCGAAGTCCAGGATGTTAAGGGCGCGTTTGCGCTCCCGATAGGCGGCGCTCAGGCGGCGCAATAAGGCCTGCCAGCTGCGCAGCAGGGCGGCTTCGTGAGGATCGTCGGCAGCAGCCAACGCGACGGCTTGCCAGTCTAGGGCCATCCACTCGGCGGCGCAGGCAGCGTCTTGGATAGCCTTAGCACGATAGTGGCGGAACAGAGTCATCACTGCACGAGAGTCGGGGTCGTCAGCGTCTTTCGTTTGGCGCAGGACAGCCTGATAGACTTCTTGGCGTAGCAAGGCAGCTTGCGCCTCTTCTTGCACCTCAAAGGCAGGATCGAGGCCTAGCAGGGCGGCGTTCTGGCGCAGCAGATCGGTGCATAGGCCATGAATCGTGTCGACGCGGGCGCTGTCCATGTCGGCCAGGTAGTGGGCCAGGTCGGAGCGCTGGCTCAGCTTGTAGCGCAGGCGGGTGCGCATCTCCTGGGCGGCCAGGCGCGTGAAGGTGATGGCGACGACGTTGTTCAGTCGCCAGCCTTCTCGCAGGCCGCGCGTGGCCAGCAGGTGTAGGAAGCGCTCTACTAGGACGTGGGTCTTGCCTGCCCCCGCCCCGGCGTCTAGCAGCAAGTTGACGTCGGCAATTTCGACGGCGGGGCGCTGGTGCGCGTTCAGCGTGGTGATGGAGGAGTGGCTCATGCGTCGGTCTCCGCGCGGGCGGGCTTGTAGGGCGAGGTGCTGGCCAGACGGCACAGCTGATGGTAGGGGCAGTAGGCGTCGCACTTGCCATCCTTCTGGTTGCTGGCCTGCACGCGGAAATCGGCGCGCTGAGCGCGCTGGACGTGGACGGCAGCCCAGGCTTGGTTGGCGGGCAAGGGATCGTCTTCGTCTTTGGAACGGTTCGTACGGGCGCGCAGCAGCGCTTCTCCGAAGCGGCCCTTCTTGTGTTCCTCTGGATCGCTGAGCGACCAGTACAGCCCGCCAATGACGGGCCTGCGCTGTTGGGCTTCTAGGGCTAGCTTGTAGACCAGCAGCTGGAAGTTGCGGCCTTTCGTCATGTCGCTCAGGCTGGGGAGCGAGCCGCTCTTGTAGTCGATGACGATCAGGCCCGCGTCCGTCTGGTCGATTCGGTCGATGTAGCCCAGGATGTTCACGCGCGCCTGTTGAGCTAGATCGACTTGGGCGACAATGCGCCGCTCCAGCCCCCAAATGCGCCGCACGCCATAGGGTGCGAGAGGGCGCTTGCTGTCTTCGCTGAAGTCCAGCGCCACCAGAGCGCGCACTTGCCTGAGCAGCAGGGCAGCTTCTTCGTCCCAGGTGGGGCTGGGGATGAAGTGCTGTCGGGCAGCAGCGTCGTCCAGCCAGGCGCGCCCCTCGGCGTCAAGCTGGCTCAGCACGGCTTCGGCGTTGCTGGGCTGGACGGCGTAGCCGCGCTCGCGCGCCCATTCGTATAGACGGTAGAGCAAGGCATGGAGCAGGTTGCCGCGCTGCAAGGCGTTCAAGCCTTCTTCTGGCTCTTCCCAGGCCCGCAGCTTCAAGGCGCGCTCAGCAAACCAGTAGTAGCCGCATTTGCCCAGGCTGTTGAGCTGGCTGGCGCTCCACAAGTTATCCACAACGGCTTGGCGCAGGCTCTTCACCAGGGGCGAGTCCAGGCCCGACAGGTCGCCGTTGAAGGCGTCGTGAGGCTGGCGCGCGTCCTGCCTAGCGGCTTCAATCCGCCTGCCCTGGGTGATCCTCTTCCACGCGGGCTGAGCGCTGGCCCAAGCTGAGCCGTCGTGGCGCGGCGGATCGGCGCTCAGGCCATCGGCGGCGGCCAGCAACGCTTCGCTGAGCGTGAGGGCCTGGGCATATGGCACGACAGCTCCAGGCGGCAGATCATGGACGCGTGGCGCTTTGTAGCAACGCAAGACTTCCTGCCATAGGGCGCTGGCGTCCCAGGCTTTGCCGTCTTTGACGGTAGGCCGCGTGAGGACGAGGACGTCTTGGGCCAAGCATAGCAGCTCATAAAACAGGCTGCTGTCGTCGGCGCGTTCGGCAGCTAGGCGCAGGGGCAGGCCCGCCTGAGCGAAGGCGGCGCGTTCGCTGTCCAAGTAGATGGGGTCTTGCGGCGCGGGGCTGGGGAACAGGCCTTCTGACAGGCCCAGCACGTAGACGACGCGCTGGGGTAGGCCACGCGCGTTGTTGGCTGTCGTCACCAGCACTCGCCCCTCACGGGCCGTCTGGCGCCGAGTCGTCACGTTGCTCTGCTCTACTGCGACCCATAGCTCGCGTTGGAAGTCGTCCCAGCTCAGGGTGGCGTCCTTGCTCAGGCCCACCAGCCCCAGGAGGGCCTGGCCTTGTAGGAAGCCGCTCAGGGCGCGTTTGAGGCCGTGTAGGGCAGTCATCTCGCGGTTAAACAGCGCCTGTTCTTCAGGATCAGAAGCAGCGCGGGCCAACTCGCGCAGACGGCGCACCACGTCCAAGCTGCGACCGCCGAGTGGAGGCGCGAGCGAGTCGTCTTCGTCCTCAGCTAGCGGGTCTTGACCAATCAGGTGATCCAGCCAGGCGACGTATTCGCTCAGGCTGGCTTGGAGTGGCGGGGTGAGGGCAGTGAACAGATCATGCAAGGCGTTGGCCAGGTCGGCGGCGTCTTCGCTGCTCAGGTAGAGCCAATCAGCGGCGCGTTCGTCGTCATCAACTTCTTGGTCTTCAGGGCGCTGGTCGGCTTCTTGAGCCAACCTGAGCCAGGCGTCGCGGCCTTGCCGCACCAAGCGCTCGCGGCTCAGCCTGTCCAGGGCGGCCACCAGGCGTGGCGCGACTCCAACGTAGGGCGAGGCCATAACTTCCAACAGAGCTTGGCGAGGGAAGTCGTCTTGGTGCAAGCTCAGGGCCAGGCGCAAGATGGCTAGGATAGGCGCATGATCCAGCGAATCGGGCTGGTGCAGCAGCAGGGGCAAATCGTAGGCGCGGCGGGCGGCTTCCAGATGGGCTTGGTAGGTGGGCCAATCGCGGACGACGATCATGGCCTGGTCGGGCGGCAAGCCGTCCAGCAGGCGGCGCTTGAGGTCGCGCAAGACGAGACCCAACTCCTGGGCGGGGTCTGGGGCGCTGAGCAGGCGCAGAGCAGCTTCGTCGTGAGGCAGAGACGCGGCGTCCCTGCGGAAGATGTTCTCTACCAGGGCTTGTAGGGCAGGGCTGCGACGAGCCTGGGCGGGCAGCGCTTCCACGCTGAAGGCAGCGCCTTCCTGCTCATGGGCTTGGCGCAGGGCGTCTTCAGCTTGCTGGAAGCGGGTGGCGTAAGCCAGGCGATCCGCTAGGCTGCTGAGCGTGACGACGACCTGGCCCAAGCGGCACGATAGGCGCGCCAACAGGCGGGCCTGCAGCGGACTGAACTGGTCGAAACCGTCTACCATGAGGAGGACTACCTGACCCAGAGCTTCGGCTTCGTCCAGGCGAGCTAGCGCCAACCAGCCCTGGCCTTCGCGGTCAGTCAGGTCATGCTGCTTGAGTAGGCTCTGGTAGGCGCTGTAGAGCAGAGCCAGATCGTGGTCTTTGGAGGTGCTGGCTTGGGCAGCGAAGTCGTCGTCATCGATGAGGCTCTGTTTAAGTTCGTCGAAGAAGTCGGCCAGTTGCTGAGCGAAGCCTAGCGTATGAGCGATCTTATCGTAGTAGCGTAGGCGGGCAGCCTGGGCGCGCAACAGGCCGCGCAGCAGCGTTTGGCGGGCGCTGGGCTGGAGTTGGCGCGAGGGCGTGCCACTCAGGCGCAGCAGGCGGGCATAGAGCTGGTAAAAATCGAAGGTTTCGACGTTGAACAAGGCGTGCGGCGATGGAGCGCGCAAGGCCAGGCGCTCGCGAAAAGCGTATTCCTGGCGCTGGTTGGCCAGCAACACCCAGACCTGAGGGAAAGGCTGTGGAGCAGCGCGCAGTGTCGCGTCGATGTGCTGGAGGGCGGCTTCGGTCTTGCCCGCGCCTATCATCGCGCGCCAAAGGACGGTCGGCATGGCGTGGCTTTCCTAAAAATCACAAAGTCAGCGGTAGATGAGCTTGGCAGCCCGCTCGGCGTCCAGGACGCTGAGGCGGCCCTTATGAACCAGGAAGTGGCGCTGGATGACGTCTTCTAGGGTGTGCAGTTGGGCGATGGGGACGAGAGCAGCAGGAGCGTGGATGGTCGTCGTCGGGGGTGGAGCGATGAAGACGATCAAACCTTCAATGGGGACGGCGCTCAGGCCCTGTTTGGCCAGGAAGCGCTCAAGCTGTTTCATGTCGTGCAACGCTTCGCGCGTCGGACTCCAGCGCAAGGTGCGCCATTGGTCGCGGTCGCGCTGGATCATCCAGCGTTGCGCTTCGGCGTAGAAGACGCCTGTGCGCTCCACTGTGCGCAAAACCAGCACGCCAGCTGTGCCGATCAGCACAGCGTCGATGTAACCCAAGCGTGGCTTGCTGACGTTGCGGATATACAGGTAACCCGCAGGTACGAAGGCCGCCAGAGCTTGGCCCACTCGTTCAGCGGTGGCGTTGTCGCGGCGCAGGGTCAGGGCGCGCAGGGCCAGGAGCAACGCCAGGGCCAGTCCCACACCAGCCACGATCAGGCCGATTTGGCGCGCAGCGTCGTAGGTGGGGAAGCTGGGGTTGCTGGGGACGACCAGCGGCACGACGAACAGCGCAGCAGCTATCGCGCCGACCAGCAAAGACAGTGCGCCCAACAGCAAGGCTGCCAGCAGCAGGCTGCGCGCGCGCCGCGAGAGCGTCGCTTCTGGCACGACGATCTGCATGAGGCTCACTCGCGCCGATTGTTGCGGCTAGCCAAGACGCGCCGATCCGCGATGACCTTCTCCAGGATACCTTGCAGCTCATTGAAGCGCGGCAGCGGCTTGGGCAACCATTTGTCAGCGCCAGCCTTCATCATGGCCTGTTGCTGTTCTTCTGGCGTCAGCTTGAAGGCGGTGGTGAGGACGATGGCCATCTGCCCTAGCACGCGGCTGCGGCGCAGACGTTCACCCACTTGTAGGCCATCAACAGAGCCGGGCAGGCGAATATCAAGCAAAGCCAGCTCTGGCAGTTCTCCCTGGAAACGTCCACTGTCCACATCGTCAATCCAGGCGATGGCTTCTTCGCCATCGACGAAGGCTACCCCCTCAATGCCCCACATCTCAAACATGGCTAGGAGGACTTCGTAAATGTCGGGTTCGTCTTCGACGACCATCCAGGTTGACACGATACCTCACCCCTTTCCAAAAGCAAGCGCGCTCTCTACGTTCATTATGAATGAGGCATTGGCTTTTTTCAACTAGGCGAGAATAAAAATTAAATATCAGCTGGGCGGCGCTGGGAAGAGCGCGCGCAGCGGCAGCTCAAAATCAGGCAGCACCTGGCCGCCGCGCAGGGTCTCATTGGGCAGCGGCAGGTGGCGTTCGCTGGGTGTCAGCACCTCTGCAATCTGTACGATGTGCTTCTCGGCGTAGACGAGCCAGACCATGTGCGCGTCGGCAGCTGGGTAGCGCTGCGCCTTGTCCAGCATGAACTTGGCGCTTCGGCTCTCCGAGCGCACTTCGACGGCCAAATCAGGTGCGAAGGGCAGCAGGCCGCGTGGATCAGCAATGGGCAGCGTTCAGCGCGGATGAACGATAGGTCGGGGATGAGCGAGGCTTGTTGATCGGGTAGGCGACAGCGTGCCTCAATCAGCAGCTTGCCAATCAGCCACTTTAGCCGATGATCCGACTCGTTGGGCTGAACCAGCAGAGCTTCTTGGTCGGCCGGGCTGAGCTTAGCCAGGCCTGAGGCGCTGGTCTGCTAGAGGGCCTGCTGAGAGATGATGAATTGGGCCGTGGCGGCGTTGGTGGCCAGCGGCACATTGTGGACGTTACAAATGCGCAGCAGGCTCTGGATGTCTGGGTCGTGGGGGTGTTTGCCCAGCGGATCGAGGAAGAAGAAGACCGCTGCAATCTTGCCTTCGGCAATTTGAGCAGCAATCTGGGCGTCGCCACCGTGCGGCCCACTGAGGAGCTTGGTCACTTTCAGGTTGGCTTTGCTCTCAATCAGGCCGCCAGTGGTGGCGGTGGCCACCAAGTGATAGCGGGCCAGCACGTCGCGGTTGGCGATGGCGAAGGCCACCATGTCGGCTTTCTTGCCATCGTGCGAGATGAGGGCCAGGGTCTTCTTGCTGCTGTCGTCATTCATACGCTTGGTCTTTCAGGTGGCAGGACAGTTAGACTTGTCCGTATTGTACCACTTGATGGTATTCGCGCATGAACAGGGCGTAGTCGATCATGTCGCGCAGCGGCCAAGTGCTGCCTTCAGGCTGAGTGCTGCCCTGGAGGATAGCCTGGCGCAGGTCATCGGCGCTGCGACCAGGGAAGCGCGTTTGGCCGCTGCCGATCGCTCCTAGGGTGTGTGCGTCGCTGTTGCCGACTTGGGGCAGGCCCACGCGCTCGGCCCACAAGCGCGCCGCCAAGCGCGTGAAGGGCAGGACTCCGCCGCTGTTGTGCGTCTCAATCGCGTCTACCTGGGCCTCGCGCAGCAGATGGGGCGCGTGCCAAAAGCGCAGCGCGTTGGCGCGCACGATATCCATCTCCAAGTGGAAGGGGTGGGCCAGGATGGCCAAGCCTCCCGCTTCGTGGATGGCCTGCACCGTCTCGCTCAGGCTGAGGTTTTTGGGGATGAGGGTCGTCACCCATAGCGCTAGGACATGGCCTGCGCGACTGCTGACTTCTAGCCCTGGCACGATGTCGAAAGGGTAGTTGGCGCGATGTTCGTAGGCCCACAGGCTGGCCTCTAGCGTGTCGTGGTCGGTGATGGCGATCACGTCTAGGTGAGGGCGGTGTTGAGTGACGTAGCCCAGGAGCTGCTGGACGGTGGCCAGGCCATCGCTGGCGCGCGTGTGCATGTGGAGGTCAGCGCGGCCCATCTTCTGCGTCATGGATCGATCCTTGGTCTTATCCTAGCACTTTAGACAAGACTACATAAGTCAGATCAAATTCATGTTAAACTAGATGAGCGTTTCGTCTGCTGAGCAGATTAACTGTCCTAAAAGCGCTAACATTACCAGAATCATAAATGTTAATCTACTAAAGGCAGGGTCAAGGCTTATTGGATTTTTTCGAGGACGATGGTACACTCTACACTATCAACCTTAAGGTTCTCGTGGCGCAAAGCAACTTACGCTTGATTTATCAAGATCAATCGCCAGGCGCGCCCTGTTCACGAGAGAAGGAACGCTCGCAGTCATGAAAAAGACAGTCCTTGTGGTAGATGATGAAATTGGGGCGCTGACCCTCGTCGGAATCATGCTGGAACGCGGGGGCTTCAACGTCCTCAAGGCCAAAGATTCGGCTTCAGCCCTGGCCATGCTCGACCAGAACACGCCCGATCTCATCATCCTCGACGTGATGATGCCCGGCACGGATGGCATCACCCTGTGTGGGATCATCCGTCGCCGTCCAGACACGGCCCATACGCCTATCCTCATCCTCTCGGCGCGCGGCGACGCCGAGAGCGTCATGGCGGGCATAGAAGCCGGCGCCAACGACTACCTGCCCAAGCCTATCCTCCATCATGACTTGGTGGCTAGGGTTCGCTCTATTCTATCTCAAGTGTCTGAAGCTTAGGCGAGCAGGCTGGGCTAATTGACTGGCTGGCTTAGCCTGTCCCGTACAGCGCCCGATAGATGGCGTAGTGGCTGTAGATGCGCTCTACGTAGGTGCGCGTCTCTTGGAAGGTGATCGTCAGCACTAGGGCGTCCACGTCGCCGCCCGCCAAGCGCGACCAATCTAGGGCGCGGCCTGGCCCCGCGTTGTAGGCTGCTAACGCGGCGGCCGCATTGCCTTTGAACAAGCGTAGCTGCTCATCCAGATAGAACGCGCCAAAGGCCACGCCCAGGTAGGGTCGGAACAAATCCGTCTCTTTGAAGTTAGCAATTCCCAGCTTGCCCGCGATGTAGCGCCCAGTGCTGGGGATGACCTGCGTCAGACCACGCGCGCTGGCGCTGCTGACGGCTGTGGTGTTGAACAGGCTCTCTTGGCGGATGAGAGCTAGCATGAGCAGCGGATCGAAGCCGTAGCGCGCTGCTTCGGCTTGTACCAGGTCGCTGTAATAAGCCGGGAAGCGCATACGAGCCAGGTAAGGCGGCGCGTCCAGCGTGCCGACGCCAGCGGCTACGATGACATCGGCGGCGCAGACGATGCTCTGAGAGTATGCGCCCTTGTCGCGCAGCAGACGAGCCATGCGGTAGGATGTGGCCACGTCGCGGTTGGCGCGGGCGTCATCGCAGATGGCCTTGAACTCGGTCAAGGCTTCGTCGTAGGCCGCCAATGCCCACAGCTCTGCTCCGCGCACCAGGCGCAGGTCGCTGCTCAGGGCGGCAGGCTGGCCCAAGTCGCCAACCTCTGCTCCCAGATTGAAAGTGCTGCGCAGCCACGCCTCGGCTTGGGCGCGTTCAGCGTCTTCGTCGAAGCTGAAGCGCAGCGCAGCGGGCGGCTGGAAGGGGGCAATTCCGCGCTGAATATCGCGGGCGCGGGCGGCGAAGTAGCTGTCTGGGGCGGCCTGAATAGCCAGGGCGAAGGCTTCTTGAGCAGCGCGCGCGTCGCCACGCTGTTGAGCCAGGCGTCCCACCCACCAGTAGGCGGCGGCCTTGTCCTGAGCGCTGCTAGACAGGATGGCGATTCGGCCGTATAGGTTTTCGGCGATGGCCCATTCCTGCGCACTGACTGCCGCCGAAGCGGCCAGCAGCAGTCCGCTAGACGCCTGGCTGGTGCCGGGGTACAGATCGGCCAGACGGGTGAAGACCTGGCGCGATAGGCTCGGCTCGTTGTTTGTGCCGTACAGGTAGCCGGCGCGCCACAGCGCTTCAGCGGCAGTGGCCGTCAGACTGGGATAACGATCTGCGATGGCCAGGTAGCGTTCGATGGCAGCGGGGATGTCGCCGCTCAGGAAGCGCGTGCGCCCTTGCTCTAGCAGAGCGTCGCCGAACAGCGGATCGTTGACGTAGGTCTCCACAACGGTCTGGAAGGCCATCAGCGCCGCCTGGCTGTTGCCAATCTCGCGGTAGGCGCGCCCCAGCAGCAGGTAGAGTTCCGCCGGAATCTTGTCTAGGGTTTGCGAAGAAGAATATTCGTTGAAGGCGCTGATGGCGCCCTGATAGTCGCCGTAGGTGAAGGCCACCTTGCCGCGCTGGAAGCCGTCTAAGGCCACGCCGTTCTCTTGCAGCAGGCGCATGGCCTGGTAGGCGGTGCGCGTCTCTGGGTAGTTGCTGAAGATACGCTGAGCGCGTTCGATGGCTTGCTGGGTGCGGCTCGCCTGGCGCAGGGCTTGGGCAGCCAGATAGTCAATCGAAGCGCGATAAGGAGCGTTGCGAGCCACCTGCAAGATGGCGTCATATTGGGCGATGGCCTCGTCTAATTTGCCCAGGTTGAGCAGGATTTGGGCCACCTTCTCGCGCAAGGCCAACTGCGGCACGAGGGTGCGTTCGGCGTTGAGGGCGGCAGCGTAGGCTTGGAGGGCGGCCTCGCTCTGGCCTAGGGCCAAATAGGCGTCAGCGATCCGCTCGTAGGCGTAGCTGTCGATCAGGGCGGGGCGCAGGGCCAAATATTGCTGGAAGTCCTCCAGCGCACCGCCCCATTGGGCCAGGCCCAGACGCGCATCGCCGCGCAGGAAGTGAGCTTGTGGCCTGCGGCTGTCCTGTGGGAAGTCGTTGATGAGCTGAGTCAGGGCGGCTTCAGCTTGACTGAACAGGCCCTCGCGCACAGCAGCCTGGCCCAGCTGGAAGGCGGCCTGCGCGCGGATGGCTGAGTCGACCTGCGCGCCTTGAGCCAGGATAGCCTGGTAGGTCTGGGCCGCCTGCTCGTACTGGCCGTTGCGCAGGGCGCGTTCTGCTCGTGAGAGCGCTTCGACGGGCTGCTGGAAGGGCGTAGGCGTGGCGCTGGGCAGGAGCGTAGCGCTAGCTTGGACGGGCTGAGGCGTGGCCGTAATCAAGATCAGCCCTTCGGCGTTGGGCGTGGGCAAGTTGGGCGTAACCACGATGAAGCCTTCGGCATTGGGCGTGGGCAGGCCAGAGACCTGGGCAAGAGGCGCGCCCTCGAAATTCAGGTTGCAGGCTGTCAGGCTGAGCAAGGCCATCAAGAGCAGGAAGCAGGCGAATGAGGGACGACGATAGAGCATAGACAGACCGTCCGCACAAGCTGGCAGTGGATGAAGCGCATTGTAAGGGCGATGAAGGGGGTTGTCTATTGCGCCACACGTAGCGCAGGCCGAACGCGGGCTGTGCGGTGGTTTGTGGGGATGTTCGAAAGCGCCCTTGCTCACGCAGGGCAAGGGCGCCGCTCTCGTCGCTACTCGTGAGTGGAGACGACGGAATTGTCGCCGCTGTAGGGGTTGGGGACGTACTTATCGGCTTCCCAGTCGTTGTGCCATTCAGTGCGGTTGACCAGGTAGCGGAACTGGTACTCCTGGCCCTTCGCCAGCTCCAGGGTGATGCTGAAGCGCCCGTCCTTCTGGCGCGTCATTGGCGTCTCTGTCTCGCTCCAGTTGTTGAAGTCGCCCACCAAGTGGACAGTCTCGGCCTTCAGCTCTGGCGAGGTGGAGAAGGTGACTTTGCAGATAGGCTTGGTCTTGAGGAACTGCTTTTTCAGCATGGTTGGCCTCCATTGCTTACCAACGTGACTAGCGCGCGCATTGTAGCAGAAGATTCCCGACTGCCTAGCCTCATTTGAGCTTAAGCTGTGGTATACTGACCGCGACGTGCTGGCCTGTGCCACTGCGCCCCGACGCCGACTTACACAGGAGAAGCTCCAAGACGATGGTGAAGCCCATTGCTACCTTGCAAGTTCTGCCCAAACTCCCAGAGCCGCTGGCCCGTCTGGAAGACTTGGCCTACAACCTGCGTTTCGCCTGGGATCAGGACACGCTGCAACTGTTCCGCCGCCTCGATCCTGATCTATGGGAGGAGGTGTACCATAATCCAGTGAAGCTGTTAGGCCGCATCAGTCAAGAGAAGCTGGAAGCGGCGCGCAACGACCCGGCCTACATGGCTAACTTCGAGCGCACGCTAGAGGCCTTCGACAATTACATGCACGCCGGCAACGGCTGGTTCAGCGACAACTACCGTAACCTACCGCGCCGTCCGCTCATCGCTTACTTTTCAATGGAATTCGGCATTCATGAGTGCTTCCAGAATTACAGCGGCGGCCTGGGCGTCCTCAGCGGCGACCACCTCAAGAGTGCCAGCGACCTGAACATCCCGCTGGTGGGCGTGGGCCTGCTCTACCAAGAGGGCTACTTCCAGCAATACCTGAATGCTGACGGTTGGCAGCAAGAATCCTACCCCATCAACGATTTCAGCGCCCTGCCACTGCGCCTAGAGCGCGACGCCGATGGCCAGCCACTGCGCATTGACGTGCAGCTGCCGGGCCGCAAGCTCTACGCCCAAGTTTGGCGCGCCCAGGTGGGCCGCGTGCCGCTCTATTTGTTGGATACCAACATCCCCGATAACCCGCGCGAAGAAGACCGCAGCCTGACCGATCGCCTGTACGGCGGGGATCGACGCACGCGCATCCGCCAAGAGATTCTCATCGGCATTGGCGGCATTCGCGCCCTAGACGCCCTGGGCCTGCAACCCGACGTGATCCACATGAACGAAGGTCACAGCGCCTTCAGCGGCCTGGAGCGCATTCGCGTTATCATGCACAAGCACAAGCTCAGCTTTGAGCAGGCCAGAGAGATTGTGGCCGCCAGCACCGTCTTCACCCTGCACACCCCCGTGCCGGCTGGCCTGGAGCGCTTCGGCTATGACCTGATCGACGAACATTTCAGCGACTACATGCGTGAATTAGGCCTCACCCGCGAACAGTTCCACGACTTGGGCCGCGAGAACATGGGGACGTACGACCTGTTCTCCATGTCGGTCATGGCCCTGAAGATGTGTTACGGCGCTAACGGCGTCGCTAAACTGCACGGCGTCGTCAGCCGCAACATGTGGCAGTGGATGTACCCCGGCGTGCCGAAGGACGAAGTCCCCGTCGGCTCGGTCACCAACGGCGTCCACGTGCAGACCTGGGTGAGCCGCGAGATGGGAGCGCTCTTCGATCGCTACCTTGACCCCTCTTGGCGCGTCAACGACGCCCGCCCTGAAGTGTGGAGTGCCGCCGCCAACATCCCCGACGCCGAACTGTGGCGCACTCATGTGCGCCGTCGCGAGCGTCTGATCGCCTTCACTCGCGCGCGCCTCAAGAAACAGCTCATCGCCAGGGGGGCGACTTCGGCGGCCATCGCCGAAGCTGAAGAGGTGCTGAACCCAGAAGCGCTGACGATTGGCTTTGCCCGCCGCTTCGCCACTTACAAGCGCGCCACCCTCATCTTCAACGACCTCAAGCGCCTAGATGCCCTGGTCAACAACCCCGAGCGGCCCGTGCAGTTCATCTTCGCCGGCAAGGCCCACCCTCACGACAACGAAGGCAAGGCCTTCATCCGCGAGATTGTGCGCATTGCCAACTTGCCCCAGTTCCGTCACAGCATTGTGTTCATCGAAAATTACGACATGAACGTGACGCGCTACATGTTGCAGGGCTGCGACGTGTGGCTGAACAATCCGCGTCGTCCCAAAGAGGCCAGTGGCACGAGTGGCATGAAAGCCATCTACAACGGCTGCTTGAACTTCAGCATTCTGGATGGCTGGTGGGACGAGGCCTACCATCCTGGCGTGGGCTGGGCTATCGGCAATGGTGAGGAATACAACGAAGCCCAGGAAGCCGAACAAGACCGCCTGGAAGCCGATTCGCTTTATAACGTGTTGGAACACGACATTGTGCCTCGCTTCTTCGCCCAGGGGCGCGACGGCGTGCCGCGCGATTGGGTGCGCATGATGAAGCAGGCCTTGCAAGAACTCGCTCCTGTCTTCACGACCGATCGTATGGTGGCTCAGTACACTCATGAATACTACATACCGTCCTTTGAGCGCCTGCTCAAGATGGAGACGCCTGACCTGACGCCAGCCCTCGCCTACGTCAACTGGCGCGCTCAACTCAAGAAGGGCTGGCAGGCCGTGAACGTGGTAGAAGTGACGATGAGTGACCAGGCGATCAAGGTGGGCAGCGAGAGCAACATCTCAGCTCGCGTCCAACTCGGCACGCTGACGCCGCAGGACGTGCGCGTGCAGCTCTACTACGGCGCGCTCAACACGCGCGGCGACATCATCAAAGGCTACGCCGCCGACATGGAGCTAGTGCGTGACCTGGGCAACGGCCTGTACGAGTACAGAATTTCGCAGCGGTTCACCAGCAGCGGCGAACAAGGGATCAGCGTGCGCGTCGTGCCACACCACGAATACTTGGCCTCGCCTTTCCAGACCGCCCTCATCCGCTGGGCGCGCTAGCGAGCTTGCCGTCGAGGCGGGCCGCCAGCCCGCTCTGGCGCTCAGATCGTCGTGGCCAAGCGTTGCAAACGCGGCAGATACTCGTCGTCGCTCAGAGGGTCGTAGTTGGGCAGCAGGCGGCGCTGGATGAAGTAGGCGGCCACGTCGGGCTTGCTGGTCGGGCCGTTGCTCAGTTCCCACTCGGCTTCTTCCAGCAGCAGAGCAGCTTGCGCCAGATGAGCCAGGGCGTCCATCAGGCGGCGGGCATGGGCCTGCGCGTAGGCTTCGTCTTGGCGCTTGTGTGAATGCGCGAGCAGGCGGGCCAGCATAGACTGAGTGCGCTCAGCGGCGCGCAGCGCTTCATCTGCCCAGGGGCGCAGCGCGGAATGGGCAGTGGCCGACAGACTGGCCTGCCAGCGAGCCAAGAACGGCTCGTGCAGACGATAACGGGCTATGTCGCGCAGGACTTGCAGGGCCAGGACGTTGTGCGTGCCTTCCCAACTCTCCAGCACCACCATGTCGCGGTACAGGCGCGGCAGCACGCTGAAGCTCTCAATGGCGCCGTTGCCGCCTAGGACTTCGATAGCCCGATGGACGGCTTCGCTGGCGCGCACGCTAGTGACGTACTTGTTGATGTTGACCAGCAGGCGGTAGATGGCCAGCTCGTCGGCGCTGGCGCGGCCCGTCTCGGCTTTGTCCAGCAGGTGGGCCAAGTAGAAGCTGCTGGCGGTGGCGGCGCTGGCTTCGCTCAGAATGTCAGCGATGGCTTCTTGCACCAGCGGATAGTTAGCAATGCTCTGACCGAAGGCGACGCGGTGGCAGGCGTAATGCGCGGCTTCATAGTAGGCGCGGCGCATGATCCCCGCGCAGGCGACCGCGTTCATCAGGCGCGACGTGTTCAGCACCAATTCGACGACGGTCTTGAAGCCCGTCTCGATCGGGCCGACAGGGTGAGCAATGGCGTCGCGGAAGTCCAACTCGGCGCTGGCTAGGGTGCGCGTACCCAGCTTGTCCTTCAGGCGTCGAATGTAGAAGCTGTTGGTCGTGCCGTCCTCCAGGGTGCGCGGCACGAGGAACAGACCCAGGCCGCGCGTGCCGTCGGCTTCAGTAGCGCGTGCCGTCATCAGATACTGTTCGGCGTTGACGTTAGAGCAGAACCACTTCTCGCCGCTGACGCGCCACAGCCCGTCTTCGCCTAAGCGAGCCTGAACGGCATTCGCGCCCACGTCGCTGCCGCCTTGCACCTCCGTCAAGAACTGCGCGCCCTGCTCCATCTGTTCATAGTCGGTGCGCAACAGAGGGGGCAAGAAGCGCGCGCGGGTGGCTTCATCGGCTGCTCGCTGCAAAGCGCGGATCAGGCCTGATGTGCAAGCCAGAGCGCACATCGTGCCGCCTTCGCCGTTGTGGCCCAGCAAGTAGTAGAGGGCCATTTGCTGCACTGTGCGGCCTGCTTGGGCCTGCATAGCCATAATGCCGCTGCCCCATACCAGGCGGCCTACAGCGTGGTGATTGGGGTGAAATTCGATCTGTTCGATCCGTTCGCCCAGCGCGCTCCAGCGCTCTAGACGCGGATGGTTGCCGATCTTGTCTTCTTGCTTGCAGGCTTCGTCAATGATTGTAGCGGCCTGTTCACCCAGCGCCAGAGCGCGCGGCAACAGAGCTTCATAGTCCTCTGGCGACAGCAGGCGGCGCAGCACAGCTTGTAGATTCGAATCGGCGCTGAAGAAGTTGCGCGGCTTGGCAGCTTCCCAGGCCAGCAACGCCTGGCGTCCTTGAACGGCAGCGTTCATGAAGCGTCTCTCCCTAAAAAATCATCACATCTTTTGAGTCAGTAAGCATAGCAGAAAGCTGGCGCTGGCGCGATGACGGGGCAGGCGCGGCCCGACACCAATCACTGACCCCTCTATCAACTCCACAGAAGACGCCCCTGGCGTGCGATCGCCAGGGGCGGAGGGGCAGGATGAGGGCCAGAAGTCATCTTGGCGAGTAGGGGATATGTTCGTCTCAGTCCGCTGGTCTCGTGGCGTTCCGTGCTGCCTTACGATAAAGTGTTCGCCCGAACATGCCGTTGGAGGTCTTGGATGGCTGGTGCGTGGTCGGCTGTGCATCCTCTGCCCATCTCTGGGGGGGACGCTTGTCTGCGGTTGAGGGGCGCGTCTGCGCTGTCTACGCCGTCATCCACTAGGGAGGCGGCCCGCTCGCTCGTCATCGTCTTCGACCTCCGACTGTGCTGACTAACCAACCTTGTCGATCTTCTTGTCCACCAGGTGCAGGGTTGGTATCTGCGCCACTCTGTGGGCCTGGATTTCTTGGAGGGCCTCCTGCGCTGTGTAGATGATCTCGCGCAGGGTAGCTGCCAATTCGGCAGCGCTCAAGCCGATGAATTCGGCGGCGCGACCTTCTTCGGCGGCGCTGTGCAGCTCATCCAACATGTCCATCAGACGGTAGAGCTGTTCACTTGTTGGAGAAGATTGGCTCGACATAACTCGCGCACCTTTGAGTAGAAACATTCAAAAAGGGGTATGAGCTTTGTGTTGGTCTCATACCCCTTCTCAGAGGTGGCAGTGGTGTGCGGCGCGCTAGGCGGCTCGCGTCCTTCCGTGTATGGATGAGATCAACACCCGACGCTGGTTACGATCAACGATGGCGCTTGTCCCAGTTGCTAGTCTTCTTGCCTCGTCTAACGCACGAATGACTCTGCTGACTCTGGATGTTGTCTGAGCAGGTGAGGCCTGCTGCGCGCAACGGCTCGTGGAGGCAGGCTGACGGCTCAGGTCGCCGAGCAGGTCTGGGGTGACGTTGTTAAAGGGCAAGAGCGCAGAGACTCGATGAGGCTTGTACCTATCGAACGTGCGCGCTGCGCTGATGAACCGGGCCGGGCCTGAGCGCGCGTCGTCCCCAGGCAGCGCTGCCGCTGCGGGGCGCACGACAGCTAGCGCGTCGGCGCTGCTGTGGTGTTGGCGGATCAGGACTTGGCGGTTCATAGCACTCCTCTGTGGCCCAGCGTGGGGACTGATTGTGTGTAGTTGGTTGCTCAGGCGGTGGTCTCTAATTTGGTGCTGTTCAGCATGGCCAGGATGCTCTCGCCTGTAATGAAGATGCGGCGCATGCCATCTGGCTTGCTAACCTCCAGGTGTCCGCGCTTGATGAGGCGCTTCAGGGTGGAGAGGCTGATCCCCAGGGCTTCGGCGGCTTCTTGGCGGGAGTAGACCGCCCCAGCTTGGATGTGTAGCTTCTGGATGCTGTTCGTCATCTTGTCTTACCTCCATACCATAACATGGTTCACTAACGTCGTCAAGGGTCTTTTAGCTATTTTAGAGAGTTTTCAAAGTATCGCAAGGGTTCACGAGGGATACGTGCGAAAGATCGACGGTCGATCGTGGACTAGTCAAGCTCAGGGTGACGCGATCGCTGCGCGCATTTTGTTCGGTTGCGCCCAGTTAGACAGCCAAGAGTTGCCGCAGCTAGGCCGTGTCTTCTGCGCTCAGCTGCCTCGGGCTGAAGGCGATCTTCTCATCACGGGCCTGAGCCAGGATGGTGCTGCCAGGCGGATAATCGCCTTCGATCAAGGCGTTGCTCAGCGGGCGGATGAGCAGCCGTTCGACGGCGCGGCGCAGCGGACGCGCTCCGTTCACAGGGTCGTAGCCCATGCGCAGGATGAGTTCTAGGGCGCTGGCGTCCAAGACCAAGCCAATCTTCTGTTCGGCCAAGCGCTGGCGCAAAGCAGCCAGCTGCAAGTCTAGGATACGAGCCAGCGTCTCGTGGGACAGGTGACGGAAGGTGACGATCTCATCAATGCGGTTGAGGAACTCTACGCGGAAGAACTGCTTGAGATAAGGCGTGAAGTCTACTGAGCCGCCCTCAGCCCGCTCGCCGAAGCCGAGCTGCTTGCTGTTCTCTTTTGTGCCAATGTTGCTAGTCATGATGAAGACGGCTTGACGAGCGTCGACCTTGCGCCCATGCGCGTCGCTCAAGATGCCTTCGTCGAAGATTTGCAGGAAGATGTCGAAGACCTCTGGCGCTGCTTTCTCCACTTCGTCCAACAGCACCACGCTGTAGGGGCGGCGGCGCAGGCCATCGGTGAGTTGGCCACCACGATTGGACTCTTTGTAGCCAGGCGGCGAGCCGATCAGGCGGGCCACCGTGTGCGAGTCGTGGAATTCGCTCATGTCCAGGCGCAGCATGGCGTCCTCTGTGCCGAACAAGAATTCGGCCAGGGCGCGGGCCAGTTCCGTCTTGCCCACGCCGCTCGGCCCTAAGAACATGAAGACGCCAATTGGGCGGTGGGGATCGTTGAGGCCAGCGCGAGCCGTCTTGATGGCGTCGGAGACGATCCGCACGGCCTCGTCTTGGCCGATGACGCGGCGCTTGATGGCTTCCTCCAAGCCAGCCAAGCGCTTCTTGTCGTCTTTGGTCATCTCCTTGACGGGAATGCCCGTCCATTCTGACAGCACAGCGGCCACATCCTCAGCGGTCACGTCGTTCACGCCCTCATCAGTCTCCAGATGGATGGTGCGGATGGTGACGCGAGTGCAGGCTTCATCTAGCAGATCGAGAGCCTTGTCGGGCAGGCGGCGGTCGGGCATGTAGCGCACGGATAGCTTGACAGCGGCGCGGATCGTGTTTTCGTGGATGACGACGCCGTGATGGGCCTCTAGGCGCTTGGACTGGTCGATCAGCACGCGCACCGCGTCTTCTTCGCTGGGTTCTTCTACGTCGATGGTGCGGAAGCGGCGGGCCAGGGCCGGGTCTTGGGCGATAGCCTTGCGATATTCTTCGTGGGTGGTGGCGCCGATGCAGTTGATCTCGCCGCGCGCCAGGGCGGGCTTGAGGATGTTGGCGGCGTCCAGGTTGCTGTCAATCGTATCGCCTGCTCCAACAATCGTGTGAATCTCGTCGATGAACAGGATGACGTTGCCGGAACGCTTGACCTCTTCGACAATGCTCAGCAGACGTTCTTCGAACTGGCCGCGCAGGCTGGTGCCGGCCACCAAGTTGCCAATCTCAATCTGGACAATGCGCTTGTTGAGCAAAGGGTTGGGGGCTGTCTTCTCGTGGATGGCATAGGCCAACCCTTCGACGATGGCCGTCTTGCCCACGCCAGCATCGCCCAGCAGCAGCGGATTGTTCTTCTTGCTGCGGGCCAGCGTGCGAGCCAAGCCGCGCAGTTCTTTGTCGCGGGCGATGGCTGGGCCGATCTTGCCGGCGGCGGCTTGGGCGGTCAGGTCGCGCCCATAGCGATCCAACAGCGGCGTCATGGCCACGCTCATCGAGCCGAAGCTGGGGCGTGGACTAAACGAGACCTCGCCGCTGCTCAGCTCGTCCAGGTCAAAATCGTCGACGATCTCATCCCAGGGGGCTTGGCCATCGTCCTGTTTCCCGTTCATTTCGCCTTGCTGCTGCTCATTGAGCAGGCGCTGCAGCCACAGGTTGAGGTCGAAGCCCATGTCGATCAGCTTGCGCACCGGCACGCCCTCGCCCTCTTGTAGCAAGGCCATCAGCAGATGACTCTCGGTGACCTCTTCGCTTTTGTCCTGCTCAGCCAGGAAGAGCGCCAGCGATAGGACGATGGAGGTGCGCGGCGTCAAGGGCAACACGTCGCCTACTGGTTGGTCGGATGTGCCGATGTCGCGGCGAATCTCGTTGCGCACCTGGCGCGGATTGAGTTCCGCGCGGCGCAACAGGTTGCAAATCGCGCCGTTCTCGTTGCGCGAAGCGGCGATGAACAGGTGTTCCGTGCCGATGTAGTTGTGGCCCAGGCGGCGGGCTTCTTCGGCGGCGCCGCTGAGCAAAGCCGAGCAGCGCTCGCGCAGTTCTTTTTCGGGGATGTCAGGCGATGGTGTCACGGGCTTTACTCGTCATTTGCACCAAAAAAGCTAGCACAAGCTTAGTATATCATAAGGCACTGCCTGCCAACATCGTCGTGTGCGTCAGCCTCAGGGCCGTCGCGCGAACGCGTCTAGCCCGTCGATTCGAAAGAACTTAAAGCGCTCTTAGCATACCGTGGGTATAATGAGCGAAGAAACAACATCTGTTCGTGGGAATCGTCCATAGCCCATTAGGAGAAGCTCCCTGTGACGGAAACCCAGCCATATCATAATCGCGTGCTGCTCCTCAACGGCAGCACGTGGGAGCCGCTGGCCGTGATCTCGGTCATGCGGGCCATCAACCTCCTCCTGGCCAACAAGGCCGTCGTCGTCGAGGAGAGCGGGCGCTTTCTGCGCACGGTGCGCGATAAGTTCTCCGTGCCATCGGTGATTGCCCTGCGCACTTATATCAACGTGCCGCGCCGCCAGGCCCACTGGTCGCGCAAGGGCGTGCTGGTGCGCGATAACTTCACCTGCGTCTACTGTGGCGTCACCGTCGGCCAGGTGCGCGGTGGCAAGGTCGTCAGCAAGAACGACTTGACCATCGACCACATCGTGCCGAAGTCGCGCGGCGGACGCGACGCCTGGACGAACACGGCCTGCGCCTGCGCCGTCTGCAACCACCGCAAGGGGGATCGTCTGCCGCACGAAGCAGGCATGAAGCTGGCCTGGGAGCCGAAGACCCCCAGGACGAGCTACCTGGTGATTGCCCTCGGCACAGGGCCAGCCGCCTGGAAGCGCTACATCGAAGTCTAGCGCGGCGCGCGTTGCCCCCGTTTTTCTCCCCAGGGCGCGCACACGCGGCGCGTTACGCTGATCCTTTTTCCTCTCTCCTCTTCCGCGTCCTCTATCGTCACAGCAGTTTGGTCAGCCCCTCCACCAGAGCATCGACGTCGGCTTGGGCGTTGTAGGCCTGGAACGATGCGCGCACCAAATGGCGAGTCTGTCCGTCCGCTGTCGTGTATTGCGTGATGGGAATCTCAACGCGGTATTCGTCTAGCAAGCGCGCCTTGAGGATGACAGGATCGCAAGGAGGCAGAGGCAGAGCCACCATCTGCACGAAATAGTCGCGCTGGGCAGGCGAGAGCGGCGCGAGGCCCGTCAAAGCGCCAATGCGCGCGTGAACCTGGCAGGCCAGGGCGTGGCAAGCGCCGCGCACTGCTTCCCAATCGTGGTCGCGTTGGTAAGCGATGGCGGCTGGCACGCTCAGGTAGGCGGCGATGTCGCGCGTCCCTTGCCACTGCATACGCTGCGCAAAGGTGCTGTTGGGTCGGCAGCCCCAACTGACGGCCAGCGGACGGATGAGGTCATGCCATTCAGGGCGCACGTACAAGAAGGCTGAGCCTTTGGGGGCGCACAGCCATTTGTGGGCGTTACCGCTGTAAAAATCGGCGCCTAGAGCGCGCAAGTCCAGCGGGATTTGACCCAGGGCATGCGCGCCGTCGATGATCGTCCATAGGCCCTCCTGGCGTGCGCGGCGGCAAACTTCAGCGACGGGGAAGATGAGGGCCGTCGGCGAGGTGATGTGGCTGAGGAAGATGGCGCGCGTGCGCGGCGTCACCCCGCGCCATAGGGCATCGACGAAGGCTTGAGGACTGCTGAGCGGCAGAGGTATCGGCTGGCGCACCAAGCGTGTGCCGTAGCGCCGACCAATCGCCTGCCAAGTCAGCTCTAGCGCGCCGTACTCGTGTTCGCTAGTGAGGATTTCGTCGCCTTCGGCCCAGGGCAGCGACCAGGCTACCGCGTTCAGGCCTTCGGTGGCGTTGACGACGAAGGCCAGCGAGTCCACGTCTGCGCCGACGTAATCGGCCAGATGGCCGCGCGCTTCGTCCATCAGCCCATCGTAGCGCCGCTGGAAGAAGGCCACTGGCTGCCGTTCGGCTTCGCGCTGCCAGGCCTGGTAAACCTCGAAGACAGGGCGCGGACATGCGCCAAACGAGCCGTGGTTGAGGAAGACCACCTCATCCGTCAGCATAAAATCGGGGTGCATAGCCAACCTTTCGCAGGGATCATCAGGCAAAAGACGCGCCGCCTGCGTGGAACAAAACGCTGTGCGTCGGCGTCTTCAATGCAGCGTAACGATACACGACTATACTTGGAGAGAACACCATGCGTCACCGTCTATTCTGGTTGTCTGCCTTGCTGCTGTGCAGCGTGGGCGCGCTTCTAGCTCAGGAAGGAAGCCCCGTGAACAATCCCGCATCTGACGGCGTGGCCCTGACCGTCTACAATTGGGGATCGGCTTTGGTGCGCGATCGCCGCACCTTCACCCTGTCTGAGGGCGTCAATCGCCTGGACTTCAACGACGTCGCCTCTAGCATTGATCCAACCTCCGTCACCTTCGTCAGCCTGAGCGATCCGCAGGGGACGCGCGTGCTGGAGCAGAACTACGTCTACGACCTGGTGGATGGCTTCGCCCTGCTCAACCGCTACCTCGATCAGCGCATTCGCGTCACCGTCGATGACGGCACAGTCTACGAAGGTCAGCTGCTCAGCAGTCGCGGCAGCGACATCATCCTGCGCGCCGACGATGGCCAAGTGATCCTGACGACCACCAGCCAAATCCGCGACATCCAGTTCCCCTCCTTGCCCGATGGCCTCATCACCCGTCCCACTCTGCGCTGGCTGCTGCAGAGCGCGAGCAGCGGCCCACAGCAAGTGGAGCTGACCTACCTCACTGGCAACATCACCTGGACGGCTGACTACAACATCCTGCTGGCTAACGACAACGCCAGCCTAGATTTGAACGGCTGGATCACTCTCGGCAACACCAGCGGCACGAGCTACCGCGACGCTCTATTGAAGTTGGTGGCTGGAGACGTGAACCGTCTGCCCGAATACGAAGCTCAGACGATGATGGACGCCATGGCAGCGCCGACGATGGCTATGCGGAGTGCGCCTCAGGTCGAACAGCGCAACATCTTTGAGTACAAGCTCTACGAGATTCAGCGTCCAGTCACCATCGCCAACAACGAAACCAAGCAGGTCGAATTCGTAGCCGCCGCCAACGTCCCCGCGAAGGTCATCTACGTCTACGACGCCAACCCCTACTTCTACGGCTACTATGGCCCTGTCACCGATCAGTACTATGGCCAGAGTGGCATCACCGACGTTGGCAGCTTTGTGGAGTTCACCACTGGCGAGGACAAGGGCTTGGGTGCTGACCTGCCGGCGGGGCGCGTGCGCGTCTATCAACAGGACAGCGACGGCGCGGCGGTGCTGATCGGCGAGAACCGCATTGACCACACGCCGAAGGGCGAGGACGTGCGCTTCTTGTTGGGCAACGCCTTCGACCTAGTAGGCGAGCGCGTCCAGACTAGCTTCCGTATCGTCAGCGAGCGCGTGATCCAAGAGACCTATCAGATCACCCTGCGCAATCGCAAGGCCGATCAGGCCGTCGAAATTCGCGTGCCAGAGAAGCTGTTCCGCTGGAGCAACTGGCAAATCCTCAGTCATTCGCTCGATTACACCCAGATCGACAGCAGCACGATTGAATTCCGTCCGATTGTGCCGCCCAACGGTGAAGTCGTCATCACCTACACTGTCCAGTACAGCTGGTGAAGCTGTACACGGCGTCGTCCTCATGGCCCTCATCTCCAGCACAAGGAGATGAGGGCTGAAACGCGTCTGCCCTGTGGCTGAACCCAAGCTCAGGACTAGGCGATACTCAGGCTGGCGAGTAGCAGAAGCAGAGGTAGAGGAAGCGCGCGAGGCGCAGTTGGGGATTAGGCACGGCGCTGCGCCTCTTCACCAACGAAGAGGGCAGCGCAGAACCTACGAGGCGGCGCCTCGATCAGTCCCCGTAGTAGGGGGCGGGGTTGTTGAAGTCATAGCCGTAGCGAGACGGGTTGACCGAGAACTCGTCTTCGATCTTGCCCTCTAGCTTGTGGATGGCCTCGCGGACTTCCTTGCGCTTGACCACCAGCGGGATCATAATGCCAATCAGGCTCAGGACGAGAGCGATCAGGGCGATGAATTTGCGTTGCATGTTGGCCTCCTCTTGACTACAATGCGGGCGAGCCTGCAACTGCGCTCTTGATTTTAGTATACCCACAAATATCGCGAAAAACTGTGTTGTTTTGTCAGTAATTGAACGACAATTCAATTCTACCATAAAGCCTCTGAGCGCCCAGCGCCATTCATCCCCCTTCACAGGAGATTCATCATGTCGAACGTCAAGCCACGCCTGCCGAAAGGTATGCGCGACTTCCTGCCCCAGGCTATGATTAAGCGCGATTACGTCTTCGGCGTGGTGCGCGAGGTCTTCCACCTCTATGGCTTTGAGCCGCTGCAGACCCCGGTCATGGAACTGCGCGAGACGCTCTATGGCAAGTATGGCGCCGACGCCGAACAGCTCATCTTCGATGCGCAGCACGCTCGCAGCGACAAAGACCCCTACGCCCTGCGCTACGACCTGACCGTGCCGCTGGCCCGCGTGGTGGCCATGTATGAAAATGAACTCAAGTTCCCCTTCAAGCGCTACCACATCGCTCCGGTGTGGCGCGGTGAACGACCTCAGCGCGGACGCTACCGCGAGTTCTACCAATGCGACGCGGACATCGTCGGCCTGGCCAGCATGGCGGCCGACGCGGAACTCATCAGCCTGCTGGTGACGGCCTTGCAACGTCTGGGCTTCACTTCGTTCGTGGTCAAGATCAACAACCGCAAGATTCTCACGGGCATGGGCCAATACAGCGGCGTGAGCGATGAACAGCTCCCCGATTTGTACCGCAGCGTCGACAAGTACGACAAGGTGGGGGCGGAAGGCGTTCAGAAGGAGTTGGAAGAACGCGGCATTGCCACGGACGTGGTAGCGCGCATGATGGAGTTGCTACAAACGCACGGCGAAGGCACGGCCAGCCTGGACTTCTTGGCGCGCGTCATGGGTCACATCCCCGCAGCTGCGGAGGGCATTGCCGAGCTGCGCCAGATGGCCGACCACATGAGAGCGCTAGGCGTGCCATCTCATCTGGTGAGCTTCGATTACACAGTGGTGCGCGGCCTGGGCTACTACACCGGCCCGATCTTTGAGACGGTCATCAGCGAACCGAACCTCGGCTCAATCAGCGGCGGCGGACGCTACGACGACCTGATCGGCCTGTTCCGCAAGACCAGCCTGCCTACGACTGGCGTCTCTCTGGGCATTGAGCGGATCATCGACCTGATGGACATCCTGGGCTTGTACCCGCCTCACATCGGCGGCACGCTGGTGGAAGTCCTGGTGACGGTCTTCAACGAAGCCACCCAAGCCGAGTCAGCGCGCCTGGCGGCGGAGCTGCGCCGCGCGGGGATCAAGACCGAGCTGTACATGGACGACGCCAAGTACAAGCTGGGCAAGCAGTTCGCCCACGCCGACCAGAAGCAGATTCCGCTAGTGGCTGTCTTGGGCGACGACGAAATTGCGCAGGGGGTGGTCAAGCTCAAGCGCCTGCGCGATGGCTATGAGCAGAGCGTGGCCCGCGCCGACGCAGCGGCGCTCGTTCGCCAACTACTGCTATAATCACAGGTGACGAGCGACGATCTGACGAGGCTGAGCTATGCCGAAATCCCTGGTGCGCGGCGCCGCCTTAATCTTGATGACTCTGAGCGCTTGCCGACCTGCCACGACGACCGACTTGCCGACGCTGGTCGCGGCTCAGCCCACCCTCAGCCCCACGCCAGCGCCAACCACCACGCCGACGCGCCGCGCCCCCGTCCTGCCTCCCACCTTCACCCCCACTCATACCGCTACCGCCACGCCGACGCAAGACCAGGTCGGCACGCCGACGCCGCCAGGCTTCCGTCCCCAGGGGACGATCTTCTACCTGTACAACGGCGACGCCATCGTCGCGCTAGACCCCCAGAGCGGCGACGAGCGAGTGGTCATGCAGTTCGGCATGGGCCAGCGCTTGGCTGACCTCGCCGCTTCTCCAGACGGTGCGCTGCTGGCGTTCACTGCTCCCAGCATCAACGCCTCGCGCGAAGCGCACGTGATGAACCGCGATGGCAGCTATGTGCAGCAAATCTCTTGTCTGCGCTTCCCAGAGCTGCGCCTGCCGCGCTGGACGCCCGACGGCGCGACGCTGGTCTTCTTCGCCGCCCAGACCGCGCAGGGGCAAGGCAACCTGTTCCGCGCCGACGTTGCCGGAGCGGGCAATTGCCCTCAGGACAACCGCCAGGGCCTCTTGGTCGATGATCCGCTGAGCAGGGTGAGCGGCTTGATCTACGACGACACGCGCCGTCTATGGATCGTCGCCGACGAGCAGGGGATTGCCGCTTACGGGCCGCAGAGCGATGGCCGCACCCTGCTCGTGCCGCGCAACGACTTCGGCCCGCAAGCACGCTTGGGCCTGAGCGCTTCGCGCGCCGCCCTGAGCTACATCGCTATCGTCCCCGCCGTAGGCGGCTTCACCACCGAAGCGCGCCTGCTGGTGTTCGCGGCAGGACTGCCGTCCGAACCGCAAGAGGGCAGCACCCTGCTCAAGGACGCCCTGGACATGTTGTGGCATCCGCGCGCCGAGCGCGCCTTGATCGTGGGCCGCGAAGTCCTCGCCCTGGCTGAGGTGCGCGGCTCGCTGCGCCTGCTGGACGTGGGCCGTCTGCGCGACGCGGTGGCCGCTTTCAGCCCAGATGGACGGCGAATCGTCTACAGCGCTTTGGACGAGAGCGGCGTGATCCAACTTTATGTGCTAGCTCTGGATGAGCCTTCTGCTCGTCCGCGCCAGCTCACTCGCCACGTCGAGGGCAGCGTCGACGAGCTGCTCTGGCTGCCCTGAGCGCGACTCGCCTGGCGAGAGCTGCACCGGCTTCGGCAACTTCAAGAGAGGCGCAGACCAAGATGAACATCCCTCCTCACGTCACGATCGAGTCCCAGCCGCGCGACGAAGCGGCCCTGCTGGCCCTGGTGGAAGAAGTCAAGCGCACTCCTTTCATCGGCCAATTTAGCCTAGAAGAGCTGCGCGCCTTGCAGCGGGCTGGCACTATCCGCTACTTCTACGTCGGTGAGGCCCTTGCTGGTTTTGCCGCCTGGTCGTCCATCAGCGCGGAGTGGGTGGAGCTTGGGCCAATCTACGCAGCGGAGAGCCACCGCGATAGCGGCATCGGCAACCTGTTGGCCGATTTCATCGTCAGCTACAACCTGGAGCAGGGACGCAATATCTACGGCGTGACCAAGAACCCGCGCGTCAAGAAGATGTTCCTGCGGCACGGCTTCACCCCGACGCCTTTCTTCAAGCTAGACCGAGCGATCCAGCGTTACTTGCTGCTGCGGCTCTTGCAGCCCTCGCGCTTGGTGCAGCTCGTCCTCAAGCGCACCGCCGACACGGCTGAGCATTATGTCCGTCCGCGTGAATCGAAGTGAACGCCAGGGGGTAGACCGGAGCCCTATGACACCCGAAGTTTAGCCCTTAGTGCTGCTTCCTCTCAGACCTGACACGGTTCGGACGCTTCGCCGCATAGGTCCGGGCTACCCACTAGCGTTCACTTGTGAGCAGCATGATAAAGCCACCAAGCCCTGCCGTCAATAGTAGGGCCGATGCAGACGACGTTTATGCGCTCAGGGGTCACGACCCGCGCGACAGGCGCATGATCGCTCCGCCGAAGCTGCCCACTGTGCCGAACAGCAACGCGCCATCAGGGGCTTGTACCAGGTCGATTCGGCACTGTGTCTGTCCCAGGTCAATCTTGTGGACTTCCAGCACGCGCGTGCGCGTCTCGTCTAGCACAGCGCGGCGCAGATCACCGAAGTTCCAGTTGCACCACAGCAAGTTGCCCTGCCATTCTGGGAACATCTCTCCGTCGTAGATCAGGATGCCCGTCGGAGCTTCGACGGGGGTGAAGGACAGCAGTGGCGGGGCATACAGGCGCAGCCCAGGGATGTAGCCCGTGCCGACGCATTCGTAGCCTTCGCGCCAACCGTAGTTCCAGCCAGGCAAGATGAGGTTAAGCTCGTCGTCGCAGCTAGGCCCGACTTCGGCGGCGAACAGGTTGCCGTTGAACGGATCGAAGGTGAAGTCGAAGGGATTGCGCAGGCCGTAGGCGTATACAGGACTGCCAGGGAAGGGGTTGTCATCGGGGATGAGCAGTGGGCCTTCGTCCTCCACACGGTAGCGCAAAATCTTGCCTTGCAGCGCCTCCAAATCCTGGGCTTTGGCCGCCTCGCCAAAGTCGCCAAAGGACACGTACAGCGCGCCGTCTGGGCCGAAGTGGACGTTGCCCCCGTTGTGCATGAGGTAGCCGTTGGTGATGGGCAGAGACAGCAGTTCATCCACTCGTGCAGCGCGTCCATCCTCACCCAGGTGCAGGCGCACCAGGGTATTGGCGGGGTAGCTACGGGCTGTGCCTTCTTTGGTGTAGACCAAGTACATGACGCGCGACTCGGCGAAGTTGGGAGAGAGCGTCAGGCCTAGCAACCCGCGCTCTTGCAGGGCGCTCGTCGTGAAGGTCGCGATTGGCTGAGGATCGGTGCGGCCATCGGGAGCGATACGGCGCACGCGGCCCGTCGTCTTCTCGTTGTAGTACAGCGCGCCTTCTTGGTCGAAGACCATGCCGACGGGGAAGTTAGCGGGGGCGTACTGCTCCACGACCAGGCGCAACGGGGCTGGGATGAGTTGCTGAGCCAGGGCTGAGCTGCTCAGGCAGGCCAGCAGGCTCAAGACGGCGACGACTCTCATGGCAGGCCAACGCTCCTAAAGCGTAAACATCGGTTCAAGCAGGGCCAATAGGTGAGCTAGGCGCTTCATATCGTGGGATAGGTCACGGGCTAGGCGGCGTCCGCTAGTCTCCAGGAAGTTGCGGCGCTGCGACGGATCGTAGGCCAGGGCGGCGCGGCGCAGCGCGGCGGCCAGCAGGTCGTCGCTCGGCACTTCCGACGCGCCCAACACAATGCGGAAGTAATCCATCTGTTGGTTGAAGGCGCGCACTTCTTCATCGTCGCAAGGGAAGACGTCGGCCAGGCTCATGGGCGGTCGGGGCGGCAAGCTGGGGACGATGGCCTGTGGCGTGACGTAGCCCACGTTCAGGACTTTGATCTCGACGGGGATGAGGCGGTTGTTGCGCTGGTCGCGCAAGATGGCCTCTGGCACGGCTTCCCCCATCACCAACTCGCTGATGAGCTGATCGTCCTTGATCTCTACCTTGTAGATGAGTCCCACCACCCACGAGTCGCGGCTGTTGCTGACGTTGGCCCGCACCAGCGCGCCGAAGTCGTGGCGCGCGTCGATGTGACGGCTGTGCGTGCCACAGTCGAAGCCGCGCGTGCTGGCGCGCAGGACGCGGCCTATGCGCAAGGTAGCGGCGTCGAAGTCGTGGTCATCGTTCATCGATGATCTCCTCTCCGCGTAGGCTGAAGACGCGCTGCTCGCTGCGGGCCAACAGCTTGCCCTGAGCTTTGGCAGCCAGGGTGCGGCGGGCTAGTTCGGCCTTCACGCGGCGCACTTGAGCATTGACGAGTTCTGCCAGCTTGTCTTTGTCCTTGCCGCTGACCCAAGCTAACTCATCGGCGCGCGTCAAGGCATAGGGATAGGGGTTGCGGCCTTGCAAGCGGCACTGATCCAGCAGCACGGCGTGCAAGATGTCCACCTGGGCGGGCTGGCGCGCCACCCACAGCGGCAGATCGACGCGCACAACGCGGTGGGCATGGTCGTTGGCGACTTTCAGATAGAAGAACGCAATCTCGTAATCTTCGCCTCGGTCGCGGAAGGCTTTGTTCTGGGGCGAATTCTGCACCATGATGGCTGAGCGTTGGCCAGGCCGCAGCATGACGTCGAAGAACCATTCATCGCTCAGCACTTCCAGATCGCCTGCGCGCGAGAGCAGGTGCTGGTTAGCCTTGAGCTGGTCTTCGTCCTCCATGCTCAGCAGATACAGCAGTTGGATGAAACGCTTGCTGCGCGGCTTGTCGATATAGCCCCCTAGGATGGCGCTGCTGTCCTGGAGCTTGGCGAGCGCCGCTAGGAAGTTGGTCATCAGCTCGTCGCTGTCTTGGGCGTCGTTGCTGGGCAGGAACATCAGGCGGTTGTCGTAGAGGGCCACGAGGGGCTGCTCGGCGCGGCATTCCCAGGCGGCATCGGCCAGGGCGCGCATCTCGGCGACGGTGCGGCGGTCATCGACTGCGCGAGCGCTGACGAGCTTGCCGTATTTGTCGTGGACATGGGCAGGATGATAGAACAGGGATGGCTCGCTGACGGCCTGGGGCGTCTCATCTGTGCCGTAGCGATAGAGGTAAAGGCCTATGTTGAGCAGGTAGTAGTGGGCAGGGGCGTCGGCGTCGGGGTAGACCTGGCTGCCATCCCCAGCGAGCAGCGTGACGTTGGCAGGCATGTCGGGGGCGTCGCCGATGACGTTGACGGCTTCGGCGTTGTAGATAGCAGGCGGAGCGGCGCCGCGATAGCCACTCACGGCGCTGCCGCGCACCCACTCAATGCGCCGCCAAACTTCTTTGAGGTCGCCGGCGGCGGCAAAGCGCGCCTTCGCCAGCGCCAGCACATCGTCGTGATTCTGCTGGATTTGTTCCAGCATAGCCCCCATGCGATAGACCTGCTCTACCAGGCGGTTGAATTCAAGGGTCATGAGCGGTTTCCTGGCGCATTGGCGCCCCATGAGCGATGACGAGGGGCATTATAAACCCAGGCAGAAAGCTCATGCTAGGGGATCACGAGACTGAGGATCACATCCCATCTTGAAGCGAAGGCGGACTAGGGGATAGTATGGCAATGCGCTATACTGAGAAAACTTTTCGCTCGCGTCAAGATTGCCCGTTTTTACGGAGGGAAGGCACAGCATGAGCCACAACCCGGCAACCGCAGTACAAGAATTTGGTCAGAGCATTTGGCTGGATTACATTCATCGCAAGGAGCTGGACAGCGGAGAATTCCAGCGCCGCCTGGATGAAGATGGCGTGCTGGGAGTCACCTCCAACCCGTCCATCTTCCAGCAGGCCATCGGCGAATCTGACACTTACGACGAACGCATTGCCCACATGCTGGATCAAGACGCCAGCACTGTGTACGAAGCTCTGGCCATCGCCGACATTCAGACCGCTGCCGACCTGCTGCGTCCCATCTATGAGCGCACCGCCAAGCGCGATGGCTACGTCAGCCTAGAGGTCTCGCCGCTGTTGGCCCACGACTCGGCGCAAACGCTGGCCGAGGCCAAGCGTCTGTTTGCAGCGGTGAACCGTCCTAACCTGATGATTAAAATCCCGGCCACGCCCGAAGGCATCCCCGCCATCGCCGACGCCATCGCTGAAGGGATCAACGTCAACGTGACGCTCATCTTCAGCGTAGCCAACTACCGCCAGGTGGCGGATGCCTTCATCAAGGGCCTAGAGCGCCGCCTGGCCAGTGGCCAACCTGTACGAGACATCGCCAGCGTAGCCAGCTTCTTCCTCAGCCGCATCGATACCGCCGTCGATCGCATTTTGGAGAACAACATCCGCCTAGCCCAAGTACACGGCGACACAGGCCGAATCGCGGCTAACCGTCGTCTGCTGGGCCAGGCCGCCATCGCCAGCGCCAAACTGGCCTACCGCGCCTTCAAAGAGGTGTTCTACGGGCCGCGCTTCGCCAAATTACGCGAAGCCGGCGCTCAAGTCCAGCGCCCGCTGTGGGCTTCTACTGGGACAAAGAATCCATCGTATTCTGACACGCGCTACGTCGACATGCTCATCGGCAGAGACACGGTAAACACCGTCCCGCCCAAGACGCTGGCTGCTTTCAACGATCACGGCACAGCCGCCGAGACGCTGGAGCGCGAGTTAGAAGACTTCATGAACCCCGATGAGGTCATGGACAAGTTGACTGAAGTCGGCGTCGATATGCGACAGGTGACGGACGCCCTTCAGCATGACGGCGTGGAAGCCTTTGAAGACGCCTATGAGAAGCTGATCGCCCAGATTGCCGCCAAGTTGACCATCCTCAGGACAGGAGTGGCAGCTCGTCAAAACCTGGCGATGGGCTTGTACGCTGACGCCGTCAACGCTGCCCTGGCGGAGATGGACAAGAAGTTCGTCAATGGCCGCTTGTGGGGCAAAGACGGCACGATCTGGAAAGAGAGCGGCCCTATCATCGCCAAGATTAAGAATCGCCTGGGCTGGTTGGACGTGCGTCAGACGATGGACTTAGCGCGCCTTAAGGCCTTGCAAGCTAAGATGAAGGGCAGCGACGAATTCGACCACATCCTGCTGTTGGGCATGGGCGGCAGCAGCCTAGCGCCAGAGGTCATGTACCATACCTTCGGACGCCAAGAGGGCTTCCCCGCCTTCCTCATGCTAGACAGCACCGATCCCGACCAGATTGCCCGCCTAGAAGCGCAAATTGACTCGGCGCGCACCCTCTACATCGTGGCCAGCAAGAGCGGCACGACCGTTGAGACCGACTCTTTTTATCGCTACTTTTGGGAACGCAGCGGTGGACGAGCCTCCCAGTTCATCGCCATCACCGATCCTGACACAGCCCTGGCCCAGGAAGCAGCCCAGCGCGGCTTCCGCGAGGTCTTCCTCAATCCCGCCGACATTGGTGGGCGCTACAGCGCCTTGTCCTACTTCGGCCTCGTGCCAGCCGCTCTAATGGGCCTCGACTTGGACAGGCTGTGGGCCAGCGCTCTGAGCATGATGGACGCCTGTGGCGAATCTATCCCCGCCGCGTCTCATCCTGGCTTGACGCTGGGAGCGTTCATCGGCACGCTGGCCCAGCGCGGACGCGATAAGCTGACGATCACGTGCAGCCGATCGATCGCCAGCTTTGGTAACTGGATCGAGCAGCTCGTGGCTGAGAGCAGCGGCAAGGAAGGACGAGGCGTGCTGCCCATCGTCGGCGCTAGCGTGGGCAAGCCCCACGACTTCGCCAGCGACCGCGTCTTCGTCTATTTGCGCGTGGACAACGATCCAGATGTAGAAGAGTTGGACACGGCTATCCGCACCTTGCGCGAAGCAGGCCATCCGCGCGTGACGCTGCGCCTGCCCGATGCCTATGCCCTGGGCGGCGAGTTCTTCCGCTGGGCCTACGCGACGGCCATCATCGGCGCCATCTTGCGAGTCAATCCTTTCGATGAGCCGAACGTCACTGAGGCTAAAGAGGCCACCAAAGCCGCCCTAGCCACATACCAAGAGACAGGTCGACTGTCCAACAGCGCGCCCGTCCTCAGCGCGCAGGGCGTGGAGCTATACGCCGATGAGATCACCCTCTCGCCTTTGCGCGAACTATGCCGCGCACACGGCTACGACGCCGACAGCCTGACGGAGGTGCTGGCCGCCCAAATCGCTGGCACGCACGCTGGCGACTACTTCGCCATCCTGGCCTACCTGACGCCCACGCCAGAGCTAGAGGAGGGCCTGCGCGCTGTGCAGCGCCGCCTGCGCCACATCTCCAAGCGCGCCACCACCATCGGCTATGGGCCACGCTACCTACACAGCACTGGCCAGCTGCACAAGGGTGGGGCAAACAATGGCGTCTTCATCCAACTCACCGGCCAACCGCAGGCCCATCGAGCCATTCCTGGGGCGCCATACGACTTTGGTACGCTGTTCCAAGCCCAGGCTGTCGGCGATTTGCAAGCGCTCCAGGCCCATAAGCGCCGCGCGTTGCGTCTCCACAGTGCGCAGGGCGCTCAGGCGCTGCTCGACGTGTTTAACACAGCTCTAGACTTTGCCGAGACACGACGCCAGTAGGCGCGACTCGGCGGCTGGGCGGGAGGTCTCAACCTCTCGCCTGGCTCAGCCTTCGATCACCAGCACCTCTTGCACGATGACAGCCGCAACTTCTTTGGTGGCGCGCTTGCTGTCAGGCGTCTGCACTTCGCCCTCTTCTGTGACCAGGGTGAAGTGGCTCTCGAACACGTCCTGAGCGATCAGCGCGTCGATGGTATCTTCAATCGTGTCGCGGCTCAGGTCATCGACCAAGATGTGCGGCGTGTCGATGACGGCATAGCGCACTGAGGGCATATCGCCCATCATGCGCGTCATTTGTTGATTGAGGTGGAGCTGGCGCTTGAGGTAGTCGAAAGTGACGAACAGCGCCGTGTAGACTGTGCCATCGTCCATGCTGACAATAGCGTCGCAACTATCCTTCTCGCGATTCATCTCTAGCCAGATTTTTTCTGGCGTGCGAAGGGAAACGATCATTTCGACACCTCTACGATCCACGTGGACTTCTCCCGGCGTTTCGTTTGAACGAAACACTGCGAAATTTGTTGATCTGATTATAAGACAGTCCTCCCAAGTAGTAGCTAAAGACTTCATGAAGGATTTATCTGTTGTTTATCTTGGAATAGTCCAAAAATCTACAAAAAAGCTCAGGATGCTACGATGTGCTGCAAGCTCAGACTCTTGTGAGCAATATTCTCAATGGGCTGCTGAGGCTCTATAATGGACTTAAAACCACAGAGCCGTTCGTACAGGTAGTCGCATGACCTTCCCGCTGAACTTCACCATCGACCGCGAGAGTGAAGAACCCATCTACCGCCAGCTCATCCGCCAAATCAAGCTGCAAATTGAGAGTGGCCAGTTGCCCGCTGGCACGCGCCTGCCTGCCAGCCGTGATCTGGCCGATCAAATGGCCATCAGCCGTATCAGCGTGGTGAATGCCTACGCCGAACTGCGCGCCGAAGGCTACCTCAGCGCCCATGCTGGACGCGGCACGTTCGTCGCTCGCGACAGCGCCGCATCGGGGACGACGACGCGCAGCAATGGCGGTCTGTCCAATCCATCAGGCGACGACAAGGCCGACACTCTGCCTGACTACTCCTTGCGCGATATGATGCGCTTGGCTCGTCGCCCTGGGGTCATCAACTTCTCTTATGGCGCGCCACCGACCGAGTTCTTCCCAGTGCAGGCCCTGCGCGACGCTCTGAACGCTGTGCTGGATCGGGATGGGGCAGAGGCACTGTCGTATGAGATGAGCGAGGGCTATATGCCGTTGCGCGTGGCCGTGCGCGAATACGTCAGCGCTCTGGGCATTCGGTGTAGCGCTGACAACATCCTCATCACTGGCGGAGCGCAGCAGGCGATTGATTTGGTGGTGCAAGCCTTGATGAGCGAAGGCGAGACGCTGGTCACCTCTATGCCCACCTATTTAGGCGTACTGGACATTGCGCGGGCGCGCCGCGTGCAAATCTACAGCGTGCCGCAGGACGAACATGGGCTGCGCGTCGATCACCTAGAGAACTATCTGCTGGACAACCATACGCCGCGCCTGATTTACGTCATGCCCACTTTTCAAAATCCCACTGGCAACGTCATGTCCATGCACCGCCGTCGCCAGCTCATCAACCTAGCTCAGGAATACCACATTCCCATCGTAGAAGACGCCGTCTACCACGAATTCCGCTTCGAAGGTGAGCCGCTGCCGCCGCTCAAGGCCCTGGACGAGAGTGGCATGGTCATCCACATCAGCGCCTTCACCAAGATGCTACTGCCCGGCGTGCGCATCGGCTACCTCATCAGCAACAGCCAGCACTACGAGCGCTTGGTGCGCGTCAAGCAGGCCGCCGATATCTCCACAAGCGGCCTGAATCAACGCGCCGTCCATCACCTGTTGACGCGCGGTGTCCTGGCCCAGCAGCTGGAGCGCAACAACCGTGAGCTGCGTCGTCGGCGCGACGCCGCTCTGCGCGCCGCTGAGCAATACTTCCCCAAAGATGCGGAATGGCACAAGCCAGAAGGTGGCTTGTACCTGTGGGTGCGCCTGCCGCGCACTGGCCCGACTGCTGCCGAATTATTCATCACCGCCCTGCAAAGGAACGTGTCGTTCGCCATTGGCAACATCTTCTTCACCAATGGCGGTGGGCAGTATCACATGCGCTTAAACTATGGCCAGCAGCGCCCCGATCTGATCGACGAAGGCTTCCGCCGCATTGGCCAGGCTTGGCAGGAGATGGCTCAGCACTACGGCGCTGCGATGGAAAAGTCGCCCATGCTGTGAGAGGGCTAAGCCCCCTGGTTCCTCGACTAACATCACAAGCTGAGGCGAAAATGACTTCAGGCTGTTCTCACAACAGAGGAATATTATTGCCCTGGGGTGACGGGCCGACGCTGAGATAACACCCATGCGTAGATAGCAGGAACGTCTTCGCGCCTAATTATACCCTGTTCCCAGCGGGCATAGTACCAGCCAGCATTCCAATGGTTGTCATTCTCGCAGCGGCCTGCCATGCTACCGCCAGGGTAACAGGCATTGTCTTTGGGGTCGGGAGTCGGAACAACGCGGGTTTGGGCGATGACCGGGATTGTACGAGGCCGAGTAGGAGTTTGAGCGATAGCCAGGGCTGCGAGGATGGCCGCGACGGCAACTAGAATTACAAGACGAGTACGCACGTTACTATCCTTTCTGGTAGTTTTTAGGCCGAGCTTGTCTTAAGACCTAATCACAACATACTCTATATTCAGCCTAGAGTCAACAACCTAGACGCAAAAGTTCAAGGCGGTTTGTGTTAAGTCTTAGCTGGTCGTCAACCTCTCGAAAGGTCGAAGAAACTGACCTTGATCCTCTCTCTGGACTTTGAACTCTTGCGACTCTCTGTCGAAATGCCCTGAATGCTGAGACGTGTGTCTGATGTTAACAAGACACGAATACCTTTGCTCTTTGCTCGTCTCCTGATGGCGAAGACGAAGCCCCCGCACCAGAGGACTGGGGCAGGGGCTGAGGCCCAGGCGCAGGGGGACTTCCGAGCCAACCTTGCTCGCTGTGCTAGACCTGGCTCAGTCAATGACGCAGAAGTACACCCCTTCTGCCAGCTCATCGACAAAAACCCAATCGTCGAGAATGTCTTCGCATATCTCTTCTGCTTCATCTTCGTCTTCGGCAAACACGATGAGAGCATCTTCGTCGAAGGGTTCTGGCTCTCCAGTACAATCAGGTTCTGCGTAGTAGATAAAGTTGCCTAAGGTGTTGGCTGGCCCTGTGTACAGAAGTGAGTCGAATAATTCAAACGGATAGCAAATGCCACTGCTGCTTCCTTGTGCCTGTTCAGCGGGTTCGAGCAGCGGCGGCAGCACCCAAATGTACATGACAGGGAAGTCTTCGCGCTTGATCTTGCCTTGTTCCCAGCGGGCATAGTACCAGCCAGCATTCCAATGGTTGTCATCCTCGCAGCGGCCATCCATGCTGCCACCAGGGTAGCAGGCGTTGTCTTTGGGGTCGGGGGTCGGAGCAGGGGTTTCGGCGATGGCCAGAGCTGCGAGGGCAGCAATAGCGACGACTAGGATCAAGAGACGATTGGTCATGAGGTTGTCCTTTTCTTAGAGACCACACGCAAGGCATTCTTCAGCACTACATAATCTTAGGCAGATATCAAGCTATATTGGGTGTAAAAACTTGCAAATGTTTGTCCTTCTGCTCCCTCGTTGCGTGGCATGAAAAAGCCCCTGCGCCAGAGGACTGGGACAGGGGCGTCAGCAGCGGATAGGTGATAGCCGCGCCTGGACTAGTTCAGGGCAGGCTGGCTAGATAATTGCTTAGGTAGCTGGCTAGTTCTTGTTCGTCGAGCAGGCCAAACCAACGCCGTACTACTGTTTCGCCATCAGGAGCGACGAGGGCATAGTTGGCGCGTTGTACCAAGCCGAATTTTTGGCGCAGAGGCAGGGTCTCGGACTTGTCAATGTCCAGCAGGACAAAGTCGATACGGTCTCCGAATTGAGCTTGTAACCCGTTCACGACGGGCTGATTAGCACGACACGTCCCTCACCAATTGGCGTAAGAGTCGTAGAAGACGGGGCGACGAGCCGCAGGGGCTTGGGGCTGGCTGCCCGATGGGGCTTCAGTGGCTTGAGGCGCGGTGGGCATGCAGGCCACCAGGGCCAGCAGGCTCAGCACGGCCAGCACGACGGAGCGTGCGGATGGAAGAATGCGCATGATGAACCAAGCTTCTTTCTGCTATGGACGAGGCTATGCACAAGGAGCGTAGCAAAACTTCATGAGGCTGGCGTGAAAGCCGACATGAGCGGCGCAGTGTCTGAGAGCAGACAACCTTCAGTCCAAAGCCCACCATAAGGTATAATGGAGCGCGTGAGTTGTCGAACAGGGAGCGCCCCACATGCCGTCCGAGTTGCCCATCGTCTTCTTCGAGATCACTGAATATATGGTGGCTTTCCGCCAATTCGAAGTGCGCCAGTTCAACGGCGTCGAAGCGCGCATTCGCGGGCTGATCCGCTGCACTGGCCACAGCACCACAGGCGAGAACTACCGCTTGGATGTTTATTTTCTGGCCAGCGACAGCGCCTTCCCCCTGCCCGTGTTGGACTTGCCCAACAAGAATGGGGCGATCTTCTTGCCCATCAGTGACATGACGACGATCATCGACGTACTGCGCTACGAGAAGCCCATCTATGGCCATCTGCGCGGCGACAAACCCGAATGGACGGGGATCACCACTGGTCAAGAACCCGTCGGCGAAGGCCTTGAGAGCTAGCTGCTCATGCCCGTCATCCTATGCGTAGAAGATAACCCGCAGAACATGCGCCTGGTGCGCAAAATCCTAGTGCATGGCGGCTATCAGGTCTTGGAAGCCGAAGACGGCCTGAGTGGGGTGCGGATAGCGCTACAAGACAAACCCGACTTGATCCTTATGGACGTCAACCTGCCTGATATCGACGGCTTGGAGGCCACGCGACGCATCAAGGCGCAGATGGGCGCTGTCCCCATCGTGGCTCTGACAGCCAACGCTATGTACGGTGACGAGGAGCGCTGCCTGGCCGCCGGTTGCGATGGCTATCTGGCCAAGCCCGTCAGCAAGGACGTGCTGCTGGGCAAAGTCGCGGAATTCTTGGCGACTTGATCCACTTCATCTTTGTTTAAGTCGGCCCTAATCTGCTTTCAGGAGATTGTAACTGGTATGGCACGCATTCTCTATATCGAGGACAACCCCCAAAACATGGATTTGGTCTGTCGCATTCTACGTCACGTTGGCGGTCACGAAGTCTTTGGCGCAACCGATGGCAGCACGGGGGTTGAAATAGCACAGCGCGAGAAGCCAGATTTGATCCTGATGGACATCAACTTGCCAGATATCAGCGGCATTGAGGCTACGCAGCGCATTAAAGCTATTCCAGAGCTTCAGCCTGTGCCGATTGTGGCGTTCACAGCGGATGCTGGCGAAGGCGCGCGTCAGACCTATTTGAACGCTGGCTGCGATGGCTACATGGCCAAACCTGCCAGCGCGCAAATCCTACTGGCGACGGTCAAGCAGTATCTTTAGACGCTGGCCTGTTCTGCGCGCTTGTGCTGGATGATCTAGCGCGCTTCTCCTCACTATGACCGACGCGCCTTCACCTCCCAGCGATGCGCCGCCTGAGCCTGAAGGGCTGAACCCGCGCGGCCTGATCGACCAATATGCTCGCTGGAAGCGCAAAGCCGCTTTGTTGATTTGGGTGGCGCTGGGCCTGCTGCTGCTCGGCCTGGCTCTGCAAGCCCTCTTCGCTCCTGCAGGCTGAGGTCAAACGCCCCTGTGCGCTGGGCGCGCTCAGGTCTACAATCAGTCCATCCATTGCCCATCAGGAGCGTTCCCCGTATTATGACTGCGCGCCTCGCCCGTCTTACTATCTTGCTCAGCTCGACCCTATTGGCTCTCGGCGCCGTAGCCCAAGCCCAATCCTTCAGCTTCGCCACCCCAGCCCGCCTCGTCCCTCAGGTGTTGGCGACTTATCCCCACGATCCACAGGCCTTCACTCAGGGCCTGCTGTGGCATGATGGCGTCCTGTACGAAAGTACCGGCTTGCGTGGGCAGTCTTCGCTGCGCCGCGTCGATTTACAGAGCGGCGAGGTATTGGAGCGTCGGCCCGTCTCGCGGCCTGCCGAACAGCTCAGCGGCCCAAACGCGCTGCCCGACTACTTCGCTGAGGGCCTGGCGCTGGTCGATGGTCGTCTCATTCAGCTCACTTGGACGGAAGGCGAAGCTTTCGTCTATGACCTGGCCACCTTTGAGCGCCTGGACACGTACACCTATGAGGGTGAGGGCTGGGGGCTGTGCTACGATGGTCGCTACCTGTACCACAGCGACGGTACGCCCTACCTCAGCCTGCGCGACCCACAGACCTTTGAGCTGATCGTCAAATTTGCGGTCACCATCCAGGGCCAGACGCTGGCTGCCAACCTGCTCAACGAGCTGGAATGCGTCGGCGACCTGGTGTATGGCAACCTGTGGCAGACCGATTTCATCGTCCAGATCGACAAGCGCGACGGCCAGGTGGTGGGCATCATCGACGCGCGCGAGCTGCTGACCGCCGAGGAACGCGCCGCGCTCAGCCCAAACGCCGTCCTGAATGGGATCGCTCACAACCCAGAGACGGATACGTTCTACATCACGGGCAAGCTATGGCCCAAGCTGTACGAAGTGCGCTTCGTGCCGATGAGTGGTTGAGGTCGGCGCACATGAAGCTGCCCATCCTGGCGCTGGCTCTGCTGCCTTTGCTAGTGGCCTGCGACGCCCTGAGCGGTGGCAACCCACAAGGCAACGCGCCTGCTCAGCCGCTGACGGTGCTGTTCAGCAGCACTGCTCCCGATGAAATCGCTCGTTCCTTCCTGGACAGCTGGAATGCGGGCAGTTATGAAGCCATGTATCGGGCCATCAGCGCGCGCAGCCAGGCTCGCTATAGCCTAGAAGTCTTCCAGAATCGCTATAACTTGGTCAAGAACAGCCTCCAGCTCAGCGCTATCAGTTACACCATCGGCAGCTGGCGGCAGCAAGGCGAGAGCGCCGAGCTGAGCTACAGCGTCACCCTGCAGTCGCCCGCCTTCGGCAGCATTGAAGACGCCGACCGCTTCATGCGCTTCGTGCGCGAAGACGGTCAATGGCGCATTGCTTGGTCGCCCCAAGACATCCTGAGTGGCTTGGCCGACGAAGCGCGCCTGCTGATCGAAGGACGGCGTACCCCGCGCGGCAACATCTACGACCGCAACGGCGTCGTCTTGGTGGAGAGCAACGGCACCATTGCCTTCATCGGCGTCATCAAGCAGGATATGGCCAGCGTGGATCGCTGCCTGGACAGCCTGGCCCGTATCTTGCAGCGTCCGCGCTTCCAATTGGCTCAGCGCTTCGCCAACTTCAATCCAGATACCTGGTTTCATGTGGCCGAGCTTGATCCAGAGACGCTGGCGGCCAATCGCGAGGAGCTGAATGCCAACTGCGCGCTCAGCAACGAGAGCGCTGGCTTCCGCAAGAGCGGCACGATTCGCGCGCGGCGCTATGTAGGGCATGGAGCAGCGGCTCATGTCACGGGCTACGTTGGCCGCATTCCAGCGGATCAGCTGGCCGTGTACGAGGGGCGTGGTTACCAGGCCGGCGACTTGGTGGGCCTGGCGGGTATTGAAGCGCTCTATGAAGCCCAACTCGCGGGCCAACCAGAGCGGATCGTGCGCATTGTCGAACCTGGCGGGGCGACCATCCGCGAGATTGGCGGCGCGCGGGGCCAGGTCAGCAAGCCCGTGCAGCTCACGATTGATTGGAGGTTGCAGAACGCCACCTCGCAGGCCATCAGCGACGCCTACAATTACGCCGCCAACAATTGGGCCAGCGTAGCAGGCGGCGCTGCTGCCGTCGTCGTCAGCGTCAAGGACGGCCAGATTTTGGCCCTGGCCAGCTACCCCACCTATGACCCTGGCTTGTTCAACCCCAGCTCATCCTATCAGAATCCTGTCCAGCTCATCAGCGACCTGAGCGCCGACCGCCGTCAACCTCTCTCTAACAAGGCCCTGCAAGAGCAATACACGCCAGGCAGCATTTACAAGATCATCACCGCCGTCGCCGCCCTAGAGGAGGGCGTCTATGGCGCAGACGAGCCGTTCGCCTGCGAATTGGAGTGGGCCAACGGGCCGAACTACGGCGATACGGTGGGCCTACGCCAAGACTGGCGCGTCGCTGACGGCCTGCCCGCCGCCGGCGAAATTACCTTTCGCCAGGCCATCGCTGCGAGTTGCAACCCCTTCTTCTGGGAGATGGGCGGCTTGCTGTATCGCCAGCGTCCCAACCTGCTGGCCGATTACAGCGAGCAATTTGGCCTGGGCCAGCGCTATGGCCTGGGCCTGGGCAGCGAAGCCAGCGGCAACGTGGCCCGCCCTAACAGTCCCTCTCAAGCCATCAACAACGCCATTGGCCAGGGCGATGTGCAGGTGACGGCCCTGCAAATGGCCATGGCCGTCTCCGTCATCGCCAATGGCGGCACTCTCTACGATCCGCAGATTGTCCTCCAGGTAGGCGGCTTCGACCGCGTGCCAGCCGAACAGACCTTCCAGGCGCGCGTGCGCCGCGAGTTGAACGTCTCGGATCGCACCCTGGCTATTGTGCGCGAGGGCATGTGTTTGGTGACCACCGACAGGACGTACGGCACGGCCATTCGCGTCTTCGGCAATGCGCCTTACGCCAGTTGCGGCAAGACTGGCACCGCCGAGACGGGCGCGCGCGGCAGCGGCAGGCCACCTCATGCTTGGTATGTGGCCTTCGCCCCAGCCGACGACCCGCAAGTGGCGTTGGCCGTCATCGTGACGAACAGCCGCGAAGGCTCAGAAGTCGCCGCGCCGATCGCTCGCCGCATTCTGGACGCCTACTTCAACGTGCCTGCCGCTGCCTATCCCAAGTGGTGGGAAGAACCCTATGTCCCGCTTGAGCCGCCCGCTGGCGTGAGCGGCTGAGACGACTTCGCTTGCCAGCTCGGAGGTTATGCTCAGCTCTGCTGACTCGGCGAAGGATAGAACGCAGACCAGTGCTACGGCGCGGTGAGGGCTTGACCCAGCGCAGCACCCTGGCGCAGCAGCTCGGCTACATCTTCCGCTGTTGGGCCTTCGGCGTAAATGCGCAGCACCGGTTCTGTGCCGCTAGGACGGATCAGCAGCCAGCCGCCGTCGGCCAGCAGATATTTCACGCCGTCCAGCGCGTTGACCCGCGTCACAGCCTGCCCATTGATGTGCGACGGCACAGAATCGCTCAGACGCTTGAGCGCCTCGCGCTTGTTGATGGGCCTGTGTAGGCGTTCGTCGTGGCGGTCGTAGTAGGCCGGGCCGAAGTCGCGGCGCAATTGAGCGACGATCTCGTGCAGTGGCGCACGGTGGTGGGCCATCACCTCCAGCAGCAGCAGGCCCATCAGCACGCCGTCGCCTTCTGGAATGTGGCCTTTGATGCTGATCCCACCGCTCTCCTCGCCGCCGATCAGCACATCATGGCTCATCATCAGTTCAGCGATGTGGTTGAAGCCGACGGGCGTCTCGTGCAGCGTCAGGCCGTACTTCTGGCACATACGCTCGATCATGGCCGTCGTGGAGATGGTCTTGACCACGTCGCCGCGCAGGCCTCTCTTCTCCACCAGGTGCTGCAAAGTGAGGGCGAAAATCTGGTGTGGGTCGACGAATTGGCCACGCGCGTCCACGGCGCCAATGCGGTCGGCGTCGCCGTCGGTGGCCAGGCCCAAGTCGGCGTCAGAGCGGGAGACGGCGGAGGTGAGCGCGCCTAGATAGCGAGCAATCGGCTCTGGGTGAATACCGCCGAAGCCAGGATTCATGTTGCCGCGTATTTCCTCAATGCGAGTGCGAGTGCGAGCCAAGACGGCAGGCAGCGCGCCCCGCCCCGCCCCATACATGGAATCGACTACTACTTTCAGCTCGCGTTCGCTGATGGCGTCCAAGTCCACCAACTCGCTCAGGTGCTTGTAATAGACCCAAGTTGGGTCAAAGCGCCGAATCTGCTCGGCATCCAGGGCTGGCTGATAGTCCATCAGGCGCACCTGGCTGCGCCCTGCTTCCAATTCGCGCAGTATGCCTTCTACCAGTCGCGATTGTTCGGCAGTGGCGCTACCGCCGTAGGACGCTTTCAGCTTAAAACCGTTGTAGCGCGGCGGGTTGTGGCTGGCCGTGATGACGATGCCTGCGTCGGCGCCTTTGTCGACGACGTTGTACGACACCGCCGGCGTCGGCACGTCCATGCGCGATAGCCACACCGTGATTCCGTTGGCGGCCAGCACGCAGGCTGTCTCGATGGCGAAGCGATCCGACAGAAAGCGCGTGTCGAAGCCGACGACGACCTGGGGCGCGTCTGTCCCTTGATGTTGGCGCAGCACCGCTTCAGCGACGGCTTGGGCCACCAGACGCACGTTAGCGAAAGTAAAGTCTTCGGCGATGACGGCGCGCCATCCATCCGTACCAAAGGCGATCATAATTAGGCCTCAACTTTTGCGGGCCACCAGGGCGGGCCTGTGACCATGACGAATCGGTGGTGCGCTGATGGCTTGAAGGGCCTCAGCGCGGCTTAGATTAGCGCAGATGGGCGATTTTGCCTATGGCTCATATCCAGCCCTCCAGCACGCGGGCGATGTTGGCTTCCGTCGGCTGAAAGTCGTGGACGATGCTGTAAGGCAGGTTGTGGCGCTGCACATAGTCGGGCAGCTCGCGCAATGTAGCGATGATGTCTTCTTTGCGCAGCTGGTTCAGGCGTACGCCAGCCGAGCGCAGCGTATCGCGGATGGGTGCGATGTTCTGGCCATGCATGGCAGCGGCTACCAGGATACCAGGCCCGACCAGGTCAGCGTAGGGGAGGCTCTTGCCGCGCACAGCGCGCCGCTCGATGGCGTAAGCGAAATACTGCTCGCTGCCTTCTTGAGGACGATTGTGGCCCAGCTGGTTGGTGAGCTGGACTTCGACGCACATGAGATCGAGCAGGTTGCGCAGGGCGTCGGCGCGACCTGCCCCAACGCCGGCGGCGATCTTGTAAGCCTGCTGGGCGATGCCGGCGGCGATGCTAGCCGCCCAGGGCTGGAAGCGTTCCTGGTAGCTGTTCTTGCCGCGGTCGGCGGCGTATTTCCAGTCTAGCAGGCCAGTGGTCATGCTCAGGATTTCGACAATGCCTGTGCCGCGTATGTGGGGCGGCGCGCCGCTCACCACGTCCATATCGACGATGACGCGCTCGGCTGGGCCAGTGTTCGCGTAATAGACTGAGCCGTCATCGCGTAGGGCAGCCAGCGCCGTGAAGAAGCCATCGACGCTGAGGGTGGTGGGGATGATGACGGCAGGCCGTTTGTTCTTCCAGGCGACGTACTTGGCGGCGTCGGCTACGCGACCTCCGCCAATCCCATAGATGACTTCCACATGCTGCGGCAGGCTGTCGGCCAGCATGTCCAAATACTTCTTGTCGGCGCTCGGCGGTTCGGCTTGTACGACGATGGGCCAGCGAGGCAGCAGCGCGCCCACGACAGCCCAGGATTTTTCGCCGGCCAAGACCGCGCAGGGGCGCGTCTCGCGTAGCCCATCCAGGGGGCGCAGTTCAATGCGCGGCAAATCCCATACGGTTTCGAACGTGTCTGCCATAGGCTCTGCTCCGGCATGTACGATGGATATGCCTTAACTATAAGGCGAGTCGGCGTATTTCGCCACATATGGGCGCAATCCACGCAACACTGGCGGCGTTGGCGGGTTTTTTTACAATAGGATGTCATAAGCGCTCTCAAGCACAAGCTCTGTCACTTGGCGCATAGTAGAGTTGCTAATTTGTAAGCTCTGTGAGAGACAGATGAAGCTCATGGCTCAGGATACTCTGCACTCGACTCACCCATCCGCACCAGCTTCAGAAGATACGCCTCATCTGGTCGACCTACAAGAAGACTACAGCCCGCAGTGGGGGCGCACCACCCGCACAATCGCCCTCATTGGCCTGATCGTTGGCGGGGTCTATGCGCTGACGCTGCTAGCTCCCGTCTTCCAAATGCTGTCTATCTCGCTTATGGTGGCTTTCTTGCTCTACAGCCCTTCCAAGGCCTTGTCGCGGCGCTTCCACCTCTCTTGGCCCGCTTCGGTGGCCATCGTCTACCTGACGACACTGGTCACGCTGTTCATCATCATCCTCACCCTCGTGCCTTCCATCATCCGTGGCGTGAACACGCTCAGCCTGAGCGCGCAGCTGGGCTACGAGAGCTTCATCCAGCGCATGAGCGAGTATCAAGAAGAGCAGGGATTCGTAGAAGTCGTCGGCGTGACGATTGACCTCAACCCCATCCTGATCCCGCTGCGCAACTTCGTGGTGGGAACAGGGACGACCCCTGATGAGCTGCTGAGCGAAATTCCAGTCGTATCCGACGTCGCCAAAGACGAGACCCAAGAGGCGAGCGAGGACGATCAACCTGCTGCTCCTGCGCCAGAGGCGACGCCCGTGCCGACGGAGGCCGACACATCAATCGCCGAGTCCGTCAGCAGGCCCACTGTCGGCAATCCTGCCCTGCTTATCGAAGGCGTGAACTTGCAGCAACTCATCAGCAGCTTGTCCAGCGTCGTCGGCGGTGTGACCGGCACCGTCACTTCGGCGATTGGCACGCTGACAGGCTTCTTGGCCACCCTGCTGCTGTCGCTGTTTGTGTCGCTGTTGATTCTGTTGGACATGCCCAAGACGCGACAGGCTTTCGAAGACTGGGCTTCGCCGCTCTACAAGCGCGAAATTCGCGAGCTGATACGGCGCATCGTCGTCGTCTGGAACAGCTTCTTTCGCGGGCAAGTGGCGATTGGCGTCATCATCGGCGCGGCGACCTACATCCAACTGGTGCTGATGGGCATCGCTAACGCTGAAATTTTAGCCATCGTGACCGGCTTCATCTCGCTGATCCCCACCGTCGGCGGCTTCATTGCCCTGGCGCCGCTGTCGCTCGTGCCGCTGCTGCAAGGCTCGTCGGTTTTCACAGAGCTGAGCAACGTCTCAGTAGCGCTGTTGGTCGTCGGGATCAACATCTTCATCTCGCAAATCATCTGGAACGTGCTAGCGCCCAAAATTTTAGGCGACGCGCTGGATTTGTCGCTGTCGGTGGTGGTGGTGGGTATCTTCATCGGCGCGGCCGTCGGCGGCGTACTGGGAGCGTTCCTAGTAGCGCCGGTCATGGCCACTATCCGCGTCATCGTCGAATACACGCTGCATAAGCTCAATGGTCGCGATCCTTTCCCGCAGATGGCCGATAGGCCCACCATCGGCAAGGCTGCCACGGCGCCGCCTCCACCTGCGCCGCAGGCTGCTACCTCGCCGCAGGCAACTGCTCCATCGCAGCCAGCTAGCAGCCCTACTCCTGCTGAAGCCTAGCGCCAATGCACTCTGTGCCTTATCCCCACTTTTTGGGGGGTGTCGTGCTGTGTTGTCCTGGTGTTCGGGATTAAGCTTAAGTGAGATGGACGCCGAATTGCTCAGGCGTCTTTCACCGAGCAAATTACGCTCAGGAGGACGAACACTATGACACTTGTCATCGCAACACATGGCCTCAGCAAGGTCTATCGCAGCGGCCAGGTCACCACCCAAGCTCTCAGCGACTTAAACTTGCAGGTCTATCAGGGCGAAATCTTCGGTTATTTAGGGCCGAACGGCGCTGGCAAGACGACCACCATTCGTCTGCTGCTGGATTTGATCCGTCCCAGCAGCGGCACAGCCCAGCTCTTTGGCCTAGACAGCAGACGCGACAGCCTGGCTATCCGCGCGCGCATTGGCTACATCCCCGGTGAATTGAACTTGTGGAAGAACCGCCTGGCTTCTCAGGTGGTGCGCCACATGGCCCGCTTGCGCGGCGATGAAGCGCGCATATGGGCGGAAGCTCAGCACTTGGCCGAACGCCTGAAGCTGGACATGAGCAAGCGCATTCGCGATTATTCGACGGGCAATAAGCGCAAGCTGGGCTTGGTGTTGGCCCTCATGCACAGGCCAGAACTCGTCATCCTAGACGAGCCGACCAGCGGACTCGATCCGCTCATGCAGCAGACTTTCAACCACATGATGTTGGAGATCAAGGCTGAAGGCCGCACGGTCTTCCTCAGCAGCCACGTCCTCAGCGAAGTGCAGGCCATCTGCGACCGCGTAGGGATCATCCGCGATGGTCGCCTGAGGGCTGTAGAGGCGGTCGACAAGTTAGTGCAGGTAGGCTACCGCGATGTGCGCCTGGAATTCCGCGAGCCTGTGCCATCGAGCTGGGTCGAGAGTCTAGCGCGCCAGGCGCCAGTGAGCGCCGTCAAGGTGGAGGGCAGCAGCCTCAATCTGCGCCTGCACGGCGACTTCGATCCGCTGCTGCGCGCCTTCAACGGGGCGTACATCCGCAACGTCCACATCAACGAACCTAGCCTAGAAGAAATCTTCCTGGCTTTCTACAGCGACGAACAGAAGTGAGGACGGAGGTAGTCATCATGCAAGGCGAACTTTTCACAGAGACGCTGCGTCGCAGTTGGCGCACAGCTCTGTACTGGGGCTTGGCCCTGGGCTTCATTAGCTTGTTCACCGTCGCTTTCGTCCAAGACATGGATGCGCTCAAACAGTATCAAGAGCTGTTCAAGACCATGCCGGCCGGGCTGCTGGCTGCCCTGGGCATGGACATCAGCCGCGAGATGACGCCAGAGTCGTTCATCAATCTGGCGGTCTTCGCTCAGTTGGTTATGATTATGCCCATCTACGGCATTGTGGCAGGCCTGTCGTTGACCAGCAACGACGAAGACGAAGGGATCATGGACATGGTGCTGACTGCGCCAGTGGCGCGTTGGCGCGTCATCGTAGAGCGCTTTGCGGCCTTCTGCGTCTTCATCGTGCTGATCGCTTTGCTCAACCACTTGGGGGTGTGGCTGGGCGGCACGTTCCTCACGAGCCTGCCGCTGGATATGAACAAGTTAGCGGTCGCCAGCCTCAGCCTCATCCCGCTGATGATCTTCACGGCTGCGCTCACGGCGCTGATCGCCACGCTGGTCAAGCGGCGTACAGTAGCCATAGGCTTGGCGGTGCTGATCGTCATTATCAGCTATTTCCTGGACACGCTAGGAGCGGCGGCGACTGACTCTATCGTCGGCGCGTTGAGGCCACTGTCCTACTTCCGCTACTACGATAGCGCCAACATCATGTTCGAGGGCGTTCAGCCGCTCAACCTGCTGATCTTGCTAGGTGGGGCGGCGCTGATGATCGCGGCGGCGGTTTATCGCTGGGAGCGGCGCGACGTGGGCCTGTGATGCCAGTGCTGCCCCCTCAACTTGGCCATTGTTGAGGGGGCAGATAAAATTGCTGTGGTGTCAAGACCATAACACCTATTTTGCTTAGCTTGTTTGACATTTCACCACGTTAGCGCATTAAAGCATCCTGAGGCAAGAGTGGACAACTGCTACATTGCCGTGCATGGGCGCGACGATGCGGGACGCTATGCCTTGCTAGACGTCTACGAGGCAGGGGAGGCGCTCATCAGCCCCGTGCTGGGCCAAAGCGTCTCTCTGCCCGCCACTTCGTCCGATTTTCCGCCCGCCAAGCCGACGACAGCTTAGGCCAGCGCCGCGCGCAGGCGCTCTAGCGCCTCGTCCAGCGTGGCGCGTGAACAGGCGAAGTTGAGGCGCACGAAGCCCGTCCCCGCTGATCCGAAGAACGTCCCTGGGTTGACCGCAACCCGCGCTCGTTTTAGGAAGACGCTGTGCGCGTCTCCGTCGATAGCCAAGTTGCGGCAGTCCAACCAGGCCAAATAGGTGGCTTGCGGCACGGTGATCCGCAGCTGAGGCAGGTGCTGAAGCACAAAGTCCACCAGATGGTCGCGGTTGGCGCGCAGATAGGTCAGCACTGCCTTCAGCCAGTCATCGCCTGAGCGGTAAGCTGCTTCGCCAGCGACGGCGCCTAGCACATTGACGTGCAGGCCCATCCCCTGCATGACCTCTGCGACGGCGCGACGCAGCTCTGGATTGGGGATGATGGCGATCGAGCAGCCCAGACTAGGCAGATTATAGGTCTTGCTGGGTGCAATGAGCGTGATGGTGTTCTGTGCCACCTCAGGCGACAGCGTGGCGATGGGGATATGCTGCGCCTGCGGATCGAGCAGCAAGTCGCTGTGAATCTCATCGGCGCAGATGACAGTCTTGTGCTTCAGGCACAGCGCCGCCAGGCGCTCCAGATCGGCGCGGGCATAGCAGAAGCCGCCAGGGTTGTGGGGATTACACAAGAAGTAGAGCGAAGTTTGTGGGCTGAACGCCGCCTCCAGCGCGTCCCAATCCGTGCGATAGGTGAAGGCCTGGCCCTCCAGCGGCACGTAGCGCAGATCGACGGTGCGAGCGAATTTGGCGTTATGGCGCGGCACGCTGAGGAACGGGCCGTAGACGGGCGTCTCGGACAAGATGGCGTCGCCAGGCTTGCCGATAGCGCGCGCCACCAAGTTGAGCGCCACTACCATGCCAGGGATGAGCAGCACGTCTTCGGGGCTGATATGCCAAGCGTAGAGGCGTGCCATGCGCTCCACGACGGCCTCCTTCAGGGGCGGGTAGTCCAGCGTGTAGGCGAAGTAGCCAGCGGCCACGCGCTCCGTCAGGGCTTGCACGACAGCGGGCGGACTGGTGAAGTCCATGTCGGCTACCCACATAGGCAGCACGTCCTCAGGGAAGTAAGACCATTTGCTGCTGTGCAGGGCGCGCCAATTGTGGGAGGTCTCAAAGTTGTAGGTCGTGGTGAGAGGGAGGGACATTAGGGTTGCTCTTTAGATTACAAGGTCAATCTGTGTGTATTGTAATCCATGCGCTCCAAGTCCAAGAATGGAGTCTGATCTGCTCTCCTTAGTGACAAATGAGCGTCTCTGAGCTAGACTGTACGTTCATCGGTAGCCTTCAATTTGAGCTAAGGAGGATCGCTCTGTGGCCACCATCAGTCAATCGACACCAACTAGCAACCAGGAAGAAGCTGTGAAAGGTAAGGGCCTGGGTTTCTTTGAACGTTATCTGAGCTTGTGGGTGGCATTGTGCATTGTCGTCGGTATTGTCATTGGCCAGGCGCTGCCCTTCATCCCAGAGACTCTCAGCCAATTCACCTACGCCCAGGTGAACATTCCCATCGCCATCCTCATCTGGCTGATGATTTACCCAATGATGGTGCAGATCGATTTCAGCAGCGTGTTGGGTGTGCGTCGCCAGCCCAAGGGTCTGCTGCTGACCGTCGTCGTCAATTGGCTCATCAAACCCTTCACAATGGCAATCTTCGCGACGCTCTTCTTGCGAGGACTCTTCGCTGCACTGATTGAGCCAGACTTGGCGCAGGAATACGTGGCTGGCGCTATTCTGTTAGGAGCTGCCCCGTGTACAGCAATGGTGTTCGTCTGGAGCTACCTCAGCAAAGGTGACCCAGCCTATACTCTGGTGCAGGTTTCGGTGAATGACCTCATCATGCTGGTGGCCTTCGCGCCAATCGTGGCTTTTCTGCTGGGGATCAGCAATATTGTCGTTCCCTGGGACACGCTGCTGCTGTCGGTGATCCTATACATCGTTGTGCCGTTGTCGGCAGGCTACGCCAGCCGCGTCTATCTGCTGCGCACGCGCGGCGCGCTGTGGTTTGATAACGTCTTCCTCAAGCGCCTAGGGCCAGTGACGATCATCGGCCTGCTGCTGACGCTGGTGCTGTTGTTCTCCTTCCAGGGCGAGAAGATCGTCAATAATCCGCTGCACATCGCGCTAATTGCCGTACCGCTGATCCTGCAAACCTTCTTCATCTTCGCCATCGCCTACTATGCCGCCTACATTTGGAGGATTCCGCATAGGATTGCAGCGCCAGCCTCACTGATCGGCGCGAGCAACTTCTTTGAGCTGGCGGTGGCGGTGGCCATCTCTCTGTTCGGCGTCACGTCTGGGGCAGCGCTGGCGACAGTGGTTGGCGTGCTGGTGGAAGTGCCGGTCATGTTGGCCTTGGTGCGCATTGCCAACAGCACACGCCAGCACTTCGCAATAGAGCAAGCAGCAGCTGCATGAAGGCATTGCACCTCACTATTGAAGACGCCGCACTGGCCTACCTCCGTCAGCAAGGCAGCGCGCTTATGCTGCGTCAGAGCGTGCGCAACGGCTGTTGCGGCGGCACTGTGTGGTTACCCGTCGCTGAAGCAGGTCAGCCCCCTGTGAATGAAATAAACGCTTGGCAGCGCCTAGACCATCAGGGGATCGCTGTCTACTTAGAACCTAACCTGCCTGTGCAAGAAGGCCAGTGCCTCAAAATCGGCCTGGACAGCCTTCTGCTGTGGAAGCGCTTGTGGGTAGAAGGACTAGACGCCACCATGTGACCTTGAGGCTGGCTTGGCGCGTCTCACCACCGCTCAGCGATGCGATGCAGTCAGGTCAGCCTGTCCTGGCAGGCCAACGCAAGCTAAAGTTGGAGACGTGAGATTGTTTTGAATGATCTTTTTGGAGAGAAGCCTGTGTCTCGCACTCAGATTGAAGCCCTACAAGACCAACTCGCTCAAGCGCGCGCCCATCTGCTAGATGCGCTCAGTCGCGTCGGCGACCGCGTGGACGCCCAAATTTACAGTGAAGGCGCTCAGTGGACGGTGCGCCAGCTCGCCATCCACCTGATGATCGCCGACCAGGGCCACAACAACATGATCTTCGCAGCGGCGCGTGGCGAGAACATCATTCCCGAAGATTATGACTTAGAGCGCTTCAACAGGCGCAGCGTGGAGAAAGCCGCCGAAGTCAGCCTAGAGCAGGCGATTGAACGCATGAGCGAATCGCGGCGCGCCTTGCTGGAATGGCTGGCCGACAAAGACGACTCGGTGCTGGCTCACGAAGGTCGCCACGCCAGCCTGCACATGATGACGATCGCCCAGATGATGGGCGTCATGGTGGGTCATGAACGTGGTCATGCCGACGACATCCTGCGCTTTCTGGGCGCGGCGAGCTGAGCCTCAGTGTGATCCTGAGCGGCGCTCTTGCCGCTCATGGACGGTCTCATTCTGCACAATGTCAGGATGGCCATCTTTGGCGTAGCGAATGCGCTGGGTGGCGTAGATGCTACGGTGGCCGCTCACCAAGTAGGCCAGCAGCACCGCCACCAGCCAGTAAGCCAGACCATGCGTGTCGCTGCCGAACAGCTCCACACCCATCAGCACGGAAGCCAGGGGCGTGTTGCTGGCGGCAGCGAACACAGCGACGAAGCCCATCTGTGCGGCAAAGGGCGCTTCCAGGGCCAGAACAGGCCCTAATGTCGCACCCAGCGTCGCACCCATGACGAACAGCGGCGTCACTTCGCCGCCGACGAAGCCCACGCCCAGGGTGACGGCAGTCAGGATCAGCTTAGCCAGGAAGGCCAGCGGTGGCACGGCTTCTCCGTGCAGCGCTTGGTCGATCAGGCTCGTGCTGAGACCGCCGTAGTCCAGGCCTAGCAGCAACAGCAGGCCTAGCACCGCCAGACCGCCCAGGGTGGGGCGCAGCGGCGGCCAAGCCAGGCGGCGCGCGGCTTGGCGTTTGACGGCTTCGGTCAGCTCAATGAAGCCGAAGCTGACCAAGCCGCAGGCTGTCCCCAACAGGGCCACGCGCAGCAGCTCCAACGGCAGCAACTCTGGGCTGTGCAGGGCAGGATAGTGGGCATGAGGCGCATTCCATACCACGCCTGTCAAATCAGCCGCCAACGCCGCGATCAGACAGGGCAGCGCGCCGTCAAAGCGCACGCGGCCTATGCTCGGCACTTCTAGGGCGAAGACCATGCCGGCGATGGGCGTGCCGAACACGCCGCCGAAGCCGCCGCTGATCCCAGCCATGAGCAGTAGACGAGCGTCGTCTCCGCGCCAACCCAGCAAGCGACGCAGGTTGGCGCTGCCCGCTTCGACCCAACGACGCACCGCCTCCGCCAGGCCTACGCCCATCTGCACGCCCGTGCCTTCGCGTCCCGCAGAGCCGCCCACTAGGTGCGTCGCCAGCGTACCGAGCAGGATGAGCGGCGCAATGCGGCGTGGAATGCGCTGCGGCGCGTGGATGTTCTCCAGGATCAAGGCGTTGCCACGCCCAGCTGCACCACCGTATCGCCAGTAGACGTAGCCAATGCCCAGGCCTATCAGCGGCAAGCCGACGATCAGCCAGGGATTATCCAGACGGAGGCGCGTCACTGCGTCCAGGGCGATCAGGAAGATGGCAGCGGCGCTGCCGCTCAGGACTCCCACCAAGCTGCCCAGGATTCCCCACTTCCAGAGGGCTTGCAGCAGCGCGCGAGCATCTTGCAGGATAAGCATGGTTCTCTCCATATCTTAGGATGGGCAGGCCGAACGTTCGTTGAGGTACAGCGTGAAATTTTCGTGCTGAGCGATGGGCCGCAGGGCGAGAGGAGCAGCGCTGGCTTCGTCCAGGCGAGTCAGCGCGGCCTGGCTTAGCCAGACATAACGCGAGCGCACGCCAGCCTCAAAGTTATCGTAGACGCGCAGGAAGTGGACTCCCAGGGCAGGTGGCAGGCCCACAAGCCGACCATCCAGCAGACGTCCATCCACTAGTAGCGTGTTGCACCAGTCTGAAGGCGGATCATCATCTAGCACGATGAGGGTAGCCGCGCGCTCAAAATCAGCGATGCGCGCGGCGTCGGGGTGGTAATCAGGAGTTTCGCTGGAGATCATGAGGGGAAACCAGGCCAGAATAATCAGCTGCCCAACGATGAGGGGCGCCAGCGTGCGCGTCTTGCCCGCATGAGCTAATAGCATGAGGCAGAACAGGAAAAAAGGTGAACCAATGCGCGACCAGAACGCCCCCAGATAAAAGGCCAGCGTGAAGGCAGAGACGACGAATAGGCTGTAGAGGATCAGCCCCCACAAGGCCCGTTCATCGCGCCGCCGCTGCCGCGCCAATTGGACGTAGGCCACTACCGCCAATGCAATGAACAGCAGTGGGATCAGCGGCGTAGGCCAGCTGAAGTTCAGCCACGATTCGATCGTGTTGAACAGATGGCGCGCTAGCATAGAGATGACACTGGGCAAGTTGCTCAGCAGGTTGCGGATGATAGCCAGCACGGCGTTGTTGCCGGGCGGCGTGGTCTGATTGAACAACCCCAGGGCCGCCAGCGCCAGGCTCAGCGCTAGACTCAAAGCGAGCAGCCAGCGGCCCAGGGTACGCGGACGCAGCAAGCCAAGCAGCAGCGGCACGAACAAGAAAGCCCAGGTCATGCGCGTCCAGGCCAACCAGAACAGTAGCGCCGCGTAGAGCAACGCACGTCCTGCGCTCACTTGTTTCCGTCGGCCCAGGTCGATGGCCAGGGCGGCCAGCAGCAGTGCCGCCCCTGAGTGGAAGGCTTCTTGTAGGAAGTTGGTCAGGCCGAACAACAGGTAAGCACAAGTGGACAAGGCGGCTGCTGCCCAAAACACCTGCCGCGTCGTCCAGCGGCCCACGCGCGCCAGCACCACGAAAGCCAGCGCCACCCAGGCGGCATGAAAAAGATGAATCTTGTATGGCTCTGTCCCCATGAGCGCCAGCCAAGTCCCGTAGAGGCCCACCAGAGCTGGCCCATGCGCCCCAAAGCGTCCCAAGACGGGCCAGGGCGCGGTATATTCGTCCGAACCATAGGGTGCGCCGCCCAATCCCACCTGAGAAAAGGTATAGGCGTAGCGATAGTACAGCACCGTATCGTTGGTCACCTGCGGACGATAAGTCGTCAGCGGAGCGCCATGTACGATCCAGGCCACGCCCCAGGCCAGCAGCGCAGGCAGGCAGCCCAACAGCAATAATAAGGCCAGGGGGGCGCGTCCTGCCTGTGGGGCTGGAGTGGACAAAGGCTGGCTCTCCTCAGCGCAGGGTGGCGCTACTGATGACGAAGTTTAGGCTGGGCGAGTAGAGGGCTAGCGTGGGGTACTGGCTGAAGTCGACCCCGCGCGGTATAGCATAGTTCTGATTGCCGCTGCTGTAGACCAACGGACCTAGGTCGATGTAATCCACTCGCACCCCTTGCGGATCGTAAGGGTCGGGATTGCGCGTCAACACTATGCGCAGGTCGGGTGCGCGCGTGGTGCGGAAGTCCTCTAGGCGCAGATAGGTCGACGTATCGGGCAGCTGGTAGATCAGCACGCCCCCTTCTGCCCCGCGATACGGTTCGCGATTGTTGAGGAAAGTGCCGCGCCGCAGAATGCTGCTGCCTGGCGGCAGTTGGAACGGCCCCAGCTCTGGCGGGGCAGGATTGTCCTCAGTCAGCAGACGCGCGCGCACCAGGGCCAGTGCCACCTCAGGCTGAGGCGGATTGCGATTATTGCCCTCGCGTAGCTCTTGATAGGCTTGGCGTACAGCCGGCGGCAGCAGCAGAAAGTCAGCCTGTGCTTCTAGCTCCAGGCCAGGGAAGGCTACCACCACCGATTGGCGGTTGACCAGCGGATACCACTGGGGGAAGGCCCAAACTGCTACGCCGAGCAGGGCTAAAACGCCGATCAGCAGCCCACGAATCTGCCCGTCCATGATCGGAAGCTCGCCTAGCTGCGCCGCCGCGCTGTGATGGCCACAATGTCTAATGGATTGACGTAAAATGAGCGCTGCGAGAGCTGGAGACGCTGCTCCAGCCCTTGCAAGGGTCGGGCCAACAGCGGGACATAGAAACCCAGGCGATCAAGGAACAGACGCAGCGTGACGTGCTTGCCTACGTGGCGCACATAGACCACGTCGAAGCCTGCATCGTTGAACATGCGCGTCAGGGTGGCCACGCTGAAATAGTAGACGTGTTCATCGGCCAGTTTGTAGCCGATCCAGCGCTTGCCCGTCAGGCGTGCGGGCAAGCTGCCTATGTCAGGAGTGGCCAACTCGCAGATTCCGCCTGCCCGCAGCAGGCGCGCTGCTTCCTGGACGTAAGCGCGCGGGTCGGGGACGTGTTCGATCACGTCGTACATGGTGATGGCGTCGTAGGCGGCGCTGGGCAAATTCTGCTCCGTCAGGCTACCATGATAGGTGGTGTAGCCCCAGCGCGTCTTCACGGTTTCGATGGCAAACTGCGACACATCCAGGCCTTCTACCTGCCAACCGCGCTCGTGGGCCACGTCCATGACGAAGCCCAGCGCGCAGCCTACGTCCAGCAGGCGGCCTCGCGGCACGAAGCGTTCGATGTGAGCCAGGCGCTTATGGGCTGTCTTGCGGATGTTGGGTTCATCTGCCGCGTAGTTGGTGTAGCCTACCTCGCCGGAGTGATCGTTTTTGAAATAGTTGGCGCTGTAGAGCGTATAGAGCGCTTCGGCATCGGGTTGTTGGCCGACATAGACCAGGCCGCAGCTAACGCATTGGACGAGGCCACGCCCATTCTGTGGACAATACGGCGCGGTGGTTGTGCCGCCGCACAGATTGCAAGCCGAGATGAGGCGGCGCGAGACATCTTCAGCCAGGTGAGGCACAGCAGAGAGGGTTTCAACCATCGGGAGTTCTTCATAGGGCAGGTGCAAGCGGATTGTCATGACGTAATCTTAGCCCCAGGCGCGCTCATACGCCAGACACAAACCTGTTCAGCTTGGCCTGCACTAAAATTCAATTCGCGGCACAATATAGACGATGTCCCACATCACATTCTCATGAGGCTTAGCTAGCGATGGCAGAGACGATCCTGCTGGTTGATGATGAGCAGCGCATTATTGACCTAGCCAGCATGTACATAGAGCAAGAAGGATACCGCGTCGTTTCGGCGTTGGACGGCCTGAGCGCCCTGAAGGTGATCCAGGAAGCGCCGCCTGCTTTGGTGGTGCTGGATATTATGTTGCCTCACTTGGACGGCCTAGAGGTTTGTCGCCGTGTGCGCGCTCAATCCGACGTTCCTATCATCATGCTCACGGCCCGCAGCGAAGATATCGACAAGATCGTCGGGCTGGAACTGGGGGCGGATGACTATTTGACCAAGCCCTTCAACCCGCGCGAGCTGGTGGCGCGCATCAAGGCCATCTTGCGCCGCACCGAGAAGCGCGGCAGCGAAGCTAGTTCCGGCCCACTCAGCAGCAATCGTCTGCTCAGCTTGGGGAATCTGGTCATCGATCCACAAGCGCGCACCGTCAAAGTGGATGGTCGCAGTGTAGAATTACGGATGAAAGAGTTTGATCTGCTGTGCCTGCTGGTGGAGAATCGCGGCGTGGTCTTCAGCCGCGAGAAGCTGCTGGACGTGGTGTGGGGTTACAGCTTTGCCGGTGAAACCCGCACCGTCGATGTTCACATCGCCCACTTGCGCCACAAGCTGAAGGGCATGACCGCCAGCATAGAGACAGTCTGGGGAGTAGGCTACAAACTTGTCAGCGAATGAACCTCTCAGCAACGACGCCTGGACTAGCCTGGCCAGCAGCGCGCCTGCTCGCCCTAAGGCACAAGGGCAGCCGCGCCGCTTCACGCTGCGCCAGCGCCTCTTCGCCTCTTATCTGTTCATGTTGGCTGTGTCGTTGGGCGTCATCAGCCTAGCGCTGCTGCTGCTGTTCAGCACCCAGGCCGCTCCGTTGGAGCAGAGCTACCAGCGCATCGCTGCCATCGCCCAGGGCCTCAACCTGCGCGATCTGATCGCCCTGGGCGGGCGGAGGCGCGACCGCCTGACATTGAGCCGTTTTGTCGATCTCATGAACGACTTCGCTGAGACGCGCAGCGTGCGCGTGCTGTGGTTGGTTGAGCAAAAGGGAACTTTCAGCGTCCTCCACGATACCAGCGGTACATTCCAGCTCAATGACGCGCTAGCGCCGCGCATGGACGACTACAACAATCCCTTCTTGCAGCGAGCCTTGCGCGAGACGCGCCAGTTCTTCGGCACGTTCCACGATCCAGACGGGCAGGAGTGGGTCTTCGCTGGCGTGGCCCGCGAAGCGCCAGCCCTGCGTCCCAACCAGCCTGCTCTTCTGCTGATCGCAGAGCCGCGCCCGACGCGCTCGCTGCAGAGCGCCCTGAGCGAGTTCGGTCGCGCCCTGCTGCCGCCCATCATCCAGGCTGGCTTCATCGGCGCGTTAGTGGCTTTCGGGCTGGCCTTCGCCATCAGCCGCAGCATTGCCCGCCCGCTGAAGGCTTTAGTTGAAGGAGCAGAAGCCGTCGCGCGCGGCAACTACAGCGTGCGCGTGGCAGAACAAGGCGCGCAAGAGCTGCGGCGCGTGGCCCAAGCCTTCAATCATATGGCCCACGAAGTGCGTAGCAGCCAAGAAGCTCAGCGCGATTTCGTCGCCAACGTCAGCCATGATCTGAAGACGCCGCTCACTTCTATCCAGGGTTACTCTCAAGCCATCATAGACGGTGCAGCTAAAGACCCTGCCCAAGCCGCTCGAATCATCCACGACGAAGCGGCGCGCCTCAACCGCTTGGTGGTGGAGCTGACTGACCTCATTCGTCTACAGAGCGGACGCCTATCCATGCACTTCGACCGAGTGGATTTAGCTCGGGCGGCGCGGGCCATCGCAGAACGCCTAGCGGTGGTGGCTCAGAGCAAGGCCATCGACTTAGCAGTGCAAGCTCCACCTGAGTTGCCTATCGTCGGTGATGGCGACCGCTTAGCTCAAGTCATCACCAATCTCTTGAGCAACGCCCTGAAGTACACCCCCAACGGCGGACAGGTGAGCCTGCGTCTGTACGCGCCAGGCGAGGGCGTGGAGCTGATCGTGCGCGACAGCGGCATAGGCATCCCCAGCGAAGACCTGCCACGCATCTTTGAGCGCTTCTACCAGGTGGATAAGGCGCGCGGCCCTCGGCGTGGCACGGGCTTGGGACTGGCCATCGTCCGCGAGATTGTCAGTGCGCACGGAGGGCGCATTCACGCAGAGAGCGACGGCCCAGGTCGAGGGGCGACCTTCGTCGTCTGGCTGCCCAAGCAGCCGCCCAAGCCAAGCAGGTCAGCGTGAGCTGGCTTGAAGTGCGGATTGTTGGAGCTAGTCTTCGCTAGGCGGGGTCGCTTCTGGCGTCGCCTCTGGGGTGGACGTGGGCGGCATGATGGCTAAGCCGCGACATTCTGGGTCGCCTGACAGCAGCAACAAGCCCTGGCTGATGAGTTCCGTGTTCGATATGCCGCGTGCCTGAGCCTGAACCTGAGCCGAAACCAGGCGCGCGCGCGCTTCGTCGCAGCGCCCCAGGTAATAGAAGGTCAATCCGAGCATGGTCTGGCAGTTGAGATTGTCTGGATCAGCCGCCAAGCAGCGCTCAAAGGCTGCCTGGGCGACGTCGAATTCGCGGCGACTGTAACGCAGTTGACCCAGGCGAAACTGGGCTGGCACGAAGCTGGGATCAGCGTCGGCGGCGTCCTGGCACAAGCCCAGGGCGCGCTGGAATTCGCCTATCTTGCGGTAGGCTTCGCATTGGCGCAACAGAGCGCGGGCGTTGCGCGGCTCTATGCTCAGGATACGGTCGTACAAATCGATGGCTTCTTGATCGCGGTCGAGGGCCAAGTACAAGAAAGCTAACTCAAAGTAAGGTGGCAGGAAGTTGGGCGCGAGGGCGAGGGCGCGTTCAAGCTGTTCGATGGCGCGCTGGCCTGCGCCGACGGCGGCGAGGGCGTTGGCGTAGGCCCAGCGGGCGCGCACGTCGTCGGGATCGGCCTGGACGGCGCGCAGACCAGCGTCCAGGGCGTCTTGCCAGCGATCTTCAGCCAGATAGGCGCGGCTGAGCGCTTCTAGCAGAGCGGCATTGCTAGGATCAGTGGCCAGCGCCGCGATGGCGATGGGAATGGCCAGCGCTCCCTGGCGCTGCCAGGCCAAGCCGCGCGCTTGGAGGGCCAAGCCGCGCACGTCACCAGGGTTCAGGGCCAAAATACGACGGCTGACCTCAATCGCCTCGTCGGGACGATTGGCATCGACCAACAGTTGACCATAAGCGTACAGGAAGTCGACGTTCTCTGGGCGCTGCACCAGGGCCTGTTCATAAAGGCTGATAGCTTGACTGAGCTGGCCGGCGCGGAAGGCGCTCTCGGCTTGGCCCACCAGCACCCCAGGCAGCGGCAGCGGCGTGGGGCGCCGGCCCGCCAACTCCAGCACAGCTTGGCTAATCTGCTGCGGCTGAGTGTAGACGAAGTAGGCTAGGCCTACGATCAAGGCCAGCAGCAGGCCCACCCAGCGCCAGCGGTGCGGCCTCTTGGACGTGGTGCGGAACGACAGGCTGCTGGCTTCGCGGCGGATGTACATGAGCTAAATGCCACCGATCGGAGTGGGTGGAATAGGAGTGGGCGGGATAGGCGTGGGCAGTTCACGGCCTCGGTAGCCGGCACAGTTCACCGTGACGTTGGTCAAGCCGATCTTGATCGAATTGACGATGGGCGTCAAGTCAGGATTGACGCGCCTGAGCGATTCGTTCAACACAGCCCAAGCTTCGTCGCACTGGCCCAAGAAGTAGTGAGCCAGGCCACGAATGTAGTAGCATTCAATGGCGTTTGAACCCAGGCGAATGCAGGTGTTGAACGATTCAATCGAGCCTTCGTAGTTGCGCCGACTGTAGCGCAACTGGCCCTGCATACGATGAGCATCGGCGTAGGCAGGATCGATGTCTAGGGCACGCTGGCAGAATGGCTCGGCTTCGATGAAGAGGCCGGCGGCGGCGTAGGTCTCGCACAGGCGCAGATAGGCGCGTGCGTTGTTGGGATCGTATTCTATGATACGTTGATAAATGGCGATGGCCATCTCAGGTTGATCGAGGCGACGGTAGAGGCTAGCCAGCTCAAAATAGGGTGGCAATTGGCGCGGATTGATAGCGATAGCCTGTTCTAGCTGGTTGATGGCTTCGCTGTAGCGCCCGACGAAGATGAGCGGGTAGCTGTAGCTGCGGCGGGCAGTAGCGTCCAGCGGATTTTGGCGGATGGCCAGGTCACCGCGCTGCAACGCTTCTTGGTAGCGGCCGATGTTGGTGTAGGCGACCGCTAGGGCGGCGTTCAGCGGAGCGAAAGGCTGGCCCAGTTCAATGCCGCTAATGGCGATGGGGATGGCAGCCGCTGGGTCTGACCAGACCAGGGCGCTGGCGTGCAGGGCATAGCCGCGCGGGTCTTGCGGGGCAATTTCGACCAGGCGTCGGCCCAATTCAGCGGCCTGTTCGTAGCCGTCTATCTCGAGCAACACGCGGCCGTATTCGTACACGTAGTTGGGGTTGTTGGGCTGCAGTTCGACAGCCCGCCGATAGAATTCGGCAGCCGCGCGCAAGTCTCCTGCCAGGTAGCGCGCCTGTCCCTCGCTAGCCCAGAAGCTGGCGAAGGGCGTGCTGGTGGGGGCCATGCCGATGACTTCTAACGCTGCCAGTTGTAGAGCGCTGAACTGCCAACTGGCCAGCAGCGGGATGGTCACGATCAGACCCAGTAGGATCAACAGGCTGGTCTGGGAGACGCTGCGCTGTCTTCTGAAGAAGGGGCGGCGGTAGTCGCGGTTGATCTTGCGTCCGTGCATGCCTTATTGTGCTTGTTGTGGCCTGATGCCCTGCTTCTCCAGTTCACGCAAGACCAGGCGCTCAAACAGGGCGTAGGGCTGTGCGCCGCTGATGAACTGGCCGTTGAGGAAGAAGGCGGGCGTCCCGCCGATGTTTTTGGACGAGCCGTCGATGTAGTCGAAGTCAATTTCTTCGCGGTAGCGCTGAGTGTCGTAGCATTCGTTGAAGACCGCCGTATCCAGGCCCAGCGTCCCGGCCAGTTCCTTGAAGAAGTCTTCGCTCAGGCGGCTTTGGTTCTCAAACAGGCCGTTGTGGTACTCCCAGAATTTACCCTGTTCGTTGGCGCACTGAGCGCCCAGCGCTGCCGGGATAGAGATGCTGGGATTGATGACGGGATAGTCGCGATAGACGTAGCGAATGTACTGGCCGTAGTTCTCCAGCAGCGGGATGAAGGTCTGTTGGAAATGACGGGCGCAATAAGGGCAGGCATAGGCGCTGAATTCGACGATGACGACTGGAGCATCGTCTGGCCCGATAGAGGGATCGTCGTCCACCAGCTCAAAGCGGTCTGGGCCGCTCATGCCAGCATTGGCCAGAGCGCTCTGGACGATAGCGCGCACCTCATCAGCGCTCAATCCACCACCAGCGCCAGGCGCGTTGGCCTGAAAGGCCGCCTGCACAGCGCTGACGATCTGCTCGGCGCTCAAGAGGCGCGGCACTTCTTCGCGGACGATAGTGCGCACCTGTTCCGCGCTGAGCGACGATGAGCCGCCCAAGTTCAAGCCCATCAGCAGGCCCACTCCCAGGAAGACAGCGGCGACGACGACGTAATTGAGCGCGCTGGAGTTGTTCACTGAATATCCCTTCGTCCCATGTCCCATCGTCTTCTAGATCACGATGGGCTTCCCCAATCTTACAGAAGACCACAGCGCGTTGACCAGACTCGTCTCATCTCTTGCAACACAGTCCCGTCATCTTCTGTTTGGGTTCAGCGTGCATTCGTCCTGACGTTCACCTATTCTTAGGACTCTTGGCGCGCATTTTTCGCTACAATGGTGCATACTGATGTTGTGCTTCTCTTTGCTTAACTTGTGCGAGAAGGGTGAAGCTTATGCGCCGTCCCTTAGTTTTGTGGGTCGCCCTGGCCATGGTCTTGTGGCAGGCGATAACCGTTGGAGCGATGGCCCAGGCCGTCACGCTAGAGGTCAGCCCGTCCAGCGGGCCGCGCGGCACGAGCTTCATCATCAGCGCCAGCAACTTGGCTGCTTCTAGCAGCTACACCGTCGATTTCGTCTACGTCCCTAGCGGACAGACCGTCTTCAGCGCCCAGCGCAGCAGCGATGGCAGCGGTCGCCTGACCCTGAGCGTCATTGCTGAAGAGAGCGACGCGCTGGGCGAGTACCGCGTCGTCTTGCGCCAGGGCCAGCAAGTAATCGCTCAGACCACCTTCACCATCGTTGAAGCGCCTCCATCTACGCCGCAGAGCCAACCTGACCCCAATTTCCGCGCCACGATCAACATCCGCCCGACCAGCGCGCGCCTGGGCGCTACCTTCAAAGTGTTCGTCAGCGGCCTGAACCCCAACGAATCGGCCAGCCTGGTGGTCGTCAACGACGCCAGCGGACAAGAAGCTTACCGTCGCACTTGGCAAGCCAACGCGCGCGGCAGCTTCGAAGTGGAGCTGTACACCACTCGCGACAACATCCCCGGCAGCTACACCGTCTTGGTGCAAGACGCGACGCGCACTACCCTGGGCAGCGCCAAGCTGACGATGGAAGACATCATTGGTCGCAATGCCCAAATCGCTATTGCTCCTAATGAGCTGACCGCCGGCCAACGCACCCTGGCCACCATCACTCAGCTCAAGCCGTTCAACGATGTGCGCGTGCTGGTCGTGCCAGAAAGTGGTGGACGAGCCGTCTTCACGGGTGCGGCTCGCGCCAACGTAGAGGGCTTGGCCACGCTGGAAATCGTCATCCCTGCCGAAGCCAGCGGCGGCACATACCGCGTGCTAGTGCAGGCGGAGGGCTTGGACGTCGCCGAGACAAGCTTGATCGTCCAGGCTAGCGCTGCCCTGGCCACTCCCACCCCGCAGGTCACCGAAACCCGTGACGAAGCAGGCCGCGCCCTGCGCATCAACATTGTGCCGCCGCGCGTGCAGCCGGGCCAATCCTTCATCATCAGCGTGACTGGCCTCGTCCCGCGCGAATGGGTCATCCTAGAGGTAGAAGACACCCAGGGCAACGTCACCCGCGCCGCCCGCCGCGCCGACGTGAACGGCGTCATCATCCTGCGCCAAGTGGCCGCTAGCGACGCGCCCCAGGGCAACTATCAGGTGCGCGTGCTGGATCGCGGCCAAACGCTGGCCCAAGTTCAGTTGGCCTTCGGTCAGGCTGCCTCTACCCTGAGCGGCGTCACTGTCAGCATTACGCCCGAATCTGCCCCACGAGGCGAGACGCACCAGGTCGAGGTGAACGGGTTGAACCCCGGCGAGCGCGTCACGCTGGAAGTCATCTTCAACGACGAAGTGGTCTTCAGCACGGAGCGCACCGCCGACGCCGAAGGGCGGATCAGCCTGGCCCTGGCCGCCGAGGAAGGCGACGAGAGCGGCACGTACATCGTCAACGTCAAGCGCGGCGACGAGCTGCTAGCCCAGGGCAACCTGATTGTCTTGGCAGCCCAGGCCACTCCCGCGCCCGTCCAGCCCGTGACCGTCGAAGTCAGCCCCAGCAGCGGCCCGCAGGGGACGCGCCACGTCGTCACTGTGCGTGGCTTGCAGCCCAACGACGCTGTGCAGATACGCCTGCTGGCTTCCGACGGTCGCGTCGTCTTCGACAGCGGCGAACGACGCGCCGATTCCCAGGGCAGTGTCACCCTCAGCCTCACCTCCCAGCTCGGCGATCAGGGCAGCTACACTGTCGAAGTCTTGCGCGGCGGCCAGCGCGTCGCCCAAGCTGATCTGATCGTCCTAACCGAAGTTCTATTGCCCCCGCCAACGACGCCTGCTCCTACCACGCCGACCCCTGTCCCCACTACGCCACCTGCCGTCGCCCAGCAAGTCATCATGACTGTTGAGCCGATTGAAGGCGTGCGCGGCACCGTCCATGTGGTGACCATCGTCGGCCTCATCCCTGGCGAGACAGTGACGCTGGACGTGTTCTTCCAGGGCGCGCCCAACTTCACCACCCAACTCACTGCCGATCAGCGCGGCCAAGCCCAAATCAGCCTGGCAGCCACGCCAGAGGACGTGCCAGGCACGTATGATCTACAAGTGCGGCGCGGCGCACTCATCCTAGCAGAAGCCCAGCTGGTGCTGCTGAGCGACGCGGCTCAGACGGCCACTCCTGTCCCCAGCGCCGTCACGCTCAGCATAGTGCCGAGCAGCGGCCCAGTTGGCACGACGCACACCCTCACCATCAGCGGCCTGCAGCCCAACGAGACGGTGGAGGTGCGCGCCCTGTTCGGCGGCGCATTAGACTTCACTACCCAGCGCAGCGCAGATAACCAGGGCGTAGTTACGCTGTTCCTGGCCGCAGCCCCAAGCGATCCGACGGGCGATTACCTGATCCAGGTGGTGCGTGGTGGCGTCGTCGTGGCTGAAGCTACCCTCACGGTCGAGCCTGCCGCTACGCCGACGCCCACGTCTGAACCGCCGACGCCGACACCAGAGCCGCCGACGCCCACGCCAGAGCCGCCGACGCCGACACCAGAGCCGCCGACGCCCACGCCTGAACCGCCGACGCCGACGCCAGAGCCTATCCAGGGCGACTCATCCCGTATCGTCATCGAAGAGACGCTCAGCGTAGAACGACCAGAGTTCCGCACCAATTTCACGGCCCGTGCCGGCGAGGTAGTGGTCATCACCATGACCTCTGATACGCTGGACTCCGTCCTCACGCTGCTGGACGCCAGTGGCGCGCAGGTCGCCTTCAACGACGACGACGGCGGATCGCTCAATGCACGGATTGGCCCGCTCAGCCTGCCCGCTGACGGCACATACACCATCGTCGCTAGCAGCTACAGCAGCACACAGGGCGGCCAAGCCGAGAGCGGCGCGTTCACCCTGATTTTAGAGCGCGCCAGCGTCACCCCGCTCAGCCTGGGTCAGCCCGCCCCCGCCAGCTTCGACGCACAGACGACCTCGCGCTTGTTCAGCCTGGATTTGCAGGCCGGCGACGTGCTGTACGGCAGCGTGGTCAGCAACGGCGGCATCGACACGGCGCTGACTCTGCTCAGCCCTGATGGGACGGTGGTCTTCAGCGATGATGACGGAGGCGAACGCTACGATCCAGAGGTTGTGCGTTACGTCGTGCCGAGTACGGGCCGCTATCTGTTGCGCCTAGAAGCTATCAATCCTGGCCAGGAAGGTACGGTGCTGGTCAACGTGCGCCGCGAAGCCAGCGCTTCGCTGGAAGACGGCCCGCGTTTGGTGACGCTCAACAGCAAGATCACCAGCGACGTCGTGGTCATGCAGGCGCGCAAGGGCGAGAAAGTCTCGCTGCGCGTGCGCGTTTTGCGCGGCGATCCCAGCGATTTTTTCGTCATCGCCACCCAGAGCGACGTAGAGGTGATGCGCTTCACGGCGCTGGGCATACCGGGCGAGCTGCTCTTGGGCTATGAAGCCATCGAAGACGGCACGGTCATCATCCGCCTAGAGAACTACGGTGGCGGCTCGCACGACATTCAGATCGAAGTGGTGCGCTGAGGCGCACCCTGAGCCAAGAGAGGACGAGACCATGAGCGAGATTGCAACCCTAGCCGGCGGCTGCTTCTGGTGTCTGGAGGCCGTCTACGATATGCTGGAAGGCGTAGAAGACGTGGTCTCTGGCTACATGGGCGGCCACTATCCCAATCCCACCTACAAGCAGGTCTGCACGGGCCTCACCGGCCACGCCGAAGTTGTGCAGATTCGCTTCAGTCCACAGGTCATCAGCTACGCCGACCTGCTGAACGTGTTCTTCACCATCCACGATCCGACGACCCTTAATCGCCAGGGCGCGGACGTGGGGACGCAGTACCGTTCGGCCATCTTCACTCACACGCCAGAGCAGGAAGCGGTGGCGCGCGCCACCATCGCAGAGCTGAGCGCCGCCAAGCTGTGGCCTGATCCGATTGTGACCGAAGTCACGCCGGCTACGACTTTCTATCCTGCCGAGGACTATCACCAAGAGTACTTCGCCAACAACCCCAACGCCGGCTACTGCGTAGCGGTTGTCGCGCCCAAAGTGGCCAAAGCCCGCCAGAAGTTCATCGGCAAGCTCAAGAGACAGCCCAGCTAAGCCCCCACAATCTGGCCCTCGCGGATGTGCAAAACTTGTGCGCGGGCCAAGAAAGATGGCTCAAAGATGTCCAGTTCTGTCGTGGTGAGCAGGGTCTGGGCGCGCCCGTCTAGTTGGCCCAGCAGATAGGCGCGGCGCTGCGCGTCCAGCTCGGCGATGACCTCATCCAGCAGCAGCAGCGGCGTCTCGCCTAAGGCTCGCTCCATCCAGGCCAACTCGGCCAGTTTGAGCGCCAAGACGGTAGTGCGCGCCTGACCTCGGCTGCCGTATAGGCCGCAGTCACGCCCGTTGATGAGCAGGCGCAACTCGTCGCGGTGCGGGCCGCTGAGGGTGACGCCGCGCAAGATTGACTCGTCGCGCTCCTCTTGCAGGCGCGCCAGATACTGCGGCGCAATGTCTTGCGGCTCTAGTTGGCGGTGCAAATCCAGGCCGAAGACTTCGAAGGCGCGCTGGCCTTCTTGAGTGGCGCTAGGGCTGAAACTGGGCTGATAGCGCAGCGTCAGCGTCTCGCGTGCGCCGCTCAGGGCATGGTGCTGCTGCTGAGCCAGATACTCCAGTTCGCGAAGGAACTTTTGGCGCTGCGCGATGAGGATGGCGCCAAATTGAGCGACCTGCTCATCCCAGTAGCTCAGCTCAGACGGCTTGGCCTTGCGCTCCGCTATGCGCCGCAGCAGGGCGTTGCGCTGAGGCAGGGCCTTCTCTAGGCCGTCCAGCGCTTCCAAATAGGCCGCGTCCACCTGAGACAGGGTGGCGTCCATCCAGGCGCGCCGATCGGAGGGGCTGCCCTCCACCAGCGTCAAATCCTGGGGCAGGAACAAGACGACGCTCAGCACGCCAACCACGTCCATCACGCGCTTCTCGGCGTGGTTGAGGCGGATGATCTTCTTGAAGCGCGCGCCGTTCTCCAGCACCAGGGCCATCTCCAGGATTTGATGACGGCCTCGGCGGTTGTGGAATTCGGCGCTCAGGCGGGCATAGGGCAGCGGGTCGTCTTCGGTGCGCCAGTGGATGAGCTGGCGATCCTGGCGAGTGTAGGGCGAACGGGCCGCTGCCAGGTAGTAGAGCGCTTCTAGCAGGCTAGTCTTGCCCTGGGCGTTGGCGCCGTGCAGCACCAGGGGTTGTTGGGGCAGGCTCAGCTCCAGGCGAGCATAGTTGCGGAAGTTGGTCAGCGAGAGGTGTTCGACGCGCATGAAGGCGAAGCCAGCGGGCAGGATGATGGGCGCACAGCAGGCCTGATGATAGCAGGTCGCAGATCGGGGGCATAGGCTAGGGACTGCGCGAGGGATCAATCGGCTGGATGCCCCCCGTGAAAGCGCTGACAGCGAACTGCGCCCCACCCATCTCCAGTACTGCCGATGCGCGATCGCGCGTCCATGACACGCGATCCGGATAGGCGAAGCCGACGGGGCCACTGAGGGGGCTAGCTTGGCCATTGGCGATCAGGTATAAGCTGAGCGGGCCGTCGGGGCCGCCAGGCCTCCCCAGGGCGACGATAGCGCCGTCGCGGCGGCGCACCGCCGATTGAATCCACATGCCGTTGGCGCTGGCGTCGTACAACACCCGTTCGCTGGGCAGGTCAATCGTGCCATCCCCCAGCACAGACACCAGCCCGACTATGACGCGCCATTCAGGATTCCTGCCGCTCACCAGCAGGGTGTTGCTGTCCCACCAGGTGGCCCAATCGTAGCGAGCAATGCCCGGCGCGCGATTGGCGTATTCCGCGTTGCGCACAGCGAAGCGCACCGAAGCACCGCGCCGCCCTTGCCCCACCAACTCATAGTTGATGAGCAGGCGCACGCTGTCTGCGTTCCATTCAAAATCGACGGCCCGCCAGGCGTCGGCGCTGTGGCCGTCGCTCAGCTGGCAGGATGGCCCGCCAGGCGAGGGACAATCGCGAGCGATGGCGTAAGTTGGGTCGTTGCTGGTTTCGATGGCGGGCTGCCAGAACCAGACGCCGGCGTTGACCGAGTCGGTGCCGGGCGGTGGGTCAATCAGGAAGGCCAGATGATAGCCATGAGGCGACCAAGCAATGGCGCGGACGAAGTTCTTGTTCTCGGCAGCGCTGCCCACCGCAAAGCCTTCGAAGAAGGGCGAGAAGCTCATCGCGCCCTCGCCGCCGCCAGGCGGGGCAAAGTAAAGCATGCCGACTGAGTCGGTGCGGGCATAGCTGGCGGGGAAGGCCGGGTTTGGGGCGAACAGGCGCACGTCCCCGCCAATGGCTTGGCCATTGTAACGGAAGCCGCCAGGGCCAATCGTGAAGCGCAGAGCCTGCAAGCTGGGCGGGTTATAGCTGAAGATGGGCGGCGGCAGCGGCGTCGGCTGGACGACGGGCGGCGCTGTGGGCGAAGGAGCTAGCGTGGGCAGCAGCGGCGTCGCCGTCGGCGGGATGGGCGTGTCCAACACGACGCCAAAATCTTCAACGGGGGTCGGCGTGACGAAAGTCGGCGTTGCGTCTAGGGTAGCGGGAGGGAGGGTAGGCGTGTCGCTGGGCAGCGGGACGGGCGTCCAGGTGGGCGGCGTGGGCGTGATGAGGGCTTGGCGCGTGAGCAGCAATTCCACAATGCGCGTGCCGTCAATCGTGGGCGTGAAGGTGAGCGACGGCGTGAACGTGGCCGATGGCGTGACCGTCGGCGGAGGCGTGAAAGTCGATGAAGGCGTAAGGCTCGGCTCTGGAGTGGCGGTGGCCGTGTCGGTCGGGATGGGCGTAAATGTCGGCGTCGCTGTGTCGGTCGGGATGGGCGTAAATGTCGGCGTCGCTGTGTCGGTGGCAGTGGGGGTGAGCGTGGGTGTATCGGTAGCTGTGGGTGTGAAGGTGCTGCTGGGCGTGGGGCTGATGAAAGGCGTCAGCGAAGGCGTGAAGGTGGGGCTGGGGGTGAAGGTGGCCGTCGCTGTGTCGGTGGCAGTGGGGGTAAAGGTGAGCGTGGGCGTGAAAGTGGCAGACGGAGTGATGCTCGGCTCTGGGGTGGGCGTGGCGCTGGGAGTGTGGGTGCTAGTGGCGCTAGCTGTCGCAGAAGGCGTGGCACTAGCTGGTTGGTCGGTGGGGGTGGATGAGGGGCGCAGGATGGGCGTGGCCGTCGGCAGGATGGAGACCAGCGTCTCCATCGGGATCGGCGTTTGAGTAGGGGCGACGGTGGGCGTCACCTGGGGCAAGACGTTGCCGCAACCTGTCAGCAGCAGCGCCAGCGCTGCCATCCTCATCGGCCCGCGTCTCATCTTGTTGTCTGCGCCTTCCTCAAAATCATCATTCTGTCATGATTTTAGCCCATCATGCCGAGTCGCGCTGTGCCTTGCTAGACGCCTGGCCTACGACAGAGCGACTTCGGCCAGCGTCATCTTTTAGGATGACACCACGCCATTGTAACGCTGAGGAAGAGGTTTGCCTACTCAGGGACGGGCCAAAATCTGTTCCATGTCGGAGCCGGCGATGATGGCCACGCCGTTGGCTGCTAGGCCATCCGTGCCAGGTCGAATGCGCTCTGGGCCGAGTCCTAGCAGGTTGGCCAGGTAGCGGGCTGTCCAGGGCGAGCCGCCGTAATCTTGGATGATAGTCGGCCCACCGTTGTGAGCGGGAGCGTTGCCCGTGCCGACGACGGTCACGCCGCGTCCAATTAGCCATTCTTGGGTGCGTCCCGCCAGACCCGCCGTCTGTGTGCCGTTGAAGACGCGAATGGGCGCGTTCTCTGCTCGACTGCGTGCCAGCAAGTCGCCGCCATCGACTTGTACCTGTGGGTATAGCACGCGCTGCACCAAATCTGAGACGCGGCTGGCGATGGGCAGCAGCACATCTTGACCATCCGGCGATTTGCCCAGTTCCACGTAATTCGTGTCGACGACTGCGAAGGTGATCGACTCGCGCGGAATTTCGCCCATCAGAAAGCCCAGACGGATGAGCTGATCGAGCGCGAGGTTGGTCTGGTAACTGTCTGAGAGTTCGTTCCACAGGCTAGGAATCTGGCCTAAGAAGGCGCTCATGCCGCCCACGCTGAGGACTTGAGCGCGCAGAGCGTCCAAGACTTGCTGCTGGCGCTTGGCGCGGTCGATGTCACCGCCCTGGGTGGCGCGGGTGCGGGCGTACTGGAGCAGGCGCGCTCCGTCCAAGTTCTGGCAACCTACTTCAAAGCGCACTTCCATCGTGCCGTAGCCGGCGTCGGGATACTTAGGGTCGTAGATGGGCTGATCGACGCACACCCGCACGCCCTGAGGCGCAAGGGCGTTCACCACCGTCTCAAACAGGGTGAAGTTGACGCGCACATAGTAATCAATGCGAATGCCGAAGTTGGCGCGGATCGTCTCGGCCAGCAGAGCGGGGCCGCCGCCGCCAGGGTACTGGACGTTATCGCCGATGAAGTTGGCTGTGTTGATACGGCCCGGCTGGAAATTGGGGATGGCCACCCAAAGGTCGCGCGGGAAAGAGATGACGCCGGCGGTCTTGCGCACTGGATCGACGTTGACGACGATGATCGTATCGGTGCGGTAAGCGCGCTCTTGGTCGAAGCCTCGGCGCTCATCGATGCCCATCAACAGAATGCGCACTTGGCGCGGATCATCCCAGCGATATTGGGCATTGGGATCGCTGATCGACTCTGGCGCGGCGGTCGTAGCAGGGGCAGGATTGGCCTCTACCTGGTGCTGCTGATCCTGCGGCGTTGCGGTCGGCGCAGGCGAGTTAGCAGCGACGGCGTTAGGGTCGATGCGAATGGGGGTGATGGTGGGCGTCGCTTGGGCTGAAGCGCTGGTGGGCGTGCTGGCGAAGGCCACGCCTTCGGGGTTGCTGAGGGCTTGGATGACCTGATTGGGCGAGTTGACCTGCAAACCGCTGTCCCACAGGTCGATGACCACGCCACGCACGCCGTTGTAGGCCAGGAAGGCGCAGACCAGGGTGGAGACGATCAGGGTGCTGAAGCCCAGCAGGGCCAGCAGCCAGGGAGGAATACGCATAGGGCCTTATCTCTCTCATGCAGCAGGCGGCAGGAAAACGCGGGCATTATAACACACCCTGTATGCCTTGCGATGGCTAGCCATCGACCGTCAGCCCGCGCAAAACTTCATGCTATAATGAGCTTGCCCTGACATAGGCTTTTGTGAGGAGTTGGCGTCTATGCAGCAGCTTGCTCAGCTCTCCCATGCCGACTACGAGCGCTTCTTGGCGTTGCCAGAGAACGCAGGGCGGCGCTTGGAACTCATCAACGGAGAGGTGATAGAGACCATGCCGACGTTTCTTCACGGCGAGATTACAGGGCTGATCTTCATGCTCATCCGCGAATACTTGCTTCAAAATCCTCTAGGACGAGTCGCAGTCGAAGCGCGTTATCGGCCCACCGATGGCAGCGCCAACGACTTCATCCCCGACGTATCCTTCATCCGCGACGCGACGCGCATTCCGCCAGATGGCCCGATCCTGGGCATGCCCGACCTGGCCGTGGAGATTCTCTCTCCT
>JANWYT010000017.1 GCA_025055175.1 Anaerolineae bacterium | reverse complement strand
GCTCCTCTTGCTCTGGCAGGAAAGGCAGCAGCGCCAAGTTCAGACAGGCGAAGGCCAGCAGCAGGTTGAAGACCAGCAGGGCCAGGCTGGTGTAGGCACGTCCTATGCGCTGCAAAGAGTGGCTGGATGTTACGTTTTGCTTATCATGCGTCACAGAATTCCCAAATGACATAGTGTCGCGCTCATCCCAACTGCAGCTTGAGGATACCCCGAAGCCGTTCGCCCTCTGTGCGGATGAGATCGGCGCTGACGATGACGGCCTGCACCCCAGCCGCAACAGCCATCTCCACGTCGCGCAACGTGTCCAGTCGCTGAGCTAGCATGATCTTGGCATGGCATGGGATAAGAGGACGAAGTTCATCCAGGGTGCGCAGAGCGCGCTCCACCGTGCGCGAGACCTCATCACCAAAGCATAGCGCATGTGGGCTGAGCGCTTGGGCCTGCTCCATCTCCGACTGGGCCTTGACCTGGAGCAACACCGCCATGCCCCAACGCTGCGCTCTGGTCAGCGAAGCGCGCAGCTCCTCAGGCTTCATCAGCGAAGTATAGAACATCATGGCGCTGGCGTCTGCGCCGCGCGCGCTCAGCACACTGTAAGGATCGATGGGATAGTTCTGGTATAGGACAGGAACGTGCGGCAGCGCGCGGGCAATCATGCGTAGATCGTCGAAGTCCTCATCGTAAATAACGTGATCGGTGAACAGCGAGATGGCGTGAGCGCCATGCTTCACCAAAGCGACAGCGGTCGCCACCGGATCGTAAATGCGCGTGCGGTTGATTTGACCGATGAGCGTCACTGTTGGGCGATCGTCCACTTCGTTGAGCAGAGGACGAGGCCGACTCTGCATTTCTGCCAAAGCCTGTACCGCTGCTTCAGGCAGTTTGGCCTGGCGCTGGCGAGTCTGTTGACGCTTAGTCGCCAGGATGATATCGCGGTTGATTTGCAGGCTGCCGGTGGACATAGCGCTTTCAGTGAAGGTAGAAGGGTGCAAGACAGATGCTCCCGGAAGAGTCTTGGCCAGCAGCACCGCAACTATTGTAACTGAATTAAGCGCTGCCGTGTCTCCCCCAAGATCAAGAGACAATCGGGACGCGCTGCGCGCACTTGAGCAGCTCTTGGGCGCTGGCCGTGTGCGGCGTCAGGCGCAGCAATGCGCCTTTCTTCAGCTTGAGCTTGCCATTGGCCAGCATTTTGAACGGCGACGATTTGCCACTGAGCGTCTCCATCCACGAGTCGTACTCACCCTCAATCACAAAAGCAGCGAGCTGCATGGCCTCACGTTCGCTCATGGCGCGCGCGGAGCGGCACTCACCTTTGTGCAAGTCCATCCACACCGCCGCTGGCGCCGCGAACCCATGCGCTGGCGAAGGGCGCATGACGAAGGCTAGCGAGCCAGCCGTCCAGCTCGTCGAAGCCTTGCGGTAGCTCATGCTGGCGTTGATGGCCTGGGCAAAAGCCTTCGCCCACTCATCCGAGAACAGCTTGTAACCCTCAACCTGAGCTGTGCCGTTGCGACTGGGCAACGCAGCTTGGGGCAAGCGTGTGACCGCGCTAACTTGGGCTGGGGCTTCGGCCATCGCCACCACTGGCGAAGGCACGTACTCGGCAGCTTTAATGGGCGGGACAGACTCGGTAGGAGCGGTCTCGGCACCAGTGCCGACCTGCTTCACTGCAATGGGCGGCATGTCGGCCACTTTGGCGGCCTGCTTCAGCTCTACGAAGGCGGCGCACAAATGACGGTACAGTTCCTCAACCTCGTTCACGATACCCGTGTCGATGACTAGCGTCATCGTGATCTTCTGGTTGTAGCTCATTACCACGCAAGCCAAGCCCATGCCAGGATTCAGCGGGAAGTAACCGTAAATGTGCTTCAACTCATGACCCATCAAGTAGAGCGGAATTTGCGGGCCAGCGACGTTGGTACACCAAGTGTGCGCCACTGCACCGAACAGCGCCGGCGCTATCCCCCACACCAGCGGCTGGGTGGGATTGGGGAATAACGAGGGGATAGTCAGCAGCATGTCCACCGTCTCTGCCAGCTCCGACTCTTTCATCACGCTAGAGACGCTGGCCACTGCGCGCAGCCGCGCCAACGGATCAGCAATGTCGAAGGGCACGTCGATCGGCAGCATAGAGATGCGGTTGCCGAACGTGCCTTTCTCATCTTCTGCGCGCACGTTCACTGGGATGAGAATGCGCAAGAAGGGATAGTATTCGCTGCTGCGCTTGCGCGTATAGGCCTGCAAAGCGCTGGCCAAAATGGTCAGCATGACTTCGTTAATGCTGGCATTGGCAGCCTGGCGGATAGCTCGCACCTCGGCCAGGCTGAATTCGGCGCCAATCATCACCTGGCGGCCTGTGTTCTGGCCATTAATCGGCAGCTTCTTGACAGGCAGGCTGCTGTCGTTGAGCAGATGAGCTATGCCGACTAGAGCCTTCAGACGCTTGTTGCGATCAGTCAGCAGCGAAGCCAAGTTGGCGATGTGGTTGCCTATCTTGTTCAACATGCTCCATTTGTAAGGCAGATCGCTCATGATGGCGTCGAAGATTTGCTGAGGCTGGCTAGGCAGCGGCGGCGGATCGTAGAGCGGCTTGCGCTCTTCGTCTATGCTGTATTCTGGCGACATCTCCACCATCAATGTGAACAGCTCAATGGCCGAAATGCCATCCACCATGCAGTGATGGACTTTGAAGAAGATTACGCTGGCATTGCCATGTCCTTCGATGACATAAATCTCCCACAGTGGTTTGCTGCGATCCAGAGTCGTAGAGAGCAAGCGACCTACCAATTCGCGCAGCTGCTCGTCACTACCTGGCGCATCTAGCTCCAGGCGCATGACGTGATTACCAATGTAAAAATCTGGATCAGGCGCCCAGGTGGGCATGCCCAGGCCGAAGGGCGCTTGTAGAGCGCGGTGGCGGTAGCGCGGGGCTAGGTGCAAGCGAGCATCGACGTAGCGTTGGAAAGCTTCAAAGTCCAGATGGCCCGATAGGTAGACCAACGCGCCGATATTCATCGGCGTCTCTGGGCTTTCGACGTAGAAGAAGGCATTGTCGACAGGGCCAAAGATGGTGGAGGTAGGTGCAGGCATGAAAGAATCCTCATCCAAACTCGTCTATTCTTACAAGTTTACGCGATGACGCGCGATTTGCCCAATGCTTTCAGGGCTGCAAGTTCTCCGCTGTGGATCATCTGCTTGTTAATTTCTGGGCGGAAAGAGAATTCAGGGGCCAAAAAGAATTCCAGGTCGTCTGGCTCTGGCTCAATCCAGATAATCTCTTTGTTGGGGTATTGTTCAGCATAGATATCTCGCCAGGTGGCGATACGCTCATAAAAGATGATAGATACCGACTGCTTGAGGATGTTCAGCCAACCCAGGTCGGCCACCGTCTGACCGCCGCCTAGCTGCAAGGGCTGATAGGTGTGCGAGACGATCACACGATCCGCTAAGGCCACGCCTATGTCGGTGGAGAGCGTCTGCTTAACCTCGCCATCAATGTAATACCTGCCTTGAATCTTGACAGGATCGAACAAGCCTGGGATGGCTGTTGAGGCGCGGATAGCCCGATGGATAGGTACGTCGCGCATGAAGTGATTGCTGGCGTCGCGGAAGCTGTAGACGCTGTTGAAGACAGCCCGTTCGCGACTGTCCAGGCTGGTAGCTGTCACATACAGATCAATCTCTGTGTCGGTGAAGTTGTTGGAGGGCATCAGGCTCGTGAAGATGCGCTCCAGCACGCTAGAGTCGAAGAAACCGCTGATCTCTGTCTGGCTGACGACGAGCTGGTCGATCAGCTCTGAGAGCGGATCGCGCTTGAGCAGAGTGTTGGGCAAGCTCATCAAAAAGCGCAAAGCTGCCAGCATGGTCTGCCCCCCCTGCGCAATCCAGCTATCCAGTTTGGGGCGGAAGAGCGACGATGCACTAAGCATGTCGATAGTGGCGTCATACTTGGCTACGTACAACGCCTTCTGGTTGGCCGAAGCTATCATCGTCTCAACATCGGCGCCGCTGGCTAAAAAAGCCCCGATCAGGGCGCCGGCGCTCGTGCCAATGATGGAAGTGATCGGCTCTGGCATGAGCGCTTTCAGCACGCCCAGGTGGAAGTAAAAGGCCTTGGTCGCACCGCCGCTCAGCACCAGGGCTGTGCCGTGCTTCTTCTTCAGCTTAGGGAGTAATCGACGCATAGAAGGGTTAGCTTTCCATCGTTATAGTCATCAGGGTTGACCAGCACTGTTTATGTCTAACAAAGATTAGATTGGATTATAACGCCAATGTCAGCCCAGCGCCTAGCTTTTGCCCTGCGCGTCTAGGCTGTATTGTGCTAACCTTATTGTAGACTATTCAGCCTTCTCTCGCCCACCTCTGCCCTCAGGAAGCCTGTATGCGCTCATCGCCTCGCTTAGCCCTTGCTGCGCTGCCGATCGTCTGCCTCGGCCTACTGCTGAGCGCGGGCCAGGCCCAAGACGCCCGTTTCTTCGCTGCCCCCTATCTAGCCACAACGCGCTTCCAGATGAATCTGCGGGCTGGCCCTGGCCACACACACAGCGTGAGTGGTATTGTCCAGGCCAACGCTCCCGTTGCTCTGTACGAACGCAGCCGCGCAGGGAATTGGGTTCATGTCAAGGTGCTTTCAGCCAATCGTGACGCGATCATTGGCGATGGTTGGTTGGTGACTGGCTTCTTGAACATTGACCCCGCGCTCAAATTCAGCGAACTGCCGGAGAATTCCACCATCCCCGACTCTGTGCCGCAGAATGCCGAGAGCCAAAGCTTGCGCGCGCTGTACAGTATGCCTGTCATCCCTCAGGTAAGCGCCATCATGAACGAGGTCTTCCGCCAGGGGCAAGCTCTGGGCAATCAAGCCAACGTCATCACCAAAGTTGGCGACAGCGTCAACGCCAACACACTGTTTCTAGAGCCGATGGCCCTGCCTCAGCATGAACTCGGCCCATACGATTACTTATTGCCGACGATCCGTTTCTTCGGACCTTCGCTGGCCCGCCCTAGCCTGGCCTCGCGCACCAGTTTGGCCACTTTCACCTTGCTCGATCCCAGAAAGGCAGACGCCAGCCAATGCCAGCCTAACGAAGCCTTGTTGCGCTGCGAGTACCGCTTGAAGAGGCCTAGCATCGCCGTCATCGGCTTCGGCTACAACGACGTGTTAGCCAGCACCGATGCACAGTACGCCGAGCGTATGCGCCAGATTGTGCGCGAGTCGCTGGAGATGGGCGTCATCCCGCTGCTGTCTACCTTCAGCGTCGATCCAGATAGCGCAGTTTGGTGGCAGGCCATCAATTTCAACATCCGCTTGGTAGAGATTGCTAACGAATTTCAAGTACCGCTAGTGAACTTGTGGGCAGCAGCGCGCATCCTGCCCGAATATGGTTTGGAACGTGATCGTACTCACATGAAGAACAGCGGCTACACTTATTTGCGCTTCCAAGGCGGCGAAGAAGCTTATAGCGGCGTCGCTCTGCAAAACCTGCTCACCATCCGCGCGCTAGACGAATTGCGTCGCGTGCTGGGCATGGACTCTCAAGCCAGCCCCATCCCAACGCCGCAAGCCACGCCCACTCTGGTCGGATGAGCGCACCTAGCAACGTCAGCACGCCACCGACGGCGCGCTCTGCCTGGACGCTGACGCGCTGGTTGGCCTTCTTTGGCCTGCTGACAGTCCTCACCTGGGCTTTGCTAGCTCTATCGTCTGCTTCTGACGAGAGTCGCGGGGTGTTGTTCTTGAGCCTGGCGCTAGCCTGCCTGTTAGCAGTGACGCTAGGCGTCGCTCGGCCGTTGCGCCGAATCGCCTGGCCTCAGGTTTGGCGAGCAGTGCGCACCTGGGGCGGTTGGATAGTGATAGCTCGTCTGGCCCAATGGGGTGGGATAGGTTGCATGGCCCTCAGCGCCTATTTGCTGCGCCCTTTTGGGCTGCCCGACGCCAACAGCGGCGCGCTGGCTTTTGCAATCGGCCTGCTGCTGATCGGCCTGAGCCGTCCTGTCTGGCCCAGCCCATCTCAGCGTGTAGAACGTCTGACCGCTGCTCAAGAGGACAAGCCGCGCTGGCGGCCCGTATGGGCTGGTCTAGCTCTCATCATGTTGGCTATCCAGGGCCAGGTTATCCCGCTAGAAGCGACGATCTGGCCCTGGTTTGAGGCGCTCTATCGCATGTCGCCGCATTTACAATGGCTATTCCTGTTGGGTGGCGCAGCCCTGATCGCCTACGGCCTGGGGGGACGCTGGCCCATCCCGACAGTACGATTGTGGGGCGGAGCATATGCGGCAGGCTGGTGGGTGCTGCCCACTATCTTGGGGCTGGCTTTGGGCCTGCGCCTATTCGCTTTGGGCGATTGGGTCACGCGCTGGCTGGATGAAGTGCTGTACGCTCGCGCCGTCGCGCAACTATGGTACGACAATCCGATCAGCGTCTTGTATCCTTTTTCCACTGTGACTTCTTTCAGTTGGCTGTATCCCTATATCCAGTCGTTCAGCGCAGCGCTGCTGGGCGGCCTTGCAGGTCTACGGATCATCAGCGCGCTGTTTGGCGTAGCCCAGGTGGCTGCAATCTATCTGCTGGCTCGTGTCCTATGGCCGAATGAGCGCCGCCTGGCTTGGCTCAGCGCCCTATTCATGGCGACCTTTCCCCTGCACTTACACTTCTCGCGCATTGGTATCGCCAACATCGCCGATCCTGTGTGGGGGACGCTGGCCCTGGCAGGGGTCATCTATGGCCTGCGGCGCAGCAGCCGACGCGCTTATATCTTGGGCGGGCTGGCGTTGGGTCTCACGCAGTACTTCTACGAAGGCGGACGACTGTTCTATCTACCTTTTGTGGCCCTGTTCCTGGGCTGGCTGTGGCTGATGAGCTGGCCTACGCGCCAGGCGCGTCCTAGAGGGCGACACATCCTGGCCTGGGCGGGCGCGACCTTAGCCCTGGCGCTGCCGCTATACTACGTTTGGACGGCACAAGGAGCGCCGCTCGTGCCGCGCTACCAGGCCACTAGCGCCTACGTCTGGCGGCCCGTCAGCTACGACGATCCTATGCCGACCAACGTCATCCCCTTCTGGGAGAGCTACAGGCAACGCCTGGAGCTGCCAGCGCGCACCTTCATCCAGATCAACGACAGTTCGTGGTTCTACGGTGGTCAGACGGCCATCGTCCTGGCGGCTCTTGTACCATTGTTCCTGATCGGTCTGGGACGGGCCTTTTGGGCTATACACACGCCGCCTGGCGGCCTGATCATCTGGGGTATGCTGGGGACAGTGGCGGGCATTGCCCTCATCAGCGACCTGTTCGCTTACCCGCGCTACTTGGTAGCCCTGCCTTTCGTCGTCATGGCCCTGGCTTGGGGCGCGCTCAGTCTGGCCCAAGCCTTGCACAAACTGCTGAAACGCGGTGAACGACTCGCGCTGGCTTGCCTAGTCGTCCTATCCTGCGCCTATCAGGCGAGCTACTACTTCTTCATCCACATGCCCAACTTCTACCGCGACAGGCACTACAACATCCGCGACGAACGCGGCAGGCTCTACCTAGATACTGAAGACGCTTTGCTGCGCGCCGTGACTACCGTCCCCAACCTAACGCAAGTCCACATCGTCAGCCGCGATCTGATCTGGGACATCAACGCTGAGACCTTCGTACGTTACTTCCGCGAGGGCGACGGAGTGCGCATCCAACACGTCTTCCCTCAAGATTTTACAGCCGAATACTTGCGCAAGCTGAGCAAGTATGTCCCTCAAGCCTTCTTCCTTGAGCCGCACGACGCGCGCGCCATCGCCCTGCTGCGTCGCCATTTCGTCATTGACCCTGCTCAAGATGGCTTAGGCAGCTCCTACTCTGTCCCGCCTGAGCGGCAAATGCTCTACTTCTTCGCGCCACCTTTCGCCAGCCTGGGCGAAGAAGACGGCGTGCGCATTGGCCAGTAACCATGCTGGCCCTGCGCCTGGCCCTGCGCGTCCTGCGCCTGAGTTTGCTCCTCAGCCTGCTATTGGCAGGACTAGCCCTGACCCTGGGCCAGCACAGCAATGCGCCCATGCTGGCCTTCTTTGAAGCCGAGGACGGGCTGTACTTGATGGACATCTTTAGCGGAGGTCATGGCCTCATCAACCCAGACGAAGGGCTGCTTGGGCATACCCTGTCTTGGTGGCCTGATGGCCAAAGCTTGCTCATCCAGCAAGACGACCTAAGCTACTTGCGCCTGAGCGCCGATGGTCGCCGCCGAGAAGCCCTGTTTCTGCCTGTAAACGCGCACGAGGTGCGCCCTGCGCAGCGCGACCAGACTTTCGCTTATCTCGCGCCACCAGCCAACGGCGTTGATGAGGTGTGGTTACAGATAGAGGGTGAGCAGCACAACCTCAGCCGAACACCAACGGCCTGGGAGAGTCGCCCGACGTTCTCTCCTGATGGACGCTGGCTAGCTTGGCTGAGTCATCAGTCGGACGCGGGCTATCGTCTGATGGCCTATAACTTAGAGTCACAGACGCGCCACAAGCTGTTGGACAGTCCCAACTACGTCGATGGGCCGAATTGGGCCAGCGATGGCCGTCTGTTGGCTCTGGAGAGCAACCTGACGACCTGGGCCGAAGCACTCATCTGGGAGGAGTTGCTGAACACGCCTGAGCGCGTGCGTATACCTACTCATCTCACCCTGAGCGAGGTAGTCTGGTCGCCTCAGGCCGACAAGATGGCTCATGCGAGGCCGATCAATGGCCTTTTCAGCGTGTGGCTGTACGATCTGCACACGGGCCGAGAGAAGCGCTTGACACCCGAAGGCGTGATCGAGTCGTTCCCTGCTTGGTCGCCTGATGGGCGCTGGCTGGTGTTGTGGCGTCAGGATGTTCGGCGCAGCTCGCGCTTGGTGCTGTGGGACATGCAAGGCATGTCCCAGCGATCGCTGCCTGTTGTCCATGGACGCCAGGGCGTGGCTTGGTGGCGTCCCTGAGCTTACAACGGCCTGACCAGTTCACGGCGGGGCTGCTGGCGCTTCTGGCCCTGGCTTCTGTCTTTATCACGAGAGAGCTTGTGATCGTCGCGGCGCGAATGACCGCGTTTTTGAGGAAGCTCAGAGCGCTCCTTGCGGGTCTCCATAATCTCTTTAACGCTCTTCACATGGTCGATAGGACGAGCCAGCTCCGCAGCGCGAGCCAGCTGGATGGCAGCGGCCGCGACTTCAGCCATGTCGTAGCCAGCAGCCAATAGCTCACCCACCATCTCCAGGCCAAGCTCCATCGCGTTGTCGTCCAGAATTTGCTGCAATTTGCTGAGGAAGATGGCATTGCGACGCAGGCGAATAGCTTCTAGCCTGGGCAGCTCTATTTCTCGGAGGCGCTGCTGGATGAAGTGTTCCAGAGCGCGCACGCGGCGGCGTTCGTCTGGGGTGGCCAGGGAGATAGCCACACCGCTGCGCCCGGCGCGTCCGGTGCGCCCGATACGGTGGACGTAATCCTGTGGATCAGTAGGCAGGTCGAAGTTGAAGACGTGAGACACCGAAGGAATGTCAACGCCGCGCGCTACCACATCTGTCGCCACCAGAAGCGCCAGATCACCCTGACGGAAGCGTCGCAACACGGTTTCACGAGCTTCTTGGGACAAATCCCCGCTGATGACGTCGACGCCGTAGCCGCGCTGTTGCAAGGCTAGCGAGACCTCGGTGGCGCGGGCGCGAGTGCGGGTGAAGATGAGGGCGCGATCTAGAGCTTCTGTCTCTAGCAAGCGTGAGAGGGCCTGGACTTTGCTATCGGGATGCACCCACAGCAGTTGCTGGCGAATCTGCTGGACAGTGATCTCAGGATCGCCAGCGCGGATGAAGCGCGGCTGGTTCATGTAGCGCGCCGCCAATTCCTGGACGGGCTTGGGCAGCGTAGCAGAGAAAAGTACCGTCTGGCGCTGAGTCGGAGTCGCTGCCAGAATCTTTTCCACATCTTCGATGAAGCCCATCTTGAGCATTTCGTCAGCTTCGTCCAACACCAGGGTGCGGATGGCGCCCAGGTCGAGCAGGCCTTTGTCCATTAGGTCGATGATACGACCTGGCGTGCCAACGACGACATCAACGCCGCGTTCTAGGCGGGCGATCTGGCGGCTGTAGGACTGGCCACCATAGATGGACGCCACGCGCACCTCCAAGTGTTTGCCGTAGCGCCATACGCTGTCGGCCACTTGACGGGCCAGTTCACGAGTGGGCACTAGGATGAGAGCCTGGGGCTGCTGGCCCTGGCCTTCCAGACGCTGTAGCAGCGGCAGGCTGAAGGCGGCGGTCTTGCCCGTGCCAGTTTGCGCTTGGCCCAGCAGATCGTGACCTTGCAGCAAGCCAGGAATGGTCAGGCGTTGAATGTCGGTAGGATGGGTATAGAGGGATTCGTGCAGGGCTTGGATGAGTTCTGAGCGCAAGCCCAGCGCTTGGAAGGTACTGTTCATGAAGGCAGACTCCTGGTGCAGTGTTGAGACTTGTAGACGGGATTCACCCCGTGAGCCTAGCGCGGGCCAGCGGGATGGCGCTGCGCGGCGTAACCGCCCCACAAACACCAGCGAGGAACAGTCGCCAAGCAGTCAGGCAGCCAGCGGATGGGCGTGAATGCTGAAAACGATAGGTGAGCTGATTGGGGGGCAATAACAGAGGTGTGAAGCTACCGTGTGATTATACATGCTATCGGGGAATTTGGTAAGCGAGAGTTTTGAGAATCACGAGGGGGCGGCCCTTCGGCCATCCCCCTCAGTGCAGTGCTTAGTTGTTGCTGTTGATGGCGATCTTGCGAGGCTGAGCCTGGGCCACCTTCGGCAGCGTCAGGGTCAGGACGCCATCCTGATAACGGGCCTGAATGTTGTCGCCGTCCACGTCGTTGGGCAGGCGCAGGCTGCGAGCGAAGCGGCCATAGCGACGTTCTTGCACTAGGGTGCGTTCGTTCTCGCGGGTGGTCTCGCTCTTGATCTCAGCTTCGATGCTCAGCACGCCGTCGTGGAGCTGAACGTTGATGTCTTCCTGCTTGACGCCGGGGACAGCAGCCATGATGGTGTAGGTAGTGTCGTCTTCACGAACATCCAGAGCCATCATGTTGTCGCGGGGCGCAGGCTCAGTGGTCAGACCTTCCATCAAAGCATCCATCATACGGAACCAGGGATTGGTGTTGCGACGGATCAACATGGTAGACCTCCTTGAACTTGACTTGCTCTCGAACGATTTCCTTATTGATTTACGTCCTCAATATAGACGCACTGTGTAAACGCTTCGTCGTCTTTGCGTCAAAAATCCATCAGAGATCATCAAAGCTTTGTAGACGACTCTTGCACAGGAAAGGGGGCTTCCCTCGTCTGCGTGCGCTATAATAATTGAGCAGCAGCTATCCACAAACGAAAGTGAACGCCACCATGCGCCATCACGCCCGCAGTATCGCCCTCCTGGCCTGGTTGGCCGCGCTGGGCATGGCCTGCAATCTAGGCGCGCCTGCGCCAACTCCCGTCCCGCCCACTAGCACAGCACCTGCCAGCGCCAGCAGACCTAGTGTCATCATCCAGTCACCCGCCAACGGCGCGCAGTTCCCCGTCAACCAAACGATACCTCTGAGCGTCGTCGCCAGCGACGACGTTGGCGTGACGCGCGTGCAACTCTTCGTCAACGATGTGCTGGTGCGCACTGTCACCTCGCAAAACATCAACGGCGACCGCACCCTGTCGGCGGTGCTGGACTTTGTGCCGCGCGTCAGCGGCGACCAGATCGTGCGTGTGCTAGCCTATCGCGGCGCTGTAGCCAGCGATCCTGCCGAGTTGACGCTGCGGATTGGCAACGTGGCCACCAACACGCCGCTGCCCGCTCAGCGCCCCACCCAACCCAGCCTGCCACCCATCCCGAACGATGGCGTCTGCCGTGCGCTGGTCAACAACGCCGCCAATCTGCGCTCAGCTCCACGGATTGACCCTGGCAACATCATCACTGTCATGCCACAGTTCAGCCTCGTGCCGATTGTAGGCCGTCTGGCCGACAACAGCTGGTGGCGCGTCAACTTCAACAATCAATTCGGCTGGGTGAGCGCCGCTTTGACGACGCTCTACGGCAACTGCGGCACAGTCCCGATCGAAGGGGCTACGCCAACGCCCACACCTCAGCCTGTCACCAATACGCCGATCATCGTAACAGTGGTCGTGACGGCGCCACCTAGCCCCACCCCGTCGCCGCTGCCACGCCCCGACCTCATCATCACCAGCATTACAGGGCCTTCCAGCATTGCACTGGGCGGAGCTGCCAGCGTCACCCAAAACTACTCTGTCACCATCACCAATATGGGCCTGGGGCCAGCGCGCGGCTTCAACGCTGTGCTGCGCGTCAACAGCGGCGCGCCGATCGACTTGGGGACAGTGGGCGAACTGTTCCAGGGACAAAGTATCACCCTGGTGCGCCCCGTCACCTTCAGTGGGCCAGGCAATTACGTCCTGCAAGCCGAAGCTGATCCTTCTAACCTCGTCCCAGAGGTGAGCGAGGTGAACAACATCGGCATCATTAACGTCACTGTGACGCCCTGAATTCAAGGCCGCGACGGCGTGGCGGTGGCCTCTTGGCTGACGACCACCGTCACGAAGGGCGGCAATAGGGTGAAATTGGGCAAATCCACGTCATCCTGACCAATGTCCAAGCGCGGCACAATCTCTTGGTTGCCCAGCTTGGCGCTGGTCAGATCGACGACGGCGCGCAGGTCTTCTGCCTTTAGGCTGTCCACTAGCACGCTTGGCCCACTGAGGACGACGCTGATTTGCTCCGGTGAAACTTCGGCGAACAGGCCGCGTCCTAGCCCCACCAGGCTGAGCGGAATGTTGTCGAATTGGCGCGTCGCCATCTGCGCTTCGATGCCAATAGACAGTTGAATTGTGCGCGTCTCGCCCAAGACTAGGACATCAGGCGGCAAGATCAGGCCGACGCTGGCTTCGTAGCTGCCCTGCCGTCCAGCCAGACTGATCGGTTGCGTCTCCACCGTTGAGCCGAGGGCTGCTAGGGCCGACGGCGCACCGCTGAGATAGACGAACTGCGGCGTATAGCTGAACGAGGACAACACATAGCCAGGACTAAGAGTCTGTAACTGGATATTGGGACGCACCGCCACCTGGCGCACATCGTCGCGAGCAACCACGTTCACTTGCACGCGCGTCGTCTCTGGATCAACTTTCACATCGTTGACTCGCTTGCCGTTGGCATCTAGAGCCAGCAGGGTGACGTTGGCTTCAAAGGGCGCGCGCCGTTCGCGCAAATCGACTTCGCCGCGCACCAGCGCCACCTGGTTCACTCGTTCGCTAGGGCCAATGACGCGCGCTTGCAGCGCTTCAGGCCGCAGCAGATCATAGTCGTAATCTGTCGGCACATCGCCCAGCGCTACCAGCTCGATTGGCTTCTGCTGACTGATGATAGCCTGCAGATTGGCTGTGACCTGCGTAGGCTGGCTATCGCCCAGCGCGCCCGCGCGGTTGATCGTGACTTGGAGGGGGACAGTGTGCGCACCTTCGGCTCGTCGCCGAAAGTCGGCGCGCACGACGACATCTTCGCTGCTGATGAGGTTGATGACCGACTGCTGCGCGCGCACTAGGACGCGCACCGCGTTCAACGGCGGACTACCCAGGCTGAAGCCTTCGTCTACCTCGTACTGCACGGGGATATTGTTGAAGATACGCACCGTCACTGGATTAGTCTGGTTGACAGCCAGCACCCAGATGAGCAAGGCCAGAAACCAAGCAGTGATGAAGCGCAGCAGGTAAGCGCGCCAGGCCATACGAGGACGATCAGGCACGGCTCAGGCCTTTCCTCGCTGCTGGTGAACTGGCATCCATTGAGCCAGACGGGCTTCGACCCAGCCGCGCAGGCCGTCCAGCGTCAAAGGCTGCCGAGCCGCAGGCTTGAGGCCATACAAGACCTGCAGTATACCGCGCAGGCGCTCGGCGTCTAAGCGCGTCGTCATCTTGCTGTCGTGGGCAATACTGATGCGTCCTGTCTCCTCGCTGACCACGACACAAATTGCGTCCGACACTTCGCTGATCCCCAGAGCAGCGCGATGGCGCGTCCCCATCTTGGGATTGGGAAGGTTGCGGCTGGCGCTCAGGGGCAGCACGCAGGCCGCCGAGGCCAGGTGTGCGCTTTGATCGACGATGACTGCGCCATCGTGTAGTTCCGTCTTAGGCCAGAAGATCGTCAGCAGTAGTTCAGCGCGCACAACGCTATTCAGGCGAACGCCAGTCGAGATGTATTCATCCAGCGCCGAAGCGCGCGCCAGCACGATCAGCGCCCCATGACGCCGCTCAGCCAGGCGTTCCGCTGCCCGTACGACTTCCTGGATCACCAAGTCGCGGTCGTTGTTGGGAGCGGTGCGCACAAACCAACCGCCCCGTCCCATGCGCTCTAGGGCGCGGCGCAGCTCTGGTTGAAAGATGACTGGCACAGCCAAACCCAGCACCACCACCGCATTGGTGATGAGCCAATTGAGAGCCTGAAAACCGAAGATACTGGCCACTAGCAACAGTCCCACCACCAAGAAGCCAGCGCGCGCTAGCGAAAGCGCCAACGAGCCGCGCAGCACCAGCATAATCGCAAAGATGAGGAGGGCGACTAGCGTCACATCTAGGGCATCGCGCAGTGTGAAACTTCCTAAAATCCACAGCAGTTCTTGCACGCGGCCCCCTGTCCAACGTGAAAATAACCCTCAGATGAATATACGCGCCATCACCTAGAAGCTCTCATCTTCTCGGCCTCAGGCGTTAAGCTGCTGCAAGAGACGAATGTATTCTTCGACCCGCTCTGGTTTCATGGCGATGATTTGACGGATGGTGTTGGCAGCATCTTTGTTCAGACCGGCGTCCAGCTGTAGCTCACCCAGTGCATCGAGCTGCTCGACAGCCTTTTGGACTTGGCCCAGGCGCTTGTAAATGCTAGCCAGGCGCGCGCGCAGCGCCGTATCTTTCTGGTAGGTGTTGACGAGCTGCTCCAGAAGCTGCGTAATGCGCGTGACCATGCCTTTCTTGGCGTAAATCCCCAACAAGGCGTCTAGGCGCTTGACCGCCTCGACCTGATTGCCCTGGCCATACAAAATGTCGATCTGCTGGCGCAAGGCCTTCTCATCTTGTGGAGCGATCTCCAGGATTTCATCGTAGACCTTTTGAGCCATGCGCGTATTCAGGCGCATTTGGTGAATATCGGCCAGAGCGTGCTTGATCTCCACCAGCTTCTCGGTAGGAGCGCCAATGCGGCGCGCCAAGCGATCCGCTGCGCCCAGAGTTTGCATGCTCTTCTCAAAATCGCCGAGTTGCTGATAGGTCAAAGCCAGTTCAATCACCTGATCGAGCGCTTCAGTGAAGCGATTCTCGCTCTCCAGCAGTTCGATCAACGTGGTGCGAATGTCCACGTCTAGCGGGGCCATCTCCAGCACTTCAAAGAGGATAGACGCAGCGCGATCGACTTCGTCGCGCACCATGTAGGAGCGCGCAATGATGGCATACTTATTGATAGCAGGTCGAATGCGCCCTTCTTTCATCATAATCTCCGCCATGCGCACGTGCAGCGGCAAATAGAAAGGCGCTTGTTCGATGGCGCGCTGAGCTTCATCCATCGCCAGGGTGTACAGACCCTGATGAATGTAGCGGTCAATCAAGACGATGGAGACGGCCTGATCTTCGCTGACACGGGCCACCAAGAAATCGATCATGCCCTGGTCGCCTTCATCGTGACGGCGCTCATGAAGCTGGCGACGCATCTCCGGAACGCGCCTGCGCCAATCAGCGCTGCCGAGGAGCTGGACGAAGCGGTCGTTGATGGCGTTGAGGGCTTCTTGGTTACGGCCCTCCAGCACAGAGGCCAGGTTGTCGTAGACGAGGGCCGCTTCTTGCGCTTCTTGCCCGCTCAGACCTGCGCTCAGATCGATAGCCTTGAGACACTGGATGAAGGTACGCGCCGCTTTGAGAAGTTCTCCCATGTGCAGATAGGCTAGCGCCATGCCGTGCAGCGCGCCCGATGTCGCTTCTTTGAGGCTCATCGCCTCACCTAGCGGACGAATTGCCTCTTTAGGACGGTCAGCCTCTACCAGCAGCGCCCCTAAATTAAGCTGGAGCGCTGGATGCCGTAGGCCCATCTGGAGCGCCTGTTGATAGGCTGCGATAGCTTTGTCGATCTGGCCCTGGCGTTGCATCTCCATCGCTTGCAAGACTGCCATCGCGCTCATATCCAAGCCAGCTTCAACGACGTAGGCTGCCAGAGTCTCCAGCGCTTCGTCAACGGCTTTGCCGATGGGGCCGCGTTCATCGTCGGTGCGGCCCTCATCCTGGGCAGCAGCACCGAAGCTGGAGTCCAGGAAGAGATCAGCTTCGGCCTGTGACTTTTTGGGTTCAGGACGTTTGCGCGCCTCTTCCTGCGGCAAGACGACTTCTCCGCCAGCTTGCAAGGCGCGCAGAGCGTTGAGGGCTTGAGCGTTGTTTTTGTCTAGCTTGAGAGCGCGTTCGACGGCACGAATGGCTTTGTCAGTTTCGTTTTGGCGACGGAAGTTGAAGGCTAGCGTCAGATATTCGCGCACTGCGCGACTGTTCTGGCCAATGCGCTCGTAAGCCTGCGCCAGGCGAGCATGGATGGCCGTCAAGCCAGGCGTCAGCTGAGTAGCGCGCTCCCAGTTGCCGATGGCGCGGTCAAAATCGCGCTGGGCCAGATAAATATCGGCCACCTTGACGTAGTTTTGTGCTGCTTCTTTCAACTGACCCATGCGTTCCAGCACATCGGCGCAGCTCTCTAGTGGCACAGGGTCGTCGGGCGCTAGTTCTGTGGCACGTTTGAAGACTGCCAGCGCACGCTCTAGCTGCTGGCTGCTGATGAGAGCCAGACCCAAACTAATGTGGACTTCTGGATCATCGGGGACGAGCTTGAGCGCCTGAGCGTAGCGCTCAATTGCGGTACGCCAATCTTTGTTCCAGGCGGCGTTGTCGCCTTCTTCCACCAGGCGTCTGAAGTCTGCACTCATGGCGGCCATCCGTCTACAGACTAACTAATGGACGAGCAATTGAACCAGGATTGCTTTCTGAACGTGCAGGCGATTTTCAGCCTGCTGAAAGATGGCCGATCGTGGGCCATCGGCGACCGAGTCGGTGATCTCTTCACCACGATGAGCCGGCAGGCAGTGCAACACAATACACCGACGATGAGCCAGGCTGAGCAGCTGTTCGTTGATCTGATACCCCCGGAAAACAGCGCGACGCTGTTCGGCTTCGGCTTCTTGGCCCATGCTGATCCAAGTGTCGGTGTACAGCACATGAGCGCTTTGCGCCGCCAAATGCACGTCGTGGCACTGCTTAATTTCAATCTGGTCGTTGAGTGCGTGCGCCTTTTGGATGACGTGGGCAGGTAGCTCGTAGCCGACTGGCGTTGCGATGGAGAAATCCAGGCCAAATTGAGCGCAGGCCAGCAGCAGAGACGCGGCCACGTTGTTGCCATCGCCAATATAAGCAACCTTCAGGCCCTTGAGTTCGCCGAAAGTCTCAGCAATGGTCAGGATGTCTGCTAGGGCCTGACAGGGATGAGCCGAATCGCTCAGGCCGTTGATGACCGGCACACTGGCCCAGCGCGCCAGTTCTTCTACGTGGGCATGCTCATAAACGCGAGCCATGATCCCCTGGACATAGCCGCTGAGGACGCGGGCCACGTCGGGAATGCTCTCGCGCGTCCCCAGGCCAATCTCTTGCGGGCTGAGGTAGATGGCGTCGCCGCCGAGATGCTTCATAGCGACTTCGAACGAGACGCGCGTGCGCAGGGATGGCTTCTGGAAGACCATGCCCAAGAGCTTGCCTGCCAGCACAGGACGATTGCCGCCGCTCTGCCATTCCAACTTGAGCATTTGAGCCAGATGAAGAGTTTGTTTGAGCTGCGCCGACGACCAGGTATCGACTTCAAGGAGATGTTTCACGGAGGAAGACTTTCTGACGAGCAACTGGCAAATTCAGCAAATCTAGGCCTAGTATATCACGGGTTGGTTCAGGGCAAAACCAAGCCCTGGGCATTGTCGCGTTGAAGTTGACGTGTCTAAACCATCAGGCTATAATCAACATGTGCTGCGCGCTTTTTCTTGTCGTCCGCTTGGCGCATCATTCCAAATTATCTTAAGGGGCTTTCCATGCCATTGCAGGGAAACATCCGCGATTTTAGCACCACTCAGCTTCTCAACCTGGTCAATCTTTCACGCAGGACGGGCATGCTCACCATTTACGAAGGCCTGCCCACCGGCGAGAAAGACGCCATGAAGAACGACAAGATGGCCCCTGGCAAAGAGCGCGCACGAGTCGCCTTCAACAAAGGCAAGCTCACCTATGCCGCCATGCTAGAGCGGGACAACAGCCTGGTCACCGTCCTCAACAAAGCCGGTAAGCTAACAGACGAGCAGGCCCGCGTGCTGCGCGAGCGCGCCAGCAACATCACAGACAAGGCCCTGGCTATGCGCTTAATCGGCGCCAAATACGTCACCCAACAGGACATCCTAGACGTGATGCGTCGCCACACCGAGGACATCATCTACGAGCTGATGACCTGGACAGAAGGCCCGTTCCGCTTTGATGACAACGAGCAACCCAGCAGCGACGTGATCCCAGTGCTGATTGAGTTGGAGAACGTCATCATCGAAGGCGGCAGACGCATCACCGAACAACGCGAGTTGGACAAATTCATTGACGACCTAGACGCATCGTTGGAGTTCGCGGACAACCCGAAAGAACGTTTCAAAGGTATTCACCTGAGCGTTAATGAGTGGAAGGTCGTCTCTTACGTCAACCCGAAGAACACCATCCGCCAGATCATGAAAGTCCTGAATATGTCGGAGGTAGAGATCAAGCGTATCCTCTACAGCCTGAATCAGGCCGGCCTGGTGGAGATCGTCAAGCCGCAAGCCGTGCGCCCCGGCGTCAAAGCGCCGACGCCTGCTGCGTCCGTCGCGCAGCGCAAACCTCAGGCCCGTCCTCAGAAGCCTCCAGAGAAGAAAGTCGTCCTGAGCTTGATTGAGAAGCTCAAGAGCATGTGAGTCACCTCATCGCAGGCTAATTTTCATCTGTCGTGTCCACGATACCCATGAGAGCGAAATTATGCAGACAGTAAAGATGGTCGTCACCGGGCCTTTCAGTTCAGGCAAGACAGAATTCATCCGCTCCATCAGCGAAATCGACGTGGTCTCCACCGAACGCGGCATCAGCAAGAACACTGGCGAAGCCCAGGTGAAAGAAGCGACGACGGTCGCCATGGACTTTGGCCGCATCACCGTCGATGACGACCTGGTGCTGTACCTGTTCGGTACGCCAGGCCAGCGCCGTTTCGACTTCATGTGGGAAATTCTGGCCGAAGGCATGCTCGGCTTCATCGTCATGGTGGATAGCGCCAAGCCAGAGACTTTCCGCGAAGCCAAGAGCATTCTAGAGACCTTCCGCGCCTATGCTCCCACCCCCTATGTGGTCGCGGCTAACAAACAAGATCATCCCGAAGCCTGGAATCCGGATGACCTGCGCATCGCTTTGCGCCTAGAGCCAGAAGTTAAGTTGCTACCTTGTATCGCCAAAGAGCGCGACAGCGTGCGCAATGTCTTGCTGGAACTGCTCTACACCATCTTGGAAGAGATGGAACAGTAAGCACCTCTGAGCCATCATTCATGCAACAAGTAGGCCGCCGTGCCAACGCTCGTCACAGAAAAAGGTATCGTCCACTACGAAACTTACGGCCGCGGCCGCCCTGTGATTTTGCTGCACGGCTGGCTTGGCTCGTGGGCTTTGTGGCGCAAGACCATCGAGGAACTGGGCAAGGAATTCCGCACCTACGCGCTGGATTTCATCGGCTTTGGTGAGTCTTCTGGCGAGGGCTTCACCGTCGAAACCTACGTCGAAATCGTCAATCTATTCATGGAGAAGCTGGGGATCGTCAAAGCTCCGCTGATCGGACATTCGATGGGCGGCACAGTGTCGTTGGGGGTGGCGGCGCGCTATCCTCAGAAGATCGTCAAGGTGGCGGTGGTTGGCTCACCCATCGTCGGCAGCTCGCTCAATTTCTTCCTCAAGCTGAGCGGCTACAAAGGAATCGCCGACATGGTCTTCGCCATGCCCGCTCTGCTCAACGTCTTCATCTATGGTCTGACGCACTTGGGGACGAACGACCCCAATACCCTCTACCACATGGTCAAAGAAGACGCCGCCAAGACCTCGCCCGATTCGTTCTTCCAGAGCATTGGCACGCTGCGCAAAACCGACCTCACTGAACAGATCACCCAGCTGCAAATGCCCATTTTGGGCATCTACGGTCGCAAAGACATCATCGTCCATCCTAAGCAAGGCAAAGTACTGCTAAAGCATGCCCCCAACAGCCGCGAAGCCTGGTTTGAGAACAGTGGACACTTCCCTATGCTGGATGAGCCGCAGCGCTTCCACCAGACCATCGCCAACTTTTTGCACGGTCGGGAGTGAAGTCTATGCCTGCCATCCGCCGCTACATCATCGAAGACAAGATACCCGTCCCTCCTTTCAATGAGCCTGCCAGTCTGCTGACCATCGGCACGATCCCTCTCAAGCTGCACCACGAGGAGATTTTGGCCAGCGCCTTCAAGCACCAAGGCGTAGAACTCAAGGGCGTGTTCGAAGATGTCTCGCAAATGCGCAGCATACAGGGCGAAAGCATCATCTACCGCGATAACCTGTGGTTCGACCGAGAATTCTTCGGCGCGTTCATGGAAGCTGCCAAGCGCAGCGGCCAGGCCTGCCGCGCTGCCTTCCGCGCTGACGACGTGGCTTACAAGACCTACGTTGTGCCGCTGGCTCACGACCTGAAGAAGACAGTCACGCGCGACGGCACAGAAGTCTACATGCTGGACTTGTGGTACTTCCCCAATGGCTACACGCCCGACATTCAGCCCGTCATTATCGCTAGCGACGCTCACGAGATTGGCTTCTACAGCGTCCCCGACTTCATGACGATGAAGCGCGGCAACCTGACGCACTATGCCCCTATGCGCAGCGTCATGAGCATTGAGAGCTGGGTACACGTCTACTTCGCCAGCATTATCTTCTACAACTTTGCGCGAGCAGGCCGTCTGGACAAACAGATCGAGCGTAGCTTCTTCACCAACCTGCGCTTGCTTTGGCGCGCCGTCCTGGAGCAGCGCCAGATCCTCAGCGCTTCCGGCGCCGTGACGATTGGTGAAGGCTGCTCGATCCATCCCTCGGCCATCATCACCGGCCCAGCTTCCATTGGCAACAACTGCTCCATCGGCGCCGGCGCCATCATCGACAACTGCACTATCGGCGATAACGTCAACATCGACGCCGGCTGTATGCTCTACCAGAGTACGGTGGCCAACAACTGCTTCCTGCCCTTCCGCGCCGCGCTCTATCTGACAGCTGTCATGGAAAACGTCATCATCGCCCAAAACACTTGCCTACAAATGTGCGTCATCGGTCGCAACAGCTTCGTCGGGGCTGGCAACACCTTCACCGATTTCAATCTGGTGGCCCAGAAGCCCATCCGCGCCACCAATCGGCGCGGCGAGCTAGAAGACGTGGGCCAGATCGTGTTGGGCAGCGCAGTAGGCCACAACTGCCGCATTGGCAGCGGCATGGTGGTCTTCCCTGGCCGCATGATCGAATCCGACACAGTGCTGGTGGCCAGCCCGCAGCGCCGCGTCATCAGCCGCAGCGTCACCTACGAAGAGAGCGATCATCACTTCATCCCCGGTGGCGAGGTTCACCAGCGCTTCTACCCTCGCCCTGGCGAACTGGTGGAGAAGAGCGAAGATAGCTGGTGAAGCCCAGCTGTCAACCAAGAGCCGTCTGAGCAGCCCCGCAGCGCACCCTAGCGACCGCTTATCGCCCAGGTGATGGCGCCGTCATCGACGGTGAGAGCTGTCACCGTCGCGCGGCCCGCGCGTCGATTCCAGAAGTTCTGCAAAGCCCTCGTCATCGCGTTTTGCAGGCGTTTATTAACCTGTGCCGAGACGGGCGCGCCATCCAACGTCAGGCTACTCAGCATCCAGCTCACGCGGCCATCAGCCAAGCTAGGGTTAAAGACAGCCTGCACCACGTAGGTCGCGCCACCGACAACATGAGAGCCACTCAGCACGACTTGGTTAGGCTGCAAATCTACGCTGAGGTTGCTCACGCCGCGAATGCTCAGGCCTTGGTTGAGATCGGCCTCGCTCAGACTGAGGCTGATGCCACCTGTGTCGATGTTGACGCCGAGATTGGCAGTCCCACTCGTCGCCAGCGTGTAGGTGATGGCGCTGTCGTCCACTGCGACGGCAGTCACATTCCCACGCAACTGAGAGCGCAGGTAAGCACTCCAAGCATTGGCGATGGAGTTGAGGACGCGGAGCGTATCGCCGCTGGCCGCACGCCCGTCGGCAGTGGCGTTGGTCAGTGTCCAGTTGACCTGGCCATTGGCCACGCTGGGTAGGAGAGTGGCGCGGACATTGACGGGCGTCTGGTTGCCACGACGCGGCGTAATCGTCAGGGTGATGACGGCCTGACCGGGCTGTAAGTCAATACGAACATCGGAGACGGCGACGCGCGGAGGGTTGGTGACGCGCAGAGTCTGGTTGATACGGTCTTCTGTGATGGCGATAGTGGACTGGGTGGAAGATGAAGCGACGGTCAAGAACAGGGCCAAAGCGGCAAACATGACGGATAGCAGACGGGCTTTCATCGTTACCTTCCCTCAGAGAGCAGGATACATTTTTTTCACGATAGCCCGAACTTGTTACCTTTTTTTACGGAAACTGTAAAAAATTGGAAAATATCTCGTCCTTAAAATCCCATCGTCTCTGGTCGGCGGTAGTTGACCAAGCGCTGCAAAGCCTTCAGCTCGTAGGGGTGCTGGTAAATCCCCCAGCGGTAGCGCCAACCAGAGAGCGCCTTGAGCAGATGGCGCATAGCGCCGCGCAGGCGAATGTCGGTCGCTGTCGGATAGTAGGCGTTGATGACCGTCTCAAAGTCGCGAATGCGGCGGCGCAGCGGGTCTTTGGCCCAGGGCGTGCCAGGGTTGCGGCGCAATGACTTCTCGGCCCATTCATCGCTAGCCCATTCTTCCAGCGTCTGCGGGAAGCTGAAGCCGCCCTTCACTGCTTCATCCAGCAGCAGACTGTTGACCTGCGGCGTCGGCGTGTACAGGTAAAGGATGAGTTCCGTCTGAGGATGGATGGCCTTCACCTTGCGGATGAAGTCTAGCGTCTTAGCCACATCGGCTTCGGGGTCTGGGGGGTTGCCCAGCACGAAGGATAGCTCCGGCACGATGTTGTGGCGCTTCATGCGCTCTACGATGGCTAGGGTCTGGGCTGTGCCGCTCTTGCCACCTTTGTTCATGAGTTGGAGCGTCTCATCGTCGCCGCTCTCTGCACCCATGAAGATCATCTTTACGCCGCTGCGCGCCAGCTTGGCGAAGGTGCGCTCGCTGTAACTGAGCAGAGTGTCTACTCGCCCCAGCGCCCACCAAGCGATGTCTAAGCCCGTCAAGCCCTCGGCAATCTGCTCAGCGCGCGACTCGCTGACGAAGAAATCCATGTCGTGGTATTCCATGCCGTCAATGCGATAGTTCTCCTTGAACCAGCGCGTCGTCTCCACCACGCGCTCGGCGCTCTCGGCCAGCCAGCGCTGCTTGGCCAGCGGCACGACGGCGCAAAAGTTACAAGCGAACGGACAACCCCAACTGGTGTGGTGCGCTCCTACGCGCCGACCCAAGTAGCTCGTGCCGATGTAGCGCTCTACGTCGATCAGGTGATAGGGATAGCGCGGCAGATCGTCCAGGCGGGCAAAGGGCGCGCGCAGAGTCTCGCGATACTGTTCTCCCTCCAAGTAAGCCAGCGAAGGTACATCAGCCCAAGCGCCGCCCTGGTGGAAAACCCGCACAAACTTAGCAAAGGCCGTCTCGCCCTGCCCGATGATGACGTAATCAACATAGCCACTGCTCAGCGTCACTAATGGATGATTGGACGGGAAGTAACCGCCCCAGACGATAGTCAAAGACGGGTATTCGGCACGAACGCGCTGGCACACCGCCACTGCTTGGCGGAGCTGTGGCCCTGGCATGACCGTCACCCCTAGCAGCTTAGCCCCTGTCGCTTTAGCCCGCGCGATGAGGTAGCTGGCAGGGTCGGCGATCAGGTTGCCATCGACGATCTCCACGTCGTAATCGGCAGCGACCGTGCTGGCAATCGCCAGCAGGGACATGGGCAGGCGCTGCTTGCCCGGCGAAGTGGAGATGGGGTTGAACAGGAGGATGGTCGGCATGGTCTAGCGCTCCTCAAGATCAAAGCGGCCTGTCTGGAAGATGGACGGCGCGAAATCAGCATAGTCAAGCTCACTGCGGCCTGGCAGGCCCACGACAGCCAACGTCAACAGACGGCCATCCTTCAACAGAGCTTGGATGGCCTGGCCCTGATAGGCGTACTCAAAAGCGGCGGCCTGCTGGCCCATGCCTTGCGCTCCGCCGCGTTCCTCGCGGCTCAAGAAGCCATCTCCCAGGCCCGAAGGTAGGCTCAAGGGGTAAGTCACCGCCAGGCGTCCACCTAGCTCCGCAGGCTGGGGACGACCTAGCGGCAAGCCGAGCGGCGTCACCTCCAGAGGTGGGCGGCCATCGGATTGCACGGCGTCGGCGCTGGTGAGGCGCAGGACGATGGCCGTGTTGCCCGTCGGGCTATAAGCCCATTGCTCCACCCCGTCCTGATAGCGCCGCGTCTCAAAAGGCGTGTAGCTCTCTGGCAGCAGCAGGCTGAAGCCGCTGAATTCGTCGCGACGCTCCACGCGATAGGCTTCATAGCTTTGGCCCAACGCGCTGGCCTCCTGGGCGGCAGGCGGCCCATCGAAGAAGGCCAGCTGAGCCAACAGGCGCGCAAACAGTGGCTCAGCTTGCTCAGGTGGGCCTTGCAGGGCGATCAGCAGGGCGGGCTGCACCGAGTCGCTGGCGTGGAAGGCCAGCAAGCCCAGGCCTAAGCCTTCTGGCGCTCGGTAGCGGAAGCTATAGGCGATCTTGCCATTTACATTGACCAGGCGTGCTGCATCATCCTGAGCCAGGCTCTGAGCGTTCAGCCAAGCCGCAGCAACCTCTTGGGGATCGTCGGAAGCGCGAGACAGACGTTCCAAGCGCAGACGCAAACGCTCATCTGGACTAGCGCTGACCTGGACAGTTTCATCGCCCTGCAAAATAGCCCAAGTGCGAGGATAGCGCAGCTCAAAGCCCCAGGCGCGGTCACGCAGCAGGCGCGTCTCATCAGGAATGGCGAAGCCGTCCACCATCGGCTCGATCAGCGTACTGAACAGTTCATCGGCAGCCTGCGGATCGTCGCGCGGCGTCTCCGCCCAGATCAGATAGGTGAAGCCTTGAGGTGTCGTCGTGGCGTACAAGCGCCCTTGCACGTCGATCACCTCGCCGAGGATGGTTTGGGCGCGCGCGCTGTAGAGAGCCACCTGCCAGGCGAAGTTGTCGCCGTAGTAGGGACGCACTTCGTCGACGCTGAACTCCAGCACAAATGAAGGATCGTTGATGAAAGTCGCTAACACTTCGTCTCGGATGGCCGCAGCATCTGTGCCGCGTACCTGAGCGAAGCGCAGGAACGTCGTCGCGGCCTTGATGTTGGGGTCTGCGCCAAAGCCTGACCAAAAGCCATCGTCGAAGCTGTATTCTAGCCATGCGCGCGGCACGGGTAGTTGGGCGCGCTGATCGTAGCCTAGACGGAACAAGCGCCAAGCGCCGCTCTCGCCCTGAGGCGGCGCAGAAGCAGGAGCGTTGGCGTCCAGGCGCAGCGTCACGCTATCGCGAGCGCAAGAGTCGCCGAAGGTCTGGGCAATGAAGCCGATCTGATAGTCGCCGGGTGGCAGCGGTGTCCAAGCGTGGTGCAGGCCGCCCTCAGGCCAGATGAAGACAGGCCCTTCGCTGGGCAGGGTGCGGCAGCCCTCTGCCACAACGGCGCGCAAGACCTGGAAATCAGCTCCGAGCGGAATGTCGATGGCGGCAGCGCCTAGATTCTGCGGGCTGCGACTGAGGGCATAGGTGGCCGCGAAGTTGCCATCAGGGCGACGCTCATAGACTACGCTCACCGGAATCCAGGGATCGTCTGGGGACTCACGATAGCGTCCCTCCAACGTCCCCTGCTGGCCATCTAGGCTCAGCGACAGCAACTCATAGCTGCTGCGCACGCCATCGCTGAACACGCTGCCCAGCGGCACTAGGTCGTAGCGCGTCTTGGCGACGCCGCTTGTCCAGGCCTGGACGGCTTGCAGACGACCATCATCCAGGGCGCGCAGGGTGCTGAGCGGCGCGCTGGTCAGGCGGCGCCGCGGGCCATCTAGTGGCGCATCGATAAATTGACGCACTTCGGCCAATTTACGGCCTACAATCTCCACGTCTAGGCTCAGGCGATCGTCGGGGCGCACAGTCTGGGGCGGCGCAGCGCGTGTAATCTTCAGGCTGGGGGCAATAGCAGGATGGAAGCGGAACGTGTCGCCGCGCGTCCATAGCGCGCCGCTGGGTTCGTTCATAGCGTAGTAGTTACGCAGCATACGCTGCCACTGAGGCAAGGGGCTTTGGTCTTGATACAGCGTCCTGAAGTCGCTGAGGTAGGCAGGGAAGTAGATGTTGAGGAAGCGAGTGCGCAAGATAGCCGCTGCACCAGCATTCTGAGCCAGCTTGAGGACGTTGAGAGATTGGCGCGCGCGCTGAGCCGCTTCGATGAAGGCCAGGTCGTCGCTGGCGCGCGTCACCTGCTCCAAGAAGTCGCCCAGGTCAATCTTAGTACGTTCAGCGTAGGCGTAGACGTTTTGCAAGGCCTGGCTGATGGCGACAGCATAAGGCGCAGGGTTAGCGTTGACGAAGGCGGCGAAGGCTTCCAGATCATCTAACAAGCGCTTGTAAGCATCTAGGTCGATCATAGCGCTAGTCATGGCGTCCTTGCGGCTGTCGCGCAGTGCCGCCATGTCGCGCTCAATGTACAAGTTGATTAGCTCGCGGCCCAAGTCTGGCAGCGAAAGATTGCCGTCCTGCAAGCCCCAAACGAAAGTAGTCATGTCTAGGGCTGGGTTGAGGACGACTTCGGCACTGGCCAGCGTGTAACGCGCGTAGCGCGCCAGGATAGCCAAAAATTCCACGCTGGCCATGAAGCAGGCGTCGTTGACGATCAGGTCAAAGCGGCCATTCGGCAACAGCGCACGCACGCTCTCCATTGCCAGACCAAATTGCGGCAAGCTGATGATCCCGCCCTGTGTATCGTCGGTAATGACGCCGAGCCAACCATCGCCATGGCTGCCCAGGGCCAGCGCATAGCGCTTGGCGGGATAGGCGCGCATGGCCCAGGCCAAGAACTGCGCCAACGTCTGGCCGTCGGCGCTGTTGACCTGGCCCAAATCCGCCAGCAGCGCGCTGTCGATGTGCAGCGGATCGGCGTCGTTGCGAACATCTGGCCCTATTTCGTAAAGACGCGCGCCTGACCAATCGCCGCTGACCGCGCTGAAGCGTGGACTACGATCTAGGAAGGCCACGACGCGCACCTGCTCTGTGCTGCCGCCAGCGCGCTCAAATTCGTTGAAGTCGGCCAGCAGGGCTGCTTCTAGGTTGTTGTCTCCGCCGTAATAGGCCAGGATCGTCCATTCGGCTAACGGCCGAGCATGCAGCACAGGGTAGCCTGCTGCTGCCAGCGCTTCGGCGCTCAGGTCATAAGGTGCGAGCTTTGGCGTGGGACGGACGACGACGCGCAGCGCAAAATCGCCCTCGCTCGTGCCTTGAGCCAGGTCGAAGCGCGTCGCCACCAGGCGATAATCACCACCCTCCAAGTTGCTGATCGTCAGGCGGGCATGGGGCGGATCGTTGGGATCGTCGTCGTTGCTGGCGATAATTTCGTCGCGCGCGTTGACCAGCAGCAGCAAGGCGTCCAGGCCGACGGCCAGACCGCGCATGGTGGCTTCCACTTGACTGCCCGTTGGCACACGCAGAGGAATCTCTTGGAAAAAGGTGACGTGGCTGAGGCTCACGGTTCGTTCGATGATCGTCTCGTCTTGGGCTAAGACCGCACCGCCCTGGATGAACAGCAGGACAGCGAGGCAACGCAGTTGATGAAGGCGCATGATTGGCCCATCTCTCTCGCAATCTGAGCAAAAGATAAGACACATTCTAGCGCAGGGTGCATAGGAGCGCTAATACTGCCTTCATCAAAACTTACCCTGATCTTTGTAAATCCAGCCTGGATTTCCCTCAGGAATCCCTATAATCACCCTTGTTGACCGCATCCCAGAGCCGTAGACACGAGGAGACTATCCAGAGGTAACATGAACAAACCCTGGTTGAATGAGCCGTTCGATATGGAGCCGTCGCGCGCTTATACGCTCGACGCAGGATGGTATCTTGACCCTGAAGTTTACAAGCTAGAATTAGACACCATCTTCGCCCGTACCTAGCAGCCCGTCGCCAAACTGAAAGACTTGCAGCAGCCTGGCAACTTCGTCACGTCAGACGTGGCTGGCGAACCTATTGTCGTGCTGCGCGACAAGGATCACACGCTGCGGGCCTTCTACAACGTCTGCCCACACCGCGCAGGCCGACTCGCGCGCGACAAAGGCAGCCGCATGAGTCTGCAATGCGTCTATCACGGCTGGACGTTCGACCTGAACGGTAAGCTCATGCAGACGCCCTACTTCATCGACGTGGAGAACTTCGATCCTGACAAGTTCAACCTGATTCCCCTGCGCGTCGATACCTGGGGGCCGTATGCTTTCGTCAATCTGGACGAAGATGCCGCTCCGTTGGCCGCCTGGTGGGGCGACGACTTCGACCGCATTCGCGGCATTCGCTGGGACGAGTGGCGCCTGGTTGATGAGCGCGAGTACATCATCAACGTGAACTGGAAAGTTTACATGGACAACTACGCCGAGGGCTATCATGTAGCGACGGCACACCCTGGCTTAGCCCGCGAGATGAGCCTAGAGAACCTTTACGTCGATACCTACCGCTTCTACAGCACGCAGCGCGCTATCATTAAGCCGCCCTTCATCGGCAACCCTAACAATCGGCGCTACCGCAACCCACGCGAAGGCGACCAGATTTGTTACCACATCCTCTGGCCCAACTTCATGATCGACGACTATCCAGACAACCTATCGACCAACATCGTCAAGCCACTCGGCCCAGACAAGCTGCTACTCAAGTTCGACTGGTGGTTTCCCCACGACATGAGCCAGTCCGACATGGACTCAATGATCGAATTCGCCGATCAGGTGCAATACGAAGACATCGCCATCTGCGATGAGGTGCAGGTGAATTTGCAATCGCGCAGCTACCAGCGCGGTCGCTTCAGCGGGCGCTATGAGAACGGCGTCCATCATTTCCAGGCGCTGGTGCATCGCTTCGTCAACAGCCCCAACGTTGTTCCAGAGGGCTATCCAGTGCGTGTGGCTGAGGGTAGATAAGACTAGTTAACGCAACCCTCATGTAGGCTGTGCAGGCAGCGCGCGGGTCACACACACGCTGCCCGCATCACCACCTCGGCGCTGAAGCGTAGAACTTGGCCCACACCGCTGAGTCCTAACGCGACTTGAGACGCCAGGGAATGCCAGCTACCAGCAGATACACCTCATCGGCGGCGCGCGCGATATGCTGGTTAGCGCGCCCTAGTGCATCGCGGTAGACGCGGCCCAAATACGTAGGCGGCACAACGCCCATGCCCACCTCATTGCTGACGATCAGCCAGTTCGCCTGTGTGTGGCGGTAGGCGCGCAGCAGACCCTCGGCTTGGGCCAAGATAGAGTCGTCGGCGGCCTGCTGCGGAGCGTCTTCAGGCAAGGATAGCAGGGCATTGGCCGCCAGCAGCGTCAGACAGTCCACCACGACAGCAGATTGACCTGACCAGACGTCGATGATGGCTTGGCCTGTATTCAACGGCGCTTCTAATGTGTCCCAATGCGGCGGACGTTCAGCACGGTGGCGGCGGATTCGCTCAGCCATCTCCTCGTCTGTCGCTTGGGCCGTCGCCACGAACAACACTCGCTCTCCCTGGTGCGCTGCCCACTCTAGCGCGTAGGTGCTTTTGCCGCTGCGCGCCCCACCCAGGACAAAATTCAGTCCAGCCATACGATCATCACTAGCATACTCAGTTCAGTCAGTTCGCACAGCGCGCCATACACGTCACCTGTCAGACCACCTCCTAAGCGCTGCGCAGCCCAGCGACCGCCAAGCAGAGCCAGCAGCAGGGCCAGTGGCGCGCCCAGCAGAGCCAGTGGCGCGATCAGGCCGCCCAGGGCTAGCAATCCCAGGCCGAGGAAGGCAAAGGCCGTCGCAGCAATCCCATGCTCGCGCCTTAGGCCATCGCGCAAGTATGCCCCCAGGCTATGCGCTCCAGGCCGACCATAGGGGAAGGCCAGGGCAGCCAGCACCATCGCCCAGCGCCCCCAAACAGGCGCTGCCACAATGGCCCAGGAGGGAACATGCACCAAAGCTGTCAGTTTGCCCAGCAGGGCCAGGGCCAGTCCGACCACGGCCCAATTGCCAGCGCGCGGGTCTTTCATGATGCTCAGGCGCAGCTCTGACGACGTATGGGCAAACAAGCCATCACAACTATCGCCCAAGCCGTCCAGGTGTAGCCCACCTGTGATGACTACCCAAGCTAGCAGCACAGCCCAGGCGCGCAGCTCAGACGAGACGAGCGTATGCACCAACAGCAACAGGCCGCCTATGGCCAGTCCTACCAGCGGGAAATAAGCGAAGGCGTAGCCTGCTGGTCGCTCTGGCAGCTTGCCCAGCGGCACGATAGTCAGGAAGGTGAAAGCGCGACGCAGGTCGTGGAAGGCGTTCATCATCTATTATCATAGCAGGCTTGGGCTATACCGTCACGGTGGCCTGCGTGCTACAATGACGCTACGCTAATCTTCCATCAATCTATTTCAGGACTCTTGGCTTCTATGAGCGACAATCACCACAACGATTTTCTGTTTCGCGGCGCGTTGGCCGACGTCGATCCCGACGTGGCCGAACTAGTGCGGCATGAGACGGCCCGCCAGGCTCGCACTTTGATTATGATCCCGTCTGAAAGCACCATCCCCTACGCCGTGCGCGAGACGCTCTCCTCGGCTTTCCACAACATCTACGCCGAAGGCTATCCGCTGGAAAGCACACGCACCATGAGCGAAGCCGAGATTCTAGATTACAATGGACGCCTGCCCGAATATCGGCGCGTGGGCGACAACCGCTACTACAAAGGCACAGAGTACGCCAACATCGTCGAAGCTCTGGCGAGGCGGCGCGTGGCTGATGTCTTCGCCACCACTGACTACCCTTCGGAGAAGCTGTTCGTCAACGTCCAGCCTCTGTCGGGCGCGCCCGCCAACAGCGCCGTGTACACCGCCTTGCTCAAACCTGGCGACACCATTATGAGCATGACGCTCAGCTTCGGCGGTCACCTCTCGCATGGCGCGCCCGCCAACCGCACCGGCAAGACCTACACCATCGTCAGCTATGGGATCAAAGACGATGGCACGCTGGACTACGAAGCGATGATGGCCATGGCCCTCCAGCATAAGCCCAAGATTCTCATCGGCGGCTACAGCAGCTATCCGCTCGCTCCCGACTGGCATGAGTACCGCAAGATTGCCGACGCCTGTGGCGCGCTGCTGATGGCCGACATCGCCCACGTAGCCGGCATGGTGGCGAAGGGCGCTTATCCCTCGCCGATTGGGATCGCTGACATCGTGACCTTCACCACGCACAAGACCTTCGGCGGCCCGCGCGGCGCCGTCATCATCACCCATCGCGCTGACCTAGCACCCAAACTAGACAAGGGCGTCTTCCCTGGTGAACAAGGCGGGCCGCACGTCCACGCCATCGCAGCGCTAGCCGTGGCTGCCAAGCTGGCCAAGACTGAGCAGTTCCACAAGCTACAGCATCAGACGCTGGCCAACGCCCGCCGCTTGCACGAACGCCTGGAAGCGCGTGGCCTGCACAACCCCTTCGGTGGCACGGACTCGCACATGTTGGCGGTGGACTGCCGTCCCATCGTCGGGCCAGACGGCACGCGCCTCAACGGAAACAACGCGGCCCGCATTCTAGATTTGGTAGGGATCGTCTGCAACTTCCAGTCTATTCCTGGCGACACCAGCGCCTTGAACCCCAGCGGCATTCGCCTCGGCACGCCCTGGATCACCCAGCGTGGCTTTGGCTTTGCCGAGATTGATGAACTGGCAGACATTATCGCCAATGTGTTGCTGGCCTGCGTCCCCTATACCCTCACAGGCCTAGAGAAGCCCGAAGTTCGTGCGTCCGTGCCTTTCGACGTGCTGCACGACGCCCGTCTGCGCGTGCGCGCATTGACCGAGCGCATTGGCATTGACACAGCGGTTGAAGCTGATGGCTATCCGCATTTCGCCTACATCGACGACGTGTATGCTGAAGGCTGGCACACACTGGCAGTGTGCGGCGCAAAGGCCCGCGACTTCCTCAACATTGCCCTCACTAGCGACGTGGATGGCTTGACAAAGGCAGGGCAGCAGCAGATCACTCACCTGCTGGAAGCTGATGGCCGCATCATGGCCAGTGGCGTCCTAGAGATAGTCAGCGCCACCGAATACCGCTTACACCTGGAGTCCAATGTGGCGCGCGTAGCGGCCTGGCTGCGCTCGTTGTCCGATGGCTATGTGCTGGCCGATCCACATGATCCGCACATGCGCCTGCCTGGCCCCGTCGATGTGCGCTACGTTGGCACGACCAACGACATGTTGTTGGCCGCGCGCGAAGCGTCACAAGCGGGCTATGCCTCCAAGACAGCCTTCATAGGTAGGAACGGCCAGCGCTACAGCGGCCCATCTGCTGAAGCCGCGCCGCGCTTCGTCTACGCCGAACCCACTGAAAGCACGCTCAAGACTACGCCGCTGCACGCGCTGCACAAGCAGCTCAAGGCTAAGATGGCCGCTTTCGCGGGCTACGACATGCCCTTGTGGTACGATAGCGTGCTGAGCGAACACCTAGCGGTGCGCCAACGTGCTGGTCTATTTGATGTAGCCCACATGGGCGTGTTTGAAGCCTGCGGACCAGGCGCGGAAGCCTTCCTAGACGCGGTGACGACCAACGATGTACGCGCCCTCAAGGTAGGCCGCTCGCAGTACACCTTCCTGCTGGACGTGGACGGCTTGCCTTTCGACGATCTGCTCATCTATCGCTTGGAGCGCGAACATTTCCTGCTGGTGGTCAACGCCAGCAACAACGACAAGAATTGGGCCTGGCTGAACGCAGTGCGCGAAGGTTGCGCCCTGATTGACCCCGCCCTGCCGAGTCGGCGCGCAGGCGGCGCGGAGCAGACGACGCTGCGCGATCTGCGCGCAGTGGGCAGCGGCGTAGATCGGCGCGTCGATTTGGCGCTGCAAGGCCCGCAGAGTCGCACCATCCTGAAGGCGCTCGGTGGCAGCGAAGACGATCTGGCCACGCTGGAAGCCTTGCCCTGGGCTGGAGTCGCTCACCTGAGGCTGGGCGGTTTCGATCTGCTGGTGTCGCGAACTGGTTATACTGGCGAACGGGTGGCCTATGAGCTGTTCGTCCATCCAGAACGCGCAGCAGAGCTGTTCAGCAAGCTCGTGGAATTGGGGGCTGTCCCCTGCGGCTTGGCAGCGCGCGACAGCCTGCGCACTGAAGCTGGCTTGCCGCTCTACGGCCACGAACTGGCTGGAGAACTAGGCCTCAACCCCGCCGACGCTAGCATGGGTGGCTACGTCAAGCTCAACAAGCCCTTCTTCGTGGGCAAGGCGGCTTTCGTGGCGCGCCAAGCTCAGCGCAACGCAGAGATTGCTCGCTTCCGCTACAACATCAAAGGCGCGCGCCCTGGCCATCCTGGCGACGTGCTGTTGAATGCCGAAGGTCAGCAGGTCGGCGTGGTCACCAGTTGTAGCATTGACAGCGAAAGCTATCAGCTTGGCCTGGCCTACGTGCAAGATGGCTTCCGCAAGAAAGGCACAGCCCTCACTCTGCGCTCGGCCAAAGGCAGCACCGCCCCCGTCACCATCCTGCGCCGCTTCCCAGAGCGTTGAAGTACGTCGGCCAGGCAGGAGACAAGCTCCCCTGCCTGGCCCACCCCATTAATATCGTCCCGCACAATCCCACAGGAAGCAGTAAATGTAGTGGCGTGTGTCCCAGGCAACCCATTGGAAGATCACATGACCAATGACGGCCAGGGCCGCGCACCAGCCCAGCGCTCGACCCAGGCGTCCGTGGCGCGCTAGCAGCCAATCTTGGAACTTCCATAGGCCCAGGCCCACTGCGCTGTAGAAGAACGGTATTAGACCGGCGACGTGCGTTGTGTAGGTATATAGGAAGCCCCAGCGCCACAGCGTCCCTGCCAGGAAGACGGCCCAGGCCAGACCCACAAGTAGACGCGGATAGTCCTCGTTGAGCGACATGACCCAGACGGCCATGAAGAACAACAGTCCGAACAGCAGCGCCGCCTGGCTGGCGGTGTGGCCGAAGGCGCGCACCAGCGTCCCGGCCTGCTCATACGGGATCATGCTGCGGAAGGTGATGCGTATCCAGATGAAGCTCTCCCAACCTTGCGACTCGACGACGGTGTATGGCACGCCAAACGACTCGATCAAGACTTGGTAGCCAAACCACACACCAGCGGCCACCAGCGCTGCCACGCCGAAAGCCCAGACACGGCGGAAGGCCAGCGCCATCATCCCACCGAAGATGAAGTAGATGGCCAACAGCTTCATCACCAGCATGAGGCCAAACAGCAGGCCGTAAGCGATCAGACGCGGCCAGGGATGGACACGCTCTGGAGCGCTGCACAAGCGGTAAATCAGCCACAAGCTCGTCATCGTCACCACCATATCGGCGTAATCGGTGGAAGGGATAGAGACGAACCAGACGTTGAGCGGCGAGAGCGCCGTCAGCACCCCAGCCCACAGCGCCACCCTGCCAGGAAAGAAGCGCCGCACTAGCTCGTAAACAATCAAGCACACTGCTAAATACAGGTTAAAGTAAATCGTCCAGTAGCCGAACAAAGTCTGGTCGATGCTGGAGCAGCCCAGGACGCCATCGGCATAGCCCACCTGCGGAATATCCAGGATTTGGCAGGCCTGTGAGACCCATACGTAGATCAGGACGCGGTGCAGCACGTAGGAGTCTTCGCGCAGGCCATAGGGAAAATCCTGGGCCTGGGGCATGTAGTAATTCGCCCCATCTGGATTTTGGTCGACGGTGCGATAGGTCAGATAGGTGGGGTTGAGAGGCACGACTGTGATCGTCTCTGGACGAATAGGGCGGATGAAGGAGAACGTCCATTGGCCAAAGAACAGTCCAGCGACCGTCCCCACAGCCATCACAATCAGCCAATGGCGGCGACGCTCTGCTGTCCATGCCAGCGTACGTGCCAGGTAATTGGCCGTCCAGACCCCCATCAGCCACAGCGTGATCCCTGCCTGCCAGCTTTGCAGCGCACTAGCCGTCCAACTCAGGCCTGCCAGAGCTAGCCGATCTATGAGTGGTACAGTCAACAGATACCAGGCCAACCAAACGAACGCGCCCCAGCGCGCGCTCAGCATAGCCGACCAGAAGCGGCGCATCTGGGCCAGGCTCAGGCCGATGACGCTCAGGGCCGCCAGGCCCGCCAGCAGCAGGGCCGCACCTTCTTGCGGTGCTGCGCTCAGCGCTCCGATGGCGGCCAGCGCGCTCCAGGTCGAAGCACCCCACGCTGCCAAGTGCAGGCCTCGCTCTGGGCTGAGCGCCTGGCTATCCATCAGCCAGCGCCACCACATGCCGCGCCAAGCCCACAGCGCCAAGCCTACCAGGCCTAGGCCAATCAAAGTCAGCAGCCACAAGATGGGCCGTACGAAGCGAATCTCTACCAGCTCCACGCGCTGCACTTGCCCCGCGCGCTCTACTTCCCAGACAGCAGCGTAGCGCGACGGATTGAACTGCGTACCGTAGAACTGCGTCGGACAAGCGCGCCCCGCGCCGCTCAGTCCCACAGGCTCACCATTGAGACGCACCGCGTCAGCTTCGGCCACCTGCCAGCGCACTTCGGCGCAGTCCCACAACATGCGCACTTCGCCCACCGCAGACGAGAATTCCAGGCCCTCAGCAACGTAGTGAGCAGGCTTAGGCGCAGGCCATAATGCCACAGCGAGCCAGCAGGTCAGCCCAAGCAAAAAAAGAGCGCCGGTTGCGCGGTTGTTCATAAGCAAGAGGCCTCACAGCATGACGGGATCATGAAACGGCGGCAACCATACGCCAAAAGCGCTCGTCTGCAAAGGGTGATATAAGTCTAAGACACGACTAGCCGCCGATAAAGTGCAAGGCCGCTCTTTTCACCAGGCCGATACTCTACAGCAACGAGTTCCCAATTATGCTCCCAAGCGTTGGGCAAGCGCAAAGGATAGGGCTGCTCCACAACTAGCCAATCAGCCTCGGCCAGCAGCAGGCCAAAATCGCGCGGGCGTGCAGAATCCGAGAGCAAATTGGGACAGGTCAACCGTTGACGATCCTGGACTGTTAGGTACAGACGCAGCGCTTCGCACTGCGGCAAAAGGCCCAGTAGACGTGCTTCAGGTTTGGCAAGTCTCAGCCAGCGTTCAGCGGTCGATGGAACTGCCATGCCCGATGAATCAGCAGTGAGATACTGAAGACGATCTAGATGAGGCAAGGGAAGATCTTCCAAATTGAAGGCTGCTTGCTGAATAAAAAGCGCGCCGAAGCCAATTAACACTGTTGAGCTAATGACTGCTAGCAGTTTGCTCTGTCGTGTTATCACTTCCAATCCCAAGCCAACAACACCTAGAAAAGGAAAAAAAGCAGGTAAAAAATAGCGGAAGTAAAGAAAATCGCCAATTAAGAGATGCGCGGCAATCCAAGCAACTGAAGCCAAGCTGAGAACAGCAACACGCCTGCAATCCACATGCCAAGCCAGAATGACGAAAACAAGAGCAATCAGGCTTAGCCACCAGTGCCAATAGCCTAGCCAGTGTTCGACAAAGAAAGATGCTTGCTGGATGATACGGTCAAAATTGAAAAAGTCGCTAGCCATGCCATAAGTAGCGCGGCCTAAAAAATCCACTCCGCGCCAACGCAGGAAAATCAAGAAGGGCAAACATAGCGCTGAGACGACACTGTAGTGCCAAGCAAGAGCCTGCCACCTCATACGCCAGGGCCAGCGTCCTAGGATGATAGCCACACAAATTGGCAATGGAGTTAATAATAAAGCTGAAGATTTAGTAATGAAAGATAATATAAAAATTAATCCTGCTTCTATGTGCATAACAGGCTTAAAGTTCGGTGCTTCCCAGGCTCGTATCAGAAACCATATCCAGATCAGTATCATTACAGATAAAGTGTTGTCGGCCACAGCTATCCGTTCATGCCAAGCAAGCACAGGAAAAAAGATAGCCAGACTTAGTGACCAAAGCGCTGCGCGGCGTCCACCCAGGCGACGTGTTAGAGCAACCAATGTTGACCAGCCAACCATAGTTGATAGTAGGCTAACTGCACGGATCACCCAGACCGAGGCTTGCTGTGGAGTGAAAAGAGCCGTTACCCAGGGAGTAAGATAACGACCTTCTGAACCAAAAGCCAGGGGATTGCCTTGCAAAACTGACGAGCTCCAACCTACCAAGACAGCCTCGTCGATGAATAGTGGCAAAACATCCAGAGCCAGAAAACGTATGCTCCAGCCTAGAGTCATCATAAATACCCAAGCCAACCACCACTTTCGCGACTGTTTCATAGCGCGTCCTAACTTCAACGGAAAAGCTTCTAATAGACAGCAACCATACGCCAAAAGCGCTCGTCTGCAAAGGGTGGGGGAGCTTGCGATTTGTATTGCCAAAGAGCGCAAATGAGCCTACAATGTTCAAAAGAATTCAAACATTATTTTCAGGGAGGCCGCATGTCACCCGCTGTCGATGTTCAACACATTGCCAAAGCTTTTGGTCAGTTCCAAGCGGTGCGCGAAGCCACGTTTGAGGTGCGCTTCGGCGAGATTTTCGCCCTGCTCGGCCCGAATGGCGCCGGCAAAAGCACGACCATCCGCATGATCCTCGACATCATCCGCCCTGACAGCGGCACAATCCGCGTCTTTGGTCGTCCGCTGGATGACGCTGCTAAAAACCAGATTGGCTACCTGCCCGAAGAACGCGGCCTGTACAAATCGCAGAAAGTCTTGGACATGATGACCTACCTGGGGACGCTTAAGGGCCTCAAGCCCGCCGAGTCGCGCAAGCGGGCCATGAGCTACTTAGAGCGCCTGGAGCTGGCTGATTTCGCCAAGAAAAAGGTCAGCGACCTGAGCAAGGGCATGCAACAGAAGGTGCAGTTTGCCGTGACGGTCATGCACGAGCCGCGTCTGCTCATCATCGACGAGCCATTCAGCGGCCTTGACCCAGTGAATCGCATGGTCGTCAAAGAATGGCTGTACGAGTTGCGCCAAAAAGGCTCGGCGATCGTGATGAGTACCCACCAGATGAATCAGGTGGAGGAGATGGCCGACCGCCTGTTGATGATTAGTCGCGGCCAGCAGCGCCTCTACGGCGAAGTTCAGGCCATCCGCGAGCAGTACGCCATCCACGCCATCATCGTCGAGGGCCAGGGCGATTGGTCCAGATTGGACGGCGTGACCCAAGTCGAGTCGCTCAACGAGCAGCGGCGCGGCGCAGTGCGCCTGCATCTGCGTCCCGAAGTCAGCTACGATGATGTGCTGGCTGCCATCGCCCGCGACGACAGCCTGACGATTGAGCGCTTTGAACGCGCCGTGCCGTCGCTGGACGACATCTTCATCCAAGTGGCTGAAGAGGACGCGCAGGAAGTGCGTTGGCTCAACCGTCGCGAAGCCGAGCGCGAAGTTGAGAAGGAGGCCGTATGACGCACCAAAGACGCTGGTGGTTGGTGGCACGTCACGAATTCATCAGCAACATCACCAAACCGTCGTTCTTGTTCGCGACTTTTGGCATTCCGCTGTTCATCGTCGTCGTCATGGTCATAGTGGCGTGGATTACGGCTTCCACCATCGACAGCGGCGAGGTCGAAGGAGAACGTTTAGGCCTGTACCAGGCCGTCGATTTGCTGCCCGCTGAACTGCTGGCCCGCGAAAACATCCGTTCTTATAAGGATTGGGAGAGCGCTCAGACAGCCCTAGACGATGGCACGCTGGATGCTCTCATCCAGATCGGCCCGAACTACTATGCCGATGGCAAAGTAGGCTTGTACAGCTACGGCACAGTAGCCGAAGACCTGCAAGAGCGCGTCGAAGAGCTAATCGCAGAAGCGCTGATGATCCAGGTCGGCGAAGCACGCTACGCAGATCGCCTGCTCAATCCAGCCCGAATGAGTATCTACGTTGAAGACACAGGCCGCACTCTGACGCGCGACAACGTCTTCGGCCTGTTCATCTTGCCGATGGCCTTCGTCGTCCTGTTCATGCTCACGCTGCAACTCACCAGCCAGTTCCTCATGGCCGGCGTCGTAGAGGAGAAGACCAATCGGCTGATGGAGATCCTCGTCACCACTGTGAAGCCGCTCGATCTGCTGGCCGGCAAGGTCTTGGGCTTGGGAGCGATTGGTCTGGTACAGGTGGTGGTATGGCTGGCGATCGGCCTGGTGGCGCTGCGCCTGGGAGGTGATCTGCCCTTCTTGGAAGCAGTAGCCCTGCCGCTCGATCTATTGCTGGTGGTGTTGGCTTACTTTGTGCTGACCTATTTTCTGTTAGGCAGCCTGCTAGCAGGCTTCGGCGCCATCGTGGACAGCGAACAAGAGAGTCGCTCCTATGCCGGTATCGTCACTTTGCCTCTGGTGTTGCCGCTGTTCTTCATCTTCAATTTCTTCAGCGACGCCAACGGCCCACTGCCCACATTGCTCTCGCTGATTCCCGTCACCTCTGGCATGGCCATGATCTTCCGCATGAGTTTTGTGGCAGTGCCGCTGTGGCAAGTTCTGCTCAGCCTGGGCCTGCTGCTGTTGACGACGCTTTTGGTGCTAGTGATTGCAGCCCGTCTGTTCCGCTGGGGCATTTTGCTGTACGGCAAATCGCCCACCCCGCGCGAAATTTGGCGCGTCATCCGCAGTGGCCAGACGCAACGCCAAACTCAGGAGGTGCGCGCATGAACAAGCTGTGGACGGTCTTCTGGTACGAGCTGACGACGCAACTCAAGCGACGCGGCTACTGGGTAGGGACGCTGGGCTTGCCGCTCAGCCTGTTCGTCTTCGCCTTCGGCTATAACTTCCTGGCAGGCGCCGCAGCGCCTGATCCGCAAGAGGTCGTGCGCCAGTTCGACTTTCGCGGCATTCAACGCGCCGGGATTGTCGATTACTCTGGCGCTTTCCGCAAAGTGCCAGAGAGCTTGGCCAGCCGTATCACCCTCTACGATGATGAACAGCAGGCCCGCGCCGACGTGCGCAGTGGCAAGATCGATGCGCTGTACGTGGTTGCTGAGGATTGGGCCGAGACGGGCGACGTGCGGCTGCATACCCCCAACGTCGCACTGGATCGCATTACGAGCGCGCCGCTGGAACAGCTCTTCTACGAGACCGTCGTCGAAGACGTCGAGCCGCGACTCTTGCGCCGCCTGAGCAGGCCAGTGAACTTGGAGCTATTCAACCTCAGTCGCACCAGCCGAGACGGCACTCAAGCGACCAACGAGGACGCCGACTTCATCCTGGTCTACGTCTTCACCATCGTCTTTCTGCTCGGTTTGTTCGTCAGCAGCGGCTACCTCATGCAGGGCGTCATCGAGGAGAAGGAGAACAAAGCTATCGAAGTCCTCATCTCTAGCGTGCGCCCGCTGGAACTGCTAGGGGGCAAAATCCTGGCTTATGGCACGCAGGGCCTCCTAGCGATCGTCCTGTGGGTGGGTCTGGGTCTGCTAGCCCTCAACACTGCTGTGCAGCTCCCGGCCTTCCAGACAGCCACTGCGCTGCTCAACATCCAAGTGCCGTATGAGCGCTTACCGATCATGCTGGCCTATTTCGTCCTGGCCTACTTCACCTTTGCGGCCATCTATGGCGCTATCGGCGCACTGTCCAGCTCTCTGACCGACGGCTCGCAGTACATCTTCGTCTTCGTCCTGCCGTCTGTCATCCCTTTGTACCTGTTCGGAATCTTCCTGCAAACGCCCAACGCCACCCTGCCGACCATCTTGAGCATTCTGCCTTTATCAGGCCCGATCAGCATGTTGATACGTATTACCATCGTAGAAGTTCCTGTTCTAGAGATCGTCCTCAGTCTAGGTATGCAGGTGATAGGGTTAATTGGCGCTGTGTGGTTGGCAGCGCGCCTATTCCGCGTGCAAACCCTGCTGAGCGGGCAGACGCCCAAGTGGCGCGATCTGCCCAAGTTGCTGCGCGGCTGAGCGCCGAGGCAGGCTGAAAAACACAGGCTGAGGGGCGATAGGCGTCGCCCCTCGTTTTTTGACAAGGCCCTCACACCGCCTTAAAATTTGCTTGAAGCGTCGATAATGCGCCTTTCAAACATGGGGTTCTGACCTTCTCAGGCCACAACCCTCCTTCCACTGCCAAACTGAGAGGATTTTTTGTCATGGCCATGAAAGAATACACCACCGATAAATTACGCAACGTGGCCCTGGTCGGCCATCAGAGCAGCGGCAAGACCTCGCTGGTCGAGGCCATGCTGTTCAACGCCGGAGCGATCAGTCGCATGGGCCGCATAGAGGACGGCACGACAGTCAGCGATTGGGAAGAAGAGGAGAAGGCGCGCAAACTCTCTTTGTCTACCTCGCTCATCCAACTAGAATTTGCTGACCACAAGATCAACGTGCTAGATACGCCCGGCTACACTGACTTCTTGGGCGAGATGAAGAACGCCATCCGCGTCGCTGACTCTGTGATCGTAGTGGTGGACGCGGTGAGCGGCGTCGAAGTCGGCACAGAGCTGGTTTGGGAGTACGCCCGCGAATATCAGCAGCCGATCATCGTCGTCATCAACAAGATGGATCGGGAGAACGCTAGCTACAAAGGCGCGCTTGAGCAACTGCGCGTCGCCTTCCCCAAATACAAGTTCGTCCCAGTGACCATGCCTATTGGTCAGCAGGCCAGCTTCAAAGGCGTCGCCAACACAGTGACGCGCAAGGCCTACATGGGCGTTGGGTCGGAGCGCAGCGAGCTGCCCGCTGACATGGTCGATGAGGTCGAAGCGGCTCACTTGGTAGTGATGGAAGCAGCCGCTGAAGCCGATGACGACCTCATGCAGAAGTACTTCGACGAGGGGACGTTGAGCTACGAAGACATCCGCGACGGTATGCGCAAGGCGGCCAGAAGCCATCTGCTGAACACTGTCCCCGTCTTCGCCACCAGCGGCACGCAGAATATCGGCGTCGTGCCGCTCATGGAAGCTCTCATTGTTTACACCTCGTCACCGGAAGTGCGTCGCGTGGGCATCTTGCGCCCCGGCGCTGAGAAGCGCGAATATCTCATGCCCCCTCAAAAAGACGACGCGCCTCTAGCAGCCTACGTCTTCAAGACAGCGACGGATCGCTACGTAGGCCAGATGAGCTACTTCCGTATTTTCAGCGGCGTCATCAGCAGTGACAGTCGCAACTACAACAACAGCTCGCGACAGGAAGAACGCTTCGGCACGGTGATGGAGATGCGCGGTAAGGAACAAATCCCTGCGCCGCGCCTGCACGTGGGCGATTTAGGCGTGGTGGCCAAGCTACAAGCCACCAAGACAGGCGACACCATAGGCGACAAGGACAAAGACTTCGAAATTGTCCGCCCAGAATTTCCGCAGCCCATTTACAGCGTAGCCGTCACCCCGCGCACCCAGGCCGATAGCGCCAAGATCGGCACCGTCCTCACCAGCCTGTGCGCCGCTGACCCCACCCTGCGCTGGCGGCAAGACCCAGAGACCAAGCAAGTCATCCTGGAAGGCATGGGCGAGATTCATATCGCGGTGACGATTGCGCGCGCTGAAGCGCTGGGCGTGGGCATTGACACGCACTTGCCACGCGTCCCCTATCGCGAGACGATCACGACCACCAAAGAGGCCACCTATCGTCACAAGAAGCAAACGGGCGGCGCTGGCCAATTCGGCGAAGTCAGCCTCCGTATTATGCCTCACGAGGGCGATTTTGTCTTCGAGTCGCAGATCGTGGGCGGCGCGGTATCCGCTCCCTTCGTCGCCTCGACAGAGAAAGGCGTGCGCGGCGTCTTGGAGAACGGCGTGCTGGCTGGCTATCCCATCGTCAACGTGAAAGCCATCATCTTCGACGGCAAAGAACATCCCGTCGATAGCAAAGACATTGCCTTCCAGATTGCTGGTCGCGAAGCCTTCAAAGAAGCGTTCATGGCCGCCAACCCCACCCTGCTGGAGCCGATCATGAATGTGCAGATCACTGTGCCAGAGACCATGATGGGCGATGTCATGGGCGACCTGAACACGCGACGTGGGCGCATCATGGGCATGGACACCGTTGGCCTCAAGAGCGTCATCAGCGCACAAGTGCCGCTAGCCGAAATGCTACGTTACAGCAACCAGCTGCGCAGCATGACCGGCGGACGCGGCATCTACACGATGACTTTCTCGCATTACGAGCGCGTGCCGCAGCACCTGCAGGCTGATATCATCGCACAGAACAAAGCTGAAGCCACAGGATGAGATGATGCGCTGTGCCTGGGCGAGTCTCTGTGAACAACGACTTCGCTCAGGCACAAGAGGATGGGAGGGCCTAGCGGCGCTGCCTTCAGTCGTCCGTGCGCTGGTGCGCGTCCACCGTCGGCACGTCAATGGGCTTATTAGCGTCCATGCCCATCAGCTCCAACAGGCGGTCGCGTTCCACGACTTCAGCCGCTAGCAGCTCATTAGCGATCAAATCCAGTTTGTCACGATTCTGAGTGAGCAGAGTGCGCGTGCGCTGATAGGCCGTCTCTACAATCTTGCGCACCTCAGCGTCAATGCGGGCTGCCGTCGTCTCGCTGTAGCTGCGCCCCTGGCCAATAGTATAGCCCAGGAAAGGCTGTGTCTCCGTCTCGCCGAAGTTCAGTGGGCCAATAGCCTCGCTCATGCCGAACTGAGCCACCATGCGCCGCGCGATGTTGGTCACGCGCAGCAAGTCGTTGCTGGCGCCGGTCGTCACGTCGCCAAAGACCAGCTCTTCCGCCACGCGCCCACCCAAAGCCACGTTGAGCGTCGCTTCTAGGTAGGTGCGCGGATAGTTACGGCGGTCGTCTTCTGGCATAAAGGCAGTGATGCCCAGAGCCTGGCCGCGCGGCGTAATCGTCACCTTGAGGACGTTATCCGCCCCCTGAGTGAGCAGCGCCGCTAGAGCATGGCCGGCTTCGTGGTAGGCAACCACGCGGCGCTCTTCTGGGTTGGAGAGCGGCGGGCGTTCTGTGCCGAGGATGATGCGCTCAAATGCCGAGGTGAAGTCGCTCTGAGTGATCTTCTTGCGGTTATAGCGGGCTGCGTTCAGGGCGGCTTCGTTGGCCAGATTGGCCAGGTCGGCGCCGCTGAAGCCCACTGTCGCCGAGGCGATGGCTTCAATGTCCACGTCAGCAGCCAGTGGCTTGCCTTTGGTGTGAATCTTGAGGATATCCAGACGTCCATTGCGGTCGGGCAGGTCTACTGTCACCTGGCGGTCAAAGCGGCCTGGGCGCAACAGGGCTGGATCGAGGACATCGGGGCGATTGGTGGCGGCCATGACGATCACCGTCGAAGACTGATCGAAGCCATCCAACTCAGACAGCATCTGGTTGAGCGTCTGCTCGCGTTCGTCGTTACCGCCGCCCAAGCCAGCGCCGCGCTGACGGCCCACCGCGTCAATCTCGTCGATGAATACGATGCTTGGCGAATTTTCTTTGGCCTTGCTGAACAAGTCGCGCACACGGGCCGCGCCCACGCCGACGAACATCTCGACGAATTCGGACGCAGCGATGCTGAAGAAGGCGCAGTTGGCTTCGCCGGCTACGGCGCGGGCCATGAGCGTCTTGCCCGTCCCTGGAGGGCCAACCAGCAACACACCTCGCGGCACGCGCGCCCCCAGTGAGATGTACTTCTCTGGGTTGCTGAGGAAGTCGACGACTTCTTCTAGCTCGCGCTTGGCGGCGTCCTGGCCTGCTACATCGGCGAAGGTGACGCGCGGCTGCTCGGCGGTATACTGTTTGGCGTTGCTGCGGCCAAAGCCGAAGACGCCGTTCATCTGGCCGTTGGCGCGCCGCGACATCCAGACAAAGAAGCCGATGATGAGCAGGAAGGGCAGGAACTGTATTAAAATGCCCAGCAGCAAAGGCAAGCTCTCTGGTGGTGTACTCTCCACCAGCGCCTGAGGGTTGCGCTCGGAGAGGATGTTTTGCAGAGCCTGCGCGCCGCCAGGTGGCAGGATGGTCGTGAAGCGCTGGATGTTGACCGTGCGGCCATCGGCCAGCTGCGCAGTGATGGGACGAATGAATTGCCCGCTAGCCTGCACGCCATTAGCGTCGAAGATGATGCGCGCGATGTTGTTTGCAGCTTCGTTGCGCACAGTAGAGAAGGGTACTTGGCTTGCAGAGCTGCTGAGCGAGCCGCTCATCAGACTGCCCGACGAGAGCAGAGTCCAGACCAAGAACAGCAGCAGGACGCCGGGCCAAACCCACTTGCGCCAGTCGGGCATCTGAGGCGGACGCTCTCCGCCAGGAGGTGTAGGACGCCCCGAAGGACGATTGTTGCTAGAGTTGTTTGAGTTGTTGTGTGCCATCGTCTACCTATTCAGAGACTGCGCCTTTATACGGGGATTATACCTACCTGCGTGTTAGAATCGTGCTAATGCTGGTTCAACGCGGCGTGAAGGGGTTTGGCACAATCGCTTCTCTTAAATTATACTTGACGCACGAGAGATAGGACTAGACGATGTCTGCCCCGAAGACGCCCTCCCAAGCCCCCAAGCCCCTCAGCCCTGCAGAAGTCGTGAAGAAGGTCATCGACACGCTGCAGAACAACGGCAATGCGGAACTGAGCGCTGATACCAACCAGTCGCCCAGCTTGTCTACCATCAGTCGCAGTCGTGTAGTGGCTACTATGCTCGCGCCGCATCCTGCCCCGCCCGTCGCGAACTCCAGCGCCCAAGAACCTACGCCCCCCACCCTCTCCGATGCTCCCTGGCTGCTAGAGCAGTTCTTCGACGGGACGGTCGATCTTGACCTGGAACTAAGCAAGCGTCTGCCCAACATGCCCATGCTGACGACGATACACACACGTCCTCTGGGCAAGGTGAGCCTGCGTCAGGTGGCTACGCTCGGCACTCAAGACGGCGCTGCCTCGCTGATTGTGGAGGTTGACCAGCGCACCCAAGTGACTCACTGGTCGTTCTCTTGGGCGGCTATGCTCAGCCTACGCTTCGTCCAAGCTGATCTCAGCGTCAAAGACCGCGAACGCTGGCTGGAACTCATGCGTCGCCCCAGCGGCGGACTAGCTTTCTTGTGGAGCGCCCAGCGCTGGCAGCGCGACTATCTCATCTGGGTAGTGCGTAGGAATCACACCAACCTTTATGCCTTTTCGCCCAACCACTTCGAAGCCGCCGTGCGCTTATCTCCGCCCTGTACTCAGCAGCTCGTAGCCTGGCTGGGCGAGCAGTGGCAAGCTCCCGTCTCTGCCAACCCCAGCGAGACGCCGCCAGATTTGTCCTGGTAGTTCAGCAAGGACATCGATGAATCGCTTAGCTCACGAAACCAGCCCTTACCTGCTCCAGCACAAAGACAACCCAGTTGACTGGTATCCCTGGGGCGAAGAAGCCTTCCAGGCCGCCCAGGCTCAGGATAAGCCCATCCTTCTCAGCGTTGGTTACAGCGCCTGCCATTGGTGCCACGTCATGGCCCATGAGAGCTTCGAACATGGCCCGACGGCAGAGCTGATGAACGCTCACTTCATCAACGTCAAGGTAGACCGCGAGGAGCGCCCCGACGTTGACGACGTGTACATGCAAGCCGTCCTGACCATGACGCGCGGACATGGCGGCTGGCCAATGACCGTCTTCTTGACGCCGCAGGGTAAGCCGTTCTACGGCGGCACATACTATCCGCGCGAGCCGCGCTACGGTATGCCATCGTTCCGCCAAGTGCTGAGCGCCGTCGCCGACGCCTTCCGCAACCGCCGCGCTGAGTTGGAACAGCAGGCCGACGACCTGACGCGCGTGCTGGATCGTAGCACCCTCAACATCCCTGCCCATGACGAAGCCCTCAATGAAGGCCTGCTGCGCCGCGCCGCCAAAGGCATGATGGCCAACATCGACCCCATCAACGGTGGCTTCGGCACGCAGCCTAAGTTCCCCAATCCGATGAACCTGGAGTATTTGCTGCGCTACGCCCGCCACGAAGTCGATGACGACGCCCTAGAAGCCGTGCTGCTGAGCTTGCGCAAGATGGCTCAGGGCGGCATTTACGACCAGATCGGTGGTGGCTTTCACCGCTACAGCGTAGACGCCGTATGGCTCGTGCCGCACTTCGAGAAAATGCTCTACGACAACGCTCAGCTCTCTCGGCTCTATCTGCACGCCTGGCAGATGACGGGCGATTCCTTCTTCCGACGCATCGCAGAAGAGGTTTACGACTATGTCCTGCGCGAGATGACTGCACCTGAGGGTGGCTTCTACAGCGCCACCGACGCCGACAGCGAGGGTGAGGAGGGCAAATTCTTCGTCTGGACGATGGACGAGGTGCGCCAAGCTCTCGCCTCCATGAACGAGGAACTGCCCAATGCTGCCGATATCGCCATCGAAGCCTGGGGCATGACGCGCGGCGGCAACTTTGAGGGCAAAAACATCCTGCACCGCCCCAATGACGACGCCATCACTGCTCGTCGCCTGGGCCTGAGCGAAGATGAGCTGCGCGACGCCCTGGGCCGCATTGCCGACCGCCTGTATGCCGCGCGCACCCAGCGCGTTCCGCCCGGCCTAGACGACAAGATTCTGGCGGGCTGGAACGGCCTCATGCTGGCCAGCCTAGCCGAAGCAGCTCGCGTCCTGGATCGATCCGACTATCTGAGCGCTGCGGAGCGCTGCGGAGAGTTCCTGCTGAGCGCCATGTTGCGCCCCAACGGTCGTCTGTGGCGCACCTACAAGGACGGGCAGGCGCGCATTAACGCCTTTCTGGAAGACTACGCGGCGCTGATCGACGCTTTTCTAGAGCTTTACCAATCGACCTTCATCGACAAGTGGTACAAAGTGGCGGTGGAGCTAGCCGAAGCTGTGCTGAAGCACTTCGTGGCGGAAGACGGCGGCTTCTACGACACTAGCGATGACCATGAAACGCTGATTGTGCGCCCGCGCAGCCTGCAAGATAACGCCGTCCCCAGCGGAAGCAACATCATAGCTCGCCAATTGCTGCGCCTGTACGCCTACACAGGCGATGAGCGTTACGCAACTGCTGCGCGCAGCGTCTTCCGCCCCATCACCAGCGCCTTGCAGCAGTACCCGCAGGCTTTCGGAGAAGCGCTCAATGCCCTAGACGTGGCCATACGCGGCTGCGACGAAATTGCCCTGATTGGCAATCCCACTGCACCCGCCATGCGTGAACTGCTGACGACGATCCGCCGCCCCTACCGACCCAACCAGGTGGTGGCCCTCAGCCGCCAAGACGCCGATGAACAGGCCTTCATCCCTCTGCTGCGCCAGCGCCGCGCCCTAGATGGCTCACCCACCGTCTACGTCTGCCGCGCCTTCGTCTGCCAGCGCCCCGTCACTACGCCCTCGGCCCTGGAAGAAATGCTGGATTAGATGACCATCCGCAAAGACCAAATTCTCGTCCTCGACCTAGAAGCCACCTGTTGGGAGGGCTACAAAGCCCCCGTCGGCCAGCTCAACGAAATCATCGAAGTTGGAGTGTGTCTGCTCAACGTGGCTGATCTGTCGATTGCGGCTAAGCGCAGTCTGTTGGTGACGCCCCTAGAGAGCGAGATCAGCCCTTTCTGCACGGCCCTGACCAGCATCACGCCACAGATGATCGCTCAAGAAGGCCAACCCTTTGAAGCTGTCTGCGCCACCCTAGAGCGCGATTACGACTCACGCAACATCCTCTGGGCCAGCTGGGGTGCTTACGACCATGAGATGTTCCGCACACAATGCAAGCGACGTAAACAGCGCTATCCTTTCAGCAAGAAGCACGTCAACCTCAAGCGCGTCTTTGCCGACGCCAAAGGTGAACGCATGGGTACAGAGCGCGCCCTGGAGAATCTGGCCATGAGCTTTGAAGGTACACGCCACCGCGCCCACGACGACGCTTACAATGCAGCGCGCATTTTGGCCCGCCTGATCCAAGACCATGGTCTGGCTATCCTGCGCAAGTACGGCTTGTAACAGTCTGTAGCAGATAGGCAAGCGATGGATGAAGCACGCCAAGCTGGGCATGAATTCTTCCGCGCCCTGATGGTCACAGTAGTTGGCCAGGCCTATCAGGCAGCGGGTTATGCCCTGGAGAATGCGCCGCTGAAGTGGTTGAACGGCCACTACCGCTGGACAAAAGCTCTGCCCGACGGTTTGTACGGCCTGATCGATTACCAGGTACTCATCTATGGCGACACGCCGCACGCGGCGCGCACGCCGTCGCGCTTCCGCGTCAGCCTCACGCGCGCCGATAACGCCCATGGCCGCGCCAGCGCCCACCCTGCTTACGCGGCGCGCACGCTCAGCGCCCTGGTGGTGCAAGACTTCGGCGTCGCCATCCTGCCCAGCGCCGATCACTGGTGGACGTTCCATAACACACACAGTCTAGGCTTGGCTCTGGCAGAAGCAGGTCGCTTGGTCGTTGGTTACGGCCTGGGCTGGTTGGATGGCAGCTTGCAAGCGCCCCCACGTGGAGGTGGATAGTGCGTCGGCCTGAGTCACGGGTCAGACACAACCCTCGTCGGAGGCTTTTTCCCTCTCCCAAAGGAGCGCAGCAACCATCTGGGAGAGGGGCAAAGGGTGAGGGAGAACTCAGCGCTCTGGCTCTGGGGCCTTCTTGTCGCTAGTGAGCGCCTGGTTGAGGGCGTCGGTATCGCAGCCGAGGCGCTTGAGCGCCGTCAGGGTGGCGTCGCGCAGCTTGTCTTTGGAGGACGGCAGGATGGCCATCAGGGCTTCGATGGCGCGGGTGTCGCCGAGCAAGCCGAGCGACTCGACAGCATTGAGAGGTGTTTGATAGCCGGGTGCTTCCAGGGCGCGGATCAGGGGTTCGACGGCACGGGCATCGCCCACTTTGCCGAGCATCATGGCGGCGCGTCCGCGCACGATCAGGTCTTCGTGGTCGTTCTCGACCAGGCGAATGAGGGCGCGGATCGCCTCGTCCCCACCCAGCATCCCCAGCTTCATGACAGCCAGGCGGCGCTTCTCTTTGTTAACATCGCGCAGTTCAGATAGGATGCTGTTGAGTTGGTCGGGGTATGGGTCGGCCATAGGATAAGCTACCTTTCACCGTTATGCGCTTGTGGCGCGACTACTCAGGCTCATTATACACTCATCATCCATCAGAAAAGCCTAAAACTGCTATGGGATTGGGCGTATGTCTCACTCTCAATTATCGCACGAGTCGCGCATTTCGGTAGCGCCATCTTTACGAGAAGATGACACCGTTGGCTTTAGGCAGTTTCCACGAACGAAGCTAGCGCAGAAGCAGGCTGCGCGTTTTGAGTTTCGATCAGCAAGTGGCCGTCGTGCATACGGGCCACACGATCCGCAAACGGCACAACTTCAGGATTGTGGGTGGCCATGATGAGTGTCTTGCCTGCTTCACGAGTGAGTTCTAGCAACAGGGCTAGGACGCGCTGACCGTTCTCTTCATCCAGGTTACCAGTGGGTTCATCAGCCAGCACCAGTAGCGGCTCATGGGCCAGGGCGCGAGCGATGGCCACGCGCTGCTGTTCGCCGCCGCTTAGTTTGTCGGGGAAGCTATCGGCGCGACCGGCCAGGCCGACGCGCTCTAGCAAATGGCGCGCGCGCGCTTCAGCCCGTTTGCGAGGCTGGCCACCTAGTTCGCGGGGCAAGGTGATGTTCTCTAGCACGGTAAGTGTGGGGATGAGGTTGAAGAACTGGAAGACGATGCCGATGTGATCGCGGCGGAACAGGGTCTGGGCTTGTTCGCTGAGAGCAGTCAACTCGGTATCGCCGATGAAGATACGGCCTGAGTCGGCGCGGTCGATGGCGCTGAGCAGGTTGAGCAGGGTGCTTTTGCCGCTGCCACTCTTGCCTAGCAGCACAAAGAACTCACCCTCATAGATGGTCAAATTTAAGTCGTGAAGGATAACGCGCTGGCGTCCACCTTCTTCGTAAACTTTGCGCAGATTTTCGGCGCGGGCGATAATACGGGGCATGGGTGCGGCCTTTCCTAGCGGGCGTGCAGGGCTTCTCAAGCATCTGCATGTCACAGGATAGGCGATGGACATGAATTCTGCATGAAACAGGTGTTATAGGCCTGTTGCTATGGGCTTATTGCCCCTGCCCCAGCGAAAAGCCTGGTTTGCCGTCAAAAGTGTAGAGGTTCTCCGTCTTGATGAAGTCCAGCCCAGCAGCTTGGAAGCGGCCCAGCAGGGCGATGATCTGCCCATGTTCGATAGGCGCACCGTCGCCGCGCAGGAAGCGGCAACGCCAGTGATCGGCGCAAAAAGTCTCGCCGAAGCCATCAGGATAGACCTTCTGGCCACGATTGGTAATCATCACCAAGTCCAGGCCGTCGCTGTTGCAGCGCTCGCTCAGCAACCGACCCAACACATTCGGATCACGGCCCGCATCGTCCCAGTGGACGAAGACGTCGACGCCGACGAGCTGCTTAGTTTGTTTAGGGACGACGACGGGGGGCAGAGTGATGGCCTCTTCTTGATGAGCGTAGCTGATGACGGGCAGCTTCTCCGGCTTCTGGCCTAGACGTTCGATCACTGCATCGGCGAATTCTTCTGTGCCGACCTTGCGCGTGCTGCGCAAGGTGTTGTAGATGTCAGGGGTGTGAATGCCTTCTTCAATAGTGCGCCGCCAAGCGTTGTGGATGACCTCCGCCACCTGAGTTTGGCCGATGTGTAGTAGCAGGCCAATGCCAGCGCGCAGCAAGCCGCTGGGGTTGGCAATGCCCTTGCCGGCAATATCGGGTGCGCTGCCATGAATAGCCTCGAACATGGCGAAGTCCGTGCCGATATTCAGCGACGGCGCCAAGCCGACCGAGCCAGTGAGTTGGGCTGCCACGTCGCTGATGATGTCACCGTACAGATTAGGGACGACGATCACGTCGAACAGCTCTGGCGTATCTGCCAGGCGGGCCGTGCCGATGTCGATAATCATGTGGTTGGTCTCGAGCGACGGATATTCTGCTGCCACCTTGTCGAAGATTTGATGGAACATGCCATCGGTCATCTTCATGATGTTGTCTTTAGTGAAGCAGGTCACCTTCTTGCGCTTGTTGATGCGCGCGTATTCGAACGCATAGCGGATGATCTTCTCGCTGCCAGGATAAGTCATCAGCTTGAGCGTTTGGTAGACTTCGTTGGTCTGGCGGTGTTCAATGCCGGCGTACAAGTCTTCTTCGTTCTCGCGGACGATGACCACATTCATCAGCGGGTGCTTGGTCTCAATGGCCGGCGAATAGGACACGCAGGGGCGCACGTTGGCGTACAGCCCCAAAGCCTTGCGGATGGTGACGTTGAGGCTCTTGAGGCCCTTGCCCCCTAGTGGCGTTGTGACGGGCGATTTGAAGAAGACGCGAGTACGACGCAGCGACTCCCAGGCCGAAGGCTCGATGCCGCTGGTGTTGCCGCGCAGGTAGACTTGTTCGCCGACTTCAATCGTCTCAATTTCGAGCTGAGCGCCGGCTGCCAGCATGATCTTCAGGCAAGCGCTCATGATCTCTGGCCCAATGCCATCGCCATAGGCGACGGTAATTGGCGTCTTGGTGGTCATAGTGCTATCCTCTGCGAGTCTGTCTCGCATACACTGCTTTTTTGGATGTTTTGTAATTGAAACACGGAACGAGGCGAAACGACAGGGCCAATTCATTAGCTTCACAGCACCTCGCTCTCGTATGAAGTCCGCCCCTGGCACAGCACACGCAGCAAAAGCGCCACAATGGCTGGATACTCATCATCGGAGGCCCAGATGTGACGACTGAGTTCATCACGAACTTTTTGTGGTTGGTGGTGTTGGCACTGATGGTGTTAGCGGGTTTTGCAGCTCGTCTATCTGCTGTGGCTGAACTTGCGCCGACGCTGTTCAATCGCAAGCCACATATCGCTAGCGGGCTGATAAGCCTAAGCGAGATTACTTTCCCATCGTCGCGCTTCAACATTAGAGGTTGAGCGCTTTCATGCTCTAGAGTCCGAGGTGCCGGTGACCCCGAGCGAGAAGGGCATTTTGCGACGTCATGTTACTGTTGAAGGCGACGATGTTTTGCGCCGATACAGCTTGACTGATACCGACAGTTCTTATGGCATATTCATTCAACGTGAGGAGCGCTAGGCGCGCCTCAGCCTACGTCGACGCGAGCGGATTTACAACTCGTGCTGGCAGGCGAACGTCCTCCAGCAGGGGGCTGAGCCATGCTCGCGCCTGGTCAATGAGTGGGAGCATACTGTCTAGAAGCTCTGCAAGGCGACGAGCGAGGTATAGCGCGCCTTGACAGCAGATGGCAGGCGCGTGGCCCTCAGACCAGGTTGTTTTGCAGAGCATAGGCCACTGCCTCAGTGCGGCTGTTGACGTTGAGCTTGGTGAGGATGTTGCCCACGTGGAACTTGGCTGTCGATTGAGCGATGTCTAGCTCAGCGGCAATCTGCTGGTTGGTCATCCCCTGCGTCATCATGCGCAAAATCTTGCGCTCACGCGGGGTGAGGTTGTGCAGGCGTTCCGTCTGACCGCGCGTGGCTTGCAGCAGGATTTGCACGGCTTCCGGCGACAGCGTGGGTTTGCCTTCGTAAGCTGCTCTGACAGCTTGAGCAATCTCCTGACCGCGCGCTGTCTTGACCAGGTAGCTCAGCGCACCAGCCTTCAAGGCATTGACGACGTGATCTTCTGTGCAATAGTTGCTCAAGATGACCACTTTGACATCAGGAATCTGCTTGAGCAGCAGCTCAGTCGTCTCAACGCCATCCAGCATGGGCATGTCCAGGTCAAGCACCACCACGTCGGGCTGTTGTTGCGGATTGTGGAGCGGCAAGTCAGCTAGTGCGCGGTCGCCGCTGTCGAAGTCACCCAGAATCTCAAAGTCTTCGCTGTTGCTGAGGGCCAGGCGCAGGCCGCTGCGCACCAGTTCATGATCGTCGATGATGTACACTTTGATTGGTTTGCCCATGTTATTTGCTCCATTTCAATTCGATTCTTGTACCCTGATTGGGTGAGCTGCTGATAACAAACTCTGCTTGAATATCTTTGGCTCTATCTCTCATGATTTTCACCCCTAAGTGTTTATCGGCTATGGGCTGGTCGACGTTGAAGCCACGCCCGTCGTCTTGAATGCTCAACACCCAAACTTGCTCAGCTTCCCACTCTTGGAGGCATAGAGCGACGTTCTTGGCTTTGGCATGTTTGTAGATGTTGTGGAGACCCTCTTCGACAATGTGGCATATGCTCTCTTTAATGTGGTAGGGAACGCCCTGAGTATCACCCCGTAAATCCAGGACGACGTTCAAGCCACTACGCTTGCGGAAGCGCTCTGCGCTCTGCTCAATGAGAGTGGACAGGGTGTACTTCTGAATGTAATCCGGACGAATATCTTCAATGAGGTTGCGGACTTCTTGGTTGGTTTGTCGCGCAGCTTCAGCGAGTTGCTGTAAGCCCTCGGCTAGCTTAGGTTGGTTGAGACTCTGGGCAGACTCTGCCAGAAAATCGCTGGTCATGGCTAAGTGGAAGAGCTGCTGAGCCAGGTTGTCGTGCAGATGACGAGCAATGCGCGTCCGTTCGTGATAGAAGCCGCTCTCGCGGTTTTTATGGATGGTGCGGATGAGCTGGAGAGATGGAGCGACGGCATGACTCAGCCACAACAGACGACGCCGATGATCGTCGGTGTAAGCATCGTCTTCTAGAGAAGCTAGCAGCACGAAGCCTAATGGTTTGCTACCAAAGAGGATGGCACAGGCCAGCAGCGACCGAGGCTTCTCTGGTTCGAATTCGCTGACCCAATCCAGATCAGTGAGGTCGGCCTGAGTGAGAGGTTGTGAGCTGCTGGCTAGACGTGCTAGTAGAGGACGATGCGGCTTGTGGTCAACGTAGGAGGGGGCGGCAGTCGTCGCGCCCTGGGTGCGGCGCAAGCCCATTAACAGATCACCGTGGTCGTAAGTGAGCCAGATGAGTTCATGGTGAGGCGCGATGTGGTGCATGATGGTCAGAACATCTGCGTTGAAGTCCACCAGATGGCGCGCTCGACTGGCCATCGACGGGATTTGCAGCAAAGCATCGATTAAGACTTGCTGAAGAGTCTGCGTCGCGTCCGTCTGCTGCTGAGCTTGGAGGTTCTGTTCGTGGTGTGTCTGGAGATTCTTGAGCTGAGTCAGCGCTGCTTCAAGCTGCATGGCCTGATTAGACTGCGCCGCGCGCGCCTGGGCAAGATCAGCTTCTAAGCGCTGATAGGCCATCTGAAGTTCGGCTTTCTCCTGGTGCAACGTCTTCAGGTCACGCTCAGCTTGATAAGCGCGCAGGCGCATTTCGCGTTCTGCCAGCCAATAGGTGATGAATGCCCATGAGCTGACGACGACTCCATCGCGCAGAATAGAGGCTGCCTCTGACCATGCAAAGGCCGAGTCGATGAGCAAGTAGATAACTAGCACGTAAGCCATGCCTATAGCAAAGACAGCTAAAGCTAAGCGCTGGCTGAAGCGGAGTCGGGGCGACGGGTTGGCTCTCATGCGACTGGCTCAAGCTATTGTCAACATAACTACACAACAAACAAGAGATAGGCTGACATGGGTGTGGCTGAAGGTACGAGAGTACTAGGAATGCGCAGAACCTGACCTGCCACAATTAGGCTCGGATCGCTCAGTGCGTTGGCTTGCGCCAGCGCTTCAGCGCTGACGCCAAAGCGCAGCGCAATTCGGAACAGATTATCACCGGGCTGGACGGTATAGGTTTGGCCGTTGGCTGCTCCCTCTGCGCGCGTCATCGGCGGCGGGATGATCGTCAGAGCCAGTGCAGGACTGGGCAAAGCCAGCGCTGGCAAAGTAGCGACGTGAGGGATGGGCGTCGTAGTGAGCAAGCTGGGCTTGGGCGAGCCAAAGTGCGCAGTCTCAGACGGGAAGGGAATGGTCGGTGGTATCCCCAAGATAATTGGCTCTGCAGACAGCGAGGTCGCAGTAACAAGCTGTGGGATGTCGGTGTTGGTGTTGTTTGCATAGTCGATGGCGACGTAGAGAATGAACACCATCAGGAATACACGCAATATCGTCCGCGTTCGTTCGCGAGAAGCAGGCTCGTTCATAGGGCCGAGGTCACTGTGTTTTCATTTCATTTTCATCATTGTATCATGCCAAACTTATTGGCAGGCACAGACAGTGAGCAAACCTTACTGAACTGAAGTTTTACAATTCATGCTAAAGCACATCGGCGAAATACTGAGATGTGAGCCTAAAGACACCCCATCCCACCAGGAAGACGAGCGCCGAGATACCAAAAGCCAGCAGCAGCAGACTGAAATCAGGAGCGCGACCATGTACGATCACGCTGCGGAAGCCGTCAATGTAGCCCACTGTCGGATTGAGCTGGTAAAGCCCCATGAAACGCTCTGGCACGCTGGACAGAGGATAGGCGACTGGCGTCGCGTAAAGCCAGAACTGCAACAAGAAAGGCGTCGCATAGACGAAGTCGCGCCGATAGGTGGCCAGCGCCGCGATGAACATGCCCACCCCTAGGGCCAGCAGGCCCAAACCCAGCGCCAACACAGGTAGCCACGCCAAATGGAACGTCAGAGGGACGTTGAAGACGAGCAGCATGAAAGCCAACACGCTGCCAGCCATCAGCAGATCGAAGCTAGCGATCGTCACTGCACCCAGCGGGAAGACTTCGCGCGGAACAGCCATCTTCTTCAGCAGACCAGCGTTGGTTGTAATGCTAGGTGCGCAGCCGTTGATGGCGTTGTTGAAGAACGTCCAGGGCACGAGAGCAGCGAAGCTGAACAGAACGTAAGGCGCGCCTTCGCTGGGGATGTTGACGACGCTGCTCAGAAATAGGAACAATAGCATGAGCAGCAGCGGTTGTAGTATAGCCCACAGCGGCCCCAGAAAGGAGCGTCGGTAGCGTGCTGTCAAGTCGCGCTTGACCAGGGCCAACAGCAGAGCGCTAAACTGTTGACGAGGATTGAGGGTGCGGTACATAACGTTGTCACTGAGTGGTTGAGACGAAACAAATTTTAAGGCTTTTGTACAGCAAATGCAAGTTGCCTTCATGCTCGCTCAGACAAAAGTACCGTCTTGCTCGGCTCAATAGCTGTTTCGGCCAGGCATAAGGTAGTAAAGTGCAGTCTGCTGACCTATGGTGACGGGAATCGGCGTCTTGTCGGGATCGTCGGCGTAGTACATGCTCAACCGAAAGTCATAGGACGTGTGTGGAATACCCGAATCGGTGGGGATGGACAGGCGGCGCACATCGTGGACGATCTCGCCCACTTGCCACAGGCGCGCGCTGACATGGCCGTGTTCATGCGGCGCAATCGGGCCTTCCCAGCGGTAGTAGCTTTGGCCATCCCTATGAGAGACAAAATCGAAAGCAATGAAGACCTCGCGCTCTGTTTGGGCCAGCGGTCGCAGATAAAGCGTGGTGTAGACGTTGGTGTTGTAGAAGTAGGTGTTGCTAGCCTCGACAGCCACCAGCTCAGCGAAGTTGCCGAAGACGACGCGCTCAGTGAGCCGTGTGGCATAGGGCGAAATGCTGTCTTCAGTCCAGCGCTTGCGCGTGTCCACGCGGTACAGCTCATAGCGGAAGGTGGCGCGGTGGCTGATGACAGGTGTGAAAACTTCGCGCCGTCCCAGCGAAGCCACGATGGGGTTATCTTGAGGAGCAATGCCCAAGTCAGCGTAGCGCCAAGCAGCAAAGCTGCTGTAGACGAAGTGAGTCGCACCATCTAGGTCATCCAAGCTCAGCGGATCGCTGTCGGTGATGATCGTCCATTCGGGATGGTAGAAGCGCAAGTGCTGCTCTGCTGGAGCAATGATGATCGGTGCTTGGCCCGTCTCGCGCTGATAGCCCTCCAGGTATTCCGTAAGCAGGATGGTGCTGGAATTGTGGGCATAGTAGCGGGCAGTATCGTTGGGATATTTATCCGTCCATAGCCAGTCTGGGCCGTTGAGGTCGGCGTTCGTGATAGGGATCAGCAATCCAATCAGCACGAGTAGACCAGCGCTGGCATAGGCCAAGCTGCGCAGACTCAAGTCTGCCCAGGTAGGCTTCATCGCCCAACGCCAATCAGCCAGCAGCGCTGCCGTCGGCAACATGAGCAGTGGCGTCACTGCGAAGAGTAGACGGTAGTGGTAACTGTACGAGAAGAACCAGGTGATGACGTAAGGCAGAGCCAGACCCCAAGCCAGCCCCAGGCGGATCAGGCCTGAGCGTGCTTTGTCTTCGATCCACCACTGCCGATAAACCAGCAGCGCGGCACACAGCAGACCCAAGACGATCAACGCAGCTTCGATCAGGCGGATGTGACTGAAGGGTGGATCGACGCGCGTGGGATCGATCCAGGGCATGGAGGGTAGCGCCCCCACCAGCAGTGCAATCAGCGCCAAACCCAGCAACAAACGGTCAGAGTTGCACAGCTTGCGCGGCACAATGCTGCGCCAGACGCGCTTCTGGACGAGCAGGAAAGCACCTATCAGGGCCAGCGCCGCCCATAGCCAGCCCAACAGATCAGCGCTGCGCTTGGCCAGGCTCAGCCAACTTGGATGAGGGAAATCGACCACCGCATGGCCCAGCGCGACGTTGCGCACATACCACAGCCCACCCAGCGGTACGCAGGCCAGCCCCGTCCAAAACGCCACCGCGAAGCGAGGACGCCAAGCCTGCCAATCAAAGCGCAGGCGCAGACCTTCTAGGGCCACCAGCAAGGCTACGCCCCACACGAACGCCCCGCCCGTCGGCTTCGTCCACAGGGCCAAGCCCAGCATAAGGCCGCTCAGCAGCGCCGCGCGCCGCGCATGAATCGCTTGGGGCTGAATCCAGGCCCACAGAAACAGAGCCGCCGCCAACGTGAAGCTGGCCGTCAGCGGAATTTCCAGGTCGCCCATCATCGCCCATTCCCCCACTTGCGGGAAGAAAGTCCACAAGGTCGCCAACACAAAGCCCACGCGCCGATCAAACACCAAGCGTCCTAAGCTGTACGCCGCCAGGATGGCCCACAGGTGTATGAAGGGGATGACGACGCGGGCGTAATGGTCGTCGAAGACGCCGAAAGGCATTTGCATGAAGGCGTACTGCAAAGACAGGAAGGGCGGATAGTAGCCAACGTTGATCGGGATGAAGCCCTGCAAGCTGTAAAGCCGCCCCTGGTAGCCGTACACCCACAGCGTATCGTAAGCTGTGAACACCCAGTAACTAGTGACGACCCAGCGCGCCAACAGCGCCAGGCCCATCAGTCCGATGAGCGCCCATTCCCAGCGCGCCAATGGTGCAGGCCGAACGACGTCTTTGGGCATGGTCTGACGCGCCTTGCGCCAGACCAGCAGCGCGCCTAGCAGCGCCAAAATCAGCACTCCAGCGCTCACGCTGGTTGCGTTCATCAACGGCTGAGCTTGCGCACCGCCAAGTGTTCCCAACACAAAGGCCCAAGCCGTCATCAGGGCAGGCCCTAAGCCGAAGGCCAGCGCCCACAACAGGCCGCGCTGTGGCCACCAGGCGCGCGGTAGCGCCAGCAGTGACCAGGGCAGACCCAGGGCGACGTAGATGAGCAGGGCAAGGGGCAGGGCAGACAGCGACTCGCGCAGCCAAAACAGATCAGGCATGAGAGACCCTCAGACAGTTAGACAGGTTCAGAATGAGGCCACAACATGTCCGCGCCGTGCGCCATGCACAGGACGACGACAGGATACATGGGCATGTAGTAGCGCTGCCACTCCAACGGGGTCAAAAGCAACACGAAGACGAGCGTTACACCTGCCCAAGCCAAGACGACGCGCACAGTCGGCTCGCGCCAGCGCCGCAGCAGGCCCACGCTGCCGATGACAGCCCAGCCTGATACAACCAGATCAAGGCCAGGCGCGCGCAGGCCTGCCCAGGGCGCAGCTTCGTAAGCTTGGATTTGCCCACCAATGAACGCTCCCCATCCGCTCACTTCATAGTACTGCGGCGTAGGCCAGAAGCTTTGGCGTACAAAGCCAATCCACCGATCCAGCGTATCCACGTAGCCACCGAAGGCGCTCACTTGACCCGTCAGCAGTTCAGTGCGCAGCGCCAAGACAGTGCCCAGGCGCGCCAGCGGGTCGCCCCACCAGGACGGATTGAGCGCGTAGAAGACCAACAGCGCCAGCAGGCCTGCCCCCACCAGGGCAGGAAAGCGGCGCAGGTGGACAGTGACTAGTCCTCCAAAGATGCCGACGATGGCCATCGCCGCGGTGTGCTTGCCGGCGACTGCCAGCCCGCTGAACAGACCTAGCAGCAGGACGTTAGTCAGGCTGAAGCGGCGCGCCAGGCGCAAGCCCGCCCAAAGCGACAGCGCAACGCCCGCGAGCATCCAGCTCTCCATCACGGCGCGCCGACCATTGAGCAGCACGACGGGGTGCAGCGTCAGCAGCGCCAACGCTGGCAGCGCAATCCACGCCGCACGACGCAGCAGCAAGCGCACACAGGCCACAAAAGCCGCCAGCCCGACAATCAGGGCCAGCGCTGAGAGCCAGCGCGCCGCCAGCAGGATAGCAGGATCGGGCAAGCGGTTGGTTTGCAGATTGTAATCCCAGCCTGCGGCCCATTCCCACTGTTCATTCCAGTCATCTAGCGTCCGACTACCCAAGACGTTGAGCAGGCCGTAGCCCAATTTGCCCAGTGTGCCGTTCAACAAGCGCAGGTGCTGTTCGGTGGGGCTTGGCGTCGTCTCGCTATAGAGCAAGCGCTCCAACTGGCCATGCAGCAGGTAGGCAGTATCTCGACCCATGTAGATCAGGGTCGACTCGTCGCCGTGGAAGGGCGTGGCGCGCACGCCTAGGAGGACGTAGGCGGTCAGCGCCGCCAAGATCAGCCATTTATGCATGGTGCGCGATTGTATCGTCCTCGCGCCCCTATGGATAGGCTCAATCGCCGATGGTGATGAGCGTCGCGCCCTTCTCTACGCTAGCGCCGGCGGCACAGTTCACCTGAGTCACGTGGCCGCTGCGCGGCGCTTTCAATTCATTCTGCATTTTCATCGATTCTAAGATGACCAAAGTTTGGCCTTCGCGGACTTCGTCGCCAGGGCTAGTGAGGACTTGCACGATCAGACCCGGCATAGGTGAGATAATATCGCCCGATTGCACCCTAATCCCGCCGCTGCGACTCATCATCAGCATCGCTCGCTCATCGTAGACGCGACCGCTGAACAAGCGTCCGCCCATCAGCAGCTCGTAACTACCGTCAGGCAGTTCCTCAATGGCGACTTCGACCGAGCGCAAATTCTTCAAAATGCTGAAGTAGTTGCCCTCCTCCAGCGGCAGAAAATCCACCTCGTGGATCGTGCCGTTCACGCTGATGCGCCCATCGCGCAAGATTTCGACTTCGTACTGCTGATCGTTGATGATCGTCGTGTATTTCATGATGGCTCGCCTTCTGCCTCACTTTTGCAGGCGTTCCCAGCGCGCCAGCCACTTCCAGTTAGACGTGTCGCGCTTGGCCGGAGCAACCACCTGGGCAGCTAGCTGCCGCCGCCGATGGGCGTAAAGCGTCGCAGCAATAGCTGCTGTCTCCAGTTCTAGCGCGCTGGGGCTTTGTTCGTAAGTCGTCATGCTGAAGCGTTCTTCGACGAAGCGGGTGTCGAATTGACCTGCGATGAACGAGACGCTGTTCATCAGGTTGACGTGGAAGGGGATGTTGTGCTTGACGCCCATGATGATGTATTCGCTGAGGGCGCGGCGCATACGCAGCAGAGCCTCAGCGCGGTCTTCACCCCAGGTAATCAGCTTGGCGATCATGCTGTCGTAGTAAGGCGTAATTTCGTAGCCAGGATACACGCAGCTATCGACGCGCACGCCTGGGCCTTTAGGGGTGGTAGTAGCAGTGATCTTCCCCGTCGACGGGATGAAGCCGTTGTAGGGGTCTTCGGCATTGATACGACATTCGATGGCGTGGCCTTTGGGATGTAAGACGCTCTCTGTAATGCTCATTGGCCTGCCGCGCGCAATCCGAATCTGTTCCTTCACCAGGTCAATCCCCGTCACGAGTTCCGTCACAGGATGTTCCACCTGAAGGCGCGTGTTCATCTCCATGAAGTAGTAATTGTGATCCCTGTCAACCATACACTCAATTGTGCCGGCGTTGACGTAGTTCACCGCGCGCGCAGCGGCGATGGCCATCTGGCCCATGCGGCGGCGCAGCTCTTCGTTCATGATGACGCTAGGCGCTTCTTCTACCAGCTTTTGGTGGCGACGCTGAATGCTGCATTCGCGTTCGCCCAAGTGAATCACGTTGCCGTGCTGGTCAGCCAAGATTTGAAATTCGATGTGGCGCGCGCCGACCAGGTACTTCTCTAGGTACACTTCACCGTTGCCAAAGGCGGCTTCGGCTTCGCGGTGCGCCGAGGCCAGGGCAGCAGCAAGGTCTTCGCGCTTGTGGACGGCGCGCATACCCTTGCCGCCGCCGCCAGCGGCGGCCTTCACCAGCACTGGGAAGCCGATCTTGTCGGCGGCCAGGATGAGTTCCTCGTCGCTCAGGCCTGGCTCTGTGCCGGGGATCAGCTGAACGCCATTGCGCTGTACCGCCATGCGCGCCTGCTGCTTGTCGCCCATCGTGCGGATGGCGTAGGGCGAAGGGCCGATGAAGATGAAGCCCTCATCCATGCATTGCTGGGCGAAATCGGCGTTCTCTGCTAGGAAGCCGTAGCCGGGATGGATGGCGTCAGCATGGGTGCGGCGTGCCGCTTCGATCAGGCGATCCATGCGCAGATAGCTTTCGCGGGGGGCAGGCTCTCCAATGCGCACGGCCTCGTCAGCGTAGCGCACGTGCAAACCAGTGCGGTCGGCATCGCTGTAGACAGCCACCGTTGCAATGCCCAGGTCGCGGCAAGCGCGGATGACGCGCACAGCGATTTCGCCGCGATTGGCGATGAGAATCTTCTGGATGTTGCTCTTGTCGGCCATCGTTCAGACTCTCCATGCTAGAGCGGCATGTTGCCGTGCTTCTTAGGTGGGTTTTCGTCGCGCTTGTTCTCAAAGACGGTCAGCGCATTGATGAGCCGAGCGCGCGTCTCGCTCGGCTCGATCACGTCATCGACGAAGCCGCGCTCGGCGGCGATGTAGGGATTGGCGAAGCGCGCGCGGTAGTCGGCGGCCAGCTCGGCCTTCTTGGCGGCGGGGTCTTCAGCCTGCTCCAACTCGCGGCGGTTGATGATCTCCACTGCACCTTCTGGCCCCATGACGGCAATCTCGGCGGTGGGCCAGGCCAGGTTCAGGTCACCGCGTATGTGTTTGCTGCTCATGACGCAGTAGGCGCCGCCGTAGCTCTTGCGCGTGGTGACGGTCAGCTTCGGCACAGTGGCTTCGCAGTAGGCGAACAGCAGCTTGGCGCCGCTGCGGATGATGCCACCATGTTCCTGATCCGAGCCAGGCAGGTAGCCAGGCACATCGACGAAGGTCACGATGGGGATGTTGAAGGCATCGCAGGTGCGGATGAAGCGCGCCGCCTTCTCGCTGGCCTTGATGTCCAGCACACCAGCCAGCACCATCGGCTGATTAGCCACAATGCCCACCGCGTGGCCGCCCAAACGCGCGAAGCCCGTCACGATGTTGGCAGCGTAGTTCTCTTGAATTTCGAAGAAGATGCCGTCGTCCACAATCTTGCGGATGACTTCTTTCATGTCGTAGGGCTTGTTGGGATTGTCGGGGACAATGCTATCCAGCGTCAAATCGGCGCGTAGCGGATCGTCGGTGGTGGCGACGTAGGGGGCGTCCTCCATGTTGTTCTGAGGCAGGTAGCTCAGCAGCTCACGCACCAGCATGAGGGCCTGCGTCTCGCTATCGGCCACCAAATGGCAGACGCCGCTCTTGGTGGCATGGACGACGGCGCCGCCCAATTCTTCGAAGGTGATGTCTTCGTTGAGGACTTGCTTGACCACGTTGGGGCCAGTGATGAACATATAGCTGGTGTCTTTCACCATGATGACGTAATCGGTCAGGGCCGGTGAGTAGACTGCCCCGCCGGCGCACGGCCCCATGATGACGCTGATCTGCGGGATCACGCCGCTGGCCAGGGTGTTACGCAGGAAGATTTCGGCGTAGCCGGCCAAGCTATCCACGCCCTCCTGAATGCGCGCGCCGCCACTGTCGTTCAGGCCGACGATGGGCGCGCCTGTCTTCATGGCCATGTCCATAATCTTGATGATCTTGGCGGCGTGAACTTCGGACAAGCTGCCGCCCAGGACGGTGAAATCCTGGCTGTACACGTAGACCAGGCGGCCATCAATCGTCCCCCAGCCCGTCACCACGCTGTCGCCCAAGTATTTCTGCTTGTCCATGCCAAAATGAGTGGTGCGGTGCTGGACGAAGGCGTCCAGTTCGCGGAAGCTGCCAGGGTCAAGCAGCAGCTCCAAGCGTTCGCGAGCTGTGTTGCGCCCCTGGTCGTGCTGGCGCTTGATACGCTCAACGCCGCCACCGAGCTGAGCTTCAGCGCGTTTGCGGCGCAATTCTTCTATCTTCGGATGGATGGCCATGAAAAAAACCTCTCTGGTTAAGAAGACGCACTAAATCGACAACAAAGCTGGCGTTTGGGCAGGTGGGCTTGTCGGGCGCGTCTCGCTCACTTCACGTTATCAATAACCCAACGCACCTGCAAAAGATTTGTCAGCCAGGCCAGGACGGCCAAGGTGACTCATCCTGGCCTGCCCGAAGAAAGTCTCACTCCGCTTCCTGGGCGTTATTCTGGCCACTCTGACTGAGCAGAATCTCACGCTGGACGCGCCGCGACTCGGTCAGTTCGGCAATGCCCCAGGCCATGGCCAGCATGATCACGCCGCCTGTGAAGGCCACAATCAGCAGAATCCACAGCTCGCCGCGCAGGTTATCGCCACCGCCGATGAGGGCCGTGAAGATTTGCCAAGTGGAGATAACGGCAATCAACAAGAAGGCGACCGCAGTCACAAGGCTGATAGCGATAATCAGTATCTTCATCAAACTATTGCCCAAATCCTTCGCTCCTCACATCGGCTCACAGGATAGCATCAGGGCGATATTCCCCAAAGACAGCCCGCATTGTATGGCAAATCTCGCCTAGCGTCACGTCGTGGTCGACGCATTCGATGATGATAGGCATGAGGTTGTCCTTGCCACGAGCCGCTTGGGCCAGATGATCGCGCAAGGCGCTCACGCGCTCATTGTCGCGGGTGGCGCGCAGATGGGCCAGACGCTGGCGAGCCTGAGCTTCGATGGCAGGATCGACGCGCAGCAGCTCTGGCTCTGACTCATCCTCCACTATGAACTGGTTCACGCCGACGATGATCTGCTCGCCGCGCTCCACCGCCTGTTGATAAGCGTAAGCCGCGTCCTGAATTTCGTAATTGACGAAGCCTTCCTCAATGGCGCGCAGCGCGCCGCCCAAGTCATCTATGCGCTGGATGAGGGCGCGCGCTTGCTCCGTGATCCGCGCCGTGAGGGCTTCGATGGCGTAGCTGCCGGCCAGCGGATCGACAGTATCAGCCACACCGCTCTCGTAAGCGATGATCTGCTGAGTGCGCAAGGCCACCTGCACGGCTTTCTCAGTGGGTAGGGCCAGGGCTTCGTCCATGCTGTTGGTGTGCAAAGACTGCGTGCCGCCCAACACGGCAGCCAGAGCTTGGATCGTCACGCGGACGATGTTGTTCTCTGGTTGCTGAGCAGTGAGCGTGCTGCCGCCTGTCTGAGTGTGGAAGCGCAACATCCAGGAGCGCGGGTCTTTCGCGCCAAAGCGCTCGCGCATGATCTGCGCCCAGAGCTGGCGCGCCGCGCGGAACTTGGCCACTTCTTCCAAGAAGTTGTTGTGCGCATTGAAGAAGAAGGAGAGCTGCGGGGCGAATTCGTCCACTGTCAAACCCGCGCTCAGGGCTGCTTCGACGTAAGCAATGCCGTTGGCCAGAGTGAAGGCAACTTCCTGGACAGCGGTGCTGCCCGCTTCGCGGATATGATAGCCGCTGATGCTGATCGTATTCCAGTTGGGGACGTGTTCTTTACAATAGCCGAACAGATCGGTGATTAGGCGCATAGACGCCGCAGGCGGGTAGATGTACGTGCCGCGCGCGATATATTCCTTGAGGATGTCGTTCTGCACTGTGCCGCGCAGCAGCTTGCTGTCCACGCCCTGACGGCGCGCCGTCACGATATAGAGAGCTAGCAGCACGGTCGCAGGCGCGTTGATCGTCATGCTGGTGGAGACCTTGTCCAACGGGATTTGGTCGAACAGGGTCATCATGTCATGGATGCTGGAAATGCTCACTCCGACTTTGCCCACCTCGCCCTCAGCCATTGGATCGTCGGCGTCGTAGCCGATCTGCGTTGGCAAGTCGAAGGCCACGCTCAGGCCACTCTGACCCTGCGAGAGCAGGAAGCGGTAGCGCTGGTTGCTCTCTTGGGCTGTGCCGAAGCCGGCGTATTGGCGCATAGTCCACAGGCGGCTGCGGTACATGCTGGGTTGCACGCCACGCCTGAAAGGATATTCGCCGGGCAGGCCGCCCTCTTCTTCGTAGTCAGCGGGCAAATCGGCGCTGGTGTAGACGGTGGGCAGGACGAAGCCGCTGGAGGTGGTGAACTCGGCGCGACGCTGCGGCGCACGCTTGAGGGCAGGTTCAAGGGTCTGGACTTGCCAGCGCTGACGATGCTCAAGAATGCTCATGGCGGATTCTCTCCTGGTTAGGCTGAGGTGACAGGCCACAACAGCACAGGCGCTTATTGTAGAGCGTTGGCGCGGGGCTTGCCAGTTCAGGCCAAGAAGGCTTCAGGCGGCACGCTCAGGCCTGCGAAGTTGGCGAAGGTCAGGTCGCTGAAGCTCAGACCCAGGCGGCGCTTGACGCGCTCGAACAACACAGCGTAGCTAGCAGGCAAGCGCGGCGCGGCGCTCAGCCCAAGCTGGACAATGGCTTGCTCGATAGCTTGGGCTTCGCCCTCAATCTCCGTGAAGCAGCCGTAGGGCAGTTCATCCAGGACGACCTCCACTGCCCCAAGCTGGTAGGTAGTGCGATACTTCTCGTAGATCATATAGGGAGCGTAGCCCAGGGCGCGCAGGATGGCGTCCATCGTCTCAAAGTCGTCCAGGCTCACTTCGTATTCGGGCCTGGAGAGGATGCCGTTGACAGCATTGCTATGTCCCTTATAAGTCAGACGGACGGCGCTGTCTTGGCGCAAGCGCAGCACCTGGTCAGTCGATGAGAGGCTGCGCTGCGGCGTGTCGTAGCGCCAGTTGCGCTCCAAGACTCGCGGCACGCTAAGGCTTGCGCCCAGGGCTTCTAGGCGCGCGCGTACGACCTGATGATCGGGGGTGTAGAGCTTGACTTCAGTCTCCATCACGTACGGCCGTCCTCGTATACGAGCTAGGGCGGACTGAAGCCGCCCACCGTGCTAAATCTCAAAGACGATCTTACCGAACACGTCGCCGTTGGCCAGCGCTTCTTGAGCGGCGCGTCCCTCAGATAGGCCGAAGGTGCGACTGATGATGGCCTTCAGCTTGCCCGCGAACACCAAGTTCATCACGTCCACGTAGTCGCGATGCGGGCCCATTGTGCTGCCGATGAGGGTCAAGTGTTTGGCGAACAGCAAATTCACGGGCAGATTGAAGCTGTAACCGCTCGTGCCACCGACGATCAGGATACGGCCACCTATGCGCGCCGCCTTCATGCTGCGCAGCAGGGTCTCTTGGCCTACGTTGTCGACGACAACATCTGCGCCGCGCTTGCTCGTCAGCTTGAAGACTTCTTTCTCCCAATCGGGGGTATGGCTGCGGTCGATGACTTGGTGCGCGCCCAGGGCTAGGGCCTGCTCGCATTTGGCGGCGTTGCTGCCCACGACGATCACGTGAGCGCCGGCCAGACGAGCGATTTGTACGCTGGCCGTGTTGACCCCGCCGCCCGCCCCCACGATGAGGACGGTTTCGCCTGCGCGCAGCTGGCCGCGCGTGATGAGGCTGTGCCAAGCAGTGACGTAGACCAAACCAGCGGCAGCGGCCTCCTGAAAGGAGAAGCCAGGCGGCATTTTGAGCAGGTTGCGGGCTGGCACGACCACCGTCTCGCAAGCGAAGCCGCTCTCGTGTTCGCCTTTGATGGCAATGCGCGATTGGTTCTCTAGGCCGGTCATCAGGGCTGGGCTGTCGTCGGGGACGATGGTCGGATCGATGGCGACCGGATCGCCTACCTGGAACTGCGTCACTCCAGGGCCGATTGCTGAGACGACGCCAGCGCCGTCGCTGCCCATGATGTGTGGGAAGGTCAAATTCAGCCCTGGCCAACCCTGGCGTACGAAGAGGTCGAGGCGGTTGAGCGCGGCGGCCTTCATCTGCACCTGCACCTGGCCGAAGCCAGGCTCAGGCGCAGGCAAGTCATCGGCGTAGCCGATGACCTCTGGGCCGCCGTGCGCAGTGATGATGGCGGCGCGCATTACCGCAGGCCTAATTCGTTGCGGGCGATGACCATGCGCTGCACTTCGCTCGTGCCTTCGTAAATGCGCGTGATACGGGCGTCGCGGTAGTAGCGTTCGACGTTGAGTTCTTTGCTGTAGCCCATGCCGCCATGAATTTGGATGGCTTCATCAGTGACGAAGGCAGCCGTCTCGCTGGCGAACAGCTTGGCCATGCTGGCTTCCAGAGTGAAGCGTCCGCCCGTCGCCATAGCGCGTTTCTTGGCCAGCACCGCGTTGTAGATGAGGGCGCGCGAAGCTTCAATGCGCGTCTTCATGTCTGCAATCTTCTGCTGGATCATCTGGAATTGGCCGATGGGGCCGCCGAAGGCTTGGCGTTCGCGGGCATAGGCCACGCTGGCCTCATAGGCCGCTTCCGCAATGCCTAGGGCCTGGGCTGCAATGCCAATGCGACCAGCGTCCAGCACGGTCATGGCGATCTTGAAGCCATCGCCCACTTTGCCCAGCACGTTGCTCACGGGAACTTTGTAGTTCTCAAAGATCAGCTCGCTGGTGGCGCTAGCGCGAATACCCAGTTTGGGTTCTTTCTTGCCGCGAATGAAGCCAGGCTGATCGGCTTCGATGATGAAGGCAGTGATCCCCTTGTTGCCTTTGTCGGGGTCGGTCATGGTGAACAGCACGACGTAATCGGCCACCGGCCCACTGGTCACCCAGCTCTTACGCCCGTTGATGATGTAGTGCTGACCATCCTCGCTCAGGACGGCGCGGCTGAGCATGGTGGCGGCGTCGCTGCCGCTCATCGGCTCGGTCAGGCTGTACGCGCCAATCTTCTCGCCCTGAGCGACGGGGGTCACATAGCGGCGAATCTGCTCTTCTGTGCCGAACTTCAAGATGCCGTGACAGTAGAGCGAGTTGTTGACGCTCATGATGGTGCTGTGGCTGGCGTCAGCTTTGGCAATCTCCACCATCGCCAGGACGTAGGCCAGGGTATCCATGCCAGCGCCGCCGTATTCTTCCGGCACTTCAATGCCCATCAGGCCCATTGCGCCCATCTTGCGGATGTTGTCCAGCGGGAAGTCGCCGGTCTCATCGAAATGCGGCGCGACAGGCACAATCTCCTTTTGGGCAAAATCGCGCACAGCCTGGAGCAGCATTTCATGCTCATCGGTCATTTCCAGGGTCAGGGGCAGGGGTTCTTTAGCGACAACCATCTTGATCTTCCTCACAAAACCTATGGACGAAGTTTTTGCAAAAGCGCGCAGTGATTATAACATTGAGGCACGATTGACATAAAGATACGGAGCAGACAACATGACCTCGCCTATCATCATCAACCATGTGGCCATCGTCGTTGAGAATCTAGAAGCAGCCCTGCTCTTTTGGCGCGACGCGCTAGGCCTGTCGCTGGATAAAGTGCAGGCTGTCCCCAGCGAAGAAGTCCAGGTGGCCTTTTTGGAGGCAGGCACGTCTCACGTAGAGCTGGTGCAGCCCATCAGCGCTGAGAGCGGCATCGCCAAGTACCTGGCTAAGAAAGGTGCAGGCCTGCACCATCTGTGCTTCGAAGTTATTGACATTGAAGCGGCCCTAGCTCGTATGCAAGCCCAGGGAGTGGAACTTATCAACGAGACGCCGCGCGTCCGCGATGGCAGGCGCTACGCTTTCATCCATCCCAAAAGTACTGGTGGCGTGCTAGTAGAGCTGTACGAAGCCTTGAGCTAACGAGACAAGAGGCTGTCTAGCAACTTGCGTAGCGCGTCCTCGTCAGGAATGCCTACTATGCGCTGGACTTCTGTGCTATCGGCGCGAAACAGCACGATGGTTGGGTGGCCACGCAGGCCCAGTGACTCAAAGGCGGCCTGGCCTGGCCCACCATCGGTGGCGTCCAGGGCGCTGAACGCGATGGCCTCCCCGTACTGCGTCTCCAGCCCATCCACGATGGGCGCGGTCTGCGCTCAGGGTGGTCAGTTTTCTGTGAAGAAGAACAGTAGCGTAGGACGATTCTGAGCCAGTGGCAGCACACTTGCTGAAGGTGCAGCACTGCTACACGCACTCAACAGAGCTAGCAACACAAGCCACAGCAAACCCAACGAAGCCGTGCGCACAGATAAAGCTCTCATCGCACCGAGTTGAAAATGGCTACCCGATTGTAGCAGTCAACCCCAGCTCCTGCCAAGTTTCATTTAAGTAAGCAGCAAGCTGCGTTAAGCCTACTTGCAGTAAGATTTAAGAATAGCGCAAGCTCACTCCTCGGCCTGTAGAACTGCGTTACAATATCAGCGGCATTCCATCTCTCATCGACGCTATATTCAGGGAGAACGTAACATGGCTAACCGTACCTTCCGTCTGCTGCCGCTCGCTGCTTCGGCGTTGTTGCTCCTGGGTGTTGCTCAGGCTCAGGGCGCCGTCACCATCGACTTCTACTTCCCAGAAGCTACGGCCAACAATGCCCAGGCTATCTTCGAAGAATACGCTGCCAAGTTCAACGAGAAGTTCCCCAACATCACAATCAACGTCGCCTACCAGGGCAGCTATACTGATAACCGCGTCAAGATTCAGACCGAATTAGCTGCCGGCGCTGGCCCTGATGTGGCAGTCATGCTGACTACCGACTTGTTCAGCTTCATCGAAGCCGACACCATCGTCCCCGCTCAGCAGTTCATCGACCAGATGGAAGACGGCGAAGCCTTCGTCGCCAACTTCTTCCCAGCCTTCCTGGCCAACAGCTTGGACGAGGAAGGCACAGTCTGGGCCATTCCGTTCCAGCGCAGCACGCCAGTGCTGTACTACAACGCCGACCTGCTGGAAGCCGCCGGCCTGAGCGTGCCGCGCAACCAGGACGAGCTGCGCGCCGTTGCGAAGGCTCTGACCACGCCTGAACGTCATGGCCTGTGGTTGCCTTCGGAAGGTTTCCCCATCTGGCTGTTCAGCGCGGCAGCTATCGCCAACGGTCAGAACCTGAGCAGCACCGACCCCTGCGAAGTGACCTTCGCCACCGATGCGGCCCAGGCTGCCCTGGATTACTGGTTGTCCCTGCCTGCTGAAGGCGTCATGCCCGCTGGCTTGTTGTCTTGGGGCGATGCACCGCAACTGTTCATCGACGGCAAGGCAGCGATGATCGCTCACACTACTGGCAGCCTGACGCGCATTCTGAACAACGCGCCCTTCAAGGTCGGCGTGGCCTTCCTGCCCTTCGGCCCGGCAGACGAGAACGGCGAGGGTTACGGCGCGCCCACTGGCGGTGGAAACTTGTACATGTTCAAGAACAGCAGCCCCGAAGAACAGGCCGCCGCTTGGGAGTGGATCAAGTTCCTGGCTTCCGATGAGATTCAGGCAGACTGGGGCGCGCGCACCGGCTATGTGGCTGCCACCCTGGGAGCTTGGGAGACCGAGCCGCTGGCCAGCCTGGTGAAGGAGAAGCCGCAGTACGCTGTCGCTCGCGATCAGCTGGCCCACGCCGACAAGGAATTCTCAGCCTTCCGTACGATCGATCTGCAAGGGATCATCAATACTGCCCTGAGCGACATCATCAGCGGCGGCGCTCCCAATGACGGCACGCGCCTGAAGGTGGCCCAAGAACAGATCGACGGTCTGCTGGCCGAATTCTGCCAATAACTCATGCCTCATAATCTGGAGGATGGCCTGTTGTAGGCCATCCTCTTTTGTTGACTGCTTGACCTGCTTCAGCAGAGAACGCTCATGCCCCTGCGCCGCCTCACACCATATCTGTTCGTCGCTCCGACGCTGGCTTTCATCGTCCTCTTCACCTTGTATCCCGCCACACAGACGCTCGTCACCAGCTTGTACCAGCCAGCGCGGCGCGCCAGCGGAGAGCCGACCTTCATCGGCTTGCAAAACTTCGTCAACTTGTTCAACCCTTCGCATTTCATCGGCGCAGATTTCGTCATCATCTTCGGCAACACCCTCATCTTCGCCCTAGTGACGGTAATCCTGAGCGTGCCGCTGGCCTTAGTCTTCGCCCTGCTGCTCAACCGCAAGATTCAAGCGCTGGGGCTGTGGCGCTTCGCCATCTTCTATCCGGCCCTGCTACCTATGCTGGGAGCAGCCAGTCTGTGGGCCTTCATCTTCGCCGACAGCATTGGCGTGGCAGCCAGTATCCTGGGCTTCTTCGGTTTGGCCAACCCCAACTGGCTAGGCGACCCGAATCTAGCCCTGTTCAGCGTGACGTTGGTCAACGTCTGGAAGCAGAGCGGCTACCTGATGATCTTCTACTTGGCAGGCCTGCAAGCCATCCCACGCGATATCTACGAAGCCGCCGCCATTGAAGGCGCGAACGGTTGGCAGCAGCTTCGCTTCCTGACGCTACCATTGCTGCGCCGCACGACGCTCTTTGTCCTGGTCGTCACTTTCCTGTTCGCCTTCCAAACAGTGGAACACCTGCCTGCTCTGGGCAGCGGCGGCCCTGGAGTGCGCAGCAACCTCATCTTGTACTACATCTATCAGAAAATACCAGAACGACTGAACTGGGGCTACGTGAACGCCATGACGACCGTCCTCATCAGCATTGTACTAACCTTCACCCTGCTGAACATGGCTTTCTTTGAGCGCAAGGGGGTGGAAGATGAGCGCGGCTAAGCGTCAATCGGCTCGCAGACCCATCCGCTGGACGAGCCGTCTGCTGGACAGCCTGACCGTCCTGCTCAGCTTGCTGTGGCTCTTCCCCCTGGTCGTCAGTCTGTGGATGAGTTTCCGTCCCCAGTTCGCTAGCGCCGACTCCAGCGCGCTTCTGCTAGGCCTGTTCACGCTCGACAACTACTACGACGCTTGGCGCATTTCGCCCTGGGGGACGCATTACGTCAACACGCTCATCTTTGTTGTCGGGACGCTGCTAGTGCAGTTGGTGACGGTGACGCTGGCCGCCTACGCCTTTGCGCGATTGCGCTTTCCTGGTCGCGACCTGCTGCTTCTGCTCGTCCTGGCCCAGTTGATGATCCCCAGCACTGTGCTGCTGGCCCAAAATTTCGTCACCATCCGCAACTTGGGCCTGTACGATAGCCACATAGCCATGATGATGCCCTACTTTGGCTCGGCTTTTGGGACGTTGCTGCTGCGCCAGGCTTTCCGTAGTGTACCATATGAACTAGAAGAAGCAGCGCGCGTCGATGGGGCGAACGTCTGGCAAGTACTGCGTCACGTCTATGTGCCGCTGTCCGTGCCGTCGTATGTGGCTTTCAGCCTGGTGTCCATCAGCAGCCATTGGAATGAATTCCTATGGCCTCTCATCGTCACTCAGAGCGAGTCCGTTCGACCTTTGACGGTGGGCCTGAACAAGCTGGTGCAGAGCAGCGAGGTTGGCGCGCTCTACAACCAGCAGATGGCTGGGACGATTCTGGTCATCGCCCCGCTGGTGCTGTTGTTCATGCGCTGGCAGAAGCAGTTCATCGAGAGCTTCGCCCAGAGTGGGATCAAGTGAGGCTAATCGACTGACAGCTCACCGATGCGCGTCTGAAATTCTTGGGGTGCGAGAGGCAGAGCAACATGGAAGGTCGAGCCTTTGCCTAATTCGCTCTCCACCCAGATTTCGCCATTGTGCTTGTGAACGATCCCCTGGGTGAGCATCATGCCCAAGCCAGTGCCAGGCTGCTCCTGAGCAGCCTTGTTGCTGCTGCGGAAGTACTTCTCGCGGAACAGACGCTTCTGATCCTCTTCGCTGATGCCGATGCCCTGGTCAATCACCGAGACGACGACCATCGGGCCGCGTCGCTTGCCTTTTGGATCGACGAAGTTCTGGACAACGCGCGCCGTAATGCGAATGGTCGTGTCGGGCGGGCTGTACTTGTGTGCGTTGCTCACCAAGTTGGTCAAGACCTGGATCAGGCGCGTGCTATCGCCCATGATGAGAGGCAAATCCTCCGGCACTTCGTTCACCAGTTCCTGGTTCTTGTCGCGCAAGAAGTGGATGAAAGGCCGCAATGTCTCTAGCACTGCGTTCCAGATGTTCATCGGCTCAAGATCGACGCGGAACTCGTCAGCGTCTAGCTGGGCCGAGGCGCGCAAGTCTTCGATGATCGTCTGCATACGGTTGGCGTTGGAGTGGATGATGCTCACAAAGCTCCTTTGCTGTTCGCTCAGAGCGCCGGTCATGCCCGTGAGCAGCACATCGGCATAGCCCTTGACAGAGGCGAGTGGGTTCTTGAGTTCATGCGCCGCAAAGCCCATGAAGTCCGACTTGCTCTTGTTGGCGCGCATGAGAGCTGCGTAAAGCTGAGCATTGGCGATAGCAATGCTGGCATGTTCGGCGATACGCTGGGCGAAGCTCCAGTCTGTCAGGCTGAAACGCGGCAACTGATTGCGCTCTAGGACGAGAATGGCGTTCAGGTCGTCGCCGCTGAACATCGGGATAGTGATCTGGCTGATGCTGCCCTTGATGCCGCGCTTGAAATCAGGATCAATGCTCACGTCAACGGCCAGGTCGGGCTGGCGCAAGCGCACCACGCGACTGATGATGCCTTTGTCCAGCGGCCATATGCGTCCCTCAACACCATCTGGGTAGTCGTCAGCGTCGTAACCTTCGATAGCGACAATCTCTAGCTGGGTAGCCGACTCGTTAACGATACCCAACAGCCCACCCTGGGCGCCCAAAATACGCATGGCCGATTGCACGGTGATCGCGGCCACTTGGGCCACGTCTAACGTGCGATTCAGCTCGTTGTCAATGCGTTCCAGCGCCTCTAGTTCGCGCACACGCTGGCTGAGCTGAATATCCGTCATGCGGAACAAGCGGGCATTTTCGATGGCGACGGCGGCTTGGCTGGCGAAGGTCGTCAACAGGTCAGAGTCGGCTTGGGTGAAGGACGTACCGTCGCGTTTGTTGAGGACTTCCAGCACGCCGATGACGACATCTTTGGCGATGAGCGGCACGGCTAGTAGAGAGTTGGCCTTGAAGTCAGACTGCGCACGATGATCTGGGTTGTTGGCTGCGTCGTTGACGATAAGGGCGCGCCCCGTCTTAGCCACTTGGCCGGCAATGCCCGTGCCAGAGCTGATACGCTGGCCGATCAGATTAGCGCCGCTGCCACCGATGACGACGCGGAACTCCAAATCTTGGCTGGCGTCTTCGGTGTTCAGCAGCAACGAGCCAGCTTCTGCGTTGAGGATGTCTACGGCGCTGGACATAATGATCTCTAGCAGCTTCTCTACATCCGACTCGGTGGCCACCAGTTTACGGCTGATGTCATTGAGGACGGTGAGTTGGCGCTCACGGATTTTGGTCTCGGTGAACAGGCGGGCTTTATCGATGGAAGTCGCGGCCAGAGCGCTGATGTCGCTGAAGATTTTGAACTGGTCGTCGCTGAATGGCTCAAAGGTCTTGCGCTTGCCCAAGGCGATCACCCCCAGAATGCGCCGACCAGCGATGAGGGGCATGCCCATCCAAGCGCGCATGTCGCGGGCTTCTAGCCTAATGGTCGCGTCGCGGCGCAGCATTTCGCGGCCATAGTCAGGCACGCGCACAGGGCGCCCCTCGCGCACCACTTCGCTGAACAAGCCGTCGTCCAGCGGCCAGCGCACGTTCTCTTTGTCGCTGCGCCTGTCGTCATCCTCGGAGAAGAAGGCAAAGTAAAGTTGCTTGGCCTCCTCATCGTAGAGGGCAATGTAGAAGCAGGGGGCGCTGATGAGGCGCGCCGTCTGAGCGCTGATGAGTTCCAGCAAGTCGTCAAATTCGGTGGTGAAGCTAACAGCCTGGCCCACCTGGCTCAGCACGTCCAGCTCGCGCACGCGTCGCTCCAGCGATTCGATGACCTGGGCGCGTTCAGTGGCAACGGCGTACTGACTGACCAGGTTGATGATGAAGCGCGTCTCCTCGAAGTTGTAGAGGCTGCGACCGCTCAGCGGCGCACCCAGGATGACGACGCCATTCAAGCGATCCGCGCCGCGCATAGGCACGAGCATATGAGCGCGCAAGAGCTGCAAACGCGCACGATCTGTCCACAGCTCTGGCGGCAGCGGCTCACCGCGTTCTAGGATGATAGGCTGATCGGCGCTGCTCATCATCTTGACGATCGGGCCATCCAGCGGCAGGCTGACATCGGTCTGCTTGCCCTGCGGAGCGTAATCGACGTAGGCCTGAGCATCGCGGTCGATTAAGAAGATGAAGATGCGCGAGGGCGATACATTTTCTTGCAGGGCTTGGCGGAACTTCAGAGTAAGCTCTTCGAAGGGCAGGCTACGGGCCACATTTTGGCCGAATTCTTCGAGCTTCTGCTGATAGTTACGCCGCGCACGGAAGTACACGCGGTCGATTTGTTCCTGCACGCGGGTGCGCAGCGGCGTGAAACCCATCACCATCACGAAGAGGATGATGGAGATGGTCAGGACGCTGTTGGCGTTGAACAGATCGATGGCGATGAGTGTACCACCTAAGGTCATCAGGAAAACGCTGATGATGAGCGTGCCAAGCATGATCGAATAAGTGATGCTCTGGCTGATGATACGATCCGTGTTCAAGGCGCGAAATTGCAGAACGGCGTAGGCTATAGCGGCGTTGGTGAAGACGGCCAATGGCATGAGCGATTCAAGGGCGATGGGGAGGAAGGTGCGCAGCGCTGCCATGAGTACGCGGTTGGCGAGCCAGACGGTGGCTGGGATGAGCAGCATAGCCGAACCGATGAGGATAGCGTTCACTTGATCGCGCGCGTCTTGGGTCAAGGCGCGCGGACGCTGCACGAAGCCCATCACCAGAGCCAAGAAGACAACACTGCCAATGGCCATGAGCGCCACGAGCTGGTTTGCGCCGTTGTCGTAGGGATCAAGAGGATTGGACTGCTTGTAGATGGCGTAGGCGCTCACCACCGCCGCGATGATGAACGGAATGACCATCAATCCAGGATTCTTGCGCACGATGGGTAGCCGTGAGGGGAAGATCATGGCGAAGACCGCCAGACTAGCACTGCCGAAGGTTGTCCAAATTAACCACAGCGGTGTGAGAGTTCGAGTCGCACTTAGATCAAATAATCCGCCTATGAAGACAGCTGTCAGGAACATCGACGAAGACGCCAACTGACCGTCAACATGATCAGAGCGCAGATACCACACAGCCCAGCCCATGCCAATCACTATCAGGCCCGTTATGTAGGCCACAACGAAAAAAGAGATGAAGTCCTCTGCTGGAAAAGTTTGCAGGGTGAAGCTAAAGGTGCAGCGCGCTGTCTCGCGATCAACAGCTTGACACTGAGGCGCATCAATGGGCGCGTAAGAGGTCTTGCGAATGACCTCAAAGGTCACCTGATCGCCTACCTGCCAGGTCTGAGCCAGGCTGTTGTACGTCGCGCGCATAGCCGCGAAGTCGCTGAGATTGGGCGCGAGACGCTGGCCGTTGACTGCGATGACGAAATCCTGATGACGCAGACCAGCGGCTAAGCCATTCCAGGGGTTGGAGCTGCCAGGGACAGCTGCGTTGACGACCATCGTGTGCGTCAGGACAGCGCCAATGAAAGGCTGCGTGCGCCAATTGAAGGCAGCTAGGGCCAGCACGACGTAGGCCAACATGGAGATGACGCCGATGATCGGCGGCAGCCAGCGCGCCAAGAGGCTAGTCAGCGATCTGTACTGTGACAGGCTTTCACTCGTGAGCGTGGTGGAGGCCATGGCGACTCCTGCGGGAGAACTCTGATGCTGAAGTGTGGCAAATGAGCTGTAGTCGAGATGATGCAACAACATTGTAACATAATCGCCCTATCTCTGCCCAAGCCTTGAGCAAAAAGCTCGGAATTGCAACATTCGACAAGCGGCGCAAAATTGGGTATCTTTAACGACCAACAGCCATGAAGTTTTGAGGATATTCTCTCATCATGATCCCCAGCCAAATTGCCCAAGAGAGCAAGGAACACACCTTTGTCAGTTGGAACGCCCAAGCGGCCTGGAGTCCGCTCGTCATGGAGCGCGGCGAAGGCGTCTACGTCTGGGATGCCGACGGCAAGCGTTACCTCGATTGGTCGTCGCAGCTTGTCAACGTCAACATTGGCCACAGCCACCCCCACGTGGTGAAGGCCATCCAGGAACAGGCCGCCAAGCTGTGCTACGTCGAACCTTCAGCCACCACCGAAGCGCGTGCCAAGCTGGGCGCCATGCTAGCCGACGTTGCGCCAGGCGACCTCAGCAAGACGCTCTTCTGCAACGGCGGCACGGATGCCGTCGAAAACGGCATGAAGGTGGCTCGCCTGTTCACCGGTCGCCAGAAGATTCTCACGCGCTACCGCAGCTATCACGGCGGCACGTTCGCGGCGGCCAGCGCCGGCGGCGATCCGCGCCGCCTGGCCAACGAGCCAGGCGTCCCCTGGATCGTACGCATGCCCGATCCCTATGCCTACCGCAACCCCATCTACAATGGCCGTACCCAGGAAGAAGGCGACGCCATCATCGCCGACCTGATTGAAGAGATCGTCCACATGGAAGGCCCGCAGTACTGCGCCGCAATCTTGGTGGAGGGCTACAGCGGCTCGTCTGGTGTTATGCAGCCGACCGAAGTCTACTTCAACCGCCTGCGCGAAATCTGCGACAAGTACGGCATGTTGCTGATCGTCGATGAGACGATGAGCGGCTTCGGGCGCACCGGCGAATGGTGGGGTATCAACCACTACCCAAAGGCTGTGCCAGACATCATCACCACCGCCAAAGGCATCACGTCGGGCTATGTGCCGCTGGGCGCGACTATCGTCAGCCAGCGCGTGGCCGAGTATTTCGATGACCATGTGCTGCACGCCGGCCTGACCTATAGCGCCCATACTTTGGCTATGGCCGCCGCAGTGGCCACCCTGGAAGTTTACCACAACGAAGGCTTGATCGAACGCAGTCGCGAGATGGGCAAGGTCTTGCGGCGCGGCCTGATGGACTTGGCTGAGAAGCACCCCGTCATCGGTGACGTGCGCGGCACGGCGCTGCACCACGTCATCGAACTAGTGAAAGATCGCCGCACTCGCGAGCCGATAAGCGGCTTCAACCAACCCCCTAGCGAGCCGATGAAGCGCGCTGCCGCCTACCTCAAGCAGAACGGCCTGACCACGCTCGTGCGCTGGAACATGATCTTCAACACGCCGCCTCTCATCATCACCGAAGCGCAGATTGAAGAAGGGCTGCAAATCCTGGATGGAGCGCTGACCATCTTAGACGAGTACTACGAAGGCTAGTAGAGAACGCCATCGGCGCGCAGGGCTTGCCCCTGTGCGCTGTTGAGGATTCGATAGTGTTTACTTTGGAGCGAGAGGCAAGACTATGACCAGACGCGTCAAGCAGTACATCAACGGCAGTTGGGTCGAATCCAACGCCAGCACCTACACCCCCGTCATCAATCCTGCCACCTGCGAAGTCCTGGCAGAATGCCCTGACGCCCCCGTGAGCGAGGTCGATCAGGCGGTAAAGGCTGCCAGCGCCGCTTTTGAAGACTGGCGGCGCATTCCCGTCCTCAGCCGCGCACAGTACATGTTCCGCCTGAAGACCATGTTAGAAGAGCGCTTTGAAGACATCGCAGCCCTGATCGTCTCGGAGAATGGCAAGACGCGCGACGAAGCGCGCGGCGAAGTACGGCGCGGCATTGAGAGCGTAGAATTTGCAGCGTCTGTGCCGACCATCATGCGCGGCTACCGCCTGGAAGACGTGAGCAGCGGCATCGACGAGACCGCTGAACGCCAGCCTCTGGGTGTGTTTGCTGCGATTACCCCCTTCAACTTTCCGATGATGGTGCCGTTGTGGTTCTTGCCGACGGCCATCACCACTGGCAATACCTTCGTCCTCAAGCCCAGCCCGCAGACCCCACTCAGCACTGAGCTGCTGTTTGAGCTGCTGGACGAGCTGGACTTGCCCGAAGGCGTGGTGAACCTAGTCAACGGCGGCAAAGACGCCGCAATGGCGATCATGGAACATGCGGAAGTGGTAGGCGTATCCTTCGTGGGCAGCACACCCGTCGCCAGGATTGTATACGAGACCTGCGCCAAGTATGGCAAGCGCGTGCAGGCCCAGGGCGGCGCCAAGAACTACATCGCTGTCCTGCCCGACGCCAACATGGAGGCCAGCGTCGCCAACATCATGGGCAGCGTTTACGGCTGCGCGGGTCAGCGCTGCTTAGCCGGCAGCGTCATCGTAGCGGTAGGCGAAGCCTATGAGCCGCTCAAGGCCGAGCTGCTCAAGCGAGCCAGCAGCCTGCGCGTCGGCTATGGCTTAGACGAAAGCACCCAAATGGGGACAGTCATCAGCAGCGCTGCCAAAGAGCGCATCCATCGCATGGTCGATCAGGGCGTGCAAGAAGGCGCACAGCTTCTGCTAGATGGCCGCAACATCAAGGTCGAGGGCTACGAAGACGGCACGTTCGTCGGCCCGACAATCCTGGACGGCGTCCAGCCGCAGATGACCGTCGCGCGCGAAGAAATCTTCGGCCCAGTGATGAGCCTTATGCACGTGCCGGACTTTGAGACGGCCATCGAAGTCATCAACAAGAGCCACTACGGCAACGCAGCCAGCCTGTTCACCAGCAGCGGCAAAGCAGCCCGCGAGTTCAAGTACCGCGTGCGCGCCGGCAACATCGGCATTAACGTTGGTGTGGCGGCTGCGACCGCGTCTTTCCCCTTCGGCGGACAACGCGACTCGTTCTTCGGCGACCTTCATGGGCAGGGCCTAGACTCCATTGAGTTCTACACCGACAAGAAGATTCTCATCGAGCGCTGGCTCTAGTCGGGGACAGACCATGCTCAATTCGTTTGGTTCAATCTTCGCCTTCGCCATTGCGCTAGAAGCGCAAATGCGCGATTACTACCAGGCCATAGGGGCTGTTGAGCGCGCCAAAGACGCCGACAAGCGCCGCCAAAACCTGGAGCGCGTGCGTCGCGAAAACGTCACCGAGATCAAGCTAGAGCCGATTGACGGCCTAGACGAAGCCGATTACGTCCTGAACCTGGATGGGGCCGAGTCGCAGCGCAACGCCGAGGGCCTAGCCCTGCGCTTCTATCAGGACGTCGCTCCCAAGATTAACGTGCGCGAAGCTCAGCGCGCTCTGGAGCGCTGTGCCAAGCAGTACGAAGCCTACTTAGCCTAGTGCGTATCCTGGGGTGCGCTGCTTGGCGCACCTCGCACAGATTGTATTCGCGATTAGACGTTTAGAGGATGTTTGACATGGAATTTGCGATCACTTTCAAAGGCGACATCAGCCCTCAGCGCACCAAAGCCATCTGCCGCCAAGCCGAAGTCGCAGGCTTCGACTACGTCTGGTTCTTCGACAGCCACATACTTTGGCGCGATTGCTACACCACGATGGCCATGTGTATCGAACATACAGACAGGGTGCGCTTCGGCCCGTGCGTGACCAATCCAGGCGTGCGCGATTGGAGCGTGGCCGCCAGCATTTACGCTAACCTCAGCTTGCAAAGCGGTGGACGCTTCGACATCGGCATTGGACGCGGCGATAGCAGTCGGCGTGTGCTGGGCAGCAAGCCGATGAACGTCGATACGATGGTCGAATTCGGCTATGCCATGCAAAAGCTGGTAGCAGGTGAGCGCGTGAAATATCGAAAAGAGATTGCCAACGACAGCGACGAAATTGAGATCGACCTGCCTTGGGCGCCGGGTCATCGTCTGCCCATTTGGTATGCAGCCTACGGCCCGAAAGCCCTGACAGCAGCGGGCCAGCACGGCGACGGCCTCATCTTACAACTCGCTGATCCCTGGCTCATCAAGTGGTTCAGCGATCAGGCGCTGGCGGCGCGCAAGGCGGCGGGCAAAGATGTGAACGGCTACAAGATCATGGCAGCAGCGCCGGTTTGGGTGGGCGACATGACGAAGGCTCGCGCGCAGACCCGCTGGTTTCCGGCGATGGTCGGCAACCACGTGGCCGACCTGGTGGAGAAGTACGGCAAGGAGGGTCACACCGTTCCCAAGCGCCTCACCGACTATATTGAAGGACGCAAGGGTTACGACTATCGTCACCACGCCGACAAGGACGCCGACCATCTGGACTTCATCAGCGACGACATCATCGACAGCTTCGGCGTGTTGGGTTCTGCCGAAGAGCATGTGCGCAAGCTCAAAGAGCTGGAAGCCATTGGCGTCACCCAGTTCAACATCTACCTAATGTGCGGCGAAGAAGAGCGCATCGTGGCAGAGTACGCCGAACACGTCCTGCCGCATTTCCAGAGGCAAACAGCTACGGTAGCTTAAAGGCAAGCTCGACTTTTAAGTCAAGGAGGAAGACATGGGCATTCTGTTCAAAGGCGGCACGGTCATCAATGCCGACGGCAAGCACCGCGTCGATGTGTTGGTAGAAGGCGAAACCATCGCACAGATTGGCGCAGACCTCAGCCCAGACGGCCACCAGGTGATCGACTGCGCAGGCAAGCTGGTCATGCCTGGCGGCATTGATGTGCATACCCACCTAGATTTGCCGTTCGGCGGCACGTACAGCAACGACGACTTCAGCACGGGCCATCGGGCCGCGGCTTTCGGCGGCACGACCAGCCACATCGATTTCGTCATCCAGCCCAAAGGCGGCAGCCTACACGATGGCCTGGCCACTTGGCGCAAGAAAGCCGAAAAGGCCCAGATCGACTACGCCTTCCACATGGCCATCACTGACTTGAGGCCCGAAGTGCTGGAAGAGATTCCGTCGATGGTAGACGAGGGTATCACCAGCCTCAAGCTGTTCATGGCCTACAAGAACGTCTTCCAGATCGACGACACCACCCTGTTCCGCGCGATGAAAGTCGCGGCCAAGCATGGCATGATCGTCATGGTACACGCCGAAAATGGCGACGTAGAAGCCGAATTGACCCCCGCGCTGCTGGCGGCGGGCAAGACCGACCCTATCTACCACAGCCACTCGCGTCCCCCGGAAATTGAAGGCGAAGCCACTAATCGGGCAGTCATGATGAGCGGCCTGACGGGTTGCAGCCTGTACGTCGTCCACATGACCTGTCAGTCGGCGGTGGAAGCCCTGTCGCGTGGCCGTGCACTGGGCTACCCCGTCATGGGCGAGACTTGCATTCAGTACTTCTTTTTGACCGCTGAAGAACACCTGGGCGCGCCTGGCTTTGAAGGGGCGAAGTTCGTCTGTTCTCCGCCCATCCGCACCAAGCACGATCAAGAAGTGCTGTGGCACGCCATTAATCGTGGGCCGCTGAGCATAGTCAGCACAGATCACTGCGATTTTTGGTACGAGGGCGGCGTTGGGCCATACGAAGAGTGGGCCGCCAACCACCCCAACGGCGATTGGCACGAATACGAAGCCCAAGACCCCACCTATCGTCGTCCCGGCAAGGAACGCGGCAAAGGCAACTTCGCCAAGATTCCTAATGGCCTGCCTGCCATCGAAGACCGCATGATGGTGCTGTGGCACGCTGGCGTGAACGGTGGTCGCATGACCGCCGAGCGCTTCGTAGAGGTGAGCTGTACCAACCCGGCCAAAGTCTTCGGCATGTATCCGCGCAAAGGCGCCATCGTCGTCGGCGCAGACGCTGATATTGCCGTCTGGGATCCCGACAAAGAACACACCATCAGCGCCAAGACGCACCACATGGTCTGCGACTACAACTTGTTCGAGGGCATGACTGTGCGCGGCGTGCCTGTGCAAGTCTTCGTACGCGGCAAGCAGGTCGTCGATGGCGACCAGTGGCTGGGCCACAACGGCTACGGCAAGTTCATCCCGCGCAAACCCTTCGCGCCGATCATTTAGCCTGCCTAGAAGCCCCTCAGCGTGCGAGGGGCTTCTTTACATCACGAGAGTTAGCATGATATCTCTCAATGCTGCGCTGCTGTTGACCCTGGCTGCCTTTCTGATCGGCTTGTCAAAAGGAGGGCTGGGCGGGCCTGTGCCTGTAGCCATGACTGCGCCACTCATCAGCTTCGCGCTGCCTGTGGCGCAGTCGGTGGCGATTGTGCTGCCGCTGCTGCTGTTCGCTGATCTGTTCGCGCTGTACTTCTACCGTAACCAGTGGGACATGGCCCGTGTACGGCTCATGTTGCCTGCTGGCGTCATCGGAGCATTCATAGGCGCCGCGCTGCTGGCTACTCTTCCTGATGGTGTGCTGCGCTTAATGCTAGGCGTCTTCACGCTGCTAGCTGTCGCCTATAAGCTGGCCAGCGACTCGATCCAGAAGCTGGCTTATCAGCCGCGCGCATGGCACGGCGTGCTGGCAGGGGCAGCGTCTGGTTTCGGATCAGCCATAGCCAATCTAGGGGCGCCACCGTTTACGGCCTACATGCTGCTCCAGCCCAACATGACGCCCATCAGCTTCATCGGCACGACGACTCTCTTCTTCGCCATCATCAACGCACTCAAGCTGCCCGCCTTCATCGCCAGTGGCGTGCTGGACGTCAGCAAGCTGTTGGAGCTGATATGGCTGTTCCCCATTATCCCGCTGGCGGTATGGCTAGGACGCCGTGCTATTGCCGTCATCAATCCACGCGCTTTTGAACGGCTCATGCTGGTCTTGCTGGCCCTGCTAGGTCTCTCTCTCATCTTCCGCTGAACAATCCTGAGCCATCGAGTAGCCTGGGCAGAAGAGAGAGGTGTTATGCTGTGGCGTCGTCAATTCTTGCAAGGCTCGGCGCTCGCTGCTGTGGCACTGACGCTGCCCACCGTCGCTCAAGCTCAAGCTGCCGTCTATTGTCCTATCCTTATGTACCATTACATTGCCGAGCCGCCTGCTGATGCAGATCGCACCTTGCGCGATCTGTGCGTCACCCCGCAATTGTTCGATGAGCATCTGGCCCGCTTGCAGGCCGACGGCTTCGCCACGATCACTGCGCAGACTTTGGCGGAGGCTCTGCTGAGCAGCACGGCCCTGCCGCCCAAGCCCGTCGTCCTCAGCTTCGACGATGGCCACGACAACGCTTACGGGGCAGCCTTCCCGCTGCTGATGGCGCGCGGCATGGTCGGATCGTTCTACATCATCACCGGCGCAATGGAAGCGCCGCGCTACCTCACCTGGGGGCAGGCCGCCGAGATGTGGAATGTCGGCATGGAAATTGGCAATCATTCGGCCAGTCATGCCAGTCTGCGCGGCCTGAAGCCAGAGCGCCTGCCAGCCGAGACGCAGGGAGCAGCAGACACGATTGAAGCCGTGTTGGGCCGCCGTCCTGTCACCTACTGCTACCCTTTCGGCCACTTCGACGATGCGGCGCGTCGCGCAGTGCGCAAGAGTGGCCATCTGGCGGCTCTGACCACTCAAGACGGTACACTGCACCGCGCTAGCGATTTGTACCGTCTGCGCCGCGTGCGCGTGCGCCACACCACTACACCCGATCAGCTGGCTTGGGCCGTCTCGCGGTGGGTATGAAGAGGACTGAGGGCTTGTAGCGAGCGGCAAGGTTTTTTTAGCATGACTCTCCACTCAGCCAGGGCAGAGCAAGGCTCTACCCTGGCTGACATATGTACGGTTTACTGGCTCGCAACCCAGGCCATGGCCTTGCTGGCCAAGCGGTCGAAGGCTTCCACAGACAGGACGAGGTGTTCTTCCAGCGTGTCTTCAATCTTGTTGTGCGAAATGCCGTGCAAGCTCTGGACGAACATCATGATGGTTGGCACACCAGCGCGGGCCACTTCAGCGGCGTCGTGCAGCGGGCCGCTGGGCAGACGATGGCTCGTGCCGCAGGTCTCGCGGATGGCTTCGTCGCACATCTCCACCAGGTTGGGATGGAAGAGGATGGGATGAATATCCCAAATCTTGCTCCAGCTCACTTCGACCTTCTCTTCTTCGGCGAAGCGATAGCTGGCCTCCTGAGCCTCTCGGTACATGCGCGCCAAAGCTTCAGCGTCTAGATGGCGCTGATCCAGCGTCATGTCGCACTGGCCGACGACAGCAGTCACAATGCCTGGTTTGGTCTCTACGCGGCCCACCGTACAGACGCCGCCGTTGCGCTTGCCAATCTCGCGTATCTCCAGGGCCAGTTTGGCGGCAGCTCCCAAAGCGTCGCGGCGGCGGTTCATCGGCGTTGAGCCGCTGTGGGCCGATTGGCCGACGAAGCGGATGGCATGGCGCTCTACGCCAAACGTCCCCAGCACCACCCCCAGCGGTAGACCCATGTCCAGCAGCACAGGGCCTTGTTCGATGTGCAACTCCAAATACGCAGCAGCCTTCTTGAGCTGGTGCGTGGCCTGCTTGACCGTGTCCAGGCTCAGGCCATACTTGGCGATGGCGTCCGTCAGCTTGACGCCGTCCTTGTCGACTAGGTGGCGCAACTCATCGGGGTTCATCGTGCCGCTGGCGGCGCTGCTGCCGAACAGGCTGCGGCCAAAGCGCGCGCCTTCTTCGTCGGCCCAATCCACCAAACGCACTGTCACAGGCGGCTTGCCCTCGGCAGCTATGCGGCGCAGAATCTCCACGCCAGCCATGACGTTTAGACAGCCGTCCAACCAGCCACCATTCGGCACGCTGTCGATGTGGCCGCCAATCAGTAGTTCTTTCTCCGACTCGCCGCGCAGCGTGGCCCATAAATTGCCTGCTTCGTCAACCTCAATTTCGACGGGCAGTTCCGCCAGTTTGCCGCGCAGCCAGTCGCGGGCTTTATCCCAAGTAGGAGTGAAGGCGACGCGCTGAGCGCCATCTTCGTTGCCCGTGAGCGCGCGCAGTTCTTTCAGTTCTTCGATAGTACGTTGGGGCTGCAAAACAGACATGAGCTTAAGCCTTTCTTGAGAACGAGTCAGCGCACGCTATTGTAGCGCGCTGCGTGCATTTTGGCGCGTTGGAGTGATCGTAACGCAGTCTTTGCAGGGCGCTGAGCGTCCTTTAGAATAGCCTAGAACAAATGATTGAGTGAGTATTGGATGAGACGAAACAGGCAGAGACGACCATGCAGGACAAAATCATCGTCCGAGGCGCGCGCGAACACAACCTCAAAAACATCAACGTCGATATTCCCCGCAACCAGTTGGTCGTCATCAGCGGCTTGTCCGGCTCTGGCAAGTCGTCCCTGGCTTTCGACACTATCTTTGCCGAGGGGCAGCGCCGCTATGTGGAGAGCCTGAGCGCCTACGCCCGCCAGTTCCTGGGACTGATGGAGAAGCCAGATGTTGACCTGATTGAAGGCCTCAGCCCGGCGGTGTCTATCGACCAAAAGAGCGTCTCCAGCAATCCGCGCTCCACTGTCGGCACAGTGACCGAAATTTACGACTACCTGCGCCTGCTCTACGCTCGCATTGGCGTGCCGCACTGCCCAGTGTGCGGCGCGCCCGTCGTCGCCCAGAGCGCTCAGCAGATTGTCGATGAGGTGTTAGTCCTGCCAGAAGGCCGCCGCATTCAAATCCTCGCGCCCATCATCACCCGCAAGAAAGGCACGCATGAGCGCGTCTTCGAAGACCTACAAAAGAGCGGCTTCAGCCGCGTGCGCGTCGATGGTGAAGTTCGCGACCTGGAAGAAGAGATTAAGCTAGATCGCTACAAAATCCACGACATTGAAGTCGTCATTGACCGCTTGGTGACGCGCCGCTGGGCGAATAACGAGGACGAAGAGGCGAAAGCTTTCATCACGCGCCTGACTGACGGCGTAGAGACAGCGCTTAAGCGCGGCGAAGGGCTATGTATCATCAACGACGTGACCGACCCTAGACAACCCAGCGACACGCTCTACAGTGAACATCTAGCCTGCGTAAACGGGCATGGCAGCTTGCCCGACATTGAGCCGCGCACCTTCAGCTTTAACACGCCTAGCGGCGCCTGCCCCACTTGCCAGGGCCTCGGCTTCCGCCTAGAATTCGACCCCGCTGCCGTCGTCCCCAACCCCGACCTGAGCATCAACCAGGGCGCGATCAGCGCCAACGGCTGGACGTTCGACGATCCCAACTCTTGGACTAGCAACGTCTTCCGCGCCCTGGCCCGCACTTACGGCATTTCGCTAGACACGCCCTGGCGCGAGCTGAGCAAGGAACAACAAGACGTGTTCCTGTTCGGCACACAGGGCAAAAAGATTGACATTGAATACATCAATGCAGCAGGCCAGCGCCGAGTCTACCAGGCCAGTTTTGAAGGCGTGCTGAACAACTTGGATCGGCGCTACCAGCAGACCGAATCGGAGGAAATGCGCGAGAAGTTGGAATACTACATGATGCGCGTCCCCTGTTCGACCTGCCAGGGCCAGCGCCTGCGTCCAGAAGCCCTGGCCGTCACCATCGACGGCAAAAACATCTACGAAGTGACCACCATGCCCATCAGCGCACTGGCTCTCTGGGTGGCCACGCTGCGCGGCGGCGAAGGTCAGACTTCACGACTGAGCCAGCGTGACCAACAGATTGCCCACCAAATCCTCAACGAGATTGAGGCGCGAGTGGGCTTCTTGAACGATGTAGGCCTAGACTACCTGACGCTCTCGCGCTCTGCCGGCACGCTCAGCGGCGGCGAAGCCCAGCGCATACGCTTGGCGACCCAGGTGGGCAGCCGCTTGACGGGCGTCCTATACGTACTGGACGAGCCGAGCATTGGCCTTCACCAGCGCGATAACGCTCGTTTGATCCGCACTCTGGAAGGCCTACGCGACCTGGGGAATACGGTGCTAGTGGTGGAACACGACGAAGATACCATGCGCGCTGCCGATTGGTTGATCGACCTGGGGCCTGGGGCAGGCGAACGCGGCGGCTATGTGGTTGCAGAAGGTACACCCCAGCAAGTGGCCCAAGTGGTGGGCAGCGCCACCGGCGACTTTTTGAGCGGACGCTTCGGCATCCCCGTGCCAGCTCAACGTCGCCAGGGCAACGGCAAGTTCATCACCGTGCGCGGCGCGACGGAGAACAATCTGCAAAACGTCACCGTCAGCTTTCCGCTGGGCCAACTCGTCTGTGTGACTGGCGTCAGCGGCTCAGGCAAGTCGTCGTTGGTGGTCGAAGTCCTTTACAAGCGCTTGGCTCAAATCCTCAATGGCAGCCGCGATCGGCCAGGGGCGCACGCAGGCATAGACGGCGTAGAACACGTCGATAAGATCATCAACATCGACCAATCGCCGATTGGGCGCACGCCGCGCAGCAACCCTGCCACCTATACCAAGCTGTTCGACGAGATTCGCGCTCTGTTCGCGGCCCTACCGGAGAGCAAAGTGCGCGGCTACAAAGAGGGGCGCTTCTCCTTCAACGTCAAGGGCGGTCGCTGCGAAAACTGCGATGGCCAGGGCCAAATCAAGATCGAAATGCAGTTCCTAGCCGACATTTACGTCGATTGTGAAGTGTGCCGAGGCACGCGCTACAACCGCGAGACGCTGCAAGTCGCCTACAAAGGCCACAACATCGCCCAGGTGTTGAACATGACCGTCAGCGAGGGGCTGGAATTCTTCGCCAGCCAACCCCAGATCGTTCGCAAGCTAGAGACGCTAGAAGCGGTGGGCCTGGGCTACATTCGCATTGGCCAGCCAGCCACCACGCTTAGCGGCGGCGAAGCTCAGCGCATTAAGCTCAGCCGCGAGCTGAGCAAGCGCGCCACTGGCAAGACCATCTACATTCTAGATGAGCCGTCTACTGGCTTGCACGCAGTTGATGTGAAGCGCTTGGTGGACGTGCTTCAGCAGTTGGTCGATGGCGGCAACAGCGTGATCGTCATCGAACACAACCTAGACATCATCAAGGTGGCTGATACGATCATCGATCTAGGGCCAGAGGGTGGTAGCGGCGGCGGTCGCGTCGTCGCTCAGGGCAAGCCCGAAGACGTCGTCCAGGTGGTCGAGAGCTATACAGGTCAGTTCCTGCGCGCTCATCTCCAGTATCAGCCCGCACTTTAGAGCCAACCTACTGCCACCAGCAGCAGGATCAAGCCACCTGCGACAATACGATACCAGGCGAAGGCGACGAAATTGTGATTGGCAATGTAGCGCAGCAACCAGGCAATTGCTGACCAAGCTACCACCCCAGACACCAGCGCTCCCATGCCCAACAGCAGCAGGTTTTGCGCACCGCCAGCCGTCACCTCGTCCAGATCGCGCACCAAGCTGTACAAAGTAGCTATGCCCAGGGTAGGCATGGCCAGGTAGAACGAAAAGCGCGTGGCCGCCTGGCGACTCAGTCCAGCCATCAGCCCGCCCAGGATGGACATGCCAGAGCGCGACATGCCAGGTATGAGGGCTAGGAGCTGACACAAGCCCACGATGAAGGCCTGGCGCAGGCTGACGCGCGGCGTGACGTTGGGCGACTCAGCGGCATCCAGTGGCGGAATGTCCATAAAATATTCAAACGACAGGAACAAGATGCCCCCGCCAACGAGGGCTAAGCCGACCACTGTCGGATTGAACAGCACGGCGTCAATCGCATCGCTGAACACAAAGCCGACGACGGCAGCCGGCAGGAAGGCTAACAACACGCCAAGCCAGAAGAACTGCACGCTGCGATCGATGAAAGCGCGCCCCATTTGCAGGCGCAGCTCTTGCCGATAGAAGACCAGCACGGCCACGATTGCGCCGATCTGGATGAAGATTTCAAATGTGCCGCGCAAGCTAGCCTCCAGATTGAGCGCTTGAGCCGTCACGATCAGGTGGCCCGTAGACGAGATAGGCAGGAATTCTGTGACCCCTTCTACGACTCCCAGGATGACAGCCTTGAACAATTCTTCCAACATGGGCAGGCCTCCACGCCTATCAGCAGCTAGATGCGGCATGATAGTCTATGCTGAGCCATGAGCCAATGGTGAAAAATCGCTCAAACGAGCGAGTTTGTGCGCTATAGTAAACCCATCAGGCGCATACCAACCGATGATCGGCGAATGCTGCCCACGTCGTGCCAAATTCAAACGCATAGACCAGAGGTATTGGCATGAAGTTTTGGTTCATCAGCGCGCCGCTTTACAGCCACACCGACTGGGGCGGCTTGCTCAAGACAGCCCTAGCCTTGCAGGCGCGCGGCCATCAAGTGACCTGGGTGAGCGAAGCCAGCTTGGCCGAGACGATTACGCCCACCAGGCTGCCTTTTGTATCCATATCCCACACTGGTTGGCTGTGGCCGCCACCCCCTGCCCCAGATTTGACGCAGCTCAAGCCACAGGAAGCGGTCATGCTGCGCTATCAGCGCGCCCTAGACACTTGGCTGAGCGAAGACCTGGTGGCCCAGGGGACGCAGGCCCTCATCGATCTAGCGCATACCCAGGGGAAGCCCGATGCCTTCGTCATCGATCCCTTCTTGAGCGCAGCCGCTCTGGCCGCCGAAGCATTAGACGTGCCGATGATCGTCGGTGGTTGGCCTGCTCAAGCAGATTTGGATGAAGGTCTGCTCTTCCCAGTGCAGCGCAGCCTGAGCAGTGACAGCCATCAGCGTCTCGCACGCCTCTATGACCACTTCGGCCTACGCGGGGTCAACTTCAGCAAGGGGACGGCGCCCAGCATTCAGAGTCCGCACTTGCACATCACCTACTTCACTCGTGCCTGGTACACGGTCGAGGCCGACTCGCTGCTGCCTCAGACGCAGTTTGTTGGCGGCTTGCCAGAGACGCCGCAGGACGAGCCACCTGGTTGGCTTCAGGACATCCCCACTGAGAAGTCGTTGGCCCTCATCACCCTGGGGACGACTTTCACAGGAGACTTGGGCTTCTTCAGTTGGGCAGCGCAGGCAGCAGCACGGCATGGTTTGACGCCGATTGTGGTCTTGGGTTGGAATCCCATCGCCCCCGACAAGAAGGAAGAACTCAAGCGCGCCCTGCCCAGCGGCACGCGCCTCTTGAATT
>JANWYT010000005.1 GCA_025055175.1 Anaerolineae bacterium | reverse complement strand
TGGTGCGCTGATGATGTCTGAAGGTAGAGTCGGCAGAGCCACAGGGGCTTCTGGTTGTGTCACCTCGCTGATCGGCACGGATAGATCATTCGCCCAAATCTGCAGAACTTGCCCTGCGTAAATGCGGTTCATGTCAGGGATATTGTTGGCGCGCAAAATTTGCTCGACGGTGATGCCATATCGCCGGGCGATAATACTCAGACTCTCGCCGCGTCGGACGGTGTGGACGATGGGCGTTGTGGCGATAAGAGGATTGGAGGCAGACTCTCCGCTGGTGATGGGCTGTACGCCGGGAATCATCAGCACTTGGCCGACGAAGATACGTCGTGGATCGCTGATCCCGTTGACGCGGGCTAGCTCGTTCATGTCCACGCCGTAAGCTAGGGCCACGCGGAATAGGGTATCACCAGGCTGGACGGTATGCGAAGCATAGAGTTCCTGGCTTTGGGCCAGCGCTGTGAAACTCATCAAGGCCAAGACACTTAAGCAGACCCGAAAGACTCTCATCACAGCAAGTTCCTTTCCAAGACAGATGGACGACACATGCGCTCCCCAATATAGCGTTAAAACCGTTTTTCCGATAGCAGAGGCGTGCTACAATGCCACGTCTGTCATCGACAGGAGGACGAGATGATGAGCGACTATGCAGAACGAGTGAAGGAGTACGAGGGAGCTATCGACGGCGCGTTCTGGCAAAACCCTCAGGGGGTGGCGGTGGCCCACGATGAATTGAAGTTCCTCTACATTCCTGACTACGTGGAGACGTTCATCATAACGCAGATTGCTCGCCAGGTTTACCGCTACCAGATCGATAACATCAGCACCAAGCAGCAGATCACAGAAGCAGTCATGATTACGATGGGCGGACTTCTGCCTGGAGTGCTGCTGCACGATCATCTGGCTTGGACGTTGAACAAGAACATCCCACCGATCAACTTTGGGACGCTGGGCATTAAGTATTACGCTGGGCCAGGCCAGCCGCTGGACGAGCCGCGCATTGTCCATCCTTTGTCGATTGACGTGCGTGATAAGGTTGTGGGAGTGATTGATGACTTGGTAGATTTAGGCGGTACAGCGCGCTTTGCAGCAGACTACCTGATGAAGGAATGTGGCGCGCGCAAAGTGGTGCTGATTGCGGCTTTCCTTAAGAACGCCAACATCACTTCTGAGATGGATGTTGTGTGGTATGGCCGCGTGCCGAAAGATACCTGGATTATCACCCCGCGTGAAAAGGTAGAGACTCTTATCAAGCGCGTGCCACATTGGCGCGACAATGGTGCGACGATCCAGACCTGCGAGGCTAACTTGCGACGGATTGGCTATCCGCCATACTTAATCGACATTTACTTGCGCCCGACCTACGAACGTGGTTAAATAGCTTAGAACGTCTGTTTCATCAGATTGACATGGGCGGCTTAAAGCGCCTACAATCTAGCGACGATATCTTGCCTTTTGGGCTGAAGCGAGAGCGACTGCATGAATATCGGTGATGTCCAGCCTGTCAACATTGAACAAGAGATGCGCGAAGCTTATCTAGATTACGCGATGAGCGTCATCGTCGCTCGCGCACTACCTGACGCCCGCGACGGCCTGAAACCTGTCCATCGTCGGATTTTGTACGCCATGCACGACATGGGCCTGCGGGCTGGGACGGCCTACAAAAAGAGCGCGCGCATCGTCGGCGAAGTGTTGGGCAAATATCACCCGCATGGCGACGGCGCCGTCTACGATGCGATGGTGCGCTTGGCGCAGGATTTCTCTATGCGTTATCTGCTGGTGGATGGCCAGGGTAACTTTGGTTCAATTGACGGAGACAGCGCAGCGGCCATGCGCTACACCGAAGCGCGCATGGCGGCTCTTGGCCAGGAACTACTGACCGACATCGAAAAGGAGACGGTAGACTTCACCGACAATTTTGACGGCTCGCTGCAAGAACCGTCCGTGTTGCCCGCCAGCATTCCCAACTTGCTGGTGAACGGAGCTTCTGGCATTGCCGTGGGCATGTCAACCAACGTCCCACCGCACAATCTAGGGGAAGTGATTGACGCTTGTGTGTACATGCTCAGCCACTGGTCGCGCCTAGATGAGCTGACGGTTCAGGAGCTTATGCAGTTCATCAAAGGGCCGGATTTCCCGACAGGGGGTGTGGTCTACACTCACCAAGACAGCGAGAACGACGATAACCCAGTTATCCAGGCCTATGCCACAGGGCGCGGCAAAGTGACAGTGCGCGCCAAAGTCCACGTTGAGGACATGGGACGCGGCAAATCGCGGATCATCATCAGCGAATTGCCTTACCAGACCAACAAGACGACGCTGATTGAGCGGATCGCGGCGCTGGTAGCTGAGGGCAAACTGGTGGGCCTTTCGGATTTGCGCGACGAATCCGACAGGCAGCACGCAGTGCGTCTGGTGGTGGAGTTGCAGCGCGGCGCAGATGCTAGCGAGGTACTGACGCAGCTCTTTAAGCTGACGCCACTGCAAGAGACCTTCAGCATTATTATGCTGGCGCTGGTGGATGGACAGCCGCGCTTGCTGACGCTCAAGCAAGCTCTGCGCGTCTTCCTAGAACACCGCCAAGAGATTGTGCGCCGCCGCAGTGAATTTGATCTAGCGCGCGCTAAAGAACGCGCTCACATCCTGGAAGGGCTGCTGAGAGCGCTAGATCGTCTGGACGAAGTGATTGCTATCATCCGCAAGAGCAAATCGGCAGATCAGGCGCGCACCAACTTGATGGAGACGCTAAAGATTAGCGAAGTTCAGGCGCAGGCGATCCTGGACACGCCACTGCGCCGCTTGGCAGCGCTGGAGATCAAGAAGATACAAGATGAGTACAAGGAAAAAATCCAACTCATCAAACACCTGGAAGGCCTGCTGAAAGACCCGAAGAAAATTCGCGTCGTCATTGCAGAAGAGTTGGCGCAGATCAAGCAAACGTATGGCGATAGGCGTCGCACTGTCATTGCAGATCGCGTGGCGACGACGATTAGTGCGGCAGACTTCCTTGTGCCAGAAGAAGATGGTTGGGTGACGCTGACAACGGATGGCAAGATTGGCCGCACGATGGAGAACAATCCGCCTAAGATCACGGTGGACATGAAGCAGCCTCCTCGCATAATGTTGCAGTCCAGCACGCTACAAACTCTCTACTTGGTGACGACGCGCGGCGAATGCGCCACTGTCCCTATGCAGCAGCTTCCACAGATTGCCGACGCAGAAGAAGGGACGCCCTTCAGCGATCTATGCCCACTGCGGGCCGATGACACGATTGCGGCCATCGTAGGCCTGCCGATGAACGCCAGCAGCGGCTATTTGTTCATGGTGACCAGCGGCGGCGATGTGAAGCGCAGTCGTCTGGAAGACCTGCCCGGCGTGAGCGCCAAACCTTTTACCGTGATGAAAGTGGCTGACGATGACCAACTGCTGACAGCCTTCGTCACCTTTGGCGAACAGGAGGTCATCTTGGTCACAGCGCAGGCTCAGGCTATTCGCTTCAGCGAAGACGATGTGCGGCCCACTGGCCTGCCAAGTGGCGGTATGCGCGGGATCAAGCTGGCAGCGCAACGTGACCGCGTGGTCGGTGCTTTTGCAGCGGTGGCAGGCCAGTACGTCTGGAACATCACGGATGATGGAATAGCCAAGTTGTCGCAAGTGGACGAGTATCCGTTGCAAGGACGAGCTGGCGGTGGCGTCATCACTATGCGCTTGCCATCGAGCAGCCGAGAGGTGGGCGCTGCAACGATAGGACGCCAAGACGACAACATTGTTGTGCTGACCAGTAAAAACAAAGCGCTGTGCATGCGCATAGGACGCGCGCCAATCGTCAAGCGTGGCAAGGCGGGCGGTGAGAGCGTGGTGGCGCTCAAGCCGTCAGAGGCTGTGATCGGCGTAGTAGCTTACCAGCCTAAGCTGGTGCTGCCTAAAGGCGATTAGGTCACAAGTGAGGCACAACGCCCTGGGCTAGGATCGCTTGAGCTAGAGTACGGTCTCCTTGTTTTTCTGCGAGCTGTGCCGCTAAGTAGAGCCAACTATCGTCCTGTCCGCCTATCGACCAGGCCTTCAGGTAGAGGTTCACAGCGCTGACAAGTTGACCTCGGTGCTGACGCACTGCTGCCAGGCGAGCGAGCGCGTCGGCGTAGGCCAGCGTGATTTCGTGGCGGCGCCTGATGATCCAGGGACTATCGAGCAGGCTGAGGAACTCGCCATGATACAGACTGATGGCGTCGCTAATGAGTCTGTCGGCTGCGGCGTCATCGACGATTTCGCTCTCCTGGACGAGGCGGCTAAACGAGAGAACGTCGTAGCTCAGGTCGATATAGGGTGCAATGCGATAAAATCCACCGTCGTAAACTGTGAGTTCGAAGCCCAGAATTTCGTGGATTTTGCGTTTAGTGACGTGGAAGATGTTAGTTGCTTCTTTGACAGGTACATCGCGCCAGAATGCATCGAAGATGTTGGCGCGCGTAGCAATGCCCTTATCGATGAAATAGAAGAACAGCAAGCGTGGCAGTATCCCTTCCCAGTGGTCGATCAAGCAGCCATTGAGCAGGACTTGGTTTTTGCCGAGAGTACGAACTTCTAGTAGGTGACGTTCGCCGCTGTAGCGCGTGAAGTCGTTGACCATGCGCACGGGGTCATGAGGGAAGATTTCGCAGTACTGCCGCCGAGAAGGTGCGTAAATGCAGGCGGGAATGCGGCGTGTGATGACGATGAGCTGCGCTTGCGCTGGCAATACATGGTCTAGCCAGTGCCCCAACGCTCCATCGCTGGCCCTGTCGGCTTCGTCGATTAGAATCCAATCTTGATGATGGTAGAGGGAAGCGGCTTCTTGCCACTGAGCTAGCAGCATGTCGGCGTCAAGATTGCAACCATCCAGACGCCAGTAAAGCGCGTTGAGTTGAAGCGCTTCGTGGATGATCTCGAGGCGTGTGCTGTTGTCGCTGTAGGGGTGAAGTACATGGACACGCTTGTTGGTATCTAGGCTGGTCGTCCAATCAGACATGTGGTTCTGCCTCAGCAAAATCGTCTTGAAATACGACTCTTATGATACTGAGTCGAAGGGCTATGAAGACTTGAGAAGACGTTACAATGTGTTTACAAGTCAGTCTTGATAGCGTCGTTTGGCATCGACGACGCTCGGAATGCTATGAATCTTGGTTAGGATACGATTAATATACACTGGATCGCTGAGGCATACGGACATGTACAGCGTGGCAATGTCGTCACGAGTGACTACTCTGACTTCGGCGATGTTGATATCTTCTTTGGCGATGAGCGTGCTGATGTCTGCCAGCAGGCCGTGACGATCTAGAGCTGTGATTTCAATCGGGACGACGTAGCGCTCACGGCTGCTGCTCTGTCCCCAAGAGACGGGCAGCAAGCGTTCTTTGTCCAGGTTGGGGACGTTGCGGCAGTCTAGGCGGTGGACAGTGACACCCAGTCCTTTGGTGGTATAGCCGATGATAGGATCGCCGGGGACAGGATGGCAGCAACGCGCATAAGTCACGAGCATGCCACTCGTCCCCATGACGTGAACAGACTCTGTGGTGGACTGGGTGGGAGCGGGCTGCGAATAGTTGAGCAACCGTTCTTCGGCCTGCTGCTGCTGACGCTTCTGGTTTTCTTCTTCCAAGACACGGTTGGCGATTTGCGTGCCTGTGATGTCGCCTGCCCCGATAGCTACGAGGAAATCGTCGACGCGCTCGTACTTAAACGAACGAGCCATGGCTTCGAAGCTGCTGCGTTCAAATATGCCGAGCTTCTTCAGTTCGCGCTTGAGGGTCTCGCGGCCCAGCGCTAGGTGATTCTCGCGATCTTGTTTGCGAAACCATTGGCGAATCTTGCTGCGTGCGCGCTCGGTGAAGGTGTAGCCCAATTCTGGATTCAGCCAGTCCAGGCTTGGGCCGCCTCGGTTGTCGGTGATGATTTCTACTTGTTCGCCTGCCTTGAGCTTGTAGTCTAGATTGACGATACGTCCATTGACCTTTGCGCCTCGGCAGCGATGGCCAATATCTGTATGGATATGATAGGCGAAGTCAATAGGAGTTGAGCCTACGGGTAGATCGATGACGTCACCTTTGGGAGTGAGGACGTAAAGGCGATTCTCAAAGACATCGGTGCGCACGCTAGAGAGGAAGTCGGAGATTGGAATCTCCTGAGATTTAACCGCCTCCATCAGTCTGCGCAGGAAGGCAATACGGCGTTCAAAGTTGTCGTCGCGCTCACCTTTGCCCTCTTTGTAACGCCAGTGAGCTGCAATGCCATACTCGGCGTGTTCGTGCATTTCCCAGGTGCGAATCTGCACCTCCAGGGTTTTGCCATTTTCGTCATAGACAGCTGTGTGCAAGCTGCGATAGAAGTTGTCTTTAGGAGCAGCGATGTAGTCGTCGAATTCGCCAGGGATAGGTATCCAGAGCTGGTGGACGACGCCAAGGACTAGGTAACATTGAGGGATCGTATCGACAATGACGCGCACAGCGCGCATGTCGTAGATATGCTCGATGGAGACACCTTTGCGGCTCATCTTCTTGTAAATGCTGCTGATGTGCTTGGGCCGTGCGCTGATGTGAGCCTGAGTGATTCCGTTCTTCTCCAACTCCTGACATAAGCGCTTGGCGATACGCTGTACGTATTCTTCGCGGTCGGCGCGGCGTTCTTCCAGGCTGTTGGCGATGCTGCGGTAGGCTTCTGGGTTGAGGTAGCGGAAAGCCAAGTCTTCTAGCTCCCACTTGATTTGCCAGATGCCCAGACGGTTGGCCAGCGGCACATAGATGTCCATCGTCTCTTGAGCGATACGCTTCTGCTTCTCAGCTTTCACATAGCCCAGCGTGCGCATGTTGTGTAGGCGATCCGCCAGCTTGATTAAGACAACGCGTACGTCGGAGTCCATGGCCATGAGCATTTTCCGCACATGCTCTTTGTCTTTTTTAATGACGGCAGTGCGACGAGTATCTTTCTCACCATCATCGTTGGTGGCTTGTTTCTTTGGCAAGTTGCGAAGCTTGGTTACGCTGTCTACCAAGTGCGTGACGGTTGGGCCAAATTCCAGATTGAGTTCTTCGACGGTGACATGTGCGTCTTCTATCGTGTCGTGAAGCAAGGCGGCAGCGATGGCCTCACCGTCCAGGTTCATCTCTGCGAGGATGTTGGCTACTGCTATGCAGTGAGTAAAATACGGCTCGCCGCTGTCGCGCTTCATGTTGTGATGAGCTTTCTCAGCCTTGAAGTAGGCACGTTCGACCAGACTGCGCTCGTGGAGTTCCAGATGTGGAAGCGAAGCCAGTAAGCTTTCGAGGTCGCGGGGGAGGCTGCTAGTAGCACTGACCATAGTGTTTCCTCACGTTTCACTTTAATTGGTTATTCTACTCTAAATTTGTTGGCGTGGAGTAAGCAGATGAGATTTCATTCACAGCTGATCTTGTGACTCGCAGGCCTGGCTATAATCAAGAGTAGTCACTTGGGATGATGAAAGCTGACAAAATGGCAGAGCTACTGAACGTGGACACCGCGCTGGAGCGTATCTTGGCGCAAGCCGTCTTGCTGCCCGATGAAGAAGTGAGCTTGACAGAGGCCTACGGGCGTGTGTTGGCCGAAAAGATTAGCGCTGAAGATGATTGGCCGCCCTTCGATTGTTCTGCTGTTGATGGTTATGCTGTGCGCTCTGAAGATGTGGCGACTGCACAGCCCCAACAGCCCGTGCGCCTTGTGGTGAGCTTGGATGTTCTGGCAGGTCAAGCAGCTCAGCGCGACCTGCAGGCCGGTGAGGCAGCACGGATTATGACAGGCGCGCCTGTGCCGCGCGGCGCAGACGCAGTCATCATGGTCGAAGATACCAATGCTGGCTGGGGTAACAATCCTAGTGCGCCTTCTCCGACAGAGATAGCCGTCTATCGGGCGGCTCAGGTAGGCCAGAACATCAGACCTAAAGGCGAGAATGTTCACGCTGGCCAGGCTCTGTTGTCGCCTGGTCGGGTGCTGCGACCAGTAGACGTGGCCTTGCTGGCGACGATGGGGCTGGTCGCTGTTCGCGTCCATCAACGAGCGCGGGTGGCTATCATCAGCACAGGTGATGAGCTGCTAGAACCTGGTCAAGCCCTGAGCGAGGGCAAAATTTACGACGCCAACCGCTATGCGCTGGAGGGCCTAGTACGCGAGATTGGTGGGATAGCCCTGTCGCGTCTGCCGATTGCGCGCGACCGGGTGGAGAGCGTGCGTGAGGTCTTTCGGCAAGCGCTGGCGCTGCGTCCGCACGTCATCATCAGCACTGCGGGCGTCAGCGTGGGGGCTGCTGATGTGGTGCGCCTTGTGTTGGATGAACTAGGACAGGTAGATTTATGGCGCGTCAACCTGAGGCCTGGCAAGCCGCTCACGTTTGGTCATTTACGGGGGATGGACGGACTTGTGTCGTTCTTCGGACTGCCTGGCAACCCGGTCTCGGCGCTGGTGACGTTCGATGTGCTGGTGAAGCCTGCTCTGCTGCGCATGATGGGTCGCCAAGACAAGCCACGCTATGCTCTGGCCATTGCAGGGGAACGCATGACCTCTGACGGTCGACGCAGCTACCTGCGCGTGCGCTTGCGCAAGGAACAGGGCCACATAGTAGCCTATTCGACAGGCACGCAGAGCAGCGGCGCTCTTGTGTCGATGGTCATGGCCGACGCTCTCATGATTATCCCAGAGGATGTGCTAGTAATTGAACGCGGGACGGAAGTCCAAGTAAAATATCTCAATGAGTGTTAACAGAAGGGAAGAAAGATGACGACAGGGCAAATAGCTGGTACAAATAGTCAGCGTATCTTCGGCATGAGGCTTAACGCGCGCACGCTGTTGCTGGTATCGGTGGTGTTTGGGCTGCTAGTGAGTGGCTATCTGAGCTACGTGAAGCTGGTCGATGTGCCAATGGCCTGCGTAGAAGGTGGCGCTTTCGATTGCGGCAAAGTCCAGAACAGCGCTTACAGCATGATGTTCGGCATTCCAATTGCCTGGCTGGGCTTTGCGACCTATGTTGTGCTGGGCCTGCTGGTCTTGCTGGAAGATCGCCTGGCTTTCCTACGAGAGAATGGTCGTCTCCTCGTCTTTGGTGTAGCGCTGATGGCCTTCATCTATTCAATGTGGTTGGTGTATGTGCAGGTGGCGCTGCTCGGAGCGCTGTGCGTATGGTGTTTGCTTCACGAAGCGAATATGGTCGTCTTCTTCGTAGTGGCCTGCTGGCGACTATACAAAGACCTACAAGAAGCTTAAGAGGACGCAAACGGAGGGCGCTCAGAGCGCCCTTAGATCGCTTATCGCGAGCAAAGCTCACTTGTATTGGCTGCGCAAAGTGCGGCGCATGATGTCATCGCGTTCGTCATCGTAGCGGCTCTGCTTGCGGTTAGCGCGATCGCCTCCGGAGCGCTTATTGGAAGCTTGGGCGCGGCGCAGCGCGAGTTCCATGGCAGTAGGGATGGACTGTTGGTCGTCCTCCGCTTCTACGGGCATTTCCTCACGTGGAGTCTTCATCGTCAAGTCAATTTGGCGTTTCTTGGCATTGTACTTCAGGACGCGCACTTCGATGATGTCGCCGACGCGCACCACGTCTTCAGGTGATTGGACGTAAACATCGCCCATCTCGCTGACGTGAACCATGCCGGGGCGCTCAGCACCAATATCGACGAAAGCGCCGAATTTCTCAATGCGTACGACCTTACCCTGATAGACTTTGCCGATCTCCACATCGCGCCACGAGACAGCAGGCGGCTTGATGGTGGTCAGGGCGATACGCTGGTGCTGAGGATCGATACGGTAGATGAAAGCATCTACCTTGTCACCAACTTGGAAGGCTTCTTCGATGTTGCGCAAATCGCTCTTGCCCACCTGAGACAGGTGGAGCAGAGCTTCGTTGGGCAGGCCAATGTCCACCATCGCGCCAGCTAGTACCAGGCGCGTCACCTTGCCGCTGACGGGCAGGCCCACGCGGATGTTCTCAGGGCTAATTGGCTGGCTTTCAGTATTGGTTTGTTCGCTCATGAGTGTGCTTTGCTCCTCAATTCTAGTGTCCAGAGGTCAGTTTTCAGGCGTGGCTTCGCTGGTAGGGATGGGCGTGATGTCGAAAGCGCCATCCAGTAGGCTTGATAGTGGGCCATAGCCACGCCAGGCGTAGAGGTTGTTTTGGGTGATGATCGTCTGCATATCTTCGCTGGTCAGGTAGATGGCGCCAATCACTTCGCTGGTGGCGCTCAACTGGCCTGTGCTGACGCCAGGCGCGAAGCCGTAGATGATGAGCGGGACATCAGGATAAAGCATAGAGACGAGGGCCTGGTCATCGGTGACCCCTTCTCCGACGTAGTAGGTCGGCTCGCCGAATTCTTCGATAATCTGGCCGACGGTCAGGTTGGGCGCGAGAAGAGTGAGTACAGAGCTGACGGTCTCCCCGTCGCTGCTGAACATGCGGCAGCAGCGCGTGCCTCCTTGAGCGTCGTTGAAGTCAACAATTCGCGCAGGTAGGTTAGGGTCGGGCTGAATACTCTCGATGTTGGAAATGCTGGTGTCGTCCTCCAGGATCGTGAGCGCCGCAGCCCAGCTGGTCTGACCAGGGGTGATTCCGCGCCAGCAGGGGGCTGCACAGGGTTGGCCGCTGATGAGGCTGTCGTCTTTAAGGTACTGATCGTTGCGTAGCGTGGGGGCGGGTACACAGGCAGCCAAACAAACAGCCGCCAACAGGATAAGCGAGAGAGAGGTTAATTTCATGCCAATTTGCTTCCTCATCACGGGGGAAAGAGGTCTTGACAGGCTTGAGGACGCGCAAGACACGCCGCAAAGTATAGCCTAAGCCGTCAAGCTCTGCCATAGTCAAGTCGTTACGCTACCATGCTTGAATTGCCCCAGGCGAGAAACCTGAGTACAATGCGGCTTGATGATTGCCTTGAGATGGAGCGCTTATGTTCCTGAGAATATATCGCGTGACAGACCGCCTGGGCTACGCGGTTCTGCGCCTCGCCGCAGAGGTTGGCCAATGGTGGCTCAGCTGCGCGCACAGCGCTTCACGTTTGACGCGGCGCACGTCAGGTGGGGTGATCGGCTTGCTGATGCTGCTGGTCAGCTTCCTGACTTGGCTGGTGACGCGCGCTGTGATTTTGCTGCGCAGCTTGGCGCTCGGCCTGGTACGTGCTGGCTTGGGGATCATGCGCGGATCAGCAGCGCTGCTGAGCGCTGGACTAGGCAGCCTGAGCCGCGCACTGAGCTTGGGCGTCCAAACAAGCGCGCGGTTGGTTCGCCGAAGTAAGTCTGCTGCTTCTCCAATTGGCAAAACAGCGGCCTACGAGGGTGTGCTGCGGCGCGCGCAACATGCACAAGTTGTTGAGGTAGTTGAAGCCCCTGATGTGCGCTTGATCGACGATCCACTGAGGGCGCAGAACCGCCGTCTAAGCACCCTCGTGGTGATGATGGGCTTTATCCTGGTGGGGGCGCTGCTGTGGGCAACCGATCCTTCGCGGTCTGCAAGTGGCCTGGCGGCAAGCGTGGCCGATACGCGCCTGCTGATGTTGGCTAATCTGACGGCAACGCCAGCTGATCCTGGCGGCGTGGCGATCAGCATTGCGACGCCCATCCCGACTGCGACGCCTGTACCTGCGGTGCTGCGTCAAGGGGGAACTTTGGCCTTTGTGAGCCGCGAGCGCGGCCAAACCGACATTTGGGCTGTGAGCGTTGGCTCGCGCTCACCGCTGCGCCTGACAAACGACGTGCAAGATGAGCGCGACCCTGCTTGGTCATCCGATGGGACGCGCCTGGCCTATGCTTCGCGCCAGGATGGCAATTGGGAGATTTACGTCTATGATGTGCCGACTCAGCAGACGACGCGCATTACGTATGATTTGTCGTTCCAGGGCGGGCCAAGCTGGTCGCCGGACAACCTGTGGATCGTCTACGAAAGTTACCAGGGGCAAAATCTAGACATTTATGCTGTGCCAATCGATGGCTCGCAGACGCCAGAGCGTCTGACAGACCACCCTGCTCCCGATTTTTCGCCTGCTTGGTCGCCTGATGGGCGGCGCGTCGCCTTCGTCAGCCTGCGCGACGGCGTCCAGGATATCTACATCCTGAGTCTGGACACCCTAGAGATTGTCAACTTGACGCAAAATGCGCTGCGTGATGAAGACTATCCGTCGTGGTCGCCAGACGGTCAGTGGTTAGCATACAGCGCTTGGGAGCAGGGCAGTGAAAAGGTCTTCGTCCAGCAAGCTGACTCCCCTGGCGGTCAAGCGCAGGTCTTGAGCTTTGGGCGGACGCCGAGCTGGTCGCCGGATGGCCGTAGCCTAGTGTTGGTGGTGGATGCAGCGGATGGGTCGCAGAGCTACCTGTACGTCGTGCCTTTTGACCAGAGTGGCGCAGCGGCTACGGAAGTGATCAGCGTGCCGTATGGAGCGAGCAAGCCGCGCTGGACAGACCGTGGTCTGCCGCCGCAACTTGTGAACAGCGGGGGGTTGCCCCTCGGCGTGGTCGAGCCACTCTACGTGGAGCAGGAACAGACTTACAGCACAGGAGCGCCTTATCGCTTGAGCGCTCTGCCCAACGTCCAAGCGCCGCGCGCCTTCCTCAGTGACCGTGTGAACGACTCGTTCAATGCTCTGCGCGCTCGCGTGTTGCAACTCAGCAACGTCGACTTCTTCCAAACGCTGGACGATGCTTGGTGGGACTTGGAGCGTCGCCCCGCGCCTGGTGAAGAGCGGCGCAACTGGCACATGACTGGGCGTGCTTTCGCCTTCCCGCGCAGCGCTATCCTGGGCTTTCCGCCGCAAATTGAGGTGCTGCGCGAGGATGTTGGCATCAACACTTTGTGGCGTGTCTATCTGCGAGTGAGCGACGACGCTCAAAATGGCCAACTCGGTGAGCCGCTGCGCCGCTTGCCCTGGGACTTCTTGGCAGCCACGCAAGGTGACGTAGAAGCCTACAATCAGGGCGGACGACTGCGTCGACAGCCCCCAGCCGGCTACTACCTTGACCTTACACAGGTTGCGGCGGATTACGGATGGCTGCGCCGACCGTCTGGGACAGATTGGCGCGCCAACGCAGCGACGCGCTTCTACAACCTATTCTACAAGCCGCAGGGCATGGACTGGTACACTGCCATGCTAGAGACGCATACCAGCGGCGAATTGGTCAATTTCGCGCCGACGCGCACGCCAGGTTCGTGATGATGGCACGCCGTAAGACAGCCTCATCAGCGACCAGCGGCGCGTCTGCAGGACTGTTGGCGCTGGTCGTCTTAGTGGGTTTCGTCCTGGTGGTCATGCGCAACACGTCTGAACCCGCCCCTTTGGCGGTGGAGTTGCCCACGCAAGCCTTGCCGACCGTCAACCCTAACCCGATCAGCGCCTTGTTCCGCGAGGGTTTCGGCGAGAACAGCACTGCGCTGCCGACAGTTGCCATTCCCAACGTGCAGCCCACTATTGCCCAAATCATCCTGCCGCTTGATCTGACGCCAACTCTCGTCAGCGCTGCTGACCTGGATACTGTATCCGTCGTTGTGCCGAATCTGGCCAGCACGCCTACGCTTCCTCCAGCGACTCTCTCCAGGTTGTCAGCGGCGAGCGCGACGGCCGATGGTGCAGCCACTCCGCTGAGCGTGACGCGCGCTGTAGGCGAGTGGCAGCCACCACCCCTGATACCACCTTTGTCGCGTGATCCGCTGGGGCGCGACCATTATTGGTTTCTGCGACCTATCGACTCCAACGCACGCAATTGGGTGCTGTCGATCTATCCCTACGGCTCTGATGGCAATGACCGCACCAACATCTTGCGCGTTCATCATGGCATTGATATGCCGAATCCAGTGGGAGAGCTGGTGCGCGCGGCTGGCTCTGGCGTGGTTATTTGGGCGGCGGATGGACGGCAGGAGAACGTCGATATCTTTCAGAACTCGCCCAGCTATGGCAACGTGATCCTCATTGAGCATGACTTTGGCTATCAGGGCCGCCCGCTGTGGACGCTGTACGCTCATCTTTCGGCGGCGCTGGTGGAGCGTGGGCAAGTGGTGGCTGCGGGAGAGCCGATCGGCTTGGTAGGCAACACGGGCCGCGTGACTGGGCCGCATGTGCATTTCGAGGTGCGCATGGGCGAAAATCGCTACGCCTCCACGTATAACCCGGTGTTGTGGATGGTGCCTTACGTGGGCCACGGGGTGATTGCAGGGCGCGTGGTCGACGTCAATGGCCGTTTCATCGACGACGTGGACATTACTATTCGCAACTGGGCGACGGGCTTGGTGGAGACGACGACCAGCAGCTACGTCTTCCTGCAATCTGGCTCAGACGTTAATCCCGATCCAATCTGGCGCGAGAATTTTGCGGTGGCAGACGTTCCCGTCGGGCGCTACGAAGTCATTGCCACAATCGACGGCCAGCGCTTGGTGAGCCAAGTGGTGGTGGTGGAAGGCACGACCACGTTTGTTGAATTGAAGCCTAGTTTGCCAGAGCCAGGGCTTCCGAGCGATAACAATCCCTCTCAGGATTCGTTCGGCGGTGGGTGATCGATGATTTGAAGCATAGCGCATAAGCTGAAAATCATCTAAACTCGCTTTGGGAAAACATCTGATGCTGATGAAAGGCAATCCCCCATGAAATTGAAGATGCTGAAGCGAATCGCTGCGCTAAGTTTGGCGCTAGTCAGCGCAGTCCTGAGCCAAGCTCAGACGCCACCAGCTTCTCTGCTACCAGACACGCTGACCCCCGCAAGTTTTGACCTCCAGAAGGCGGTGAACATCCATACCTTCAGCCTGAGCGGCCCTGCCAGCGTGTTGGTGCAGGCTGTCAGCGATTCGCTGGGGGTGGGCTTGCTGATTACGGATGATCTGGGTCAGAGCTGGGCGCGGGGGACGCTTGACTCGCTGACTGCCAGCGCTCTGGGGGGTACGATTGGCACGCGCGCCGAGGCTGTGCTGCCGACAGGCGTCTACTTTGTGACGAGCTTCGTGCTGCCTGGCGCAACACTAGGCGGGCCGACGCCATACCAACTGCGTCTGACAGTGGTGGCACAAGGCGGTCAACCTAGTCCAACTCCCGATCCAACGTCTACCCCGCCGACGACGGAGACAGAAGCCGCTCAAGTCCAGAGTACTGCGGCGGTGGAGACAGAGTGGAAGCCTTCTGTGCCTCTTCTGCTGGCAGACGGCATTCAAATTCGCCTCACATGGGCAGCATCGGTTGACCTCAATCTAGAGGTGCGTGATCCGTCTGGCGGTGCGCTGCGCTTCAACGCGCGAGAGACCAACAACGGCGGCACATTTGGCCTAGACGCCAACGCCTTCTGCCAAAATCTGGCTTCGCCTGCGACAGAGACAGCGACGTGGGCCGGTGGTTTTGTGCCGTCAGGTAGTTATGAAATCCTTGTTACTTATCGACAGTCTTGCGAACAGACGCCGCAGCCTGCTGCATTCGTCGTTGATACGACGGTTAATGGTGTGGCGCTGCCGACGGTGCAGGCTCAGCTTTCGCCACCGCTGCCCAACCAAGCCAGCGTGTACATCGCCAGCTTCATTCTGAATCCTGAGGGTACGGTATCGCTAGGCCCAAGCGGCGTTTATCCTGATAGCAGCTTGAACATCTTGCCGGCTGCTCCTGGAGTGATCCTTGCTCAGGCACAGCCAATTGAGCGCGGCAGCACAATCACGGGAGCGCTGTACGGCGCTCAGTCCTACTTGGCCTATAGCTTTGAAGCGGCAGCCGATGAGGTAGTGACGATCAGCTTAGAAGCTACCAGTGGCAACCTGGATACCCTACTTCAGCTCATCGACAGCGCCGGCAATTTGGTAGCAGTGAACGACGACGCCAATGCTTCGACCAATAGCCAGCTTGCCAATCAAAGGCTGACGGCAGGGGGGCGTTACACTGTTGTAGCGACGCGCTATGGCAAAGAGATTGGTGGCACAGAGGGGACGTTCCGCCTGAGCATCAGCGAAGGTGCGATCAGTGTTCCGCCTTCTATCGCCAACCTTCCGTTAGTAGCTGGCGATATTCAGGTGGTGCTAGCCTGGACGACCAGTGCCGACTTGCAGCTGTTGGTGCGCGATCCCAGCGGTGAGGCCGTGTATGATGATCGTGACAATGTACGAAGCGGCGGTCTCATGCCTATCAAGGGTAACATCAACTGTACTCGCGCAGCTGGCAATCCTTACTCCTATATTTACTGGCCTCAGGGCACTCTGCCGCCTGGCACTTACGAGATTGAGGTATGGTATCAGGATGAATGTCGCGATACGACGCCGACCACCTTTGATCTGGCGGTGATCGTCGATGGTCGTCCGGTGTTGGTGGAGAGGCAGACGCCAACCTTTGGACAACGTTACGTCATCAGCTTTGCTGTAGCAGCGGATCGCACAGCGCGCGCTGGACGCGGTGGCTACATCGGCGGCAACAGCAGCACCCTGAACTATGCCAGCGTGACGCCTATTGCCATCAATCTCAATCAGCAGGTAGTGGGGACGATCAACAGCGACAAGCCCTTCGATGTGTACGCCTTCAGTGGGCGCACTGGACAAAGGGTGACGATCCTTATGGCCAATACAAGCGGTACACTGGACACCAAGCTCTTCTTGGTAGGACCGAGCGGACGCGAAGTGGCGGACAATGACGATGCTGGCGCCGCTTCACCAACGGGCCGAGGGACGGACGCGATCATCAGCAATTTCACCTTGCCAGAAGATGGCCAGTACCTAGTGATTGCGACTCGTTTTGCCACAATCTTCGGTGGCACACAGGGTGGCTATACCCTGCTAGTGCAGGGGAACTGAGAGCTGCTTATGCGCTTCTCTGTCTGGTTGGCAACCTGGGTGCTGGCTACCATGCTGGTGGGTTGCAATAGTCAGCTTGAGCCTGTCCGTATCGTCATCACACCAACTCCGTCCAATGCTGTCGTGCAAGTGGCGACTGAGTCGCCGACGCCTGAAGTGCCCAGCCAGACGCCGATACCTATGCAAATCGTCCAGGAGAGTACCTCTGCGCCGACTTTGGCGACACCAAGCGCCACGCCTTCACCAACTTCGACGCCTGAGCCTAGTTGGACGCCTATTCCTGGGGACGGAACTTACATTGGCTCTATCCTTAGCGGCGCTGTCTCCCTGCCTCAGTCTGTGCCAACAGTTGAGCCTCTGCCAGTGACACAAACGACTGTGCCTTCGCCGACTTCACCGATAGCCATATCACAGCCTGAAGTTTCGGCCGTGGTCGCTCCTGTGCTTGATTCCGCGCAAATGGGAGTGCAGGTGTATTACAACATGAGCCTGGACGACTTTGGTCAGGTGGTCTTTCTGGTGAACCAAATGCGCTTTGGATGGATCAAATTCCAGGTGAACTGGGCATTTTGGCAACCTGGAGGGCCTGAAGAAGTCAACGAACGTTTCTTGACCTTCGAACAGAGCATTCAGCTGGCCAAAAATCGCGGGCTACGCGTGATCCTCAGCGTGGCCAAAGCACCGAGCTGGGCGCGCAGCATCCAGGAGGAAGATGGCCCGCCTGATGATCCACAGGCCCTGGCAAATTTCATGCGCCTGTTGATCCAGCGAGTCAAGCCAGAGAACATCGATGCGATTGAAATTTGGAATGAACCCAACCTAGCGCGCGAGTGGCGCGGAACGCTGCCTTTCAATGGTGCTGGATACATGCAGCTTTTCCGACCATCGTACGACGTAATTCGCCAGGAAGCGCCACAGACGCTGATCTTGACAGCAGGTCTCGCGCCGACAGGTGATAGCCCTGTGAGCGTGAACGACCGCGACTTCTTGCAGCAGATGTTCGACAACGGTTTGAGCAATTATGAATTCGTTGGCGTAGGGATTCATCCTTACGGTTGGGCTAACCCCCCCGACGCGCTGTGCTGTGACATGAGCGGAGCGCGCGGTTGGGATGATGATCCACACTTCTTCTTCCTGAATAACCTCAACGACTATCGCGAAATTCTGGTGCGCAACGGCTACGCGGATCGCCAGCTTTGGGTGACAGAATTTGGCTGGCCTAGCTGGCAAGGCTTTCCGAATGATCCGCCTGAACTCTGGCTTGGCGAGTTGAGCCTGGAGCAACAAGCTCAGTATGTGTTGCGCGCCTTTCAGATCGGGCAAGAACGCGAGGACATAGGGCCGATGATCTTATGGAACTTCAACTTCGCGAACGCTGAGATGATAGAGAGCCGAAACGAAATCGCAGCCTATAGCATTTTTGTGCCAAACTTCGGGCCAGGCGATCCTTTGTTCAAGAGGCCCTTGTACGACGCGCTCATCAATCGCCCCTGAGGCGAATCATCCCATCTCTGAGTAAAGAGGCGACGCGCAGCACGCCGCCTCTTTGGCTTTGTAGGCTACTTACATGACGTCTCCGTCATCTTCGTAGTCTTCGTCTTCGACAACATCCAACGCGCCTTGCTCGACTAGGGTTGTCATTGGCCCGACGCGCTGACGGTCGCGGTGTTCGCTGAAACCCGTGCCTGCTGGAATCAGCTTGCCGATGATAACATTCTCTTTGAGGCCGTAGAGTGGGTCTCGTTTGCCTTCGATGGCAGCGCCGGCTAGAACCTTAATTGTATGCTGAAAGCTGGAAGCAGAGAGGAAGCTATCAGTGCTCAGAGCAGCTTTGGTGATGCCCAGCAGGACAGGAACACCAGCAGCAGGCTCTTTGTTCTCACTGATGAGACGTTCATTGAGGGCCAGAAGCTCAAGCTGGTCAATCAGATCGCCGGGCAGCAGATCACTATCTCCGCTACGGGTGACCTGAACTTTGCTGAGCATTTTGCGGATCATCACTTCGAAGTGCTTGTCTGCAATGCTCACGCCCTGGCTGCGATAGACTTTCTGGATTTCGTCCAGCAGGTAGAGCTGCGTCGCGTCTGCGCCGCGCGTCTTGAGGATCATGTGCGGGTTGAGCGAGCCTTCAGTGAGTTGCTGGCCAGGTGTGACGGTCATCCCATCCTTGATGTTGTCCAGCAAGCGCGCGTTCACGGGAATTTCGTAGACGTATTCGTTGCGGCGCTCATGACGAATGTAGATTGTCTGTCCTTCGATGAAGACTTCGCCAGGCAGTTCAGCCACAATCTGCTTGAGTTGGGCTTCGTCAGTAGGAGCGTCGTCGGCGCGCGTTTCACGCGCCAAGACGGCGCCTTTTTTGACAGTTGCGCCGTCGTTGACCAAGATTTCCCAATGTTGGGGTACGTGGTGTTCCTGGTTGACGACCTCGCTGTCGATGACGGTGGCAATCGCCACGCCATCGTCGCGGCGCGTCAGGCGCAGGACGCCGCCTTGGTCGACCATGACAGCTTCGCCTTTGGGCTTGCGACGGCCCTCGAAGAGTTCCTCTACGCGGGGTAGACCACTAGTAATGTCGCCACCGGCCGCTGCTGTGCCACCTGTGTGGAACGTGCGCAGGGTGAGCTGCGTACCTGGCTCACCGATGGACTGAGCAGCGATGATACCGACGGCTGTGCCAATCGTGACCATCTCTCCCGTCCCCAGATCGCGACCATAGCACTTAACGCACACGCCATAAATTAGGGCACAGGTCATTGGGCTGCGGACTTCTATCTCGCCGATCTCTGACATGCCCTCGAGGCGTTCGGTGATCTTCTCATCGATCAATTCATTGCGAGCGACGATCAGTTCGCCGGTGACGGGGTGATAAACATCGCGGGCGGCGCAGCGGCCGATGATCCGTTCGCTGAAGCTTTGGCCTCCGACGTTATCGCTGCGGCGGATCATCAAGCCGTGTCGGACGCCACAGTCGTCGATGTTGACAATCATGTCTTGAGCGACATCGACTAGACGGCGGGTGAGGTAGCCGGCGTCAGCAGTGCGCAAGGCGGTGTCGGCCAAGCCTTTGCGCGCGCCGTGTGTAGAGATGAAGTACTCTAGCGCGTTCAAACCCTCGCGGAAATGACTGCGAATAGGTAGGTCGATGATACGACCGCTTGGATCGGCCATCAGGCCGCGCATACCGGCAAGCTGAGTGATAGGGCCAAAGCCACCTTTGGTTGAGCCACTGATGGCCATGACAGCAATAGGGCCGTAAGGATCGAGCGTGTTGTGGAGTAGCTCTTGCAGGCGATCTTTGGTCTTCTCCCAAATATGGATAGTGTTCTGGTAGCGTTCTTCTTCGGTGAGGAGGCCACGCCGATAACTGCGCTCCAGCTCTGCGACGGCCTGGTCGGCGGCTTGGAGGATTTCGTTGCGCTGTTCCGGGACAGTGAGGTCGCTGACGGCGATGGTTGTGCCGCTGAGGGTGGCATAGCGGAAGCCATAATCCTTAATCAGATCGACGATGTCGGTCGTACGATCGCGCCCCAAGACCTGGTAGCAGCGTGCTACCAGTTTCTGAATGCGCTTCTTGTCCAGCGTCTCTTGGACGAAGCGAATTTCGTCGGGCAGAATGCGATTAAACAAAGCGCGACCTACGGTGGTCGGCTCAGGACGCGGTTGAGGAGGACGGTTGTCATAGTAGTTGCCCAGCAAGATGGGTGTGTGCATGCCCACTATGCCCATGTTGTACAAATACTCAACTTCGTCAATATCGACGACCATGCGGCGCTCGTGTAGATTGCTGATGACCAGCTGGCCATCTAGGTTGCGTTTCTTGATGAGCTTGAGCATTTCGGTCGTGTTGGCCAACATGCAGTCAATTTCGCCGCTCAGCAGAGCCGCGATTGTGTTGTCGATGGCTGTAGCTGTGACTTTGGTGCGACCGTTGTCATCGACTTCGGTGCTGTCGTAGAACGTGACAATGCCGGGGTAGTCGCGGTAGCGGCTGTAATAATAGCCGTTGCTGCGATAGGCAATGCCGACGCGCGCGCTGGGTTCTTCTAGGGCCTCAATCGAGCGGAAGCGCTCGATGTTGGCGGGGGTGGTGACAATTTCGACGGAGGGATCCATCGTCAAGTAGTAGATACCCAGCACCATATCTTTAGCTGGGCCGACGATAGGCTGGCCATCGGAGGGCTTGAGCAGATTCTTGGTGGCCAGCATAAGGGTGCGCGCTTCTTCGATGGCGCGTTCGCTCAGAGGGACGTGAACAGCCATCTGGTCGCCATCGAAGTCTGCGTTGAAAGCTGAACAGACCAGCGGGTGAATCTGAATAGCCTTGCCTTCAACAAGTTGAGGCTCAAACGCTTGTACGCCCAGACGGTGCAAGGTGGGCGCGCGGTTGAGCAAGACAGGGCGTTCCTTGATGACTTCTTCTAGCACCTCCCAGACTTCGGGGCGTTCGCGTTCGATGATACGCTTAGCCCCCTTAACGTTACTGGCGTAGCTGTACTTGACCAGGCGGCTGATGACGAAGGGACGGTAGAGTTCCAGGGCCATCGTCTTGGGCAAGCCGCACTGGTAGAGCTTGAGGCGTGGGCCGACAACGATCACTGAGCGACCGCTGTAGTCAACGCGCTTGCCCAGCAGGTTGCGGCGGAAACGACCTTTCTTGCCTTTCAGCATGTCGCTGAGTGACTTCAACTCGCGTCGGCCGCGACGGCTGAGGGCTTTGCCGCGCTGGCTGTTATCGATTAGGCTGTCAACGGCCTCTTGAAGCATACGCTTTTCATTGCGTACGATGACGTCAGGCGCGCCCAGATCGAGCAGGTGCTTGAGGCGGTTGTTGCGGTTGATGACGCGGCGGTACAGGTCGTTCAGATCGCTTGTGGCGAAGCGCCCACCGTCAAGCTGCACCATCGGACGTAGATCGGGCGGGATGACGGGCAGGACAGTGAGGATCATCCATTCAGGGCGGTTGTTGCTGCTGCGCAGGCTCTCAACAACGCGCAGGCGCTTGGTGGCTTTTTTCTTGCGCTGCTTAGACTTGGTGTTGCGCACCTCACGCCAAAGCTCTTCCGACATCTTATCGAGGTTGAGACCCTGAAGAATCTTGTAGAAGGCTTCTGCGCCCATGTCTGCCGTGAAGACGTTGCCATAGCGGCTCTTGAGTTCACGGTAGCGATTGTCAGAGAGGAATTGCAGCACTTGCAGCTCGCGCAGTTCGCCAATTTGCTTTTCGGCGTTTTGGCGGATGGTGGCCAGGCGTTCTTCGCGTTCTTTGAGCTGTTGATCCAGAGTGGAATTGACATCGTGGGTGATGGCGTCTATCTCAGCGCTGAGGTGGGCCAGCTCAGCGCGGCGCATGCTCTCAATTTCGGCCTGGAGATCGCTCAGATGTTGATTGACCAGGTCTTGGATCATGGTCAAATGTTCATTGGTCACCAGTTCGCCTTCGATCACCAGGACGCGATCTGCATGGGTGAAGATGACGTCGGCAGGGGCGTTTCGTCCGCGCAGGGCTTCGATTTGCTGCTGAAGCGCCTGGCCTTCGCGCACCACTTCATCAGAGATACGAGCAAACTCAGCATCGTAGTGGTCGCTAATGCTCCTGGAGCGCTCTAGGTATTGCTGAGTGAGTTGCTCCTGGTTGCTGCGAATGTCTTTGACGCGCTCGTCAATGTCGCCGCTGAGTTCTTCCTCTTTAAGGCGCAACTCTTTTTGAATGCGGCTGATGGCTTTGTTGCGTGCTTCTTCATCGACACTGGTGATGACGTACTGTGCGAAGTAGAGGACGCGATCCAGATTACGGCGGCTCACGTCTAGCAGCAGGCCCAGATAGCTAGGGACGCGGCGCGTGTACCACACATGAGCGACAGGAGCTGCCAGCTGAATATGGCCCATGCGTTCGCGACGCACTGAGGAGCGGGTGACTTCGACGCCACACTTGTCGCAGACGATGCCGCGATGACGAACGTTCTTGTATTTACCGCAGTAGCACTGCCAGTCTCGCGTGGGGCCGAAGATGGCTTCGCAGAACAGGCCGTCCTTCTCTGGGCGCAGACGACGATAGTTGATCGTCTCCGGCTTGGTGACTTCGCCATACGACCAAGACTTGATCTGTTCAGGCGACGCGAGGCTAATGCGAAGTGCGCTGAACTCCTTAGCCTCCAAGCCTTTGTTCTTCGTCTCCAAGGCAGAACTCCTCGCTGTAGCTAGACATGTTGTTTGGCGTTGCGGTCATTTGGGGGATGCAAATTATAGCCGTCTTGACGTCGGGGAACAAGGGGGTCAGAATGCGATTTGCAGCTCGGATTGTATTTTACAAGATAACCAGAGAAGGCCTCTTGCGACCTAAGAAGATCGTGAGCGTTATGACCTAGCTTTGTTCGCTGATCCGTGCGCGTAGGAACTGCTCCATGAAGTCATTCAGACGTCCGTCCAAAACAGCAGCAGCGTTGCCCACTTCGTAGTTGGTGCGATGATCCTTGACCAATTGATAGGGATGGAGGACGTAGGAGCGAATCTGGTTGCCGAAGCTGGCGTCGACGCTTGCGCCCTTGAGAGCTTGAAGTTCATTCATTTGGGCTTGACGTTCTAGGTCGTAGAGACGCGCTTTGAGGATTTGCATGGCACGTTCACGGTTCTGAAGCTGGCTGCGCTGATTTTGGCACTGGACGACAATCCCAGTGGGCAGGTGGGTGATGCGGATGGCGGTTTCGTTCTTCTGGACGTGTTGGCCGCCGGCGCCGCTGGCGCGAAAGACGTCGATCCTCAAGTCTTTCTCGTTGATTTCGACGTCGATGTCGGTCTCAATGTCTGGCCACAGCTCAACTTTGGCGAAAGACGTGTGACGGCGCGCGCTGGCGTCGAACGGGCTAATGCGCACTAGACGGTGCGTCCCTTGTTCGCTGCGTAGGTAACCGTAAGCAAAGTCGCCTTTAACGCTCATTGTGACGCTTTTGATGCCCGCTTCTTCGCCTTCGGTGCGGTCTAAGATTTCGACCTTGTAGCCATTCTGCTCAATCCAGCGCAGATACATGCGCTCCAACATGAGCGCCCAATCGCACGCTTCTGTCCCGCCAGCTCCGGCGTGGATGGAGAGAATGGCGTTCTCGCGGTCATATTCTCCACTGAGCATGGCCTCCAGGGCCATCTTGCTGACGATCTGGGCAATCTCGGCGACTTCGGCGCTCAGATCATCTTGAATATCGCTGCCCAGTTGAGCCAGCTCTAAGCCATCGGCAATGCGCTGAGCAATGCTCTGCCATTTATCGACCTCGGCCTTCAGGCGAGCAATGCGCTGCATAATCCTCTGAGCTTCTTCAGCGTCGTCCCAGAAGCCTGCCTCCGCCGATTGAGCTTCTAGTCTGGCGGCCTCTTCTGCTTTGCTCGCGATCTGCAGGCGTTCCATGAGGGCGGCAATTTGTTCTTGCATAGCTTTGAGCTGCTCAATGAGGGAGTCCATATGGTTGTCCTGTTCAATCTAGGAGGTGTTGGAGCGCTGGCGGAGTGCCTCGTACATGAAGATAGCTCCGCTGACAGAGACGTTAAGCGAGTCAGTGATTCGCCCAACCATCGGGATTTTGATCCGTCGGCAGGCATTGGCCCAGCGTGGTGGCAAACCCTGGTCTTCTGCGCCGAGGACGAGAGCCAGCGGTGGGCGCAAGTCTGCTTCAAACAGACTCTGTTCGGCCCGCAGGTGGCCAGCAAGCAGATGATAGTGAGCAGTTAGGTAGGGGAGCGCTTGATCGGAGGTGAGGGCAAAGAGGTTGTCTAGGAAGACGGCGCCGGTGCTGGCGCGAATGATGTTGGGGTTGTAAATGTCTAAAGTGCTGTCGATCAACAAGACAGGGCCGAAGCCGGCTGCGTCGGCACTGCGCAGTAGCGCGCCGATGTTGCCTGGCTTCTGTAAGTTGACCAGCACCAGCATGTAGGGCGTTTGCTGAGCGACCAGATCATCTAGGCCGCGTGGTTGGTGACTGCGCAGCACAGCGATGAGTCCGTTGGGATGTTCGCGATAGGCGGCTTTGGCCTGGGCTTCAGCGCTGGTCTCATAGACCTGGGGGAGTGTCTGAGCCAAGTCTAATTCTGCGCCGGTGGCCAGAGCAGGACAGAATAGGGCGTAATCGACTTCATAACCCAGGTGTAGAGCGCGCTGGAGGTCGCGCAGATCGTCTACGAGGAAGCGCGCCTCGCGCTCGCGGGCCTTCTTATCCTGCAAAGCGCGGGCGAGTTTGATCCGTGGATTCTGCAAACTCGTGATCCGCTCGGTGGGCATGATGATTGGACACGGTCAGTCTTGGTCGAACAGGCTGTCGACGAACTGCTCTGGATTGAAATAAACCAAGTCGTCCACGCCTTCGCCGAGTCCGACGAATTGTACAGGGACGTGAAGCTCTGTCATGACCGAGAAGATCATGCCGCCTTTGGCGGTGCTGTCTAGCTTGGTGACGATGAGGCCTGTGATCTCAACAGCCTCGGCAAATTTCTGACCCTGTTTGAGGGCGTTTTGGCCGGTTGTGCCGTCCAAGACGAGCAGAGTTTCGTGGGGAGCGCCGGGGACGGCTTTGGCGATGACGCTGCGCACTTTAGCCAATTCCTGCATGAGGTTGTAGTTGTTGTGCAAACGGCCTGCTGTGTCGACGATCAGAATGTCGTAGCCGCGCGCTTTGGCAGCGTTGATGGCGTCATATGCGACAGCGCCAGGATCAGCGCCCGGCTTGTTGGCGATGACGGGGACGCCAATGCGCTCGCCCCATTTTTGCAGTTGGTCGATGGCGGCAGCGCGGAAGGTATCGCCGGCCGCCAGGGCGACGTTGCGGCCGGCGCGCTTGAGTCGATGAGCCAGTTTGGCGATGGAGGTCGTCTTGCCAGAGCCGTTGACGCCGATGACCAGAATGACGGACAGGTCGCGTCCACTGATGTTCAGCTCGCGCGGTGGATCGAGCAGAGCCAGCAGCGACTCGCGCAGGACGCGGCGCAGTTGGTCGGGGTGCGTGAGGCGTTCTTCACGGGCCGCTGAGCGCAGATATTCGATGACAGTCTCGGTCGTCTCCAAGCCTAGGTCGGCCTGAATGAGCATAGCTTCGATCTCATCCCAGGTTTCCTGTGTAATCTGCCTGCCAGAGAGCATTTGCCCAATGCGCCCGAAGAAGGACTGGCGCGTCTTGGCCATGCCGCTTTTGAAGATACCCACGAAACCTGCTCCAGGTGCAATTTATTATGTATGATGGGAGACACCAAGTATAGCGATGGGGAGCGGACAAGTAAAGCACTCCCTGTGATAGGCTGAGATAAAATGATGAGCGCTGATGAGAAGCTGAGCCTGACGCACCTGGACGAACAGGGACAGGCTGAAATGATCGATGTTGGAAGCAAGCCGACGACAGAGCGGCTGGCGGTGGCAGAGGGATGGGTCTATGTGCAACCAGAGACGCTTAGGCTGATCCGCGAAGGGCAGATGAAGAAGGGCGACGTGCTGAGCGTAGCGCGTGTGGCAGCCATCATGGCGGCCAAGCGCACCAGCGAGCTAATTCCGTTGTGCCATCCGATACCCCTCACCAAAGTAGGGGTGGAGATTACGTTGGATGAGGCGCGAACGGCGCTGCATATCGTGGCGCAGGCGCGCACATTAGGCCAAACTGGTGTGGAGATGGAGGCACTGACGGCAGTGAGCGTGGCGGCGCTGACCATCTACGATATGGCCAAAGCAGTAGATCGCGAAATGCGCATTGGTGACATTCGGCTCTTGGAGAAGCGCGGTGGCCAGCGTGGCGATTATATGGCGAAAGAGGGATAAAAATGCGCGTGAGGGTGGTGTTGTTCGCAACGTTGAAAGATTTGTTGGGCCAAAGACAGCTAGATTTAGCTTTGGAAGATGGACAAGCGACGGTAGACGCAGTGCGACAAGCTTTGATGACTCAGTATCCGCAAGCCAGCGCCAACTTGAGCGCGGCGTTGGCAGCAGTGAATGAGGAGTTTGCCAGTGCTGACGACCCCGTGCGTGATGGTGACGAGGTGGCTTTCTTCCCACCTGTTAGCGGTGGAGACGGGTTGCCCGAAATTTTCATCCTGAACAACAATCCCATTGACCATGATGATTTGATTGCACGGATTACGACGCCGCAGACTGGCGCAGTGGTCTTCTTCAGCGGCCTAGTGCGCGGCGAGACGCAGCGCGAGGGTCATCTGCCCCAGACAGAGTATTTGGAATATGAGGCTTATGAGCCGATGGCTCTGGCCAAAATGCGTCAAGTGGCTCAAGAGGTACGCCAACGCTGGCCCAAAGTCATTGGGATTGCGATCGTGCAGCGGATTGGGCGGCTGGAAGTCGGCCAGAATACCGTGTTGATCGCCTGTTCTGCGAGTCACCGCGATGATGGCTGTTTTGAAGCAGCGCGCTATGGCATTGATCGTCTAAAAGAGATTGTGCCTGTGTGGAAGAAAGAGGTCACGCCGCAGGCACAACGCTGGATTGAGGGCGAGTATCGGCCAGGGCCCGCGGATCGTGCATAGGCAAAGATGCTAACTTTTGTGGTACAAAACAAGCTTGCGCAAAAAGCGCGACACGCACTTAAACACGGGGAGCAGCGAACATGACTCGACGAGTCGTCGTGACAGGATTAGGCCTGGTGACGCCGATGGGCAACACCGTTCGGGAGAGCTGGGAGGCGGTGATTGAGGGGCGCAGCGGCATTGACCACATCACCTATTTTGATGTGTCAGATGTGAACGTCAAAGTGGCTGGCCAGGTGAAGAATTTCGATCCAGAGCGCTACATGCCTGCTCCAGAAGTGCGTAGGCACGATCCCTATCAGCATTACATCATCGCGGCTTCCCAAGAAGCGATTGCATCCAGCGGCTTTGAGGTGGCAGAAGATGAGCGGTTGCGAGCCAGCGTCATCATCGGCTCATCGACCGGAGGCCTGCAAACTTACGCCGAGTACATCGAAATTATCCGTGAGAGCGGCAACTACCGACGGATGACGCCCTTTGCCATCCCTATCCTGGTGGTGAACGGCGGCAGCAACGTCATCGCCATCCACGTGGGCGCATGTGGCCCATCGTATACTCCAGCTTCGGCATGTGCGACAGGGGCTGACTGCATTGGCCTAGCCTTCACTTTCATCCGCAATGGTCGGATCGACCGCGCTCTGGCTGGCTGCGGTGACTTCCCGATTTTGAAGATGGGCCTGGCGGCCTTCGACCGCGTAGGAGCTTGCTCACGCGAGTCGGAGAAGCCGTCGCGGGCAGTGCGGCCTTTCGACAAGAATAGGACGGGCATGGTCTTTGGCGAGGGAGCGGGTGTGTTGGTGCTGGAAGAACTAGAGACAGCGCGTCGGCGCGGCGCGCCCATCCTAGCAGAGCTGGTGGGCTATGGCAGCACGACCGATGCCTTTCACCGAACAGCCCCGCGTCCTGAGGGCGACATCGCCGCTGAAGCCATGCGCATAGCCCTGGCTGACGGTGGCGTGAGGCCTGATGAAGTGGATTACATCAATGCACACGGCACAGCGACGGCGCTCAACGATGTGAGCGAGACGAAGGCTATCAAATTGGCGCTGGGTGACCACGCCTACAGAGTGGCCATCAGCTCTACGAAGGCCATCACAGGCCACGCAATGGGGACAACGGCGGCGATGGAGGCGGCCTTCAGCGTCTTGGCTCTGCGCGACCAGGTAGCGCCACCCACCATCAATTATGAGACGCCTGATCCCGAATGTGATTTGGACTACGTGCCGAACGAAGCGCGGCGCATGGCCATGCGCGTAGCCATCAGCAATTCATTTGGCTTTGGCGGTCACAATAGCTGCTTAGTGTTCAGGCGTTGGGATGGCTGACGTCGAAAACGTCCTGGCCCGCTTCCAGGAGACGACAGGACTGCATTTCAGCCAGCAGGCGGTCTTACAAGAGGCGCTCACCCACCGTTCGTTCATCAACGAGTCATTGGGAAGTCGCCATAACGAACGTCTGGAATTTCTCGGCGATGCTCTGCTGGGCATGATTGTGACAGAAATGCTCTTCAGGCGGTTTCCCCAGGCCAGTGAAGGACAGCTCAGCCAATTGCGTTCGGCGATGGTCAAGGCAGAAACGCTGGCTCAACTGGCTGAGTCGATCCACTTAGGTGACTTTCTGCTGCTCGGCCGAGGCGAAGAGCTGAGCGGCGGACGCCGGCGCCAGAACAACTTGTGCCGAGGCTTCGAAGCTCTAGTGGGCGGCTTGTTCATCGATGGTGGACTGGAAGCGGTGCGCGCCTTCCTCGATCCAATGTTGGACGGCCTGCTGGAGCGTATCCTGCGTCAGGGGCTGCACCTGGATGCGCGCAGCGTCTTACAAGAGCGCAGTCAGGCTGAATTGCAGGTGACGCCAACTTATCGGACTGCGGAGGTGGGCGGTGAAGAACACGACAAAATCTTCACAGTCGAGGTGCTGATAGGTCGTTTGGTGGTGGGGCGAGGGTCGGGCGCGAGCAAGCGCAGCGCTGGGCAGTTAGCCGCCCAGGATGCGCTTCGTCGCTTGCTGGAGGCTGGTGATTGGCCAGAGGATGTCCGCCAAGCTGCTCAAGAGCGGCGTGCGCGCAGAGAAGGACGCGGCGTGGCTGACGGCCCGCCTTCATGAGCCGCGCCTGATCTCTACGCCAACAAAGGCCAGGTGGTGATTTGAGGCCGCGCTGGCGATGACGCCACTGCCACTGGAACGCAACGACTCGCTCCATAGCCACAGATAGTCCAGCCTGGCGCGCTGCTCTCCACGCACGACGGTGGCGGCCAAAGCCAGATTCGCGCCAGCGAAAGGATCGACGAAGCCCGTCTGTTCCAGGGTGCGCAACAGCGGCGAATCGGGGACGTTGTTGAACGTGCCGCCCAGAATAGTGCGGCCCAAGCGCCCGTTGTAGTCGCGTTCAATGTGCGTGGCGATGACGGCCAGGGCAGCGTTGAGCTGAGCGCGCTGGTTAGCTTCTTGGGCTTCAATGCTCTCTCCGACCAGCAGCAGGCCCAGGTTGATGTTGTAAAGTGTGAGGACGCCTTCATCGGGACGTACTTGTACGCGCTGGAGGCCTGTTTGCGTGTCTAGGCTGGGCAATAGGACGCCATCATCGAAGACGATGGGAATGCGCGAGAGAACGGCCAGGCCCATCAAGCCCTCGTTGGTGGGGAAGAAGCGCCGATCCATGCCCAGGCGGCGACCCAACCACAGAGTTTGATCGACGCCGAAGCTGGTCAAGCGGCCCTTGTCAACCTCCTGCAGCAAGACGATTTGTGCGCCACTTTGCAGAATAGCTTGAGCTATCCCTTCCAAGTCCTGAGCAAAGTAGGCGCTGTAACCATGATGAATGTTGTACGTCCCTACGCGAATCTCGGCTTCGTTGAGGACAGGTAGCACCAGCGGCGGACGCGCTGCCCAGCCTGCGCCTGCGCTCATGGCAATGATGAGCAGCAGAGAGGCGAAGTTGCCTGCGCCTCGTCCTGCCCAAGCAATTCGCTGGTTGGACTGGATCATGGGCAGTGTCGCCAGGAATCCGCCGACGAGCAGGACTCCCAGGCCCATGCCGCGCAAGCCGCGCAGCAGCGGTGGCACAAAAGCGTTCAATACGTTCAGTGGAGGGACAAAATCGCGCACGAATGCGTATTCATAAGTGAAAATATCAGCGACGACGAACAGGCCAAAGACTAGCAGCGCCATCAGCAGCCAGAGTGGAGTTAGGTTGCGCTCGGTCTGGGCTTTGGGGCGGATAAACCACCAAAGCAGCAACACCAGGGCAACCTGTGCTAGGACAAGGGCCGCTGCTCCCAGAGGTAGAGCCAGCGCGCCCAAATCGAGACGCGGCAGCCGCAATCCGATGATGATGAACAAGGCCATGAAGACGATCCATACCCAGCCGCGCGTGAGGCTGTCCAGAGGGGCGATGAGGCGGCGAGCCTGATGACGTACCCAAGGCATGATAGGCAGCAGCGTTGCAGCCAGCGCAGCGGGGACGAGCAGGGCATAATCTGCGTTGGCGCGACCTGCGATGGCGTTAGGCAGGGCAAAGAGGGCCAGTTGCAAATAGAGCCAAGCACCCAGCGCGACTCCTCCCCAGAGGGTGAGAGTGGCCTGAGAGGTGACCATGCCACTACCTGCACCTTGTGTGCGCTCGGTGATGAGGCCGAAGACGTGGGATAGCAGTCCCAGGATGATCAGGGTCAGCGATAAGCCGCCTTGTAGGTTTGCGTAGGCGGGCAGCAGGGAGGGGTCTTGGGTATCGCCGAAGGCACGCCAGAGCTGATCTAGAGCCAGGCCAAAGATGAGTAGATAGGGGAACAAAGTGGCGCGATAGCGGATCATCTGGGATAGGTAGAGCAGCGCTGCGCCAACGCTGACCTGAGCTGCAATGAGAGCTGCCGAGGGCGTAGGGCTGAGGACGATGAGAGCGCGGCTGATGGCCAGGATGAGCAGGGCGATGAAGCTCAGCCAGCGCCAACGACCCAGGGCTAAGGCCAACAAAGGCAGGGCCAACATGAGGCCCAGAAAGCTGATGGCAGCGTTGATGGCTTCCAGCGTCTCAATTCCTGGGCCAACAGGGAGAGGCGCGCCGCTAGGCTGCTGGCTGAGGACAGCAGCGCTGGCAATACGACTGTACAGGCTAGCGACCAGAAAGCGCAACGACTGGACGAAAAACCAGCCGACGAGGACGGCTTCTAGGAAGGCGAACTGGGGAGAGCGGGCGCGCAAGAAGCCGAAAAAACGTTTTGTCACGGCAGTCCCATGCAAGTTAAGGTCTGGTAAAGCCACTGTACAAATGCTATGTCGTCGCTATAATCGCGCAAATTTGCTACCTTGACAAGAGAAGGGGCGAAAAATGCAGACCGTCGATATGATCCTGAGTGGCGGAACACTCATCACAATGGATGATGAGTACCGCGTCATCGCAGACGGTGCGATAGCCATCGCAGGCGAGAAGATCGCTGCTTTGGGGCCGCGTGCCGACATCCTGGCGCAATACAGCGCCCAAGAAGTCATCGATTGTCAGGGACATTACGTCCTGCCTGGCCTGATTAATGCCCACACACATGTACCGATGACGCTGCTGCGCGGCCTGGCCGACGACCTACGCTTAGATGTGTGGCTGATGGGCTACGTTATGCCCGTAGAGCGTGAGTTCGTTAGTCCACAGTTCTGCCGCTTAGGGACGTTGCTGGCTTGCGCCGAGATGATACGTAGTGGCGTGACCAGCTTCTGCGACATGTACTACTTTGAGGCGGAGATTGCTAAAGCGACAGCGGAAGTGGGTCTGCGTGCCGTGCTGTGTGAAACTGTGTTGAAGTTTCAAGCTCCAGACGCCGAGACCTATGAGGACAGCCTGGCCCTAGCTGAAGCCTTCATTCAAGAGTGGCAGCCTCATCCTTTGATTACGCCGACAGTCGGCCCGCACGCTCCTTACTCCAATACGCAGGAGACGCTGCGACGCTGTCGGGAACTGGCCTTGAAGTACGACCGTCCGCTGATGATTCACATCGCAGAGACCGAACGCGAAGTCGAAGACAACATGCGCGACTATGGCAAGACTGTTGTACCCTGGGTGAAGGACACAGGCTTGTTCGATGTGCGCGGAGTGATTGCGGCCCACTGCGTCCACGTGGATGAGCATGAAATGCGCATTATGGCCAAATACGGTGTGTCGGTGGCACACTGCCCGTCGGCCAACTTGAAATTGGCCAGCGGCATTGCACCTGTGGCTCAAATGCTAGAACTTGGGGTGAACGTAGCTATTGGCACAGATGGCCCGGCCAGCAACAACGATCTGGATATGTTTGAAGAAATGCGCTTGGCGGCGCTGCTGGCCAAAGTGCGTCCGATTGACCCGACAGCAGTGGCGGCGCGCCAGGCTCTGACGATGGCCACGCGCAACGGTGCGAAAGCCCTGCGCCTAGACGCTGTGACGGGCAGCTTGGAAGTTGGCAAGCTGGCAGACGTGATCGTCGTCGATACGCGCGGCAGCCACAACTCTCCACACTTTGACTTCAATCCAAACGCTGTCTACTCACAATTGGTCTACGCGACTAAGAGCAGCGATGTTCGCCATACCATTTGTCATGGCAAATTGCTCATGCGGGATCGCCAACTGCTGACAGTAGACGAGGACGCTGTGAAAGCAGAAGCGGAGCGCTACGCGGCGGAGGTCGGTCGCTTCTTGAGGGTGCGCGAAGGCGATCCACTGAGCAAGCTGGTCGCAGTGTCGTTGGGTGTGGAGCGAGCTGAGAGCTTTGAAATTCAGATCAAGGCGCGACTGGACAATCCAGACAGGGTGGAAGAACTGCTGAGCCACAGCGATGTCGAAGTCATCCGCGCCGTCCACTATCGCCAGTACGACACCTATTTCGTCTTCACAGAGCCAGAGCCTTCCTGGGTGCGTTATCGTGAAGACGATAAAATCAACGCCAAAGGCGAGGTCGAGTCGGTGCGTATGCGCTTGACCTATACTATCCGTGAGCAAGAGCGGCGCTTGGAAGATGTAATTTTGCTCTCTCATTCACGCTACATTGCCCCAGCAACGCAGCCCCTGCGCTTCTACCGCGAATACTTCCAAGCTCCGATTGAACGCAGCTTGCAGAAAGAACGTCGACGCTGGCGGCTATTGTACAAGGGTGTGTTGTTCTTCCTAAACGTGGATCGCTTGATTGAGCCTGCGGCCGATGGCATGTTCATCGAAGTCAAGAGCCGCACTTGGTCGCTGACGGATGCCCAGAACAAAGCTTACTACGTCCGCGAAATGCTAGACATCTTGGGCATAGATATGGCTGAAGCTGTGTCTGAGGGCTATCTGGAGATGACGCAGCCTTCATGAGAAGGCAAGAATAAGGGGCAGATTAGGGCAATCTGTCCTCAGTAGTATCCGCGTCCCTTGCGATAGAAGCAGCTGTCGCACAGCCTGTAGCGATAGGTTGGCGGCAGGGGTTTGCCGCACTCTGGGCAGCGTTTGGAGGTGTCCAGACGCAGCACCAGGGCGTCGTCGATGCGCTCTGACCACAGACTGCGCAGGTTGCGCACGTGGTACTCAGCTTCGCCTAGCTGGCTGAATTCTCGGCGGTTGGCCAACCAGAGATAAATATCGGCGCAGCTGACGCTGGTCTCTGTAGCCTCCAAGTCCTGCACGCTGCGAATTTCGTCAGGAGCAGAAGGTGGCAGAGGCATAGAGACGCCAGCGATGATGGCGGTCGCGCAATCGCGCCAATAGCTGCGTGAGAATTTGTTGGTCGGAGCGTTGATGAGCTTGATGGCCGACTCTAGGCCCAAGAAGCGGACTTCTGCATCGCTGAGCATTTTGGCAAGTTCAATGCGCTCGGCCATGTCGGCGGTGCGAATTTTGTCGCGTAAGGTGTCGGGGATGGATTGCAATTCTGACCACTGGATGAGCTGTTCGGCCAGCGTGCCGGGGATCATTTGCAAGTCTTCGACGGTGGGCGCGACGCGAGCATGAGTGAGGACTTGAGGCGTTTGGTAAAACAGACGTCGAATGAGATTGAGATTTTTGCGCGTTGTTGCTCCGACTTCGCCAGCCTGTGATAGACCGTAGCGACCGGCGCGCCCGCCAATCTGCTGTACTTCGCCAGCAGTGAGCGGGCGCACAAATTTACCATCGAACTTTTCGACTTCGTAAAAGCAGACGTAGTCAGCTGGGAGGTTGAGTCCCATGCCAACGGCGTCGGTGGCGACACAAATCTCTGTCTCCCCATTGGCGAAACGGTCAGCCTGCTTGCGGCGCACTTCTGGAGGCAGGTTGCCGTAGACGATGGAGACGCGACGATTGAGGTGTTCAAGCTCGCTCTTGAGGTGCAGCACCATCGAACGCGAGAAAGCAACGAGGATTGTACGCGGTGGCAGGTTCTCTAATGACCAGGGGTAGTCGGCGACTTTGATGGGAGCGAGGCGCTCATGATGGACGATGCGGATAGGCATTCCAGCCGACTCTGCGAGCTGTTCGATCAGGTTCTGGGCGGTAGGCGGCGCAATGATGTGGATGTCTGGCGATTGCGTCTCCATCAAGGCGCGCGTCCAGGCCCAGCCGCGGTCCGGATCGGCCAACATCTGTGCTTCGTCGATGATGACCATCTCGCCACTCTCGGCGGCGTTGAACATCTCAATCGTAGCAGCTGTGATCGTCGCGCCGGGGATGGGAATATGTTCTTCACCGGTGAGCAGATTACAGGGCGTGCCGCGCGCGTTCAGGCGATCGAAGATTTCAAAGGCCAGCAGGCGCAGAGGGGCGAGATACCAGCCGCTGCCGACGATCTCCAGTTCTTGCAAAGATTGGTGGGTCTTACCGCTGTTGGGCGGGCCAACGTGCAAGGTGACGAGCTGATTGTCGCGACCTTCGTGGCGCCAAGCTGGGAAAGAATTCACCAGCTTTTGGCGCAGCTCGTGGCGGCGAATTTGTTCCTCGCGGCGGACATCGGCTAGGCGACGGCGGCGTTCCTCGCTGCGAGCGCGCTGAGCGGCACGTTTGACGGCTTGGCGAACGTCCTCAAGTTGGGCGTGGAACTTGCGCAGGCTCTTGGGCAACCCCCACTGGCCGCGCACCTTCTCCCAGGTGATGCGCGTCTTGGGAATGCGCGACTCTTGAATCCACTGGTTGACTTGGCTTAGCTCAACTTGCAGAGCAGTCGCAATTTCTTCTGGGGCGATGAATTCATACAAGCCAATTTCTTCGTAACGCTTGTCATCTTCCATGACGTGGTGGACTTCATGGGCGGCAATGCGCTGGACGCCTTCAGGATCGACGAAAGCGCTGATGAGGTTGGCGTTGATAGCAGCTTCTAGGGTTTTGCGGCGCAGATTCAAGCGGCTGGCAGCTGTATCCAGGGTGTAAGAGCGAGCCAACACGCGCGTCTTGAGGTTGGCCGTATCGTCTCGCACGCCTTTGCGCAGGATACTGCCACACTCATCTAGGGCTAACTGCCAGGCTTCGTCGGGGATGTTTAACTCTAAGTTGGGGGGCTGGGTCATGAGTGAGCTTGGGGGTTGTGAACGGTGTCTGTCATCATAGTGGCGAAGGACGGGCAAAATCAATCCCTGGCATGGTTAAGCATTCTCCAGACGAAAGCCATGCCCGCGCACAGTGACAATGAAATTGGTTTTCGAGTCTATCTCGGCCAAGCGATCACGGAGGCGGCGTACCAGGGCGTCAATGGCCTGCTCGCTGACGCCTTCGCCTACAACATCAGGCCAGACGTAGGCCACGACTTCCTCGCGGGTGCAGACGCGGCCTTTTTGAGTGTAGAGAAGTTCTAGCAGGCGATACTGTGGGACGCTGAGCGGTGGCTTGACTTCGACGCTGCCGACGAAGACGCGCCTGCCGTCGGGATCGAGGCGCAGGTGGCTGCTGTGTTGGGGGGCGTGCAAGACATCGGGTAAATCCTGGGTGACAGGGGCTGTGCTGCCAGAGGCGACATAGCGTAGGCGCACTGTCAGGGCTAGGTGGATTTCGTCGCCATCGTTGAGGGGGCGTGTGCCTTCTAGGCGCAAGCCATTGACCCATGTGCCGTTGCGGCTGTTGAGGTCTTCGATGAGAGCGCCGTCGGGCGTGTGGTGGATGACGACATGCTGGCGTGAAATCTGGCGTTGAGGGATTATGATGTCGCAGGTGTCGTCACGACCAATGACCATCTGCGGACGATCCAAGAGCCAGTTTTTGATGGGGTAATCGCCCTCTAGGATGACCAAGACAGGGGCTTCTTTCACAGACATGCGGCCTCCTCGTGAAACTACTGAGATGGCGTGGGTACAAGAACAGGATCAGAGGTGAGAAACCCATTGCGGATGATGTTCAATCCTTGATCGCCGTAGATGAGGCGGCTGCCGGGTACGCCGCTCTGGATGATGCCAGGCCCTGTGACGCGGTAGTAAGCACGCACCCGAACAGGTACAGAGCGGAAGGCAGCATCGACTTGATCGGCGCGAAAATCGACGCGGTGGACGCAGCGCTGGCGCGGGCCGAGCAGGCGAATGTTGGCTTCTGGGAAAGTGGCGAGGCCTGGCTGGCGGACTCCACCGGTGGTGATGGGTAGGGCAGGTTCAAAGATGAGGCCGAAGCCGCTGCTGTTGGGATCGTCGTTGACGATGACCTGAGCTTCATTGAAGACAATAGGCACAGTGCCGATGGTTTCGTTGGAGATGACAATGCGGAAGGTCATGCCGCTGCCAGAGCCGAACGGAGGTATAGTATCAGGGATGACGCGCAAGCTGATGGGATTCTGGGCCAGGCGACCAATCAGGGATTGATGGGCGGCGCGGTCTTCGGCGGTGCGCAGACGAGTACAGGGTATGCCTTCATCGATGAAGTTGAAGGTGCGCGAAAGCAGACCGGGGATGACGTTTGGGCCGACGAAGACCAGCATCACGATGAGGAGGATGATGCCGATGACGGTGTTCGATGAGTCACCGCTGCGTCTGAACCAACTAAACAATCCCATACTTCATCCAATTGCTGAGCTGGACTATCAAAGCTTCTGTCCGTAGTTCTAAACCATTATGCCACAAGATACCCCGATCGTGACCGCGGAACCAAATCTCCTGGCGGCGGATGAAGGCATGGGTGTTGAACTTCATTTGGGTTTTGGCTTCCTCCAGGGCCAGACCATCTAACAGATGAGCGCAGCATTCGGGGTAGCCGACTGCGCTGAAAGACGGTAGGTGGCGTTCGTAGCCCAGGGCCAGCAGGTGGCGCACTTCGTCTAGAAAACCCAGGCTGAACATGGCCTCTGAGCGGGCATCAGCGCGAGCGTACAGGCTCTCGCGTGGCATGGTGAGGCCCAAGAGGAGGAAGTCGTAGGGAGGTGCAGCCTTGCGCTGCTGCTGGCTCATCGCGCTGCCGCTGACTAAGCAAACTTCCAGAGCGCGGACAATGCGACGCAGATTGTTGGGGTGGATGCGCGTTGCTTGATCGGGATCAAGGGCTTGTAGGCGGGCGTAAAGCCGCGCTGTACCATGCTGAGCCGCGTAGGCTTCCAATTCAGCGCGCAAAGCTGGCTGCGGCGGTACGCGCGGGATCGTCCAGCCTTCGGTGAACGCCGTGATGTATTGGCCCGTGCCGCCCACCAGGAAAGGCAACTTGCCACGCGCCAGGACGTCCTCAACAGCAGCGCGTGTCATGTCTAGGACTTCGGCTAGGCTGAGCGTCTGATCGGGGTCGACGATGTCCACCAGGTGATGACGAACACGCGCTCGCTGGGCTGACGTGGGCTTGGCTGTGCCGATGTCCATCAGGCGATACATTTGACGGCTGTCTGCGCCGACGATCTCGCCGTCCAGCGCTTCGGCCAAGTCTAGGGCCAGATTGGTCTTGCCAGTGGCGGTTGCCCCCAAGATGACGACGACTTTACCATTCAAGGGCGTCCTCCAGATGATCGATGAGAGGTTGTCCCTGAGGCGGTATCGCGACGGCGATGAGGTCAAGTCGCCAAGTAACGTCGCTGATTTGGTGCTGATCTAGGTAGTGATAGATGGCTTGGAGCAGGGCAGTGCGCTTGCGCGGAGTGAAATTGGGCAGGGAGTCGTCTGTGTTGCTGCTTCGCCGCGTCTTGACTTCTGCGAAGACAAGCACGTCGTTGTGCCAGGCAATGATGTCAATTTCGCCGTGTTGGTGTCGCCAGTTGCGGGCTAAGATGAGGTACTGCTTCTGCTCTAGGTGTTGGACAGCTATGGACTCACCTTGCTGCCCGACATGCTTTTGGCTGGACATAATGACTCGGTGTGTGTAGGGTTACGAGTACGCTTACTGTGCCAAGCATAGCACAAAAGCGTCTCGCGTGGATGAGCGACCAAGACAGGTCGGGGTGATGATGAAAACGAAGACAATGGCCGCTTTGCTGCTACTCTTGAGCGCTTGCGACCAGCAGACGATGGACGATCGACCTTCTGGTGTGGCTTGCGAGACGCCGCCGCCTGCTCAGGTTTTGGTTGACGGCTGGCGCTGGCGACCTGATCCTGAGGATGAGGGCTTGGCCCAAGCCTGGCAGGAACTAAGGCAACTGAGCGACGATTGGCGGCCTATCGTCGGTGGAGTGGCTTGGGAGTTAGCTGACTCGGCCTACGCTAATTACGATGGCGTGGCCTGGTACTGGCTTGAGCTTGTCGTGCCAGAGCATGATGCCTACCTATACATAGGCGACGCGGATGATCGCGCGACGGTGTGGTTGAACGGGCGCGAAGTGGCACGCATAGACGCTGAAAATCCTGACGTTGTGCTGCACTTGCAGGCGTGGGGTGGCGTGGGGGAGGCGGTGAGGTTGATGGCGCGCGTTGAAGATGACGGTGTTTACGGGGGCTTCAAAACGCCTCTGCGGCTTGGATGGACTGCTGAAAGCGCTGTCCCACCTGAGCGCCGAGCGGAGCGGTGGGCGCGCGCTAATCCTAATTGGATTATGCCGCGCTGGACGCGAGGTGGGCCTCTGGCCTGGACGATGACGGGTTTGAGCGCTGGCAAGGATGAGTCGCTGGTGACTATTGATGGAGGCGTCGCTCCCTATGCCCGCGCACCCATCACCCAAATCTGGCTTTATGATCCGCAGACAAAACAAGTCCAGAGTCCCGATATTCGCTTTAGTTTGATCCGTAATGCACCCATGCCTCAATGGGAAGGGCAAGTGGGCGGAGCGGCGCTGCGCCAAGTAGCCTATGTCGACTCGGACGATAGAGCGCTGCGCTGGCGAGTCTGGGTTGATCTGCGACAGACAAGCGAACGTGAGCTGCTGCTCGTCTTACGCCCCTTGGGAGCTGGACGAGAAGTGCGCGGCGTGTATCAGGTGAGCGCAAGCCGCGCTGAACGCTTATGGGTGAACAGCGCACCTTATTTGGCAGCTGCGCGGCAGCCTTCGGCAGTGAGAGTGGGCAGGCTAGGCGAGGTGATGAGCGCAGCATTGAGCAGTCAAGCGCCGTCTTCCGCACGCCTGGATTGCGAGCCTGACGGCTTGGGGGCGGCAATCATGCGCTATCGTCTGTCAGGCGGACGAGAGCATGTGCTGGATTTTGCCATGCCGAGCCAGCCTGGCGCAGATTTCCCCAGCCTGGAGGTGGACGCAGGCCGGCGACTGGAGGCGACGGCAGCTCACTGGCGCGGCTTGGTTGAACGAGTTGGCTTGCGCATTCCAGATGAGCGTCTTCAAGCAGCTTACGAAGCCTCGCTGGGCTATCTGCTCTTGGCTAGTGATCCTGATGGGCCTCATCCTGGCCCGCTGGCGCATGATGCTGTCTGGGTGCGCGACGCTGCTTATATGGGGCTGGCCCTATTGATGACGGGACACGATGAAGTTGCACGCAGCTATCTAGAAGCTATTTTTGATGAACAAGAGGAGTCGGGGCGCGTGCCGCCCATACAAGGCCCTAATATCCCCTGGTCAGACGACGAATGGGACTCGCAAGGACAATCCATTTTTTTAGCGATGGCAGTCTACCGATACACTCAGGATGAGGAGATACTGCGGCGTTGGTATCCCCACATGCGCCAAGCAGCGCTCTTTATCCGCCAACTGCGCAAGACGTATGCACAAAGCGGTGATAGGCGTCTGCGAGGTCTGCTGCCCCCTAGTCTGAGCGCTGAGGATTTAGGCCCCAGGCAACATCATTACTATTGGGACAATCTGTGGTCTGTGGTAGGCTTGCGCGAAGCAGGGGAAGCAGCGCGCCTGCTCGGTCGCGTCGAAGACTCAGCATGGATGCAAGCTGAAGCTGAGGCGCTCCAGCAAGCTATCCGTGACTCAGTGGCGGAGGTCATGCGCGACCAGGCACAGATGTACATACCAGGATCAGTGGAGGTGCTGGACAGCAGCGCAATGGCACGCGGTACAGTACCTGCGCTGTGGCCATATCGCGTCTTCTCGGTGGACGATGAGTTAATCCGCAAGTCATTTCAAATCTATTACGATCGTTGGATTGCGCCTTATGGCGGCGGCTATCTGCACCGTGAAGCACAGTTTTGGACGTATGGTGGGGTTGAACTAGCTCATGCTTACTTGCGCTTGGGCGATGGCGCGGTGCTGCACCAGATTTTGGGCTGGACGCTGGCGAACCAAACACTGCCGGGGACGTATGCCTGGGCAGAACAGGTGAGTCCTGTCCATAAGGGCTTCACGGGTGGAGATATGCCGCACGCCTGGATGGCAGCCAGCCTAATCGCGCTCATCCGTGAAATGCTGGTGACGGCTTGGGGCGAGGAAGAGGGTACGCTAGAGTTGTTCCGCCAAGCGCCGAGTTGGTGGTTTGAGGAAGGTCGGAAGATTGAGCTGAGCGACGCGCCGACTCCTTATGGCCCTTTGACGCTGCGCACCGAGAGCGCAATCCGTCTTGTGGACGGGCAGCGTCAAGGGCAATTGATGCTTGAGCTAGGCGGGGCAAAGCCACCTGAGGGATTCGTTTGGCGCGTGCCTGGAGCGCGCCTAGTGGACGGGCCAGAGGGGACGCAAATTTGGGATGACCAAGTGCGCATTCCGTCTGTGGGAGGCAGAATTATCTTGGATTTCGCTTCTTTTTAGCGTAAGATTCAGCCCCCCAGGGACGATGAACGTCTGGTGAGCGTCTCTAGGGTCAACTATGCAAGCTGACGCAGTTTGTGGAAAATTTGCGTCTGTTGACGGGTATACACACAGGAAAGGGAGTTCTTTTATGACAATCGTCACTGCCGCGATACTCGGCGTGATCGCCAGTCTGGTTGGGCTGGGCTTCGCTTACTATCAGCGCACATTTGTTCTGTCACAATCTGCTGGCAACGAGAAAATGCAGCAGATTTCGCGGGCTATCCAGCGCGGCGCTCAGGCGTTTCTCAGCCGTGAATACCGCGCAGTGGGTATCCTGGTCGCCCTTGTGGCGGTGATCTTAGTCGTTCTGAGCTTCCTGACGCCGTCGATGTCGATTTGGACAGCAGTGGCCTTTGTGAGTGGCGCCAGCGCTAGCGCTTTAGCTGGCTACTTCGGCATGTACATTGCAGTGCGCGCTAATGTGCGCACGACGCAGGCTTCTAGCGAGAGCCTGAACAAAGGCCTGCGCGTAGCCTTCTCCAGCGGCACGGTCATGGGTTCTATCGTGGTTTCGCTGTCGCTGTTGGGGATCAGTCTGCTGTACATCCTGTTTGTGGAAGCCGTCTTTGGTGGGAATGCAACTCAAGCCAGCAGCGCGTTGGCGGGCTTTGGCTTCGGCGGCACGGCGATTGCTTTGTTTGCCCGCGTAGGTGGCGGTATTTACACGAAGGCAGCGGACGTAGGCGCTGACTTGGTGGGCAAGACCGAGGAAAACATCCCAGAAGACGATCCGCGCAACCCGGCAGTTATCGCGGACAACGTAGGCGACAATGTAGGTGACGTAGCCGGCATGGGTTCTGACTTGTTTGAGAGCTACGCTAGCTCAATCATTGCGGCAATTTCGCTGGCAGTGGCTGGCGGTGGCATCGCGGACGCTCTAGAAGTCAACGCGCAGATGTTCCCGATCATGGTGGCGGCGGCTGGTATCGTCGTATCGATTGTGGCCTCCTTCCTTGTACAGACGAAAGAAGGCGCGACTCAGGAAATGCTGCTTGGCAGTCTGCGCACGGGCGTCTATTCAGCCAGTGGACTGGTTGCGGTGGCGATCTTCCTCCTGGCGGCGCTGTTGGGCTTGCCGATTGAGGTCTCGGTGGCGACGCTAGCTGGTCTGTTGGCAGGCGTGTTGATTGGTTACTTCACAGAATACTTCACTAGCGGCACCTACAAGCCGACGCAGACTTTGGCTCAGGCATCAGCAGGTGGGCCTGCTATTGTCATCATTCGCGGCTTGGCCCTGGGCATGATGAGTACGCTAGCGCCAGTGCTGATCGTTGTGATGGCGACGCTGGTTGCCAGCGCAGCGGCGGGCTTGTATGGCATTGCGATGGCAGCGGTAGGTATGCTTTCGACGCTGGGCATTACGCTAGCGACGGACGCTTACGGCCCGGTGGCTGACAACGCAGGTGGCATCGCTGAGATGGCCGGCCTGCCAAAGGAAGTGCGCGAACGCACCGATGCTCTGGACGCTCTGGGCAATACGACGGCCGCGACGGGCAAGGGCTTCGCCATCGGCAGCGCAGCCATGACAGCGCTGGCATTGAGCGCGGCGGTCATCACTGCGCTGGGCCTGAACGAGACGCTGACGATCGGTGAAGTTCTACTTGATCCTCGTCTGATTACGGGCATGTTCATTGGCGGCCTATTGCCTTTCGTCTTCAGCGCGTTGACTATGCTGGCAGTGGGCAACGCGGCGCAGGGTATCGTCCAAGAAGTGCGCCGCCAGTTCCGCGAGATTAAGGGCCTACGTGAAGGCACGGCAGAGCCAGACTATGAAACCTGCGTGGGAATTAGCACGGACAGCGCTCTGAGGCAGATGCTGCTGCCTGGCATTATCGCGGTCTCCGTCCCTATGTTGCTGGCAGTGCTGACGGTGTTAGGTCAGGGGAATATCTTGGGCCAGTTCGTAGGCGTCAAGACGCTGGTCGGTATGCTCGTTGGCTCTCTTATCTCTGCTTTTATGCTGGCAGTGATGATGTCCAACGCAGGTGGTGCTTGGGACAATGCTAAGAAGTACATCGAAGGTGGGCAGTTGGGTGGCAAAGGCAGCGATTCCCATAAGGCGGCCGTCGTCGGCGACACAGTGGGTGATCCTTTCAAGGATACGTCTGGCCCGTCGCTGAATATCCTGCTCAAGCTGCTGGCGATTGTTGTGCTGGTGATTGCTCCTATCTTGCGTGATGTGACGACTAGCACTTCATCAGCGACGCCGACAGACACGGCAATTACTGCACCTGCCCCAGAAGCGACGCCGGAGGCGACGCCAGGCAACTGATCGCGCGATGAGTAGATGAGATGGCGTCCTACGGGACGCCATCTTGATTCAGACGGAGCTTTCACCGTTTACCCATCTGGACATGATAAGCTGGGAAAGCTTGTACCCCAGACGAAGAAAAAAACCACCATGTCTCAGCCAACTCACGAACCATCTTTGACTAGCGCGTCAACTCCGAGTAGTGAAGCTTCTGAAGTTGATCGTATCCTGAGCCTATCTATGGACATGGTCGGCATCGTAGACTTTGAAGGCCGCTTTTTGAAACTCAATGCAGCCTGGGAAGCTACGCTAGGTTATCGTGTGGAGGAAATGCTGGGACGGCATTTCGTAGACTTTCTGCACCCCGATGACCGTGAAACGACGCTGCAACTGGCGCGTGCCATGCTGGAAGATGGCGACATGCGCAGCTTTGAGAACCGCTACCGACACCGCGACGGCAGCTATCGCTGGCTTTACTGGCAGGCGCGGTCTTATCCTGATGTTCGACTGACATACTGTGTGGCCCGCGATGTGACGCCGCGCAAACGCACTGAAGAAAACCTGCACCAGGCGCGCGATCTGCTGATGGGAATTATGGCCAATAGCGGCAACGTGATTTATGTGAAAGACATCTATGGCCATTACGTGCTGGCCAACCCACAGTATCAGAGCTACCTCCAGCTCAGCGAGTCGATGATCGTTGGGCAGACAGACTACGACCTGTTCTCGACGGACATTGCCGATCAAATCCAGGCTCATGAAAACTGGGTCATGGATCATCGGCGCTCAATCCAAGTCGAGGAGTATATCCCTGGCGACGACCGACTGCATACGTTTCTGGCGACAAAATTCCCACTGTTCGACAGAGATGGCGCATTGTATGGGGTGTGTACGATTGCGACAGACATCACTTATCGCAAAATTACTGAAATGCAGCTTCTGCTGCGTAACCGTGCTATTGAGGCCAGCCCGACGGGCATTTCCATTGCAGACATGCTGTTGCCAGACACACCTTTGATCTACATTAATCCAGCGTTTGAGAAGACGACTGGCTATACTGCGCTCGACGTGATTGGTCGGAACTGTCGCTTCTTACAGGGTACAGACCGCGATCAGCCAGGCCTAACAGCCATACGGGCAGCCCTGCGAGAGCAGCGAGCGGTGACGGTAGTCCTGCGCAACTATCGTAAAGATGGAACGCTGTTCTACAACGAGCTGAGCCTAGCTCCTATTCACAATGACGAGGGCGTCTTGACGCATTACGTAGGAATCAGTACGGATGTCACGGGGCGCGTCTTGGCGGAAGAGAAGATTCAGAGCCAAAATCAGGAATTGGTGCTGGCCAACTTTGAACTTTCTAGTGCGCGCAAGGCGGCTGAAGATGCTGCAGCGCAGATTCAGCAACAGAACGAAGCGCTGATGGAGGCCAATCGCGAGTTAGCCTATGCACGTCGCCAAGCTGAAGAAGCGACGCGCCTCAAATCGCAATTCTTGGCGACGATGAGCCACGAGTTGAGGACGCCTTTGAACGCGATCATCGGCTACACAGAGATTCAACTTGCGGGTATGGCAGGTGAGTTGACGCAAGAGCAGCGCGATTACCAGGAGCGGGTGCTGGCCAATGCCGATCACTTGTTGCAGCTGATTAACGACGTCCTAGACATTGCCAAAATCGAGGCCGGTCGACTGGAGATTGTTGATAATCCCTTTGATGTGCGGGTGTGGTTGGACGAACTGATCGGTCAAACGCAGGGCTTGGCCGTAGACAAGCGTTTGAGCTTTGAGGTGAGCATAGACGAGCGTATGCCTCGCGTTATCATCGGAGACACAGCGCGTCTAAAGCAGATTGCTATTAATCTGGTATCGAATGCGATAAAATTCACAGAGAGCGGTGGTGTACGCATTCAGGTAAGGCTACATGGGCGGGATGCTTGGAAGTTCATCGTCAGCGATACAGGCATAGGTATACCCTCGCACCTCTTGGAGACGATCTTTGAGGAATTTCGTCAGGTGGACAGCTCATCGCAGCGCAAACAAGGTGGAACTGGCTTGGGCCTGAGCATTGTGCGCAAATTGACGCTGATGATGGGAGGGAATGTGCGAGTGAGCAGCGAGTTGGGCAAAGGTTCAACTTTTACGGTAATTTTGCCTTTGAGAGAACCAAAGTGATGGACAAGAGGGGGAAAGATGACCGAGAAGGATATGCGCGATTGGACGGTCGTCATTGTAGATGATGAACCCGACAACGTGAACGTGGCGCAAAAAGTGTTGACGTACAATGGGGCTAAGGTGCATGTCGCACGTAACGGCCTGGAGGGACTGGCGTTACTCAACCAGGTGCGCCCTACCTTCGTTTTGTTAGATTTATCGATGCCGGAGATGGACGGATGGGAAATGCTGCGACAAGTGCGTAGCAAGAATTTGTTGCAGGGCGTCCCGATTATTGCGTTGACAGCCCACGCGATGGCTGGCGACAAAGAACGCGTGCTTGAAGCTGGTTTCAACGGCTACATCGCCAAGCCTTTTCGTATTGACTCGTTTTTAGCAGATATTCAGGCCTGTCTGAGAGATTTTGGATAAGATGGAGTCGTGGACTCAGGAGGCCAAATGGAGCCAAAAGATTGGCGTATCCTCGTCGTAGAAGATGAGTACGACAGCGTGCAGATGGTGACGAAGATTTTGCAACACCACGGTGTGCAGGTATTCGTAGCCCACAATGGGCAGGAATGTATTGACATGCTGCCGAAGATCAAGCCGACGCTGGTCGTCATGGATTTGGCGTTGCCAGAGATGGATGGCTGGGAGACTCTGGCGCGTATGCGCGCCAACCCTGAGACGGCGGATATTCCGGTCGTGGCAATTACGGCATACCACTCAGTGAACGTTGAGGCAGATGCGCGGCGAGCGGGCTTCGATGCCTATCTCTCGAAGCCGCTGGACGTCCAATCCCTGGTGCGCAGCTTAAACGCGATCATCAGCATGTAACAGAAAGTTCTTTTGGATGAAGTTTGATGCGCAAGGGCCGATCGGCTACTACTATGAAGATTTTGAGGTGGGGGCTAGGCTAGTAACGCGCGGACGCACCATCACAGAGAGCGATCTGGTGCAATTTGCGGCACTCACGGGCGACTACAACCCCATGCACACTGACGAACAATACGCGCAAAAGTCCTTCATGGGCAGACGCGTAGCGCACGGGTTGCTGACGCTGAGTTACGCGGTAGGGCAAGCATACCAACTAGGCATTTTAGAGCGAACAGTGCTGGCCTTCCGTGAGCTAGAGATGAAATTCAGCCTGCCGGTGGCGATTGGTGACACAATACGCGCTGAGTTAACTGTTTTAGAAAAACAGGATGCGCGCCGACTAGGTGGCGGCACAGTGAAGTTGGAGATGCGCGTGACTAACCAAGACGGCAAAGCTGTACAGAAGGGCGTCCTGACTCTGTTGGTGGCTGCTCGGCCTGCTGAATAGCTACCAGCAAGCAGCAAACTCTGCGGCAATAGCTACCGTTTGCAGGTGAATATCTACGATATCTTCGACGTTTGAAGCGTAGCCGCCGGCCATTGACACAGCAACAGGTAGACGACGCTCGTAGCACATGCCCAGTACCAAGCGATCACGACGCGCCAGGCCGTCTTTGGTGAGAGCTAACTTACCAAGCTTGTCGCCGACAAAAGGGTCTGCACCGCTGACATAGAGGGCCAAATCGGCTTGAGCTTGATACAGGACGCGCTCCAGAGCAATTTCTAGCATGGCCAGATAATCGTCGTCACCTGTGTTGTTGGGCAGACCGATGTCTAGATCACCACTTATTTTGCGGAATGGGAAGTTATTTTGGCCGTGAATGGAGAAGGTGAAGATGGTAGGGTCATCGCGACAGATGTCGGCTGTGCCGTTGCCCTGGTGAACGTCACAGTCGATGACCACGACGCGGCGCACCAGGCCTTCAGCTTGCAAAGTACGAGCTGCAATAGGGCTGTCGTTGAAGACGCAATAGCCCTCACCATGATCGCGTCCTGCGTGATGTGTGCCGCCAGCGAGGTTAACAGCGATGCCATCGCGCAGAGCAGCGCGCGCGGCGCCAAGCGTACCACCGCAGGTGCGGCGGCAGCGCTCAACCATCTGCGGTGACCAGGGAAAGCCGATGCGACGCTGTTCGGCAGCGGACAGCAAGCCGTTGGATACACGGTGCAGATAATCAGGCGTGTGACAGCGCAGAATGGCTTCGTTGCTTATTGGCTCCGGCACATGTAGCTCCGCCAAGCCTAGCTCAGCAACGCGCTGGCGCAGACGCGAGTATTTGCTCATGGGGAAACGGTGACCGTGTGGCAAGGGCAGGACGAAGTGGTCGGCGTAGAAGGCGAGCATATTCTTCGTGTAGTCATTAAACCACATTTCAATAGGTTTTAGCTTGGTGAAGGTAGGCGTCCGTCGTCTTCGGCCAGCAGTTCAGCAGCCACTTTGCCGCTGAGCATAACCATCGGAACGCCGCCGCCAGGATGGGTTGTGCCACCTGCGAAGTAGAGACCGCGAATAGGGCTGCGGTTGTGGGGGCGGCGGAAGACAGAGAGTCTGTTGTTGGCTGATGCGCCGTAGAGCGCTCCGCGCCAAGCGCCGCTCATGGCTGCTAAATCACGAGGTGTGAGAATCGTCTCGCTGATGATGTGTGGGCTTGGATCGAAGCCACATTTTGCTAGCTTGTCAAGCACGAGGTCGCGGTAGGCCTGGGCTTGGGCTGACCAGTCGAAATGATCGGAAAGAGCTGGAGCATTGACGAGGATAAACCAATTCGCATAGCCGTTGACAGGAACATGGTCAGGATTGGTTTTGGAGGTAATGCTGAGGTATACAGTGGGGTCTTGAGGCGGCTGTTGGCGTTTGAAGATGTCTTCAAACTCGCGTTGATAGTCGCTGCTGAAGAAGACGTTGTGGTGTGCTAACTTCTTGTAGTCATGAGAAACCCCAAGCAAGCAGACAAACCCACTGCACGACGGTTCTTGGCGTTGCAGGGTGGCGAAGCGTCCGAGCGATTCTTGGTTTTCTGAGAGTAGCTCCGAGTAGGTGCGGATCACATCCGCATTGGCCAATACGAAATCAGCCCAAACAGCTTCGCCACCCTGCAAACGCACTCCTGCCACTCGACCATGTTCCACAACGATTTGCTCAACTGGCGAGTCTGTGCAGATTTGAACCCCTAGCTCATGAGCAAGTTGCTTCAGAGCGCGGGCAATCTGGTAGATTCCTCCCTGGGGATACCAAACACCGCCGGTCAGTTCAACATGTGCGATAACGTTGAGAGTAGCCGGTGCTAGATAGGGTGATCCTCCAACATAGGTCGCAAAGCGTCCGAAGAGTTGACGTAGCTTGGGCGAACGTACATGCTGATTGATAGCCTGCTGCATGGTACGCAGCGGATCGGCTTTGAGCCAGTCTTGTATAGGTACTTTGCTGAAGCTGCGCAGGGTAGGAAGTCGGTCATAGATGAAGACCTGACCAGTCACGCGGTGAATGCGCGCAGCGTAGGCCAGGTAAGCTAGGTAGCCTTCGACGTCGCGAGGCTCAATTGCCTCGATATTGCGGGCCATCTGTGAGAGGTCACTCACGGCATCTAGGACAGTACCGTCAGGATAAAAGTAGCGAGTGAGCGGATGGACAGGCAAAAAGGTGATGTAGTCTTCCAGCCGTCGACCCACAGCGGCAAATAAATCTTCAAAGACGTGTCGCATGGTGATGACCGAAGGGCCAGTATCCCAGCGGAAGCCATCGCAACGAATTTCGTACATTTTGCCACCGACCATTGAATTTTTTTCTAGGATGGTGACTTGATAACCCAGCGCTTGTAGGCGAATAGCAGCGCTGAGGCCGCCTATGCCTGCGCCAACGACGATGACAGATTTAGGCATGACTTGACCCTGTTTGTGAGCTAATGCGACGATCTTTCCAGATGACACCACCGCTGTAATGCCAACGGATAGCCTGCCAAGCGATGCGCGTCATGAGTAAAACGCCGAATGGCAGGCTGAAAGAGTCGATGATACGCTGGTGAGTGTACCAGGCTGAAACAGTACGTAGCACAAAGCCCAGGGTCAAATTCAGCAGGGCCAGAGGTGCACAAGGCGTGAGGAGCAGCGCGTAGGGGGAGAGAAAAACGAGCCAATGGAAGATCGCTCCGAACGCCAAGAAGAGAACGCTGTTGCCGTAGCCTGCGAGGATGTTTTTGGCGAAGCCATTGCGCACGTTGCGCCAGTCGTTGTACATGCGACAGGCGATGAGACGATTGCCGTCAGCCATGCGCAACCGCAAGCCACGCTGCTTGGCAACGCGAGCCAGGGTAACGTCGTCCAAGATGTTGTGAGCGACTTGGGTGTGTCCGCCTATGCGCTGGTAGGCGTTGCGGCGCCAGGCCATGCACTGGCCATTGGCAGCTGCGAAGATAGCGAAGGGGCTGTGATGAGTCATCAGAATAGGCAGGTAGCTCATGATGACCATCATCATAAGTGGCACGACAACGCGCTCTGACCAAGTATGAGTGATCTGCGTAGGCCAGACAGTGAGCAGATCAGCATCGGTAGCTTGATGATGAGCGATGAGAGCAGCAAGGGCTTGCGGCTGCCAGAGAGTATCGGCGTCTGTGAAGATGATGATGTCACCCTGGGCTTGCTGCGCGAGCTGATGGCAGGCCCATGATTTGCCGATCCATCCATCGGGTAGAGGCCGTCCGCGCAAGAGGCGCAAGCGTGAGTCTCCGTTGGCAGCTTGGAGCGCGAGTTCACCTGTGCCATCAGTTGATTGATCGTCCAACACGAGTAGCTCAAAGTTTGTGTAGGTCTGTGTCAGAAATGATTGGATGGTTGTCTTGATGACGGCAGACTCGTTGCGCGCTGGGATGAGGACAGAGACGAAAGGTGTAGATGCAAGATCAGCAGATTTCAGACGTGGGAAGAAGACCAAGTTGGAGAGCAAGGTCAGAAAAAACACACACAAAAAGGCCAGCGTGATAAAGGAGAAGGCGAGCATAAGGGAGTCAGGCCTGACGCATGAGAGGCAGCCAGGGCCGCCACGTGGGTGCTTTATTGAGGCCCTCACGATGACGATAGGCGACAATGAGGAAGTTGCCTAGCCACATCGCCAACTGTTCAGGATGACGTTGAGTGAGTACAAGATAGGCGAGGAAGCTCAACAACCACAAGACGACAGCCCAATTGCTCTCGGCTACTGACTTGTACCAATAAACTAAAAGAACAGCCAAGACGATCGGCGCTTCCATGATGGTCAGACCTGTCCAAATGCCGCCGGTGACTGCAACAGCTTTCCCACCGTTGAAGCGTAGGAAAGGGGAGAATGCATGGCCAGCGACGCAGGCGACGCCAATGGCTGTAACTGTCCAACTGCTGAGGCCAGCGATCCAGTGTGCAACCCCCACTGGAAATAGTCCTTTGAAACCATCTAGGCAGACAGCCACGATGTACCAGAATTTGCTACCTGTTGCTCGATAGACGTTGGTCGCTCCAGGGTTGCCATCGCCAAAATGGCGAATGTCTAGGCGGAAGACGATGAAGCCAATGAGGAGAGAGTAGGGAACTGAGGCGATGAGAAAGCCAGACAATATCCAAAGCAAGTCGGTCATCACACTTCTCCCGCGCAGGAACGAGCTGTGGAGCGCTTATAAGCCAGGAACATCACTAGGCCCATAGCCAAAGAACCGAATAGAGCAGGGCCTGGCTGTCCCCAGAACCAAGCCAAGCCGACCGATTGTAGAAACCAGACAGAGGCGTAGATGACCACGAGTGGGCCGAGATTGGGCATAGCATGGGGATTGACAAGCCAGGTCACTACAAAAGAGACGAGTAACCAGCCCAGATAATTAATCCACGGGATGCCAAAGTAGCCGACAGGATATGCCCATTGCCAGAAATGCCAGGCGACCATTTGGGGATCGAGGAACAAATCCCAGGCAGTGAAGACGAGAGACGACAAAAGAGCAAAGCGTAGCCGCCGCTGAGGTCGGGGAGATTGGCCCAGGATAAGGTGAGCCATAGCCCAGGCTGAAGGGAGCATCATGAACCAAGCAACTGGGATGAGGAGGGGAACGCCAAACAACTGCGGTTGGAGGACATCTGTATAGGTGTAGTCTCCGAAAGGCAGCCCTGTCTTTGAGCCGACAAACTCTGCGAACCAGGTGACCAGTGCCACAATTGTGAAGGCGCGTAGTGCTTGTCTTATGCGCCAATTGAAGACCAGCGCTGTGAAGGCAGCAAGAGCTTGGAGAACAGCGGCCAGAGTGATAGCAGAAGGGATAATGGTTGGGCCTTCAATCCAGTAGGCGATGGGAAAGGCAATCATGGCTAAAAGCCATACCACAATCAGGCCGTAAGACCAGCGCTGGTGGGTATCCAGATGTAATGGGAAAGAGCGGACGAAGTGTTGTAGTGTGGTCATGAGTCGGTCACCAACAGAGACAAATCTCCAACAACTTCAAGGGCTGTGTTGCGGCCATGCCCTTCGAAGATCAGAGTCTTGCGGAAACCGTCTAGCCGAAGGAGGCGCAACTCGGCAGTGGCTATCATGGTTTCATCAACGCGCATGTGCATATCTTCACGCAAAGGGCCTTTGAGCAAGCCACCCTCAGCGCGGGTGGCCAAGATTTGAAGCTCATGATAGCGATTGTAGAGAGTCCATTCAACAATCGTATCGCTGACGCGCAAGGTGAAGACCTTAGAACCATTGTAGGTCGTGAAGCGGTAGAGCATGCCGTTGTGCCAAAAGCCGACGATGAAACCAGCAAAGCGACGGCCCAGATTAGGTATGACAGCAATTGAAGCAGTGAGAGAGGTGTGTGGAGCATTGAAATGATTAGTCTGCATCCAGATATAGCCGGATGGAAAGCTCGTCCCCCAGTCTTTTTCGATGTAGCCACGGCCATCAGTGAAGTCGATGACCTGACCGTTAACTTCAAGCCGACCTATGATCCGATGGTCTAGGCTCAGGACGCCGTGGTAGGTCTCCATGACGGGCAGCCAACCGTACCAGCCCATGATTCCAGGCGAAGCTAAGGTAACTGGCCAGGGGGTGAGGCCTTCAAAGTGTAGTTCACCGCACACTCGGCCTTGCTCATCATCGAGATTGAGGTGGATATGCTCAGTGGAGAAGTGATTGTCAGCAATTCGCACATTAAAGGCATGAGGCTTAGCTTCAAAGGTAGCAAAGCGATGGTAGGTAGCAGAGCCGTACGTACCATCCAGGACTTGTATAAAGGAGTGTGTCTTAGCAGGGTCTTGATGGATGAAGACGCCTGGGATGAAAGCATAGCGGGCTTGTTCACGCTTATCTACGACTTTGTAGTACCAACCTTCGAAGAAAGGAGGACGACGGCCATGACCATGATACCAAGCTGGATGAAGGACGGTACGAATAAAGTCAATCATGAGCGATTACTCCTGAGGGATGAAACGGAGATAGGAACTCAGAGATGGCGCTGACAATTTGCGCTCGGCTGGGCTGTGAGGGATCGAGTAAAGTGTGAGACGCATCAACTTCAAGATAGAGAGGAGGCTTCACAAAGCGTCGGCACAGATGACGGGTGACCTCTGGCTTCACAAGGTCATCGTGCGTACCCTGGATGACGAGCGTAGGACATGACACACGTGAAATGGCGCTGTAACCACGCTGGCCAACTTGACGCAACTGGTCAATGAGCCTCATGGGAAGGGCAAAGTCGAGGATGGCGCGCTGAGTCGAGGGATCGCCTAGGTTTAGCTCTGGCATGAAATTGGCAATGCCCTGGCGCACGGCTGCATCATTGAAGTCGAGCTTGAACAGGCGAAATGGCTTGAAGGTGGGGATAAGATACTTGAGAATGGGCATTGCTCGCCACAATAGGTGTTCGATTCTCCAGAAGGGCGCCAGAAGTACAAGAGCGTTCGGCGAGTGATGAGCCGCCAGTTGAAGGGCCAGCGCTCCGCCCATAGACAAGCCAATGAGAGCGATAACTCGATGCCGACGGCGCATTTCGGCATAAGCGAGCAAGAGAAATTGCAACCAGTCATCGTGAGACCGATGTTGAAGTGTGTCAATCTCTGCGCCGAAACCAGGTAGAAGAGGAGCGACCGTTGTCCAGGACTGAGCATGAAGAGCTTCAGCTAGAGGTCGCATCTCGGCGGGTGTGCCTGGAAAACCGTGGATGAGCATGACAGCGGCGTCATGGTCAGCGCGCCAGGTGAACGAACGGTGTTCTTCAGCTTGAAAAGCCGCCGCGAGGCTGAAAGTCATGGAAGACGATCCTACAATCAGGCCAAGATTTGAGACTTCATCAGAATAGCGCGATGACATTAGCAGGGATTGAAAAAAGTTTAATCGCTCACAGCTCTCTTAAGCATAGTTCAGAGGGTGTTCAGACCCTCAAGGCACGATGAGAACGACGTACCAGCTTGCAAACTGAGGAACACCTATGACAAGGTTGAAAGTAGGCTCGTCGGCGCCAGAAAGTGTGTTGCTGGACGTTGAAGGCCGAGAGACGAAACTGAGCAGTTTGTGGATCACCGGCCCGACACTACTTACGTTTCTGCGTCATTTTGGCTGACCATTTTGTAGATCATGGCTTGCTCAGTTGGAGCAGCACAACCAAGAACTGAAGAAGGCAGGGCTACAAGTTGTCGCTGTGGCGATGGGAGAACCCAAACACTCAGAGCGATACTGCAAAAGCATTGCGCCCAGCGTGCGTTGTCTAGTGAAGAAAGATACAGAGGCTTACAAAGCCTACGGGCTAGAACAAGCTGGCCTGCGCGAACTCTTATCGCTCAACGTCTTCACTCAAGGGCTGAAGGCAGCCACCAGCGGCCATACTGGCGGAGCGCCTATTGGCGATGTTCGCATGATGCCAGGGACATTTTTAGTAGATCGTCAGGGCATAGTGCGCTACACCTACTATTCGGCAGACATAGCCGATCATCCATCATTCGAAGAGTTACTCAAGCAAGCGAGCCTGATCGCTGAAGGGTAGAACATGGCGGATGCACTAATCTGGGGCGCGTCGGGAGGAATGGGACGCGCCCTCAGCAGCAGTCTAATCGCTAAAGGTTGGCGCGTCTTTGGAGCAGCCAGGCACAGCGAGCATATCGTGGGAGAAGCCACGCTGGCCCTAGAGTTTGATGCTAGAGATGAGAACAGTATCCAACAGGTTGTCATGCGCGTCGCTCAGGAGAGCGACAACCTCAAGCTGGTGGCCTATATGGCCGGAGAACTAGCCTACGATAGGTTAGACATCATAGGGTTAGAGGGATGGGAGCGTACTTTCAGCTCCAACGTCACAGGTGCGTTCTTGACGACGACGCACAGTCTAAACTTGGTACAAGAAGGCAGCCATTTCATCTACATAGGCGCGTATCTAGATCACTTGCGCGTCACCAAGATGGGCGCTTATGTGGCCGCTAAAGCCGCCCTCCAAGAGCTAGTGACGGTGCTGGCCAAAGAGAATCGTCGCCACAAGTTCACACTGGTACGCCCAGGAGCTACCGATACGCCGTTCTGGAAGCAAGTAAGCCTGCGCTTGCCGTCCAACGCCAAGACACCAGAACAAGTCGCAGAAGCCATCCTCGCGCGCGTGGAAGAAGGCGGTTCAGGCGACCTTGATCTGTGAATGTACGTCTAACACCATTCTCATAGGCAGTTCACGCCTTATTTTGGGCTAGAGAGCATAACAAAGGCGAACAACTTCACAGAGCTCGGCTTCGCCATAGGATTGAGGGTAGCATGTCAAAAGTCATTATCATCGGAAGTGGCTTCGGAGGTCTTGGGGCAGCAGTCCGCCTGGCAGCGCGAGGCTATGAAGTCGAAATCTTCGAGAAGCGGGACAAACCCGGCGGACGTGGCTACGTCTATGAGATCAACGGCTTCAAGTTCGACGGCGGGCCAACAGTCATCACCGCCCCCTTCATGTTTGACGACATTTGGGCAGCCGCAGGCAAAAAGCGCGAAGACTACTTCACACTCGTCCCATGCGATCCTTTCTATCGTATCTTCGACGATCGAGGACGACCTTTCGACTACAACGGGGACGAAGCCTTCATCCTAGATCAAATCGGCAAGCGCAACCCTGCGGATCGCGAAGGCTATCAGCGTTTCATGGCAACGACCAAAGCCATCTTTCAGAAAGGCTTCATCGAATTAGCTGACAAGCCTTTCCTGCACTTCACAGACATGCTGAAAGTTGTCCCAGACCTTATACGTTTGCAATCCTATTTGAGCGTCTACCAGTATGCGTCTCAGTTCGTGCAAGATGAGTTTTTACGGCGCTGTTTCTCTTTCCATCCGCTGCTAATTGGTGGCAATCCTTTCGACTCGCCGTCCATCTACGCTATGATCCACTACCTAGAGCGCGAATGGGGAATTCACTACGCTATCGGTGGAACAGGAGCTATCGTGAGGGCGATGGTACGCCTATTTGAAGAATTAGGCGGCAAGCTGCATTTGAACGCAGAAGTTGATGAAATCCTTGCCGAAGGTCGTCATGTGACAGGCGTTCGCATGAAAGACGGCACGCTGCACCGCGCTGATCATGTGGTGGCCAACGCTGACGTCGGTTGGGTCTACGACAAGATGATCCGCAAGAGCAAGCAAAGCATGTACAGCAAGGTCAAGATGGGCCTGATGCAGTACAGCATGTCGCTGTTCGTCATCTACTTTGGGACGAAGCGCCAGTATCGTGATGTAGGGCTAGCACATCACAACATCATCTTGGGCGAGCGCTACAAAGGCCTACTGGAAGATATCTTCACCAAAAAAGTGCTGGCCGAAGACTTCTCGCTCTACCTGCACATGCCCACAATCACAGACCCTTCAATAG
>JANWYT010000030.1 GCA_025055175.1 Anaerolineae bacterium | reverse complement strand
TCATCGCTCAGCCAAGACCACGCGAACGGAAGTTGCAAGCTGTGAGCTTGGCCACGCACATTGAGAGCCAGCGTGGCCAGCGCCAAATCCAGGCGCTTCCATTCGTCACCGTCTGTGTCCAGCGCTGCGAAGAACGGCTTGAGCCAGCGCAGCACAGGCCGAGCGTCATCAGCTTGGGTGAGTTCGGTGCGCAAGTTGAGGCCTTGTTGAGCCAAGCTTCCATAGAGAAAGCCTTCCAGCTGCTTGAGCTGAGACTTGTTGTTCATCGCCAAGCTCCATTCGACGACAGCGTAGCAGTAACCTTCAATAGTATAAAAGGGCGCTTGTGCCTGTTTTGGGGCTCTCTTTTTGCGGATACGGTAGCTGCGAATCTTATCGCGATCTAGTGCGCAGCCAAAATCAGCTTGCCAACCGTGAGGCAGGGCGTCGTCGGCCCAGCGAAACGCGCCGACATATTCCCCACTCAGGGATGGATGGGTGATTGACCAGCTGCGCTGATGGCTGTGATAGATTTTCTTGCTCTCGTCGAAGATGTCGCCGCAGACAGCGCACACGCGCCATGCGCCGCGCGCGCTGATTTGGACATGTGCCTTGCCGTTGGCATGCGCAGACCAGCTCAGCGTCAAGCTCAGCTTGCCATCATTCACGTGGCCCTGGCCGCCCCAGGGGGGTAGCGATTCGGCGCGCACGTGCAGCGGCTTAGCCACGCCTTCCAGGCTCAGCACTAGATCGGCGTAAGGCGGCACAGCCCAGGGTTGCAGCGCCGTCAGCGGGATGCGTGGAATGCTCTGCATGACTTCGATGATGGGTTGGTAAGGGCCAGCCAGGGCTGCCTGAAAATCAGCCAGTTGAGCAGTGGGCATGGCCAGCAATCGTTCTGGCTTGTACCAGGCGCGACGGCTGTAAGCTCGGTCGCGGGGCAGGGCGCGGGCCAGGGTGAAGGCGCGACGCACTAGCCCAGGCAAGGCCAGGACGGCTTCATCTTCCTGGCGGACGAAGGTGAACAAAGGCCAGCGCGCTTTACCATCCGAAGCCGACACGTCGACGAGGGCGTCCGGTTGGTCAACCAGCATGTCGCGCAGGGCGTCGTTGGCGATCAGCGCTTCATAGCGTCCGTTGGCGTAGAGCTGGATGGTGCGCGTCATGTCGCCGACGTGCAGCGTCATCGCTTGCTTGGGTTGACCTTGCAGCAGTAGGCGCGTCTCCTGGAGTTCGTCTTGGGTGACGTGGGTGCGCGGCGGGTCAATCTGAGCGTGACGCCAAGTGACGGGCCATTCCATCGGCAGCAGGGCTTCACCCCATTCGATCAACAAGTGAGCAGGGCCGTCAGGCCGCGTCCAGCGCACCCGCAGCTCTGGACCTTCCTGGCTCAACGTTGCGCCTTCAGGCAAGCGGAGCGTGCTAGGGTTTGGGCCACGTAAGACGGCTTCTGGCGGTTGATAGACTGTGAAGTCGTCACTGGCCGAGGTTGGGGCTTGGATGGCCCAATCAGGCGGCAACAGGGCGAAATCCAGGCTGTCGATGGTGACGCGAGCCGCACTGTGCGATACAGTGAGGCGGTACAGGTCAGGGGATAGCTTCAGGTCGTCCAGTGGAAGCAGCAAGTCGCCGTCTTCGGCGCGCAGCTTTTCGGCGTTGAAGACAGCCTGACGCAGTCCATGCCGCGCGCCCTCTAATCGCAGGCAGATTTGGCCCAGGCTGGCGCGCAGGGCGGCCGCACCGCGCAAACGCATGGTCGGCGCTCGATTGAAGACGCCACCCTGACCGTCGCTCAGGTGAGCCAGGCGCGTCCCCTCTAGAACGGCCTTCAGGCGGGTGATACGGGAGCGCAGTGGTAGGCGATCATCATCGTAGACCAGTTGGGCGGGCAGACGCAGATCGTAAAGGGCGGCATGTCGGTAGTCGAGGCTGTGCAGCAGGTCGGGCAGAGCTGGAAGGCACTGTGGCGGGCATTCGGCAGCGCCGTGGATATCAAGGCAGAAGGGCTTGGAGCTGACGATGATGATCGGGCCGTCGCTCAGGCGTTCACGGCGAGCCTGTACAGCCCACTTGCTGTCTGCGCTCAGCTCAAAGAACAGCACTTCACCACCCATCAGCGGTGGGACGGGCAGGTCTTTGCTCAGCTCTTGGTCGTCTTCGGCCACCAGGGCCACCCATCCGCCGTTGCCGATCCCTTCCAGGCTGGCCTGATCGATCCACCAGCCATCATCGCGCCGCCAGGGCTGGAGGTTGGCGTAGCGCTCGTAGCGCCTCAGCTCGTCTTCCGTCTTGGCCCAGACCAAGCGATCTGGTGGCGTCTCCGATTCGACGCGCCAATTCTGCACCAGCAGGCCCAAGCTGTTGCGTCCCATGTGCCAAGCCCAGCGCATGCGCATGAGGCCACGCTTGGCCTGCCTCTTCTCGCTGCCGCGAAGCGAGCTGCCTTCTAGACTGGGACGCAGGTGCTTCCAGATGGCGCGCTCAATCGGCGCGAGCATCTCAGCCACTTGGTCGAAGCTCTCGCCATTGGCGACCTCTTGGGCGGCGATGGCCAGCGTCTCTATCAGGCGGGCCGCCGTCTCGCAGGTTTCGTCCCTCTCGATGAAGCGGCGCAAGCGTACGGGAATCTGCTCGGCAGAGTGGTGGTAGCGCATGGCCACCAAGCGTTCTTCTAGAGGCATGTCAGCAGCGAGCGCCCAAGTGACGCCGCGCTCCCACAGGCCGGTCAGCCACCTGGCGAAGTCGTCTTCCAGGTAGCTCGGCAGGATAGCGTGCATGTAGATCCCGCTCACCACGTCCTGCTCATGAGTGGTCTTATGTGGGAAGTACAGGCCCAGGTCGTCCTCCAGCTTGCTGCGTGCTTTGCGGAAGGCTTCGCGACATTCCGTCTGAAAGCTGAGATCATCGTGGCGCTGCCACACATTCTCCAGGTAGGGACGCCAGAAGGACGGCGTTTCATCGTCGCCGAATTCAGCGTAGCGCGCCATGAAGACCATCGATGTGACCAGCATGAGCGTCGGCACGTGACGCGGGTCGGGTCGTGTGCGACCGCCCACCTCGTATACGGCCTGTCTGAGCTGCTTGAACTGCTCTGGCGAGATGTCTAGTTCACCAAGCCAGTCGACGGATTGTGCGGCCTGGCGAAGTTGATCTTCAATTTCTTCTGCGCTCTGTAAAAAATCTAGACTCATGAAGGGATCCGAAGCGTCAGCAGGCTATCACTTATGTGATCATAACGCAAGTCCAAACAATCACGCAATCCATCCCAACCTCAAAACTAGTGTCAAGACCTGTCCTTTGGGTATCTTCATATGAAACTCTCATCTAACATTAGACCAACTAAGTTCATGATTAGCCAAGCGATATGGACTAAGGCAGCTCGACATATGTATGCAGAGAACCAGCTCGTGCTGGAGATATTCGAGTCTTTGTGTGATCAGTTCCTCAGCGCGGGCCAGAAGAGGATCGTCCTCCTCTACTGCGGCGCACACAGCGGCGAAGCGCCTCTCTCCATCAGCAGCATAGCCGCGCGGATAGGCAAACCCATCGACCAGACGCAGCAGAGCTTGCAAGCGGCCTTGCGCATGTTGCCCTTGCGCCGACTGTTGAACCTGAAGGAACACCTGGACAATCCACACCACAAATACCACCAGGGCCTGAGCGAAGCCCAGCGTCAGGCTCTGCGCCGCTTGATCGACGGGGCTGTGCAACTCCAAAATCGTCGTCAAGCTCAGACGTCGACAGAAGCTGCTGCGAGGCCTGAGCCTACACCACGACCGCTCGGTTCGGCAGCTCCCGATCCGATGGTGCGCGAGCGCCCGCCGCAGAGTCAGGGCTTCTTCTCTTCTAGTCATGCTCTGGCCACAGCCCTAGACGCCTTCGGTCGTCCGACCCATGCCGAGCGCATTTATGCTCAGGTCGATTGGTCGCGCGGCCGCGTATCGATGACAGTTGCTCTCAGCCTGTTGCGCAGCAATCGGGAGTTTCTAGCCCTCGATGGTGACGTCTTCGCCCTGGCTAGGTGGCAGAATCGCCGTCCTGAGCAGCCCGATCAGCTCCTCTACTGCCCACGCTTGCCCATCCACGACCAAGCTGAGCCGACGCGCTACCTAGAATACATCCTCATGCTGCTGGATCAGCTCCATCAGAAGCTGATGACCGCTGGGGAGGTGTGGCAGTGGGCCAGTCGTCGCGTGGTGGGCAACGTGCATGTGCAGGATGTCTTCGACCTGCATTACGCCCTGGGCCTGCACGACGAGGTGCGCTATGCCCAAGACAAGGCGCGCCTGCTGCGTCCGCTGATCCAGGTGGGGAGCGATTTAAGCGTCTTCCGCCTGGCATGTTTGCGCACGCTGCTGAGTCGTGCGCCCTTCATGGCCCAGACGCTGGCGGCGGTGGCGCACGGGCGGCGCATGACGACGGAGCAGGTGGCCGCTTTGGCTTATGAGGACGCGCGCGACGCTGGCGATCTGCGCGCTCGTCTGCGCCTGTTGGAAGCCCTCGGCGCGATGCGCCAAGAGCGCGCGGCCTGGCTGCTGAGCAGCTTAGGCGAGCGGCTCTTGGCTGAGTTGCCGACGGCGCCGGCGCTGCGCGGGACGGAGTCGGTCGCCTCGGCTCAGGTAGATGATGAGGACGTAGGGATGTTAGAGCTGTGAGCGAGTGCTATCGGGGCGTGCCGCTGGCAGTATATCAGCGCATGTATGAAGTGCTGGCTCAGGCTTTGGAGCAAGTGCTGCCGTCTGGCATAGCGCCAGAGATGGTGATACGGAAGCATGTTTGGTACAACTCGAAGTATGTAGGCATAGCTAGTGGTCAAGTACAGGCTTGGTTTGGTTGGCGCGCAAACATGCGACCTTTCAACGACGACTGGCGCACGCTGTACATAGACTATGTACCGAATAAACTACCTCGCGAAGAAAGAATGCGCTTGTTCGGTCAAGAATTCACCCAGAAAATTGACGGGATGGGCAGCTTTGTCTTCTTTTTCACAACTTCTTTCCCATTTAGCAGGCGTCAGAAAGTCTTGGATCAAGGTCTGACTTTCCGCCGGATTGATGATGTTGTTCATCCTGGCGTCCTGATGGACGCCTGTCAGTTTCTTGACATTCAGCTTGCTTTGCTCTCAAATATAGGGTCTGTTCTCTTGCAACTCAGAGCAAGTTGAAACCCACTCCACAGGATGGCGTCTCACCATGGACAGTCTGCCTGCTCACAGGTTGAACTTCGTGGCCTCCATGACAGTTTGTGCAAGCGACATAAGGAAAATCAAACAGCACCTACAAATAGCAAATCCGACATTTGATCCACTGCAACACATCCTCGTTACCCCACACTTCATGAACCAAGAGGCCATGAAACTCATTCGTGAGTTAGGGCAGGAAGGACGCAGTGTGACGTTTGACAGTGGGGGCTACTATGTTCAAACAGGCAGGGTATCTTACGAAGATTTGTTCTATCCGTTATTGCAAATCTATCATGAGAACATGTGGGCAGAGACCTACATTCTGCCCGACTATGTGCCAACAAGCCATGATGACAAAGCTACTGTGCAGTACAAAGTTGAAACAACGGCTCGCACGAGCAAGCTCTTCTACGAATGTCTAGACGATACGCTTAAGCCCCGCGCCATGCCTGTCGTACATGGTCATACCACTAAGCAAATTGACCTCTGCTTGGATACCTACATAGGCATGGGGGTTAAAAAAATAGGGTTCGGTAGTTTTGGTACGATGGGGGTCAAACGAGAGGTCAACGTTGCAACTCAGAACGCTGTCAGCTTGGCTAGCTATGTGATTCGTGTGGCCCACCAGCATGGAATCAAGGTGCATATTTTTGGGTTGGGCGTCCCAGCCATCGTAGCTATGCTCAAGGGGATCGGAGCAGACTATTTTGACTCATCATCTTGGCTCAAGTCGGCTGGTTTTGGTCAGGTGTTTATGCCTTTTATGCGTTCGTACAACATCACTTATAAGAGCGTGTTTTCTCAACTTCAGCGAGGGATTAGGGAGCATGACTTTGAAATGCTCAAGACGATGACCTGCCACTGCTGTGCTATGTGTCGAGACCTGGCGAAGCTCAGAAGTAATAAGATGTATCGCGCAATTCACAACCTGATTGCTCTTTCAGAGAGCGTTGAAAGAATTAATCACGGAAATCTTGATGCTGTCTATGCTATCTATCAAAGTGGATCGAAAAAGTATCGTGAAGAGGCCTTGAAATGGCTGCCGAAAAACTGACAATCCACGTGCCACCAGAAGCAACGCCCCAAAACGTCACACAATTGATTGAAAGCATAGCCAGAGATGAAATTTCTTTCGGCAGCGTGAATGAACTTATGGACTACGCCATGAAACGAGGGATTGGCAATCGTTCTGAAATGCAGTTCATGGCCCTACAGCTAGGGTTACTGGGAAGATTCGATGACGGCTTTGTGCTAACCCGTACAGGCTACGACTTTGCGCAACTCAAGGACGCTATCAAGCCAGATGTTCTTCACTTTTTGTTATATTCTGCTTGGGGAGACGGTCGTGAAGAACTGTTCTACCCTTCTTGGTCTTACCGTGCTTGTTGTAACGATTATTGGCAAGCTAAGACAGTTGAGCTTAGTTCGACCTATCTCGACAGCCAAGTTACAGAAATTATCAATAGAGCCGAAGCTTCGCTTACGCAGGAAACTGTAGAGTACGATAGCGTGTCGTTTAGTCGCAAAAGCATTAGAGGCATACGTAACTGGCTCGAAGCGCTTGACCCCCCCGTCATCATCGACGGCTGCTTCCAACGTCGCGACTTTTGCCACCCAGAGCTGTTCCTGTTGGCCCTGGGCTACATGATGCGCGACGAACCAGACGCCGTCGGCGTGGACATCCTGCTCAGCCACGAACGCCGCCAGATCGTCTGCCAAGTCTGCCTGCTCGATCCTGAAGCTTTCGACAGCACCCTGGACTGGATGCTGCCCCTCTATCCCCACGTCGTCAGCGCCGACCCCGACGTGGGCTACTACGGCCGCTACATCCGCCTGCACCACTTACCCACCCTGGAGGACTTACCACGATGATCCCTGAAGGTCTGCAAGCCATCGTCGAAAAGCAAGAGGTCGTCCCCACCGCCAGCGCCGAAGACCTCAAAACCCGCCCAGAGGCCATCGAGTCGACCTATCTCTATCACGTCCGCACCTACCTGCCCATCAACCGCGCCACCCAGGCCCAGGATGACCAGATCAGCGTCGAAGACTTCCAGGCCCGCCTCATCCGCCAACTGCGCGAGGGCAAGATGCCGCGCGGCTACATCGCCGCCAACTATGGCTACGGCAAGACCACCAGCGGTCTGTACGTCTGGCAGAAAGCCCAGGACGCCAACATCGTCGCCGTGCCGCCCTTCACCATGAATCGCCTACAAGACCTGATCGAAGCTACCTACGGCTGGCTACATTACAGGCTGCGCAGCATCCGCCCGAACCTGGCCACCCTGCTCGATCAACTCTATCAGCGCACCATCAATCGCAGCTTGGAACAAATCGCCCAAACGCGCGGCCTCAGCCTGGCCCAAGCTGAAGGCCTCTACAGAGACAACATGCTGCTGCTCGACTTGAAGGCCAACGATTACGTCACCTTCTTCGAAGAAGCTTCGCGCCTGGCCCAGGAAGGCGGCTTCCTCGGCCTGCTCATCTTGCCCGATGAGATTCAGCAATACTTCCGCGCCAAAGAACAAGAAGCGGAGAACGCCATCGTGCCGTTCTTCAGCATGTTGCAACTGCTCAACAGCCGCGCCGCCAGCAGCCCCTTCGCCTTCGGCTTCATCATGGTCATCACCCTGGATGAGCTGGCCAAAATGCGCGACGTCTATCGGCGCACCGACGTGCTGCACCGCATGAAGGACTTGACCATCGACCTGACCACGCTCTACGATCGCAGCTTCGCGCCGCGCCTGTGGGACTTGCTGGCCGAACGCTTCGACTTCCGCGCTCACCAAACCCGCATCGCCGACGCCGAGACGCTGCGCGCCCTGGGAGAGATATGCGCCCGCACCGACATCTCCGACGGCCCGCGCACGGCCGTCAACGTCTTCCGTCGTATGGCGCAGCGCTACCTAGACGCCGAAGGCCAGATCGCGCCCTACAGCCCCATCGACCTGGTGCGCGACTTCTTGGACGAGCGCCGCATCACCTTCGCCGGCAACGACAAGTTGCGCCGCGCCGTGCGCCGCGCCCTCAGCGATGAGCGCGTGCGCCTAGACTACGAGCGCTACGCGCCAGCCATCTGCCTGGCCGCCGCCTATCCCACCGACGGCGTGAGCCGCCAAGTCCAACAGCGCTACGGCCAGGAAGAAGCCCTGAGCGATCTCATGCGCAGCGCCATCGGCGACATCGTGAAGGCCGGCGCGCTGTCCGAGGGTTCGATCATGCTCATCGGCCTCTCTGAGGAGCGCGAACAAACGGGCTGGCTGGCCAACGTCATCCGCGACTTCCGCTTCCACTACAGAGACACCCTGCCGACTACCCAAGAGCGGGCCGAAGAAGCCTTTGAACGCTTGCTGCGCGAGCGCGTCTTCACCAAGTGGAAGCTGATCGAGAGCCGCGAGCGCAGCTACGTCATCAACCGCTCCCTCATCCTCGAAGGAACGTTCGACAACATCAAAGACAAATACCCGCGCCGCCGCGTCCACGTGCGTCTGTTGTGGGAAGATGAACCCGTCAAAGACGCTGAAGTGCTGGGGGACGTGTGTATTGAGTACCGCCTCAGCCTGTACCACCACCTGAGCGAAGATGAGCGCCGCCAATTCGTCCAAGAACCTGAACGGCGCGACGACCACAACGCTCGCATCCACCTCAACCTGATGTACAGCGATCCTGCTCTGGTCTCGCCTGTCATCCAGAGGAGCATGGAAGACGTCTGGTCGCCCTACGATCTGTCTCCGCTGGTCTTGCTCAACATCTACAGCCTCATCAGCGAGAAACTGGAACAAAACGCCGTCCCCAAGAACGACGAGGCCAGGATTCGCAGCGGCTTCCTACCAGAGATTTTGGACACGCTCACCCGCACTATGTTCAACCCGCACACAAAGTGGAACCTGAGCAGCGGCGCGCGGATGACGCATGACGTGGTTGGCTACATGTTGGAAACTCGCTACCCCAACTATCGCCCGCTGGTGGTGGTGCAGAACTGGTCTAACTCGCTGGATAAATATCGCAATGCCCTCAGCAAGCTGGAATCGCAGGCCCAGCGCCAAGGCCAGGTGGACGTGGAGGGCAACAAGCAAACCATCGCGGAGCTGTTCACCCTCAGCAACACCGGCCTGGATAGCTTCATCAAAAGCTTCTCCGACTTGATCGAAGTCCGCAAGGACTTTCGCGGCAAGGAAGACGGGATCATCTGCTTCAAGCTGCACCCGATGGAACAACGCATCATGGACTGGTTGAAGGCTTCTCCTCATACCTTCCAGGTGAGCAAGGGCAACCGAACCCACACGCTACACCGCCTGAACGTCGCCAAGCTCATGCGCGAAGCCGCCAGCCACGGCTATCTGGACGAGGAGACGGACGCCCTGCTCAAGCTGCTGCAAGAGCGCGGCCTGGCCGAAGTCACGTCTGATGGCTGGCTGAGCGAGGCCACGCACCAAGAAGTGAGCCTGGACGAGGCTAAAGAGCGCCTGGACAGCCTGAGCCGCGATTTGTCTCTGTTCGAAGGCGTCGAGAGCAACCAGCTCGAAAGCCTACGCGACGACGCAGAGAGGCGCTACAAGCCTATGCTGCAAGAACTAGCCAAATCCAAATCGCCCAACCCCGAAGAGGTCAGCAAGCTGCTGCGCACCCTCAAGACGCGCCAGCGCGACTTGGAGAACATCATCAACGATCTGCTCAACAACCTGCGCAGCGCTGTCAAAGGACTGCGCGCTCCGAACGGCCCTGACGTGGAGCGACTGGAGGATTCGCTCAGAGACGAAGCCGTCGAATACAGCGATCAGATCGACGCCATGCGCATTTCGCTCTTGGACGAAGCCCGCGACCTGAAGAAGAAACGCGACGAGCTGAGCCAGCGCTTACAGAACACGCGCCGTCTCATCCTAGAGGGTCAGCCTAGCTACGAACAAATTGCCGAGACAATGCGCGACTTGCCCATCTATCGGCACAAACTAGAAGAACTCGAACAGAGTCTGCGAGCCTTCGCCAAGCGCGACGCTGACTTCCACCAATGGCGCACCCTGGTCACCAGCGGCAAGCAGTTCTTAGAGAGCCTAAAATCGGAAGCGCCCGATGAGGTAGCCGAACAGCGCCGCGCCTTCGACCAGCTCTCCGTCGATATACGCGGTGAAATCCGCAGTCAAAGCCCTCGGCTGAACGCCTTGCCGCTATACCAGCCCTTCACCAAGCGTCTGGACGAGCTACACCGCCAACTCAACGAGCGCAAGAACGCGCGTCGGCGCGCTTTCATTGACCTTCACGACAGTCAGCGCCAGACGCTCCTCCAGCACCGCATCATCGGCCAAAGCCAGTGGCAGACGATCAATTACAACGCAGCTCATCCCAGAGACTCCTACGCTCAGCTTCGGGAGCAGGTGCGCCGCCACCTGGTGCGCAACCTGGACGAAGGCCGCCGCGCCATCGCCGATCGTCAGCAGAGCCTGGAGTCGCTGCGCAAGGCCGCCGCCAATTTAGCGACGCAGGCCCGCGCTCAGGCCTACCAGCAGATTGAAGCCATCCAAGAACAGCTCAACCCACTGGCCGCTGACTTGCCAGAAGCCGAAGCCAAGCTCGAACATAGTCTGAACGACGTCGATAGCCTAGCTCCGTACGCCGAAGCTTTGGGCCAGTGGCGGCAAAAACTTGGCGCCATCCACGACCAAGTCCAGGCCCTACAAAGCCAGATCGGCGGACAAACCCCCACCAGAGAAGAGCGCGAAGTCTACGACCTGATCCAACAGCAGCGTCGGCGCGGTGCGGTCGATTTTGTAGCTCTGGAACGTCGCTATAGCCAAACGCTGTGGACTCTGCTGCGCGGCCTGTACGATAAAGACCTCATTCGCGTCACCGTTGAGCCGGTTGAGCCTGAGGACGAGGCGTGACTTCCCCCCGCTACGTTGTGAGGCCCGCCACGCCTGATGATCTAGACGCCGTCAAAGCGCTGTTCGACGCCGAGCGCCAGGCCCTGGGCTTCGTCCTCCGACCTAGCCTGGCCGAGTCGATCCACAGAGGCGAAATCTTGGTGGTGCGCGATGAAGGCTTGCTGGGCGCAGTGCATTACCGTCACCGTCGCGACAGGCAGACGACTCTCTATCATATCGCGGTGCTGAGCAGTCGTCGGCGCGCGGGGCTGGGAGCGACTCTGGTTGAGGCCCTCAAGCGTGAATGTCAGGCCCGACAAGCGCGCTTTATATTGCTCAAATGCCCCCAGGGACTGCCCGCCAACCAGTTCTACGCAGCTCAGGGCTTCCAGCTCCAGGCTCAAGAAGCGGGCAAGCGCAGGCTGCTGAACGTCTGGACGCTGACTTGGTGAGCAGCGAGCGACGGGCAGAGCCAACGCAAACAGGCTGGTGGCAGCCCTCACTTCAGACTTTTTGCCTTAAAGCGAGGGGCTTTTACCCAGGGATGAAGGTTCGCAACAGACCATAGACCCAAGAGAGGCCGAGGGTGAATTTCATGCGTTCGCTCTGCGCTGAAAGAGCTTCACCTTGTCAAGCGTGCTGCGATGGGCTAGAAATACGGACTCGTAACTTTGTTCAGGAGCATTGCTATGACCCCCAACTACGGTCGTCCCGGCGTGCGCAGGCGCAGCAGCGGCTGGCAGTGGATGTTAATTGGCTTCTTCCCTGGCCTGCTGTGCGGCGGCCTGGTCATCTTCTTGCTGCTGCTCAGCGGCACGCTCGATAGCTTCCGCACCGCCCCGACCCCCATCCCCGTGACTCCGCAGACGATTATGATGATCGTCACCGCCACGCCCGACCCCAATGCCCCCACGTCCACGCCTTTCGTCATCACTGCTACCCCTGAACCCACCAGCGCCGATCAAGGGGTGATCCTGTTCCCCAGCCCTACGCCGCCTATCAACCTCCAGGCGGAAGGCATTGCGCAGACGTTGGCGCCAGGTCTGCCTGCTCCGACGGTGATCGCGGCGGTCAGCCTGACGCCGCCTGGTGGCCTGGTCGCGCCCCAGGGTGGCGTCGTCGTGCCGCAGGCCAGCCCCACCAGCGCAATCCCAGCTCCTCTGGTGGGCTTGGTGAGCAACATGGCCAACATCCCTGGCGGCGTCTTCACGATGGGGACGACCCCGCTAGAGGTCATCGAAGCTGTGAGCCAATGCCGCACCCGCGACGGCGGCAACTGCCAGGAGTCCTACGGCGAGGATGCCAACCCGCCTTTCCAGGTGCAGCTCAACCCCTATCGCATGGAGATCACCGAAGTCACCTTCCAGCAGTATGTGGCTTTCCTGAACTATCTGCGTTCGCAGGGCAGCACGCATCTCAATGGTTGCAACGGCTTCATCTGCATTCAGACGGTCAACGAAAACCCGTCGGGCGCCGTCATCACCTTCGATGGCGCCAACTACAACGTCCCACTTGGGCTGAACAATCATCCCGTCTTCGGCGTGACCTGGTACGGCGCCAACGCCTATTGCCAGGCCATTGGGCGCAGGTTGCCTACCGAAGCTGAGTGGGAGCGCGCAGCGCGCGGGGACGATGGTCGCATTTATCCCTGGGGCAATCAGTGGAGCGAGACCCTGGCCAAGACCAACCGTCCGCGCGAAGCTGCACTGGGGACGGTAGCCATCGGGACGTATCCGCTGGGCGCTTCCCCGTATGGCTTGCTGGACATGGCTGGCAACGTGGCGGAATGGGTGAACGATTGGTACAGCGCTGATTATTACAACCAGATGGCCAATCAGCCGCAGCCGGTCTTCAACCCGCAAGGGCCGACGATTGAGCTGCGTAAAGTCTTGCGCGGCGGCTCTTGGGACAGCGTGCCGTTCTTCGCGCGCAGCGTCCACCGCCAATATGGCTTCCCTGCCCCAGACAACGTGCGCGACGCCTACCCGCGCTGGGTGGGCTTCCGTTGTGCTGCCGACGCTGATCCCAACACAACTGCGTCTTCTGCGCCCGCCGCTCCTGGTGGCTTGGTTACCCCGTCTGCCCCCATCATGCTTGCTACCAGCACGCCTGGCTTGGGCCTGACAACGCCTATCTTTCCACCACCCGAAGTCGGTGGCAGTCCCACGCCTAGCGGCTCGCGTGGCTAGGCTCATCACCAACGACCAGCGATCACGAGGCGCAGCTTGTATGCGTCTCGTTCGATTTTTCCAATCCCAACAGTTATTGTTATCTTTTTGATAGCTTTTGAGGCTTAAGCCAAGCAACATTTCATCTATTGTTTAGCGCTGGTTGCTATGATAGCGGCCAGATCTATAGGGACAAGGTGGTGACGATGACGACCGCTGATCTCAAAGCGAAGGGGTACGCTGCACAGCTCAGCGCTGAAACCCTCTTGGACATGTACTGGTTTATGCTGCTCTCGCGTCGCTTGGATGAACGCGCCTGGGTATTGCACCGTCAGGGCAAAATTGCCTTCCACGTGAGCGCCATCGGTCACGAAGCGACGCAGGTCGCAGCAGCCTTCGCCATCCAGCGCGGCGTCGACTTCGTCTACCCCTACTACCGCGATTTGGCGATGGTCTTAGCGCTCGGCGTCACCCCGCGCGACTTCATGTTCAGCGTCTACGGCAAACAAGGCGAGCTGAGCAGCGGCGGACGACAAATGCCCAGCCATTGGAGCGCCCGTCATTTGAACATCGTCACTCAGTCGGCAGTGGTGGCCAGCCAAGTTCCCCAAGCCGCAGGCACGGCCTTCGCCATCCAGTATCGCCAGAAGCTGGGCCTGGTCGATCCACGTGATCCTAGCAAGCCGCGCCTGGCCCTCACCTGCCTGGGCGAAGGCAGCACCAGTCAAGGTGACTGGCACGAGGGCATGAATTGGGCTGGCGTCCACAAGCTGCCCTTCATCTGCTTGGTGCAGAATAACCAATACGCCATCAGCGTGCCGTTCGAGCTGCAATCGGCCGTGCCGAACGTAGCTGACCGCGCCGCTGCCTATGGTGTGCCTGGCGTCGTCGTCGACGGCAACGACGTGCTGGCGGTCTACGACGTCATGCGCGAAGCGGTGTTGCGTGCCTACAACGGCGATGGCCCAACCCTAGTCGAAGCCAAGACCTACCGTCCTGTGCCGCACTCTTCCGATGATGACGATCGCAGCTATCGTAGCCGCGAAGAGGTGGAGGAATGGAAGCGCAGAGACCCCATCTTGCGCTACACCGAGTTCCTGATGGCCGAGGGCTTGCTGACTCAGCACACTATCGCCGAATACGAAGATCAGGCCCGCCAAGTCGTCGATGAAGCTCAGCGCGAAGCTGAAGCCGCTCCCTATCCGCCTGCCGAAGCCGCGCTCAGCGCAGTTTACGCCCCTCTGGAGTAGCCTATGCGCACGATGACCCTCATCCAAGCGATCACAGAAGCGATGGACGAAGAACTCGCCCGCGACCCGCACGTCTTCATCACTGGCGAAGACGTCGGCCCGCGCGGCGGCGTCTTCCGCGCGACGATGGGCCTGTACGAGAAGTATGGAGCGGAGCGCGTAGTCGACTCGCCGCTGGCTGAACTGAGCATTGTAGCGGTGGGCATCGGCGCGGCCCTCAGCGGTCTGCGCCCCATCTGCGAAATTCAATTCGCCGACTTCATCTTCCCTGCCTTCAACCAGATCATCAGCGAAGCCGCCAAGATATACTACCGCAGCGACAGTCAGTGGAATGTGCCGATGGTCATTCGCGCGCCTTACGGTGGTGGGATCAGTGGCGGCCTGTACCACAGCCAGAGCGTGGAAGCCTTCTTCGCCCACGTCCCTGGCCTCAAGATCGTCATTCCGTCCACGCCAGCTGATGCCAAAGGTCTGCTCAAGAGCGCCGTGCGCGATCCTAACCCGGTCATGTTCTTCGAACCCAAGAAGGGCTACCGCGCCATTAAGGGCGAAGTGCCAGACGGCGATTACACCACGCCAATTGGCCCCTCGCGTCTGGCCCGCGAGGGCCGCGACGTGAGCGTTTACGCCTACGGCATGATGGCTCACTACGCTGAAATTGCTGCTGAGATCGTCCATCGCAGCGACGGCATTCAGGCCGAAGTCGTTGATTTGCGCACCCTGTTGCCCATCGACAAAGAGGCCATTTTGCGCTCCTTCCAAAAGACGGGCAAAGCCCTCATCGTCCACGAAGACAACTTGACGCTGGGCTACGGCGCAGAAGTGGCAGCTATCTTGGCTAGCGATGGCTTCGCCTACATGGACGCGCCCGTCATGCGCCTGACTGGCCCCGACGTGCCAGGCGTGCCGTTCGCCCACACCCTGCAGGAATTTTACATGCCCAACCCCGATAAGATTGCCCAGGCTATCCGCGAACTTGCGGCTTACTAGGACGGAACGCGCATGGTCACCCGCATCATCATGCCTCAACTCGGCGAGAGCGTCGTCGAAGGGACGGTCGGCGAATGGCTGAAGAAGGTCGGCGAGACTGTCCAGGAATTCGAGTCGATTGTACGCGTCAGCACAGACAAAGTAGACACTGAGATTCCGTCTCCAGCCAGCGGCGTGCTGCTGCGCATAGACGTTGCAGAGGGTCAGACAGTGCAAGCCGGCGTGCTGTTGGGCCTGATCGGCCAACCTGATGAAGCGCTGCCCGCCGCCGAAGCGCCAGCTCCTGCGCTCCGCCAGCACCCTGCACCTGTCCCTGGCCAAGCTGTCTTCGCCCCTGCCCAACCATCCGTCACCTCTGGCACGCGCGCCTATGCAGGCCATGTGACGCCTGTTGTGGCGCGCATGGCCGCAGAACACGGCCTTGATCTGTCGCAGATACGCGGCACGGGCCGCGACGGGCGGATCACCAAAAAAGATGTAGAAGCTTATCTGGCTCAGCGCAGTGCAGCGCCGCAGCCTGCTGCTGAACTGCCGCCCTGGGAGCAGCCTGGCAGCGGCGACCTATTCAAGCCGCTGGTGGAATACACTTTGCCGCCTCCGCCTGTCGCGCCGCCCACTCCCGCCCAGTTCCCTGCTCGTCCCTCTTCGGCGCGCGCAGCGGCAGAACCAGTGGGCAAGCTCAGCGGCGAATTGATCCCGCTCTCGGCTATGCGCCGCAGCATTGCTGAACACATGGTGGCCAGCAAACTGCACATCGCTCCCCACGCGACTACTGTCTTCGAAGCTGACATGAGCGCCGTCGTGGCCCACCGCGAAGCTCATAGAGGGGCGGCTAAAGCTCAGGGGATCAAGCTCACCTATACAGCCTACTTCGTGGCAGCCATCGTGGAGGGCCTGCGCGCCTATCCTATCCTGAACGCGCGCTGGACGGATGAAGGCATCTACATGCAGCGTCCGCTCAACATCGGCATGGCGACGGCTCTAGAAGACGGCTTGATCGTGCCGGTGATTAAGAACGCCCAAGATTACAACCTGTTTGGCTTAGCGCGTCAAATCAACGACTTGGCCGAACGCGCTCGCCTCAAGCGCCTGAGTCCTGACGAAGTGCGCGACGGCACGTTCACCCTGACCAATCATGGCGTGAGCGGCAGCTTGTTCGCCACGCCCATCATCAACCAGCCCCAGAGCGCCATCTTGGGGGTGGGGGTGATGGAGAAGCGCGTCAAGGTCATCGACGACATGATCGCCATCCGCCCCTGCGTCTACCTGTCGCTGTCCTTCGACCATCGCCTGATTGACGGCGCGACGGCTGACGGCTTCATGAGCGTCGTCAAGGCCGCGCTGGAGAGCTGGCGCGCCTAAAAGGTGCAACTCTGTTCCCTGGGTTGCGTATAATGACAGGTATCGTCTCACGCAACCAGGGGGTTACACACCATGTTCGACTTCATTGGCGCCGTCATCGCCTCGCCCTTTATTTGTCTGGGTTGGCTGATTGTGGGCTTCATCGCTGGCGCGCTAGCGCGCCGTATTATGAAGCGGCACAATCAGCCCTTCTTCATGGACATCATTCTGGGCATTGCTGGCGCTGTCGTCGGCGGCTTCCTAATCAACCTCTTCCTGCCCGACACTGTGCTGCCGGATCGAGGCCTGCCTCTGCTCATCGCCAATCTGTTCGTGGCAACCGGTGGCGCCGCCTTCCTGATCTGGTTGGGCCAGTTGATACGCGGGCGCTGAGCGGGCAGGGCGCGCCTACGTCTCTGATGAACGCGGAGGCGTCGATGGGGGCGGCGTATCGCCCTCAGGGCGCTGAGCTGGGGGACGAGGCGCGTTGCCTGCGATGGGCTGAGTGGCGTTCCTGGGCATGGCGGGCCGCTTGAAGATGTAATTCATCCCGTCATAGGCCACCAACTCATAGCCTTGCTGGCCCACGCGCGCCAGCATGTCGTGCAAGGGCAAGTCTTTCCACTCGGCCATCTTCACGCCGTTGGCGCGGTAGTTCATGCCGTAAGAACGTACCAAGTTGACGACCAGATAGTCCCATTTCAGCAGTGTCATGCTCCCTCCAGGAGGCGTTCAGGGCCAAAGCCGTGCGCCAGCAGAGCGCGTAGCGGCAGGTCATGATGAACCTTACCTGCAAAATCGCAGATCAGCACGCGCAGATCGGGTGCGAATTCGAACAACATTTGGCGGCACAAGCCGCACGGCGAGCCGCCGTCGCGAGTGGCGACGGCTATCGCCACGAAGTGTCTTTGGCCTTCGCTGATGGCCTTCACCAGCGCCGTCCGTTCAGCGCAGATACAAGCCGGATAGGCAGCGTTTTCGACGTTGCAGCCGCTATAGCGCTGGCCGCCTTTGGCCAGCAGCGCCGCCCCAACAGCATAGCGCGAGTAGGGGATGTAGGCGTATTGAGCGGCGGCTATGGCCTGTTCGATGAGGGCCTGCGTCTCTTGCGGGGTCATGGTGGCTCGTTTCCTGGTGAGGTGGACTCTTCAGATGACACGGATTCCTGGTCTTTGGCCTGCTCGCTTTCGGCTTGCTGCCTGAGTTCCAGCAGCACACGCCGTATCCGTCGGCCTTCGATGTGCTGCACAGTCAGGCGGTAGTCTTCGCCTTCGACGACTTCGCCGTTCTGCGGCACGCGGCCCAACTTGGCGTAGATGAAGCCGCCCAGCGTGTCCGTCTCCTCGTTGTCCAGGCCCAGGCCAAAGCGCTCGTCGAAGTCGCTCAAATTCATCGTCGCGTCAATCGAATAGCGTCCTTCGCCTTCGTCGATGACTTCGCTCTCCTCTGGTGGGTCGTATTCGTCCACGATGTCGCCGATGATCTCTTCAATCAGGTCTTCGATGGTGACCAGGCCCGATGTGCCGCCAAATTCATCGACGACGATGGCCATGTGAATCTTCTGCTTCTTCAAGCTCTTGAGCAGTTCATCGGCCACCAGCGTCTCAGGGACGAAGTAAGCTGGGCGCAGGTGATCGCGAATCATGAGCTGTTCGGCGTCGGGACGGCGCTGCAGGGCCAGCAAGTCTTTGGCGTACAGCAGGCCGATGATGTTATCAATGCTCTCTTCATAGACGGGGATGCGCGAGAAGCCTGACTCGATGAAATGATCGCAGGCTTCTGCAATGGGCGTCTCCACGTCCAGCGCCTTGATATCCATGCGCGGCACCATGAGCTGGCGAGCAGTGGTCTGATCGAGCTGGAGGACGCTGTAGATCATGGTCTTCTCGTCTTCCTCAATCGTGCCGCCGGTGTGGCCAGCGTTGACCAGAGTCATGATCTCTTCTTCTGTCACGGTGTCCACCAGGCGTTCGCCGCCGAAGGTGCTGGCCACCACGCGACTCACGCTCAGCAGCAACCAGGTGATGGGGGTGAGGAGCTGGCAGAGCCAGATCATGGGCAACACCAGGGTGCGGGCGATGGGTTCAGCGTAGACGCTACCAATGGCCTCTGGCACGCTCCAGCCGAAGATGATCATCAGCAAGGCCATGCTGCCCACGCCTATGGCCATCCAGCCCAGATGACCGTCGCTCAGCAGACCTACCGTGAAGAAGGTGAGGGCCGCTAGGCTGAATTGGATGAGGGTGTTGAGCAGGAGGTAGGTCATAGAGAGGCGCGACTCGCCGCTGATGAGGGTTAGGATTTGGCGGGCGCGGCGGTCTCCACTCTCGGCGCGCTCCGTCAGCAGGGCAGGACGCACGTTGGAGAGGGCAGTGTAGGCGGTCGAAAGCAAGCCTCCCAGGGCCAGCAGAGCCAGCATAGGGACTAGGTAAGGACTGCTATCGTCCAACACAGAACCTTTCTGCTAAATCCTGACGGCGCTTGGGCGACCATCGGAGCAGAGCGCATGCTTGCAGAGGACGCGTCGCAGGTCTGCTCGCACGGGGCGGCGCGGAAGACGATGAAGCAGGATGAGGCGGATCAAGGTTCACGGCGAAGCGTCAGGATGAACACTCATCGGACGTTATCACTATAGCACAAGTTGCAAGGCTTGCAACAGAGAGGCGCGCGGGTTATAAGCGACGGGCCAGTATCGACCAGGAAAGAGAGGCCTCCTGATGAATCCCCAGTCTTCTGAATATGCCAGCGTGCGCACCGTCTATTGGGACGCTGGCCAGCTATGCATGATCGACCAGCGCTTGCTGCCCCATCAGTTCGTCATTGCGCGTTACGAGCGCTATCAAGACGTAGCGGAGGCCATCCGCGCGATGGTAGTGCGCGGCGCGCCGGCCATCGGCGCAGCAGCGGCCTTTGGCTTGGCTCTGGCGGCTCAGCAGAGCCAGGCCGATACGCCAGAGGCTCTGCGCGCTGACCTGGATCAGGCAGCGGCCCTACTGGCCGCTTCGCGCCCGACGGCGGTCAATCTGTTCTGGGCTATCCAGCGTATGCAGGGTCTGGCTCGCCAGCCCCACGCCGAAGTCAATGCGCTGCGCGCTGCTCTGCTAGCAGAAGCCCAGGCTTTGGCTGATGAGGACGTGGCCATCAATCAGCGCATGGGGGCGCATGGCGCTGCCCTCGTCCCCGATGGGGCGACCATCATCCACCATTGCAACACGGGCAGCTTGGCCGCTGTGCAGTGGGGGACGGCGCTGGGGGTGGTGCGTTCTGCCTTCCGCCAGGGCAAGCAGCTCATGGTGCTAGTCGATGAGACTCGCCCCCGCTTGCAAGGCGCGCGCCTGACGGCCTGGGAGCTGATCCAGGAAGGCATTCCGCACAAGATCATCGCCGATGGAGCGTCGGGCCACTACATGCGCACCCAGAAGGTTGACTTGTGCTTGGTGGGAGCGGATCGGATCGCAGCCAACGGTGACACGGCCAACAAGATTGGCACGTACAACCTAGCTGTCGTGGCCAAAGAGAACGGCGTGCCGTTCTACGTCGTCGCGCCAACCTCCACCATCGATTTGACCACCCCCAACGGCGATGCTATCCCGATTGAGGAACGCGCCCCTGAAGAAGTGACTCACATCGACGGTCACCTCATCGCTCCGCACGGGGCGGTGGCGGGCAACCCGTCTTTCGACGTGACGCCGTCGCGCTACGTCACGGCCATCATCACCGAACGCGGGCTGATCCATCCGCCGTTTGAAGTCAACATCCGCCGCTTGATGGAGCAAGATTAAGTGGTCAGGCGTGGCCTGAGCCAATGCGCCACGCCGATCAGGCCTGCGCCGAGCAATGACAGGCCCACCATGATCCACAGAGCCGCGCGAAAGCTGCCCGTCTGATCGTTGAGGAGGGCGGCGGCGGTCACCGACGCTGCGCTGACCAGGGTGATGATGACGGTGCTGAAGCCGTTGATCGTCCCGTAGGCGCGCCGCCCAAAGTATTCGGCCATCAGGGCGGCCCGCGACGGCGTCACTGCCCCGTATCCCAGGCTGAACAGGGCCACGAAGGCTAGCACGCCGAGCTGGCTCTGGGCGAAGATCAGCACCAGCAAGCCTGCTGCCTGGCTAAGGAACAGGAGGGCCGCCACCCGCGACGGAGCGCGTTCGCCCAGCGGCGTGAAGATCAGCCGCCCCGGCAGCGATAGCAGACCCACTAGGCCAGCTGCCAGCGCCGCAAAGGCGGAGTCGTAGCCCTCGTCGATCAGGTGCGGCACAATGTACAGCACCATCGTGTACAGGCCTACGCCACCGCAGGCGAAGGCCGCTGTCAAAGCCCAGTAGGCCAGCTGGCGCAGCGCTGCGCCGAAGTTCAGCCCCTCTGGCGGGCTGCTCGGTGATGAGCTGGTGGGCTGAACGTCGCCATCAGGCAGCAGGCCCAGGTCTTCCGGACGGCGGCGTAGCAGCAAGGCGTGCAGCGGCAGAGTGGTGCAAGCCAGCAGCAGGCCCAGCAGCACCAGCGCTTCGCGCCAGCCAAAGCGCTGGATCAGGGCGTTGGCTAGTGGGCTGAAGATGAGGAAAGAGAAGCCAGCGACGAAGGTCATAATCGTGATGGCTCGCCGCCGATAGCGCACAAACCACTGGGCTAACACCCAGAAGGCCGAGTCGTAGAAGACCATCGCCTTCGCCAAGCCCATCAGCAGCCAGATGAGGGCGTAAGTCTGCGGATCGCGCACCTGCGACCAAGCCATGACAGCGATCACCGCCAGCAGCGATCCCAGCGTCATCACGCCGCGCGCCCCCTGCCAATCCAACCAGCGCCCCACGCCTAAACCTACGATGGCCGCTACGATGAGCGACAGCGACACCCCGCCGCTGATGGTGGCCCGCGTCCAGCCCAAGTCAGCTTGCATGGGGGCGATGAAGACGCTGACGGCGTAGAACAGCACGCCATAGCTGATCGTCTCGGTGAGGGCCAGCGTCAGGACGAGCGTCCAACCGTAGTACCAGCGCCCAGCCGATAGAGGCGGGCGCGCCAATGCGCGGGTCTGTACAGTCATGGAGAGCCTGCAGTGGTGAGGAATGCCTAGACGGACGACGCCAAGTGTATCACAGCACGTCCTGGATAAGATGAATGGCTATAATCCCACCCGTCTTTGGCGGCCCGGCAAGAAGAGCGAAGGGCGCGGATTATCATCCGTGAGCGAGTCGTGGGCGCGTCCAACCTGGCGATTGGATTTTGTCGGAGGCCACGCTTAGGTGGGATCGCGGGCCGAAGTTCGCCTTGCAAGAGCGCTACGGGTTGCGCGAGCTGTGGCTGGTCAACCCCGCGCCGCCCGCGATTAAAGTCTGGGTGTGCGGCGCGCCCGAAGGCGCGTCTTATGCAGAACTGCTTCTGCACAGCGTCTTCGTCTTGGGCCAAACTCCAGAGTCGCTCATCCTGGGCCATCGTTTCCCCGTCAGACCATTCTTTGGCGTCTGGCCTAGCTGGCGGTCAGGCCACCGTCGACGGGCAGGGCCACGCCGTTCATGAAGCTAGCGCCTGGACTGCACAGGAACAGGATGGCTTCTGCCACCTCTTTGGGCGTCCCCAGGCGCTTCATCGGGCTGGCGGCGCGCGTCGACTCGGCCATGAAGGCGCTCTGCTCGGCGATGGCCGTCACCATAGGCGTCTCTACGAAAGAGGGGCAGACGGCGTTGACGCGCAGGCCCTTGCGCGCATATTCCAGAGCTACCGCGCGCGTTAGGCCGATGACGGCGTGCTTGCTGGCGCAGTAGGCTGCGCCGCGCGGAGCGCCGATCAGGCCAGCTACCGATGCCAGGTTGATGATAGCGCCGCCGCCGCTGGCCAGGATGAGCGGAATCTCGGCCTTCATGCACAACCACACGCCGCGCACATTGACGTTCATCACCTGGTCGAAGATGGCGTCGTCAGTCTGGTCGATGGGCTTGTCGAAGCTGCCGCTGATGCCGGCGTTGTTGATGGCCAAGTGTAGCGCGCCCCAGCGTTCGCGCAGAGCCTGCATGGTGCGGGCCACGTCGTCGGGCTGGGTCACGTCGCAGGCCAAGAAGTAGGCTTCGCCGTCCGCCGCCACAATCTGCTCAACGGTCTCTCGCCCGCCTGCGACGTTGAGGTCTGTCACCAGCACGCGCGCGCCATGCTGGGCCAGCAGCAGGGCTGTCGCGCGGCCTATGCCGCTGCCGGCTCCCGTGATGAAGGCGACCTTGTCGTGCAGCATGGCGGTCATGAAGCCTCCGCTCACATGAACTGTTTCAAGACCTGGAAATCGTCTAGGTGGATTTGGCGCTGGGTGGGGTTGTACAGGGCGCTGGCTGGGTGGAACAGGGCGACGATGCTCAGCGCGCCCCAATCGGCGATGACGCGCACCACGCGCCCGTGCAGCTTGCTGATCGGCTCGTTGCGCTCTGCTGCGTTGTACTTGTCCAAGATGTACTTCATCGAATAGCGCCCCAGCGTGGCGATCACCTGCGGCTGGATGATCTGGAGTTGGCGCTCCAGGAAGGGTGCGTAGACGGCGATCTCTTGTTTGCTGGGGTCGCGGTTGTCGGGTGGACGATCTTTGACGATGTTGGTGATGTACACATCCTCGCGTTTGAGCTGGATGCTGGCCAGCAGTTCATCCAAGAAGCGCCCGCTGGCGCCGCAAAAGGGACGGCCCGTCTTGGCTTCGTTCTCGCCAGGGGCCTCGCCGATGAACATGATACGAGCGTAGTGGTTGCCCTGGCCGATGACAGGGTAGTAGCCGTTCTGGACGCGGTAGGCGTACAGCGGCGATTCGGTCAAATTGAGGACTTCATCGCGGATGGCGCGCAGTTGCTCGGTGCGATCACTCATGGCTGACCTCGCGGGTCGTGGTTCTAGTCAACGAAGCGGTACTTAATCAGCGTCCACAGGGCGATGGGAGCGTCCGTCCACTTAATCTTCTTGCCCTCATGGTATTCGCGTCCGTTGTAAGAGATGGGGACTTCGTAAATGCGCAGGCCCTGCTTGAGGACTTTGGCGGTGAATTCTGGCTCAAATTCGAAGCCGCGCGCGCGAATCTTCATGCGGGCCACCACTTCGCGGCGGAAGACCTTGTAACAGGTCTCCATGTCGCTCAGGATAGCGTTGTAGAGGATGTTAGTGACGAAGGTGAGCGTCTTGTTGGCCACCATGTTCCAGAAGTTCATGGCTTTGCGTGGGCCGCCCAAGAAGCGCGAGCCATAGACGACTTGGGTGATGCCTTCTTCTAGTGGCTTGAGCAGGATGGGATATTCGCGCGGGTCGTACTCAAAATCGGCGTCTTGGATGAGGAAGATGTCGCTGGTGGCGACCTGGAAACCCGTCAGCAGCGCTGCCCCTTTGCCCTGGTTGTGGCTGTGGTAGAGGATGCGCACGTTGGGACGAGCTTCAGCTTCGATAGTCTTGAGGATTTCGCGCGTGCCGTCCGTAGAGCCGTCATCGACGATGATGATCTCATCGGCCAGGCCCACTGCTTCCACGCGATTGAGTACCTCGTAAATCGTAGTCGCTTCGTTGTAACAGGGGATGATGACGCTCAGGGTGAGGCGCTTGGCCTGAACCTGCTGAGGCGCGATGAAGGTTTGTGGTAAAGGCATGGGGATAGTCCATCGGAATTCTGCGAATTAGAATGGGCTGGATTGTACAAAGCTCCGAAGGATTTTGCCATGCTAAGACAACTCAGCCTGGCCCTGGCGATAGCTTGCCTGAGCTTGAGTGCGCTGCACGCACAAGCCAATCCCATCCCAGAGCGTATGTGGCCTGTCAACACAAGCGGCTATGATCTGGTGAACATCCTGCTGCTGGGCATGGGCAGCTATAGCGATAACGGCCTGACCGACGCCATGATGATCCTGTCGCTCAATCGCACCACGCGCACCGCCGCGATCTTGTCCATCCCGCGCGACTTGTACGTCTACGTGCTGGGCGGCTACGGCATGCGCAAGCTCAATCAGGTATACTATCTGGTCAATCGCGACGGGCGCGACGGTTTGCTGTGGCTCAAAGAGACCATCCTCTACAACCTGGGAGTGACGATCCATCATCACGTGCGCACCAACTTCAGCGGCTTCGCCGCCCTGGTAGACGCGCTAGGCGGGATCGATATCAGCGTCGATTGTGCGCTACAAGATTGGAAGCTCAAAGCCCCTGACCTTGATCGCGCCAATCCAGAGAATTGGGAGCGCTTCACGCTGGATGTCGGCGTCCATCGTCTCGATGGAGCGACGGCCCTCTGGTACGCACGCAGCCGCATGAGCAGCAACGACTTCGACCGAGGTCGTCGCCACCAAGATTTGCTGCGGGCCATCTGGCGGCGTGTGCGCCAAGCCAATTGGTTGGCTGACATACCACGCTTGTGGCAAATGCTCAGCCCCTACGTGCAGACCGACATTACGCTAGATCAGGCCCTGTCCTTCCTGCCGCTGGCCCTGGAGATGGAGGCTAATGGCCTGAGCTACTACACCTTCACTCAGGGTCAGGAAGTCACGCGCGGCTATACAGATGGAGAGGGCCAGTTCATCCTCAACATCCAGCGCGCCCCGACCTTTGCCCTCATGCAGGCCTTCGTCACTCCGCCGACGGCTAGCCAGTTCCGCGCGCTGCGCCCGACGGTGGCGGTAATCAACGAGAGCGGCGCGCCCAATCTGGCGCGCGTGGCGGCGGATCGGCTAGAGCTAGAGGGCTTCATCGTGACGCTGCTAGGCGATGGGCCAAAGCTTCGGCGCTACAACAAGATCGTTGACCACGTAGGAGCGGAGAAGGGCAATCCTCTGCCCATCCTTCAGCGTACCCTGCGCGTCACCGACCAGGGCGTGGAGATTGCCCCGGACGCCAACCGCGCCTATGATTATACAGTCTACGTCGGCGCTCTGTATGCGAGCTTCGCCTGCACGCGCCCCGTCTTGCCCCCCAGCTAGTCGAAAAGCTCAGCCACCAAGACCTGCGAGCCATTTATGGGTTACAATGAATGACCCTGCCAACATCCCTGCTTATGGAAGGTCAGAACGAGCCATGCAAATCGCTGCGGACACTCCGCCCCTCGTCCAGACGCCGCCTGCGCCGCTGACGGGCCTCAGCCCACAAGAAGTCGCTGAGCGCCAAGCGCGCGGCCAAACCAACAACTACAAGGCGCGCGTCAGCCGCACCTATTGGGACATCGTGGCTGAAAACCTGTTCAACCTGTTCAACATCGTCCTGTTCAGCTTGCTGATCGTCGTGCTGGCTTTCCGTGACTATGGCACGGCTATCTTCAGCGGCTTCAGCGTAGTCACCAACACCTTTCTGGGCATGATTCAAGAAGCCAACGCCAAACGCAAGCTAGACAAGCTGGCTGCTCTCTCGGCGTCTAGGGTGCGGGTGCGGCGTGGTGGCCGAGTGCAAGAAATTTCTATGCTGGACGTGGTGTTGGACGACCTGCTGCTGATTGAGCCAGGCGACAGGCTGGTGGTCGATGGCGTGGTGGTGGCCAGCGACGCGCTGGAGATGGACGAGTCGCTGCTGACGGGCGAATCTGACGCCGTGTTCAAAGAGGTGGGGCAGGAAGCCTATAGCGGTTCATTCTGCATTGCTGGCACGGGGATCGTACGTGCGACGCGCGTCGGCAAGGACAGCAACATCAACAAGCTGGCGGCCATCGCCAAAGAGTACAAGCGCATTCGCACCCCTACTCAGGTTTATATCGACATCATCGTCGAGGTGACGGTGGTGCTGATGTTCGTCTTCGCACCGCTGGTGATGATCGCGTCCTATATCGTCAATCAAGAGCCGATCTTGAACGCGGTGCGCAATACGTTGGTGTTCGTGACCAGCCTCGTGCCGCAAGGGCTGGTGTTGGTGGCGGCCATCTCGCTCACCATTGGTGCGCTGAAGATCAGCCGCCAGCGCACCCTGATTCAGCGCGTGAACGCCGTCGAATCGCTGGCTAATGCGACCGTGCTGTGCTTCGACAAGACTGGCACGCTGACCAAGAACCAACTGGCTGTGACGCAGGTCATCGCTTTGAACGCCAGCTCCCAAGCCGAAATTTTGGCCCAATTGCGCCCTTACCTGGACAATTTGGGCCACCTCAATCGCACTGCCGCCGCCGTGCGCGAATATGTGCAGGCTCATGCACCGCAACAAGAGGAGAGCGCGCCGCGCAAGGTGCGCGAGATTCCCTTCACCAGTCAGCGCAAGTGGGGGGCTGTGGTCTTCGCCGATTCGGTCTATGCCCTGGGCGCGCCAGAGCGCCTGCTGCCCCACAGCAGCGCATCCGAGAGCGTATCCAACCGCGTCCTCAAGCTCAGCCGCGAGGGCCTGCGCGTGCTAGCCTTCGCTCGCCTGCCCAAGCGCGACGACTATCCCGACGACCTCTCGGCGCTCAGCGAGCCTATTGCCCTGATCGTCCTGTCCGACCAAATCCGCGAAGATATCCAGCAGACGCTGGCAGCTTTCATCCAAGAAGGCCTAGAGCTGAAGGTCATCAGCGGCGACAACCTAGAGACGGTGGAGGCCATCGCCAGGCAGGCTGGCTTCGTAGTGCGCAAGGGCTACACAGGCGCGCAGATACAAGCCATGAGCGACGCCGATCTGCAAGCCGCCGTCAAAGAAGCCAACGTCTTCGCGCGCATCGAGCCGAACGACAAGCGCCGTCTGGTGGCCGCTCTGCAAGCTAACCGCCAATACGTGGCGATGGTGGGCGACGGCGTGAACGATGTGCCAGCTCTCAAGAAGGCCAACCTGGCCATCGTCATGAACGACGGTACGCAGATTAGCAAGGACGTGGCCGATATTGTGCTGCTAGACAACGCTATGTCTACTCTGCCCAAAGCTTTCCATGAGGGCAAGACCATCACCCAGATCATCTATGGCACGAACAAGATGTTCCTGGCCAAGAATCTGTACAACATCTTCTGGTATATCCTCATACCCTTCCTGTATCTGCCTTTCCCTGTGACGCCCATCCAGATCAGTTGGGCCACGTTCGGCACGATCAACATCCCGGCCACCTTCGTCGCCATCGGTTGGCTGAAGCCTGCCTTCATGAAGTCCTTCCGCGACGACGTGCTAGACTTCGTGCTGACGCACGGCTTCCTGGGGACGATCTACCTCACTTTGCTGCACGTGACGGTGTACCTCACCGATGGCCCTGCGATGGCGCAGAGCGCTTCGACGGTCTTCTTGGGGCTGTACGGAGCGGTCATGGTGATGGCAGTCATGGGGGTTGACCTGTACCAGCCTCGCAGCTTCTTGGAGCGGCGTGGGGCAGTCATCTTCATGAGCGTGATGGCCGTCATCACTACGCTGGCCCTCTACCTGTTCCCCGATTTCTTCAACTTCATCCCCTTCAATCCCGTGCGCCACTGGTACATCATCGTCTTGCTGACGGCGCTCACCTGCTTATCGTTCGTGCTGGCGGCGCATGGTAACAAGTACCGCTACCTGATTCGGCGCTTGTGGGTGCTGTTCCAGAAGAACTAAGCCAGGCGGTGGAGGTCTTCGCGCAGGCGTGGGTAGAGCGCGCAGAAGTGCGCGTAGCGCTCATCGTACAGGGCGCGCGACTCAGCGCGCGGCTCTGTCCAGGCGTCGTAGCGCGCGGTGGCCTGGGCCATCTGCGCAAAGCTGGCGTAGTAGCCCGCACCCAGGGCCGCCAGCAGGCTTGCTCCCACCGCCGCTGGCTCTGGCGAGAGCGACTTCTGCACGGGCATGCCCCACACGTCAGCCATGAGTTGCCGCCAGAACGGACTCTCGCTCGCGCCGCCGGCGATGAGCAGACCCTCGGCTTGGACTTGACCCAGCTCCAGGGCCAGCTCTAGGGCTTGGCGCAGAGAGAAGGTGACGCCTTCCATGACGGCGCGTGCCAAATGCCCGCGTCCATGATAGGCATTCAGGCCAATGAACGCACCGCGCGCCGCTGAGTCCATGTAGGGTGTGCGTTCGCCCGTGAGGTAAGGCAGGAAGATCAGACCATCTGCCCCTGGTGGCTTCTGGGCTGCTTCAGCGCTGAGGATGGCGTAGGCGTCGGGATGATGCTCCAGGCCCACGACTTGGCGTAGCCAGCGCAGCGATAGGCCGGCTGAGAGGGTCGCGCCGAGGATGTAGTGCAAGCCAGGCACAGCGTGGTTGAAGCGGTGCAAGCGTGGATCGGTAGCAGCGGGCTGAGCAGGAACAGGGACGAAGACCTGGCCGCCGCTGCCAATCGTCACAGAAGCGCGTCCTGGAGTCACCAGGCCGTTGCCCACTGCCTGGGCCACTTGGTCAGCGCTGCCCGCTGCGATGAGCAAGCCCGCAGGCAGGCCCAAATCATCGGCGGCCTGAGCGCTGAGCTGGCCGACGATGGCGGCAGACTCAGCTAGAGGCGGCAGGACGTGGACGGGCAAACCTGCCGCCTGGAGGATGTCTTCTGACCATCGGCGCGCATGAATGTCCAGCAGGCCCGTGCCAGCTGCGTCGCTGACGTCCGTGTGCAGCGCACCGCACAGGCGGAAACGCACATAATCTTTGGGCAGCAGGACAGTGTGCGCGCAGGCTAACACGTCAGGGGCATGTTCCTTGAGCCACAGCAGACTGGCAGCCATGAAGCCGGTCGCGGCCAGCGTCCCTGTGATGGACACGTAGCGTTCGCGGCCTACTGCGTCCATCAGCTGTTGGGCTTGCGCTGCGCTGCGCTGATCGGGCCAGATGATGGCAGGAGCGAGGGGCTGACCCTGAGCGTCTAGCAGCAGCGCGCCGTGCATTTGCCCGCTGAGGCCAATCCCTAGCAAGGGCGAATGATCCCCCGCCTGAGCTAGGACGCGGCGGATGGCTGAGCGCGTCGCTTGCCACCAGGATTCGGCGTCCTGTTCGGCGTAGTTGGGCTGAGGCTTGAGGATGGGGTATTCGTGTGCGGCGCTGGCGCGCAAGACTCCCGCTGCTAAATCGTAGAGCGCCACTTTGACGCTAGACGTGCCAAGGTCAACTCCTAAGACGCAGGCCATTGTCGCCTTGCTCCGTGTTGATAGGTTGGGTATGCCAAAATGTAGTCGCTAGTGTAGCGCGTCAGCCTCCGCGCTTTGAGCCGTCCAAGATGAGAGCTTAATGATTCCGATGCAAGCTAACCTTATTTTCATTTTTTTCTAAGGTTAAAAAGAAAAGATGATGTGGGTAAAAACACATTTTACGCTCGTCATATCGATCTAAGGAGACGATCATGAGCAGCACCACGCGCGCGCGCACGACGCGCATCAACCTCGATCCTACCGTCCGCGACCAGATGGCAGCTCTGCTCAATCAGCAATTGGCTAACGCTTTTGACCTGTATAGCCAGGCCAAGCAGGCCCACTGGAACGTCAAGGGCATGCACTTCATCGCCCTACACAAGCTGTTCGACGAAATTGCCGAAGAAGTGCTGGAGTCGGTGGACGACTTGGCCGAGCGCGTGACGGCTTTGGGCGCGGAAGCGCTCGGCACAGCGCGCATGGCCGCTCAGAACTCTGCGCTGGCGGAGTTCCCCAGCGACCTGAGCAGCGGCGAAGCTTTCGTGGAGGCGCTGGCCGAGCGCCTAGCCGCTTACGCCAACGGCACGCGCCGCGCTGCCGATGTGGCGGCCGAAGCGGGCGACCAGATCACCAACGATCTGCTCGTCACCATCACCCGCGAGATGGACAAGCTGTTGTACTTCCTAGAAGCGCACTTGCAGTGAAGCGTATTCCCCACCTCGTCCTCAATCGGATGAGGTGGGCTTTAGAGACGCTCAGGCGCTCAGGATGTTTTCGACTTGTGCGATGACGTCGTCGCTCAGCTTGATATCAGCAGCCTTGACGTTTTCTTCGAGCTGGCCGACCTTAGTAGCGCCGGTGATGACGCTGCTTACGCTGCTTTGTCGCAAGCACCAAGCTAGAGCTAGCTGACCGCGCGTGAAGCCAAGCTCGTCGGCGAGGGGCTTGAGTCGCTTGACCTTGTGCATGTTGGCTTCTGTGAAGTAGCGGTCTTTGAGCCAGGTCTCGCGGGAGAAGCGTGTTCCTTCGGCAGGAATGCCGTCGTCGTACTTGCCCGTGAGCATGCCCTGAGCCAGCGGTGACCAAACCACCAGGCCAATCCCGTTGGGCTGGGCGACGGGGATCACGTCATGCTCTACTACGTCGCGCACCAGCATGGAATACTGCGGTTGCTCAGTCTGAGGGCGCACAAGGTTGTGCTTGTCGCAAATGTCTAGCACAGCCTGAATCTGCGCACCAGACCACTCGCTCGTACCCCAGTACAAGACCTTGCCCTGCGTTACCAGGTCGTGCATGGTGCGGGCTGTCTCTAGCAGAGGCGTCTCAGGATCAGGGCGGTGGCAGAAGTAAATGTCGACGTAATCCGTCCCCAAGCGCTTGAGGCTGCGATGAATGCTCTCAAAGATATGCTTGCGCGACAGGCCGCGATCGTTCACGTCGTCGGACATGGGCCAGTAGACTTTGGTGGAGATGACTAGGGTATGACGCGGGAACTGACGCAAGGTCTGTCCCATCTGCTCCTCGGCTTTGCCGCGCCCGTAAATGTCGGCCAGGTCGAAGAAGTTCACGCCTAGCTCATAGGCGCGCAAGACGATGCGCCGCGCTTCATCTTCTGCCAGCTTGCCCTCGCCCCAATTGATCCAGCCACCAAAAGAGACGGCACTCACGCGCATTCCAGCGTCGCCCAGGCGTCTGTACTGCATGGTTTCACCTCGTTCCTCGTGTCGATGGGTCGTTCGCTCGCGGATTATACCATGCGCCGAGAAGACTTGGCCTTACGCAATCGTTGGGCCAACGGACGCCACGCGTCTGCTGAGCTTATTCGCCGCGCAGCTCGCGCTCTAGGGCGGCACGCTTAGCGGCGCTGGCTTCGGCGGCTGCGCGGCGGGCGTTGGCTAGGTGTTCGCGCCAAGCCTGGCGGAAATCCTCGCCGATGAGGGGTGAGAAGAAGGCCACCATCAGCACGCCCAGGCCGAAGCCCAGCAGCAAGCCGACGAGGAGCGACAAGAAGCGGCGCACAGCTCATTCTCCCAGGCGATAGGTCAGGCGCTGCACATCGTCCATCGCTTCGATGGTGTCTTGCAGACTGCTCACCTCATCGCGAATTTCTTTGCGCAGGCGTTGCGCGCGGGCGCTGTCTACCTCTTTCGTGCTGATGAGCGACATTTGGGCGTAGACCGTCCCCAACGAAGATAGGGTGCTTTCCAGCTGAATTTCGGCGCGCTTGATGCTGTTGATGGTCGCTTCCAAGTTCTTCTGCTGTTTTTCAAGCTGACGGAGCTGATCTTCTAGGTCAGCGCGCACGCGCGCGTCGGTCTCGCGTTGTAGGCGCACTTGTACTTTTTCGATCTTGCCTGGCACTGATCTCAGGTCGCGGGCGACGATCTCGTTCTGTTCGAAGGCGTCGATGTGAGTGGCCAGATCGTACATGTGGCTGATCCACTCGTTGACGTCTTGGATCGTCTGGCGCAGCTGCATGCGCATAGCTCCCTGGTGGCGCTCAGCCAGTTTGAGCATGTTGCGGCGGTATTCTAGGGCGGTACTCAGGCGCTCACGGGAGACGCGGCTGCGAATGCGGTTGATGTCGTAGCGCGTCTCAAATTCGCGGGCGATGAGCTTCTGGGCTTCTTCAGGATCGGTGATGGCAGCGCCAATCATGAGGGCTTCAGCCACTGCGCCCAGGAGCAGCCAAATCCAGGCCGGCAGCTGAAGGCCGACGACGGGTAGCGTCACGCCACCGACAGCGAAGAACAGCACTAGGGCGATCAGCAGCGTGGCAGCAGTCTCCCAGCGTAGCACAGCGCTCATGAGTAGTTTGCCGAAGATTTCGTTGCGGAGTTGTTGGCGTTCACTCATCGGCGACCCTTTCAAGTCAGGTCATGAGATACCTTTAGCATAACGACGTGGCACGCTGCTGACGAGGGCGGAAGTTGACTAGCGTTGTCGCGAGCGCTTCTCCCAGGCGCTCAGCGCCCAGGGGAGGATGGGGCAGGTGTCTAACTCTCGCCGCCGCTCTTGCCCAGCAGGCGCGCGCGGCGCTCCTCCAGCTGCATATCGATCTGGCTGCTGCCGACCGCTTCGCTGATCTCCTCGCCAATGCGACGGCTGGCCAGTTCTAGGCGGGCATCTTCACGATCCAAGCGGGCGCGGATCTGCTGAGAGAGGCTGTCGATCTCCTTGTCACCAGTGTTGGCCAGGCCTTCCAAGCTCTTGACCGTCTTAGTCATGATCTTCTTGGTCTCGGCTAGTTCCATCAGGGCGCGCAGGCGTTCACGTTCCTGCTTGATGGTGGTGAGGCGCGTCTCTAGCTTAAGGCGCATGTCTAGCATTTGCTTGTACTGCTTCTCTTGCATTTGCCACTGCTGGTAGTATTCTTGGGCCAGTTCCTGCTTGGTGTTCAGTTCGGCTTGGGCAGCGGCGGCCAGGTCGTTCTTGCCCTTGATGATGAGCGTGTCGATGTCGCGGTCGAGCTTCTCAGCAGCAGCGGCGAATTCCTCGTACTTGCGCTTGAGGGTGCGCACCGTGCCACCGACAGTCGCAGCGCTGTCTTCCAGCGCTTCCAGGTTCTGCTGCACCTGACGGATGTACTCATCCATCACCTTGAGCGAATTGGCCTCCAGGGCGCGATCTACCATGCCATGCAGATTGGCGTTAATCAAGGTCTGGATTTTTTCGAACAGAGAAGCCATAGCATATCCCCCGCTTGTCTAGCGAACAGTGATGAGCAGTACACAGAGTATAGCACGAAGCATCATGATCCACGTGGCGGATTCATGAAAGACTCGCGTTGTGCCATCCTCAAACCCCTCATACGTAGGGGTGACTTCTCAGGTTGTGCGTCAGCTGTTCAGGGGCAGCCAAATGACGAAGGTGCTGCCCTGGCCTGGCACGCTGCTGACGCTGCGTCGCCCATTGTGTAAGCGCACCACATGATCGACGATGGCCAGGCCAGAGCCAGAGCCTTGATCTTCGAACTGCTCGCGCTCAACCTGGTAGAAGGGCTGCCAGATGTTCTCCAGCTCGTCAGCGGGTATGCCGCGTCCTTCGTCCTGAACTGCGATTTCGATGCCCTGATCCACCGCGCGCGCCGTGAGCTGGATGCGGCTGTGATAAGCGCTGAACTTGGCAGCGTTGTCCAGCAGCTCGCGGATCGCCACGATCACATACTGCTGATCGACGACGATGGGCGGCAGGTTGGGTGGGATGTCGAAGCTGAAGTTGCGTGGGCGCTCCGTCTCCAGGGCAATCTGACGATAGGCGTCCTGTACGAGATAGCCCAGGTCGGTGATGGTGCGCTTACGCCAGGCAACGGTCTTCTCGGCGTCGCCGCTGGTCATCTCCACCAGCATGATGAAGTTCTCCACCAGGCGGCGCAAGCGGTCAGCGCCGCTGTTGACGCCTTTTAAGAAGGTCAGCACTTCTTCTGGTGATGTGCTGTTGATGTCGAATTCCTTGAGCATTTCGGCGTAGGCGATGACTAGGGTGAGAGGCGTGCGAAATTCGTGGTTGAGGATGGTGAGGATTTTCTTCTTGACGTCGCTCACCTTCTCTTCTTGCACGCGCTGGACGCGCTGGCGGTTGCGCAGGCAGCCAGAGACGGACACCAGCAGGTCGACGGCGTCGAAGGGTTTGGTGAGGTAAACCTCCGCGCCCATGAGCGTGCCGCGATGACGATCAGCTCGTTCACCTTTGGCCGTGAGGAAGATGAAGGGGATCATGCCCCAGGCATCGTTCTGGCGCACATGCTCCAGGAAAGTGAAGCCATCCATGAAGGGCATCATCACGTCGGAGACGATGACGTCAGGCAAGGTGTCCGACTGACTCTCTTGCAGCACCTTCAGGCCTTCCAGACCGTTTTGGGCCGTCAGGACGCGGTAGTTCTCTAGTTCCAGGATATCTCGAATGCCGGTCAGTAGGTTGGTGTCGTCTTCGACGACGAGGATGGTAATTTTGCTATCATTGCTCATAGGCTTTACTCATGCGAAATCGTAACCTAATGATATGATAGGATCAATTGCGCAATTGCGCCAATCTGAGAAGCCCTGATAGCATGAAGTTGTAGCTTCAAGCGCCCCTCACGTCTTTGGAGCCTGAAGCTAAAACTGGAGAGGAAGAGCCATGCCCTACCTGATCGACGGTCATAACCTCATCCAATGCTCACCTGGGCTGTCCCTCGACGATCCCGATGACGAGATGAAGCTGGTCAACAAGCTGCGCGGCTTCGCGCTGCGCGTGCGCAAGCGTTGTGTCGTCGTCTTCGACCAGGGGATCGTAGGAGGGCGTTCGGCAGCTTCGACGGAAGCGGTGGAAGTGATCTTCGCGTCGCAGGGCTTGGCTAGCGCCGATGATCTGATCCTCCAGCGTTTGAATGGCCTGCGCGATGCACAGCAATGGACGTTGGTGACGTCGGATCGGGAGATTATGCAGGTAGGGCGGGCTGTAGGGGTGCGCATCATGCAGAGCCAGCAGTTTGTCCAGCTGCTAGAAGCGCCCGACAAGCCGCAAGCCGAGCCGGGCGAATGGACGCATGTCCACGTGCCTAAGCACGAAGTAGATGAGCTACTGCCGCTGTTCGATCCGCAAGCGCCCAAGCCCAGCGCTCCACCCGCTCAGAAGCCGTTGCGTCGCCAAAGCCAGGGCAAGAAAGCCAGCAGCTCTGGGAAGTCGCTGCCTAAAGGCGCGCGCAGTTCGCCTACCAGCGCACCCAAAAAGCCGCGCCGTCCCTACACGCCGCCGCCTGCCCTGCCCGACGATCCCACGCTGGCGGCCTGGCGCGCGCGTCGCGCGGAGAAGCCTAATCCGTCACTCCAGACGTCTGTGCCGCCCATCGCTTCGGCGCTGCCCCAAGTTGAACGCGCCGCAGAGCGACCACTGCCTGTCTGGCAGCGCCCTGCCCCGCCTGAACCGCCCCCTGTTGAGAAGCCCATCAAACCACCGCCGCTCAATCCGCTCAAGGCTGGCGGCTACATCGGCGATGACGATGTGCGTGAATGGGAGTCTTACGTGCGCGAAGACCTGCCTCTGCCGGACAACGCTTCGCGCGGCCAGCTCAAGCCGCCCAAGCCCAGGCCGCTGGGGTCTATCGCCGATAGCGCTCCCGCTCCCACGCCGCCCAAGCAGGACGTGGGCAGGAGCGCCAAGATAGGGCGCGGCACGATCACGGAGCAAGACGCCGCCGAGTGGCGGGCTTGGGTGGAGAAGTACGGCGGTGGTCAGCCCAACCCACCCAAGCCCAAGAAGAAGAAATAAACAGTCACTCTCATCATCTTTTACCTGGGCTAAATCTGGAGTGTGTGCTTGCTCAAGGTCTGGCTTGTGCAAGCGTCGATGAAGGGCCTTACTCGCTGAAAAAATGGCCTTAATCGACAGCGTGGAAATCCGCTTGATTGCTCTGGTACAACAAAGGCGTCGCCTCGGTCTGTGCTTGGATGGCCTACGAGGCGGCGCCTTTGTCAATGCTGCGCGTATCATACCCAGATTCGCGCATCTTGTGTGTGAGGAGATTGTCATGAAGTTCAAAGTTTTTGCGCTGGGGCTGCTCGCCTCTGCTGCCCTTTCGCTCAGCCTGGCGCCTGCGCTGGCCAACGGCAGAGTGGTCAACCTCTACTCGTCGCGGCACTACGGCGCGATTGAGAAGCCTTTCCAGAAGTTTACTGCAGAGACAGGCATTGAAGTTCGCTTGTCGCAAGGCTCGCCCCAGGCCTTACTAGAGCGCTTGCGCGCCGAAGGCCGATTCAGCCCCGCCGACTTGTTCTTAGCGATTGACGCTGGCACGCTGGCACTGGCAGCCAGCGAAGGCTTGTTACAACCCGTCGAGTCCGAGATTCTGGACAAGAACATTCCTGCCCAGTTCAAAGACCCTGACAACCAGTGGTTCAGCCTGGCTATTCGCGCGCGCACCCTGGTTTACAACACAGACAAGGTCAAGCCTGAAGAACTCAGCACCTACGAAGCCCTGGTCGATCCGAAGTGGCAGGGTCGCTTGTGTATGCGTCCGGCTTCGCACATCTACACTATCTCGCTGGTGGGCAGCCTGATCCAGCGCTTGGGCGAGGAAGAAGCGGAAGAGGTCGTAGCAGGTTGGGTGGCCAACAACCCTATCTACATTGACAGCGATACGCGCATGATTGAGAACGTGGCGGCAGGCGCTTGCGATGTGGCCGTCGTCAACCACTACTACCTGGCGCGTCTGCGCGCTCAGAACCCCGACTCGGTGAAGAACGTGGACATCTTCTGGGTTAACCAGGGCGAAGGCGAAGGCGGCGTGTTCTACAACGTGAATGCAGTCGGCGTCACCAAGTCGGCCCTCAACGTAGAAGAAGCCATTGAATTCATCGAATACTTCTCGTCCCTGGAAGGCCAAGCCCCCGACGAGACTGGCTTCCCTGGCGGCAACCACGAATATCCCGTCAACCCTGAAGCCGAGATTAACGAATTCGTCCTGCAACTCGGTCAGCCCATCTTCAACACCAGCTTCAATCTGTGGGAGTACGGCGCGTTCCAAGCGCCAGCTCTAGACCTATTGGAGCGCGTGGGTTACAGCGCGCGACCCAGCTGAGCCTTCTCCTGAGCTAACCCTAAGTATTGGATGAACTTCGATGGCCCGTTTTAGCGTTCAGCCCTTCGATCTATCGACCTTCAAGCGTCTCTCGTGGCCTGCACTGCGCCTGGATTGGCGGGGCTGGCTTGAGCGCGGACGGGCCTTCCCCTGGTTATCGGCGCTGATCGCCGCGCTGGTGATGGCGCCGCTCGCTCTGCTGGCGGCAGAACTGCTGACGCCGAATTTGGCTCTGTGGGAGCAGCTTTGGCGCACGATTCTGCCGTCTATGATGGTCAACACCCTCATGCTGGTGATCGGCGTGGGAGCGGGGACAATCTTGCTCGGCACGGGGACAGCTTGGCTAGTGAGTGCTTACAGCTTCCCTCTGCGCAGCTGGTTCGACAAGCTGCTGCTGCTGCCGCTGGCCATTCCGACCTTCGTCATGGGCTTCGTCTTCATGGCGCTGTTCGACTACGCTGGGCCAGTGGCCACCTGGTGGCGACAGACTTGGGGCCAAGACTTCCCACCTATTCGCTCAATCGGCGGTGCGATCTTGGTCATGAGCCTGGTGCTATACCCTTATGTCTATGTCCTCGCGCGCGCGGCTTTCCGCGAGCAGTCGGCTAGCACAGTTGAGGCGGCGCGCACGCTGGGCTTGGAGCGCGGCGCGGCTTTTTGGCGGCTGATCCTGCCGCTGGCCCGTCCCCAGATTGCGGCGGGGGGTGTGCTGGCGATGATGGAAGCCCTGACCGATTACGGCACGGTGCGCTTTTACAGCGTTCCTACGCTCAGCGAGGGGATTGTGCGCGTCTGGGAAGTGCGTGCAGATCGGGCTAGCGCGATTGAGCTGGCGGGCCTGCTCATGTTGTTCGCCCTGGGCATGATGATCTTGGAGCGAGCCTTGCGTGGAAGAGCGCGTTACTACCAGCAGGGTGGTGGGGTGCGCGGCCAGCGATTAGTTCCTCAGCCTCTGTATGGCTGGCGAGCCTGGGCCGCGACGGGCGTTTGCGCTGCCTTGCTGGGACTAGCTTTCGTCTTGCCAGCCACCCAGCTCGTCGCATGGACGATAGCTGAGCTGAGTCAGCAGACTGTCGGCGGCTGGCAGCAGGTTTACTTGCAGTATGTGGGCAACAGCATGACGCTGGCTGGCCTGGCCGCTGGCTTGGTGCTGGTCTCGGCTCTCATCCTGATGCAGGGAGTGCGCAGCAGCGTGGGCCGCGCGCGCCCCTGGGGGAGGCGCTTGGCGCGCCTGGCCAATCTGGGCTATGCCATGCCCGGCGCCATTGTGGCGGTGGGTGTGCTGCTGTTGCTGTCTCCGCTGGATCACGCCATCAACGACTTGGCTCTGAGCTTGGGCCTGCGGCGTCCTGGCCTAGTCCTGACAGGTACGCTGGTCGGCCTGAGCTATGCCTACGTGGTGCGCTTCATGGCGGTGGGTTATCAGAGCGTGGAGAGCAGCTTTGAGAAGATCACGCCCAGCATGGAGCAAGCAGCGCGCTTGCTGGGCGCTGGGCGCTGGCGACGTTTGTGGCGCGTGCAAGTGCCGCTGCTGAGCGCTGGCCTGGCCGCTGGGGCGGTGCTGGTCTTCGTCGACGTCATGAAAGAGTTGCCCGCCACCCTGCTGCTGCGCCCCTTCGGCATGGACACGCTGGCGCTGTGGGCCTATTTCTTGGCGGCGGAGTCCTTCTGGCAGGCGGCTGCTCTGCCTTCGCTCACCATCTTGGTGGCGGGCCTGCTGCCCGTCATCCTGCTCATGCGCGTAGGCCGCACCTGAGCGCGGCCCATCTCTCCTGCGTCAATCTCATCGCTCAAGTCGGCTAGTTTGTGTTATAGTGTCCTTATGGGGTTTCGCCATGACACCGTAGGGAGACGATCCATGGCCACTTCGATTGATGAGATTAGTCGCTTCCTCGCCAAAGTCCCGCTGTTTCGTGGTCTGAAAGAACGTCAGCTGCGCCGCATAGCGGAACGTATGCGCGAACGCGAATTCAAAGCCAACGAGGCCATCGTTGAGCAGGGTAACCCAGGAGTCGGCCTGTACATCGTCGTCAACGGTGAAGCGCGCGTGCTGCGCAGGCAGGCTGACGGCGGGCAGTTGGAGCTGGATCGGCTGGCGCGCACCCAATTCTTCGGTGAGTTGTCTTTGCTGGACGAAGCGCCGCGTTCGGCCTCAGTCGTGGCCGATGTGGACATGAAGTGCCTGGTGCTGAACAAGCTAGATTTCTTGGATGAGCTGCAACAAGAGCCAGAGATGGCGATTGAAATGCTCAAGGAGCTGGCTCATCGCTTCCGTCGCATTATCTCCACGCTCTAAGCGTTCAGCCAGACTACGCTTGTATGGATGACGGAGGTAGGCGACCATGCGGCACAAGAAACTGAGCTGGGCTGACGTAGATAAGCTGATCGATGAGCTTGTGCCGCAGCTCAACACGGTGGGCGCGTTCGGCGCGATGGTCATGATTACGCGCGGCGGCATCATCCCTGGCGGCCTGTTGGCCGAAGCGCTCAACATCAGTGACATCCTGACAGCGGCGGTGGACTTCCCAGCGGCGGCCGGCGGCGGCCTGTTGGCCATGCCGTCTTTCTTGCAGTTCCCCGATGCTTCTTTGCTGCGCGACCGCAAGATTCTGGTGGTGGACGATGTGTGGGGCAGCGGACGCACTAGCACGTCGGTCAAAGAGCGCGTGCTGGCGGCTGGTGCGACAGCCTTCACCTGCGTGCTGCACTTCAACCCCTATCGCTCTCTGTTCACCAAAGCCAAGCCTGACTTCTACGGCGAGGCCACCGACTCCTACATCGTTTATCCCTGGGAGGTGGATCGCGGGACGTATGGCCTGCTGCTGGAAAGTCCCAGCCCTGTGCCGGATACGAACTGAGAGTCTGGGTAAATTTCCGACACAACTCAGCAAATTGCGCTATAATCACGGCAACGGTGAGCAATATACTGGTTTCAGCTGAGACGCGAGCGGGCTTTATCCACACTCCTGAAAGGAGGCCGCGCCACCAGGCGCGCGCTAGTTTTATGACAAAGCATGAAGACTTCAACCCCGAAGACGATTTCGCTAGATTGCTTGAGGAATCGTTCGGGTCTTATTCGCCTCCTATGCGTGGAGAGATTCGCACCGCGACCATCGAGGAAATCAGCGACCGCGAGATCATCGTCAACTTGGGCGGCAAGACCGACGGCGTCGTGCCGTATGCCGATCTGGAGCGCATGGATCCAGAGCTGCGCGCCTCGCTGAAGAAGGGTGATGAAGTGCCAGTCTACATCAACCAGCTCGATGCTGATGGTAATCTGGTCGTCTCCATCAATCGCGGCTTGCAGCGCTACGACTGGGACAAGGCGCGCGCCCTGCTGGGGACAGAGGATACAGTCGAGGTCAGCGTGACTGGTTTCAACAAGGGCGGCGTGCTGGTGCAGTGGCAACGCTTGGAGGGCTTCATCCCTAGCTCGCATTTGACGACCAGCCTCAGCTCTGGTGAGCAGCGCAGCATGAGTTCACTCATCGGCGACAAGCTGACGGTCAAAGTGATCGAAGTCGATCAAGACAGGCGCCGCCTCATCTTCAGCGAGCGCGAAGCCCAGCGCGAGACGCGCATGAAGCAGAAGGCGCGTCTGTTGGCGGAGTTGAAAGAGGGGGATGTAGTCGAAGGCACAGTGACGGGCTTGCGCGACTTCGGCGCGTTCGTCAACATCGGCGGGGCCGACGGCCTAATCCACGTTAGCGAATTAGCCTGGCACCGCGTCGATCATCCGCGCGATGTGCTGCGCATTGGCGACAAGATCAAGGTGTATATCCTCAGCCTGGATCGGGACACCAATCGTATTGCCCTGTCGCGCAAGCGCTTGATGAGCGATCCCTGGGAGACGGCGGCCAGCCGCTATCACGAAGGCCAGCTCGTCGAGGGCAAAGTGACGAACGTGGTCGATTTTGGCGCGTTTGTGGCTCTGGACGACGGCCTAGAAGGCTTGCTGCACTTGAGCGAGATGGGCGATGGCTCGCTCAAAGAGCCGCACAGCTACTTGCAAAAAGGCGATCGCCTGGCCCTGCGGATCAGCCACCTAGAGCCAGAGAAGCGTCGTGTGGGCTTTACCCAGCGCTGGGGGACGGAAGTCGATCTCGAGCGCGGCGACGTCGCGCCGCCTGCCCCCTCTGCCGATGTTCCGAGCGACTCTCCGTCTTCCGAATAGCAGCACGTAGCGCTCACACGCGCCTAGTCCTACACTTCTTAGGGGCGATGACGAATTGCCCCTGCCTCGCACGACCCCCCAGTGAGCAGAAAGAGTCGAATTGATGCCCGAACAAGCGCTCTATTTGAAGTGGCGTCCGCCGACGTTTGATGAGATGGTGGGGCAAGAACACATCGTGCGCACGCTGCGCAACTCGCTCAAGGCCGGACGCATTCGCCATGCCTATCTGTTCAGTGGGCCGCGCGGCACAGGCAAGACGACCTCAGCGCGCCTGCTGGCGAAAGCCGTCAACTGCCTGCACCCCGATCCTGAACGTCGGCCCTGCAATGAATGCCGCCACTGCCTGGCGGTCAACGAGGGCCGCTTCTTGGATTTGATCGAGATCGACGCTGCTTCGCACACCGGCGTGGACGATGTGCGCGAGCTGCGCGAACGAATTGCCTTCCAGCCCAGCGAAGGCAAGTACAAGGTCTACATTATCGACGAAGTTCATCGCTTCAGCGGCAACGCCTTCGACGCCTTGCTCAAGACGCTAGAAGAACCCCCCAACCATGCGATCTTCGTGTTGGCCACGACGGAGATCGACCGCGTGCCAGCCACCATCAAGAGCCGCTGCCTGCCCTTTGAGTTCCGTCGCCTGTCGCTGAAAGAGGTGGCCGACCGCCTGGAGGAGATCGCCCGAAGCGAAGGAATCCGCATTGAGCGCGCCGCCCTTGAGCTAATCGCGCGCGAAGGCACGGGTAGCGTACGCGACAGCATCAGCTTACTGGACCAGGTGATGGCCGATCCACACGAGCTGGTGACGGTGGAGCTGGCGCGGCGCATTTTGGGGACGGCCAACGTGCAGAAGGTGCGTGAAGTGGTGGCTTGTATCGTAGCGCGCGACGCTAGCGAGGGCCTGCGGCTGCTCAACGAAGCCATCGACCAGGGGAGCGAAGCCAGACAATTTGGTCAGCAGATCGTCGAACATCTGCGCTGTATCATGTTGGCTCAGAACGGAGCAGCGGATTTGCTAGAGGCCAGCGCTGAAGACCGCGCGCTCTATCAGCAGCAGGCGGCCCAGATCAGCCGCGCCCAGTTGCTGCGCGCTCTACGAGCCTTCAACCAAGCCAGCACGAGTCTGGGCGGCGGTTGGCAGCCCCAGCTCGGCCTGGAGATTGCCTTGCTGGAGAGCTTGCAGGAAGCCCCTCAAGCACCTGCGCCGCTCGCGTCGCTGATGGCGGAAGCGCCTCGTGCGGCTGCTCCCGCCCCGCGACCTGTAGAAGCGGCTGCGCTGCCCCTCGTGTCGTCAGAGCCGCCAGTTGTGCCTGCGGCTCTGCTCAATGAGCGTTGGCAACAAGCGCGCAGCCTCATCCACCAGCACAGCAACCATCCCAACACCCCGCGCCAGGTCAATGGCCTGGCTGATTTAATGGGCTATGCCTGGGTGAAGCAGGTCGATGGCCATGTCGTCACGGTGGGTGTCTCGCGCAAGCCCTATCTCACGCTGCTGCGCGACGAGACGCGCACGCGTTGGTTGGAACGCGCCCTGAGCCGCGTCTCAGGTGTGCTGGATGAGAAGGGCATGGAGCTGCGGGTGCGGTATGTTTTGGATGAGAATGCGCCTCACGAGGCAACCCCTAGTCCAGAACTGTTGGATGATCCGTTCTACCGTCCTATCTACGACGCTGGCGGGCGATTGGCAGACGAAGAATGAGTCAAAACAGGTTACAATACGATCATCCCGACAACCGATTGAGATACGCAAGGAGAGTGTTTCATGGGCAAAAAGAAGCGTCCTGGTGGTGGTTTCGGCGGCGGTATGCCTGGTGGTGCGGGCGGCATGAGCGGCATGATGGCCCAGCTCCAGAAGATGCAGAAGGACATGGCCGACGCTCAGGCTGCGCTGGAACACGAGACCGTCGAAGTGTCGGTGGGCGGCGGTGCGCTGACCATCGTCATCACCGGCCATCAGCGCATTCAATCCATCAAAATCAACCCCGACGTGCTGGACACCAGCGATCCAGAATGGGTGACGGATTTGCAGGACTTGCTCCAGTCAGCGGTCAACCAGGCCATCGAACAGAGCCAGGCGATGGCCGCTGAGAAGATGGAGCGGATCACGGGTGGCTTGGGGAGTATGCCAGGCTTGGGTGGCTTGCTGGGCTGAGAGTATGCGCTGCCGAATCGTCCAAACTCTGTTGGAGTGCGTTGAGGGCGACATCACGGCCCAAGAGGTTGATGCTATCGTCAACGCTGCTAACGAGTCGCTGTTGGGAGGCGGCGGCGTTGACGGCGCGATTCATCGCGCAGCTGGCCCTGAGCTGTTAGAGGAGACGCGCAGACTCGGCGGATGTCGCACCGGCGATGCCAAGCTCACGCGCGGCTACCGACTGCCTGCGCGTTACGTCATCCACGCAGTCGGCCCTGTTTATCGTCCTGACGACCCTGACGTGCCGCGACTGCTCGCTAGCGCCTATCGACGCTGTTTGGAGATTGCTCAGCAGCAAGCCTTCGCGTCGATTGCTTTCCCAGCGATCAGCACGGGAGTCTACGGCTATCCTCAAGCAGAAGCATGTGAGATCGCCTTGCACACAACGCTTGAGTTTTTGGATCAGTCCACTAGTCTGCGCCTGATTCGCTTCGTGCTGTTTGGCGCGCCTGCTTATAGCGTGTATGTGCAGACCATCCAACGCATGGCGCAAACCGACTCGCGTCTGCATGTGCTGGACTAGCACAACAACAGAGGATGCAAAACTGCTCCTCTGTTGTTGTCTGCGGCAACGAGTTGCAAAGTCATTGGACAGGAGGCGAGCCGATGACCATTCATGAACAGAGCGCCGAAGCGCGCGTGGGCATGACCCTAAAGGACTTCTTGGAAGCGCAGGAAGCCCAGCCCTTCGAGTTGCTGGACGGCGAGAGGATGGACAAGATGCCGAACGTCTTCGGGCATACCTGGTATGTTCGTCTGCTTGATTCCTTTGCCCTCCAGCACAAGCTCGGCGAAGTCTTCCCTGAGTCGACCTATGTGCAGTTGGCTGATCCAGATTGGGTGCGCGGCTCGCGCATACCCGATCTCGTCTTTTACGTGCAGGAACGGATCACAGCTTTCAGGCCTGAACACCCTAACTGGCGCAGACGTCCTTTAAGCATAGCGCCCGACCTGACGGTGGAGGTCGTCTGGCTGACGGAGCGTGCCAGCGACGTCACCAAGAAGTAGGACGTGGATATGCGCGGCGGCGTGCGGCTGACGTGGGCAGTGGACGTTGAAAACGCGGTGGTGACGGTCTATCGCGGTGGCCAGGCTCGTTTGCTGACGCGCGCAGACGTGTTGGAGGGTGAAGACGTGTTGCCTGGCTTCCGTCTGCCACTGAGCAAGCTTTTCGAAAATGCCTCCTGAGGCCTTCTTGCCCATCTCTTGTGAGTCAGAGCCAAGCTCATGAGCAAAGCTATTCCAGAACCTGTCACCCGTTTGATTGATGCCCTCTCGGCGCTGCCAGGGATTGGCCCGAAGACGGCCAGCCGCTTGACTTACTTCTTGCTGCGCGCACCAGACAAGCTCAGCCAGAACCTATCAGAGGCGTTGCGCGATCTGAAAGCCAGGACGCGCCTATGCAGCGTGTGCTACAACATCACAGTGGACGATCCTTGTCCCATCTGTGCCGATGAGCGCCGCGACAAGCGCACGATTGCTGTCGTAGAAGAGCCGCTAGATGCGCTGGCCCTAGAGCGCACGGGCGTTTTCCAGGGGGTTTATCATGTGTTGCACGGGGCAATTTCGCCTGTGCAGGGCATTGGGCCAGACGATTTGAAGATTCGGGAGCTAGTGCAGCGTGCGCAAGGCGATGTGCTGGAGGTTATCATCGCTACCAACCCAGGCATGGAAGGCGACGCAACGGCCATGTACATTCATCGTGAATTGCAACGCAAGGGCCTCAAGCTGACGCGCCTAGCGCGTGGCCTGCCGACTGGCGGTGACCTGGAATACGTAGATAGCGTGACCCTGCTGCGCGCTTTGCAGGGCCGCAATCTGATGGGTTAATACATTACACTGGCTGAAAGCTCGTAAGGTCGAAGCTTTTTGTGTTTCGCCCTTGACGGAGGTGTAGGTGATAGCCTATACTGCCCCCCACTGCGCCAAAACGCACCAACTAACGGGCGGCGCAGCCCCCTTAACAACTCAGCCCAGAGGTGGTGAAGAGCAAGCCAAACACTCTCACAACCCAGAGA
>JANWYT010000031.1 GCA_025055175.1 Anaerolineae bacterium | reverse complement strand
GCAAAGGCCGTCGGTCAACCCCAGGCGGCGCGTGCAGTAGCCAGCGCCTGTGCCAGCAACCCGCTTGCCATCCTCATCCCCTGTCACCGCGTCATCGGCAGCGACGGCAGCTTGCGCGGCTATCGCTGGGGCGTGGCGCGCAAGCGACAGCTTTTGGCCTGCGAGTCTGCTGAGGGCTTGGCCAGGCCTTAAAATTGCGACTCATCGGCGCTACAATCAGCGTTCATCTTGCGCCTTTTAGCACAAAGCACGCTCGTCTACCACGGAGGCACGCCAAACCCATGAGCAAGCGCGACCACAAATACCTCGTCATCCCTGGCCCCGTCGAAGTCCGCAAGGAGATTCTGGAAGCCCAGACCCAATGGATGATCGGCCACCGTTCCACCGCCTTCGCCGATCTGTTCGCCCGCCTGCAAGATAAGCTCAAGCGCGTCTTTTTGACCCAGAACCGCGTCTTCGTGCATGGCAGCAGCGGCACGGGCCTTTGGGAAGGCGCTTCGCGCAACTGTGTGCGCGACGGCAAGAAGATTCTGCACCTAGTGGGCGGAGCGTTCAGCGAGCGCTGGGCGGCCATCAGCCGCGACAACGGCAAAGATACCGACGTGATCGAAGTCCCCTGGGGGCAGGCTCATACGCCAGAGATGGTAGCCGAGGCGCTCAGCAAGCAGTCTTACGACGCGGTGGCCGTCGTCCACAACGAGACCAGCACCGGCGTCACCAACCCCATCCAGGCGATTGGCGAAGTGGTGGCGCGGTACCCTGGCACGCTCTACCTGGTGGACAGCGTCTCTGGCTTCTTGGGGACGGAGCTGCGCACCGACGACTGGAAGATCGACTTGGTGCTGACCAGCAGCCAAAAAGCCTTCGCACTGCCGCCAGGCATGGCCCTGGCCGCTATCAGCGATGCCGTGCTGGAGCGCGCTAAGGAGGTCAAGAATCGTGGCTACTACTTCGACTTCATCGAAATTGAAGCTAGCTTAAAGAAGAACAACACGCCCTCTACACCACCCATCTCGCTCATGTTCGCTGCGGAAGCGCAGCTTGACGCTATTCTGGCTGAAGGGCTGGAGTCACGTTGGGCGCGCCACGCCGCCATGCGCGCCACCACCAGCGACTGGGCCATCTCGCGCGGCTTCGGCCTGTTTGCTCAAGAGGGCTACCGCTCCAACACCGTGACCACGATCGACAACCGCACCAAGAACATCGATGTGGACGCAATGGCTAAGTTCATGAGCGGCATAGGCTTCAGCATGGACAAAGGTTATGGCCAAATCAAGGGCAAGACCTTCCGCATTGCCCACATGGGCGATATGCAGCCCGACGTGCTGCAAGAAGTCCTGGATGGCCTAGACGAATTCTTGGCCAGCACACAGTAGGAGACGACGCCATGAGCCAGTATCACGTCCTGATCCCCGATGCCCTGGATCAAGTGGCGGTGGATGTCCTCACTAAAGCCGAGGGCCTGCGCGTCTCCTATCCCGGCAAGCTATCGCAAGAGCAGCTCATCGCTCAAGCAAGCGATGCCCACGCCCTGATGATCCGCAGCGGCGTCAAGGTCACCCGCGAGGTCTTCCAGGCTGCTCCTCACCTGAAGATCGTGGCTCGCGCTGGCGTCGGCGTCGATAACGTCGATTTGACAGCTGCCACCGAACACAAAGTGATCGTCGTCAACACGCCCGGCGGCAACACCGTCTCCACTGCTGAGTTTACGATGGGCCTCATGCTGGCGTTGGCTCGCTTCATCCCTCAGGGCGACGCCAGCCTGAAAGCGGGCAAGTGGGATCGCAAGAACTTCGTCGGGGTGGAGTTGCGCGGCAAGACGTTGGGCTTGGTGGGCTTTGGTCGCATTGGCCGCGCAGTAGCCAAACGCGCTTTGGCCTTTGAGATGACGGTCATCGCCTACGATCCCTACGTCAGCGCTGAGTCGGCTCAGGCGGATGGCGTGGAGAAGGTGGAGTTGGCTGATCTGTATGCCCGCGCTGACTTCATCTCCCTGCACGCCCTCATCAACAACGACACACACCACATGATTAACGCCGCGTCCATCGCGCAGATGAAAGACGGGGTGCGCATCATCAACGCGGCGCGCGGCGCGCTGATCGACGATCATGATCTGGCTGAGGCTATCAAGAGCGGCAAGGTAGCCGGCGCCGCGCTAGACGTGTATGAAGAAGAGCCGCCCCCCGCCGATCATCCGCTAGTGGGCCTGCCCAACGTCATTGACACGCCGCACCTGGCCGCCAGCACCACCGATGCCCAGGTGACAGTGGCGGTCGAAGCTGCTGAGCTGATCGTTGATTATCTGCTGCGTGGCAAGCTGGCCAACGTCTGCAACCCTGCTGTCCTCAAGGCATAGGCGTTCAGGCTTAGCTCTCCACCCAGCGTCGCTGAGACTCACGCTCTGCTCTCCTCGCTCTTCACGGAGCAGGAGGCAGAGCCGATGGTCGACTGCGCGCATCCTGTAGTGCCCTGTGCTACAATCAGCGGCAGGACGCTCAAGCTAGGGGATCGCCGCATCATGTCTCGCTTCGCTATCGGGCTAGCACTTGGTTTGGCAGCGCTGTGGTGGATGTTTGCCCTGAGCCTGCGCCAACTCAGCGCGCCACTGCTCATTTGGGAAGATCAGCAGGTGACGTTCACGCGCGCCAATCCACTAGACCCCTACAGCGTGCCGGGATTCGTCAATCCACCCTGGACGAGTCTGTTGCTGCTGCCCACTAGCTTGCTGCGCGCAGCTCTGCCTGTTGGAGGCCTAGAGCTGGCGGTGTTGGCCCAGTGGCTGATCTATGCTGCGGCGTTGACTTTGCTGGCGTTGCGCGAACGTTGGCCTGTCGCAGGCCTACTGGTTGTCATGACCTCGCCTTTGGCTCTGGACAGCGCTCTGGAGCTGAACATTGAATGGGTGGTGGCGTTGGGCCTGGTGCTGCTGCCGCGCTGGCCGCTGCTCAGCCCGCTCTTCATGCTGAGCAAGCCACAGGTGGCGCTAGGCTGGCTGTTAGGCCAGCAGCGGGGTGTCTGGATGAGCTGGTTGCTGGGGGCGGTTTTGCTAGGACTGGCATCGGTGCTGTTGTGGGGCGACTGGTGGGTGAGATGGCAAGCCAAGAGCGACGAGAAGCTGGTTGCCTGGATGGTCAATGCCGCACCGAGCGGCACGATTGGCCCGCTGTTGGCCACTATCTTGGGCCTGGGCTTAGCTCTGTGGGCCGTGCGCCGTCATGACAGCCTGATGGGCTTGTTGGCCGGTCTGTGTTTTGTGCCGTATGTGGCCTTCTATAGCCTGATGATCCCGTTCACGCTGCTGGCGGCGCGCTGGCCGCGCTTGGGCTTGCTCATCAGCCTGACGCTATGGGCCGTGCTGCTGCCGCTCATCTTGGCTTTCCCCTGGGCAGAAGCTCCCTGAAAGTTGCCCTTCATAGGTGAAGGAATGTGCTACAATCAGCGGCGGAATGCACCGCCCACCACCTGCGAGGATGACGCTTATGAGCGACTGGAAGACCATCATTGGCCTAGAAGTCCATGCCGAAATGCTCACGGAGACCAAGATGTTCAGCGCTTGCCCCGTCGTGGACAGCGTGACCGCTGATCCTAACAGCGCCACGGATCCGCTCTCGTTGGGCATGCCCGGCACGTTGCCTGTCATCAATCGGCGCGCGATGGAATATGGCATGATGGTTGGGCTGGCCCTCAACTGCACGATCCCACCTTTCAACCAGTTTGCGCGCAAGAATTACTTCTATCCAGATTTGCCCAAAGGCTATCAGATCAGCCAGTACGATCATCCGCTGGCGGTGGATGGCTACGTCGATATCGAGCTGGAGGACGGCACGACCAAGCGAATTCGCGTACGCCGCGCCCACATGGAAGAAGATACGGGCAAGCTGTCTCACGTCGGCGGTGGCGCGTCTTTGGTGGACTACAACCGCAGCGGCGTCCCTCTGCTGGAGATCGTCACCGAGCCAGACATCAACAGCAGCGCCGAAGCCGAAGCTTATGCCCGCAAGCTACGCGCCATCCTGCAATTCCTCGGCGTTAATCATGGCGACATGTCCAAAGGCGTGCTGCGCTTTGAAGCGAACGTAAGCGTCATGCACAAGGATGACGCCCAGTTCCGCACCCGAACCGAGATCAAGAACCTCAACAGCATTCGCAGCATGGTGCGCGCCATCGATGCCGAGGTAGAACGGCAGATCGCCCTCTACAAGCGCGGCGAGATGGTCAAGCCGGCTACCCTGGGCTGGGATGAGGACAACGGCAGGATCATCATCCAGCGCTACAAAGAACGCCCAGACGAATACCGCTATTTTCCAGAGCCAGACCTGCCCATCGTGGAGGTGAGCCGCGCCTGGGTGGAGCGCGTGCGCGCCAGCCTGCCAGAACTGCCTGACGCCAAGCGCGCTCGCTACGTCGGCCTGGGCCTGACGCCCTACGATGCGCGCATCCTGACGATGGATCGTCCCGTTGCTGAGTATTACGAAGCTATGTTACAGACGGGCCTGGACGCCAAGACAGCGGCTAATTGGGTGACGGGCGACCTATTCCGCCTGATGAACGAAGCTAAGATCGACCGTGAAGCCGTCAACAGCCTGCCCCTGACGGCTCAGGCTTTCGCTCAGCTCATCCAACTGGTGGAGCGCGGCACGATCAACGCCGCGACAGCGCGCAAAGAGGTGCTACCCATTCTGTGGGCCGAAGGCGGCGATCCTGCGCAGATCGTCGAAGCAAGGGGCTTGGCCCAGGTGAGTGATCCCGACCTGATCGGGCGCGTCCTAGATGAAGTCCTAGCAGCTGACGATGACGCCGTGCGGAGCTATCTGTCTGGCAAGGAACAGGCGGCCAATGCTCTGTTCGGCCAGGCCATGAAGCAGCTCAAGGGCAAGGGCGATCCTGCCGTCGTGCGCCAGCTGCTGACCGAGAAGCTCCAGGCCAAGCGGGGATGAAGCCGAAAAAATCCGCCTGGATCGCTGAGACGCGCGCCGCGCGAGGCAAGAACACTTGAAGTCTCTGAGCAATGTCTCAGCACACTGCAAAGACCAACGCCACAACTTCCGTCTAACGTCGTAACGCAGGACGTCACAATGAGTCGTGGGACGCTTGACAATACCCTCCTGGGTATCTTAAGATAGGCTACAGTCGCCTACAGGATGAATGTATGCACGACGATTACGATCACCGAGACCATACACCGCTGATCCGCACTCATGGCGCGCATGGCCAGCGCTGCCAACACAACCGCCACAACATCAACCGCATTCGGCGCATCAAGGGCCAGCTAGAAGCGCTGGAGCGCCTGTTGGAAGCGGATGAAGGCACATGTGAAGAACGAGTGATCCGCGCGCGCACCATCGAAAAGGCCGTCGCCAGCCTGACCAACCACCTGGTGACCTGCTATATGGAGAACACGGCGCGCTACGAGATGGCCGACAATCCCGACAAGGTCATCGCCGACATGTCGCGACTGATTGAACTGCTGCACAAGTAGACATCACACGCCATGGAGCTGGCTATGAAGACTCGTCTGTTTAACTCGCTGATCTTTGCTCTGTCTCTGCTGTTGGCACTGCCAGCCAGCGCTCAGCTCGCCTCCAGCCGCACGGAACGCGCCGAAATTCGCTTCCTTCAAGGCATGATCGATCATCACCAGCTAGCCCTGGACATGGCCAACGACTGCCTGGACAAGCCGCTGCGCGAAGCGGCTCATGCCCTGTGTCAGGCCATCATCGCCGCCCAGACTTCGGAGATTGAGCAGATGGTGGCCTGGTTGGACGCCTGGTACGGTATCAGCTACGCGCCGATGAGCATGTTGAGCATGATGGCTACGCCGACGACTCACGGAAGTCATGCGGGACACGGCGCGCACGGTGGCGGCAAGGTCACCGATCCAGCGAGCATGATGGGCATGTTTGCTGGCTTCAACCGCCTGGAGGGCCGCGACTACGAGATCGCCTGGCTGGAGAGCATGATCGACCATCACGACGACGCCATCCACATGAGCGAGCGCTTGCTGGCTCGTGAACCGCGCGCGGAGCTGCGCGCCCTGGCCGAAGCTATCATCCGCGACCAGCGCGCTGAAATTGAGCTGATGGAGACCATGCTTGCTGAGCTTGAGTTCTGATCGGAGCGACACGCCATGTCCGCTCAAACCGTCAACGCTGTTCTGCTCAGCTTGCCCATCACAGGCATGACCTGCGCCGCTTGCGCTCGCAACGTAGAGCGCGCCCTCAACAAAGCCGAGGGTGTGCAAGCCGCCGAAGTCAACCTGGCCACCGAACGCGCCCAGGTGCATTACGACCCGCACAAGGCCGACCTGAAGGCCATCATCGGGCGCATTGAAGGAGCGGGCTACGGCGTAGCGACGGCCAGCATCACCCTGCCCATCAGCGGCATGACCTGCGCTGCCTGCGCTCGCAACGTAGAACGCGCTCTGATGCGCCCCGAAGGCGTGCTGGACGTCCAGGTCAGCCTGGCCAGCGAGCGGGCCACTGTGACCTATATCCCTGGCTTGGCCAAGCGCCGCGACCTGGTGCGCGCCGTCGAAGCCGCCGGCTATGGCGTCATCGATACCACCCAGGCCAGCAACGCCACTGACGCCGAGCGCCAGGCACGTGAAGCCGAGATTCAGCGCCAGGAGCGCCTCGTCTGGATTGGGGCGCTGTTCACCGTCCCTCTCACCATCCTCAGCATGACGCGCCACGTCATGCACTTGGACGGATTCGCCTTCCTGATGGACGCCTTCCCCTGGCTGATGGAGGACTACTGGCTGTTCATCTTCGGACTGCTGGCGACGCCCGTCATGGTCATCGTGGGACGGCAATACGTCGTCGGCGCGTACAAGGCCGTCCGCAACGGCGCAGCCAACATGGACGTGCTGGTGGCCCTGGGCAGCGGCGCCGCTTACGTCTATGGGCTAGTAGTGTTGGCGGGCATAGTCTTCGGCTTCAGCGAGGTCGTCGGCAAAGATGACTATTTTGAGAGCGCAGCTGTCATCCTCACGCTGATTACGTTAGGCAAGCTGCTTGAAGCGCGCGCTAAAGGCCGCACCAGCGACGCCATCCGCAAGCTGATGAGCCTCGCCCCTCCGACGGCTCTGCTGCTGCGCGACGGCCAAGAAGAGGAAGTTGCTGCAGATGAGGTGCTGGTCGGCGATTGGGTGGTCGTCAAGCCGGGTGCGCGCGTCCCCGTCGATGGCGTGGTGCTAGAAGGCCGCAGCACAGTCGATGAATCCATGCTGACGGGCGAGAGCATGCCCGTAGACAAAGCCATCGGCTCGAAGGTCATCGGCGGCACGATCAACCAACAAGGCCGTCTGATCGTGGAGGCGACGCACGTCGGCGCAGAGACAGCCCTGGCTCACGTCATCCGTCTGGTGGAGCAGGCCCAGGGCAGCAAAGCGCCCGTCCAGCGCGTGGCCGACGCAGTGAGCGGCGTCTTCGTGCCTGTCGTGGTCGCTCTGTCGCTGCTCACCCTGCTGGGTTGGCTGTTCATCGGCCAGCTTCCCTTGCCTAACGCCATCATGCACGCGATTGCAGTCATGGTCATCGCTTGCCCCTGCGCTCTGGGCTTGGCCACGCCGACTGCCGTCATGGTCGGTACGGGCCTGGGAGCAGAGCGCGGCGTATTGTTCAAGAACAGCGCCGCCCTAGAGACCAGCCACAAGCTGCAAACCATCATCTTAGACAAGACTGGCACCATCACCCAGGGCCGACCTTCGGTGACCGACGTGCTACCCGTCCCAGGCCAAGACGAAGCTGAACTGCTCCGCCTGGCTGCCAGCGCTGAACGCGCCAGCGAACATCCTCTGGCTTTGGCCATCGTCCAGGCAGCTCAAGCGCGTGGTCTAGCTCTAGTCCCATCTCAGCAGTTCGAGAACGTCGTCGGACGCGGCGTGCGCGCCACCCTGGAGGGCGAGACGGTCTTGGTGGGCAGCCCAGGCTTCTTGCGCGATGAAGGCATGTCTCTGGACGACTTACAAGCTCAAATCGAAGCGCTGCAAGGCGCAGCCCGCACCGTGATCGCAGTGGCGCGTGCGGGCCAGGCCCTCGGCCTGATCGGCGTGGCTGACGCTGTCAAGCCCAGCTCGGCTCAGGCTATTGCCCGCCTGCGCGAGCTGGGCCTGAGCGTCGTCATGCTGACGGGCGACAACGCCCAGACCGCCTGGGCTGTTGCCCGTACAGTGGGCATTGAGCGCGTCGTGGCCGAAGTCTTGCCTTCGGGCAAGGCCGAAGCGGTGAAGGCTCTGCAAGCCGAAGGCCAGCGCGTGGGCATGGTGGGGGATGGCGTCAACGACGCCGCGGCTTTGGCCCAAGCCGACGTAGGTTTGGCCATCGGCACAGGCACAGATATTGCGATGGAAGCCGCCGACGTGACGCTCATCAGTGGTGACCTGCACGGCGTGGCGCGCGCGATAGCCCTCAGCCGAGCCACCATGCGCACCATCTACCAAAACCTGTTCTGGGCCTTTATCTACAACGTCATCCTCATCCCTGTCGCCATGATGGGAGCGCTCATCCCTATGTTCAGCGCTGCCGCTATGGCCTTCAGCTCTTTCTTCGTAGTGACGAACAGCCTGCGCTTGCGGAACAGACAGGTTGGTTAGTCTCCAAGAGGAACCAAATGATCCGAGACGTGCTGAGAAGCAGAGGACGAGCAATCAGCGCGATCCGCGCGCAGACAGCGTCGCTAGGCCTCTGGTCGCTTCTCTTCTCGGCTCTTGAGGATCAGCTCGCGTGCTTCCTGCACCGTCTTGGTTACCGCGATATGCTTTTGCAGATGCGGATACAACCGCAGACCCATGCTCACCATTGTGCTGATGAAAGCCGACATCTCGGCGAAGACCACGAGGCCGCGATTGGACGGCCCAGCATCCAACATCCGCCGTGAAGAAGAGATGCTCGGCCCCTTAGGCAGGCTCACGCCTTTGAAATTGAAGATGACGTCGTAGCGTTCGCCTCCCAGGCTGCGTCCCCACTCTTGTACCCGCCGAGCCGCGTCTTCAAGCTCGCCCCAATTCCACGTGCCATCGAAACGGTAGACGACGGCGTTAGAAATTTCATCATCCTCGCTCACCCGAACTGGCATTTCTGTCTCCTCGCCATTCCAAACAGTTTTATGTGTACCGAAAATGTGCTTAACGATCAAGAGATGAAACGAAACAGTTGTCGTCTCTTCATCGATGGCAGGGCTTCGGCAAAATGCTACAATAAGCTTAGCACATGAAGGATTTTTGCCATGTTGAGCCTGTACAAACTAGAAATTTTCGCCGCTGTCGTCCAGGAAGGCAGCTTTAGCGGGGCAGCTAGCCGCCTTTACATGACTCAGCCTGCTGTCAGCCAGCATATCCAGGACTTGGAGGCTAGCCTGGGGACGAAGCTGTTCGATAGACGGCGGCGCGGCGTGCATTTGACTCCAGCTGGCGAGACGTTGCACGACTACACGCGCAAAATCTTGCGCCTGGTGAGCGATGCTCAGGCTGCTGTGACCAACGTCGAACAGCTCGCCGAAGGCAGTTTAGCGCTCTCAGCCACGCCTGGCGTCAGAACCTACCTGCTACCTCAATGGATCAGCGGCTTCCGCACGCGCTTCCCCAACCTCAGTGCCTCCATCCGCAGCGACATCACGCCGCAGGTCATCGCCGACGTCCTCAGCCATCAGGCCGATTTAGGCTTCGTAGAGGGGGAGTTGAACGCTGCTCAGGACGCCATCCAATCGCGTATCTTGACGGAGATTAGGCATCTCGTCATCGTCGCACCACAACATCCCTGGTTTGAGCGCGAGACAGTCGCCATCCAAGAGCTACAAGATCAGCCCTTCGTCACGCGCCAGCCGGGCAGCCGCACTCGCACATGGATGGACGGCGTCCTGGGCAAACGCGGGGTGAAGCCTCGTATTGTCGGCGAATTCGACGACCCAGAGACGATCAAGCAATCAGTCATGGCCAACATCGGCCTGTCGATCTTGCCCGATTACGCCGTGCGCCGCGAGCTAGAGGCCAACCTGCTGCGCGGTCTGATCGTGGAAGACTGCGATCTGCGCCGCCATCTCAAGCTCATCTGGGACGGACGTCAGGCCATCAGCCCCATCGCCCGCGCCTTTCTATCTTACTTGGCTGTACCTTTCCCTGGTTTGGTCGATCTGACGTAACCTTCGTCACCTCGTTGCGGTAGTGTTGATAGATGACGATTTGAGCGCGCCGCACAGGTTTTGAGCAGCAGACAAGAGGAGTGGCTCATCGTGGAGCGCGCAGCAGAGCAGGCCTGGCTACGCCAGGCCCAGAACGGAGATGCGGATGCTTTCGGTCAGCTCTACCAGGCCAACGTACAGGCCATCTATGCCTATCTCTACAGCCGCCTGCGCGATGCCCTCAGCGCCGAGGATTTGACCGCCGATGTCTTCGCTCGCGCCTACCGCAGCCTGCCCAGCTATCGCGACCAGGGCCAACCTTTCCTGGCTTGGCTCTACCGCATCGCCCATGCTCGCCTGGTCGACCACTACCGCCGCCAGGCCGTGCGCGGCCATCAAGCTGACTTGGACGCTCAACCATTGCCACAAGACGAGGACTACGATGCCGCGCTGCTCCAAGAACAGGCCCGCCAGGCCTTGCGCCGCGCTCTGCAAGCCCTCACGCCCGATCAACAGACCGTCATCCAGCAGCGTTTCATCGCAGGTCGCAGCTTAGAGCAGACAGCCCAGGCCATGAACAAGAACGTCAACGCCATCAAACAGCTTCAGCACCGCGCGGTGCGCGCCCTCGGAGAACAACTCCAACGCCAGGGATGGGATGCGCAGGCTTTGGCCGATCTGCTCAGGGGTATGAACACATGAGCGCTCACGACGCCGAACGCTTCCAGCAAGCTCTAGAAGAATCACTCACGCCGGACGATGAGGCCCTGCGTCACGATCTGTTGGTAGTGGAAGCCCTGGTGCATCTGTCTGCGCCCGTGGCCAATCCGCAGGCTGTGGAGCGCATGAGCCAGAAGTGGCGTGCCGCCGTCCAGGCTCAGTCCACGCCGCGCCCCATCGTCCGTCCGCGCTTCGATGTTTGGCGGCGCGCCGCCGCTGTGCTGGCTTTCGTCCTCCTGGCGGCGCTGGGGAGCAGCGGCGGAGTCGTGGCTGCTTCCTCCAGCGCCCTGCCTGATGAGACGCTCTATGGCGTCAAGCGCGCTTGGGAGAGCTTGGTCGTCTGGGTAGCGAGCCTGGTGGGGCGCTTGGAAGACACTCTGATCCATCTGGCCCAGACGCGCTACGATGAACTCACGCGCCTGCTGGCTCTGGGCCGAGCCACGCCCCAAGCGTTAGATGACTTCATTACGGCTTACGAGCGCGCCAGCGCTCTGGGTGGCGATCCGCGCCTGGAGGACTTGCAGCGCGCCGCCCGTCTTGGGCTAGCCCAACTGCCCGATTTGCTGCGCGCTGCGCCGCGTTATGAGGTGCTGCGCGCCTGGCTGAGCATGCCCGACTCGCTGCTAGAACCTAAGCAGCCCGTCGATCAGGCGCAGGTCAGCCCTACGCCCACGCCTGACGTCAGCAGCCCTGCGTCTGAGCAGCAAGCGCAAGCCAGCCCCATCGTCGACCCCATCCTAGCCTTGAGCCAAACGCAGGCAGCTCTGGCAGCCCAACTTGAGCAGACGGCGCAAGCCTTAGCCCTCACTCAGACGGCCCTCGCGCCTACGAACACCCCCGCGTCCAGTCCCACCTCGCGCTTCGCTCCGACAGCTACGCGCACGCCGCAGCCCAGTCCCGCGCCCGTCCTAGCCAGCCTCACGCCCGTCCTAGTCGCCAGCGCCACGCCGACGCCCAGCGCCACCTGGACGCCCTTGCCTCTGCTCCTGCCCACGCGCGTCCTGCCCAGTTTACCAGCGACGCCTCTGCCCGTCGCGCCCATCGTCTGGACGCCCACGCCAGCTGTCATCGATCCAGAGAGTCCCTTCATCCGTCTGACTATCCAGGCGGCTCACCTCACCCAGACCGCCCAAGCCGCTGCCACAGAGGAAGGCAACGCGCCTTAGGCCTCGTCAAATCCACATCCGTTCAGAACCCTCACCCTCGGCCTTTCTGCCTCCAATCTCTGGCACTCACAAGGGTGTCAGAGATCGAACTCCGAGAGGGGATTGAAGTTGGGGCCGCTTCACAGCGCGGCGCACCCCGCTTACAATGAAGTCGACACGACGGCGTTCATTCAACGAAAGGTCATGCCGTGCAGACCGTGATCGACAGCTTTTATGACGACAAGCCCAAGCGCGCGCCTGTAACCCACCTGAGGCTGGCTCTTGCAGTGCTGGCAGTGACCATCGCTTTGATGGCTTTGTCGGTGTTGCTGTCGGTCGCGCTCAGTCCAGACTCGGAGCGCGCGCAGCGGGACGAAGGCGCGTGCGCAGCCCCTATTGCAGACGCCGTCGCTGATCCGCTGAGCCAGAGCAGAGAGGGCGGGCCTGTCCTCGATTTGCACCCCGACCCCACCAGTCTGCTGCACACCACACCACAGCTCGGCGCAATGCCCTGCTATGTATCGCCTGAACGCTGAACGCACGGCAGCCAGGCTATGGCCTGCGCTGACCCTGCTGCTAGCCCTCATCCTCGCAGCCCTGCCCATCCTGCTCTATCCGCCAGGCCGTGACCAAGCGGCCTACGCCAACATTGGCGTAGCCATCCTGCGCGGCGGTCTGCCCTACGTCGACATGTGGGACATTAAGCCGCCGCCTATCTACTACCTCTACGCCCTGGCCATCGGCCTGTTCGGCCCGAACGGCCCAGCCCTGCGCATGCTCGACCTGCTGCTCATGCCACCTGCTCTGTTGGCCCTGATGAGCGTGGGGGAACGCTTGGGCGGGCGGGCGCTGGGCCTGTGGGCGGCGGCGCTCATGGGCGTCTTCTTGTTCAGCGAGCCGTTCACGAACCTGTCGCAGAGCGACTCGCTGGCCCTGCTGCCTGGCGTCTTGCTGGCTTGGGCTAGCCTGCAGGCCCTGACCTATCCCCTCAATTCACGAATGGCGTGTCTGTTTGCGGCGCTGGCAGGTGGCCTGGGCGGCCTCTTGGTCTGGTTCAAGCCGCAGTATGCAGCCCTAGTCTCGGCCTGGGTGCTGGTGGCCTTGTGGCAGCGTCGTCGCCTGGTTTGGGTGGAGACGCTGACCTTCTTGGGGGCAGCAGCCCTGGTGGCCGGCAGCTTGTTGGCCTGGGCCTGGAGCGCGAGCCTGTTGGACGATATGCTGATCGTGGCCAGCGGCACAGCCAGCTACAACGCTGCCGGCGCTTCGTCGCTGATCGATGGCTTCTTGCACTATGGTGCGTGGCGTTGGCGGCAATGGGGTGCGCTGCTCATCCTGGCTGCGCTGTGGTGGCCTGCGCGTCTGCTGGCCCTGCGCAGCGGCGCAGAGCGTCAGCCTCTCTGGGGAGCAGTGTGGTCGTGGCTGCTGGCAGGCCTGGCTTTCTTGTTCGTCCAGGGCCTGTTCTTCGACACGCATTGGCTGCCGCTGTTGCCGCCACTGGCCCTACTGGGGGCTGGTGCGCTGGTCGATGTGAGCCGCCTGTTGTCGCCGTTCCTGGTGCGATTGAGTGGTCTGAGCTTGGCGGCCCTGCTGACCTTCATCCTATTGAGCAACACCTGGTGGCCCGCGCTAGGCTATCTCACGGGTCGAGAGGATCAGGCAGCTTATTGGCGGCGCTTCCAGGGCAACGACTACAAGCCCTGGGAGTCGCTGGCTGTGCTGGATTACTTGCGCCCGCGCGTCGCGCCTGGCGATACACTGTACGTCTACGGCTTCCGCCCAGAGATCGCCTTCCTAGGTGGTTACCGCCCTGCCACTCGTTTCCAGGCCAATTTTCCGCTCATCGCTCCCTGGTATCCGCTCCAATGGCGGCAGGAGAACGTCGATACGCTATGGGCAGCCATGCCGCCATACGCTATCATCCTAGAGAGCGACTTCATGCCCTGGGTGACTGGCTACGACGCCGACAGCCACACCCTGCTGCAACGAGATGTTGAACTGAACAACTGGCTGATGGCCAACTATCAGCGCGTCACCAAAATTGGAGATTTCATCGTATGCCAGAGGCTCACGACATCGTGATCCGCCGGGCCAGGGCCGAAGACCTGCACACCCTGGGCCAATTCCTCACCGCCTTTGTAGAGACGGGCGAGCTACTGCCGCGCACGCTGGATGAATTGGAGGAGCTGCTGCCCGTCTTTTGGATCGCAGAGCGCGATGGAGAACTGGTGGGCTGTGCGGCTTTGGAGGTCTACAGCCCTAAACTGGCCGAGATTCGCTCGCTGGCGGTGGCTCGCCATGTCCAGGGCATGGGCGTGGGCAAGCGCTTGGTGGCCGCCTGCGTCGAACAGGCCCGCGCTCAGAACGTCTTCGAAGTGATGGCCATCTCCAGCGAAGACGATTTCTTCTTGGCCTGCGGCTTCAATTATACCCTGCCTAGTCTGCGACGCGCCTTCTTCTTGACCACGCGCGAGAACTATCGCTAGGCCATGTGTGGCATCGTCGGGACATTCGACCTGCGCGGGCAGGGGCGCGCCTCCGCTGAGCTGACCCGTGCCATGTGCGCCGCTATCCACCACCGAGGGCCAGATGGCGACGGCTTCTACGATGAAGCGCGTGGCGACCTGCGCCTGGGCATGCGCCGCCTGTCCATCATCGATGTAGACGGTAGCGACCAGCCGCTGTTTAATGAAGACCAGTCGCTGGCCCTGGTCTTCAACGGCGAGATTTACAACTACCGCGAACTGCGCGCCGATCTGACTCAGCGCGGGCATGCCTTGCGCACTGCGGGCGATGGTGAGACCATCCTGCATTTGTATGAAGAGTATGGTACAAGCTTGTTCCGCCACCTGCGCGGCATGTACGCCTTCGCTCTGTGGGACGGCAAAGCGCGCCAACTACTCCTGGCCGTCGATCATATCGGCATGAAGCCGCTGTACCTGCGCGAGAGCGACGGCCTGTTGCACTTCGCCAGCGAAGTGAAGGCCCTGTTGTGCGCCGATGGCGCGCCGCGCCGCCTTCACTTGCCCTTGTTGGACTCATACCTCAGCTTTGGCTTCCCCATCAGCGAGCAGACGCTCTTTGATGGCGTGCGCCGCTTGCTGCCAGGTCACGCCTTGCTGCTGAGCGATCAGGGCCAGCAGCTCATCCGCCACTGGGCCTATGACGACCCACAGGCCTGTTATGGCCTCTCAGATGGCCTGCCTCACGATGAGACGGCGCTGATCGGCGAAGTGGAGCGTCGCTTGCGTGAGTCGGTTGCCTTGCACTTGCGCAGCGACGTGCCGTTGGGCCTGTTCCTCAGCGGTGGGGTGGACAGCGCCGCTACGCTGGCCTTGATGAGCCAGGTAGTTGGTCGCGTCCAGACTTACACGGTGGGCTTTGAAGCGCCTCAGCCCGATCATGAGGTGGAGCAGGCCCGCCGAATCGCAGTCCACTTTGGTGCGCAGCACCACGAGCGGATCATCCGCGCCGACGAGTGGTGGGAGGGCTTGCGGCACTATGCTCATGCTCACGACGAACCCAACGCCAATCCTTCAGCGGTGTCTATGCTGCTGCTGAGCGAGATGACGGCGCGCCACGTCAAGGTCGTCCTGACGGGCTTGGGCGGGGACGAGCTGTTCGGCGGCTATGGTCACCACCGCCAAATTCCGCGCTTGCTGGCGGGGCTGGATAGTTGGGGACGAGCCGTGCGCCCGTTTATGCCCCTGCTGCGCCAAGCCGAAGCAGCCTACCCTCGCCTCAAACGCTGGCGGATCGTCGGCGCGCTGCCCACCTATCTGCCGCGCGTGGCCTATGCAGCTTATCCGCGCGACGAAGCCCTGCGCCGCGCCATGTCCTTTGACGGGCTGGCCTTCAACGACGCTTGGCGCGCCCGTTTGTATGGGGAGGCCCTGCTGGAGTCGTGGCGCGCTGGCCACACCGACGCCGCCTATGCGCCCATCATCGCTCGCTCGTTGCGCCCCGATGGGCGCGACACGGCGCAGGCCTTGGTCATCAACACCTGGCTGATGGGCAACGCTCTGCTGTCTCAGGACAAGGTGACGATGGCCCATTCGCTAGAAGCGCGCGTGCCGTTCTTCGATCCTGCCTTGCTGGAGATGGCGGCTCAGCTTCCGTCGGAGCTGCGGCTGCGCAGCAACAAGTATTTGCTGCGCCAGGCCATGCGTCCACACTTGCCTACCTGGGCTTTGGAACGCCCCAAGCACGGCTTCAGCACGCCCATCCGCAGTTGGTTCAACCAAGCGTTGCGCCTCCACATTGAAGGCACGCTGCTAGACAGCCCACTGTTGCGCTGTGTCCTGCGTTCCGAAGCCCTGGAGCGTCTAGTGCAGTCTCACTTCTGTGCCGCCGAACAGCACGATGAGCTGCTGCTGCGCCTGCTCAACCTGGCCCTGTGGGCAGAAGCCTTCCAAGTGACGGCCTAGCGCGCGTAAGCTGCTATCAGCTCTTGAGCGACGACTGACCAGGGTCGAGAGGCGGCCTTGACCCGCCCCCGTGCGCCCATCTTGACCCGCAAGGCTTCGTCACTCAGCAGAGTCAGCAGGGCAGTGGGCAGTTCTTGGGCCAGGCGCGCTTGGCTGAGCAGCAGGCCGGTCACGCCATCTTCGATCGCCGAAGCAATGCCGCTCTCGCGCGTGCCGATGACGGGCAGGGCAGCGGCGCTGGCTTCCAGGTGAGCCAAGCCGAAGCCTTCAAACTTCCAGCCGTCGGCCATGCTGGGCAGGGCGAAGACCCAAGCCCGCTGATAAGCCATCAGCAGGTCGTCGTAAGGCACGCGCCCCGCCCAAGTGATGGCTTGGCTTATGCCCAAGCGCTCACATTCCGCCTGGGCTTGCTCAGCAGTGCGCGGCTCGTCGTTCAGCGTGCCAATCCAAAGACCGCGCAGGCTGGGCAGCGACTCGCAGGCCTGGGCCAGGCCGCGCACCCACTCCAGCGCCCCTTTGCGCCGCTTGACTGCGCCCACCGCCAGCACCAACGGATTAGGATCAGGAGCGGGGGTGAGGGCCAGCAAACGATCCGCCTGTACGCCGTTCAGGACGACTTGGATGCGCGAGCGCGGCAGGACAGAGCGCGCCACTTGGGCGGTGTACTCGCTGACGCACAGCAGGCGCGCCTGTGAGAAGGCCCAGCGGTAAAGCGCCGCCAGCTTGCCCAGGCGCGGCAGATTCACGTAGCTGCCATGCCCCGTCACGAACAAGGGACGCTGGCCTGCCAGTGCTGCTCCTAGCAAGGCATATGGTTCTGCCAGAGCGTGCAGCGCGTCGCAAGAGGCCAGCAGGCGGCGCGCTTGGGGCAGAGCCGCCAGGCTGTTGGCCAAGAAGCGCCCGCCCTGGGGCGCGTTCAAGGTGGGCAGCATCGCCAGCTGGTCGATGTCGTCGTGGGCAAGACTACCGTGAGCGCTGAGGATAGTTAGGCGCAGGCCTGCTGCGCGCAAGGCGCGAATTACGTTCAAGCTGTAGCTGCCCCAACCATGCGCGGGGTTCAGATCAGGAGCGAGAATGCCGAGGTGCATGAGCGATCAACTCTACAAAAAGGCGGCGTTTCGTGGCATAGTGTAACAGGTTTGGGGCGGTGGAGCATGAGCCATGAGCAAGGGCCTACGACACGAGCGCGAGGTGGCGCAGCGAGCGCTGTGTTCAGGAGCGTTGCTCAGGCGCTGGCAGTGGGAATACGCCGCTCATTGGGTCAATGAGACGACGCTGGCCGCTCATCAGTGCGATCATCAGGCCCTAGTCCACTGGCTTCAGATAGAAGGCCTCGGCGAAGCGCTCAGCTATGACGAACGCAATCTGCTTCGTGCGCCCCTGGGCAGCTGGTCGCTCAACGACTTGGCGCGCGTCCTGGATAGCGCCGAACGCTTGGCTGTGCTGCTGTGGGCGCTGAGTCATCTAGAAACTCTGCCACCTTATGATACGCCCAGCAACCTGAGTCTGCTGCTCATGCCGCTGGAGATTCTCACTCCTAGCATTGATTTCGTCTGGTGCGCGCGTCTGCGCCCTCAGGCAGAGTTGGAAGCCCTGCGCGAGGAAGCGACGCTATGGCAGTGGCGCGCTCAGGCGGAAGACCTAGAGCGCATGGGCCTGCGTACCGCTGAGGGGCAACCCATGCGAGCCGTCATCCGCCAGGCGCTGGCCCACGCTCAGGCCCAGGGGCGCCTGCAAAGGCTGTATGAAGGAGATGTGACGGCCTTCGGTCGCCCTTACGCGCGCCTGTCAGCGCCACAGCACGCTCTGGCGCGGGCCATCAGTACCCAGCGCGCCCACGCTGTCGCCTGGGTCTGCGATGCTGAGGCCAGCTGGGGATGACCCCGTCCACGTCATTGACGCGGTGCTGCTGCCTGAATAGTCACGACCCATCCTCACAGTGTACACCAGGGCAGGCTTTTTGGGATAGGATCTGCCCCCCGCTGCTTGGGGGGAATACCTCCTGAATACTCTATTTCCTGAGGGATTCGACGCCGCTCGAGTTCTGCGCGTGACTGCTTACACTATAATGAGGGTGTCTGAACAACGAGAGCGGAGCAAAGTGCAGACCATGGACGAGCAAATCCTCAGATGGTTGGACAGCCCCAACACCGAAGATCGCAAGCGCGCTATCAAGAAGCTGGCACAGTCCGGCGACCGCCAGGCACTCAGATATTTGAGCGCCATCTACAAGACCGATCCTGACAACGAAGTACGCGAACTGGCGGTGAAGGCGGGCAAGTACATCAATCAGCAACTGAATGCCGCCGCGTCTACGCCTGCCGTCACCCCGCCGCAAGACAAGCAGCCATCCAGAGACTACAACTCCAACTGGCAGGGGCCGCCGCCTAAAGACGATCCCAAGCCTGACAATCAGCTCGCTTACGTTCCAGTCTCCAAATCGGCGGAAGAACGCAGCAAGGGCCTGATGGAGAGCGCGATGGAAGCGCTCGTCGCTCGCAAGACCAGCGCCGCGCGTGACATGGCCCGCAAGGCCTTCGCCCTCAACCCCAACTTGCAGCACGAAGCCTACTATCGCGGCATAGCTGGCGAGGTTATGAACTTGCCGCCGGATCAGGCTGTTGAAGAGCTGCTGGGCGCACTGCAGAAGGTCAAGAACAGCGACAAAGCCAAGAACGAGGAGAAGACCAAGCGCAAGAACGACGGCGCAGGCGAAGAGTCGTCCGAAGCCACCTGGGGCAACGCTTTGACGCAACTGAGCATTTATGGCCTGGTCAACGCGACCATCGTCATTGTGGGCATGGTTGTGCTGCTGCTACTGCTGAGAAATACCATCGATCAAGCCAGCCTCAGCCTGAGGCTCAACAGCGAAGATCAGATGGCTTTCGCCACTCTGAGCAGCGCAATCACCAGCTTCGTAAGCAGCGGTGGCGTGGTGGTGACGCTCACTATCGGCGCAGCCTACGGCGTAGGTGCAGTCATCGGGCTGATGACAATCTACATCTTCACCCACTTGGTCGCCAAAGCAATGCTGGGTGGTGACGGCACTCTGGCAGGCTTAGTGAGTACTGCAACCAGTGGTTTCAGCTTGTATGTCGTCTTCACGACTGTTTTCAGCATTCTGTCTCCGATTATCGCTTTTGCTGCGTTGAACCAGCAACTCAGTGCGGCGACTAGTCTTGACCAGGTGAGCCAGGCAGCACAGGGGCTAGAAACCGTCAACAACATCTCACTCTTCTTGGTCGTGCTGAGCCTACTTGCCAGCGTGGGTCTGCTGTTCTGGTACGCTGTCAAGATTGGTCAGAATTACCAGTTTGGCACAGGGCGTGGTTGCGCAACGATCATCATTCAGCATGTCTTGATGGGAGTGGTGGCTTGCGGTTGCTATTTCACCCTCCTCAGCTCGCTCATCTCCGCCATGTCGCGTTCATCCTGAGCCTGATGGCCCTAGCTTCTGCGCCTGTGCCAGGCAGGGCCAGTCCTCAGCGGTGAATTGAGAGACGCATTGTGGTATAACATCGTGGGCATCTCCGACTGCCTACGATTTATTGTCTGCTCGGTTGATGAAAGCTCTTCATGATCCCGCGTCACCCCACACGACGCCTGCGCTTGGCCCTGGGCTTGCCGCTGCTGTTGACGGCCTGTAACTTGGGCGCGCCTGCCCTCACCCCGACGCCCATCCCGCCCACGATTACGCCCATCATCCTCACAGTACGCCCGACGCACCTGGCCACCATCGACCGCCCAATGACAGCCACGTCGGACATCTTGCCCAGCCCAGCACCCACGCTGCGCCCTACAGCTACTCTGGTCTTGCCCACCCCTATCCCACCCACGGCTGCGCCTACCCTGACGCCCAGTCCGCCCCTCTCTGCGCGGGTGCGAGCCAACGCTGGTGGGCTGCGCCTGCGTCAAGCCCCCGATCCTTCTGGCGCCATCATCCTCAACCTGAACGCCCTGACTCCGCTCAATTTGGAGGGCCGCACCAGCGACGGCGCGTGGTGGTTGGTGACCATTCCAGAAGGCTTCCGAGGCTGGGTGGCGGCTAACTACGTCGAAATCGAAGGCGACAGCGCGATTGTCCCCGTCATCGCGGCACAGGTCGTCCCTTTCCCCACCGTCCTGGTGCGCGAGTCGACGACCATCAACGTGCGCGGCGATGCCCGCAGCGTCTACCAGAGGGGCAGAGAGCTGGGCAACCGCCCCAACGTCTTCACCAGCGTCGGCGACAGCCTCTCGGCCAGCAACTACTTCTTGCACCCTTTCGGCTACTACCAAGCGGATCTAGGCGAGTACGGCTACTTGCTGCCCACGCTCCAGTATTTCATCAGCGCTGATTTCAACTCCTACAACAACGACCCCATCTCGTCTAACCCCGGCTGGACGAGCGCCAATTTGCTCGATCCGGCCATCGCTGCCCAATACGGCGCGTGCCAGCCCGGCGAAAACGTCCTGAGCTGTGAGTTCCGCCGCGTACGTCCGTCGTATGCCCTGATCCTAATCGGCACGAACGACGCCCGCGATCAGCGCCCCGCCGACGCTTACGCTGCCGACCTGCGTCGTATCCTGCAAATCTGCGTCGAATTTGGCGTCGTCCCCATTTTGACGACCATTCCACCGCGCAACGATGCCCTGAACGGCTACGTCGATTCGTACAACGCCGTCCTGCGTCAGATCGCCAACCAGATGAGCGTCACCGTCTGGGATTTCGCCAGCGAGATGCGCCAGCTCCCCAACCAGGGCCTGAGCGAAGATGGGGTGCATTTCTCTATCCCGCCCGATGGCGAACCAGGGACAGTGCGCTTCGTCCCTGAGTCGCTGCAATACGGCATGACCTTGCACAATTTGGGGGCGCTCCGAGTCTTGGACGCGGTGCGTCGCCAAGTAGGCGGATGAGCGCTCGCGAAGAAGCTCTGGGCAAAATCTCAGTCAATGCTCTATAGATTTACGCAGATTTTTTCGCTATCATGGTCAAAGATTGAGTGCCATACCGTTAAGCGAGGTTTTCATGCTCTTCAACTTCGATCCTGCGCCTGTCGGCGTCCTGCTGGCTCAGCTCGGCACGCCGGATGCCCCGACTGCCCGCGCCCTGCGCCCCTATCTGCGCCAATTCCTCTCCGATATGCGCGTGATAGACTACTCACCCTTTGCCTGGCAGCCCATCCTCCAATCCATCATCCTCACCTTTCGTCCGCGCCGCTCGGCTAGGCTGTACAAACGCATTTGGATGGAAGAAGGCTCGCCGCTGCTGGTTTACAGCCGACTCCAAGTGGAGGGCTTGCAAGCGCGCTTGGGCCAGGGCTTCCGCGTTATCTTGGGCATGCGCTATGGCGATCCCTCTATCGAGTCGGCCATGCGCCAGCTAGAAGACGAGGGGATCAACCGAATCGTCGTCCTGCCTATGTTCCCGCAGTTCTCCTCCACGACGACGGCTTCAATCTACGATGCAGTGTACACGGCAGCCGCCGGACGACGCTGCCCGTTGTTCCATCAGCGCAAACGTAGCGTGCCGTCGCTGCACTTCGTCCCGCCCTACTATGCTCACCCTGGCTACATCGAAGCTCTAGCAGAGCGCGTGCGCGAGTCGCTGGCGGGTCAGCCCATGCCCGATAAGCTTATCCTCTCCTTTCACGGTATTCCTACGCGCTATGAGCGCACCGGCGACCCTTACGGTGCGCAGTGCCGTGCCACTGCCGAGGCGCTGGCCCAGGCGTTGGGCCTGCGCGAAGACCAGTGGATCGCGACCTTCCAATCGCGCTTTGGGCCAGAACCCTGGCTGACGCCAGCCACCGACGAGACGCTGGAGCGTTTGGCTCAGGCAGGCACAGCGCGCGTGGCTATCTTAGCACCCGGCTTCGTGGCCGACTGCCTGGAGACGATCGATGAGTTGGGCCATGAAGGCCGCAACACCTGGATTGAAGCTGGGGGCGATCCTGAAGGCTTCCAGTTCATTCCCTGCCTGAACGACCAGGCTTTATGGCTAGACGCTCTGGCAGATATCACGCGCCGTGAAGCGCAGAGCTGGTTGCCTTTGTCCTACGCTGAGCCTGCAGACATCTTGGAACGCGCACCACAGCTTATGAATTCGCTTTAAGAGGGGTTGTTTTTCGCGCGCTCGTGGCGTCCGTGCTATACTGTTCAGCATGATGACGCCACCGCACGACACACTCTCTCAGCTCAACGACGACCAGCGCGCCCTGTTGCTGTGGCTGCTGGACGTAATTGAACCGCTGGGCCTGCTAGCCTCCCAAGCGCTGTGGTGCGCAGCGCCCTTCGCCGCTGCGCTGGGCCAGCGCCGAGGCTTGGCGCAGTTGGCTGAGGCGCTGGAGACCGCCGAGGGACGAGCCGCGCTGCGTCATTGTCTCTCCGCCGCCGATTCATCCGCCGACGAGGCCGCGCTATGAGCAGCGAGACCCAGCTCTTTAGCATTCTTATCATCTTAGTAGCCTTCGTGGTTAACGCCGTCGTGCGCCGCCGCACGCCGCCGCCTCTGCGTCCTCTGCCCGCGCTAGAGACGTTGGAGACGCTGACTGCGCTCAGCGTGGAAGATAGCCGTCCGCTGCACCTATCGCTGGGTGCTGCTCAGCTGGGGAGCGAAGACACGCTGCTGGCCCTGGTGGGCGCAGAGTTCTTGTATGAGAGCGCTCGCCGCGTTGCCGCCAGCGACGCAGCCCCCTTCATCACTTTCGGCGATGCTGCCACTCTGCCACTGGCTCGCGATACCTTGCGGCGCGCCTTCGACGACAGCGGCGCGCTGGCCAACTATCGCTTGGCTCAAGCCCGCTGGATTCCTGCGACGCGCCCCTTGGCCCTAGCCGGCGGGTTGATGGCCCTGCAAAGCGATGATCGGCCTGCTGGTAACTTGCTCATCGGTCGCTTCGGCCCAGAGCTTGCCCTGGTCTTGGACGCTGCTAATCGTCGCCGCTGCCCTACCATCGCCACCAGCGCCAACCTGGAGGGCCAAGCAGTGGCCTATGCTCTGGCCAGCGCGCCGCTGATCGGTGAAGAAGTCTTCGCGGCTGCGGCCTACCTGAGCGCTGATCCTACCGAGGCCAAGCGCCTCATCGTAACCGATCTGCTGCGCTGGCTGACCATCCTGGCTTTAGTGGTGCTGCTGGCTGTGGCCCTTCTGCGAGGAGTTGCCTAAGTCATGCGTCTGCGCTTGAACGTCGTCCTCACCTCTGCCGTGGTGACTGCTATCGGCCTCCTCACCCTGCTGGGCTTGTTGGTGGGCGATAACCTAGAGCCGCTCACGACTCTGGTCACCGCTGGCCCGTTGCCTATCCGCCTGATTGCCGAGCTGTTGCTGCGCCTGACGGTCGTCACGGTGTCGTTGGCGGTGGTGCTGGGCGTGTTGAACCTGATGACTGTCCACGTCTCGCGTTTAGTGCGCGGCCCTGGCCGCATGACCCGCTTGGGTAGCTTGGTGCTACTCCTGGCTTTTCTGGGAACGGTATTGCTTTACCTAATTGACGCTCAAGGACAAGCCAGCCGCTTGCTGCTAGACCGTGTGCAAGTGACGCTGGAGTCGGGGTTGGCGGCTTTGCTGTGCTTTGCCCTGATTTATGGGGCATGTCTGGTGCTGCTGCGCCGTCCCACCGTCTATGGTGCGCTGTTCGTGGCAACCGTGCTGATCGTGCTGGTGAGCGCCTTGCCCATCAGCGGCGTTCCCATCCTGGAGGATGCTAGTCGCTGGCTGATGAACGTGCCGGTCAACGCCGGCGCGCGCGGCATCCTGATCGGCATCGCCCTGGCGACCATCGTCGCTGGCGTGCGCGTCCTGATCGGCCAGGATCGTTCTTATGGTGCATAAAGTGAGGCGCGCATGAGCGACGAACGCTTCCCCAATCCCCCAGGCTCACACGACCAGCCCGACGATGATGACCTCAACTTTGATTGGTTGAGCGACGCGCCCGACCAACCGAGTCTGCCGACGGGCCGCAGCGGCATCACCGACGAGCTAGACTGGCAAGCTCTGACGGATGAAGGCCTGAGCAGCAGCGCTGAAGCCGATGACGACTATGCCTTCGATTGGTTGAGCGGCGCGTCCGACCAATCAAGCTCGGCGACAAGCCGCAGCGGTATCACCGATGAGCTGGATTGGCAGGCTCTCATAGGTGACGAATCGACTAAGGGAGAGGTGCGCTCTTCTAGTGTGGGCCAGGTAGACAGGCAGGGCTTCCACGAAGCCCGCATGGAGCGCGCCATCGAAGAAGCGGAGACAGCAGACTTTGCTGACACAAGCGAGTTATTGGATTGGATGGCCGACCTGCCCGACGACTTCGGCGCTGTATCCCAACAATCTACAGCAGAACCCGCGCTGCCGAGTTGGATGGCCGACTTGGGCGAAGATGTCCCTGATGACTTGGGTGCGGCTGAGCCGCAGGCTGCCCTCAGCGACTCCGATTGGGACTTCATGGCCCAAGCTGCGCCGCCAGACAGCACCCAAGATGAGAGCGACTGGGGCTTCTTCGATGCTGCGCCGCCGCTAGGCAGCACCCAAGACGAGAGCGACTGGGGCTTCGTGGCTCAGTCCGAGCCGCTGGGTAGCACCCGCGAGGAGAGCGACTGGGGCTTCTTCGATGAAAGTCTGAGCCAGGACATCAGCGACCCTGAACCTGACTGGCTGAGCAGCATACAGACGATCACTTCTTTGCCGCAGACTGGGCCGCTCGCTGAGCGCGGAAAAGACGCCAGCGTCCCTGCGCCTGACGACATAACTGTGGACACTGAATGGTTGCGGTCTGCCAGCGCTGACTTTGATGTTGATGAGCTGCGCACAGAACAGCCCTCGCTGACGCTGGACGACTTGGACGCCCTGCTGAGCGACATGAGCAGCAGTCCACCATCGAGCGCTGAAGCGATGAACGAGCCGCTGAGCCTAGTGGACGATCTGGACGATTTGCTCGGTGCGCTGGGTGAACAGCCCGCTGCTCAGACGGAAGCTCAGTCGCCCAAAGAAGCCGAGGTTGACCTAGACGCTTTGTTGGCCCTGAGCGCGGATCGCCCCGCTGAGCCGCCCACGCCCTCGGCGCGCCGCGCGGCCATGCCCACTGTCCCCGCCGAAGAAGATGAGAACGAGCTGGTGCGCGCCCTGCGCGCTGCTGCCAGCGCTCCCAGCCGCCAGCGCAGCGCCGCTGCCCTGGTGCGCACCCAGCAAGATCGACCAATTGAGACGCTGGACGAACGCTTGCAGGCTCTGCACCAGATGGGCCTCAACATTAGTACCTCGCGCGGAGAAGCGGAAAGCCCATCCAGCTTACAGGAACTCGTCCCTGATATGGCCTCGACGCTGGCTTCGGCCACTCTGATTGATCCGCTGCGCGCCCACAGCGCTGCCCTCGGCCTGCGCCTCAGCCCGCTACAAGCCGAGCGCGCCCAGGTGATCGAAGATATCCTCAAAGGCCCTGCGCCCCAGCGGCGCGCCCGCCGCCTGCCTGATTTGGGCCGCCTGTTGGTGGCCCTCATCCTGCTGATGGCCGCTATGACGCCCGTCGCCCTCAACGTCTCGGTCAGCGAGCCGCCAACCAGCTTCAGCCAGGAAGATAATGGCATGAGCGCCTTCGTCCGCCTGGACATGATGGCTGCTGGCAACGCGGTGCTGGTGGCGCTGGAATACGGGGCGGGCGCTTCTCAAGAGTTGGATGGCTTGACGCTAGCCCTGTTCCGCCACTTGCAGGCTAAGCGCTTGCGCCCAATCATCGTCAGCAGCAATGCGGTGGCAGCCCTGCGCGCTCCTGCGCTGCTGGCAGACCTGGAGGGCTTGCAGATCGTCCGTGCGCCCTACCTGACGGGTGGGGTAATTGGCCTGCGCAACATGGCCCGCGATCCGCGCACCTTCTTCAGCAAGACCTACGAAGGCCAGCCTAGTGGCCTGTCTCTAGACTCGCTGGATCAGTTGGCGGCGATCATCCTCATCAGCGAAGACGCCGAGCAAGTGCGCGCCTGGTTAGAACAGGTGTCGCCCAACACTCGCGCGCCCTTCGTAGTCGCTGTCGGCTATTCGGCTCTGCCCTTCAGCCTGCCTTATCTGGTCAGCAGCCCCAACGTCAGCGGCTACCTGGTGGGGATCGGCGACGCTCTGGCCTACGACCGCCTCTTGCGCGCCCTCAACCCTCAGGCGATCCTGCCCACGCCTACGCCTACGGCCACCAACACGCCGACGCCTACCAACACCCCTAGGCCAACGCAGACGCCGTTGTTCAGCCCTACGCCCAGCAGCACGCCCACGCTCACGCCCACCGAGACGCCGCTGGCCACCGACACGCCGACGCCCAGTCTGACCCCCAGCAACACGCCGCTGCCCACGCCGACAGCCCTGCTTCGCCCCACCCTGCCGCCCACCTTCACGCCTTCGCCTACCTTCACCCCCACGACGGAAGTCACGGCTACGCCGCTCGGCCCGCAGCTTGTGCTGGTGGCCATCGTCACCGCCGACAACCTGAACGTGCGCGAATTGCCCAGCACCCAGGCAGCTATCGTCACGCGCATCGCGCGCGGAACGCTGGTGCGCGTCCTGAGGACGAACGATGCAGGCGATTGGGTGAACATCATCCTGCCTGATGGGCGCGTGGGTTGGGTCTCCGCCGGCCTGGTGCGCCTCGAAGAACGCCCGCCAGAAGACCTCGAACGGCGTAGTAGCGCCCCACAGCCGTCGCGCCTGGCTAAGCTGCGCTCCCCATCTCAGCAAGCTACCGCCACAGCGCCTAACATCCTGACGGCGCGCGTCATCGTCGCAGGCCCGATCGAAGCGCTGGATCAGCCTGAAGTCAGCGGCAGCGTCGTCAGTACGCTGGATGAGGGGGTCGTGCTGCGCGTACTGCGCCCCAACGCCGACCAAAGCTGGTGGCAAGTGGTGCTGCCCGATGGCCAGTTAGCTTGGCTAGAAGCCTTCGTCGTAGAGATTGCTGAGCGGCCTATCAGCGAGCTGAGTGTAGCAGCTAGCTCTACGCCTTTAGCTACGCTCGCCACCAGTACCCCCACTGAAGCCACTGAAGCACTCGCCAGCAGCACGCCCACCAGGCCCGCTCCGACGGCCACTGCGCGTCCTACTCAGACGCCTACGCCCACTCCCAGTCTTGAAAGCACTCCTGAGCTGCTCGGAGGCCCGACTGACCAGGCCACATCGGGCAGCATCCGCTACGGCGCCTTCACCCTGGCCACGCTGGCGGCTGTCTTCATGATTGGTTTCTCGAACCTGTACGTCCTGATCCGCACGCTCATCCGTCGGAGGCGCTCATGAGCTTGGAGACCCTGCTCAGCTTCGCCCTCAGTCTGATCGTCCTCAGTTACCTGCTGGGCGATAATTGGCTGTTCCGCCTAGCCATGTACGCTTTCGTCGGTCTGGCGGCCGCCTTCACCGTGATTGCCACCGTCGAAGGCGTCATCCTGCCGCTGGTCGATGGCGATCCGCTGAACGCGCTGCTGCTGATCGGTGGGCTGATCTTGGTGGCTCTGCTGCTGCTCAAGCCGCTGCGCTTCCTCACGCCCATCAGCAACCTAGCTCTGGCCTTGCTGATCGCCGTCGGCTCAGCCGTTGCCCTGATCGGCGCCATCAGCGGCACGCTGCTGCCCTTGATGGCCCAGACAGCCACGCCTTCGCCTAATGGCTTGGCTGAGACGCTGCTGATCTTCGTCGGCGTCGTCAGCTCGCTGATGTACTTCCAGTACGCTGTCCGTCGTCGCCCTGACGGCGCGCTGACGCGCCCGCGCTTGCTCAGTGGCCTGATGGCCCTCGGTCAGGGCTTTGTCGTGGTGACGCTTGGAGCGCTCTACGGGGCAGCCATCCTGACCAGCCTGGCCATCCTGACTGGTCAGCTCAGCACCATCTTCGGGGGAGGCTAAGCCTATGACCACGAGCGGCGCCCTGTTGGGGGCAGAATTTGGCAGCGTCTGGACGCGCGTCCTGCTGCTGGACGTGGTAGACCATGAGTATCGCATCATCGCCCGCAGCGAAGGCCTGACCACCATCGGCGCGCCCATCAACGATGTCCTCGTGGGCTTGCGCCGCCAACTACGCGAGATGGCTCAGAACGGAGTGCGCAACCTGCTGGACGAGAACAACCGAATCATCACGCCAGAGCGCGAAGACCGCAGCGGCGTCGACTCTTTCATCGCCACCACTAGTGCAGGCCGCGCCCTACGCGCTCTGCTAGTGGGTCTGTTGCCCCAAACCAGCCTGTTGGCGGCGCGGCGCGCCCTCAGTCGCACTACAGTGGAGATCGTGGAGCAAATCCACCTGATGGACGGACGCGATGAAGAGCAGCGCCTGAACGCCATCATCCTCAGCCGTCCCGACCTGATCCTGATCGTGGGTGGCACAGAGGGAGGCGCTCAAGAACGCCTGGCCAAGCTGGTGAAGGAGGTACAGTTCGCCGTCGCCCTGATCGATCGCAATCAGCGACCCGTCATCGTCTATGGCGGCAACCAGGCCCTGGCCGAAGAGGTGACCGAGCGCTTTGAGGGCCTGTGCGAGTGTATCCTCACGTCCAACCTCATGCCTGCCGTCGGGACGATGAGCCTGGATGGGGCGCAAAGCGCCATTGCCACTGCTTATGACGCTTTCTTCAAGCGTCGCGACGGACGCTTCTCGGCGTTGGGCCGCCTGAGCGCTGTCGGTCTGCGTCCTAGCGCCGAGAGCTACGCGCTGCTAGCCCAATATATACAGCGGGTTCATGGTCAAAGTGTGGCCCTGGTCGACCTGGGCAGTGCCTCTGCTTCGGTGGCTTACGCCGAGGGCGGCACGCTGCAACTGCGCACCGATGCTCGCCTGGGCCAGGGCCATAGCGCCGACACAGCCTGGGAAGACGTAGGAGAAGCAGCTATCGCGGCCTGGTTGCCTTTCCACCCTCAGCCCTACGAAATTCAGCATTACGTCCTGAACAAATCGCTACGACCTGCCACTATCCCTGTGACCTTGCGGGAACTCTACCTGGAACACGGCTTGGCCCGCGCCAATTTACGCGCTCTGATGGCTGAAGTCCAGCTCACGCCACGGCAGGGCTTTGCCCCGCAGCGGATCCTCGCCTGCGGCTCTACTCTCACGCGCACGGGTGATGCCTTCCACAGCTTGCTCTTGTTGGCCGACAGTTTGCAACCTCTGGGCATAGCTGAAGTTTACGCCGATCCCTACAGCGCTGCTGCCACCTTGGGGGCGATAGCCCAAGTCAACAGCGCCGCCTTCGTCCAAGTGAGCGAGACGGCCTTCACGCGCCTGGGCGTCCTGGTTAGCCTGCATGGGAACATCGCACCTGAGCGCCGCGCTGCTCGTTTGAAGATCAAGACTGAGGACGGCGAGACGCTGCGCGCCGAAGTCAAGGGCGGCCATTTGCTCTCGTTGCCACTGCCCGCCAATGCCCATCTGGAGATCGTCCTGACGACCAGCCGAGGCGTGCGCGTGGGCCGCGAGACGCGCCTGCGCTTGAAGCTAGAGGGCGGCGAAGGCGGAATCCTGATTGATGCGCGCGGACGAGCCTTCGTGCCTGCTCAAGACCTGGCTGCGCGCGCGGCTCAACTGCCCCTGTGGTATCACGAAGCCACTGATCGGCCCGCCCCTGAGATTCCGCCCGAATGGCTGATGGTCTCCACCCATCAGGACGACGAGACAACCTCCAACGCAGATGACGTGTTGGATGACTTGCGCGGGGAGCAGCCGCGCCGCCGCCGTCGCTTGTTCAGCAGCGCGCCCAAACCAGACAAGGGGCGTGGGCGCAGGACAACCCAGGAAGCCAAGAAGACCACCGTCGTCACCCGCAGCGACGACGATGATCTGGAAGATGAATTCGCCGCCTTAATCGGCGAAAAACCTTCTGCTCCAGACGGGGCGGCCAAAGGTCAGACGGGCAAAAAGCGCGCCACCGCGCCGTTGGATGACGACATGGACTTGAGAGACTTGCTATGAGCTACTTCCCAGAGCAACGGATCATCACGTCTCAGGGCCACTTTGAGCGCGAGACGCGCCTGCCCGCTGAGGCGATTGGCGTCGTGCTGATGACCGAGGGGCGCGCAGTGGACGTGCGCGATAAGGTACTGCGCGGCTTCGTCCCCAGTCGGCACGTCATCATCGAAGCTGCCCAGGAGTTGCGCCTGAACGACCCTGCCGAACTGAGCAAGTTGTTGCTGGTCAAAGAGCGCGTCGTTGTGGAGAAAGGCACGGCCATTGCTGGTCGCGATCCGAAACGCGGCAAGCGCATCTTCGCCCCGATTGACGGCTTGATCGTCTACGTAGGCGGCGGGCGGATCATCATGCAGGCTGCTCCGGAGGTCTTTGAGTTGGAAGCCGGCGTGCGTGGCACAGTGAGCGCTATCTACGGGAACGAGGGCCTGAGCATCAGCACCAGCGGGGCGATTTTGCAGGGAGTGTGGGGCAACGATCAGCGGCGCATTGCTTACTTGCGCCTTGAGCCTGCCGACGGCGTGGAAGTTCTGTCTCCCGACTCGCTCGATCAGGCTTACAGGAACGAAATTGTCGTCAGCACGCGCCCTATCAGCGAACGCGCCCTGTACATCGCCGAAGAACGCAACTTCGCTGGCCTGATTGCTCCTAGCATGAGCGCCAACTTGATCCCGCGCGTGATGGCGATGGAGATGGCTGTCTTGCTGACGGAGGGCTTCGGCAATTTGACGATGAGCGAACAGGCCCTGGCCCTGCTGCGCGAGTTCGAGAGCTACCAAGCGATCATCGACGCCTACAAGCCGCGTCGCAGCGCCGCTCGCCGTCCAGAGTTGGTCATCCCGCGCGCTGGCGACGCGCCCCAAGCCGTCGATCTGCACCTTGTGCTGCGCCGCAACAGCAAGGTGCGCGTCGTCCGCGAGCCGTATTACGGTCAACAGGGGCGCGTCGTCGATCTGCCGCGTGGCCTGATGACTCTGCCTAACGGGCTGCGGGTGGCCTGTGCCACCGTCGATCTGGGCTTGGGGGAAGTCGTTCAAATCCCGTTAGCGAATTTAGAAGTCAGTGGCAGATAGCGACGTTTCAGTCTATGATAAGAGTGTTTACACGGCATCAGGGAGCGAAGGCGCATGTCCAAAGACGATGATCTGCGCGATTTTATGCGCGATGACGATGACGATTTCTTCGGGGACAGCCGCGATGTTGATCCAGACAGCGACATCGACTTCGGCCAGGACATTTTCAGCGAAGACCTCGACGATGAGCGAGAGCCGACGATTGAACAAAGTCAAGGGCCGAGCAAAGGTTTCATCATCCTAGCTGTCCTGCTCATCGTGGTGTTGCTGGTGGGCTTTGGCGTGCTGATCTTCGCCCTGACCAGCGGTGGAGTCGATCCGCTTGATCCGACGCGCACAGCCATCGCAGAGGTCAACGCTACGACGCTGGCCCAAGCCGCCGCCGTCGATGCTACCAACACTGCTGCTGCTGTGCTGACGAGTACTGCACTGGCTGCTTCGCCTACGCCCTCGCCTTCGCCCACTGCGACGGTAGACATCACCGCCACTGCCCAGGCTATTGGCGCTACCTTCACTGCCCAGGCGGTCTTCGTCCTCGCCACGCAGCAGGCCATCGCAAGCACGCAGCAGGCTCTACAGACTGCCGCTGCTTTGCAGCCGCTCCAGGCCACCCAAACGGCGCTCGCTGCGGCGCAGGATGAAGAAGCCACCCCTACGCCAGAGCGCGTCACTGGTGGCCTATCCATCGCAGATGTGCAAGCGACGGCCACGCGCCTGGCCCAGCTCTTCAGTCAGCCCACGCCCACCCCGGCTGGACTAGGCTTGCCCACGCCCACCCCCATCGGCGGTACAATTCGCGGCACGCCCATCGCGACGCCTGCCATAGGCGGCCCTGCTTTGCCTGACACAGGTCTGTTGGATGATCTGGCGAGCAATCCTGGCTTGTTTATGCTGATGGCCTTCGGCCTCATGGGCGTCATTGTCCTGGCCCGCGCGGCCCGCAGCCGCTCATGAGACTGTCATTGCTTTGTTTGGCGGCCCTCCTCGCTGCCTGCTCTGGCTTGGATTTGAACGCAGGTATGCCTGTGTCAACAGGAGTGGTAGGCCCATCACCGTCGGGAGAGACGGCGCGCGTGCGCCGCGTCATCGACGGCGACACGATTGAAGTGGAGCTTGGCGGCCAGCGCGTGCGTGTGCGTTACGTCGGCGTGAACACCCCAGAGTCGGATGAAGTCTGCTATCAAGAAGCGCTGGAAGCCAATCGCGCCCTGGTGGAGGGCCAGACTGTGACTCTCGTCCGCGACCAGAGCGATACTGACCGCTTCGACCGTCTGCTGCGTTACGTCTACGTCGGCTCGGTCTTCGTCAATCGCGAACTAGTGGCCAGCGGCTACGCCGAAGCCGTCCTGTATGAGCCAGACGACCGCCATTGGCGCGACTTCGTGGCCCTGGAACGGGAAGCCGCCCGCCGAGGCCTGGGCTGCCATCCGACGGGCAGCTTCAGAGATGGCAGCGAACGCCGCTAGGTCTGTTCGGCCAGGGGCAAGCTCAGGCTGGCCTTCGTTCCCTGGCCTAATGCAGACTCTAGATAGAGTTGGCCGCCGTGTGCTTCGACGACCATCTTGGCCAGGGGCAGGCCCAAGCCCATGCCTTGCTGTTCTTGTCGCTCGCGGTTGATCTGGACGAAAGGCTTGAGCGCGTCCTCTAGGCGTTCACCAGGCATGCCTGCTCCCTGATCGACTACCTGCACCCAGACCGTTTGACCGTCCAGCCACTGATAAACATTGATCGTCTGTCCCTCCGCCGAGAAGTCCAGAGCATTCGCGATGAGTTCACCAATGGCATGAGAGATGGTTGGTGGGTGACACAGGACTCGCGCTCCTGGGGCATATTCCTGAGCTTGAATGGACAGATTGGGGTTGCGATAGGCGAAGCGCCGTCCCAGGTTGATCCCAGCCACGACTAGCGTCCAGGAGTCGGTGAGGACGGCGTTTTTGTGGACGCGCTCGCGATCGAGTATGCCGGTCTGGAGCTGGGTAAACATGACCATCTGCTCTACCAGATGGCTGAGGCGCTGGCTGCCTCCGCGCAAGATGTTGAGCAGGTCAACCAGTTCTTCGCGACTGAGTTGGTCAAGCTGAGAGCTAATATATTCTTGTACCATCGTGATCGACACCAGCGGCGTCCGTAGCTCGTGGCTCACCATCTGGGTGAGTTCACGCTTGATACGCTCTACATCACGTTTGGCTTGTTCGTCTAAAGCTTGACGGCGGGTCAGGCGAGCATGGATAGCCTCCATCAGCTCTTTATGGCTGAACGGCTTGGTGATGTAGTCGTCTGCACCGAGTTGCATGCCCTGACGCACATCGGAGCGATCCGTGCGCGCTGTCAGGAAGATGAAGGGGGTGGCCAGCGTCGCCTCATAAGCGCGCAGAGTCTTGAGGACTTGATAGCCATCCATCTCTGGCATAGCAATGTCGCAGACGATCAGATCGGGATGGACGCGCAAAGCTATCTCTACACCGTCGCGCCCATCGACAGCGCTGTAGACTTCGAAGCCCTCCAGCTCCAGCATCTCGCTCACGTTCTCGCGCAAGGCTGTCTCGTCCTCAATGAGTAGAATCTTCATAGCAAATTTCCTGTCGCTGCTGCCATGCTAGTGCGTACAGCAGATGGCCGTGACTACCTCATCCTAATTATAGTCTTTGGTTAGCCTGAAAAGCGTTGTCCTAGTCAGAAGCCGTTCTTCACCTAGTGTAAAAAAACATTTTTTCATCGAACATTCAGCTATCTTAGGCGTGGCTCATGGCTCGTTGGCGTGTTTATCACACAGGTTTTCGATGATATAAGGGCAGCGTAGGCCAATGCCTGCGCCGAGGTTTTTGAGGGCAACCAGGACATGGGCATTGAACTTTATTGGGATGACGACGCCGAAACGGTGATGCTGATGGAAGTTAGCGGATCGTGGACGTGGGACGAGCTGTTCGCGGTGCTGCATACCGCCAAGACGATCAGCCAGCAGCGCCAGCGCGTCTTTGGCGCGATTGTGGACGTACGTGGCGGGCTGCAACTGCCTGGCGGCTCGGTCTTCAACCGCGAGGGCTTAGCTCAGTTCACCCGTATCACTCAGCTTGGTGGTGGCAAGAGAGGGCCGATCGCCTTTGTGGGCATGAGCGGCATGATGAAGTCTATCTTCGAAGCGGCCACCAGAATCGACAAGCAGGCAGCGCACGATACCTTCTTTGTGGCGACCCTGGAGGAAGCGCGGCGGCTCATCTACCCTGCCACGCGCCGCAAGAACGAGCAGAGCGCCTGAGGTTGGTCAACTTCTCTGATCTCTTGCAGCCCGCAGACCGCAAGCCAGAAAAGGATAGTGTTCGGCTTAGTAGGCCGTCTCAGTCGAGGCGTTGGATCAAGGCTTCGATGAAGCCATCATCGATCACAGAACCTTTTTGTAGCAGCAGGTCAGTAGTTTCGTCCAGGTAGGCTTTCTCGCGTACAGTCAGCTCTTTGGCGGTGACGACGACGATGGGAATCCTGGCCAGAGCAGGATCGCTCTTCATAGTCTTAATCAGGGTGAAGCCGTCCACATCGGGCATCATCAGGTCAGTAATCACTAGGTCGGGGTAGATGTCGCGGATGGTGCTGAGGCCCTTAGCGCCGTTGGTGGCCAGATAGACCTCGCAGTTCTCGCGGCTCTCTAAGATACGGCTCATCAAGCGAGCAGCCGCCGGGTTGTCTTCAACGACGACGACGCGGCGCAAGCCCTCTTTGATCCGAGCGACAGCTTCGATCAGATTGTCGGTTGGGACAGAAGGCGCTCTGGGCGCAGTCGACATATCGACGATCTTCTGCCACTGATCTCCTAGAATGCGCTTCTCGACGGGCATGGTGTGGCCGCTGGCGTTGACCACCACCACCTCGTCGGGCTTGATACGGCCCATCTGGGCCAGCTTGAACAGGCCGGCAAAGGTGACGCCTGTGGCTGGCTCAACCGACAGGCCTTCGTAGCGAGCCAGGACGCGGATGGCGTTAAAAGCCTCCTCGTCGCTGCACCCGATGAAGTCGCCACCGTTCTCTTGGACGTAATCGAACAAGACTTCGTAGGCGCGACCTGGGTTGCCAGTGGCCAGGGTGGCGATGACGGTGTTCTCCTCTTCGATGGGCGTGGCGACGCGCTGCCCGCGTCGAAAAGCTTCCACCATCGGCGCGCAGCCGCTGGACTGGATCAGGCCGAAGGCGGGCATTTTGTCCAGTAAGCCGAAGCCACACAGCTCACGGAAGCCTTTGGCCACGCCAATCGGCCCCAGGCCACCGCTGACGCTCTGTAAGAACCAGTCGGGCGTCACCCAGCACTGGCCGTTGTGCAGCAGGTTGCCCAATTGTTCAGCGATTTCGTAGGCCATCGTCTTCATGGCTTCGGTAGCGGCCACGCTCTTGATACCCTTGTCGATGGCGATCCCTTTCGTGCGCGCGAAGTTGGCAGCCAGTTCTTTCGTCTGGTCATAAGTGCCAGTGGTTTTGATGATCTCTGTGCCGTAGATGGCTGCTTCGCGCATTTTTTCGTTGGGAGCGAGGTGAGGGAAGAAAGCCCAGAGCTGAATGCCAGCGCGCGCGCAGTAGGCTGCATAGGCGATGGCCACGTTGCCTGTGCTGGCGACGACTAGCTCTTCGACGCCCATCTCCACTAGGGCGCTAATAGCCACTGTCGCTTGACGATCCTTGAAGCTGGCGGTCGGCCCTTGCCGCTCATCTTTGATGTACAGGTGCTTGAGGCCCAGCATGTTGCCCAAGCGCTCGGCCTTGATGAGCGGCGTGCCACCTTCTCCCAGGCTGACGATGTTGCGCGTATCGTAGATGGGCAGCACTTCGTGATAGCGCCACAGGTTGTTGGGCCGCTGACGCACAGCGTTGATCCAACTCACCGCGTCAATTTGGCTCAAATCATAACGTGCTTCGACGAGTTTTTCGCCGCAGCTGGGGCATTCCCCCTTAAAGCCTTTGAAATCAGTCACAGTGTGGCAGTAGGTGCATTCGACGTTGATTTGCTTCACAATGGGCTTCCTGATTAAGTGGGCAGGCAATGGCGTCCAGAACAAGTTTCAGTTTCCGTTGAGGTGCTTGCGCACGTCATCCAGGAAGCGTTCGTACTCCTGCTGGCTGATTTCGGCTTTGGGGACGACGCGCACATTGGCCAGGGCGTCCTGTTCTGCCTGGCTGAGATTGAGGTCGCCAGTGACGACCAGGACGGGAATTTTGGCCGTCTCTGGGTTGCTGCGCAATTCGTTCAACACGGCGAAGCCGTCCATCTCTGGCATGCGCAGGTCTAGGATGACCAGGCTGGGGCGGCGGCGGGCCACCATCGAAATGCCGTCCTTGCCGTTGTTGGCGGCGAAGACGCGATAAGTGCCGCGTTCGCTGAGCAGTTGTTCGATCAAGCGCGCGTCTTCAGGACGGTCGTCAATGACGACGATACGAGCGACGTTGTTCTCTTCCTCGGCCTGCAGGACGACCTCCACCAGTTTATCGGGCGTGAAGGGACGCTGGATGAAGTGGTATGCCCCTAGCTGGTAGGCGCGTTCGCTCTCCGTGCTGAGGCTGTTGACGATGATCGGAATGTCGAAGCTGTCGTCGCGCTTCTTGAGGTTCTTGAGGATCTCCCAACCACGACCATCTGCGAAGTTGACGTCCATCACGACGACGGTAGGCCGCAGCTGACCCACCATCGCTTCGGCGTAGGCTGGATGATCGGCAGTCTGGACTTCGAAGCCCTGGCGCTGTAAGACTCGTCGGAACTGGTCAACCATATCCTTGTTGTCTTCAATCAGCAGAACATCGCGCTTGGCAGGCATAATTGGCATGGGTGGCACGACTCTGGGCGCACTTTGGGTCTCGCGTGGGTCACCAGGGCGAGGTACGAGTGCGGTATCAGTGCTGTGACCGTCGCTCCTCAGGCTTTGGCTTTGAGCGCGACGACGAGCCAAAATCTCCTCTGCGCCTGGCTCGGTGGGGATGGTGATGCTGAAGGTTGAGCCGACGCCGACGGTCGAGGACACCAGCAGCTCGCCGCCCTGCAGCTCCACCAACGATTTGGAGATAGGCAGGCCCAGGCCTGTGCCGCCCACGGTGCGGGTGAGCGACGAATCGACCTGACGGAAGGCTTCGAACAAAATGGGGAGGTCTTTTTCGGCAATGCCTATGCCAGTGTCGATCACGTCAATGCGCAGGCGCGGACGGCCCTGCCTGTCTTCAGTGAGGTAGGTGCGGACGGTCACGCTGCCTTCAGGAGTGAATTTGATGGCATTGCTCACCAAATTGAGCAAGACTTGGCGGGTGCGGAAGTCATCCCCGTAGGCTTGGGGCAGGTTGGGGGCAATTTCGACGAACAGCTCCAGCGGCTTGTCTTTGATTAGGCCGATGGCGATCGAACGCACGCCTTCGATCACGGCCTTGATGTCGAAGTAAGCGAACTTGAGGGTCATCTCGTTGGCTTCGATCTTAGCCTGATCGAGGATATCGTTGATGAGGTTGAGTAGGTGGTTGCCGCTGTTGTAGATGGTGGTCAGGTCTTGCTCCTGCATCTCCGTCAACGGGCCGTCGATCCCCTTGAGCATGACGCGGCTGAAGCCGATGATCGAATTGAGCGGAGTACGTAGTTCATGGCTCATGTTGGCCAAGAACTGGCTCTTGAGGCGGTCAACTTCGCGCAGACGTTCATTGGTGGCCTGGAGCTGCTCCACCAGCAGGCCGTTTTGGATGATCGCGCTGACTGAGCCAGCCAGGGTGAGCAACAGCGTCAGGTCGTCGTGGCTGAAGGCGTTGAGTTGGGCGGACTCTAACAGCAGCATGGCGACCAGCTCGTTGGCGCTGGCGACAGGGATGAGGATGGCCGAGCGAGCGTTGCTAGCGATGGGTTGGTAGCGCACCTCTTTTTCGACGTTGCGCACGTTGGTTGGCTGCAGGCCAATCGCAGCGATAGCCACGAGGTTTTCGCTGTCGTTGAGAGCGACCTCGGCCAATTCACTGAGCGGTTGCCCTTGGCCAGCCAGCGCCATCGGCTTGAGCATGACGAGCGTGTTGTCCTTGTAGTCGCGGTAAGTTTGCGGCAGATAAATGACGGCGTTGATGGCGTTGAGGGCTATCATGGCGCGCTGGGTAATCTCGCGCAGGGCCTTGTCTAGAGTCTCGGCGGTGGCGGCAGCGTTGGTGATGTCGAACAGGAAGGACATGTCTTGGGCGCGAGCGAAGGCTTCTTCGTACAGGCGGGCGTTGTCGATGGCGACGCTGATCTGGGCCGCCAGAGTCGTCAGCGCTTGGATGTCCTCTTCGCTGAAGGCGTTGGGCTGGTTGGACTGTACGTCGAGCGCGCCGACGACCTCACCTTTGATCTTGAGCGGCAGAGCCAGCTCAGAGCGGGTGAGCGGCAGGTAGGGGTTGGGCTTATGGACGACGTTGGCGTCGGCAGTGTCTAGGGCAACGGTCAGCTCGCCGCGCGCTGTCACCTGGCCGATGACTGACTCTGAGCCGCGCTTGAGCTTGTGGCCGATGGCCAGCAGTTCCTGGCCAATTCTGCCCGTGCTAGCGCGCAGCAAAGCCCATTCGTTGTTGTCATCCATCATGAATACCTGGACATGATCGTAGCCAAAACGCTCGCGGATCAGCTCTACCACCTGAGGCAGCAACACGTCCAGATCGAGGATGCTGCCGACGCGCTCGGAGATTTGTGCGGTCGTCTCTAACTGCGCAGCGCGGCGCTCTGTCTGTTCCAGCAGGCGCGTCGCTTCCATCGATAGCGAGGTTTGCTCGGCGAAGGCCTGGAAGATACGTACGTCGCGGTCGGTGTAATCATGAGCTTGGCGCGAACCAAGCCAGATCGCGCCAATGGCGCGGTTGACCACGCGCAGCGGCGCAATCACTACCGAGCGGGTGTCTAGGCTGCGTATGCTGATGCGCTCGATGTCGCTCAGCGGCAGGTTGGGGTCTTCCACGTCTTCGATAACCACGACGGATTCGCTGGCCAAGTACTTCCAGGCGGGGAACTGTTCAGCCGTCAAGATAATGCCCTGGAGGTTGATCTCGTCTTCGCTGTGCCAACTAGCCGCGACCTCCACGTGGGCTGATGGCGAGTCCCAAGTGGGGCGGTTGAGCAGGGCGATGAACACTTGGTCGATGTGGGGTTCGATCAGATAGTTGACGATCACGTCCACAATATCAGCCGGCGAGTTGGCCTCGGTGAGAGCGCGCGAGGCTTGGTACAGGATGCTGGTCTCTTGCAGCGTACTTTGAATTTGTTCGAGCAGAGTGATGTTGTCCAAGACGACGGAGGCGCTGTCGGCGATGGTGTTCAAGTAGCGGATGTCACCTTCCTGGAAGCGGTAGACTTGGCGATAGCCGACGAACAGACGACCGCCTCGTAAGTCTTTGGCGCGCAGGTTGACGGCAGCCACGGCCTGCACGTCGCCGATCTTGAGGACTTCGCGCTCAAATTCGCCCGAAGTGGCGCGCCTCAGATCGGAGATGTAGACCTGGCCATCCTCGCCAAGCTCGGCTAGGGCCAAGCGATGGTGATCTTGCTCGCTGAGGCGCTCTGTGCCAAACGAGAACAACACAGAGATGCCCCTCTCTGTCAGCAGGAATGTCCCGTAGTAGTCTGCGTGTAGCGCTTCAATGGCGTTTTGCATGGCGCTGCGCAGTTCCTCCAGGTTGCGGGCGCGACTGATGGTGGCGGTAGCGCTGTAGAGAGCAGCAGTCTCCTGGAGAGCAGCCTGGGTTGAGGCGATTAGGAAGGTGTTATCCAGAGCAGTTGACGCCATGTCGCTGATGGTGCCGAGGACGCGCTCTTGCTCTGGATTGAAGTGGTGCGGCGCGTCGCTGGTCAACATAATCCAGCCTATAGCGCGCGAGCGGGTCTTGGGGCGCAGCGGCGCGACGAGGACAGAACGGATGTGGAGGTTTTCCAACGCTTGGCGCGTCCAGGGCGGCACTAGCCCTTCAGCTTCAGCGTCATCTATGATGATCGGCGACTCGCTGAGGAGAGGACTGAGCGCCTCTGTGTCGTCTAGAGGGCGGAACAGGTAGCGGGCCAGGATAGGGGCGTCCTCGGAGGTCTCTGGGGCGAGTAAGATGTAGGCGTCGCTGACCTGCTGCGTGCTGAGCTGTTCGATGAGGCGATCCAGCACCTCTTCTAGAGTGTTGGCTTCAGACAGAGCGCGCTGCGTCTCGTAAAGTGCCACCGTCTCGCGCAGGTTCTCTTGCAGGGTGTTCTCTAGGCTGCGCAGATTGCTGATGTCCTGGAGAGCAGTGACGATGGCCATCTTGCGTCCGTTGGCGTCGTAGATAGGAGCAGCATTAATGAGCAGATCGACTTGTGTGCCGTCTTCACGGATGACGGCGATATCATCACCAAAGGCAGCCTGATTAGTGCGGTTGGCGCGGTAAACAGGCAGTTGATCGTCGGGGTAGAAGCTCTGGCTGCTGCTGCGGAACAGGCGATAGGCTTTGGCGGCGAAGGGCTGCTCTTGATCGATAGAGCGGCCCAGCAGCTCTTCGGCGCGCTGGTTGTTCTGGATCGGCTGGTAGGTGTCGGGGTCGAGTACCATGACGCCAGCGGGCAGGGTGGAGAGAATTTGGTTGAGGTTCTCGCGTTCGAATTCGGCTTCGCGCAGCAGAGTTTGATTTTCGAGGGCGACGGAGACCTGATCGGCTATGGCGCGCATGAAGCGCACGTAACTCTCGTCTAGCAAGTCAGGCCGATTGGTATGGCAGATGAGGACGCCGAACCAGCGGGTGCGGGTGCTGAGTTCGGCGATGGCGGCAGCCTTCATGCGAGCCTGTCCCAAAACTGTGCGCAGGACGAGCGAGCCAGGGACAGCGCTCAGGTCTTTGTAGAGCAGGAAGTTATCGTCGGATTCTTCCAGGAGGGCACTGAAGGGCGCGTCTTGGTGGGCGATGACTTCGCCAACCCTCATGCTAGGACGGCGATCATCGCTGACGTATTGGTAGACTAGCTCCAAGTTGGGGGCGTCTCGGCGCGAGCTGGGGCGGGCGAACCAAAGCGAGAGCATGATGGCCGTGCCTTCAGCCACACCGCGCAGGAAGGGCGTGGTCAGGTGACCGACCATAGCTTCGTAAATGCCCAGCATATCTTGAGCGCTAGAGACAGCGCGGCTGGCTACATATAAGCGGCGCGTCTCATTGAGCGCTTGCTCCGTGCGGGCCAACAGGCGGTAATTCTGGATTTGGGTACTCATTTGACCAGTGAGAGCCTTATAGACGTCGTAGTCTTCCGACGAAAGCTCATAGTTCAACACCGAAGTGAGGAAAAATAGGGCGATGGGCTGGTTCTCGCTGAAGAGCGGGAAGATAGCCATGAAGCGTTGGCCCTGTTGACGCATCCATTCGACGAGAGGCGGTACGTCGGTTATGGCTGCATTGGGTTCGACGACGATCTCTGGCTCGCGGCGGCGCACAGCTGAGTTCGGATCAATGCGCAAGTTGAGGACTTCATCAGCCTCCTCAACAGCGCCCTGGACAGAACGAGCAATGAGGCGGACGTTCACGTCCCAGGGATCATCGCTGCCTTCAATGTGTTCCAGCAGCGCCAGCCAGAAGCTCATAGAAGGATCGTTTGTGGTGGCGACAGCGGCGTAGACCAGGTCGGACGGGTTGAGGGCGGTGTTGATGATACGGCTGGCGGCGTAGAGCTTTTCGTTACGCGACAAAGCTTCTTCTGTTTGGCGCAGTAGCAGGCGGTTGTCGATGGCGGCGCCAGCCTGAGCGATGAGGGTGCTGTAAATGCGACGCTCGCGTTCGCTGAAGGTGCGCGGTTGCCCAAAGAGCAGGACGATATAGCCACGCCATATGCCACGCATGTTGAGCGGCACAAAGACAGCAGATTCGGCTTCTACGCCTTCTAGGAACATTTGCAGGCGTGCGTCTTGCTCGACGTCTTCCAAGCGCTCAATAGCTAAAACATCGTCAGGTCGCATAGCTTGGAGCAGCGGATAGTTGTCTAGGCGCAGGAGAGGGTCTTCGCGCATGAGATCGGTGCGGCGCGGCTGCAAAGGCAAATCCAGGCTCAGGCGCGCCCATTCCGGGTCGCTGCCAGGTGGGTAGTCATCAAACAGCCAGACCTGGCCGCTGCTGGCGTCGGGGGCGATGAGGCTGACGATAGCTTGAAGCACGTCGTCGAGAGAGGTCGCCTCGTTGAGGGTGCGACTGAGCTGATAGAGGGTGGAGGTCTCTGCCAGGGCAGATTGCGTCTCCTGAAATAGGCGGGCGTTTTCGATGGCCAGGGCGACGCGTTCAGCGACGGCGTTGAGGATCATGCGCTCGCCTTCGCCGAGTTCAGCGGCGGGGATGGCGGCGGTTAAGCTGCCGATGACCTCACCGCGAATGGTGATGGGCGCTGTGCTGACCTCTTCCCCTAGGGTCTCGGCGCCGTAGCGTGGCTTGAGCTGAGCTTCGCGGCGAGCCACGTCCCAGGCCTGGCGGGTGAGCTGGCGATTCAGGCGGTTGATCTGCTGGTAGCGCCGCTCAGCCTGAGCCTTGAGGCGAGCGTTGTAAATGGCAATTGCCAACTGGTCGGCCAGGAGTTGGAAGGTAGGCAGCTCTTCTTGAAGGAAGACGTTGGGCGTCTTGCTCTGAATGTCCAGCGCACCGATGACCTGGTCACCGATCATGAGCGGCAGGCCCATCTCGGCGCGCGTCTCTGGCAGCAGCGGATTGAAACCGAAGGGGACTTCGCCTTGCTGAGCCAGCGTATCGTTGATGATGACGGGGCGGCGCTGAGCAGTGGCTGTGCCAATGACAGTCTTCGTGCCGACCTCGATCTGGTGGCCGCGCGCCAGCATTTGTTGGCCGGCGTCACCGCGACTGTAGGCCAGGCGTGCAACGCGCCCTACGTCATCCAATAGGAAGACTTGGGCGTGGTAGAAGCCCAATTCGTTGCAGATGAGGTTGATGGCGCGCCTGAGCAGCACATCCAGATCATCCAAGACGGCCGTCTCGCGGCCAATGCGCCCAGCGACTTGCAAGTCGCGGTTGCGGCGGTTGATCTGCTGGCTGAGCGATTCATTGAGGGCCTCGATGCGTTTGGCCAGGCTGCGGATGGTTTCGATCATGCTCTCGCCGCTGGGGGTGGTGCTGGCCAGCGCAGCGCTCTTCTCCAGAGCGTCGATGTCGTCTTGGGCCAGGGCCAGCGCCATCTTGTCGGCTTCTTCCATCGGCATGACCAGCGGCACGATGGCGCGCCGCGTGATGACGGCCGCCGCCAGAGCAGCTGCTCCAGCGAAAGCCACCATCAAAGCAGCAACGCCAGTTGTGCCAGAATAAGCGACGAACAGATTGTCTTGCAAGATGAGACGCCATTGAGTCGGCTCAGCACCACCAAAGTTCAGTCCCAGAGTGGAGAGGATCAGGCCGCCTTCATAAGCTGTCATCAGGTCGGGGCGGCGGTAGAGCTGGCGCCAATGGGCATTTTCATGGTCGTTGCTGATGTTGCCGTTGATGGCTTCTATGCTATTCAAGTAGGCTAGGCTGGACGAACCGCTGTCAGCGATGTAGGTATCGGGGCGAATCATCAGGCTGAGGTGACGTTCTGGCAGCTCATCCATGAAAGTTGCGTCGGCGTTGTTGATGATGTTCAGCAAGTCGGCAGCATTGATTTCGACTTGGACAACGCCGCTTACTTTGTCGTCGACGAAGATGGGGGCATACAACGGGAAGTAGACGCGCGGCACGAGCAGCGGCTGATCGTCCTCGCTGGTCCGCAAGTTGAAGCGTCCGATGAAGATACGAGCGCTGCTGCCGCTGAGCGCTGACAGGTAAGCCAGGTCGTTCCTGAAGTTCATGGCCTGCAGACCGACGGTAGCTCCGATGCTGATCTGGGGAAAACCGCGCACATTGCGCACTTCTAGAGCGACTCTGCCGCTGCTGCTGATGTAACGCACGGCCTGGTAGGTGTTAGGATCGCCGGCGATGACGTCACGAGCGCGCTGGGTGGCGGCGCGCGGATCAGCGTTATCTCTGGCGAAGGTGTTTAGACGAGCGTCGTTGGCGATGGATTGGAGCGCCTGGAAGTAGCGTTCCATCAGGGCGCTGAGGGCGAAGTTGGCGCGATCCAGCGTGTTGCGGTGCATTTCCTCCACGCGCGTCACGTTGGATAACACGACGTTGGCCACCGCCAGCAAGACGACGAGGCCTAAAGAGAGGATGAAGACAGGAGCAATACGGCGAATAATCCGTTCGCTAGGAGGAAGTTGCGTGCGACTCGCGGTCATAACTCTCATCCTTCATCTGACTGCGGCACATGATGTGACGCGCCGTTGGCAGTGTGCAGTTGCAGGGCAACTTGTGGGGTGCGCAGGGCGAGGCTGACCTCGCGGACGGCAATTTCCAGAATCTCTTCAATGTCCGTCTGGCCGGTCAGCTTGGCGGAGATGTCGTTGACTAGGCGTTCGCGTTCAGCAGCGCGCTGGCTGTCTTGGAAGAGGCGGGCGTTGTCTAGGCTGATGGATAAGCGGTTGACTAGTTCTTCCGCCAGCAGCACTTTGTTGTAATTGAAGTCGCGCTCGCTCAGTTCATACTCTACCACGCCCAACGTCTGGCCGCGCAAGCGGATGGGGACGACGAAGGGGATCGTGCGGCGCGGCGTCGCTTCGCCGACGACGGGCTGTCCGCTGGACACAGCTGCGCGGCGCAGCTCGCTGAAATCCGTCTCGGTAGGGTTGCCGACGCTGGCGACGCTCTCCCTCTGGGTGCGCAAGTACTCGCGCCAAGCCCTGCCCGTGCGCGCGCGCTTCTCGGCTTCAATATCGGCCAGCAAGCGCTGCGAGGCTTCGTAGAGGCGGGCGTTTTCGATGGCGATGGTGACCTGGTCGGCTAGGGTTTGTAGGGCCGTCACTTGGTCGGGCGGGAAGCTGTCGCGCTGGGTACTCTGTACGTCCAACGCGCCGATGATCTTGCTGCCCAGTCTGAGCGGGATGGCCAACTCGGCGCGCGTTTGGGGTAAGAATTCGTTCTGGCGATGGACGTTGCTGGCCGCAGTATCGCGTGCGATGACGATCTGGCCCTGTTCCGTCACCTGACCAATGACGCTCACGCCGCCCACGGCCAGCTTGTGGCCGCGCGCCAGCAGGTTCTGGCCAGCTTCGCCGGTGCTAGCGCGCAGGACGGCGTATTCTCCTTCGGCATCCAACAGGAAAATCTGGGCGTGGTAAATGCTTGGGAAGTTCTGGACGATCAAGTCAACCACGTTGTTCAACAGGTTTTGTAGGTTGCGCTGCTCAGTGGTGATACGACTGATGTCCTGGGTTACGCGCAGATCACGCTGGCGCTCATCGAGCTGGTTGGTCATCGTGTCGATGAGCTGGCTCACCTGGGCGCGCATGTCGGCGAAGCTGTTGGCCAGGCCGCCAATTTCATCGGGGCGCTGAGTGGAGGGGATGGGAGCGTCGTAGCGCCCGCTGTTCATGGCGCGGATGGCTTCGCGCAGTTGATTGAGCGGTGGCACGATGATCTGGCTCAGCAGGCCAGAAGCCAGCCCCAACAGGACGAACAGGCCCAGCAAGAAGGGAAAGGCGATGTTGCCAAGAAAATTCGTCACCTGGCGGCTGATAAGCTGATCGCTCACTTCTGTCACGAGCAAAATGTCAAGGTCAGGCGTCAGTTGGGCGCGGGCAGCATAGCCAACGACTCGGCGTGGCGGGCTGGTGTTGGTAGTGTAGATGGCGACGCCGCTTTGTTGCGGGCTGCTGACGGCTTGGCGCACCAGGTTGCTATCGAGCGACACCAAGCGGCTGACAGAGGGCAAGGACAGGGCTGTGTTGCCATCCAGGACGGCGAAGCTGTAGGCCTCCAAGAGGTTGTCCTGCGGGCGCAAGAAGGCTAGGATGGCGTTGTTGATGTTGATGTCGGCGACGATGTAGCCCAACACGCTGCGCTCGTTGGCGATGACGTAGCCGATTTCAATGCTAGGGCCGTCGTCGCGCTGCGTTGCGACGGCGGCACGCCTGAGGTTGGCATCGGGCAATGCACGCAATGCCAGCCGATTCAAAGTGGTGTAAATCTCTGATTGTCTCTGATCGGTCACGGAGCGGTTGAACGGCAGGTCGAAGCCGCTCACGCTTTGACTAGCCAAAAGCTCACCTCTGGGCGAGAGCAACCAAAGGCTGTTGAAGAATTGGCGTTCGTTGTTCAGCATGTCGAGTTGAGCGCGCGCGACGAAAGCGCGTACCACTTGGTTTTGGCGCTCTGGCGTGGAGTCTGGGCGGTTGAAGACCTCTAGGACGCGATTGATGGCGACTATGTTGGTGTAATTGCCGACGAAGTTGTCGAAGAGCTGCAAGGCTTCGTAGAAGTTGCGCTCAATGTTCTGCTGGCGGCGTGCGGTCGACTCGATGAGGTAGGCAGAGACGTTGTTGAAAGTGAGCGCCGTCAGCGTGTTCGCCAGCAGCAGCACGAAAGCTGCGAAGGGCAGGATCGCCACCAAGCCCAGGGCAATCAGGAACTTGCTGCTGAGAGGAAAGCTGAAGCTGCTGCGGTTCATGAACCCTCCCTGTGTGCTTCAATAGTCGGGGGCGTGAGGGTGATGCGGGTCTGGATGGCGCCGAGGGCCTGATTGAACTGATCGGCCGCTAGGTTGAGGACCGTCTCGACGTCGGTGGTGCTGAGCAGAATGCTGGCGATTTCATTGGCTTTGGTCTCGCGTTGAGCCTGCGCTTGGCTCTGTTCAAACAAGCGGCGGTTCTCCAGGGCTAGGCCCAGGCGCTGAACGACGCTTTGCAATAGGTCGGATTGGCGCGAGGTGAGGACTTGACCTGGTGGCATGGCGAAGCTGAGCGCGCCGATCACTTGATCGCGCAAGACGATAGGGACGCTGGCCCACTGCTGATCGCCGCGTCGCTCAACGACGATCTCGCCGCGCTTCATGCTGGCCTGCATTTCTGGGCTGAAGTCTTCGGCGGGGCGCAGGCCCTGAGCGGTGAGGTTGTAGCCGAACATATCGACGCCTTCCTCGCGTAGGAAGTTCTGCCAGGCTTGATAGGCGGCCATGCTCTCAGCTTTTTCTAGCTCGCGCAGACGCTGGCGCTGACGCAGGATAAGCTCTTCTTGGTCTTTGATGTTCTGATTGAGTTGCTGGAACTGGCGGGCCTGGGCGATGGCGCTGGCGAGCTGGCTGGCGACGAACTCCAGGGCTTCGACTTCGGTATCGCTCCAGCGCGAGCTTCGCTCCTGCTGGACATCCAGCGCGCCAAGCACCTCACCGCCGCTGATGAGAGGTAGGACTATGCTGGCGCGCGCGCCAGGCAGCAGGTAGCGGCGGCGGACTTCGCTGCTTTGGTTGGTGACGACGAAGGGGCGGCGCGTGCGCATCGCTTCCGCGACAGCCGTCGCACCACCGAGATCGACGCTCTCACCGAGCTGGAGCTGTTCCATGCCCATGATCTGCAGCAGGCGGCGGGCGCTCTTGTGGTCTTCCTCGATCAAGAAAACCTGAGCGAAGTTGTAGCCCAGGTCTTCGCGCACAGTGGCTAGGGTGCGCAAGATCAGCGTCTCTTCGGATTCGTCCATCGTCCCGACTGTGCCTCGGCCAATGCTGCGTCGTGTGCGCGCGATCTGTGCTGAGAGCAACCCCGACAAGCGTTGCAAGTTATTCGACATCAGCAGGACGATGAAGGTGGCGAAAGATAGCAAGACGACGTTGTAAAAGTAGAACAGGCTGGGTGGCGTTCGCGCTGGATAATTTTCCAGAATGAAGACATCGTAGCCGCTGATGAGCAGGATGAAGATGGCGGTGGCTACGATGCCAAAGGTGTTGCTCGTCACGGCGGCGATGAGGATAGGCATGACCAGGACGAGCGCATTGTTGGAGTCGGTGGAAGCGCGCGCGACGAAAACAGCGACAACGGTCATGAACATGAACAAGGTGCTGGCAGGGCCGAGCAACCCGCGACGAATGAGCAACCAGGTGAAAGCAGCGTACACGGGTAAAATTAGGCCGACGAAGATGAAGCCCTGACTCAGGACAGGCGTGCCTAGCCAGTTCAGCAGCAGGGCAATCACAGCGACTAGGCTGTAAGCGAAGGTCGCTGTGAAGATGACGTACAGGACGTTGCGCGCGCGCAGACGATCCAGAGGATCACTGTAGACATCGCGCAGACTCAACCAGCGGCGGCGAGGTGCGTTAGTCTCCATGTGAGCCTCCATTATTATTATGACGAGCAGATGAGGCAGAGTCTTTGGGCAGGGCAGGCATGGTGCGCGTGATCCTCGGCTCATCTTGGGGGCTGGGCAGCGTCCCCAGACGAATGCTGCCCTCCTCTGCACCGATGGCTTCTGCTAAACCTTGCAGCGTGATCTCCAACAGTTCCTTCACAGACTGTGCCGACTGGTAGCCAGAGACAATTTCGCTGATGCGCTGTTCTTGGGCAGTAGCCTCTTGCGTCTCCTCGAACAGGCGGGCGTTGTCGATGTTGATGGCCAGGCGATTGGCGATGGCTTGTAGCATGTCGGTGATGTCCTGAGCAGGCGCGTCGCTCCTCACTTCAATTTCAATCGCGCCGATGACTTCGTTGCGCAGCTCAATTGGCACAGCAATGATGCGCTTGTCATCCTGGCTCTGTTGCACAGGACGGCGGCGCTGGCAGGCTTGGATCATGCGCGCCGACCATTCTCCGCCAGGGCGGAAGCGCTGGCTATCTAGGGTGACGCCGCTGGCGGCGGCAGTGCGTGCGGTGTAGTTCTCCCAGATTTGCCGCGTGAGCTGGCGGTTCAGGCGCTGAATTTCGCGCAGGTTAGTCTCGGCCTCTACAAACAGGCGCTTGTTCTCGTTGACGCTCTGCACCTGAGCCTCAAATAGGCGGACATTGCGGATGGTGGTGGCCAGTTGGTTAGCGATGACCTGGAGGGCCTGAATATCGATGCGTGTGAAAGCGTCGGCACGCAAGCTCTGAATGTCTAGCGCACCGATGATGCGCTCGCCGTCTATCAGTGGCAGGGCCAGTTCCGAGCGGGTGTTGGGCAGAAATTCGTTGAAGGCGTGACCTTCGTCGCGGTTGGCTTCGCGGCTGATGATGGGTTCGGTGGCCTGGACGACGCGGCCAATGATGCTGTTGGAGCTGATAGCCAGCTTGTGACCTTTCTCCAACAATTGGCGGCCGGCTTCGCCGGTGCTGGCCACCAGCTCGGCGTAGCCCGTCGCTTCGTTGACCAGGAACACCTGCACGTGGTAGTAACCCAGCCTGTCGCGGATGACATCAACGGTGCGCTCCAGCAGCGACTTCAAGTCGAGGTACTGGGCCATCATCTGGCCGATGGCGGCAGCAGCGCTGAGCAACTCCGCGCTGCGCTGCGAGTCGCGGGTGATGGCCTTCAAATCGCGGGTAAAGCCGTAGATCATGGTACTCATAGCCAGACTTGTACCAACGATCAGGGTGAGGGAGAAATCGCCGGGCGTTGTCAGGTCGAAGCGCAAGGCGCTAAACAAGATGACGACAGAAGCCAGGACGTAGACAACGGCGTTGGTGAACAGCGGCAGCACGATGCTGCTGACAATGGTCAGCGCGATGATGAGAGGCGCGCTGCTGGTCAAGACAATTCCCAATATGGGCAGAGCAAAGGCTACATTCGAGATGAAGCCGACGAAACGTCCCCGCTGCGCCAAGTAGAACATCAAAATCGCGAAGAGAGCGATCAGATAGTTTTGGGGTCTGAAGCTCCCGTCGATGACCCAAGACACGATGCCCTGGACGGTGCTGACAACGATGGCTATAGCCAAGTAAGCGCGTAGGAAGTGGGAGCGCAGACGCTCTAGGACGTCGGTATCCTGGCCGTGGATGCGTGGGCTGGAGAAGCTCATGATTGGGCCTCCGTCTTCTTGGGGGGTGACCCCAGGCGGATGATGATACGCTCAGCGCGCAGCGTCTCGCGCAGGCCACGTGCTGCTTCCGTCAAGGTGGTCTCGACGGTGTTGGCGGACTGCAGGCGACTGCTCAGCTCGTTGATGAGGGCTTCGCGCTGGGCGCTGCGCTGGCTCTCTTCGACCAAGCGGGCGTTTTCGGCTGCCAAGCCCAGGCGTTGGGTCACTTCGCGCAACATTTCCAAGTCGTCATCGCTCAGCGCTTCGGCGTCGTCTACTTCGAACTCCAGCGCGCCGATGACTTGGTCGCGGATTTGTAATGGCAGGGCAATTTGACGCCCATGTTGGATCAGCTTGCGTTCGCTGATGGCCTCATCAAGAGCGGGTGTGCTGTCCTGGAGCAGATGGCTTTGGTTGCTGTCCAAGTCAATCTCTAGGCCATACTGCCCTCTGTCTTTCAGGTAATCTGACCAAGCGCGGCCAATCAGGCGCTTGTTGAGGCGCTGAACTTCGTTGAGGGCGCTACGAGCCTGCTCAGCCAGGCGTTGATTTTCTAAGGCACGCGCGCGGGCATTTTCGTACTGGCGCACGTTGTCGATGGCTAAGGCCAGGCTGTCAGCCAGCGATTGGAGGATTTGCTTCTCATCTTCTCCCAGTTGAATGACTTCCAAGCTCTGCAAATCCAGCGCGCCAATGATCTCTTCTTGAATGCGCATAGCGAAGGCCACTTCTGTGCGCGTGCGCGGTAGCACATCGTTAGGACGGTGGATGGTGTTATTCGCGTCGGCGTAGGCGATGATGGGTTCACCGCGAAAAGTGACTTGTCCGATGACAGATAGGCTGCCGACGGTTAGGGCGTGAGCGCGCGCCATCAGAATGCGGCCGGCTTCGCCGGTGCTGGCGGCCAGGCGGGCCTGGACGCGCTTGTCGTCAATCAGGAAGACCTGGACGTGATAGAACTGCGGGTATCTGTCGCGGATGAGCGCTAGCGCGTAATTCAGCAGAACTTCTAGGCTGGGCCTCTCTGAAGCTTTGCGCGCAATGGCCGTCGTGATTTCAGCCAGGCGCAGTCGTTCCTGGCCAGCAATGCCTTCCGCTTCCATGCGCGAGATGCGAGTGAAGCGCAGATACAACGTCACCAGGATGAAGATGCCGAAGATCAGCAAAGACAAGCTAGCTAGATCAGCGAAGATGACATCTCCGGGATCGAGGACATAAGTGATCACAACCACAGGCAGAGCAACGGCCAGGCCTTTGTACTCTTTGAAGAAACCCATGAGCAGGATGAAGGCGACCAGCGTCAGCATGGGGACGCTGTTAGAGAAGTTGATGGGATCAATCAAGGCGTTGAGGAGCGTACCGACGTAGAACACGAGCGGGATGAGCCAACCGCTCGTCTCCATGTAGCCACGCCGCGTGAGAAGGAAGATCGCGATGTACAGCACGTAAACGGAGGCAAAGACGAAGACATGGAGCGGATGGTTGAGTGCTTGTATTAACGGCACTTGCACTTCATCCTGTAGGCTGGCGGCGCCCCAATCAGGGATGAAGAAGAAGTATAAGCTGAGAGCAACCACCATGATGAAGCTTATGATGTAAATCAAGCGGGCGCGGGCGCGGTTGAGTTCCCCCAGGTAAGGTGATACGTCAAAGATGCGTTCGTAAAGATTCATGGCGGCCTCTCTCAGCGTTGGCTGTCTCCTGGCACGGCACTCAGGCGCAAACGCACCCGCCTGGCCCCAAGGACTTGCCCCAGTTCTCTGGCAGCAGTAGCTAGGATAGCCTCAACGTCAGTCTGCTGCTGAATGCGCGAGCTGATGTCGTTGATGAGCGTCTTGGTAGCGGCGGTCATCTGGCTCTGCCGATAGGCGTCGGCGTTGCTGATAGCGACAGCCAACTGATTGGCCATTTGCAACAGGGCGCTCACATCATCGTCACTGAAGGCACAGCGCTTAGCGCTGCCAAGCTCTACGACGCCCAGATAACGACCGCTCACTACCACCGGCATAGTGACGATGCTGAGCAGCTTGCCATACATGGGATGAAAGCCCTGCCAAGTCTCCAAGTCATCGACCTTGAGGATTCGGCGACTGGCCCACACGCGTTGAATGCTGCTGTCGTCTTCTAGATTGATCGCAAGGCCAGCGCCGCTGAAGACTTCTCGCTTGCCGAAGGACTGCTGGGCCACCAGGCGCAGGCGCCTGCTGGTACGGTCGTAGCCGAAGATTTCTGCGTGGTCGAAGTTGAGGAGCTGAGAGATGACGTCCAGGGCCGCGCTCAGAATTTCTTCAATATTCTGGGTGACCTGGACGGACTGGCTAAAAGCAGTGATGGCTTGCAGACGGTTGGTTTGGCGACGGCTCTCCTCCAGCAAGGCTAAGCGTTCGTTGGCGATGCGCCGACTTTCGATGACGGCTGCCGCTTGCTCTACCAGAGCGCTGTAAGCCAGCGTCTCTAATTCTGTGAGGGCGATAATGCCGCGGGTGTCGTTCCAGTTGATGAAGCCATAGACCCCCTGGGCAGAGCGCAGGGCTGCATGATACATAGAGCGTATCTTGAGCTGTTTGAGCCAGAGTCGCGCGGAGATGAGCAGAGGGTCACTGTCGATGTCTGTGATGAAGACTTGACCTCGCTCGCTGAGGACTTGATGGTGTGCCTGGGCTACCTGAGCGCTGACGGGGACGATGTCGTCGGTGCTGAAGGAGCGCCGACGGTTGGCCGTAGCCACGTTGCGCATGCCGATGATCTGTCCGTCTTCATCATAGTCGTAGAGGACGATGGCGATGAATTGGCCTGGGCCGATGAAATAGTCAGCCATCACGGCAGCGACTTGCTTGAAGTCTTCGCAAGCGTTCAGCGCCGACGAAGCCGAAATTTCTTGCTCAATCAGGCGATTGATGAGCAGGTTCTCCAAGCGCATGCTGAGCAGATCAGTCACTTGAGACAGGCTCTCCAGAGTAGGCAGGCCTTCAGGAGGGCTGAAGTTCAGCTCTAGCAGGCCATAGAGCATGTCGTGGCCAATCAAAGGCAGGGCAATGCGCTGACCTTCCATTTGAACTTGGCGCTGAGCGATGGCGCGACGGTGCAGAGGCAGATCGTCCAGCTCGTAGCGTTTGTTGCTGTCTTCACCTTCCACTGACGACCACCAGACGACCAGCGCCTCCTGGGCAATGCGGTAGGCGCGCATGGAGGCCAGATGAGCTAGATCGGCGCGCAGCGCAGGCAGGCAGGCCGCCAAGAAGTCTTCAACGCGTGAGCCGCGATAAGTGCTGATGAGTGAGAGGGTGTGGTGAAGCATGGCGTCGCCTTCTTAGTCTGGATAACCGTGAGCGCTGTCGGATGATTTACTGCCACTCCCAGACGTTTTCGCCTCTGAGCAACCGCCTGATCTGATCGGGGAAGCGGTCTGGGTCGAGCGGCTTGCCCAGAAAGCCATCGAAGCCGCTCTTTTGGGCCTTGCGCATTTGCTCTTCGCTGGCTTCGGCGGTGACGGCGCAGACGATGGTGTCCTTGAGACGCGGGTTGGCGCGGACTTTGGCCAGGGCTTGGTAACCGTCCTCATAGGGCAGACGAATGTCCATCAGGATCAAGTCAATGCGCGGCAGAGTCTCCGCAAACTGCACCACCTGCCAGCCGCTAGTCTTCCACTCGCAGCGCTGCACGCCCATGAAGGCCAGCATACGCGCGATGAGGACGAAGTTGGGGACGTTGTCCTCAACGACAAGGACATGGGCTTCGCTGGGGTCAATCGGTTGACGAGTACTCATGAGCGACATCCTCTAGCTTGTGAACTGACGCAATTCGTCAACGAAAGTATCAATGTTAATAGGTTTGCTGATATAGCCGTCGCAGCCAGCCTTTAAGATCATCTCGCGATCGCCGGTCATAGCGTTGGCCGTCAGGGCGATGATCTTGAGATGGGCAATCTGGGGCAGGCTGCGAATTTGGCGAGTGGCTGTCAGACCGTCTACTCCTGGCATGCTGATGTCCATCAAGATCAGGTCGGGGGGGTCTTGTAGCGCCAAGTTGATCCCCTGTGTCGCGTTCTCCGCTTCTAAGACCTGAAACCCCTCCGCCATCAGAATTCGGCGCACAAGCAGGCGGTTGTTGGGGTCGTCTTCTATGTACAATACGCGCATAACTGCTCCCACGAGTGACGGGTTGTTGAAGGCTGTCAGACGAGTCAATGAGTTTTGTATCCATTATAGACGACATAGCTAGTCCTGCCACGACTGTAGACGATTGTTTTTTGATTATGGCGTCGTTACGCTTTTCTCGTTGCTCTGAGTTCCAAAGTGCCTCTTAACTTGCACAGATCGTCTCGATGTGGACAAGGTAAGTTATAATTTGGTAATCGGCTCTTGGTTGGCGTAGAATGCTGCCTAGACTGCCAGTATCAACAATGAAAGCGTGTTATGTCTGATGTGCTGCATGTCGCGCTCAACGCTGATACAAACAAGCTCTTCATCTGGGTTGAGACGCGTAAACTGCGCAAACTGCATGTCGATGCCAACTCCATCCCTCGTCATCCTTTCGCCAGCCACAGGCCGATGGAGAGCTTAAGGCATGTCGGCGACGTTCGCCAGAACAAGCAGACCATCGTCTACTTACCCAGCCTCGACTTGCCTCAGCCTTCGCCTGAACTGATCGCTCAAGTGGTATCGACACAAGCCCAGATCAAGCCGTGGCGGCTCACAGCGCTCAGCGGCGAATTGCACAACCTGTACAAGCTGCTTCTGTTGCCGCGTGATGAGCTGGAAGAAGCCGAGCTTGTGCCGAGCCGCGCTTGGCTATGGTACAGTGAGCTGGCGCGCTGGTTGCAGACGATCATAGAGCGTGGTCTCTTTTTGCCGCATTTGTACACCGATCCATCGGGCAGTCTTCGGGCCTCGTGGCACTTCACGGCAGAAGAAGAGGAATGCCTGAGGCGCTTCTGCCAACAAGCGCCCTGGTCTGCACTGGCCTGCACCGATCCTGTGCTGGCAGGGTTGATGCCTCTGGATGTTCATCTCACTAATTTTGCGACTTTCTTTCTCAAGAAGCTGATTTATCACGAGGTCTTGAGCCAGCAATACTACTACCATAGCGTCTACCATGTTCTGATGAAGGGCGTCCAGGGCGTCGTCCGTCGATGGGCTGAGGCTCTGTGTGTCAGAGATGGAAGCCTTGACGCGCGCGTTGGCCATGTTGACGCTGTGCGTCTGCTGACGGCCTACTCGGCTTGGACAGACGAATACAGGCGGCGGCAAGCAGAGCCTTACAGCCTTCAGGTGCGCCTTGTGGAAGCTGATGACGAGCAGCCCTGGCGTCTGACCCTGCTGTTGCAAGATCGACGCGATCCACAGCGCTTGATCCCAGTAGACGAGTTGACCAGCTTGATGAAGCCTCAGGAACGCTTAGAAGCTCAGAAGAACCTACAAAAGATCATTGAGCGCTTGTCTTCTGCTGAGCCAATCCTAAGTCGTGCTTGGCCCGCCCGACCTTACGTGCTGCTCAGTCAGGAAGAGGTTATTGAATTCCTGCGCTCTGGAGTGGCGCGGCTGGAAGGGCGCGGGGTGACAGTTCTGCTGCCCGATTGGATGAGGCTGGGTCAAACCCAGGTGAGAGCGCGAGCGCGTATCTTGAGCGAAGGTGACGAGAGCAGCGGCATGCTGGGCCTAGACAAGCTACTACGCATTGAAACTCAGGTGATGTTGGGCGATCAGGTGATCGACCGCCGAGCGTACGAAGAGTTGGTAGCGCTCAAGCAGTCGCTGCTGCGCGTCAATGGACGCTGGATCATGGTTGATCCTGAACAACTGGAGCGCGGCCTGCGCTACTTTGAGCAGGATCGGCCCATGTCTGTGGCTGAGAGCCTGCGACTCGGCCTTACGGAGAGTGGCCAGTTGGGCGAAGTGTTTGTGGAGAGCGTGACGGCCGAAGGCTGGTTCGCCAACGTCCTCCAGCGCCTGCGCCAAACCGAGACCTTGCAGGAAGTGCCACCACCTGCCGATTTGCAGGCTGAGATGCGCCCTTACCAGAAGCGCGGTTTAGCCTGGCTGAGTTTCCTATACCAGTATCGCCTAGGCGCGTGCTTGGCTGATGATATGGGCCTGGGCAAGACAGTGCAGGCTATCGCTTTCCTGCTCCATCTGCGTCAGCAGGGCCAGCTGAGGACGCCGTCGCTGGTCATTGCCCCGACGTCAGTCGTCATGAACTGGAAGCGCGAGCTGGCTCGCTTTGCACCGACTCTCAAAACCCTCATCCATCAGGGCAAAGATCGTCTGCTCAAAGATGCCTTCCGCCAAGCAGCCCAACAAGCTGAAGTTGTGGTTAGCAGCTACGCGCTGCTGTCGCGAGATCGTGAGACCCTCTCCCCAATTCCCTGGTCAGTGTTGATCTTAGACGAAGCTCACAACATCAAAAATAGCAGCACCAAGCAGGCTCAGGTGGCCCGTTCGCTGGCGGCGGATTATCGCGTGGCCATGACTGGCACACCGATTGAAAATCGCCTGGCAGAGCTGTGGTCGATCTTCCACTTCCTCAACAGCGGCTACCTGGGCAGCGAGAAGACCTTCCAGGCTCAGTTTGCTCGCCCCATCGAACGGCATCAGGACGAAGATGCTATCCAGCAACTACGCCGCCTCACCAGTCCCTTCATCCTGCGGCGCATGAAGACCGATCCCAACATCATCCAAGACCTGCCCGACAAGATTGAGACGCGTGTCTACGCCACTCTGACTATCGAACAAGCCAGCCTGTACGAAGCGGTGGTACGCGATACGATGGCCGCTATCGAGCGCGCCCAAGGCCAGATGGCGCGGCGTGGCCTGATCCTGCGCCTGCTCGTGCAACTCAAGCAGGTCTGCAACCATCCGGCTCACTTCCTCAAGGACGGCAGCGAATTGAAAGGTCGTTCGGGCAAGCTGGAGCGCCTGTGCGACCTCTTGGAAGAAATTGAGGAGACCAACGAAGGCGACAAAGTGCTGATCTTCACCCAATTTGCTGAGATGGGCGAGCTGCTACGCCAGCACCTCGCCGCTGTCTTCAAGACGGAGCCGTTGTGGTTGCATGGCGCCGATACGCCCAAAAAGCGCGAGGCGGCCATCCAGCGCTTCCGCGACGATCCGCAAGCTCGTCTGTTCATCTTATCGCTGAGAGCTGGTGGCGTAGGCCTAAACCTAGTCGAAGCCAACCACGTCTTTCACTATGACCGTTGGTGGAATCCGGCAGTTGAAGATCAGGCGACTGACAGAGCCTTCCGCATCGGCCAGAAGCGCACGGTACAAGTCCATAAATTCGTGTGCAGCGGCACGTTAGAAGAGCGCATTGATGACCTGATTGAGAACAAGAAGGGCTTGGCTGAGCAGGTGGTGGGCAGCGACGAGTCGTGGCTGACTGAGCTGAGCAGCGCTGAGCTGCGCGACTTGGTGCGTCTGCGCCTGTTGGGCGATTGAAAGTGACGGGGAGGAGCATGGATAGTAAGCCAATCTCACTCCTTCGGCGCGGTCCTTGGTGGCGTTTACTCTGGCTTGAGCGCATCAAGGACTTCTTCGGCCAGCAAATCTATCACGAGGCCCAGACGGAAATTCGTCGAAACGAACCTGGCGTGAGCATCGAAGAGTTGGGCTACAAAATCAAGCTCAAACATCAGGACGTCTCCTATCAGATACGAGTTGAACCGCCGTCATTTGACGAGGCTTTGTGGTCGCCCGTCATAGACGATTTGGCGAAGAACCCTAAAGTTTACGCCGATCTCCTCGATGATCGGGGCGATAGTCTAGAGCGAGTCTTCAGAGCGCACGGAGGCGAAGTCATCGTAGACCGCGCGCTTGCAGTCGCCAATTGCAAATGCGGTGCGCCGCGCTGTGTGCATAGAGCAATGGCCCTGATCGTCCTGGACAACATCCTCTCTGACTCCGTCCGGTCGTTTTTGAGCGCCTGCGGTTGCGACGATCTTCACTTGCTCGACCAAATGTATAGGCGCGGGATCGATCCACGGGGGCGGCGTGGCGGGCCTGAAGTAGAAGGCTGGCTTGCGCGTCAGCGAGCTATGCAGACCGACTTTTGGGGAGGGCAGGACGCGCCACATATGCCAGAGTTCAAGGGCATACGCGCTGAAGTGCCGCCCTTGCCGCTGGAGATGGATACCTTCATGAACAACCTGCGCGCTGTGTTGTCTAAGAAGTTCAGGTAAAGCTGCTGATCCTGCTGTGGCGTCCATCGCCAGGCTTGGGCTTGTCCACCGAACCAGGGCGAGGCTGACGCGTCCAGAGCCTATTGTGAGCTGGTAGGGTGCATCCACAGCTCTGAGCGTGTTAGAATAAGTTTGAATTATCTGTGGACTGTTGGGTGAGGAGCAGTGACAACTCATGAGAAAGACTCGGCTACGCGTGTTGCTCACACGCCAACTAGCCCTGCTGCTGAGCCTGACCCTAGCCAGCGCAAGCCTAAGCGCTCAGAGCAGTGGCCTCAACACCCTCATCAGTACTTACGAATTGGCTGAAGGCGGCGACTCAGCTGTGCTAAACGTCTTCTTCAACGTCATCGATGGCGGTGGGCTGGTGGCGGCTAGTGCGCGCGTGAACGAGGCAGCTCTGCAGCTCAACAATGAGACCACGACGGGTCGTGTGACCCAAGCGCAAGGCACATCATCGATTGTGCTAGTGCTGGACGCCAGCGGCAGCATGACTTCGGCCAACGCCGATATGCGTCGCGCGGCCATCAGCGCCGCTGAGAAGGCGCGGGACAAAGCTCAGTTCGCTGTCTTCAGCTTCAGCGATCAAGTGCAGCTCCTCCAAGATTTCAGTCCGCAGGCAGCAGACGCCATCAATCGCGTCTTGCCCGTCCTCAACGGTGGCACATGCCTCTACGATGCTGCCTACGCAGCGGTGGAGAAGGCGGCTGGTGCGCCTGCAGGGCGGCGTGCTGTCATCCTGTTCACCGACGGAGTCGACGAGAAGGCTAACGGTATGCCGTGCAGCGCGCGCACCTTCAACGAGGTGCTGTCTCTGACCCGCGCGCGCCGCGTCCCCATTTACACAGTGGGCCTGCGCGGCAGCAGCGCCAGCGGCCTGGGCCAGATCAACGAAGGTGAGTTGGCCAGCTTGGCCCGCGGTAGCGGCGGACTCAGCGCCGTCGGCGGTCAGGACGACTTGGGCAGCTTGTTCAATCGAATCATCGAAGCCCTTACCAGCCAATGGCAGGCTCAATTCCTCCTCTACCCAACAGCTGGCACGCACACTGTCCGACTGCTGCCCAAAGTGGATGGCGTGACCATCAACCCTGCCGAGTTCCAGCTGAGCGTTGCTCAGGACTACCTCAAGCCCTTCCAGCTGCAAATCGATGGCTTCGCTTACGATCAATCCAGCGATACCTACACCCTAACGCTGAGCAGCATTGGGACGGGGCGCGCCGTCGGCCTCCAGGTGATCCTTGTCGATAAGGAGAAGAATACCGACGTCTTCCGCTTTGAGCGCAGCGGTATCCCTGAAGTTGTCAGCTTCACGGGGCGCGATGCTAGTTTGCGTCCCCAGACCGTCTACACCCTGCGCCTGCGAGCCATCGGCAGAGATGACCAGGTCATCGGCGAGGTGCTGAACTACGACTTCAAGCACGCTCCGCCTCAGGGTGAAGTCGGCATTCCGCCCCAAGTGCGCTTGCTGGAGGTCATCCCCAATCCCGCCACTGGCGAATTGACCGTAGAGATCAGCGTCATTAGCCCGCAACAGGTCGGCACACTGCGCGTCACCATCACCGAGGACGGCGGAGCAACCATCCCTGGCATGATTAAAGAAATCGACGGCGCGCAAGCCCGCACTGTCCTCACCTTCGATATCAGCAGCCTGACGCCAGGCCGACAGTATGGCGTCGTGGTGCGCGCCTTTGGTCGCGATGGTGCGCTGCAAGCTGAAGCCCAGCCTCTCAAGTTCACCAATGGCGAAGCCCAGCGTCCGCCCCAAATCGGCATCACGGCCGTCATCCACACCAGAGGCGAGCGCAGCGTGCGCCTGCAAATCAGCAGCGCTGACGCGGCTCGCGTGGATCGTCTGCGTTTCGATTTGTTCGACGCCGAGACAGGGACGCTCATCATGCCCGACCCGATCTACGTTCAAGGAGTGCCTGCCGAATATGCCCTGAGCGATGATCTATTGAAGCTGATGGAAGTCGGCAAGTACCGTGTGCGCCTCACGCCGCTGGACATCAACAATCAGCCGATTGGCGTAGAAGCCCTGGCAGAATTCGTCTATGTGCCGCCCACGCCAGGTCTAGCCGAGTCGTTGGCGGGGATCATCACCAACCCGCTGGTGCTGGCTGTGTTGTTGGCGGCGCTAGTGTTGTTAGGCGTCTACGTGTGGCGTTCGCGCCAGCCTCAAACATTGAGTGTGCTGCTAGAACCTGCGGAAGAGAAGCGCGACAGCAGGAAACGGAGTGGCAGCCAACGTACCAACCGTCCGCGCAAGCCGAACACAGCCGAGCTAGGCAGCCCAGACAGCAAGACGCAGGTCGATATGACGATGGCTGGCGGCGGACGCGCACCCAGCAAGCTTGGCAGCACAGTCAATCGTACTACCATCAACAAGCGCGCCCCAGAAGAGACGCTGTCCCCGCAGTTCACCGCCTACTTGAAGGTACTTGGGCCGACTCACGATCCGCGCTACGACGAAGAAGAGAAGATCACCATCCAGAAATTCGTCGTGGGCCGCGAGGGCAAGGGCCACATGAACTTCAACTATGCCTCTATCAGCCGCCAACACTTCAGCATTGAATACCAGCCTGATACCAAGACCTTCGTCTTGACGGACACTTCCAGCAATGGCACGGTCGTTGATGACCAGCGCATCAGCAAGGGGCAGCAGGTCGTCCTGGCTATCAATCGTCCAGTGACGATCATCATCGGCGAAGACCATGAACGCGTGACGTTGCAATTCAGCGCTTCGCGCGCGGCACGGCGCGGCGCTCATCGCTCGTCTGATCCGCTTGATGGTTAAGACTCGTCAGCTTTTATGCTACAATAAGCTCGTCATCATCTATCGCTTAGCCTCAAAGGCAGTCTCATGCAAGCCGCTTTCATGCTCGATTACGACGTCCTGACCGTTGAAAGACCCCAAAAGGTCTATCTGATGGCGCGCTTCGTCGCTGGCCCTGGCCCGAATGATCGTCAGCGCAAGCCGCTGAATTTGGCTCTGGTGATCGACCGCAGCGGTTCGATGGCTGGCACCAAGATCGACTATACTCGTCAGGCGGCTCAGTTCCTTGTCCAGCACCTCACCCCCAAAGACAGTCTAGCCATCGTCTTGTACGATGACCGCGTGGAGACTTTGCTGGCTGCTGAGCGCGTCGTCGACAAAGACGCCATCCACCAATTGCTGGAAGGCGTGCGCGCGCGTGGCACGACCAACCTCAGCGGCGGCTGGCTGGAAGGCTGCCAGCAGGTGGCCAGGCACAGCCAGCCCATGTCGCTCAACCGCGTCTTGCTCATGAGCGATGGCCTGGCCAATCGCGGGATCACCGATCCATCGGCTTTGACGCAACTGGCGCGTCAGAAGCGCGATGAAGGCATTTCGACGACGACGATGGGCATGGGACAAGACTTCAACGAAGACCTGCTCATGGCAATGGCAGAGGCTGGCGGCGGCGCATACTACTTCATCGAATCGCCTGAAGTCGCTCCATCTATCTTCCAGGAGGAACTCAGCGGCTTGCTGAGCGTCGTCGGCCAGAACTTGGTCATCCATCTGAATACCAGTTCCGAAGTCACCCAGGTGCGCCAGCTCAACGCCTATCCTATGAGCATGAGCAATCATGGTCGCAGCTCAGAATTCCGACTGGGCGACGTTTACGGCGAAGAGGTGAAGACGCTAGTGCTGGAGCTGAGCATACCGGCGCTCAGCAGCTTGGGCGAGAAGATCATCGCCACTTTGCGCTTCGAGTATGACGAAATTAACAACGGCGGCACGCACCATCGTGTCCAGGAGATGCCTGTCATGGTCAACGTCCAGGCGCAGGACGCAGCCAAGCCTCAGGCTGATGTTCAGGTGACACAAGCAGTGCTGCTGCTGCGGGCTGCCAACGCTCGCCAAGAAGCCGTGCGTGCGGCGGATCGCGGCGCTTTCCATGAGGCCACCCAGGCCTTGCGCGAAGTCGCTCAGGCCATCGAAGCGGCTGGTCTCTCTGATCCTCAGCTCTTGGAGGAGCGCGTTGCCCTGCTGAAACAAGCTGAGAAGCTAGAGCAGGGCGCGCAGGCCTACAACGACTATGAGCGCAAGAGCATGTCCTCTCAGGCTTACTACAGCATGACTAGCCGCCACAGCTCAACGGTGGCCCTTCGTGGTCGCGAGAATATGCGCAAGCCTGGCTCTGCGTCTCAGGGTGGCTTGCGCCAAAACGTGGCGCAAGGCACGCCTCCCACGCACCTCACCTGGCGCGGCCAAACTTTCGCCCTGACAAGTGATGTCATGCGCATTGGGCGCGCCCCCGATAACGAGATCGTCATCGATCAGAGGGGTATTTCGCGTTACCATGCCGTGCTGCGCCGCGTCGATGGGGCGCTCTACATCGAAGACAACCAAAGCACTAATGGCGTCGTCATCAGCGGACGCGCTATCCATCAGCCTTACAGCCTGAGCGCCGGCGAAGTGGCCGTGCTGGGCGAAGAGAAGCTCATGTTCCACCTGGGCGAGCTGTCCAGCTAATCAATTCTACAGGAATTGCACTATGTCCCACGAAACTTACACAATAGAGATCGCCGGCATCACCCGCGAACTGACTAAAATGGAGATTAAGCCCGGCGTCAAGATTGCCATCCTGAATATCCTGGGCGATACACCCCTGGTGCAGGCGGCTGCTCAAGCCCTGGCTGAACGCCTTAAAGGTACGCCGATCGAAGTTTTAGTGACGGCGGAGGCCAAAGCCATCCCTCTGGCCTACGCCCTGAGCGCGACGATGGGCCTGCCCTACGTGGTGCTGCGCAAATCCTATAAGCCTTATATGGGCGAGGCTCTGCAATCGGAGACGCTGAGCATTACCACTGGTGCGCCCCAAACCCTCTACTTGGACGCTAAAGACCGCCAACTCATCAAAAGCAGGCGCGTGGCCCTGGTAGACGATGTGATCTCAACAGGCAGCACCCTGCAGGGCATGCGCCTCATCATGCAGAAGGCCGAGGCTGAAGTTGTGGCCGAGGTGGCTATCCTGACCGAAGGCGATAGGGCGCAATGGCACAACGTCATCGCCCTGGGCCATCTGCCTGTGTGGGTCGACTAGAGGTCAGGGAAGCGTTTAGCTTGAGCCTCCATGACTGGCCTGTAAGTCATGCGGTGTTCGCTGCACGGCCCATGCTCAAGTAGGGCTGCGCGGTGCTTGGCCGTGCCATAGCCCTTGTGCGCTTCGAAGCCATAGCGCGGATGATCTTTGGCTAGCTTGAGCATGTAGGCGTCGCGGTGTGTCTTGGCCAGCACGCTGGCAGCCGCAATCGAGAGCGACTGCTGATCGCCATGCACTAAGCTGAGGCAAGGAGCAGGGCTGCTCTCCCAAGCAAAGTAGTCGATCAGCAGGAAGTCGGGGACGGCATGGCGCGCGCGCGCCTTCAGATCATCATAGGCTCTCTGATAAGCGACGATGGTCGCCTTCGTCATGTGGCCGATGTCGCCTAAATCTGCGGCGGAGACCATGCCCACCCCCCAAGCCAGCGCCACCTCTTGAATGCGCTCAGCGGCCACGGCGCGGCGCTTGGCCGTCATCTGCTTGCTATCGCGCACGCCCTGCAAGACCTGGGGCAAAATGAGGTTGGCCAACGGCAACACGACGATGGCTGCTACCAGAGGGCCAGCCCACGGGCCGCGTCCGGCTTCGTCCACTCCGCCAATTGCCTGATAGCCCTGCTCGGCTAAGCGGCGCTCGTGGTGCAAGCTGGCGGTCAGGTCATTTGGACTTCTTCGGCTCATAGACTCCCAGCCGCCAGTTGCGGCGTATCTCCCAGATTTCGCGCAAAATGCCCAGCGAGTCTTTGAAGAGCTTCATACGCGAGTCGGCATCAAAGTACCAGGTGATTGGCACAGGGATGATCTTGTAGCCACGCTTTTTGGCCACATAGAGCAGCTCCACGTCGAAGCCGATGCCCGTCATGCGCTGTACAGCGAACAGGTCTTCAGCGGCGCGGCGCGTGAACATCTTGAAGCCACATTGCGTGTCTTCAAAGTCGGGCAGGGCCGTCAGCTTGACAATGCCGTTCAGCACGCGTCCCATAATATGACGATGTTCTGGCTCACCGATGCGCCGTGCGCCTGGCCCTTCGCGCGTGCCGATCATCACATCGTAGCCCTCGAGCTGCGGAGGCAGGAATTTAGTCACCTCCTCGATGGGCATGGACAAGTCTGTGTCGCAGATGAAGCGATACTCACCGCGCGCAGCCAACATGCCGGCCTTGACGGCCAAGCCTTTGCCGCGCGTCTCCACCTCTAGCAGCTTCACATAGGGATGGTCTTTGGCAAATTCGCGGACAACGTCGCTCGTGCGATCTGCGCTGCCATTCTCGACGACGATCACTTCAGCGCTGTAAGGCTGCTGGCGCAGAAAGGCGTCAATCTTGGCCAGGCTGGGAGGCAGACGGCGCTCTTCGTTGTGCGCCGGGATGACGATAGACAGGTAGGGGTCTTGAGCCGTCAAGGTCTTGCTCCGCGTGGTGAGCCGATCAAGGCGCTGGGCCTCATCGTGAGCCGCTGGCGTCTATAGGCGTCAGCAGCGCTTCTAGCGTCTCTAAATCGGCGCGACGCCGAGCCTGGATGGCGCGGCGCTTGGCCAGCAGGCGCGGCAAATGCCAGAGAGCGGCTGCCATGCCGCGCAGGCGGGCGCGCGCTGCCTGACCACGCCAGGCGCGCAGGGCTTCCCAAGCCAGGTGGGCCTGGTGGCGCAAGATGGCTCGCCAGTGCTTGTGCCACAGCGCAGTGGGTAGGTTCTTCACTAGCACGAAGATCGCATTGCGGCCATCGTAAAAGCTGGCGGTTGCGCCTCCGCCCGTTGCCGACAGGTAATGATAAACGATGGCCTGAGGCGTGTAAAGCGCTCGCCAGCCCGCCAGTTGGGCGCGCCAACCCAGGTCAACGTCTTCCAATAGGAAGAAGAAGTCGTCATCTAGCAGACCTATCTCATCTAGCATGGCCCGCCGATAGGCAGATGAGCCACCACAAGCGCTGAAGACGTACTCCTCACGGTCGTATTGGCCGACGTCCTTCTGCCACACTCCGCGGTTGATAGCACGTCCGTCGGTGCTGAAGCCGTCGCCTGCCGTGTGGATACGATCGCGTTGCTCGAAGAGCAGCATTTTGCTGGCCACTATGCCGACGCGCTCATCAGCGCCGAAGGCCCGCACGACGGCTTCAGCCCAGCGCGGGTCGACTTCAGTGTCGTTGTTGAGCAAGACGATGAATTCCCCCTGAGCCGCTTCTATGCCTACGTTACAAGCTCCCGTGAAGCCGCGATTGTTGGGCAGTTCGACCAGCTTGACTTGCGGGTAGTGCTGGCGGACGAAGGCCTGTGAGCCATCGGACGAAGCGTTGTCGACGACGATGATTTCCAGCGGCGCGTGGGTCTGGCATAGCAAAGAATCCAAGCAAGTCTTCAAGAAGCGCTGGCCGTTCCAGTTGGGGATGACGATGGAGAGCAAGCCTGGCGTCATGCCGTCTCCTCATCTCGGAGCAGGCCCTCGGCGTGCAGGAAGGCATTGACCGCCTGCTGCCAGGGGCGCAGCGTCACGCCCAAGCTGGCGGCAGCAGCGTTCTCCAGGGCGGCGTACGGAGGAGGCGTGCTGGGGCGCGGCCACTCCTGGCGGCTGATGGGCGTGATGGGCGTCTGGTTGTGACCGACCTGATCTAGGACATAGCGCGCGAAGCCATAGCGTGAGACTGCCCCTTCGTTGACCAGGTGGAACGTGCCGTAGCGTCCTGTCGGAATCAGGCGCAGGATGGCTGCGGCCAAGTCATCGTTGTAGGTGGGGTTGGCAATTTCATCGATGACGACGCGCAAGGGCTTGCCTGCCTGCGCTGCCCCCAGGATGGCCTGGATGAAGTTCTTGCCGCCATGTGCAAACAGCCAGGCGGTGCGCACGATGTAATGACGCGGTTGGACGGCGCGCACGCCTTGTTCGCCCAGCCATTTGCTATAGCCATAGGGGTTGATGGGCGCACAGGGGGCATATTCACCGTAGGGTTGCTGGGCTTGGCCGTCGAACACTTCGTTGGTGCTGATGTAGACCAACTCCGCACCCACGCGAGCGCTGGCAGCGGCTACGTGCTGCGTCCCTATGCCGTTGATGAGCCTGGCGCGCTGCGGATCGCGAGCGCAGCCGTCCACGTCTGTCCAGGCAGCGGCGTGAATGACCACCTGCGGACGGACTTCCTCCAGCAGGCGACGCACCGCCTGCCAATCGGTGATGTCTAGCGTCGGACTCGTGTTGCTCATGCCGACGCCCAGAGCTTGCTCGCCCAACAGGCTCATGAGGCTGCGGCCTAGACGTCCGCTTGCCCCAATAACCAGGTAAAGCTTGTTCATGGGTTCTTGCTCCAGATGTCCCACACGACCTCGCATTCGGCGCGCCAGCAAGCCTCCAGATCGCCCTGAGGACAGGGCATGCCGCGCCAGTAGCCGGCACCAGGTCTGCCGTCGGCTTTGGTCACCACCAGAGCGCAGACCATGCCGCCGCCTTCGCGTTCTACATCGGCGCAGACTTCGCGCAGCAGGGCCGTGAAGACGTAAGAGCCAGGGTGAGCGTGCAAGCATTGCAGGCGCTCGGTGATCTGGCCATAAGTGATGAGTTGGCGCTGGCGCGCTGTCTCAATCAGGATGGCGCGCACTTCAGCTTTGGCGTCTTGCCAAGTCTGTGGATCGAGGCCATAGCGACGCGGCTGACTCACGATTGCAGTTCGTCTCCCCTGGGTGATGTCGATAGCGTTGGGCGGCTATCATGCGCCTTTGTGTGCTTCAGCGCAAGAGCAGAGTCAGGGTTTCGCTGTTGGCGCTCATGCGCCACAGGCTGTAGGCCTGGCCGCCGATGGTGACGCTCATCTGGCGCAAGCCCTGGTTGAGCGCCTGCTCAACTTCGCGCACCAACTCAGTGATGTTAGCTTGGCTGGCATTCTCGGCTAGGCTGGGCGTGAGTAACGTCCCGTTAACATCTAGGCCCACCAAGCGCAGTTGGTTCTCTGGAGTGAATTGCAAGACAATGCCCAGATTTTGACGAATTCCGACTTGTGGGACGTTCAAGTCGCCGCGCACGATCAGTCCGCCGTTGTACAAGTCAACCGCCAGGCTGTCCAGATCGATCCATGCCAGCGACGGATCGCGGCGTAGCTGAGGGGTGATGAGCTGCTGGTAAGCGCGGCGCAGGTCGGCTTCGCTAGCGCTGATTTGGATAACGGGTGCGCCGTTGGCCTGTGCGCGGCTGATCCTCACGCCGGTGTCGCCCAGGTTGATGGCTTGCGTGCCACTGCCTGTGTTCAAGCTCAGGCGGCTGGCGACAGGTTGAGGGTTGCTGAGTGGCGGCAAGGGCAGGGGCGTAGGAGCGCTGGCGATGTAGGTGCTGGTTTGGCCCACGCTCTCGAAGCCGCTGACGCGCAGCAGCAGTTCTGGCAGACGTGGCAAGAAGGCCAGGAAGCCGAGCGACATCAGGGCGCAAGATAGGGCCAGCAGCAAGCCACAGCCCAAGCTGGTGCGCAGGCAGGCGCTGTTGGAGCGATTTTCTTTGTACACAGAGCGTTCAACGCGCATGAGCAGCTTCTCCGTCGCCAACTTCACCAGCGATGACCGAGACATACTATAATTTGCAGACGTAAATTATATACCAGAAAGCTGAGTAGCATGTCGCAGACTCGTCGGCGCAGCCAGGGTTAGGCGCACCGATGCTCGCGGCTTCTTTCGCTTCTCACACCAAATCCCCCCTTCGCTCAGGGCAGGGAGCTTTTTTCCCTTCCCCTTTGGCTAGAAGGGCCAGGGATGAAGGTTCTAAACGGATTTGAAGACCAAGAACAGGTCTGGTGTGGGTTCGATGCGTCGGCCCAAGTCGGCGAGGGCTTGGTCATGTTGGTTTCGCTCGCATGGCGTATAATGGAATCACCCTAATCAAGCTTCGTGGATAGCCACAGAGAAGGGCAGCTTGCATGATCGGCAGCGTCGTTGGTACGTATACCATTCTCGCAGAACTGGGTCGCGGGGGTATGGCGGTCGTCTATCGTGCGCGGCAGGCCCGTCTGGAGCGCGACGTTGCTCTCAAGATGATGTTGCCCGGCCAGACCACTCCAGAACTGGTAGCCCGCTTCGAGAACGAAGCCAAAGTCATCGCTCGCTTCAATCATCCTCACATTGTCCGCCTGCACGTCTATGACATGCACGAAGGCCAGTTCTACTACGTCACTGATCTGGCTGCTGGGGGTAGCTTAGCCGATCTGATGCGACGCGGCCCGCTCAGCTTGGCGCAGACCAACCAACTGCTCAAGCAGGTTTGCGAAGCTTTGGACTATGCCCATCAGCGTCAAGTCGTCCACCGCGATCTAAAGCCCAGCAACGTCCTGCTAGATGAGTCGAATTACGCGATTGTAGCCGACTTTGGCCTGGCTAAACAGATTGATGGACGCCCTAGCACCCAAAGTGGCAGCATTTTCGGCACGACGCTCTACATGGCGCCAGAACAATGGCAGGCTAGGGCGCTTGGCCCTCAGACAGATATTTATGCCCTAGGGATTATGGCGTATGAAATGCTGACGGGGCATGCACCTTTTCGCAGCGACAACGTCTATGATCTGATGGTGCAGCATATCAACGCTCCATTGCCCGACATCAGCGCCTACTATCCTGCCATCGGTCAACGTCTTCAGGAGGTGCTGAGCGTCGCTACCGCCAAGAAGCCCTCAGATCGCTATCCGTCGGCTCGCGATTTCATCCAAGAGTTCCTAGCCGCGCAAGACATCTCCAAGACCAGCCTTTTGCCATCTTCAAGCCCTCAGACCATGCAGCTTGGCGTGCAATTCCTAGCAACAGCCCGCACCATTTGCGCCAGCTCTAGCACCAACAGCCAGTTTCAGCGCGTGGAAGCGGAGCGCAGCACTTATGAAATCCTAGAGCGTCATGTCATCGAAGATTTAGGCAGCCCCGCAGCCGCCCTGGAGGAGAAGGTGCGCCGCTTTGTTGCTGCATCTGCTCCTGACCACAACACCGACGCAACAGACGAAGATTGGGAGGCGTTGGCTCAACTGCGCACTCAAGTAGCCCGCTTGCAAGCCTTATCAGAGGGCTTCCGCGCCCAGATAGAAGCCCGCCAGACCCAGCCCTTCCTTGATAAGAGCCTGTCTGCGCGTCTCTACAACCTGCGTGACAGCCTGGAGAATGCCTGTCTGCTACTATCCAACAGTCTGAGCATGTTAGATGATACGGAAGCGCGCTGGAAGCTGTCCCAGGCGGCTTATCAGAGCATCCAGGGACAGCTCAGCGCGCTGCTGCAAGCGCACACCGACTGGCAAGCTCAGATGGAAGAACACCTGCCCAAACTATCCCAGGCTGAAGCGCTGGACGACCAAAGCAGCAGACTAGTCTTCAGCCTAGAGCGCATGGCTGAAGCCCTGGCTGAACAGTTCCGTGCCACAGAGGTGCGCTTGAGCGAGGCGATGAGCGGCACAATCCTCAGCAAATCCAACCAGGCTCAGATCGACTTGATCGCGACTCAGCACGCCTATGCCTACCACGCCTTCCAGGCTCAGCGTGGACGATTGTCTCAAGAGTATGAGCGCCGTATGCAGGCCGAAGCGACTCTGTTGGCGCAAGCTGAGGCAGACTGCCAGAGGTTGGAGGACGCCCTAGCCGCTCTGGGACAGCCAAGTTCCGTCCAATCCATCCGCCGCGCAGGTCAAGCTCTCCGCAGCCTCAGCCAGGATGTCGAAGATTTAGAAGCCAGCTTGGCGCGCAAGATCATCTTTGCCACCCACAGTCATCAGGAACGCAGCCACAACCTGCGCCAGCGCCTGGACACTATGCCGCAGGCCATCCACCAGCAGTACCGCGCGTTGCGCCGTCTGGGACGCCAGCGCGTGCGCAATCTGTTAGAAACTCGCAACTTCAGTGGGCAACGCAACAGAGATTGGCAGCCCTACATCACCTTCTTGGGCGAGATCATTCCCAACACACCTCTGCCAGAGATAGAATTCTGCCTCGTGCCAACAGGGGGCTTCTACATGGGTAGCAAAGACCATCCCGACAGCGACGAGCAGCCCATCCACGCCCAGATATTTGAGCGACCTTTCTGGATCGGCCGCCACCCACTGACGAACGATCAATGGCGTGTTGCTGTCGCGCATGGCGTCGTTGCCGAACCAGATGCCGAGCGCTCGTTGGAATGGTACAACAATCCTGCGATGGGCCGTCATCCAGTGGTGGGCGTGAACTGGTTTGAGTGCTTGGCCGTCGCCGAATGGCTGCACGTGCGCCTGCCAACTGAAGCTGAGTGGGAATATGCCGCGCGCGGCGTGGAGCGTTGGCGCTATCCCTGGGGGATGAGCTGGGATGAACAACGTCTAGTCTGGGAGGAGACGAGCAAAGGCCAGCCTGCCGACGTGGAGAGCTTCAAACAGGGGGCGAGCTGGGTGGGAGCGCTACACATGCTGGGCAACGTCTGGGAATGGACGAGCAGCTTGTACGTACCGTACCCCTATGTGCAGGATGAAGCCCACGAGAACTTCAACGACCGAAGCTCGCCGCGCGTGCTGCGCGGCTGCTCTTGGCGCAGCTACAACGTCATGAATATGCGTGCGGCCCATCGCGGTCAAGACAAGCCACAACAGCGCTACAGCAGTCGCGGCGTCCGCTTGGCATGCTCCTACTAATGGATGCCGCTCACTTCTGAAAGCTCATCTCTTGTTTGAGACCAAAGTACACTGGCCTCCAGCACAGCCTGGCTCGGAACAGGCCACAACACAAGACGAAAGAAGGGAACATGCGTATTGCCATTATAGGGGCAGGGGCAGGAGGCCTGGGCGCTGCCTGGGACTTGTGCCGCGCTGGTCATGAGGTGACCATTTACGAGAGCGAAGGTCAAGTGGGCGGCTTGGCTGCCGGCTTCCGCGACGAGGCCTGGGAGTGGTCGCTGGAGAAGTTCTATCATCACTGGTTCGAGACTGATAAAGCCATCCTGAGCTTAGCAGAAGAATTAGGCCTGCGCGACCAGTTCATCTTCCCGCGCCCCAAGACCAGCTTTTGGATCGATGGGCGGATCGTCCGCTCCGAAATTACGCCTGGCTCTGTCTTCAGCCTGCCGCTCAGTCCCTGGGGCTTGCTGCGCTTTGCTTTAGGCGGCGCATTCCTCAAGCTCACGCCGTTCTGGAAGCCGCTGGAGCGCGTAACTGCCGACGAATGGATGCAACAATGGATGGGCCGCGAAGGCTACGAGAAATTCTTCAAGCCACTGCTGATTGGCAAGTTCGCCGAGGATTACGACAAGGTGAACATGGCCTGGATGTGGGCGCGCGTAGTGGCCCGCAGCCTGCGCCTGGGGACTTTCGTGGGTGGATTTCAAACCTTCATGGATACTTTTGCTCAGCGCCTGCGCGAGCTGGGCGTGACGATCCACTTGAACACCCCTATCCGTAAGATACGTCAAGAAGGCTTGCAACCTGTTGTCAAAGTCAACGAGCATGATGTTCCCTACGACCGAGTCATCAGCACCACCTCGCCCTGGATCATGCTGCGCCTAGTGGAGGGCCTGAGCGATACCGATTACGGAGATCGTATGCGCCAGCTCAAGAGCATTGGCGGCGTTTGCGTCGTGCTAGCGCTGCGCCAACCGCTCATGACTGATGGCACGTATTGGCTAAGTTTGCCAGCCACCAGCCCCAACAAAGCTGAGAGCCAGTTCCCTTTCCTGGCCCTGGTAGAACACACCAACTACATCGACAAAGCCCACTACGGCGGCGATCATCTCATCTACTGCGGCGATTATGTGCCGGCCAACCACGAGCATTTTCGCATGAGCGAAGAAGCCCTGGTGGCGCGCTTCTTGCCCACCTTGAAGAAGATCAACCCCGACTTCCACGAGTCTTGGGTGCGCAAGGCATGGGTATGGCGCGCGCCCTATGCTCAGCCTGTGCCGATGGTCTATCAAAGCACCTATATCCCGCCTTTGCAGACGCCATTTCCAGGGATCATCTGGGCCAGCATGTCGCAGGTTTACCCCTGGGATCGTGGCACAAATTATGCTGTTGAGCTGGCGCGCTTGGCAGCCTGCATCGCGATGGGTGAAAAAGAGAAGCCACGCTTTTGAGCCGTCAGCGCACGCTCAAGCGCTGATTTCATCCCTCTGCTCTCAGGCGTAGCACGCGCAGCGCTCCAAAAGCCCGCGCGATCTCAGCTTGTGGGTATCGGCTGAGGTTGGCTGGATAGGTGATGAGATAGTCGGCTTGGTCGTCGTGGCCGTAGGGGTGCTGGTTAGGATTGTGCCAGCCCGTGCGCGCCCACAGCAGGTAGTCATAGTTCATGCCGATTCGGTAAGACGCATCGACGCTGTGCCACGCCCCTACCCACCAGAAGACGCTCATCTGCGGCATGAAGTCGTAAGCAAGGCGCGGCGCGCCCTGTCCTCGCCAGTCATCAGCAATCCAAGCGATGGTCTCGTCCATGCGCAGCAAGAGCCAGGCATTCTGCGGCGTGAATGTGGCGTCGTCGTGCCGCGCGACTCGATCCAGCCGTTCCAAGCCCAGCAGACCCACCGACGCTAAGCCTAGCAGCGCTACTATCTGCACCCAGCGCCGAGCCAACAGGCGGCTGAAATGCCACAAGCCCAGAGCTGCCAGCAGCAGCTGTAGTCCTACCAGGCCGCTGTAGTAACTGGCCTGCACGTCGGGCGTAGCCCGCGTGGCGATGAGGCCGATAACGACGACGAACAGGCCCACCAAGACAAGGCCCGCATCGTCTAGCAGCAGCCGATGGTGCGCATTCAGCCGCACGATGGCCTGACCCAGAGCCACCAGGGCTGCCAGCCCAAAGAACAGCGCCAGCAGGGCATAAAGAGGGCCCGTGACAGGCGTGCCGTAGCCGAAGGCCAGGCTAAAACCCTGAACAATCCAGCGCGGCACGCTGAGTGCGAAAGCCAGAGCGCGCTCCAGGCGTGACGGTTCGGTGGGCGTGGTCGCGTTCTCTGCCAGCTCATCCTCTAGCAAATCAGCGGGCAATTCTGATGGCATCTGGCCGATGTTCTCTGGTTTGTAGGCGCTGGCCTGCTGTATGGCCTCAGGGCTGGCGACAGTGGTGCGTGTCAGGAAGGCGCGCAAATCGATGAAGTCGCGTTCGGCTTGAAAGGCCAGGTAGGGCGCTAGTAGGGCCAGGCTGAGCAGACTGCCCAGCAGCAAGCCGCTCTTGTGCCAGCGCGCTCGCTTCAGCAGGGCCAGCGCTAGCATGGATGGATAAAGCATGATGGCGCTGAAGTGAGTCATGAAAGCTGTCGTCGCCAGCACGCCGCCAAAGGCTAGCCATAGGCCCGCGCGCGGGCCGTCATCGAACCAGCGCCAAAGCGAGGCGTAGGTCATGGCGAAAAGAGGGGGCAGCAGGAGCTGTGCCCAAGCCGTGTATGCTCCGCTGATCCCCGACTCGCTGAAGCTGAACAGGGCCGCCGCCGCCAGGCCCACCGACGGGTGCCAGCGCCGCCCCAAATCGTACAAGGCCAGCGCTCCGAGCAGCCCTATGCTACCCTGTGTGAGCAGGATAGTCCAGAAGGGCGAATCGGTCAGGGCCAGGGCAGGGATTTGCAGCCAGGGCAGCATGGGCATGTTGTAGGCGGCTACGCTGGATAGCGTGCCGTAGACGGGGAAAGGCCCTTCGCCTCGCAAGAATTCATGGCCCAGGCGCAACACTGGCGCGTAATCCAGATCGAAGGGCATGAGACGAGCAGCGACTAGCTTGACGGGCAAGCTGAGCAGTAGCACAGCCAACAGAGCTAATCCCCAGGTGTTGAACAGGCGGCGCATAGGCGACCTCTCAGCGGGTGATCGATGGACGCGCTTGTTGCGCGCAAGGGCGAATTATAGTCGCTTTGAAGCAGAGTTGTCCTGGGCAAGGACGAGCAGTGCAAAGCTGTCGCATGAAGGCTTGTCCTCATCCCAAATCTCTCTCGATGAATTCCAGGCGATAGCCCCGGCCCTTGCCGAAAGCTCACTGGTTAATCTCGCGCAGATCGCTAGAATTGGCCCGTCTTGTTCGCTCTTGGAGAACGCTCATGACTGCTGTTCTGCAATCTCAGTCGTTGCGCATGGCCTTGTTCGGTCTGACTGCGATCCTGCTTGGACTGGGCTTGGCCTTGCGCCTCAGCATGTACGACCGCTTTCTGCCCTACATAGACTACTCAGATGAGGTGGTCTATGTGGCATACAGCGATCACATACGTGGCATGTCGGATCAAACAGCTTTGATTGAGAAGTACGGCACGCTGCAAGGCCTGTACGTCTTTATGACTATGCTGATCCAGACTTTGCATGATGTTTTTAAGGGCCACGACTACGCTATCATCGCCGAATATTACCCGTTGCTGCGCCTGGCCAGCGTGTTCTTCAGTCTGGGGACGGCAGCACTCCTTTGCGACGTGGGACGTCTGATGGGCGGTTGGTTGGCGGGACTGCTGGCTGCTGCCGCTTGGGCCTTCTCGCCCAACATCACGGCCCACGACATGCTGGCCTTGCCCGATAGCCTCTTCTTCCTGACTTGTGCGTTCACCTGGTGGGCTGGTGTGCGCGCCTGGATGAGTCGTTCGCCGCGCTGGCTGATGGTGTCGCTGCTGGCGGCGATCGCCGCTATCTACACCAAGCTGTGGCTCTTGACGATTGTCGTGTCGCCTGTGTTGCTGGCCCTGCTCATCTACCGCGCGCGGCCCTTTCACTGGGGCTGGTGGGCGGCTTATGTCTTGGTCTCGCTCCTGAGCGCGGTCAACTTCTGGATCAACTTTAGATTGCTCAGCCTGCCAGATCGTCCTTTCTTTGCGGATCGTTTGTGGAACGTAGAGCGCATTCTGAACAACACCTATCATCTGTTCGCACCGCTCGGCCCGACGCGCGACGCCGCCTGGACTTGGGGCATAACCTGGCTGATTGCAGGAGCGGCAGCGTGGGGACTGGCGCGCTGGCGCGGTTGGCGCACTGTGCCGCTCATCTATGTCGGGTTGCTGGGGTTGTTCCTGCTGTTCAGCTTGCCGCTCAGCTCACCTGTGTCCTACGTGGCAATGGGAGCGGGTTGGCGCTTGCGCCACATTTTGCCCCTGGGAATTGCGGCGTTGGCGCTGTGGGGGCTGGCGGCGCAGCAAATCGCTTGGCTGATTGAGGATGGGCTAGGGCGCTGGCGAGCGACTGCGCGCGGCTGGCTTGCTGCGCCTCTGGTCTTCTTGGCTTGCACTGTGCCGCTGCTGAGCTGGTGGATTCAGGGTAATCGCGAGCTAATTGACACCTTCGCCAAGCCACACTTGGTGAATCGCGTCACGTATTGGAGCGACGTGAATCTGCCCGAAGAAGGCGACAGCCTGACGTTGTTTCCGCTGGAGAGCAGCCTCGCTAGCTTGTGGGAGCGCTACTGGGGGGCGTATGCGGGTTCTCGACCTCACTGGTATTTCTCTGAGCCGATGGAGACGATACGAGCCAGCAACCCTACAGAACTGATGGCGCGTAACTTCCGCTACATCATCGTCGATAGTCAAGACATTGTACGGGCGGGCGGAGAAGCGCGCTGGCAGGCTTTTCTGGGCGATGCAGCGCGCTTGGTCAAGACCTTTGCTCCACACCCTGACTTTCACGATCGCCTGACCCGCAAACCGGAGACTCCGCTGACAGCTTATGTCTATCGCCTGGGCAACTTCGACCAAACCATAGAGCAGACTTGGGGCGGTCAACTGCGCCTGCTGGGCCTGGATTGGTGGACGGATGAAGGCCATCTTGATAGCACATCCCCGCACCCTGGAGACAACCTATCGCTGCGCCTGTTCTGGGCGCGCGAAGCTACTCCGACGGCCAATTACTCCGTCTTCGTCCATCTTTATCCGATAGACCGCGAGGAGGTCCTAGCTCAGGTAGACGGACCACCTGCTCAGCCTCAGCGTCCCACGCTCACCTGGGATGATCCCGACGAGATGTACATCAGCGAGCCGCTGGTGCTGACCTTGCCCAACGATCTAGCGCCTGGGGACTATCGTCTGGTGCTAGGCGTCTACGACTATCTGACTATGCAGCGTCTGGCCCTGCCTGACGGATCAACCTACGTCAGCTTGCCGTTGCGCGTCGGATGAGCCACTCAGTGACGCGCCCTACCCGATGAGCCGCTTTTACGAGTACAATCGGCCCGTCTTGACCTGAACTCTGAGGAGCGAGCATGGCGACGCCTGATCTCATCACCCTCACCCAGCCGCGCTCGGCGGCGGCGGAGGCCTATCGCGCTCTGCGCACCAATTTGATGTTCACTGGCGTCGAAAAGCCGATACAGACCCTGGTGGTGGCGTCGGCAGCCAGCGATGATGGCAAGAGCCAGGCGGTAGCTAATCTGGCCGTCACCTTCGCTCAGGCGGGCCATGCCACTATCTTGGTCGATGGCGACATGCGCCAGCCCAAGCAACACAAGCTGTGGGGTGTGGAAAACAAGGGTCTGGCGACGATGATGTTGGAAAACGCCGCGCTGCACAATCCGCCGCTGCTGCGCACGACAGTAGATAACCTGTTTTTGCTGCCCGCCGGCGAACGTCCGCCCAACCCTGCCGACCTGCTCAGCAGCAAGCGCATGAGCGACATCATCGCCATTCTCAAAGCTAAAGCCACCTACATCCTCTTCGATGCGCCGCCCGTCCTGGCAGCCACTGACGCCGCCTTGTTGGCTCTCAAGACCGATGCTGCCTTGTTGGTGGTACAGGCCGGCAGGACGCGCCGTGACGATGTGATGCGCGCGCGCCAAGCTCTCGAACAAGTCAATGTGCGCATTGCCGGCGCTGTCCTCACCCATGCCCCGCGCGAAAAGAGCAAGGTCTACTAGCGGCTCAGCCGCTCATCGCAACGACGGATGACTCACAAGGAGCAGCACAGCGCATGAAGGGCTTAATCCTCAGCGGAGGCAAAGGCACGCGCCTCTACCCCCTGACATACACGCGGGCCAAGCAGCTCATCCCAGTGGCCAACAAACCGGTGCTAGTGCGCGTCATCGAAGCCATCCGCTCGGCTGGGGTGGAAGAGATTGGCATCGTGGTCGGCGAAACTGCTCCGGAGATTAAAGAAGCCCTCGGCAACGGCCAAGCCTGGGACGTGAAGCTGACTTACATCCACCAAGTCAGCCCCGACGGCTTAGCCCATGCCGTCAAAATCTCGCGCGACTTTTTGCAGGACGAGCCTTTCGTCATGTTCTTGGGCGATAACGTCATCCAGGGCGGCATTGGCGAGCTGATCCGCAGCTTTGCAGCCAGCGATTGGAACAGCCAGATTGTGTTGAAAGAGGTCGATAATCCTTCAGCTTATGGCGTGGCCAAGCTGCGTCCCGACGGCAGCATTGAGCAGCTCATCGAGAAGCCCAAAGACCCGCCCAGCAACCTGGCCCTCGTGGGCATTTACATGTTCGATCATCACGTCTTCGAAGCCGTAGAGGCCATCAAGCCCTCCAAGCGCGGTGAATTGGAGATCACTGACGCTATCCAGTGGCTAGTGGAGCGTGGTTACCGCGTCTATCCGCACATTCATCAAGGCTGGTGGATTGATACAGGCAAGCCCACCGATATGCTGGAAGCCAACGCCCATGTGCTAGAAGAGGTCGTCCCTAGTCTTGATCCCAGCGCCCAGATTGATGAGCAGTCCCAGGTCGACAAGCGCGTCACAGTGCAGGCTGGCGCGCGCATTGTGCGCAGCGTGGTGCGCGGCCCGGCCATCATCGGCATGAACGCCGTCATCGAAGACGCCTACATCGGCCCGTTCACCAGCATTTACCACGATGTCACTGTGCGTGACGCTCAGATTGAGCGCTGTATCATCCTAGAGAAGAGCGAAGTCGTCGGCTTGGGACGCGGCATGATCCTGCGCGACAGCCTGATTGGCCGTCATGCCAGGGTGGGGCGCAGCACCGAGCTACCGATGGGCGTCAAGCTCAACCTGGGCGACTACAGCAACATCCTCATCTGAGCCAAGAGAGAGAGCCATGAGCGAAAAACGCGACATACGGATGATCGCCTGCGATCTGGACGGCACGCTGCTCAACAACAAACACCAAATGAGCGCCCGCACCGAGTTGGCCTTGCGCAAAGCGATGGCGCGCGGCATTCAAGTCGTGTTGGCGACGGGCAAGACGCGCGCTTCGGCCGTCAGCTTGATCGAGCGTCTGGGCCTGCGGACGCCTGGCGTCTTCGTCCAGGGCTTGCAGGTCTATAACGCCGATGGCACGCTGCGCTATCAAGAAACCCTGCCCTCTGATCTGGCGCGGCGCGTCATCACTTACGCCGAAATGCGCGGCTTCGGCGTGGTGGCTTACAGCGGCAATCGCCTATTGGTGCGCGCCAAAGACTCACGCTTTGACTTTCTGGCCGCCTACCATGAGCCGCCTGTCGAGCCAATTGGCAACTTAGTCAATCACCTGAATACGCTCAGCATTAACAAGCTGCTGGTGGTCGGCACAGAGCCGACTGCTGTGCGCAACATGCGCTGGCAACTGGAACAGCAGCACAACGGCAAGCTGACCATCACCATGTCAGCAGTGTCGATCAACGTCGAGGTGCTGCCCTTTGGCGCTAGCAAGGGCAAGGCCGTGATGGCCGTCGCTCGCGATCTGGCCATCGCACCAGAGCATATCATGGCCATCGGCGACGGTGAAAACGACATTGAGATGCTACAGTATGTGGGCTGGGGGGTGGCGGTAGCTAATGCTTCGCCCAAGCTCAAGCAGGTGGCCAGGGCCATCGTCGCCGACAACAATCATGACGGCGTGGCAGAAGCCGTCGAACGCTTTGCACTGCCCCCAGAGCCGAAGCCTGAGGTCACTCCCATCGACGGCGCCCCTGACTCGTCCACAGCCCCTGATGTGCCGCTTGGCGACTCTGATGCTCAATAGGCCGCGCCTGCTCCACCCCTCGTCTGGGCAGACAGGAGCGGCACGCCAAAACAGTCTCTTTTGCTAGCTTGTTTTCTCATGCATACGCTCAGGATCAAACCGTGTGAAGCGCGATCGACGGCGCGCGCCAATTGTGCCGTGTTTCAAGGGTTTTCTGAGCAAGCCGATCAACTCCAGTCGCTTCTCTCAGAACGCACGCGCCATCATAAACAGCCAAGCCGTCCAGGAGATTTGACGCTCGCCTGCCGTCTGCTGTGCGCCTGGCCTGCGCAAGGTTGGCCAGCGCCGCCATTTCCCCTAGAATCGTTGTAGACCGAGGCTCTGAGGGATGGCGAATGAGACGACGGACGAAGATCATCATTGGTGTGTTGGGAGGTCTGCTGGCTGCGCTGGGCCTGACATACGCTTGGATTGCCCACGACCTGCCGCCGCTGGAACGGCTGTCAGCTGGCCTGGCTTTGCCCAGCACTCGCCTCTATGATCGGCATGGGACGCTGCTGTACGAGATCAGCGCGCCACAAGCCGGACGCAACGCGCCAATCCCATTAGAGCGCGTACCGCAGCACTGTATCAACGCTTTCATCGCCACCGAAGACCTAAACTACTGGTCACACTTCGGCGTTGATCCCATCGGCGTGCTGCGCGCTGTCTGGATTAACCTGCGCGGCGGTGAAGTGTTGGCCGGCGGCAGCACTATCACTCAGCAGACCGCCCGCCTGCTGCTGCTCGATCCTCTGGGTCAGAAGCAGCGCACCCTGGAGCGCAAGTTGAAAGAGATGATCTTGGCGCTGCGCCTGCAAGCCGTCCTCAGCAAAGAGCAGGTCTTGGCTCTCTACCTGAATCAGGTCTACTTCGGCAACTTGGCCTACGGCCTAGAAGCGGCTGCTCATGCTTACTTCAACCGCAGCGCCGAATCGCTGTCGTTGGCCGAGTGCGCTCTGCTGGCTGGCCTAGTGCAGAACGCCAACTTCTACAATCCGTTGGCCTATCCAGAGCGGGCCAAAGCACGCCAGGCTGTCGTCTTAAACCTGATGGCGCAGGCTAACTTCATCAGCCCTCAGGAAGCCCTCAGCGCCGAACGCGACCCGCTAGACTTCGGCGCGACTCCCTTCCCCATCCGTGCGCCCCACTTCGTGATGAGCGCCTGGCAGGAACTAGAAGCTCGTTACGGCGATCTGCTCTATCACGAGGGCCTGGACGTGACCACGACGCTGGACGCCAATTGGCAGGATGTGGCCCAGACCATCGTCCGTCGCCAGCTCGCCTATCTAAACGACGCCAGCGGTTCGCGCCGAGTCTCTGCCAATGCTCGCAACGCGGCCCTGGTGGCTCTCGATCCTTACACGGGTGAGGTTCTCACCATGCTGGGCAGTCCCGATTACTTCGATGAGTCGATTGATGGGGCTGTCAACGTCGCTCTGTCGCTGCGCCAGCCTGGCAGCACCCTCAAGCCCTTCACCTATGCCGCCGCCTTTGATCCGACTCAGCCCAATCCTTACACGCCGTCTACCGTGCTGCTGGATGTGCGCACCCCGTTCGTCACGCGCAAGCTAGAGAGCTACACCCCCGCCAACTATGCCCTAGTAGAACACGGCCCTACCAGCATCCGCGAAGCGCTGGCATCGTCCTACAACATCCCGGCGGTCATCGCGCTAGAGAAAGTGGGCCTGAGTCGCTTCGTCCAGCTCATGGGCGACTTGGGCCTGGATAGCTTGACGCGCAACACTCAGGTTGACCTATCTATCACGCTCGGTGGCGGCGAGGTGCGTCTGATCGACCTGACGCGCGCCTACGCTATCTTGGCCAACGGCGGTCAGTGGGTGGACACGCAGATGATCCGCCGCATGGTGCGCCGCAGCGATGGCCACGTCTTGTACGAAGCGCCACCGCCGCGCTTGGGACGGCGCGTGCTAGATGAGCGCGTCGCCTACCTCATCACCGATATCCTCAGCGACAACCAAGCCCGCCAACCTGCGTTCGGCGTCAACAGCCCGCTGAACATTGGCAGGCCGGCAGCAGCCAAGACCGGCACGACCACCGACTTCCGCGACAACTGGATCATCGGCTACACGCCCGATCTGGTGGTGGGGGTGTGGGTGGGCAACGCCGACAACACCCCCATGCGCCAGGTGACTGGCGTCAGCGGCGCTGGCCCTATCTGGAATCTGTTCATGCGGCGCGTCTTGGTGGGCCGACCAGAGCGGGTTTTCCGCCGTCCTGAAGGCTTGGTCGAAGCAGAGGTCTGCGCCTTGAGCGGCTTGCTGCCTACGCCTGACTGTCCACATACCCGCCGCGATCTGTTCATCGACGGTACGCAGCCCACCCGACCCGATAACTTCTACCAGCGCTTCATGATAGACGCGCGCAACGGCTTCCTAGCAGATGACAACACACCACCGCAATATCGCACCGAGCGCGTCTACGTGGTGCTGCCTCAAGAAGCTCGCGATTGGGCCGCGCGTAACGGCATTCAGCCGCCTCCTGTCCAAGCAGGCCTGGCTCTCGCTCCCGACGCCGACGCCCCGTTGCGCCTGCTCTCGCCCGATCCCCACACCATCTTTGAACTCTCGCCCATGTTGCCTGCTCACGTTCAACGCCTGCGCTTCACAGTCGGCGCGCCGTCCAACACTCAGCAAGTCAGCTATTGGCTCAACGGAGAGCGAGTGGGTCAGAGCGACTCCGCGCCCTGGGCTGTTTGGTGGCCTCTAGCTCTGGGCAGCTACGAGTTGGAAGCGCGCGCCCTGCTGGCTGATGGTACAGAGGTGCGCAGCGCTGCTCGCAGCTTCCGCGTGGTCGAAGAAGAAGACCCCATATCTTACAACGTCCGTAGATGAATCTTCAACCATCCTGTGCCAATCATGAGAAGATTCTGAAAACTGTGCTATACTCTGGGCAAGGAGGGAAAAGCAAAGGGGGAACTATGCTTGTGCCGTCCAACGCTCACGAACCCTTTCATTCATCATCAGACGCCGAACGCTTCGTCCAGGCTGTCCTGGATGCTCTTTCAGCGCACATTGCCCTCCTAGATGAAAGCGGCACAATCATCGCCGTCAACCAAGCTTGGCGCGACTTCGCCGATTGCAATGGCCTGCCCCGCAGCAGTGCCTATGGCCTGGGCAGCAACTATCTGGCCATATGCAACTCAGCTTCTTGGCACAGCGCCAACGAAGCACCGCTGGTGGCTCTGGGCCTGCGCGATGTTATGCGCGGCAATCTGAGCGATTTTGAGCTGGAATACCCCTGCCACAGCCCGACTGAGCAGCGCTGGTTCGTGGCCCGCGTCAGTCGCTTTGAATGGGACGAGCGAGTGCGCATCATCGTCGCTCATCAAAACATCACGGAGCTAAAACGAGCGCAGCAGGAGCTGAGCCGTAGCCAGCGGCGCATTGAAGCTATCCTGAACAACGTCAACAATGGGATCATCACAGTAGACACGCAAGGGATCATCCGCACTGCCAATCGCGCCGCTGCTCGTATCTTCGGCTATGCTGAGGATACGCTGCCGGGTTTGCCCCTCGTGCGCCTGTTGGGTGGCGAATTCCGCGGCGCGGAGATCTTTCGCCATCTCAATGGTGAGCTGGGCCACGAGCTGCGCGGCCTGCGCGCTGATGGTAGCGTCATCCCTATCTATTTTTCGCTCAGCGAACTGTGCCTAGATGATGGCGGCATTTACACCTGTATCATTCAAGACATCACCTATCGCAAACAGATGGAGGAGCAGGCCATCGAACAAGAGCGTATGCGCTTGGCCCTGGAGAAAGAACGCGACATGCGCGCTCTCAAGAATCGCCTTCTGTCGATGATGTCTCATGAATTGCGCACCCCGCTGGCGTCGATCAGCCTCTCTTACGACATGCTCAAGAAGTACGGCAGCGTCAGCACTCCGGAAGAGCGCGAACAGGCCCTCGACAACATTCAGATACAACTGAATTTGCTCAAAGAGATGATCGGCGACGTGATGACCCTCAGCCGAGGCGACAGCGATGGCTTCCAGATTGCCGCCGAAGACTGCGACCTCATCACCTACTGCCGTGATGTGCTGGAGGAGTTCCAGTTCCACCATCATCACACCCACCGCATTGAGTTTGAATGCAACTTCCCCGCTCTGCGCGCCGAGATCGATCGCAAGCTGCTGCGCCGCGCCCTGACCAACCTCATCAACAACGCCATCAAATATTCGCCGCGTGGCGGCCTCGTGTTGTTGCGCCTGAGCTGCGAAGGTGAACAGGCCATCATAGAAATTCGCGATGAGGGCATTGGCATTCCACCAGAGGATCAGTCGCGCCTATTTGAGCCGTTCTATCGTGCGCGCAACACCGAAAACATCCCTGGCACAGGCCTAGGCCTGGCCATTGCGCGCCAAATGGTCGAGCTGCACAGCGGGACGTTGAGCTTTGCGAGCCGCGTGGGGGTGGGGACGAGCTTCACCATTCGGCTGCCGCTGCGCCAACCCCTGCCTCGTCTCTTTTATGGCTGATCGAAGCGTATACGTACTTCGCCTGCGCTGCTCAGGCGCAGCGAGACGTGTGGTCTGCCAGGGTCAAAGTCGGGCGTGCGCCATACTTGGGCTTGCTCATCTCGGCCTGCGTCTTCCAAACCGATGATTTGCGCGTGCGCTGCGCTCAGGCGTAGTTCAGCTGCTGTACCCTGGGCTAAGATGACCTCGCTCAGAGCTGTGCTGCCGCGCCAATCCACGTCGTAACTCGTCTCAGGCTTGGGTAAGTAGGCTACCAGCGGGCCTGTGCTGCTCTCTGCCGTCAGAGCGCGCAAGCGGAAGGCGCGCAAATCTAGGGTGCTGCTGGCTGCCTGAGCCGCGTAATCCAAGCTGAGCGGAATCTCAGGATTGATGCGTACTCGCCAAACTAGGTCTTCAGCCCGCGTGAGGTTGTAGAAAGGTCGGCTGGAGCGATCTTCGATGATGATAAGCCGTTCGGTGCGACCTGTGACGCGGAAGAGCAAGTCGCCATAGTGCATGACGCTGGCGCGCAGCAGGTCACCTTTCGTCCAAGTCATCGGCACAACATCGACGCGGCCTGTGTTGGCTCGCAGACGTAGCGTCAGCGACTGCGCCCCTAAAACATCGGCTTCCAGAAGCTGTTGCCGAGCGACGGGCAGCGTGCCTGTGAGGAAGTAATTGGCCAGCAGGGCCAGGATTAGGCCGACGAACAGCGCTGGCCCTACGCTGCGAAGACGCGCAGTAAAGGTCATGATCCCAGTCTTCCTAAACCGCTATAGTTGCGCTGATTGTGGGCGCGGCTCAAGCGAAGTCCTCAGCTCTGGTGTGCCGAACGGAGCATGAAACGCCGCTGCTGCGAAGACCAGCACAAGGGGTAGCAGCGGGAAGAAATAGCGCGGCAGAGCCAGCATGACGGTGTGGATAGCCAGGGTGTAGGCGATGAAGCCTGCCCAGGGAGCGTGTAGACGCCATAGCATCCGCCAACGCCACGCGCCCCACAGCATGAGCAGCAACGCACCATACCATAGCAAGTACAACGCTGCTTCGATCAGGAAGGTGGGGTGGCTGAGCAAGGCGCTGAGCGTATCGAAGTTAGGTCTACGCAGCACGTCCAAAGCCAGGGCGCGCAGGCTGACCTCATTGCCCAGCGTTTGCGCGCCGTGCGGCTCTAGCAGAGCGCTCAGCCATTCGTTCGCGCGGCGCACCAGGTAACTGCCTATGTCTTGTTGGATAGCTTGGATGGCTTGTTCACCGAAGATTTGTGGGCCGCAGTTGACGGTGCAGCCCGTCGCCTGCGCGATGACCGCGTCAGCGCGTTCTGGCGAGGAGGCTAGCTCAGGGTCGACAGCGCCGCGCCACACAGCGGCCGTGAATTGATCGCTGGCGATGATGAAGCGGCCCGCCGGCAGGTTGTAGAGCGTCCAAGAGGAGAGCAGAGCGGCGTAAGACGCCAGCAGCAGGCCTATCTTTCGCCAGTTCCGCCGCTCTAGTGCTAGGCCGTGCAGCACGATGACCAAAGGAAAAAGCAGAGCCACAGCGCGCGTCAGGGTGGCACAGGCCAGTAGCCCACCCATGATGGCGTAATCGATGGGGCGGTTGTCGTGGTTAGCCCACCACCACAAGGCCGCCACAATCCAGAACAGATAGAGCGCTTCGGTGCTGACGGCGGCGCTCTCTAGGACCATCGCAGGGTGCAGGGCCAGCAAGGCGAAGACCAGCGTCTCCGTGCTGCGTCGCTGCGTCAGGCGCAAGGCTAGGCGCGCTGCCAACGCAGCTGTCGCCAAGCTGAGCGCCGTCTGCGCCAGGCCAATGAGCCACAAGGCCGCCTGTGGGCTGGGAGCGATCACTTGGGCCAGCCCCACCAGCAGCAGGTACAGCGGCGGCGTGGGGATTGTGCGGCGGTCGTAGGCAACGTCAAACGCGGTGTGGCCAGAGACAGGCCTGAGATAGAAGGCTAGGCCGTTGCCTAGATACCAACCGCTGTCACCACCGTTGTCTCGGTAAGCAGTCTCTACATCTTGGCTGAACACCAGCGCCAAGCGCAGCGCCAGACCCAGCAGGGCCACCATCCACCAGGCAGTGCGCTGCATAGGTCACTTGTTGACGCGAGTGATGTACGTGCCGTCTTCCAAATTAATGCGCAGCAAATCGCCGACGTTGATGAACATGGGGACGCTGATCTCCAGCCCAGTCTCTAGCTTGACCTTCTTGGACGGATTCTGCGCGCGGTCGCCTGCGACCGCCATCTCTGCTTCTACGACGACGTACTCCATCGTCGTCGGCAGTGTGTAGTCGATGATCTCGCCCTGGTAGCTGTTCAGCTTCAGCTCCATGTTCTCCTTCAGATACAAGATGTCGTCGCCGAAGATGTCGCGGCGCAGTTGAGGCTGCTCATAGGTCTCCATGTCCATGAAGTGCAGGAACTCGCCGTCGTCGTACAGGTATTGCACGGGTCGCGCTTCAATGCTGATGTCCTCGACGACGTTGCCACTGGGGAAAGTCATCTCGGTGAGCGAGCCGCTGCGCAGGTTGCGCACTGTGACGCGGATCGTGGCGCCGCCGCGCCCCGTCTTGATATGTTTGTAATCTGTCACGCGGTACAGCTCACCATCTTTGGTGAAGCACGTCCCTTTGCGAAGCTGATTCACGTCGATCATACAGGCCTCCCTACGGCAACCCAAACAACAAATCGGCGGGATTGTAGCAGAATTCAGGCTGTCGCGCAGGATGAGAGGCGCTAGACTCGGCCAATCATGCGCCAAAACTGTGGAGGAGCAAGCTGTATGAAGATCATCATCGCCCCGAACGCCTTCAAGGGTGCGCTGAGCGCTCCGCTAGCGGCCCAAGCCATCGCCGACGGCTTGCGCCATGCGGGCTACGCTGACTTACACCTGCTGCCCATCGCCGACGGCGGCGACGGCACGCTAGACGCCTTCTTGCACGCCCTGGGCGGCCAGCGCCGCAGCTTGACCGTGCGCGACGCCCTGGGCCGCCCCTGCCAAGCCGAATATGCTATCTTGAGTGATGGCACGGCCCTGATTGAGATGGCCCAAGCCAGCGGGTTGCGCCAGCTTATGCCTGCCGACTACGACACCTGGCGCGCCAGCACCATCGGCACAGGGGAATTGCTGCGCGCAGCCCTGGAAGCAGGAGCGCGGCGTTTCATCGTCGGCTTAGGTGGCAGCGCCACCACTGACGGCGGTGCGGGTGCGCTTCAAGCTCTGGGAGTGCGCTTCCTGAATGCGCAAAACAGACCCGAATGGGTGCAGGGCGGTGGCGCACTTCGGCGGATAGCCAACGTCGACCTGAGCGGACTCGATCCGCGCTGGCGCGACTGCGAGATCATCCTAGCCAGCGACGTAGACAACCCAGCTGTTGGCCCACAAGGAGCGGCCTACATCTTCGCTCGCCAGAAAGGCGCGGACGACGCGCAAATCGCTCAGCTCGACGCTCATCTCGATCACTACTTCGGCCTGTTGGCGCGCGCGACTGGTCGGGACGTGCGCGCTATGCACGGAGCTGGCGCCGCTGGTGCGCTGGCTGGTGGCCTGCTGACCATCTTGGGCGGACGAATCGAGGCGGGCGTGGAGCTGCTGCTAGATGCCGCTCATTTCGATTCGTTCTTAGCAGGGGCGGGCCTGCTCATCAGCGGAGAGGGGCAGATAGACGGTCAATCGCTGCGCGGCAAGGCACCCTTTGGGGCGGCGCGGCGCGCCAAAGCAGCTGGCGTGCCGTGCGTGGCCCTGGTGGGCAGCGTCGGCGCTGACCTGGACGAAGCCGAGTTGGCAGCGCTGGGGATCGACGTCGTGCTACCCATCGGCCCACGCCCCATGCCTCTCAGCGAAGCCCTGGCTCTGACTGCTGACTCGCTGCGACAGACGGCTTATCGATTAGGACGCTTGTTGGCGCTGACACGATAGGCGTCCGGCCTCTGCTTCGAAGCGAGAGGGCTGGTTAGACAAAACGCCTCACTGCATGTTACAATCCACCATCGATCGCACCAAACATGCTGAAATGCTGAAAGACGAAGCGCATGTTGCAGCCCACCGCCGTTTTGCTGCGTCCCCTGCTAGAGAGCGACACCATCCGCCGCATTCGTCGCAATCATGGCTTGGAACACGCCACCATCCACATCCTCAACCGTCAACGCTATACTCTGAGTGGCTCAAGCTCCGCCAGCGGCTTCATCTTGTTAGGCGATGTGCCAACGGAGCGCGTCGAGGCCGCTGTGCGCGAGGCACTGCGGCGTTTCCAGCGCGGCGAGGCCCATTGGGCCGTTCATCCCAACTGTGGGACGAACTTGGTCGCCAGTGGCGTGCTGGCCGCTCTGGTGGGGGTAGTGGGTTTCATGGGGACGACGCCGCGCAGCGCTTGGGCGCGCTTCCCTGTTGTCGTGCTGGCCATGATGTTCACCAGCTTCTACGCCTTGCCCTTCGGCATGGCCTTGCAGAAGCACTTCACCACTAGCGGCGACATGGGCGACCTGGAATTCGTCAGCGTGACGCGCCGCGAGTTGCGTATCCTGGGCCAAGCCTGGGTCTTCCATCACGTCCTGACGCGCAAAGGCTGACGAGCTACTCGATGAGCCGAGCCGCGAAAACCTTCCTGATTTATCATGGCCAAGACGAGTTGGGGCGCGACGAAGCCCTTGCCGCTCTGTTGGCCCAGGCTGATGAGTTGAACACTAGCACCTACGAAGGCTCAGAGACCAGCGTCCCCGCTATCTTGGGAGCGGTGCGCAGCCTGCCTTTCTTGGCCGAACGGCGCACCGTCGTCGTCAAAGACCTCATCAGCTACCTGGCAAGCTGCAACGAAGCGGGCAAGGTGGCGCTGGAACAGCTCGTGGAGGCTCTGCCCAATCTGCCTCCGACGTCCCAACTCATCATGGTCGAACGCGGCAAGCTGGACGACAAGAAGGCTATCATCGCCAAGCTGCTCAAGCTGGCTCAGAGCCATCCCAACGGCGCGCTGCGCGAATTCAACAATCCCGAAGACATCAGCGAGTGGATAATCAAACGCGCTAAGAACAGCTACGCGGCACGGATCACTCCACGCGCTGCCCACGCCCTGAGCCAGGTGGTGAGTCAGGATTTGCGCCGCGCCGATCACGAGCTGCTCAAGCTAGCCAGCTACGTCGATGGTGCGCGGCCCATCGACGAGGACGACGTGGCCCTGCTCACGCCCTATGTGGCCGAGGCCAACGTCTTCAAAATGATCGATGCCGTCATCGAAGGCCGCGCCAAAGAGGCCATCCGCCTGCTCCACGCCGCCCTCGACCAAGACCCTAGCGATCCTGGCTTCGGCCTGTTCGGCCTCATCGTCGCCCAATTTCGCACCTTGCTGCTGGCCTGCGAACACTTGAGCAGCGGCGGCAGCCCGCGCGACTTGCCTTCGGCGGCGGGTGTGAAGCCCTTCCTGATCGACAAGGTGAGCAGGCAGGCGCGCGCCTTCAAGCTGGACGAGTTGGAGGCTATCTACAAGCGCCTCCAGCGCTACGACCAGGACGCTAAGACGGGCAAGATCGACATACGCTTGGCGCTTGATCTGTTCGTCGTCAGTCTGGCGCGCTGAGAGAGGCGAGCAGCCAGTGGAACGCTTCGCACAAGTGGGCATAGCCATTGGCGCGCTGGGGGTTGTCCTGGCGCTGATGGGGTTATTCCCAGGCTTGACCGGCGTTCAGCCCACCCCTGGGATCGGCATTGTCCAGGTGACTATGCTGCTCACGGGCTACGGCCTGCTGCTGATGGGCGGCCTCATCTACGCCAAGAGCATGTTCTACTTGGGCCAAGCGCCCAACCTGTGGCAGCAGATCGGCACGCGCTTGGCGCTGACTGGCTGGATTTTCGCCGCTCTAAGCGGCTTCGCTGATCTGTTCAACTTCGGCTCGCACTTGCGCACCGAAACCAGCGATATCTTCTTTGGCCAGCTCCAGGGGTTGGGTCTAATTGCTAGCTTCGGCGTAGCGGCCTTTGGTGTGCTGCTGTATGTGCTAGGCGGCCAACCGCGCCTGCCCCCTGATGAGATGACCTTCTACGACGATCAGCTCCCCATTGATGACGCGGTTTCTGAGCCGAGCGATGAAGCCCCTGCTTCCCAGGAGAAATCATGAGTCAAAGTACCCCTGTCTTGCAAGTGATTGACCTGAAAAAAGAGCTGCGCGTGGGTGAAGTGCGCGTGCAGGCCCTGCGCGGCGTCTCGTTCAGCGTAGCGCGCGGCGAATTCATGGGCGTTATTGGCCCAAGCGGCAGCGGCAAAAGCACGCTGCTGGGCCTGATCGGCGGCCTGGACACGCCCACCGAAGGCCGCGTATTGATCGACGGCGTGGACATTACCTGCATGAGCGAGCGCCAACTTACGCGCATCCGCAACGAAAAGATCGGCTTCGTCTTCCAATTCTTCAACCTCATCCCCACCCTGACTGCTCAGGAGAACGTGGCACTGCCCATGCAGTTCGCCTTGCGGCGGCGTGCCAACCCTACTCAGCGCGCCAAAGAGCTGCTGACGCTCTTTGGCCTGGGCGATCGCTTGCATCACCGCCCCTCTCAGCTCAGTGGTGGCCAGCAGCAGCGCGTGGCCATCGCCCGCGCTCTGGCTAATGAGCCTGCCCTGCTATTGGGCGATGAACCCACTGGCAATCTAGATAGCGAGAGCAGCGCCGTCGTCATGCAGGCCTTGCGCGAAGTGCGCGAACGCATGGGGACGACGGTGATCCTGGTGACGCACAGCATGGATATCGCTGCTCAGCTTGACCGCGTGGTGACGCTGGTCGATGGCCAAGTGGTCAGCGACGGTGATCCGCGCTTGCAAGCCGAGCAGGCCTTCCTCAAGGGAAAACGTGCCACCCAGAACCTACCATCTATCCGTGGCTGAGCGTCTATTCTTCGTCGCCGAATTCGTCCATGAGCTGAGCGGCAGCTTGGGCCACCGCCTTGGCCGTCAGGCCGTACTCGGCGTAAATCCGCTCGTAGGGCGCGCTAGCGCCGAAGCGATCTACGCCCAGCGCTACGCCTATGCCACCCAAGTATTTCTGCCAGCCCAGGGTGCGCCCGGCTTCGATGGACACGCGGCGGAAGACCTCGGTTGGCAGCACTGCTTCGCGGTAGCCCTCGTCTTGCTGATCGAATAGCTCCCAGCAGGGCATAGAGACGACGCGAGCCTTCACGTCGGCTTCTTCCAACATAGCCATCGCTTCCAGGGCTATGCTGACTTCGCTGCCGCTGGCCATCAGGATCACATCGGGCAGGCCGCGCCTGATCTTGGGCGACTCGGCCAGCACGTATGCGCCACGCGCCACGCCTTCGCGTATGCCTTCGATGTTGTCCGTGTCCAACACAGGTAGGTTTTGGCGCGACAAGATGAGGGCAGCTGGGCCTGGCAGCGTCATGATGGTGCGCCAAGCGGCAGCCGTCTCGTTGGCGTCCGCTGGGCGGAAGACGTAGTAATCGGGGATGAGGCGCAGGCTCATGATGTGTTCGACCGGCTGATGAGTCGGGCCGTCTTCGCCCAGGCCTATGCTGTCGTGAGTGAAGACGTGGACGACGGGCAGGCCCGTCAGAGCAGCCAGGCGCACCGCCGGCCGCATGTAGTCGCTGAAGGTGAGGAAAGTGGCCGTGTAGGGCTTGACGATCCCGCCGTGCAGGGCTAGTCCATTGACGATAGCGCCCATCGCATGTTCGCGCACGCCGAAGCGCAGATTGCGCGCGTAAGGGTTGCCAGGGCCAGTGTGAGCTGCGCCGCTGATGAGCGTCTTGGTGCTGCCCGCCAGGTCGGCGTCGCCGCCGATCATGGTCGGCAGGTGCTTGGCGATAGCATTGAGCGCTTCGCCGCCGGCGTTGCGCGTGGCGATGGGTTTGTCGCCTTTGAAGATGGGTAGATCAGCGTCCCAACCTGCAGGCAGTTGGCCGCTGTGAACCTGCTCCCACAGCGCTGCTTCTTGTGGATAGGCCGCGCAGTACTTGTCGAACAACTCGCGCCAGGCTCGTTCAAAGGTCTCGCCCCACTGGAGCGCTTCGCGCATGTGGGCCTGCACATCGTCTGCGATGAAGAAGCTCTGATCGGGATCGAAGCCGTAGGCCTGCTTGGTCAGGCGCACTTCGTCTTTGCCCAGCGGAGAGCCGTGCGCGGCGCTCTTGCCGGCCTTGTTGGGGCTGCCGTAGCCGATGATGGTGCGCACTGCGATCAGCGTTGGACGGCCTGTCTCTGCTTTGGCGGCTTCGATGGCTTGGTGAATGGCTTCTAGGTCGTTGCCATCCTCGACTCGCAAGGTGTGCCAGCCCTGTGATTCGAAGCGCAGGCGCACGTCTTCGCTGAAGGTCATGCTGGCTTCGCCGTCCAGCGTCACCTTGTTGTCGTCGTAGAGGACGATCAGCTTGCCCAAGCCCCAGTGGCCGGCTAGGGCCGTCGCTTCGATGGCCACGCCCTCCATGAGGTCGCCATCGCTCACCAGGCAGTAGGTATAGTGATCGACGATGGAGAAGCCTTCGCGGTTGAAGACGCTGGCCAGATAGGCTTCAGCCAGGGCCATGCCGACGGCGTTGGCGATACCCTGGCCCAGTGGGCCGGTAGTCGTCTCCACGCCTGGCGTCAGGTGCGCTTCGGGGTGGCCCGGCGTCTTGCTGCCCCATTGACGGAAGTTCTTCAGCTCGTCCAACGACAGGTCATAACCCGTCAGGTGTAGCAGGGCGTAGATCAACATGCTGCCATGTCCGGCGCTCAGGACGAAGCGATCACGATTGGGCCAATGAGGATTGGCAGGATTGTGGCGCAGGTGTTTCGTCCATAGGACGTAAGCCATCGGTGCAGCGCCCATAGGCAGGCCAGGATGGCCGCTGTCGGCTTTCTGCACAGCGTCGATGGCCAGGGTGCGAATGGTGTTGATGGCGCGTTGTTGCAGAGCATGATCGGTCACGGATGGCTCTTTCTGGTGGGATGGTCGCCTGTGAGCCGAATTATACGCCAACGGTGTCGGCCACCGCTACGATGCACTGGGGCGAATTACAGTAGCCTGATACGTCGATAGTTGAGGTAACTTCAGCAGCGCACGATAGAAAGTTACCGTCGCCTCGGCAATTTCGTCATGGGTGAAGTGAGCCAAGACGCGCGCGCGCCCCTGCTGGCCTAATCTGGCGCGGGCTGTCGGATCATCCATGAGATGGCGCAGCGCTGCCGCCAGCGCTGGTGCGTCGCCTTCTGGCACAATCAATCCCGCCTCGCCGATTACGTCGGGGATGGCGCCGCTGGTGCTGCCTATGACGGGCAGGCCGCTGGCCATCGCTTCGATCAAGGCGCGCCCAAACTGCTCTTTCCAGTTAGGCCGCGTGAGCGAGGGCAGCACCAGCGTATCCAGCGCGTTCATGGCTTGGGGCATGGCCGTGCTGGCCACTTGCCCGACGAAGTGCAAGCGTTCTGCCAAACCAAGCGTCTGCCCCTGCTGTTCCAGCGCGGGCCGCAGCGGCCCGCCACCGATGAGATGAACGCGCCAGGGCTTGTCCTGTGGCAGTTGGGCCAGAGCATTCAGCAGCACGAACAGCCCCTTCTCCTCCACCAGGCGGCCCACGTAGCCGATGGTGAAAGGCTGCCCGGTCGGGCGAGGGCGCGGCTGGAAGAGCTGCGGATCAGTGCCAAACTGCGGCACGATCGCCAGCGTCCCACGATAGCCCTTGTCGTGCCACACCTGAGCAGCGCTCTCTGTCCCCATCAGCGCACCGTCGACATGGCGCAGCACCCAGCGTTCACCCCAAGCGAAAGGCGGTGGGTAGCGACGCAGGATGTTCTGCCAACTGAAGAACAAGCTCTTGGCTCGCAAGTGGCGCGCCCAAGCTAGGGCTTGCCAAGCTGCCAGGTTGTATGGTTCTTCATCAATGTGGACGAGATGCGGACGGAAGGCGCGCATTTCGCGGCCCAGCGTGGGATAGAAATGCAGGTGAAAATTCCCGTTCAGGGCGATGGGGATGGTGTGCAGATCGTAGCCCTGGGTGTAAACGCGCTCTAGGGCTTGCACGCCGCGCTCATCGCGCCAAGAGGGCGGCACGAGGACGCGCAGTTCAATGTCGTCGTGGCGCGCGATCGCCTCTAGCTTGCGCTGATAAATGCCGACAACGCAGGCTTTTGACAGCATGAGGATGCGCCAGCGCGTGGTCGTCGTCATGAGCGAAAGGTGTCAGCAGCGGTGTTCAGGCCTGGCCCTAGGATGGCGAAGACGATCAGCACGAACAGCAGGACCACCCACAACAGCGTGACGGGCCACAGCAGGCCGGCAATCGCTGAGGCCAGGATGCTGCCGCTCAGAGCCTGGATCATCGGCTCGGTGATGAGATCGACCAGGCCCTGAGAGACGCCGCCGCGCACCGCCGCTGCTTCAAATTGTAGGATGAAGCTGCGCAAACCGGGCCCGCCTAGCAAGCCCAGAACATAGAAGATCGACCCTGTCACCAGGGCCACGACCAGATACTGCCTCGTTTTCATGATGGCGTGCCTCCCTTTCCGATGAAGTGCGGGCTTCGAGCGCTTGCATTCAGCCCAGGCACGCCTTATTCTAGCGCGAACAAGAATAGGCTTCTACGGCGTTCGGGCTGTTTTGAGTGATATTTTTTCGGGATAGAGGATGGATTACAGCGCAATTCATACCGTCTCGCTCCTGGCAGAAGATTTCGCCAGGTCTGGCTTGCAGGCTGGCCAAACTGTGTTGGTACACGCCAGCCTGAGGAAGATTGGCGGATGGATTTGCGGCGGGCCTGAAGCGGTTGTGCTGGCTCTCATGCAGGTCTTGGGCGAAGATGGTACTTTGGTCATGCCCACCCAGACCAACACCAACACCGATCCTCAGTTTTGGAATGCGCCGCCTGTACCGGAGTCTTGGTGGCCGATCATCCGCGCCGAGAGGCCGCCCTACGACCCAGCCACCAGCGCTACTGTCCAGATGGGCGTCTTAGCTGAGGCCTTCCGCACTCGTCCAGGCGTGCTGCGCAGCGCACACCCTGTTGCCTCGTTCGCTGCTTGGGGCAGACACGCTCGTTTCGTCATCCATCCTCATCCCTATGAGGACATGTTCGGAGAACAGTCTCCCCTGGCGCGCTTGTATGCCCTGGACGCGCGCGTTTTCTTCCTGGGGACGGGCCACGACACCAACACCTGTCTACACTTGGCTGAAGAGCGCGCTCAGTATGCGGGCAAAATGCGCATTGAAGAGGAGAGTACCGTCTTGTTGGAGGGTCGACGCCGTAATGTGCGCTATACCATCCTGGACTACGATTCCGATGACTTCCATCGCTTGGGTGCAGATTACGAGAGCGAAGGCCATCCCGTCCGCTATGGGCATGTCGGCCAGGCCGTCACGCGCCTCTTCCCCATGCGCGCCCTCGTCGATTATGGTGTGACTTGGATAGAGACGCGGCGCGGCAAACCAACGTCGTCAAATCCCTAGTACTTTCGGTGGGTTCAGTTCACTTGCAAGGCGCACAGAGACAGACTAAACTACAGACGTTATAATTTCTTTAGCAAATCTTAACATCTTGCTCTGTTATCATTATCGTAAAATTGCGAGCGCTACAATAAAGTAAGTCATCTTGCAACGAGCGGATGGAAGAAGACGGAGTAGCCTGTGCGCATTCTAATTGTTGATGATGATGTGAACAATATTGAGCTGATTAAGTCCTACCTAGCGCCGCTCGGTCTAATCGACTTCGTCTCGTCTCACAGTGGTGCGGATGGCGTCGAGATGGCTCGTAGCCAAGCGCCCGATCTGATCCTGATGGACTTGCTGCTGCGCGCTCCCATGCCTTTCGGCTGGGACGCCATCCAAATCCTCAAGGATGATCCCAAGACCCGACACATCCCTATCGTCGCCATCACGGCTGGTGGGCCTTCTGCCATCCAGAAAGCGTTGCAAGCCGGCTGCGATGCTTACGTCGAACGTCCTTTCCGCATCAACGACCTGCTCAGCACTGTTCAGAAGCTGCTTAGCATGGCCGGCTAGGCGCCTCTGAACAAGTTTATCTGCCTGTGTTATCCTGAAGCTAGCCTCTGCGTTTGAGGAAGGGCTGGGTCATGGGTTTGCTTCTGCTGCTGATCGGTGCGTTCTTTGGCCTGATCTTCATCCTGCACAACCTGCTGCGCACCCTGCAAAGACGCAAAACGCTGGGTCGCGGCACGCTGGTGCTGGCCATGCTGACCGTGTTCTTGCCCGTCGCAGGCCTCATCGAAGACAATCGCCAGCGCGCCCGCTTCGACGTGGTGGAGCAGGTTGCCTTCTTGCTCATCATCCCGCTGGCTCTCATCAGCCTAGCCCTGCTGATCGTCGAACTATTCCGCCCTCAGCGCCTGCGCCAATCGCGCGGGGTGCTAGGGCTGGGCATGGCTGTGTTGCTGCTGCTGGCTAACCTCAGTTACAACTTCATCGCTCTGAACGCGGAGTTGGCTCAGCTTGAGGTCAACGCGCGCCCGACGCCCGTCAATGCCCAGCGCGGCCCCAGCCCCTGCGAAGTGGCCGGCTTGCGCTTAGCTGAGACGATCCTCGGCTACATCAGCGAGGCCAGCGGCAAGACGCCAGAACAGCTGCGCGATGAAGTCCTGCTGGGCAGCGGCCAAGAGAGCCTGGCTCAGCTTGTGCGCGCCAACGGCCAAGACCCCAACGACCTCATCAACCGCATCGTGAACTTTGGCGAGCCTGCTATCCAAGACCTCATCAGCAAAGGCTGTATCCCTGCCAACCAGGGCGCGTTCATCCTGTCGCAGCTGCGCACTTTCATCAGCTTCGCCGTCAACAGCAACGTGAACACGCTCCAACAGTTCCTGGGCGGCTTTGGCGGAGGAGGCGGTGGCAGCGCCAGCCTCAGCCCAGAAGACTTGCAAGCGACGCGCGTCGCCTTGGTGCAGAATGTGCCGACCGGGACGCCTCTGCCCACTATCACGCCCACGCCGACGATCACGCCGACTGCCACGCCGACAGTGACGCGCACCCCCTTCCCAACGCTCTCGCCGACGCCGACGCGCCAGCGCTTCGTCACCGATACGCCGACGCCGACGCCGACCCTGCCCGATCCTTGCTTGGCGACGGCTAACTACAACGTCAACTTGCGCGACAAGCCGCAGCTCCAAGGCTCGCAGGTGCTGACCGTCATCCCCTTCGACACCAGCTTTGCGGCCTTCGGCCCAAGCCCTGACCGCGCCTGGTGGTTGGTGCGCTACGAGGACAAGGAGGGATGGGTGAGCGCTCAGTTCATCCGCCTGACGCGCGCCTGCCAGTCGTTGCCGCCACGCAGGCCCTGAGTGTCCTCGTCCTGTACCGCTCGCCCAGCTGGATTGTAGACAGCCACAACTCTCCGGTCGCTGCTCGTCGTTGGTCGCAGACGGCGTTGGATTGTGTGGAGTCGGGAGTGGTCACCTGCCAGCCTGCCAGCCAGGACAAGGTGAAATTCGCGCTCACAGGATGAGCTGCTTCAGCCGCGAAACGTCGACGGCGCCAGCAGGCTTGTTGTGCAGCATGAGATCGACAGCGCGCTGCGACACACCAGCAGCTAGCGCCAGGCCATGTCCTGTGAAGCCCACGGCGAAATAGACGTTGGGCTTGTGGGGCAGTTCACCCACCAGCGGCAGACCATCCAGACTGAAGCCCATAATCCCTGACCAGCGCCGCGCAATCGGCACATGAGCTACGTCAGCGAAATGGCGGCGCAAGTAGTCGTCCAGCTTGCCCTGCACATTGGGGTTTAGACGATCTTCGGTGGTGTTGTGTTCCTCGGCGCGGTGCAAGTGACGCGCTCCGCCCAGCAGCAGACGATTGTCAAAGGTCATGCGGTAGTAGTAGTAGCCGTAATCGCTATAGCCGCAACCGCGGAACAGCGGCGCTGGCAGCGGCTCAGTCACCAGGCATTGGGCGCGCGTCGGGATGACCTTGCCCTCAAAATAGGGATCGAGCAAGAGAGAGTAGGCGTTGGTGCAGAGCAAAGCGCGCTGAGCGTGGAAGATGGCCAAGCGCGTATGAACCACCACTTCGCTCCCCCGCGAGTCAATTTGGTAGACTTCGCTGTTGCCCATGAAGTCGGCGCCGCTCTGACGCAGCAGCTCTTCAACCAGGGCCACCGGCTGGACAGCGCCATCGGTGGGCTGTTCCAACGCTGCGTAGTAGCCGCGCTTCCAGGGGTCTTGGTCGTGATAGATGACATGAATGCCGTCAGCGCTCATAGCTTGGTGCGCCAGCCGCAACTCCTGCATTTCCTGTTCGCTCTCTGCCAGCAGGAACGAGCCGCTTTGTTCGATGGGGACGCGCCCATTGCTATCTGTCGCAATCTGCCGCCAGAAAGCCAGCGTCTCGTGCGAGAGCTTCCACACCTCGCGAGTGACTTCTGCGCCATATTTTTCGATGGCGCGGTGATAGTAGGTATCCAACCCGCTAATCATGAAGCCGGCGTTGCGGCCGCTTGCGCCCTGGGCCACGTCGGCCTTGTCCACGATGACCACGCGCAAACCCGTCTCTCGCAGAAACCAGGCAGCGCTGCACCCCGCCAAGCCCGCACCCACGATGACGACGTCTGCTTCGCGGTGCGCCTGACGACCTTCTGCCTGCCAAAATGACACAGTCATAGATTAGCCTTTGCTCTAGACACATGTTGGACGTGTCACAAGATTATTGGCCATTTTCAAGCTCAAGAAAAGCAACTCTTTCGTCATGGTAGATCGAAACCTTCCCAAGAGCTGTTTTAGCGCTCATAGCGTAGGATTTCTAGCTCGTTGTCCCAGTGCATGAACACGCGCCGTTCGCTCAGTCTGTAACCATGTAAGATCATGCGTCGACTCAACTCGTCGCCATCATTCCAGCGACCCACCCATAGCACGCGGAAGCGTTCCATAAAGGATGGCACATCGCGCTCGTAGGTCTCACCGTGCCAGGTGCGCTGCTGCCAGAGGGACAGCAACGCCACATTGTCGGGCAAGCTGTGCGTTAGGTAGTAGAGGACAGAATAATCGACGCCGTTGAAGTCCAGCAACAGGCCTTCACCGGGCTGGATGTCGCGGATGAGGGCCTGTGCGTAAGCGCGCCAGGGTTCTTTGGGCCGATAGACATCAACAGCTAGTAGACCGTAGGCCAGCATGACAACAAGCGCGAAAGACGCTGCCTGCCTGCTGTAGCGCGCCAGCGCGTCCAGGCCCAGCGCTGCTAGCAGAGCAATCGGCGGCACGACCAGTGAAATGCGGTAGTCGTAGAGCAGAGGCAGGCGCAGATTGAGCATCCAGACCATGCCGTAGGGCAAGGCCCACCACAGCAGCAGGATCAGCACTGCCCAAGCAGCGCGCTGACGTTTGCCCCACAAAGCTAGACCCCACAGCCCCAGCCACAAGGGCCACTGCTGCGACCACCAGCTTAGGCGGTAGCGCCAGAAGGTCTCCCAGGAAGAGGCGTCGGTGGACAGAAAGCTGCTGAACCTGCCGAGCTGACGCGGCAGGACAACGCCCAAAAGCCAGGGCAACAGCAGAGCTGCCGCTATCATCAGGGTCGCGATGGCCTCTGTGCGCTGTCGCCCGCGCAGCGCCAGCAGGGCATGTAAGCCCTGTACCATCCCCAGTAGCGCCGCGATGTAGTGAGTGTGGATGATGACTAGCGTGAGCAGACCCCACAACGCCAGATCAGCGCGCCGATCTAGGCGCACAAAGCGCAGATAAGCCCACATGCTGCCCAGGCTCAGGACGATCACCAGGCTGTACATGCGAGCTTCTTGGCCAATGTAGGTATCCAATTCCTGCACGGCCATCAAGGCTGCGGCCGCCACAGGCCAAGCTGAGCTTCCGCCTAAATGGCGGCGCAACTCCAGGCCTAGCGGCAAGATCAGTGCCGCACCCAGCACACCCCACAGCGCCGAGAGGCTGCGCAAGGCTACTTCGCTGTCACCGACTAAGTGTACCCACAGGCGCGCCAATGCAAAGTACAGCGGAGGATGGACGTCGCCGAGTACAGCTGTCCAGAAATCGGGGGCTTGGGTGACATACCATGTCCAAGCCTCATCGCTCCACAAGCTTTGTTGGCCGATGTGCAGCAGGCGCAGCAAGGCCGCTGCCAGCAGGATCATCGTCATCCAGGGCAGGCGCGCTCGCCCAGCGGCGCTCAGGGCTTTCATGAGGTCACTGCCCGCTGATAGCCCAACCGCGCCGATACGTCCAGTGCAGCTCGTTGCACCAGACCGATCAGCTCATGCACGTGCTCGCGCGTCAAGCGCACCGATGAGCCGCCAACGCTCAGGGCCGCCACCACCTGACCTTCATGGTCATAGATGGGCGCGCCCACTTCGCTGAAGCCCATCTCCAGCTCGTTGTGAGCTTCGGCATAACCTTGCGCTGCCACTTGCTCCAGCTGTTGTTCCAGCGCGGCCCGATCTGTGATGGTGTGAGGCGTGAGGGCGGGCAGGCCGTCGGGCCATAGCGCCGCACGAGCCTGAGCAGGCAGGTGGGCCAGCAACACTTTGCCCGTCGAAGTCGTGTGGGCGGGCCAGCGGTTGCCCACCGAGACGCCCATGCGCCGCTGCTGGTCGCCCTTCACCTCGTTAAGGATGAGCGTCTTATCGCCATCCAAAATTTCTACCGAGGCCATCTCACCAGTCTTGTGGGCTAAGGCTACCAGCACCGATTGACTGACGGCTTGCAGCGGGTTGGCGCGCTGCGCCCGCGCTCCCAGCACAATCAGCGCCGAACCCAAACGATACGCCCCGCTCAGCGAGTCCTGGGCCACCATGTGGGCCGCTTCTAGCGCTCGTAGCAGGCGGTAAGCGGTTGTGCGATTGATACCGCTGGCCTGCACAATCTCGCGCAAAGACCACTCTGGCTTTTCGTCGTCAAACAGCATGAGCAGACTCAAGGCCCGCCCCACCGCTTGCGTTCCATGATTGTCATTCATCGCGGCAACCTCTTTCATAGCCACAGGTGTTGTTCACATGGTGAACACTTTGTTCATAATCCTGCCACAAAAATGCCGAATCTGCTATTGTGAAGGCGTCGAACGAGAGAGAACAAGCGCATACCTGATCCGCACGGGGGTGTTTTGCCATGTCATTCATCATCACGGAGAAGATTGGGCCGCAGGCCCGCGACATCATGGAGCGCGACGAGCGTCTCACTTCAACATCATACACTCGTGAATACCCGCTGGTCGTCGCCAAAGCTGAAGGCTCAGAAATTTGGGACGTAGACGGCAACCGCTACATTGACTTCATGGCCGGCATCGCTGTCCACAACGTAGGCCATCGTCATCCGCGCGTGGTGGAAGCCGTCAAGGCTCAGCTTGATAAATTCTGGCATGTCTGCCTGTCAGATTTTTACTACCCTGAAGCGGTGGAACTCTCGGAGAAGCTGGCTGCGACGCGGCCTTTCGACGAGGCGCCGCGCTTTTACTATGGCAACAGCGGCACAGAAGCCATCGAAGCCGCCGCTAAGCTGGCCATGTACACGACGGGCCGCCAAAAGTTCATCGCCTTCATGGGCAGCTTTCATGGGCGCACGATGGGCGCGCTGGCCTTCACCGCCAGCAAACGCACTCAGAGCGCCAACTATCCCCATGCGCTCAACGTCTTCCACGTCCCTTATCCTGATCCATATCGCCCCTTGCTGGCCACCTATGACGGCATGACCTACGGCGAGTCGGTCGTCCGCTACATAGAAGAGGAGCTGTTCCGCGTCAAGGTCAACCCTCACGACATCGCAGGTGTGCTGGTAGAGCCAATTCAGGGCGAGGGCGGCTACGTCATCCCCTCGCCTGGCTTCCTGCCCGCGCTGCGCGCCTTGTGTGACCGCTATGGTATCCTGCTGATGGTGGACGAAATCCAGAGCGGCGTGGGGCGCAGCGGCCATTGGTGGGCTGTGCAGCACGAGGGCGTGCAGCCAGATATCTTGGCCTTCGCCAAAGCGATTGGCAGCGGCCTGCCTTTGGGCGGTATTATGGCCCGCGAGTCGGTCATGACCTGGAAGCCCGGCGCGCACGGCAGCACCTTTGGCGGCAATCCAGTAGCTATGGCGGCGGCGATTGCTACGCTCGACGTGATCCGTGACGAAAACCTGATCGAACGCGCCAACCACAGCGGCGAACTCATCCTGAACTGGTTAGTTGAGCTGAAAGAGCGTCATCCACACATTGGCGACGTGCGCGGACGCGGTCTGATGATCGGCGTCGAATTCGTCCAGAGCCGTCAGACCAAGCACCGTGCCAAGGCCTTGCGCGATGAGGTCGTCCAGCGCGCTTTTGATCTGGGCTTGCTCATCCTGCCTTGCGGCGAGAACAGCGTGCGCCTCATCCCGTCTCTCAACATCCCCCACCACCTGATCGAAGAAGGCTTGCACTTGTTCGAACGAGCCGTGCAGCAAGCCGAACACCGTCACTATCATCACAGCTAATCAAAGCGAGGACTGCCTATGCTCAACGTCACCCAAGATCGTCTGAAGATTCTCGACATTGTGTTGGACGGCCTCATGCGCCGCTACCAGGAGCGCGTGCCGGACGTGCCTGCTATCTTGCGGGCTATGATGGACGAGGGGATCATCGCCAGCCCAGATGAGATTGAGAACGATCATATCGCCTTCCGCACGATGGGCGTGCCACACCTGGGCATTGCCAGCCTGGAGAAGATTTTTCTGCACTACGGCTATGAGCGCCGCGACCGTTACGACTTCAGCACCAAGAAGCTCAACGCCTACTGGTACGCGCCGCCTGCCCCACGCTATCCGCGTATCTTCATCAGCGAGCTGCGCGTAGGCGACCTCTCTCCGCGCGCGCAGGCCATCATCCGCAGCTACACCGATACTGTCACCAGCGATCCTGTCGATTCGCTCAACCTGGACGACGGCTACGCCGTCGATTCTTTCCTACACCAGGCTTTGTGGCGCATGCCCCTGCTGAGCGATTATTTGGCCCTGGCCGAAGAGAGCGAGTACGCTGCCTGGGTCATCTACAACCGCTACTACCTCAACCACTTCACCATCACCATCCATAACCTGCCGCAAGGCTACGCTACCATCGCTGAATTCAACGACTTCTTGGAGCGGCACGGCTTCAAGCTCAACGACAGCGGCGGCAAGATCAAGATCAGCCCTGACGGTAAACTGATCCAGAGCAGCACCGTCGCCGAGATGGTGACGGCCGTCTTCGACGATGGCCAGGGCGGCACTGTTGAACACCGTATCAGCGGCTCTTACGTGGAATTCGCCGAGCGCAAGGTGCTTGACCAATATACAGGCCTGGCCCAAGTGGGTCGCGAACATCGCCGCGATGGTTTTGAAGCTCAGAACGCCGACAAAATCTTCGAATCGACCTACAGCGCTCAGACCAGCAAGCGCGACGAAGCCGAGGGCATGTAGCTTGAGCAGCTCATCCGAGTCAAGTGGGATGAGCCACCGACCCTAGCCCACGCGCACAGGCTGGAACTTGCGCCAGCCTGTGCCTTCGTGGCCAAAGCTGAAGGCTTCAGGATGGAGAATCTCAGCCAAAATCTCCAGCGATTCGACGAGGCGCGGGCCAGGCCGATTGAAGTACTGGTTGCCATCAGCGACGAAGACTCGACCCTGCTGTACGGCTCGCAGCGCTTCCCAGCCATCGCGCTGCGTGAGGGCGGGCAGCTCGCGCTCCGTCGTAGCCATGTCGTAGCCGCAGGGCAAGATGAGGATCAAGTCAGGATCGGCTTGAGCCAGCTCATCCCAGCTCAGCCAGGGAGAGTGCGTGCCGGCCTGGCCGAACAAGTTGTAGCCGCCGGCCATCTCCACCAGCTCTGGCATCCAGTTGCCAGCGGACATGAGCGGGTCAATCCATTCGATGGTGGCGACGCTGGGCTTGGGCAGCGCGGAAGCCCGTTCGTGGATGGAGGTCATGCGCTGCTGCATGGCAGCCACGAGAGCCTGCCCGCGCTCTGGCGCGCCGAGCGCGTCTGCCACGCGCTGCACATCGGCCAATACGTCGGCTAGATTGTTCGGCTCTAGGGCGATGATCTGCGCTGGCACGTCCAGGAATTCGCAGGCGACGCGCTCGACTTCAGCGAAGCTGACGGCACAGACCTCGCACTGCATCTGAGTGATGATGAGGTCTGGCTCAAGCGTCTTGAGCAGGTCAGCGTCAATGCGATAGACCGAGGTCGCTTCTTGTAGGATGGCTTTGACGCGCTGGTCAATCTCGTAGCTGCGGCCATCAGGATCGAATTTCGGCGCGGTCACAGGGGGCAGGGCGCGCACGCTGGCGGGATAATCGCACTCATGAGAGCGCGCGACGAGGGCTGCTTCGAAGCCCAGAGCGCAGACGATTTCGGTGCTGCTCGGCAATAGAGAGGCAATTCGCATCGACAAACCTCGGCTCACTATACCTGTGCTGACAAGCTGATTGTAACGAATTCGCACGCGCGCTGCTACTAGTTGTGTGTTTAAGCCAGCGGAGCGCAAGGCAGCAAGACGCAGAAGGCGCTGCCGCCATCTGGATTGTCCTCCACCCAAATGCGCCCTCCGTGCGCTTCTGCCACCAGGCGGCAGAAGGCCAGCCCTAGGCCTACGCCGCGCCGCGCGATGGGCTTGCTGTCGTGGAGCTGGACGAAGCGATCGAACAGGCGCGTCTTGAACTCGTCTGGGATACCCTGCCCCTGGTCGATGACCATCAGACGCACGAAGCATTCGTCCTCACGGAAGGCGCGTATGCGTATCTGGCTCTCGGATGGGCTGTACTTGAGGGCGTTATCCAGCAGGTTGAGGATCAAGCGCTCGACTTTGTCGCCGTCCACGTCTAGCAAAGGCAGTGTATCCTCAAGCTCGACTTCGATGCCGATCTCTAACTCATGCGCCAGCAGCGCGACTTCGGTGCGAGCGGCTTCGATGAGTTGTCCCAGCGCTACAATCTCGCGATTGAGGTAAGAGTCGCCGCTCTCCATCTTGGCTACGTCCAGAATGCTGTCCACGCGCTGGACGACGGTCTTGAGGGCGCGTCGGCTGGTCTCGGTGGTCTTGTGGATGAGCTGGTAGTGTTCAATATCTTGAGGTACGAGTTCTTGCACCAGGCGCAGGCTGGTGGTCACGGCGGCCAGCGGACTTTTTAGGTCATGGACGAGCATTTGTGTGAAAGATTCGCGGCTGTTGGCCAGCTCCTGTTCTTCGGTCTTGTCGTAGAAGACTAGCATGAGGCCGCGAAGCTGGCCTTGTTCATCGCGCACGGGCAGCACTTGGCGCTGGAAGATACGACTACCTCCTTGCTGCACATCCGCGTAGAAGACGTGATGAGGCGGCGCTGTCTGCCAGCGATCTTCTCGGACTAGCGCCAGCAGCGCTTCAAGCTCATCAGGGCTATCGAAGCCCAGACGACGAGCGAAGTCCATCTGCAGATCATCCAACAGCGTGGCGACAGAAGCGAACAGAATCTCAGCAGGTCGCAGGCCTAAGGCGCTCACGCGCGGATTGGCCATCGCAACGCGCCCCTCGGCGCTCAGCAGGACGATAGCTTCTTCCATCGCGTTCAAGATGACTTGCAGGTTGTCGCGGGCTTCGCGCACGCGGCGGAACAGCCGCGCATTGCTGATGGCGATGGCGCCCTGATTGAGCATTTGGTTGACGAACTGCGCCGCGTACTCGCTGAAGGCCTGGGGTGAATGAGCTTCTAGCACTACAGCGCCTAGCACTTCGCTGCCCTTGAGCAGGGGCGAGATGAGAGCAGACTGGGCTTCGGGATCAAAAGGGGTGTAGTCGCTGGCGTCGCCGACGAGGTTGACGATGAGGCTCTCCCCTTCGGTCAGAGTGCGGCCGAGCTGCCCCCTGCCCAGGCGCGCGGCGTCGCGCAACTCTTCTGAAGAATAGCCGCGCACCGCTTGGACTTGCCAGCCCTGGCCATCCCATAAGAGCAGCGCGCCGCGCTCCAGGCTCAAAGACTCCATCACGCGGTCGAGCAGGGTTTGACAGACGGTCTCTAGGTCTATCTCGGCGCTCAGCTGGCGGCCCAAGACGGCCAGCATGAGCAATTGTTCGACGCGCGCTTCCAGGGCGCGGTCGGTGGCCATATGCTTGAGCGCGTTCTGGATGGCCTGTGAGGCCTGCGCTGCAAAGGTCTCCAGCATGTCTAACTCATCGCTCGACCATTCCATCGGCTCGTTGTAGTAGAAAGCCAGCGCGCCGAGCAGCTTGTCTTGGCTCATGAGCGGAACTTCCAGCGCAGCTCGTTTGCCTTGTGCCACCAGCAAATCATAGCTAGGATGAGGAACGGAGTGCTGCTGCAAATCGCGGATGATGAGGGGACTGGGACGTTCCTCATCGACGTTCATCATCGGGCTGAGGATGGTTTGTTCGCTCAGGCCTAGCTGGCGTTCAAACTGCCATCGGCCATGCTGCCACAAACTGAGCGCGATGGCGTTGGCGTCGGAGATCATGCCGGCAGCCATGACGGTTGCGTCTAGGACTTCGGTGGACAAGCTGCGCGAGAGCGAAGTAGAGACCTGATTGAGCAGGGCTAACTGCTCAGCGCGTCGGCTCTTTTGGTTGTAGAGGCGTACGTTGTCGATGGCGATGGCGGCGTGAGTGGCTAGTAGGCGCAAGAAGCGTAGGTCGTTGGCCGTGAAGTGCTGATCGTCGCTGGCCAGGGCGATGACGCCAATCAAGACATTTTGCGCCACCAACGGCACGCCCATCCACGAAGTCGGCGCTGGCCCATCAATTAGGATGCCCTGGCTGGCGGCCTGGCGGCCCACATTTTGACTCATCAGCCAGGGCTGCTGCTGTCTGATGACGCATTCGATGAGCTGAGGGTAGGGCGGTGCTACGCCGCGTCCTGCTCTGCGCACAACCAGAGGATAGCTGAGCTTGCCGTGTTCATCCAGCAGGCCGACGACGAAGTCGCTGGCCTGGAACAAAGCCTGCGCCTGTGAATGCAAGACGCTCAGCAGGATATCCAGGCTCAGGCTGTTGCGCAGAGCGTCATTCAGGCTTTGCAGGGCGTGTAGTTCGCTGAGTTGCTGGCGCAACCGAAACTCTGAGCGGCTGATGATGGCGATGACGAAGATGGTGAGGGCAATGCCGGCGCTGGTAGCGGCGAAAGCCACCAGCGAGACTTCGACCTGGGCGCTGCTGGCCGCGACGATAGCGAACGGGATGGGCAGGGCCAGGGCAGCGACTGAACGGGCCGGACTGCCAGTGCTGCGAACGCTGGAGGGTTGCAGGCCGATTTCAAGGGCGAAGATGGCCAGGTATAACCCAAAGTAGAGCAGCGAGAAGATTAACAGCGAAGGCAGCGCCTCGTTGAGGCTGCTCAAACTGATGGGCAGCGGCCCACCCAAGCTCATGTAAGCCTGGCCAGCCAGGAAGAAAGGCAGCACGGTGCGGCCCAGCATGTAGAGTCCACTCATCCATTGATCTGCGCGTGCGCGCCGACGCGGCAAGCGATCTCTGACGACGAAGAACGCGCCTCCTATTGAGCTGCCGACGAGGATGGCCCACAGCATGAGTGGCGCTGTCTGAGCGGATGAGGACAGGAAGGCGACCATGCCTACCATGTGGGCCACATTCAGATCAGCCTGGCCGTAGTCGACGCTGAGGGCGATGGCGAAGGCTGTCAGCAGGCTGTAGACGATGAAAGGCGTGAGGGACGACGGCAGCGCGTCTAGAGCCTGACCCAGGTTGAGCAGCGCACTCCCAATTGCCAGGGCGCTCAGCAACAGCGCTAGAGCAGCATGAAGCGCAGATTTACTCATGGGCATTGCTTTCGCTCTGAGTTAGGGGCAGATACTGCAAGATGGGCAGTCGAATGGCGAAGCACGCGCCAGAGAGTACTGTACCATTGGGTTCGGCCCAAATGCTGCCCTGGTGAGCCTCCACAGCCATGCGACAGAAGGTGAGGCCAATGCCCCAGCCGCTCCTGGCCTGGACGCCGCGCGCTTCAAGTTGGCGGTATTCTTTGAAAATTTCTTCACGCATGTCGTCGGGAATGCCTGGCCCGGTGTCGGAGACGCGTATCACGACTTCGTTCGTATCGGGCTGGTGCGTGGTGCTGATACGGATGAAGCCCTCGCAGTCTTTGGGGAGGAACTTGTTGGCGTTGCTGATGAGGTTGACCAGAGTGCGCGTCATCAGGTCAACGTCGGCTTCCAGGATGTAGACACCATCAGCCACGTAATCGACGTGATTGTTCTGGTCTTCGACGATGATGCGGGTCAGACTGATGGCTTCTTGGACGATCTCGTCGAGCTGCACGCGGACGCGGTGCGCTTCAATGCCCTTCTCCACGTCTAAGATGGTGCTAGCCATGCGCTTCAGACGTTGAATGGCGTCCATGCCGCACATGAAGGCGTAGACGTTCGTCTCGTCCATCGGGATACGGTCATCCGACTCCAGGATGCCGAAGGAATAGATGATGACCTGTAGCGGATTGAGCAGGTCGTGGACGATGGCTTTTTGGACGAGCTGGCGCTCTTGAGCCAGGCGCTTCTCCTGGCTGATGTCGCGCAAGACTAGCAGCTTCCCAGACGACGCGCCGTCATTGACGACAGCGACGGGCAGGAGCGTGGCTTGGAGGTGGCGCGTCTCCGCTTTCAAGTCGAAGCTGATGTCGATAGGCTTCCCAAAGCGCTCTGCTGCGACCAACTCGCACAGCTTATGACGCTCATCTCGCTCAGCCAACGTTTGGCACAGCAGCTCATCGAGGGGCAGGCTGAGTTTGGTCAGTAGGGGCAGGCCGAGCAAGGTTTCCGCTGCGACGTTGACGCTTTGCAGCAGGCCGTTTTCATCCAGCAGCACGATCCCATCTTTGACAGCTCCCAGAATGGCTTCCATGCGCTCGACGCTCCGCTGGAAAGCAGTCACTAGTTTGGCGTTGTTGATGGTGATGGCGGCGTGGCCAGCCAGGCTGCGCATGAAGCCCAAGTGTTCGGCGTTGAAATAATTGGCTTTTACGCTCTCAACGTTCAGCACACCAATCGTTCGGGCGACGACTTGCAGCGGCAACACCAACGACGAGCGCAAATCCTGGCGACCAGTGGCTATGTAGGCGCTGAGGGTGCTGTTGTCACCGCTGAGGATGGTCTCGCCGCTCTGAGCAACTTGGCCCATGACACCGCTCATCCGTTCAAATCGCAGTCTGCGCACCTGGCGTTCGCCATCGGGCAAGACCTCCTTGATGGTCACCAGAAGATCGTCGCCTTCAATCAGGCCGATAGCTGCCAGTTCGCTGTCGGTGGCCTGTAAGGCGGCGTCCAGCACGCTGGTCAAGACTCGCTCCACCTCCAGCGATTGAGCGATTTGGCACGCGATGTCTTCTAGCAAAGAGAGCTGACGCAAGCGCTGCGCTGAAGCACGCTGCGTCTCGGTGTAGAGCTGGACGTTGTAAAGCTGAGCGGCTATCTGGTACAGCGCCATCTCCATCAGGCGAACATCGCTGTCGCTGGGGCTGTAGTCAGCCTCGTGGTAGGTGACGAGCGCGCCGATGAGCTGGCGATTGACCGTCAGCGGGGCGATCAGCAGCCAATCAGCCGCTTCATCCCAAACTCGCAGCTCGGCTGAGACCGCTGGCGACATTGCCAGCCTATGCAGGAGTGGTGAGCCATCGCCAAGCTGAGCAAACTCGCTGACGCGACTAAAATCACAGGGCCGCTCGACAATCTTGAGAGGCGAGTTCGGATCGCTGGCGGTGCTGTAAGCCGCTTGAGCGGCGCGCAGGATGATGACGACGCGGCGCGTCGGGATGAGTTGCTTGACAACGTCGCAAGTGCCAGCCAGCATTTCAGACATATCCAAAGTGTTGGCAGTCATGCGTGCCAGTTGAACGAGCTGGGCCTGTTCTGAAGCGAACACCTCCAACGTCGTCAGCAAAGTTTGGTTGTCCAGCGCGGCGACGAGTTGGTTGGCTAGCATTTCCAAAAGCTTAATCGTCTGGCTGTTGAGGTGGAGCGGCTCAGGATGATAGAGGGCCAAGACGCCGCTCACCAATCCACCAAAGGTGAGGTTGATCTGGAACAGCCAATCCACCCCCAAAGCCTGAGCATGTTGGGCCAGGGATGATTGCGACAGTGGGCTGATGGTGCGCATCTTGTCACTGCTGCGCTGATCGAGCAGAGGTAGGGCCTCTAGTGTGACTGTCTGGTCTCTCGTGCCGACGATTTGGCTCAGGTTGAGGGTTTGTTGCTGAAGGTTGCTGTCCGCGACGAAGATGGCCACATACCTTGCCTGTGTGATGTCGCGGGCAATCTCGCAGGCAGCGCGCAGCGCCTCATCTCGGTTGGGATTGAACATCACCTCATGACTACGATTGTTGAGGATGGTCATCTCGCTGAAGCGCTGCATGAGGACGCGGCGCGTGCGTTGCAGCTGATGGCTGCGGATCACCTGGGCGGCTGGCAGGCCCATCAACAAAGTGAAAGCTTCAACTCCCACCTGGTTCAAGATGGTCGACATGAACAGACCGACTACTTGGAGCAGCGCGTCTAGGGCCAGATTGTCTCGTATTTGGACAAAACGGCGACGCCAACTCATGCCCGTCAACCACTTGCCTAGCACATTAGTGAGCAACCAGCCAGCTACCACTGCCAAGAAGCTGCGAGCAATCGCTTCTCCATCTTGCAAGTGGACGACAGGAGTCGCGCCACCCAACAGCGTCCACGTCCCCCAGCTTGCCAGCACGCCAGCGCTGCCCATGCTGATCCGTCCGCTGATCTCTTGTAACGGGCTAATCAGAGACATCCACATGCCCAAGCGCATACGGATAGCGCATCCCAGGCTCGCGCCCGCAATCACAACCCATAAAGCCGCTCCGACGCCGCTCATCATCCAGGCCACTGTCGTAGAGAGCAGGAGGTAGCCCGTCCACAAACCACCGCGCAAGCTGCCCGCCAAGACAGTCGCCAGCGTATTCAGGATGGATACGATCAGCAAAGCAAACAGCTGCTGTCCGTTGAGTGCGCCAACAGTCTGGGTGGAGAGGCCTACGGCGATGATGACTGAGACGATCCCCGACCAAATTTTGAGCTGCGATGTTGATCTGAAGTTCACAAAGAGACCCTGCGACCAGGCCCAAATGACTCTACGAGTCATTATAGCGCTTTCTTTCTGATTATGCTCACACAGGGTCTAGCAGGCGCTCGCTGGCGCGAGCGCTCGTCACTGGTTGATTGGGGAGTTGACGACGTTTGGCCCAGGGCGCATTGTGCCGATCTTGGGCCAACGTGGAGAAAAATGTGGCGAAAGTTGATGTCTGAGAAGTCTACTTGCCTAAGCGCTTCTTCAGCTCAGCAGTCAGGGCAGGGACGATCTCGTACAGATCGCCGACCACGCCGAAGCGCGCCATCTTGAAGATAGGCGCATCGCTGTCCTTGTTGATGGCTACGATCAGCTTGCTGTTGCGCATGCCCGCCTGGTGCTGAATGGCACCGCTGATCCCGCAGGCGATGTATAGGTCGGGGTTGACGTTCTTGCCCGTCTGGCCTACCTGATGATCGTAGCTGATGTAGCCAGCATCGACTGCAGCGCGGCTAGCGCCCAGGGCGGCGCCCAGCACATCGGCCAGGGGTTGCAGCACGTTGGCGAAGCCTTCCTGAGCTTTCCAGACGGCTGGATCAGGCACGCCAGGAGGTGGGGTGGCGGGGTTGTTGGCCATGCCACGTCCGCCGCTGACGATGATAGCGGCGTCTGTCAATTTCACCTTGCCGACTTCGGCTTCGAACGACTCGACTTTGGTGCTGATCTGATCTTCGCTGAGGACGGGGGCGACGGTCGTCACGTTGGCGCTGCGAGCGTCGTCGCGTTCGTTGGGCTTGAAGGCGCGCCCGCGCACCAGCAGATATTTAGGCCCTGGGCCGCTGGCGCTCATCTTCTGCTGTACTTTGCCCGCATAGGCCGGACGGGTGACGGTCAGCGTGTTGTCCTCGTAGCTCACCTCGAAGGCTTCAGTCAGCAGTGGGCTGTTGGTCTCGGCGGCGGCGCTGGCGAAGGTCTCACGGGTGCGACCTGTGCCGACGCCCACCACCAGAGCGGGCTGATGGTCGCTCACCAGCTTGGCCAGCAGAGCAGCGTAGGGTTCAACGCGGTAGACGCTCAGAGTGGCGTCTTCGCACACCAAGACCGAGTCGGCGCCCATTGCAGCAGCTTCCTGAGCGATGCTGGCGGCATTTTCGCCGAAGATGAGAGCGACGACTTGTGCGCCATTCGCCAACCGACGGGCCACGCCCAGGGCTTCCCAACTGGCGGCGCTGGCTTGCCCGCCGACGACTTCCACAAAAGCAAAGACTTGGCTCATAGGACTTTGGCCTCCAACAGCTTCTCAACTAACTTGGCAGCTTTCTCTTGAGCGTTCGCTCCATCGATGATCTCGGTGATGACCTGGCGAGCAGGTGGGTTCATGAAGGCGACGACTTGCGTTGAAGCAGGCGGCAAGCTCACGCCCAAGTCAGCGGCGCTCCAAACAGGGATGACGGCCTTAGACGCCTTACGAATGCCCATGAAGTTAGGATAGCGCGGTTCGTTAATGCCCTTCATCACCGTGAGGACGGCGGGTAGCTTGGCGGTGATGACCTGTTTGCCTTCTTCCAGCAGCTTCTCCACCTTAATCGTGCCAGCGGCCAGGTCGACGGCTAAAATCTTGCTGACGTAGCTCAGCATCGTCCAGCCCAGCTTGCGTGCAGTCTGATAGGCGTGCTGATCGCTGGCGGTGTCGACGCTCTCTTTGCCGAAGATGACCATCCGCACGTCGCCCAGCTTGTGAACGGCAGCGGCAGCTAGCGTGGCCCAAGCCAGGCTGTCGCTCACGTCCAGGCCGTCTTGCCAAATGCGATAGGCTTCTTGCAGGCCCATGGCCAAGCTGTGCTTGAGCGCTTCGTTGTGCATGTCTGGGCCGATGGCCAGGACGGCGCTGGTGGCTTTGTTGGCTTCGGCCTGGCGGATGGTCTCTTCCAGAGAGTACTCATCCCAGGGGTTGACGACGGTCGCCACGTCGCCCCAGCCGACGTGGCCCTTCGCGTCCACTTCGACTTTGGTCGCCGTGTCGGGCGTACTGCGCGTAAAAGTGACAATGCGCAAGGTATACCTCCTTAAATGTATCTTGCTCACTAAAGCAGGCTCACATGGCCCGATTTTGTAGGCGATTTTACTCACAAGCTCAGGAAAAATCTAACCTGGATTTGATTAGACTGGCGAAGGCCGTGTGTGGATTTGTTCGTCAGCTGCGAAGCAAGCAGATACGCTGTGCATAATCGAGGTGACCTGTCCACCTGAAAGAGATACCTTCAATTCCGACTCGTTGCCTCTCAAGCGAAATGCCTCAAGGTTGTACGCTTGGCCAACTTCGGGCATACTTGTGGGCTACGCGGCGCCTGCGCGCCCCTCAGCCTGAAACCGCCACGGAGTTAGCCCGCTCATGATGCTCAAACACGCCGAACGCCCCTGGCTGAAGCACTATAACCCCGGCGTACCCGACAGCCTCGGCGATTATCCCCGCACTACCATCCAGTATTTCTTGCAGCAAACCGCGCAAAAATATCCGAACAAACCTTGCCTGCTCACCAGCGTGCGCCTGCCCGTCGTCGGCCATCAGCGCCACGTCGTCACTTATGGCGAACTGGACAAGCTCAGCGACGCCCTGGCCTGCGCCCTGATTGGCCTGGGCCTGCAAAAAGGCCAGCATGTGGCCATCATCATGCCCAACATCTCGGCCTTCGTCATCAGCTATTTCGCCGTCCTAAAGGCTGGCGGCGTGGTGGTCGCTTGCAACCCATCCTATCCAGCTGCTAAGTTACGCTATCAACTGGACAACAGCGACTCGGTGATGGCCTTGACCATCACCGCCCTGTACAACACGCTCAAAGAGATTCAGGCCCAGACGCGCGTCAAAAAAGTCGTCGTCACTAACATCAAAGAGTATCTCGCTCCGTTGGCGCGCACCGCTTTCAGCACCACCCAAGAGAAGAAAGGTGGCCACTACCTAGAGAAATTAGAGGAAGGCGATCATTGGTTTCAAGACTTGCTGAAGCAGTATCGCGGCCAGAAACCTAGCGTCGATGTTTACCCCAGCGACCTAGCCATCCTGCAATACACTGGCGGCACGACCGGCGTCAGCAAGGGCGTCATGGTCACCCACGAGATGATGTCGTTCAGCACCCAGCAAGTGGATCGCTGGACGGACTTGGACTACAGCGCCGACATCTACGGCAAGTCCATCAAGCGCGAAGACTTCACTGCGCTGGTGGTGTTGCCCCTGTTCCATATCTTCGGCCTAGTCGTCCTCATCAGCCAGTCCATCCGCTGTGCTTGGCAAATCCTGCTGGTGGCCGATCCGCGCGACATGAACAACGTCGTCGATCTGGTAGACGTGTACAAGCCGGAGGTCTTTTTGGGCGTGCCGCTGTTCTTTCATGGCTTCGCCAACCATCCGCGCGTCAAAAGCGGCGAGGTCACGCTCAAGCACTGCCGCATTCTGCTCAGTTCAGCTGCTCCGCTGCATCCCGACGTCCACGCCGACGTGACCGCCGCTGGTGGGATCAACCTAGCTGAGGCCTACGGCCTGAGTGAGCTGCCAGCCGGCAACCATTCTAACCCCATCATCGGCAAAAATCGCCTGACCAGCGTCGGCGTGCCTATGCCCGACGTCGAATACCGTATTGTCGACGTTGAGACAGGCCAACGCGAGCTGCCTATCGGCGAAGTGGGGGAGGTCATCCTGCGCGCTCCCAACATGATGCCCGGCTACTACAAAATGCCCGAAGAGACCGCCCAGGTCTTGCGCGAATTTGAAGGACGCACCTGGCTCTACACTGGCGATCTAGGCTATGCCGATGAGGACGGCTTCTTGTATCTGCGCGGTCGCAAGAAGGACATGGCTCTGATAGGCGGCTTCAACGTCTATCCTGTCATGGTCGAAGCTGCTCTGCGTCAGCACCCGGCCATCGCCGACGTAGGCGTTTGGAGCGTGCCTCATCCCAAAGTCCCTGGCGAAGAAGCTCTGCAAGCCTGGGTCGTCCTCAAGCCCGGTGAGCAAGTCAAGAGTGGTGACTTGGTGAACTTCTGCCGTCCGCTGCTGGCCGCCTACGAAATTCCGCGTCGCTTCGTCTTCGTGGACGCTTTGCCTTACAGCGAAGCGGGCAAGCTGCTGCGCCGCGAGCTGCCCAACTTACAAGCCGAGCCGAGCGAGTGAAGGCTACTTGTTCGTCGCTCATCGTCTTCTTCACGGCTATAGGCTGCGCGGCGGCTCACTGTGGGTTACAATAGGGCCATCCCAATGGTAGTGGAAGACAAGCGATGACCCGTTTTGATACGATCCAGGCCGCGAGCTATCTGGTCTGGCGCTTGCAGGGTGCAGGTGTTGCCCATCATATCTTGGACGATGGCGATCTGATCGTCTTCAAGCTCAGACCGCGCCAAGAACAGGTGATGATCTACATGGTGGAGCGCCAGCCGACCCTACAAGACATTCAACACCACCTGGAAGAGAACACGCGCCAGGGCGCTCACACTTTGTTCCTGTTCTGGGTGGACATGTTGTTGCCACCCGATGGTGAGCTGTACACTATGCCCGAATGGTTGGAAGTTTGCGCTCACCTCTACGGAGATAAGGTCTACGGCTTTGAGGTGGCAGGCCGAGAAGCTTACTTCATCCCCGTTCATCTGCAAGGCCAGGGCCGACAGCGCATGGTGCGCTATGGCGGCAACGTCAACTACGGAGCGCTGCGCGCCTACCGTGTGTGCCTTTCCCTGCCCAACCTAAGCGGCACGTGGCGCGTCGCCAGCTTTGATCGTCCTCAAGCCCAACAAGCTGATGCCACGCCCGCTAGCGCCGCCGCTGCCTACTATCAGCAGCTTGGCCTGGCGGATCGGGCCACGTTGGATCAGGTCAAGCGCGCTTACCGCGAGCTGGCGCGCCAGTATCATCCTGACGTGAACCCCACCCCCCAGGCCAGTGCGCGCATGAAGCAGATCAACGAAGCTTATCGGCGCGTGCTGCGACACCTGGACAACGACGAAGCCTAAAGCCTAGATTGGCTCAATCAACACCGTCGGCACGATAGAACCGCCGCCGGCAGTCACGTTGAGCAGCGACAAGGACGAGAGGCGCGTCATGCAAGCTTCCACTGAGTCGCCGCCGAAGCCATAGGGATCGGCATCGACGTAGCGCGGGCTGATGTCCAGCGCGCCAGCAATCCACGAGGGGAAGGGCTTTTCGACTAGATCAACGCGCTCCTGCACGACGTATGGCCTGAGCGTGGCCTGGTGTAAAGCCGCTTCCCAGCCTTCTTGGGAACACTCCCAGCCTAGCACCACGCCAGAGCCGCCGTACTCGTCGTTGGGCTTGAGGACGAAATGCTCGCGATTATCTGCCAGGAAGGGCAGCAAATCAATCGTCCTGCCGCCATAGAGCGTCTTGCGCTCCTTCACTACGCGCGTCCAGGGGATGTGATCGTCGATGGCCTTGAGCTGCTGCTTGTTGAACATCCCCTCGTGCGCCTCATCGCTCAAGAAGGCCAAGCTGGCCTTCTTGGCCAGCAGCTTGGCGCTGATGCTGTTGGTGATGAAGACTGCTCCATCCCGATAAGCGCGCAAGATGGCGTTGTCTTGGCCCATACGGTGGACTAATTCGCTGAACAAGACGCGCTTGTAGATCATGTCGATGCGGAAGTCTTCAGCCCACAAATGACCATCGCGGTATTCTAGCAAGCGTGGATCGGCCAAGCGTGCCTTCAGCCCCTGACGTTCGAAGTAGGCGCGCGTAATCTCATGCTCGTTGAGCGTCGGCACTTCGCTCCAGTCCACAATGCCGATCTGCGGCTCACTTGTCCCACCCCAGGCACGGTAGACTGCCAGGATAGCGTCCTTCAGGCGGCCCAGCGTGTGCATATAGCGCACGTGGTAGCGCTCTGCAAAGCGCTTCATGGGTTCAAGCTGACTGAAGACTTCGTTGAGTACGTCGGCGTAGCCCATGCCCGCTGGCGTCTCGGCGTTATATTCGACGCACTTCAGCACGCCCTTGTCAGCAATATAGAAGGTATCTAGGCGCGAGGTTGACCAGGGAGGGATCCTAGGCTGATCATAGGGCAGCAGAGCTTCTTCGTAGTCTTCCATCATCAGCTCAGCGCGTAGCTCGGCGTTGGCCATGCACGCCTCATGAGCCAGCCGAAATGCGCTCAGCAGGATGTCCAGACGCGCCTTCATCCACGTCCAATGCGCTTCTAGGTAGAAATGTGGGCGCAGCACCACGCACAGAGGCCGATCCCCAAAGTACAGGCCACGCTCTTTGAGCAGCTTGCGCATGAGCGCGTCAGTCTCTTCGGCAAGTTCGGGCGTCAACAGCGAATGGTAGTAGTCGATGGCTGGACGTGGCATGGTATAGCTCCTTGCAAAACACTAAATTTCAAAAACGGACTAGGATTTTTCGGCCTTTTGGGCCTGCTTGCCCCATTCGTAGCGCGTGCGGGTGGCGTCTTTGGATTTGGCTAGGGCGATCATTGTGTCGGCCATCTTGGTGACCATCCAATCGAAATGCCCGCGCCCCAGCGAATTAATATCCATGTCTGGCGCTGGATTCATGAAGTCGATGGCGTAGGGTACGCCGTCGCGGATGGCAAATTCACAGGTGTTCATGTCGTAGCCGAGGGCGCGGCAGATGGTGAGCGTCTCTTGGCGCAGGCGTTCGGCCATCTCGGCGCTGAAACCGTGTTCTGGGGCATAGTAGCGCGCCTTCGGGTCGTAACGCATGACGCGCACTTCTTTTTGAGCCAGGCCCATGCAGCGGGCATAGTCTTGCCATTCGATGAATTCCTGGATAATCATCGTCAATAGGCCGCTGCGGTTGTAGTGGTACAGCAATTCGTCCATCGAACGGCAGACGTAAACATCGCGCCAACCGCCGCCGTGTGCATCTTTCAGCACCAGCGGAAAGCCACCGACAGCTTCGACCAGGCCCTGCCAATCCAGCGGATACTTGAGGTTGCGCAGGCTCTCCGTCGGCACAATGCCTGGTACATAATCCTTGTTGGGCAGTACCACCGTGCGCGGTGAAGCCAGCCCCAGCTTGGTGATGAGCGATGCGCCGAAGAACTTATCGTCTGCCGTCCACATGAACGGATCGTTGACCACCTTCACGCCTTGCAGGGCGGCGTTCTTCAAAAAAGAGCGATAGTACGGCACTTCATGCGAGATGCGGTCGATGATGACGCGGTATTCGACCGCTTCGTTCATCAGCGTGCCGCCGACTTTCATGTATTCAGCCACCACGCCCGTCTTGTCGCTGCGGCGGTTGACTTCTTCGATGAAGGCTGGCGGCCATGACCACTCACGACCGACGAACAGGCCAATCTTCAGGGGAGTTTTGGGGCTGGGCATGGTGGCTTTCCTCTCAGCAATCAATCGTGACCATTGATGTACATGTGCATCATCTTCGTCCAATAGGGCCAATCGTGCGACCAGCCATCCCATTCGCGCAGGGCATTGCCGATGCCCTTGCTCCAGAAGACGGCGGACATGGCGCGCGCACTAGAGATGAGGCGGTCATCGCGTCCGGTGGCCATGATGATGTCCATGTGACGCAGTTGGGCTAGGCGGTTGGGATCCCATTCCCGCGGAATACACTCCATTGGGTTGTATTGATACACGTAAGCGTCGCTGTAGCCGTCTGTGAAGCCGCGAATGTCGAACAGCCCGCTGAAGGCCAGCACGCGATCTACTTTGTCTGGGTAGCGCACCGCAAACGACATGGCATGGAACGCGCCGAAGGACGCTCCCATCGTCATCAGGAAGGGATTGCGGTTCTTGTGTTCACTCAATGGCACGACTTCGTTGCGCACGTAATCCATATACTGGTGGTGACGGTAGGCGCGCGCGCCGGGGTGCGACCGCCAGTTGTACCAACTCTCGCTGTCTACGCTGTCTACGCAGTAGAGCTGAAGCCAACCGTTGCTGAGGTGGTGGCCGAGCGAAGCCACCATGCCGCGGTCTTCCCATTCGTAGAAGCGCCCCTTGGACGTGGGGAAGATGATGACGCGCGCTCCACCATGCCCAAAGATCAGCAGCTCCATCGAACGTCGCAGCGAGGGGCTGTACCAGCGATGAAATTCACGGTGCATGATCGATTCGACCTCTTGGTATCGGAAGGATAGCTAGCATTACGCAATGACCAAATCACGAGCCGCAATGACTGCTTCGGCGGCGTTCAGGCATCCCGCCCCTTGCATGGCTTCAGGGACATTGGGCAGGGGCTGAGCAGTGTCCAGCAGAATTTGGCGCACCTGCGATGGCGTCAGGCACGGATTGGCCTCTAACATTTGTGCGACGACCGAAGCGACGATGGGAGCGGCGACTGACGAGCCATCGACGTGCTGGTGCTGAGCGTCAATCACTTTATGGTGATAAATGCGTCCCTGGAGGTAATTGAGCATTTCGGCGTCCATGACGGCGTCCTCAGCCACGCCCAGCACTTCGTGATGCTCCTGGACAATGCGCTTGATGGTCTCGCGTCCGCGCACGTGCAGCAGTTGGGCCAACACGCCAATTTCGCGCGCCGTCGCTGAGTCGGGCAGCAGTGGCGAAGCGATGAGCGAAGCCGGCGCAATCAGTTCTGGCTTGGGCGTGCCATCGTAAGCGCAGGCGTAGTTATGATGGTAGAGCGACCATTGGCGGCGATCCAAGCTGTTGTGATCGTTGTAGCCACCGATGGTGAGCGCTTCTGGTGCGCTGGCTGGCGGCACGATGAAAGAGTGGCCACTGTTGCCCGCCGCGATGATGACGACAATGCCTGCATTCACCAGCTTGCGCACCGCCGTGTGCAGCGGATGGTGTGGATCGTGGCTCACCTCGTCCCCGCCAACCGATACGTTGACGATGTGGGGCTTGTAGCGGCGGCGCGTATCGTAAAGCCAACGCAAACCGCGCAAGATGTCCGCTTCTTTGATGGCGCCCTGCGGCGTGCTGACCTTGACCAGGATCAGGCGTGCTTCGTAGGCAATCCCGCGAAAATGCCCCCCAGAGACGCGCCCATCGCCGGCGCAGATGACGCTGGTCATCTGACCATGCCAGCTCAGCGGAGAGATGTCCATCACGGTGGGTTGTTCGATGATGTGACGTGTGGAGGCGTCGGCGTGGACGATAATCCTATCGGCAATGTCCGGGTGACGCGAGAAGCCGCTGTCTACAAAGGCGATGTTCACCCCCCGCCCGCAGTAATCAGGCAGGGCCTGGACGCGCGTAGGCGTGGGCAGCAGAGTCACGTGATCTTCGGCGTAATGCGGATAGTTGGAGACGAATTTGAAACGGGGCATACAGAAGGGCCTCAGCTTGGTCATGAATGTGTGGACCCATTCATTATATTACCGAGCGAGGCCAGTGCGCTGTACGCCTTTGCCTGGCGCAACGGCCGTAAAATCGCGGGCCATGCGTTCTTTGTACTGGGCTACCAAGCCCACCAGGCGCGCGTGATCGGGCGAGACCAGCACAAAGCCAGCGTGGAAGGGCTTGTCGATGCGGCAGACAATCTCAGGATCGGTGTAGTGGCTGGTGTCTGGCGCGGCATCACGGGCCAGGGTGAGGACGACAGCGCCGTAGTCGGTGCGCGGCACAGGGAGTTGATAGGGCTGACCCTCAAGCTGGCTCATCTCCAAGCCAAACCATTCGCGCCAGGGGTTGACGCCAGTGGCGTAATCCAGCATGTCGGAGATATACGCGCCGCCGACGCGCGCGGCAACCTCCAGGAAGTAAAGTTGGTCGTCGCGCTGGGCCTGGATGAATTCGGCGTGAGCGACGCCGTTGGCCAAACCCAGAGCGCGGATGACGCGCTGATTCATGTCCAGCAGAGCAGGATAGCGCGGATCATCGCGGTTGAGCATGGTGGTGTCGAAGACGCCCCCGCTGTGATAAGTATCAAAGGGCGGCGCGCCATACTGCTGCGCGCTGGCGAAGATGATCTGGCCGTCCTGCACCACCGAGTCGACGTGCAGGACAGCGCCGGGCAGGAATTCTTCTAGCAGGTAGTAGGACTGCTGATCGCCCAGCGCATCCAGGGTGCGCCACACCTGCTCGCTATCGTGCAGCTTGCGAATCCCCATAGAACCCGCGTCCATACGCGGCTTGAGCATCCAGGGCGGGGGGACGCTGCCCATGTAGTCGCGCAAGGCGTCGTAGTTGAGGATGTGGGCGAAGCGCGGCACGGGAATACCCGCGCGCTGCGTCAGTTCGCGCATGGTCAACTTGTCGCGGAAGTGGCGCATGAGGCTGACGCCCATGCCAGGCAGGCGCATGTGTTCGCGTAGGATGGCGCACAGTTCTATCTCAAACTCGTCTAGGGGGATGATGAGGTCGATACGCTGGCCGCGAGCCATCCACGTCACGGTGTTGATGACATCCTGATAGCGCAGGAAGGTGGGCGTCACGATGAATTCGTCGATGGCGTCGTAGGGCCAGGCTTCGTGACGCTGCGTCTCGTCGGTCATAAGCAGGACGCGGCAACCCGCCGCTTTGGCGCTGCGCAGCATGACGTCGCCTTTATGCGTGCTGGATAAGAAAAGAATCGTTCGCTGAGGCATAAGGCTCAACTTTCGCCAAGAAAAGGGACTATAAGTGCAGAAGACTATACTCACAAAGCACACCGTCGGCAATCGTCGATGCCCATGAAAAAACGCGCCCCTTTTTGGGCAAATTGGCCCGTTCCAGTAACCTCAGGGGGCGCTAGTACGCATAGGCAGCGCTAAACTCGGCACTTAAACCAGAGAGACAAAAAAACAATGACCGGTGAACGCTTTCGCATCACGCGTTTCATATGGGGCATGATGAGCGTGGTCAAGGTCGCCATGCTGTGTACAACCAGCTAGGTTAGCTTGGAAGTAGGACATATCATCACTGGGGACGATTTTATGCCTGGGGGCAGTAGCTAGTACGACTGCCATCTGGGCATTCGACGAGAGCAGCAGCGCAGAGCAGGCCACCGAAGCCAAACGCGACGGCCGCACCTCGCGTTTGCTCGATCAGCTCAGCGATAAAGACCCAGTGCGCCTGCGCGAACGCTTGGAAGCATCGTCAGCGGATTATGGCCTGGGACAGGACAGCGAACTAGTGCGCCTGCGTCGGCGCTGAGACATACTACTGAGGAGCGGCACAGCCTGCCGCCCTTCAGCGCGGGGCTAATCTCCTGCGGCCATTTGCGGCACTTCCTGGAAATATTCGGCGCTGTAGGCGGGCATTTCGCAGCGCAGCGGCTTATCCTTGCGATAGCCGAATTCATAATCGGCCTGCATGAGCTGATGAATCTCGCTCGTGCCTTCGTAGATGACCGCGCCTTTGCTATTGCGCAGGTAGCGTTCCACCGGGTACTCATCGCTGAAGCCGTACGCGCCATGAATCTGCACGGCTTCCAATGCCGCTTGCACGCTCATATCGGTGGCGTACCACTTGAACAGGCTGGTCTCGCGAGTGTTGCGCCGACCCTGATTCTTCATCCAGCCTACGCGCAGCATTTGCAGACGGGCATTTTCGTACCACAGACGCATGTAGGCAATCTTTTGCTTGATGAGCTGGTGTTCGGCGATGGGCTTGCCGAAAGTCGTGCGCTCTTGGGCATACTTGACGCTCTCTTCTAGGCAGGCACGGATGAGGCCTGTTGCTCCAGCCCCGACCGTGTAGCGCCCGTTGTCTAGGCAGGACATGGCGATTTTGAAGCCTTCACCTTCCTCGCCCAGGCGATTGGTCAGCGGCACTTCCACGTCTTCCATCTTGATCCAGCCGGTGCTGCCGGCGCGCACGCCTAGCTTGCCATGAATGTCGCCCGTCGTCACGCCAGGCATGTCGCGAGTGACGATGAAGGCGCTCATACCTTCGTGGCCCTTGTCGGGGGCGGTCTTGGCGACGATCAAGAAGTGATGAGCCTTCGTCGCCAGGCTGATCCACATCTTCTCGCCGTTGAGGATGTAGGTGTCGCCGACGCGGCGAGCTGTGCTGTTCATGTTCACCACGTCGCTGCCTACGCTCGGCTCGGTCAGGCCGAAGGCAGCGTATCTCTCGCCGCGCGCCTGCGGCACGAGGAAGCGCTGTTTTTGCTCCTCTGTCCCCCATTGCAGGATGGCTTGGCTGTTCAGGCTGTGATGGACGGACATGACCACGCGCAGATGCGTATCGGCCCGCTCCAATTCTTCGCAAACCAGCCCCAGCGTCACATAGTCGTAGCCCTGGCCGCCATAGCGCACGGGAATGCTGATCCCCAAGATACCCAATTCAGCCATGCGCGGCAGAAACCAGGGGTTCATCTCTTGCTTGCGATCCCATTCGCGGATGACGGGCATCACTTCGCGCTGGCAAAAATCGCGCACCATCTTTTGTGCTTGCAGATGTTCGTCGTTCATCTCAAAGTCCATCGTCCAAAGCCCTTCTCTCGTGGTTCTTTTGTCAACAATTGCTAGTGATCGGCGTCATTCTTCGTCAGCTTATGCCATGCCCTCGCTGATGATCGTTTGTTAGCCTCATCATATGCTACTCATCTGCTTCAGGCAATAGGATCAACATCATGTCTCAAGCGACGCCCGACACGCTCATCACTACCACCCTAGAGATGACTAATCGTGAGCAGTTCCGCCCTGCCTTCTTGAACAATCTTGGGCCGGAAGTACAGATCGTGCGGTTGCAGGCGATCGACGTTGATTTTTATCTGAAGCTGTACAAGGGCGTGGGTTGGGAGTTACGCTGGCGGGACCGGCTCATCATGCCGCGCCATGAGCTGCGCGCCGCGCTGGAACGCGCCCTCATCTACGTGCTGCTAGTCGATGGTCAGCCCGCTGGCTACATAGAGCTGGACGTGCAAGGCCACGACGTTGAAGTCGCTTATTTTGGCTTGTTCGCTGAGTATCAGGGCCATGGCCTGGGCAAGCACTTGCTGAGCTATGGCTTGGAACAGGCTTGGAGTGTGCCTGGCGTGCAGCGTGTGTGGGTGCATACCTGCAACCTAGACGGCCCACATGCTCTGTCCAACTACGAAAAGCGCGGCTTTCGCGTGGTCATGCGCCACAGCGAACCCATGCCAGAGCGCTACAAGAGCTGAGCGCTCCTCGACATCGACATCGTAGCGACTTGTGCAGAGCGGAGATTGGCGACCCTGCCCCATGCCAACAAACAGCTCCGCGCCACCAGTTTAGCTTCGCTTTGTCCAAAGCTGTCACTTTAAGCTGAGCCAACCCGCGACTCTTGACACGATTCGGCCCTTTTGCTATAGTTTGGCTCGTTATTCCGCAATAGCTCAACGGCAGAGCAATCGGCTGTTAACCGATGGGTTCCTGGTTCGAATCCAGGTTGCGGAGCTTGCAAGCAACCAGGCCACCCCACCAAGCGCGGGGTGGCTTGCATTTAGCTCATGCTGGCAATAGGCAAGCTCAGACAGAATGTGCTGCCCCTGCCCAGTTCGCTGCGCACCCGAATTGCGCCTCCATGCCGATCGACGATGCGCTTAGCGATTGGCAGCCCCAGGCCAAAGCCAGACGAGCTGTGCGCGTCGTCTTTGCGCCAAAAGGTCTCAAAGATACGCCCCTGGTCTTCTTCAGCGATGCCGATGCCGTCATCTTCCACTTGCAGGCACAGCGCGTCTTGATTTTGCACCAGGCGGATGCGCACCGTGCTTTCAGGCGGGCTGTAGCGGTAAGCATTGTCGATGACCTGCGCGAAAGCTTCTTCAAGGTCGACAGCGCTGCCCAGGATGGGTGGCAGGTTAGTAGGCAGCTCTAGGTGCGCGGCTCGGCTAGGATAGCTGACATGGACGCGCTCGTGGGCGTGCTGGGCGATGATCCTCAGGTCAACTTTGACGAAATCTGAGAGCAGCTCTTCTTGATCCATGCGCACCATGAGCAAGAGCATATCTAGCAGGCGGCTGGTGCGGGCAATCTGATCGCTGATCTGTTGAGCCTTGATGGCGCGTTTCTCGGCGTCAGGCTGGCGGGCCATGAGGTAGGCCTCGGTGTTGATGATAGCTAAAGGCGTGCGGAATTCATGGGCTGCGTCGCGGACGAAGCGAGCCAAAATCTGGACACGCTCGCGTTCTAGCGCTGCGTTGAAGGCCTGCTGCTGCGCCTCGCGACGCTCTGTGATGTCCAGGATTGTCCCCACGATGCGGATGGTATTTCCCAGATCGTCGCGAATGGCTTCGTCTTGCGACAGCACCCAGCGCACTTTACCGTCGGGGTGAACAATGCGCTTCTCCATAATGTAAGGCTCGCCGGTGGTGCGCGTCCGTTCTAGAGCTTGCGCTACCTTCTCACGGTCGTCTGGATGGATAGCCAGCGTGCCTAACTCGACGGAGGGCTGCACTGTCTCAGGATCGAAGCCACAAATGCGGCAGAATTCTTCAGACCAGATCGTCTCGTTGGTGATGAGGTCGAGTTCCCAGCTGCCCAGGCGCGCGAGGGCCTGAGCTTTGCGCAGTTGCTCTTCAGCTTGGCGTCTGGCTCGTTCCTGCTTGCGGCGCTCGGTGATGTCGTGAGTGGAGGTCAGAATGTAGCGGATTGGCCGATCTGGGCCAGGAATGCGCGTGCTTGTCGTCGCCACCCACACGTACGAGCTGTCTTTGCGCCGCAGACGGTATTCCAGGGTGATGCTAGGCACACCGTCCGCCAAACGCTGAAACGTCTCCCAAACATCATCCTGAGGATGTATCAAGAGTTCGCATAATTGTCGTGCTGTGCAATGACGTAGCTCGCCTAGCGTGTAGCCTGTCAGCTTGGTGTACGAAGGATTGATGTAGATGAACCTACCATCGGGCTTGTGCAGTGCCAAAGCATCGCGCGAGCAATGCACCATGAGACGATACAGCTGCGACGTTGTTCTGATAAGCTTCTTCATGAGATCGCGTTGTGAAATTGAACTTTGCGCCTCCTCATTTTACCTGAATTGTCTAATTGGGGGCTTAAGATTTGTCTCAATTTGCAGGCTCTCGCCGAAGACCATCTCAGCTCGTCCTAAATGCGCTATACTAGACCAGCGCACGAGAATAATCTTCTACATATCGAGGATGAGCATGGACAAGACGCGCCTGGCCTTGATTCAAGTCGCTTGGACTGGCAGCGCCGAGGGCATGATGGAGCAGTACCACCAGCTAGGGGCGCAGGCTCGCCAGCTAGGGGCGCAGCTCGTCCTGCTGCCCGAATTCTCGCTGTTGCCTTATTTCCCCGCCACCCGCGATCTACAAGGCTTTCAGTACGCCGAGCCGCTGCGCGGCGGCCTGAGCGAGACGTTCTTCAGCGGCCTGGCGCGCGAGAATGGCTTCGCCGTCATCGGGTCGTTGTACGAACGCGCCGAGGACGGCAGCTACTACGATACTGCCACCCTGCACGACTCTGAGGGCCGCTTCGTCGGCTTCACGCGCAAAGTCCACATTCCCTCCGGGGAGGGCTATCACGAGACTGATTTCTTCGTCGGCGCGCAGGAATACCCCGTCCATCTGCTGGCCGGCCTAAAGCTGGGTGCGCCAACCTGCTACGACCAGTGGTTTCCAGAGCTGGCGCGCATTTATGCCCTGGAGGGCGCTGAGCTGTTGGCCTATCCGACGGCCATCGGCGGTGAGCCGAACGCGCCACACTTCGACAGCCGCGACGCTTGGCAGACGGTCATGCGCGGCCATGCCGTCGCCAATGGCCTGTTCGTGGCTGCCTGCAACCGCGTCGGGACAGAGCGGGTGACTTTCTATGGCTCTAGCTTCATCTGCGATCCGCTAGGGCGTATACTAGCTCAGGCTAGTCGTGACCAGGCCGAGGTCATCGTCGCCGACCTCGATCCGGCCGTGTTGGACGAAATGCGCGAGTTGTTCCCATTGCTGCACCAGCGCCGCACTAGCGCCTATGGGCGCTTATTAGAGGGTGCTGTTCGCGCTTCTAAACCCGATTGGTTAGCCTAGAAAGACGAGATTTCATGACCACAATTCACCTTCAGACCGACATTCCTGGCCCCAAGAGCCGCGAATTGGTGGCGCGCCGCGAAGCCGCTAGCCCGCGCGGCGCCGCCAAGCTGACCACCATTGCCATCGAATCGGCGCATGGGGCGGCGGTGCGCGACGTGGACGGCAACACATTATTGGACTTTGCCGGCGGGATCGGCACGCTGGCGGTGGGCCATACGCCTCAGGACGTGGTGTCAGCGCTGCAAGCCCAGGCAGAGAAGCTCATCCATATGTGCGCCATCGTCGCCACCTATGAGCCGTATGTGCGCGTGGTAGAGCTGCTCAACGAAGTCACGCCGGGCAATTACCCCAAGAAGAGCGTCCTGCTCAACAGCGGCTCAGAAGCGGTGGAGACGGCTGTCAAGGTTGCGCGCTCGTACACGGGCCGCCAGGCGATCATCGTCTTCGAAGGCGCGTATCATGGTCGCACCAACATGACCCTGGGCATGACCAGCAAGTACGCCTTGTTCAAGAAGGGCTTTGGGCCTTTCCCGTCGGAGATTGTGCGCCTGCCCTTCCCCAACGTCTATCGCCGTCCCGCTGGCCTGAGCGAAGAAGCCTTCATCGATTGGTCGATTCAGCAGCTGGAGAACGCCTTCATCGCTCAAATTGACCCACAGGCGGTGGCGGCTATCGTCATCGAACCCGTCCAGGGCGAAGGAGGCTTCGTGCCTGCCCCGCCGCGCTTTTTGCAGCGCATTCGCGAACTCTGCACTCAGCACGGCATAGTCATGGTGGCCGATGAGATTCAATCGGGCTTTGGACGCACAGGCAAGCTGTTCGCCGTAGAGCATTATGGGATTGTTCCTGATTTGCTGACCAGCGCCAAGTCGCTGGGGGCGGGCATGCCCATCGCGGCGGTGACGGGCCGCGCCGAGATGATGGATGCGCCTCATCCTGGCGGACTGGGCGGCACATATAGCGGCAATCCGCTGGCCTGCGCAGCCGCCATTGAAGCCATCAAAATGCTGCGCGATCCGCAGTTTCTGGCTCGCGCCAACGAAGTCGGAGCGCGCTTCCGCAAACACCTAGAGGCTATGCGTGCCGAACACGAAGACTGGGTCGGCGACGTGCGCGGACTCGGCCCTATGCTAGTGGCTGAATTTGTGAAGGACGTGCAGGCCAAGACGCCTGATCCAGACGCGGTGGCGCGCATCACCCAAGAAGCGCTCAAACGCGGCCTCATCATCATCCGCGCCGGCCTGTACAGCAATTGCGTGCGCTTGCTGCCGCCGCTCAACCTGACGGATGAGCAGATTGACGAAGGCATGGCTGTCATGGCGGAAGCCCTGCGCGTTGTTGCGGCGGAACGTGCTGCAGTAGTGGGGTAGTTATCGTGAGCGACTTTCGTTTCCAGCAGCTGATCGGCGGACAGTGGACGGACGCCAGCGACGGCGGCACGTGGGCGCTGCTCAATCCAGCCCACGAAACCCTCATCCAACACGTTCCTTTCGGTGGGGCAGAGGACGCGCGCGCGGCCATCGACGCCGCCCACAAGGCCTTCCCCGCCTGGTCGCGCCAGACGCCTTACGAGCGCGGCGATGTGCTGTTCCGCACCGCCGATTGGATTCTAGCGCGCGCCGAAGCCCTAGCCCGTATCACCACTGAAGAAGCGGGCAAGCCCTACGTCGAAGCGCTAGCGGAGTGGCGCTCGGCGGCCAACTACTTCCGTTGGAACGCTGAAGAGGGCAAGCGTGTCTATGGGCGCACCATCCCCGCGCGCGTCGCCACGCGGCGTATCCTGGTGCAGCGCCAGCCGATTGGCGTGGTGGCGACGATCACGGCCTGGAACTTCCCCGTCTACAACGTGGTGCGTTCGTGGGCAGCGGCGCTGGCCGCAGGCTGCACCGTCGTCGGCAGACCCAGCGAATACACCCCGCGCAGCGCCATGCTCATCGCTCAAGCCCTGCACGAGAGCGGCGCGCCGCCTGGGGTCGTCAACCTGGTCAACGGCGATCCTGCGGCCGTAGCCCAGGTCATGTTGGACGATCCGCGCTGCCGCAAAATCAGCTTTACGGGCAGCACGCGCGTCGGCAAGCTGCTCATGGATGGCGCCTCGCGCACGGTGACGCGCCTCTCGTTGGAATTAGGCGGCAATGCGCCCGTGCTGATCCTGCCCGACGTAGACGTTGGTCAGATAGCCAAAGACGCCGTCGCCTGGAAGTTCCGCAACTGTGGCCAGGTGTGCGTCGCACCCCAGCGCTTCTTCGTCCACGCGCGCATCGTGGAAGAATTCACCGAGCGCGTAGCTGAGCTGACTGCCAGGTTGACAGTGGGCGATGGCCAAGACACCGCCACCCACGTCGGCCCGCTGATTAACGCCCGCCAGCGCGACCGCGTAGAAGGCTTAGTCAGCGATGCTGTGCAGCGCGGCGCGCAGGTCATCGTCGGCGGCCAGCGCCCCGCCCATCTGGAGCGCGGCTACTTTTATGCTCCGACGGTCATCGGCGGCGTGCGCCCAGATATGCCCCTCTACCATGAAGAAACTTTTGGCCCTGTGCTGCCTGTCCTGCCCTTCGACGACCTGCAGCAGGCCATCGCCTGGGCTAACGACACAGAATATGGTCTGGCTGCCTTCGTCATGACCCGCGACCTGAACAGCGCCTTCGTCCTGAGCGAGCGCCTAGAATACGGCATGGTCTGCGTCAATGACTGGTTGCCCGCCACGCCAGAAGCGCCCTTTGGCGGCGTCAAGCAGAGCGGCATAGGCCGCGAGAGCGGCACGGAGGGCTTGGAGGACTATCTGGAGACCAAGACCGTCATGTTCGCTGGGATCAGTTAAGCGCCAGACGACGCCTCATCCTCGCGCTGCGGCGCAGGAGCGGGGTTATTGTAGAGCGGGAAGAACACGCGGAAGCGCGTCCCCTGGCCCAAGACGCTGTACAGCTCAATCCGCCCCTTGTGGCGCGCCACCACTTCCTTGACGATGGCTAGGCCCAGGCCCGTGCCATCGGTAGCGCGGGCATTCTTGGCGCGGTAGAAGCGTTCGAAGATGTACTGCTGTTCATCGGCAGCAATGCCAATGCCTGTGTCTTCCACCTCCAGCATGACTTGGCTTCCGTCAACCTCCACGCGCACGCTAACTTTGCCCCCTTGCGGGGTGTAAGCCAGGGCGTTGGCGATCAAGTTGACGATGACGCGCTCCACTTGCTGCACATCTCCCAGGATGAGCGACTGATTTGGACTGATTGAATAGTTGAAGCGTATGGCTTTGCTCTGGGCCAACGTCGCCTGCGATTGGCAGACTTGCGTCGTCAGAAAGCCGATGTCAATCGGAGCAACTTCGCTCAGTTCCTTGTCACGATCAAGGCGCGCTACCGTCAGCAGGTCGTTGATGAGCGCCGACAGGCGGTTGACCTGGTATTCTAGGATGGGCAGCCGCTGGGAGAGTTGGGCTGGCGCACGACTGAGGATGTAGAGACTAGTCATCAGCACGGAGATAGGGTTGCGCAGGTCATGGGCAGCGTCGGCGACGAAGCGGGCTTTGAGCGCCTCTAGTTCTTTGGCTTCGGTGATGTCGCGCTCTACGCTGACGAAGTAGCGCAGTGCTTCGTCTTCAGCGCGCACCGGCACGACCGTCATATGCGCGTCGTAGGGCATGCCATCGCGACGGCGCAGTTTCAGCTCCCCGTGCCAGGGCAGGCCCTGGCGCAGAGCGTCCAGCAACTCAGGCTGAGGCGCAGCTAGGCGTTCTTGTAAAGCCCAGGGGCCGAGTCTGAGCGCTTGCGTCAGATCGTAGCCGTTCAGGGCGCGCCAGGAAGGATTAACGTAGAGCAAACGACCTCGTTCATCCGTGAACATGATGGCGTCTGTCACGTTCTCGACGATGGTGAGCAGGCGCTCTTGTTCGTCGCGCAGCTCGGCAGTGCGCTCCTTGACAGCATACTCCATTTGGCTGAACAGGCGCGCGTTCTCTAAAGCTAGGGCCATCTGCTGGCCGACGGCGTTGGCCAGCGCTGCATGTTCGATCGTGTAGAAGTTTTCCTGCTCGTGATCCAGGTTCAAATGACCGATGAGCCGATCCCTATAGAGCAGCGGCACGCCCATCCAACTGCGGATATAGTCCAGTTTGGGATCAAGGCACAGCCAAGAGTCTTCCTGACGCACGTCGGCGTAGATGATGATCTGACGGCTTCGAACGTAATCGCGCGTCTTTACGGAGTAGGTCAGGGCAGCTTCAGCTTTGCTCCAGTCCACGTCATCAGGCATACCGCGTTTGGCCGCAAAGCGCAGCGCCTGGCCGTCGTAGAGGATGACGCTGGCGCTGGTGTAAGGGACGAGCGTCGCCAGCTTGTCCAACATGCGCGTCAGCATTTGGTCTTGATTAAGGCTGCTGCTAGAGGCCAGCGCAATCTGGCGCAGGGCTTCCAACTCATCGGCTCGGCGCATGAGCAGGGTGCGCGTCTCTTCCAAATCGTGTACACGCGCGCGCAAATCCGCGACGAGGCTCTGGATGGCGCTGGCCATGCGGCTCATCGCGCGACTCAGCGTGCCGATCTCGTCACGATTGTTCAAAGCTGGCACAGGAGTATGCCAGTCTCCGCTCTCCATGCGCTGTGTGGCTTCGGCAAGTTGACGGATGGGCGAAGCGATACGTTGCGCGGCCCAATTGCTGAACAGGAGCGTCAGGATCATCAGGCCGCCACTCAGGGCTGCCACTGCCAGGCGCGACTCGACGATAGGTCGCTCAATCATGGCCAGCGGCACTTGGTAGATGACCGTCCATTGGATTGCGCCTCTCACGATCAGGCGCTCTGCTACCCACAGCGCGTCGCGCCCATCAGGCGGGCCATAGAGCGCTGCGCGCTCATCTCGCATGAGGACTGCAGCGGAGTCGGGCAAAAGGTCGGACAAGGTGTTGAAAGCCTTGCTGTGGACTTCAGGCCGATGATGGATGAGGTTGCCTGCCTGATCGACGATGGTCAAGCCCACTCCAGACGGCATGTTCTTCATGAACAGGTCAGCCAGCTGGTCGAGCAGACTAGATAGCTGGCTTTCATCCCGCATGGATGGGTCGATCTCGGCGCGTCTGATGTTGTCATAAGCCAGCTGTTGGTAGCGCAGCCTGGCCTCAGCGCGCAGCGCCGTGGACAGCTGCCGCGAGAAGTAGAACGACAGCGACAAAACGGGCAGCAGCAAGATGATGACGAAGCTCACCATGAGGCGGTAATGAAGTTTGGTGTGCCAGAAGGCCATGTTATTGCCTCATGGGTACAAGCGTCTCGCTGAGAACAACACAAACAACGGCGCGCCGTCCTTTTGAGGGAGGAACGCTCTATTAGATTATAAGCCAAAGCTGAGACTTCAAGTATCATAAAGCTGGCATAAATTAAGAAATTTCAGCCCGCAGCAAATGGCCAGCGGCGGTCGAAGCGCATCGACTGCCTCTCTGGCGCTGCGCGTCTTTTGGGCGTGTCGTGCAGACATAGAGGTCTTTTGCAATTCAACGGGGCGCTACGCTTTTACAAGCGCGCCTTCTTGGCGTTTGGTGGCCAGGCTTTGCGTCCCACAAGGGCAACGCGGGTTTTGTGGCCTGTCAGGCGAGGCATGGATCGCGCCAATCTTCTGCGTCCCAGAGGCGTCGGTATGCCCCTCGTGGGATTCGAACCCACACTGAGCCGATTTTAAGTCGGTTGCCTCTGCCGTTGGGCTAGAGGGGCATGACCAGAATTGTAGCGCGCTCCGCTGCCTTTTTTGAAGGGTCAGGCAGGTCGGACGCGGATCAGCTCTGCTAAATTGCTGCCGATGATGCGATATTCGTTGTGCAGGCGCAGTTGCAGCGGCCCATTGAAAGGTGAGACATGGTGGACGATCAGCTCTGTGCCAGGCATGAGGCCCAGGGCCTCGATGTAGTTCAGGCGATCGGCTTCGCGGGTGCGCAGGCGAGTGATGCGCAGATGGTCGCCGGCTTGCGCCTGCGAGAGCAGATGATCGTTCATGGCTTCAATTTGGCCTTCGGCATCAGGGATTGGCTCGCCGTGCGGGCAGGTGCGCGGGTAGCCGGCCATGGCGTTCATGCGGTCGATCAGCGGATCGCTCAGAGCGCTGGCCAGCCGTTCGGCTTCGTCGTGGACGAGCGTCCAGTGCAAGCCCATGACTTTGACCAAGAAGCTCTCCGCAATGCGCTGGGCGCGCAGTTGGCGCAGGGCTTCGCGTTCGCCGCGTTCTGTGAGACGTATGCCACGATACGGCTCATGCTCCAGCAAGCCCTGTTCTTTCAGGCGATTAATCATGCGGTTGACCGCCGGCGCAGTCACTTCGAGCGTGTCAGCTAGGACGGACGTGCCAATGATCCCCTCCGCTGGTTGGTGCAAGTCCAGCAGGCGGTAGATGCGCGCCAGGTAAGTCATCATCTTGGCGCTCAGTTCGTCCGCGTTTTCGGCGTTGGCGTTGTTGGGGTTGAGCGAAGCGCCCTTGTCTTTGGCCATGCTCACCAACCGTGTTCCAGGCGCGTCACTAGGCGTTCGGGCAGGTGAGCCGCGCGCATACGACGCTGTGTCTCCGCTACATCGTAGGGGATGCGCCGATGTTCAAAAACGCCCGTCGTCAGATCGAGCAGACCGTAGGCTGCGTCTGGGTTTTGATCGCGTGGTTGGCCGATACTGCCGGGGTTGATGATCTGACGATGGCCGTTGAGGGTGTGAGGTTGGCCGTAACGCGGCTCGCGAGAGCGCGTGTCACCGTTGTCGCTCACCATCTCGTAGATGACGGGCTGATGGGTGTGGCCCACGAAGCAGTAGGGCGTCTCAAAATGGGGGAAGTTGAGCGCGGCTACCAGCGGCTCTAGGATGTATTCCCAGACGGGTTCGCGGGGGCTGGCGTGGACGAGGGTGTACTCGCCCAGGACGTAGGTGACGGGCAGCGCTTCCAGGTAGGCCACGTTCTGCGGTTTGAGCGTCTCTTGCGTCCATTCAACGGCGCGGCGCGCATCGGGGTTGAAGGTGCGGATGTCTAGGCGGCCCAGAGCGGCCCAGTCGTGGTTGCCTGCCAAGCACAGATGCGGCAGCGTGTTGAGCAGCTCCACACACTCGTTGGGGTCTGGCCCATAGCCAACCACGTCGCCCAGACACCACACATAGTCCCATTGATCTTTGGCGTCGCGCATGACGGTCTCGAAGGCGACCAAGTTGGCATGAATGTCGGAGATAATCAAAACACGCATAGAACCACCTGCGTATTGGCTAAGATTCGCTAAAATGTGGCATACGCCTTATCTTAGCATAAATTTTGTGCAGGTGTGATTGTATTTTGAAAGGCGAAACCCTTGCTCATGGTGCAATTCTTCTTCGGCTTGGCCCTAGCGCTCAGCCTAGCGGCCTGTATGCAACCAGCGCCATCAGCGGATGAGTTAGGCCTAGCTCAGGCCACCGCGACAGCTTCGCCGCCTATTCCACTGCTGCTCCTGGTCTCTCCCAGTCCCACAGCCGAGGGCTTGTTCACACCAACTCCGATGCCCAGCCCCACGCCCGAAGCCCGTCCTGTCCAGGGCTGGCAGCCGCTGGCTTTGACGTCTGGCCTGCGCGACGTCCTGCCATTGCTGAGCGGGATTTGTTTTGAAGCGGCCTACGACGCAGCAGGCCGCGTCTTCGTGCTGCGCAGCCCCGCCGATCTGGAGACCTTCTACAATCTGGCCGACAACAGTCGCCTGTGCCGTCGCCCCGTTCGACGCTACGCCTTCGACTTCGCCAATGATACGGCCCTGATTGGGACGTGGACGCGCGGCCTGGGCTGCACGGCTCGCCACGAGCTGACTGAGGCCATGCGCGATGACGAGGCGCGAGTCGTGCGCCTACGCTTCCGCTTCATTCAAGAAGGCGATTGCGCCTACGAGCTGGTGCGTCCACTATGGATCGCCGTTGCACAGGCGACGGGTTATGACCTCAGCTTGGTGGTGGAGTGAGTGGCAGGCGCTGACGCAGGCGCTTGGCCAGCGCGGCGTAATCAGCATGAGCGCGGTTGGTGCAGGCCACCGCTCCGCGTGGCCATTCGCCTACAAAATAGCCGACCACGCGGTATGGCCAGGGCAGGGCTGCGCTCACCAACATGAGGCCCTCGGCGGCCTGATAGCGCTTGCGCCCCTGGGCTAGGCGACGCTCAACTTCCTCATCGCGGCTGGGCAGTAGGGGGTAAGGCTTGAGCGCTTCGATCTGCTCCCAGGCTAGGAAGCGCTCTCCAACCAGGGGGGCATAGATGGTGACGCCCTGCTCATCCAAGCTGAGCGGCGGCGTAGCCAGCAGGCCCAGCACAACTGGGGCGATGAGCAAGACGACGCACAAGGCTGCCAGGGCCAGCAGCGGCGCGCCCAAAGCCAGGGCCAGGGTCAGCAGCAGGGCAGCGCTGATCGGCATAACCACTAGTAGACCCAGCAAGATCAGGCTTTGTAGGCGATAGAGGCGTGGGTTGGGATGATCGTAGCGCTGCACGGCGTTCCCTTGTGTGCGGCTGCGTATGGCGAGCAAGTAGTCTCGTCTTGGCTGAGTGGCTGCTTGTCGAGAGCGAGCCTCTGCTGGAAAGTTCGACAGCGCCGAGACGTTTGATGCTGATTATTGCTGCAGATGGTTATACCACAACGTGGGCGATTCGAAACACTCAACGTCGCGCTCAGTCCTTGCTGCGTCTGCTTGGTGTGCAGTTTTGCCGATCTCTTGGGAGGACGTATCTGAGAGGTGGCTCAAGAAGCGGACAGCGCTCGGATCGGATGTTGTCCGAGCGCTGCTTCGGCTTTTGAGACGAGACTACAAGATTAGCTGAGGCTCATATCCAAAACGACGCGACCTGTGATCTGACCGTGGCGCATGGCGTTGAAGATGTCGTTGATCTTCTCTATGGGCTGAGCTTCGACAGTAGCCTTGACTTTGCCTTCGCCGGCGAACATCAAAGCTTCTTGTAGGTCTTTGCGCGTGCCGACGATTGAGCCGCGCAAGGTTAGACGCTTGAGGACGACATCGAAGATGGGTGTGGGGAACTCACCGGGAGGCAAGCCGACCATCGCTACAACGCCCTTAGGACGTACCATGTCAAGTGCCTGGCGGAAAGGTTTCGTTGCGACAGCAGTGATGAGGACACCATGAACACTTCCTACAGTGGAGCGCAGTGCTTCGGCTGGTTCTTGCTCGCGAGCGTTGATCGTCAGGTCAGCGCCGAGCTGCTTGGCCAGGGCCAACTTCTCGTCGGCGATGTCAACGGCTACGACGTGCATGCCCATAGCCTTGGCGTACTGCACAGCGATGTGGCCCAAACCACCAATCCCGATGATTGCTACCCACTCACCGGGGCGCACCTCAGTCTCTTTGAGGCCCTTGTAAGTGGTGACGCCGGCGCACAGGATAGGCGCGATGGTGATAAAATCTGCACTCTCAGGCAAATGACCGACGTAGTTGGGATTGGCGATGGCGTATTCTGCATAACCGCCGTCGACTGAGTAACCACCGTTCTGCTGATTAGGGCAGAGCGTCTCCCAGCCAGTGACGCAGTAATCACATTGACCACAGGCGCTGTATAGCCAGGGAATGCCAACTCGATCACCCTCCTTAACGCTCTTCACGCCCTTGCCTACGCCTGCCACGTAGCCCACACCCTCGTGACCCGGAATGAGTGGTAGCTTAGGCTTGACTGGCCAATCGCCGTCCGCTGCGTGTAGATCAGTATGGCAGACACCTGAAGCCTGAATGCGTACTAAAATTTCTCCCTCTTGTGGCTCAGGGATAGGACGCTCCTCAATTTGCAATGGCTCGCCAAACTTATGAACAACAGCAGCTTTCATCATCTGTGCCATGAGACTCATCCTTGAGACATTCTATGTTAATTTAAGGTTAGTACTGCTTCATAGAAGGTATTGCACTCAAGCAGAGGCTAGGCAGTGATAAATGTCACAATTCGGGGATGATGTTCATCACAAAAGTTAAAAGGAAATGAATAGGCTGAGCGAAGTATTACAAAGCCTGCAAAAATCTCAAGAATCTCAGGAAATTACAGAAAGCCGCAGCGAGGGTGCAGTTGAAGACTCGGTCATGAAGAGAGATATGCTTGGCGGCTATGCACCGACGCCGAGTTGAGGACTGTGCAGAGATCGTAGGCCCTCATTTGTCAGTCCTCGCCCACCTGCGCCCCAGTCTACACCCCATCCTCTCTTTGGCCTACAATAGGCGGCTGTTTGCAGCCTTGTTCGTCACCTCATTGCCACAGGAAGAACCCCCTATGCGCCTCGGCATTATTGGCTTGCCCAACTGCGGCAAAACCACCTTGTTCAACGCCCTCACGCGCGGCAACCTGCCCACTAGCCCTGTCTCCAGCGGGCAGTTTGAGGTCAACACAGCCGTCGTGGAAGTCCCCGATCCGCGCCTAGACGTGCTGACGGCCATGTACCAGAGCAAGAAGACCGTGCGCGCTACCATCACTTACACCGACATTGGTGGCCTAGACAAGGGCATAGGCACCGGCGGCCTGAGTGGGCCTTTCCGCAACGCTTTGCAGCAGGTCGATGGCTTCGTCCATGTGCTGCGCGCCTTCCGCAGCGACGCCGTGCCGCACCCCCTGGGCAGCGTAGACCCTCAGCGCGACCTAGAGGTCATTGACGGCGAGTTTCTGCTGCTAGACTTGGTGGGGGTGGAGAATCGCCTAGAGAAGCTCCAGCATGAGTTGCGCGTCAAGGGCAAGCGCGCCGACCAAGCCCTCATCGACCAGCTACCGCTCATGGAGAAGCTCAAGGCCCAGCTTGACCAGGGCCAGCCGCTGCGCAACCTGGAACTGAGCGAAGAAGAGGTCAAACAAATCGGTGGCTTCGGCTTCTTGACCATCAAGCCGGTGCTGATCGTCATCAATTTGGGCGATGAAGTGCGCGAGGAAGATTGCCAGGTGCGCTACAACTATAGACATGCTCAGCACGTCGCCATCCAAGCAGCGCTAGAAGCTGAGCTGGCTCAGCTCTCGCCAGAAGACGCGGCCGTCTTCATGGAAGAATATGGGGTGAAGGAACTCAGCGCTCAGAAAGTCATTCGCCTGTCCTATCACCTGCTCAACATCCATTCCTTCCTGACCGCCGGCGAAAAAGAGACGCGCGCCTGGACGATCCCCGTCGGGGCGAGTGCTTGGCAGGCAGCCGGCGCCATCCACAGCGACATTCAGCAGGGCTTCATCCGCGCTGAAGTTATCGCTTACCACGACTTAGTTGAAGCTGGCAGCGAGAAGGCCGCCAAAGCCGCCGGCAAATATCGGCTGGAGAGCAAAGATTACGTTGTGCAAGATGGCGATGTCATCGTCTTCCGCCACAGCGGCTAGGCGCGTTTGGCCCTGGCCTGCCACCAGCTCAGCATGGTCACCAGCGCGTAAGCGCTCAGGACGAACAGCAGTGGATCAGACGGCGCGCGGTAGCGCGTGGATGGGTGGAACAGCACGTAGATGAAAGTCATGCTGAATTGCACCGCCCACAGCAGCGACGCTTCTCGCCAGTCGCGCCACGACAGCCCGAAGCCTATGCAGGCCAGCAGAAACAGCGTGCCATAGTAGAGAAGATGGACGGGCCGCCCTATCGTATCTAGCAGGCCTTGATTGTAGGACGTGTTGGCGCTGGTCACGCCTTCAATGCTGGTCTCTGCCTGCACGATGATGAGCTGGCCATCGGGGCTGAGCCGCCACTGCTCGCCTTCTTGCGGGTTGAAGCGCGGCGCAATGTCGATACTCCAGTGGACGAGGAACTTCACCCAGAACAACTCCAGCAGACGATCAGGGTTGTCACGCCAGTAAGCCAACGCCAACGCGAAGCGCTCAGCGTCGGCTTCGCGGCTGTCGCGCGGGGCTTGAACGTCGGGGGCTGTCCACTGTACATCGTAGCCTGCGCGGAAGACGGGGATCGTCCAGACGCTGTTGCCCTGCCATAAATTCGCGCCGCTGGTGGTGGTCATTGGCACAAACGCGCCAAAGATGCCATAATTGCGCGCGATCCACAAGCTCATGATAGCCAAGCTGAGCGTCGCGACGGGCAGCAAGCGCAGGACAGCCTGAGCCAGGCTCAGGCGCGTCCACAACCAAAGGCCCAGCAGAGCCGCCAGCAGCGGCGTGATCGGACGGGTGAGCGTGGCCAGGCCTAGCACCAGGCCTGCCAGCGCTGCCAGCGCCCACGTCTTGCCGTCCAAAGTGGGCCGCTCGCGCAGCAAGATCATCAGCCACACGAACAAGTGCAGCAGCGTGATCCAGAAGGGCGTGTCAATCAGCGTAAGATTTTGGAAGATGAGGTAGGGGTAGCCCGCAAACGCCAGGGCTGCGCCCAGGCCGATCCATTCGCCCCAGGGCCTGCCCCATAGGGCGCGCCCCGTCGGAGCGAAGAGGCGGCGCGCGCTGTCGTACAGCAGAGCCATAGACGCCAAATCTAGCGCGATGTGAAACAAGCCCACTTGCACGAAGCCGCGTCCGAACAGGCCGTAAACTAGGGCCAGAGCGACGCTGTAGAGCGGCGGAATCTGAGCGTCGGGGACGCCCAGGACGCGCCCATAGACGCCGCTGGCCAGCAAATTTTGAGCGTAGGCATCATAAGCTTCTGAGCCATGAATGGCGTTGCCCTCGCGGCTGAAGTCTAGAGTCGGGGCGAGCAACAGCAAGGCCAGCAGGCGGATCAGCAGGGCCGCTCCCAGGATAGCCTGCAAGTAGCGTGCGCTGCTCTGTCGCTGCGTCCAAGCTTGCCAAGTCATCATCATAATGAGGCAGAAGCCCCGCGCAGGAGCGCACGTTCGATCGCTTGGGCGATCTCGCGCCAGCAGCGGCGCTCTAGGCTGGCTGTGCCGCTGTTCGTCCAAAAGCTGTATGCCATCTGTGCAGCTTGCGGATCGTTCGGCTCGCCTGTGACTGGGTCGAAGCTCAGGGCGCGCACGGCTCGCCAGGCGTCAGGCCGTTCACCATACCAGGACTCGGCCAATTCGGCCATCGTGACGTTCACTAGCGCGCTCACCAGATAGCCCACGCGGGCAGACGGCGCGTGCTTGGGCAACATAGCCTGACCCAGGTCGTGCAGCGCCTTGAGGTAGTTGCCCAGGCCTGGCTCGGAGGGCGGAGTGCGCAGAGCCAGGGCTAGAGCCTCTTCGTCGGGGGCGACACCATAGTTGGCGATTTGTACTAGTGCAGCGCGCACCCAAGCATAGCTCTGATCGGTGTAGCTCTCAAAGATGTCCAGCCAGCCATGCAGCCGTTCGACGACGATAGCCAGAGCAGGGTAGTAGTCTAACTCTGCCAGCAGGCGTTTGAGCAGATATTGGATGGACTGCTGGTCGCGGCGGGCGATGGCCAGTTGTAAATCGTCCAGATCGCGGCGCTGAGCAGAGCTGAGCATGGGCTGTCCTCACAGGGTTAAAAACGACAGAGCGAAGGCCAGAGCAGCAGCGGCAATGCCCATCTGGCAGAAGATCTCGACGCGCCGCTCTAACACGATGAGTTGTTCATCGACGTGTTCCGCTGCAACTGCCTCGTCGTGACGATGGCGGTAAATCCAGTGTAGTGGTTGGCGGATGATGGGCAGCACCCCAAGCGACCAGACGAGATAGCCACTGCCGAAGATGACGAAGACGGGCAGGCGCTCGTCCTTCAGGAAGGGCAGCATAAGGAAAGAGATGAGCGTCGTCCATAGGAACATGCTCAAGGCTTTGACGTAGCGCAGAACCAGGCGGCGCAGATAGATGATGTTGCGCACCAGCAGCATCTCTGTCACTGCGACTTCTTCCACCAGCGGACGATCCAGCATACGGGCCAGGCCCAGAGCTGTGTTGAAGCGTCGCACATCCACCTCGCTCAAATTGGTCTGGAGACTGCGCATGGCCTGGGCGCGGCTGTTGGGGATGATTGCGCCGTTGGTCGCCTCGTACAAATCGTCTAGGTAGGCGCGGCGCTTGGCCTCGCTGAAGGGCAGCATGAAGTCCATGCGCTTCGGCGTATATTGGTAGCGCAGCACCTCGTCTTTGGCGCGCGGCGATTCGTCAGGCGAGAAGGCTGCTGCTGCCAGCGAGAACGAAGGCGTCACCAATTCGGATGAGAAGCCAGGCGAGTAGATAGTGAAGTAAAAATGCACAATATCTTTAATCAGCAGGTAGAGCGAGTACATAGGGATGCTGAGCGACAACACGATCAAGTAGCCCAGCGCCCCAAATAATAACAGCGACAGGCCCAGATTGGCCAGTGGCGTGAACTGGTCGAAGGGCAGGGTTAGGTTGGTCAGCACGACGACGATCAAGCCATCGACGACTTCTTTGAAGAAGATGGGCGTCAGCAGCAGCAGGCCTGCCCCGCCTACGAAAGCTGTCGCGACGCGGTGCAGGCTAGACATGCGCACTTCCATGCGCTGCAAGTAGGCGCGCATGGCGTTGCGTTCGGCGTCGGTGAACGGCACGCTGTCCTGGGTGCGCGCTTCGTCTTCTGCGAGGTGCGGGTGGTCGCCATTGACCTTGTCGGCTTGGCTTTGGCTGAACACGACGGCTGTGTCCTCGTCTATGCGATTAACAAGAGGATTATAATGGATTGTCTGGCTAGTTCAATGAAAGTTACGCTTGCCTGGCTGATGGTACAGGAGACTGGCCTGCGCGATGGACTCTCTGAGCGTCTGAGCTGGGAGGGCGAGCTGCTAACTCGCCCGACTAGCGACAGGTGGTGAGCGACGCTTTAGCGAGCTTCGAAAATCCAGGGATCGGTGTTGCGCTGCCAAGCGGGCAGCAGCTCGTCATCGCGGAAGAAATTAGCGACTTCAACCAGACCGTTCTCAACGCTGTCGCTGCCATGTACCAAGTTGCGTCCCACCTCCAGGGCAAAATCGCCACGAATGCTGCCAGCGGCGGCTTCGTGGGGGCGGGTTGAGCCGATGGTTTGGCGGGCGGCTGCGATGGCGTTCGTGCCTTCCAGGGCCATCACCACCACTGGTGCCGAGGTGATGTAGTCCACTAGCGCGCCGAAGAAGGGACGTTCGCGGTGAACGTCATAGTGCTTCTCGGCCAGTTCACGGCTCATGTGGATGAGCTTCAGACCGATGATACGCAAGCCGCGCTGCTCAAAACGCTTGATAATTTCGCCCGTCAGGCCACGCTGCACGGCGTCCGGTTTGACGATGATGAGGGTGCGTTCCATAGGGTAGCTTCATCCTTGTGTGTGGTTGTGATGGTCGAATGGGCATGGTGCAACGCGGGCCGATGATACGCGAAAAGCCCAGTCCAAGAAAGGCTCTGCGCCCTCTTCAGACTGACGTAGGCATGTTGATGGCTTTTGTCCAGCTCCCTCAGGAGCTTAGGGAAGCGGAGCGCAACGAGGTTTTGCACCATTAGCCATCGTGCGCTATGCTTTTGGACAAAGACTTTGGACAGCCCAGGAGTCGTTCATGCAGCAGCAACCTACTATACTCCATCGTCCGCCGCGCATTCAGCCGCGCCTGCCCACGCAAGAAGTAGAGATTCCTGCGCCGCCGGAGGATCAGAGCAGTGGCGTCTCCATGCTAGAGCTGTTGTTGCCGCTGGTGACGATCGTCGGCTACGTCATCATTGCCTTGAGCGGGGCAGGGCGCAGTGTCGCCCTCATCGTGCCGATGGGCGCAGCCATGCTCGGCTCTATCTACGTAGGCTGGCGGCGCAGCCAAGCTGAGCGTCAGAAGCGAGAAGCCCGCGAAGCATCCTACCGCCAAACCCTGGTGGAAATGCGCCAGCGCTTGCAGCAATACCAGCAAATGCAGCGCGACTATTACCACTATACCTTTCCAGAACCCAACGGCGTGCTGCAAATCGCCACCGCTCAAGAGGTGAGCCGCCAGGGGCCGCGCGTCTGGGAACGCCGCCCCAGCGACCCAGACTTTTTGGCCCTGCGTCTGGGCATTGGCACTCGCCCCTCAACCGTCGTCTATCGCCTGGCCAAGACAGAAGCTTTCAGCCCACTGGCCGAAGATGCCGCCCGCCTAGCCCGCGAGTCGGAGTGGCTGAGCGATGTGCCGATCACAATCAACCTGCGCCAGCCTGCCGACCGCGAACCAGACCCCGCCAACCCCGTCTGTCAAAGCTTGGGCATCACCCTCAACTGCGCCACTGACTCGGTTGATCCAACGGTGATTGCCAGAGACTATTTGCCTCTTTACGAATACGTCTATTCGATCCTGGCTCACTACGTCACCTTCCACGCCCCTACCGATGCTCAGCTCTACATCATCGGCACGCGCGCCTCGCGCAACCAATGGGAGCAGGCGCGCCGACTACCTCACACGCACAGGGGTCAGAAAGGGGCGGAGAGCCTAGTCTGCTTCGACGATGATCGCGTGCCTGGGGCTGACGATGCTCCGACGGCGCGCCTGCCGATGGTGCTGCGTGAACTGCTACAAACCCTGCAAACGCGCCAGCAGCGCCTCAACGACAAAGAAGTCGGCGACGTGACCCTGCCTTTCCTGCTGGTCGTCGTCGATACCCTGGGCGTTGCTGACAAATCGCCCCTCAAGGAACTCAGCGACCGCGCTTTGTCGCTGATTATGGTCAAGGGCGCGCAACTCGGCGCCGCCCTCATCGTCTTGACCGAGACGACGCGCGAAATTCCCTCGGAAGTCCAGGCTATCATCGAGCTAGACCCCCTCGACAACGCTCAGACCTGGGGCAACCTATCTTTTCGCTACGCAGAGACAGGCTTGAACACGCGCCGCTTCATCGGCAGCGCTGATGGCTTGCGCGAGGAGAAGCTGGCCACGCTGGTCAATAAGCTCAGCGACTACCAAATCCGCGTCAGCGCCGCCGCTGCCCTGGTGAACGCTATCGACTTCTTGCAGATGGAGGGCGTGAACTCCATCGAAGACTTGGATATCCCCAGAAATTGGGAGCGCACCCGCAGCGCCGAAGGCGCAGAGTGGCCCAGAGTCAAGATCGGCGCGCGCGGCGCCGCCGACATGCGCGAAATCGTCTTCTCAGCTGATGCCGACGGCGTCCACGCCATGATCGCCGGCACGACCGGCAGCGGCAAATCGGAGCTGCTGCTGACGCTGATTGTGGGCCTGGCGGCGCGCTACGATCCCAGCGTGCTGAACTTTGTTCTGGTGGACTTCAAAGGCGGCGCAGCTTTTGAAGAATTCCGCGATTTGCCCCACTGCGTCGACATCGTCACCAACCTGGAGGGCAACGCCGTAGACCGCATGTTCACAGCCATCAAAGCGGAGCTGGACAGACGTGGTGAGATGATCGCTCAGTACGGCGTCAAGCACATCGTCGAATATCGGCGGCGCGGCTACCATCTCATGGATGGCTCTAAGAATCATCGCAAGCTGCCCAACCAGCCCTTCCCACACCTGTTCATCATCATCGACGAATTCGCCGAGATGGTCAGCGACAAGGACAAAGGCGCAGAATACAAAGCTCAGCTAGACAGCATTACTCGTCTGGGCCGCGCCATCGGCGTCTCGCTCATCCTGGCTACCCAACGCCCTGGCAACGCCATCACGGACCAAATGCGCGCCAACATCAAGCTGAAGATATGCCTGCGCGTGGAGACGCCAGACGACAGCCGCGAACTGTTGCGTCGTCACGACGCCGCCTATTTGCCCCCTAGCATTCCGGGGCGTGGCTACCTGCAAGTGGGCAACGAAATTCCAGAGCTAATCCAGGTGGCTCGCGCGGGCGGCCCTTACCGCAGCGGCAAAGACGCGAAAGAAGTGTTGGCCGATTTCGTCTGGATAGGCCGTAGTGGACACCAGAGCAAGCGGGGCAGTGAACAGAAGATCAAAAGCTTGTCTGAGAAGATGGTAGAGGTCATGGACAATCTCTACACGAGTCAGGGGCGGGCAGAACAGAACAAACCCTGGCCTAACCCGCTGCCCAAATACATCAGCCTGGCCCAACCGCTGGACTTGTTAGGGACGGTCAGCGAACAGTACATCAAGGACAGTGATGATCTGGCCCTGTTGAAGCAGGCTAAGACGGACGAAATGCTGCTCAGCCGTGCGCTGCGCGGCTGGGAAGAGGGCGACCCCATTGCCTGGGAAGAGAGCAGCTTCTCCTGGGACAGACCTGACGTGCTGCGCGTCGCTCTGGGCCTGATCGACCATCCGCGCCAGGCGCGCCAAAAAGTCCTGAGCGTGGACTTCAAGCTGAACAATGTGGCGATCTTCGGGGCGTCCTGGGGCAAGACCACTTTCCTGCGCTCCCTGATCTTGGCCCTGGCGGCCAGCCACCCGCCCTCGGCGCTACACTTCTACCTGCTAGATTTTGGCTCGCTAGGCTTGAAGGTCTTTGAGAGCCTGCCGCACGTCGGTGCGGTCATTGGCGCAGAAGAGAGCGAGCGCGTCAACCGCCTGCTACGCCGCCTGATCGACGAGAAAGAAGCGCGCAAGGTGCGCTTCGCGAAGGCCAGCGTGCAAGACCTAGTGACGTACAATCGGCGCGCCGTGCAAGACCCCTACGACGACATTGATCCCATCCCTGCGCTGGTCGTCGTCATCGACAACTTTGCTGAGGTAAAAGAGAACTACGACGACCTGACCCCCGTCTTCAGTGAGCTGCTGCGCGAAGGGCGCAGCGCAGGCATTTACTTTGCGGCCTCAGCCGATACATTCGCTTCGATGGGGACGAAGATCATCAACCAGTTTGGCCAGCGCATTGCCTTGACGATGAGCGACAAGGGCGAATACATGTCTCTGGTCGGGCGCGGCGGTACTGTCTTCAGCGAGATTTATGGGCGTGGCTTGGTCAACGTAGAGCGCGATGTCTCGCCTGTGCCGCTGGAGGTGCAGATTGCTGCCCCAGTGAGCCTAGATGAAGAGCAGATCACAGCGGCCATCGGCGGCGTCGACGATCCCCGCCAGGAATTTGATCCTGTCGCCCTGCGCGCGGCCCTGGATGATCGGCGCAAGCTGAGCAGGCGTATGCGCGCTACGATCTTCGCCAATGAGAAGCGCATCGTCGACAACCTCACGGCCCACATCGGCCCGCGCCTAGAGAGCTTGGTCAGCAAGATGGAGAGGCGCTGGGGCGACGGAGAGAAGCCCCAGCGCGTCAAAATCTTGCCCACCCTGCTGGACTTGCCCGCCGTGCTGGCTATGCAAGGAGCGCAGCGCGAGGACAGCCTGGGGGCGGCTTCTGCCTTCCTGGGCATGAATGACGACGACCTGAGGCCTTTCGCCATCAAATTTGGCTTACGCTACAACCATCTCATGCTGGTTGGCCCGCCGCTCTCTGGTCGTACCACTGTCATGCGCACTTGGGTGTTGTCGTTGGCTCAGCAGTATCGCCCCCATGAGGTGAGCTTCATCCTGATCGACGCAGCTCAGCGTCTCAATCAATACGGCGGGGATTGCTTCTTCAGCGACCTGCCACACGTCTTAGCCGTCGTCGGTCAGGCCGAGGAATTACAAGCTCTGGTGGATCGTCTGGAATTTGAGTACAGCGAACGTCCCTCAGGCGACAACCACCGTCCTCCGCGCGAAATCTTCGTCATGATAGACAACTACGACGACATCGGCGACCTGGTAGATAGCCGCAGCGACGCCCTCAAGCGCTTGGCGCGCCTAGCCCGCACCTACCAAACGCGCCTGCATTTCATCCTGTGCGGCTCACCGAGCATCGTCGGCACGAGCGATGAGCTGCGCAAGCAGGTCTGGCAGTCCAAAGTGGGCCTGGCCCTGCGCACTGCCGACGCAATAGAGAAGCTCAACGGCAAAATGCCGCGCAGCCTGAAAGACGCAGAGTTGCCAGTTGGGCGTGGCTTCCTGGTGGAGGCGGGGCGCAGCAAGCTCATCCAGATCGCCACTTACGCTGCTGGCGAGAACGACCCAGTGGCCTATGCGCGCGAGGTGGATCGCGTCATCGACCGCCTGAGGGACGACGCTGGCAACCAGCGCCATCGCTGGTACTACGAAGTGCGCAGCATGGATCAGGTGCAGCCTGAAGCCCAAGCGCAGGATGGCGCTGCACAGCTCGGCACTGCTCCCAAAGATGTCAACGGCCAGCCTGACCTGCCGTCCTACGACTACTCGCAGGCCATCAAGAAGCAGGATTTGGCCCTGAGCGAAGCGCTCGGCCAGGCGCGCAGGGAGCGTCAGGCGCGCAACAAGGCTAACCCACACTACGCCGATCTGCTCAGCGCTGAGAACATCCGCAAGTTGGGGGCGCCGCTGCTGGACAGCCTGGGCTTCAACTTCTTCAACGAAGGCACAGCAGAGACGATCGTTCAGCAGCCTGTGCCAGTCCTGCGCAACTGGATTGACGAGGGCCTGATCGCTCTGCCAGAGAGCTTGAGCGCTGAACAGGAAGCCCAAGTACGCGCCGCCATCCAGGCTCACGACGATGCCCAGCGTCGCCTTCAGGAGGAAGCGCGCAAGGCCCGCACTATAACCCCAGAGCAGGAGCAGCAGGCTCGTGAGCGCATCGCCAGGCAGAACCGCGAGAGCAGCGTCTATGAGCTGCTGAGTGGCTGCACCCTCAAGACCCTGCCGATGGAAGTCCTGCTGCTCATCCCCAGCCTGAAGGCCGACGAGACCCTCGCCCTCATCGCCGATTCCAGCGCGGAGGAACTGCAGGCTATGATCGACAATGGACGGCTGCGCCTGCCTTTGAGCCTCAAAGAGGACGTGCTGCAAGCCGTCTTGACCCACGCTAAGCCTTCGTGATGAGGTCAAAGACAGGAGCGAATCTCATGAGTGACCGTGTACGCCTCAACGTGGAAATTCAAGTCCTGGGCAAGAGCTTTGACCTGGACGCCAACCCTCAGCGTACCGTTGGCGACCTGCTGCGCGAGATTGGTCAGGAGTTCGCTGAAGACTTCGCTCGCGCTGGTCAGCAGCCGCTAGGAGAACTGTGGGCCAGCGGCACATTCCGTCCCCTGAATGCTGACCTGTCTCTGGGACAGATTGGACGCACAAGCCTAGTCTTCGGCCCGCAAGCGCCACGCCCCGACGAATTTGATCTAGCCGAGAACGACTTGATGGTGCGCAGCGACAGCCTGCCCCCCAACCACCAAGTGCTGCTGCGCAGCGGCAGCGGTGAACGTTATCCGTTGACAATGACGCCCACCATCTTAGGTCGCGAAGGCAATCTCGATCCGCGTTGGAGGGCCAGACGTTTGGAAGTCGCCAACCGCAGCAGCAATCAAGTTTCTCGCCTGCACTGCGCCATCTTGCTACGTCGGAACGTCTACTACCTCGTCCACCTGTCCGAACAATCGACAACTTACCACAATGATCGTCCGCTGACTCAGTGGCGAGCTGTGCCGCTGGAAGACCGCGATGTGATCCGTCTGGGCAACCTCAACCCGCCGCTGGAATTCACCTTCCGTATGCGCGAAATTTAGCGGTTGACCCAGCGCGGATGGAAGGCGTTCTCCGCCAGCAAGCGTAGCTCGCCCGTCTGCAAGTCTTTCAGCCAGATTTGCGGTCGGCTATCGTTGAGCATGTCGCCTGTTTCGCTGACCAACGGGAAGCGCTGCAAGACGATCTGCGTGCCTGCGGCGTTGAATTCGAAGAAGCCGTGGCTGTAGCGCGCGTCTTCGACCAGTGGGCTGGTTTGGCCTGTGCGCGCGTCCAACGTGTAGAGCTGGTAGCCGCGCGTGAAGCGCTCGTCGGTGTAGCGCCTAGTGATGACCAACGTCTCGCCGACGGGACTCCAGCGCGCATCGGCGTCGTCGATGGGTTCGGCAGGATCGGTCAGATTGACAAATTGGAGCGCGTCTAGATCGGCCAGGCGCAGGTAGCTGTAGATGGATTCGCCGCGCCGCGTTAGGTCGGGGAAGACTAGGCGGCGGCCTTCTGGCGAGAGCGTGCCGACAGAGCCGTATTGGCTGGGGATGAACTTGAGGGCCTTGTCGGCAGCGTTGCCGAATTGATAGACCAGAATGCCGGGGTTGGCCAGATCGGCGCTATAGAAGGCTATGCTGTTGCCATCGCGCGACCACAGGGGCGAATGGCCGATGAACTGATCGCTATCGGCTAGAGGGCGCGTTTGGTATGGCGTTTGGCGCAAGTCCAACACCCAAATGCGGATGGCGCCCAGGCCCACGCCCTGGCTGCGCAGCGCAGTGTTCATCGTCATGCGCTCATAGGCCAGGATATCGCCGTTGGGTTGGAAGCGTGGCGCGCGGCAGTCGGCATCCTCCGCCACGCAATTGGTGAGCTGGGTGACGCTGCGCGTGCGCAAATTCAGCAGGAAGATTTCGTTCAGGCCGCTGGGCTGCTGGCGTTCGCTGTAGGCGATATATTGGCCATCGCTGCTGACCCCAAAATCGTAGAGTCCACCGTCGCTGCGCGTCACCTGCTGGGCCTGGGACGGATCGTCTGGTGGAGCAAGCCACAGGTCTTGTAAGCCGCCATAGGCCGGCGCCAGATAAGCCACCAGCGGGCCAGCTTCGGCCTGTTCGTCTAGCAGGGCTAGGCCCAGCACGCTCAGCCCCAGCAAGGCAGCAATGCCCAGGACGATTCTATCAAAGCGCGACAGGCGGAAGCGCATAATTGAGACTTGCTGATGAGGTATGAAAGCTCAGGATTGGCTCAGTGAGCAGGGAGGTCGCCATCTCGTCCTGAATGCTGAGAGGAAGCGCTTGGTCGTTCATGAGTTCTTGTCTACACCCTTCGTCATATCGAACCCAGCGTGACGCCGCCATCGACGACGAACGTCGCTCCGGTGGCGAAATCTGAGGCGGGCGAGGCCAGCCATAGCGCCAGGTTGGCGATGTCCTGAGGCTGACCAATGCGTCCCAGCGGCGTGCGCCCCAGGATGTTCTGCATGACGCTCTCGTTCTCCCAGATGACTTGAGCGAATTTGGTCTGGATGAGGCCGGGAGCGATGGCGTTCACTCGGATGTTATCGACTCCCAACTCCATCGCCAACGACTGTGTGAGGCTGAGCAGGGCAGCTTTGGTGACGCTGTAGACCCCCTGGAAGTGGCCGGGTCGTAAGCCCACAACGCTGGCGACGTTGATGATCTTGCCACCACCTTGTTGGCGCATGATCGGCACAATCGCCTGGCACAGCCAGACGTTGCCCATCAGGTTGACTTCAATCGTCTTCATCCAATGGCTGTCTTCGGCTTCTAGTGTAGGGCCGAAGTGCGGGTTGGTGGCGGCGTTGTTCACCAGAATGTCGATGCGTCCCCATTCAGCCATCGTGCGCTCCACTAGTGCAGTCAGCGTTTCTTTCTTGCCGGTGTGGGCGCTGATGGCCAGAGCTTGGCCGCCTGCTGCTCGGATGCTGGCAGCGACCTCGTCCAGATCGGATTGCTTGCGACTGGCCAGCACGACCTTTGCGCCAGCCCCTGCCAGCGTCTCTGCGATGCTTTGGCCAATGCCCCGCGAAGCGCCGGTGATGATGGCGACTCTGCCCGTCAGATCGAAAAGCTTGGCGCTCATGGTCTTATTCTCCCTGGTCTTCGTCGCTGCCCAGCGAATCGGCGTCTTCGTGCTGCAAGATGACGAAGCCCCACATCATGTCCGCGCCTGTGCCGCCACCTGCTGATTTGATCTCATAGCCTTGATTGACCATGTGGGTGAGGCGTTCTTCGGCCATCTCGCGGCCTTCGCGGTCGTTGATGAAAGTGATGATCTTCACTCGTCTCGCCATGAGTCACATACTCCTCGATGTCAAAAAAATCTGATTTATTCTAACCTATGCTGCACATTCGGCCAAAAATGCGGCCAATCGTGGTATTGTGGTAGCGTGAGATGAGACTCTCTGCCAGACGAGGTGCAGCATGTCGTTCGGAGCATTGATCTTCTTCGCGGTCTTTGTAGCCATCCTCTTTGCAGCCTATCTGGCCATTCGCCAGCGCCGCGCCGCGCCTGGTCTGGTGGCCTTCGGGGCGGTGCTTGGCTGTGTCGTCAGCATGACCGCGTTTTCATTGGCCCAGGGCAACATCTTCGCCCATGCGCTGCTGGTGGGCTTGCTGATGGGCGGAGGCTTCAGCGCAGCTACATTAGCGATGGCCTTTTACTTCCAGGGCAATGAACTCAGGGCAGAAGCGCGCAAGCGTCAGGAATGAATTACGCATTAGGCTGGTCTTTGGACGGTGGTGGCTGGGGTGGAAATAGGTCTTTGACGGCCACGCGGAAGCCAGGCAAGACCGCCCCGCCGTCCAGCGTGTCCTGCTCGCTCAGGGCCAGGCTGTTGCGGCCAGGGGCGTGGACTTCGACGCGCCGCTCCTGCGGCACGATC
>JANWYT010000025.1 GCA_025055175.1 Anaerolineae bacterium | reverse complement strand
CCCATACGACCATCATGCACGGTCACAACAAGATTGCTGAGGACATACGACACGACATGACCCTAGACGGGCGAATACGGCGTATCAAGCACGCTCTCAGGCTCTGATGACGAGAGACAGCCTGTAGGCTGTCTTTTTTTTCGCCTCTAATCTTACAAAAAACATAAATCTTTAAGAGAACTTTACAAGAAAAGCCTAAAATGTTAAAATTCGTGCGTAGACCATCCCTCATTCCACACACAGAGGAGACCCATGAACGAAGATACGCCATTGTTGGCTGATCCTGACGACTCTCAGGATTTCCGTCTCAGTGAAGATGCTCAGGCTGACCTGTCTGCCACTGAGGATGTTCCTGTTGCCGAGGATCACGACCTGCTGCCTGCAGCTGAAGAAGCGGACAAATCCGATGAGTCGTCATCCGCTGAACCTGAGCTGCCAAGCCCCAAACCGCGACGCGTCCGTGCGCCGCGTCGCGAGTCGGCCAACGTCCAGAGCGAAGCAGAGCTTGGAACGATGGCTGCTCTGAGTAGCTCTGCTCAATCTGAAGCCCTCTCTAATTTAACGGAACGAGTTGAAGCAGCTGTTCCTGAGCCACTGAGCAAAAAAGCGCAAAAGGCAGCGCGCAAGGCTGCCAAGCAGGCCGAGAAAGAAGCTAAGAAGGCCGCCAAGCAGGCTGAGAAAGCGGCTAAGAAGGCCGAGAAAGCAGCGCGCAAAGCCGCCAAGCAGGCCGAAAAGGAAGCCAAAAAGGCAGTTAAACTGGCCAAGAAGGCCGCTGAGCAGACAACTCAAGAAGTTGCCTAGTCTTCTGAGGGTGGGCTGCTGGCTTCCTGTGATGAAATTTGAAGCGGATGAGCAGCGGACGCTGCGCGCTGCGCCCGTCGTGTGCGCCGCCAGTTGTCCAGCATGAGCAGCAGCACTCCCAACACAATCGCATGATCGGCGAAGTTTGACACGTTCGAGATCAGACTCGGCACGGTCAGGTGGAAGAAGTCGACCACATGGCCGTGCTGTACGCGATCTAGCGCGTTGCCCAAAGCTCCGCCGACGATGAGGCTCAAGCCCACCTGATAGAGCTTGTCCTGAGCTTGGCTGCGGGCATAGATCAGCACTAGAAAGGCGCTGATGAGCAGTGACAGTCCCAAGAAGACGCCGCTGGCCATCGGCAACATGCCGAAGGCTGCGCCGCTGTTGCTGCTGTGCGTGAGGCGGAAGAAAGGGTAGAGCGCTTGGATGGGGATGATACTCTCGCCGTAGGCCAGGTTCTCTAGCACCCAGTTCTTGCTCATCTGATCCAGGCCGATTATGCCGCCGCCGATGAGCAGCATAGGCCACCATTTGCGCCACAAAGGCATAACGACTCTCTCTCAGTATGGACGAGACGGTATTGTAATGCGAATCTTGCTGCCTGCCAGCGTGGTATAATCGCTCAAGCGGTGAGTTCAGGAGCAAAGCCCATGTTCGCCGATCAGTCTGTAGTGCTACGCCTTGAGCGCCTGGAGGACTTTGAAGCTTACACCTCCCAATTCCAAGATGAGCAGCGCGACGCTATCCTGGAATAGATGCACGGAGAGGTCACAGCGTGCCATCCAGCCTGTATGTCTCTGCCGCGCTGAGCGCCTACTGCCTGGACTGGCCATCCCCATCGCCAAGTTGTTCCCACACAAAAGTAAGGGGCTATGGATGAGCTTCTTCAACCAGTATTCATTCCTCATGATGATCGTATTGGCAGGCCTGGGGTTGGCGGTAGGCCTATGGCGTTGGCGCGCAGGCCATCCCTACGTGCGCGCAGGCCTGATGGCCTGGTATGTGCTGGGCGCGCTGCTGCTGATTCTCGCGACGCGCTATCCGCCCGGCACGGACGTCCCGCAGACGCCAGCGCAGGTGGAGTCTATGCTGCGCGAAGGACGCCCGACTCTGGTCATGCTCTATAGCAATTATTGAATGGGCTGCGTGATGAGCCTGCCCGCCGTGCGCGGTCTCACAGAACAGCTCCAATCTATGAGCAGCCTGCATTGGCGCGTGCTGCTGCTGGATGTTCATGCCCAGCCTGCTAGCGTCATGCTGGAGCGCTTCGCCTTCCGCACCACGCCAACTTACATCCTCTACGATGGGCAAGGCGATGAATTGTGGCGCGCCAACAGCGTCCCCAGCGCTGGAGTGCTGATCGCCCTGGTGCGCGGCTGAGCTATGCCTCACGTCCTGATGAATGCCTATCTGCTGGGCGGCCAGGCCGATTACCGCTCCGCTGGCATTCACAACGTCATCCACCGCTTGCTGCAACACTTGCCTCAGCAAGCGCCGCCTGAGGAGAATTGGCGCTTCACGGCCTGTGTCGGAGCGCAAGCAGAAGTTGCTTATCCTGGAGTGACGCTGCGCCGCTCAGCCTGGGACACGCGTGCGCCGCTGCGCCGTATCGTATGGGAGCAAGCCGTCCAACCCTGGGCTTTGACGCGCCAGCCTCACGACCTCTACCACGCGCTAGCTTTTGCCGCGCCGCTGCTGCGCCCCGCGCGTCCGTTGGTGGTCACGGTCTATGATCTAAGCTTCGTCCGCTATCCCGAACGCCTCTCGCGAGCTAGGCGCATTTATTTGCAGGCCCTCACGCCGCTGAGCTGCCGCCAAGCGCGCTGCGTCTTGGCCATCAGCGAGTCGACCAAGCGCGACCTGGTAGAGCTGTTAGGCCTACCTGCCGAGAAGATCATCGTCACGCCGCTGGGTTACGACGAAGCTACTATGCGTCCTCAGAGCGCTGAGGCTGTCGCGGCCTTTCGCCGAGCTAAAGGTTTGCCAGAGCGCTTCTGGTTGTTCGTCGGCACGATAGAACCGCGCAAGAACCTGCCCTTCTTGCTGCAAGCCTACGCCATGTTGAAGCGCGATGAGCGCCTGCCGCTACTGCTAGGCGGCGGTGGCGGCTGGGGCTTGCAGGCCGTGCAAGAGGCGATCATGCGCTACAACTTGAGCGATGAAGTGCGCTTGCTGGGCTTCTTGCCCGCTGGTGAACTGCCGCTGTGGTATGCCAGCGCCGAAGCCTTCTTGTATCCATCGGTGTTCGAGGGCTTTGGTCTGCCTGTGCTGGAGGCGATGGCCTGTGGCACGCCCACGCTGACGACCAACGTCTCCTCTCTACCAGAAGTGGCCGCCGATGCCGCCTTGTGCTTGCCGCCTGACAGTTTGGACGCCTGGACAGCAGGGCTGCGCCTGGCCCTCAATGAAGATTGGCGCGCGCTGGCTCGCTTGCGCGGCCTGGCCCAGGCGCGCCGCTTCTCTTGGCAGCAGACGGCGCGTCTCACGCTAGAAAGCTATCGTCAGGCGCTAGGATAATGCGCTATAATGCACCCATCGTGCCTGAGTCCACATTGAACAAAATGTTTGCGCATGAATCACTCACCTTTCAACGAACATCCCCTGCAAGAGCCGCGCTGGATTCAGCCGATCTTAGACGGTGCGCTGGTCGTGGCGGCTTTCGTGGTAGCCTACATCGTGCGCTACGATTGGCAAGTGGTGAGGCCAGTCATTGATCCTTCGCGTTCATCGTTTGGGCCATACTTGCCATTTGTGGTCATCTACTATGCACTGCTGCTGCTCAGCTTCCAGGGCAACGGCCTGTATCGCAATCTGCGCGGTCGCACCTGGTGGGAAGAGCTGGGAATCATCATCAACAGCACGATGGTGGCGACGGTCATCCTGCTGGCGCTGTTCTTCATCTTCCAGCCGTTGGTGACCAGCCGCCTGATGTTGGTGTATGTGGCCGCGTTGACGATAGTCTTCCTGGGTGGGGCGCGCCTGGCGCGTCGGGCTATCCTGGCTCATCTGCGCACGAAGGGGATAGGCCTGCAATCTGTGCTGTTGGTAGGCATGGGCGAGACGGGGCGGGCTGTCCTGCGCACCATGATCTCGCGCGGGGAACTGGCCTACCGCGTAGTGGGCTACCTAGACGACAATCCAGAGCGCGGCGAGGGTAGCTTGGGGCGCGTGCCGGGCCTGGGCCGAACCGACAACCTGCGTGCGGCGGTCAAGAGCCACAGTATCGATTTAGTGGTGATTACCCTGCGCTGGAAAGAATACGACCGAATCATGGAGCTGTCGCGGGTGTGCCGCGAGCTGGGCGTGCAGGTGCGCGTCGTGCCAGACATTTTCCAGCTGAACATGCGCCAGGTACAAGTGGAGAACCTGGATGGCATCCCGCTCTTGGGCGTGAACGAGACCGTCGTGTTCCAGGGTACGAGCCGTTTCTACAAGCGTGCGCTGGATTTGGGCCTGACCCTGCTCACTGCTCCCGTGTGGCTAGTGGTGATGGCAGTTGTGGCCCTGCTCATCAAGTGGGACGACGGCGGCGAGGTGCTGTACTCGCAGGTGCGCATTGGCGAAGGTGGGAAGCCCTTCCGCATGTACAAATTCCGCACCATGATTCCCAACGCCGACAGCCTGCGCCAACAGCTCATCGAAGCGACGGGCCAAGACCCACGTCACCCTAAGATCGTCGACGATCCGCGCATCACTCGCGTAGGCCGCCTTTTGCGCAAGACCAGCCTAGATGAACTGCCCAACTTGTTCAATGTGCTGCGCGGCGAGATGAGCTTGGTCGGGCCGCGTCCCCCTACGCCCGATGAGGTGGCGCTGTACGATGAATGGCACCGCCAGCGCCTCCAGATCATGCCGGGGATGACGGGTCTGTGGCAGATCAGCGGACGCAGCGACGTGCCGTTCGATGAGATGTGCCTGATGGACATTTATTACATCGAAAATTGGTCGGTCAAATACGATCTACATATCCTGCTCATGACCGTGCCGCACGTGCTGCTGCGCAACGGGGCGTATTGATGGCCCAAGCTGTGCTGTACGCCGAGAGGCGCTCTGGAAAGCTGGCGCTCAGCCTGGCCTTGTTAGTCGCTTGGCTGATCGTGTTGGCGCACCAGAGCGCCGGCGAAACTTTGCTGTTGGGGCGTTATTCAGCGCGCTACGCTCTGGCTGCCGTCGTGGTCAGCGCTATGAGCTTGCTTGGTTTGGCCCTGCTGTGGACGCAGGCGGCGCGCCTGGATGGCCTGATGCCGCTCATCCTGAAGCGCGCACTCGTGCCGCTGATTTTGGGCCTGGGGTTGGTCTGGGCCTTGCCCATCGAAGCGCCGCTCAAGCTCTACCCGTCGATTATGGTCTGGGCGGCCCTGGCGCGCTGGGGCAGCGTTGCAACACCCCCATCCTCTTCACTGTTGGCGGGCTTGCTGCTCATCTTGATGATCGCCTATGGTCTAGGCCTGGTTTACATGCCGCCCATTGAGCTGCACGACGAGGGCGCGTATGCTTTCATGGCGCATACGCACCAACTCACAGGTCGCCTGGGCGGGGACTTGTACGACTGGCCCGTCAAGAACTACATCGGCTTCGGCTCGTGGCTGATCGTGTTGGACGTTTGGCAGCGCGTCTTCGGCTGGGGCTGGTGGGAGGGGCGCAGCTTGGCCTACGCCTGGAGTCTGCTAGCCCTGATCGGCATAGGCGGGGCAGCGCGCGCCTGGCTTGGGCCTGGCCTGGGCCTGCCGGCGGCTTTGCTGCTGGCCAGCAGCGGAATCTTCTTGGACTCGCTGCGTATTCGTCCAGACATGCCCATGCTGGCCCTGGGCAGCTTGGCACTGTGGGCCTTCGCGGAAGCCTGGCGACGCGGTGGTTGGTGGCGCTTTAGTTTGACGGGCTGCCTGGCTATGCTGGCCCTGGAAGCGCACCTGCTAGCCCTGGTGTTCTGGGGCGCTTGCGGCCTAATGATCGGCCTGCGCTGGCTGTGGACGGGGTGGCGAGCGCGCCGCCTAGCCTGGCCCTGGGCTGTGCTGGCCTACGTCGTGGGCAGCTTACCACCCCTGGCCTCGTACGTAGTCGTCCACTTCGTGCCAGATTGGCAAGCGGGCGGGCTGTTCATCGCTGGCGATCCTAACCCCTTCAGCCTGATCCGCGCCCTTGAGCAGGAAGCTCTCCGCTGGGCTGATTACGCCAAAACCTATCCTGCCAATGCTCTCGTCGCCGTTGTGGCGCTGCTCCTGGCTTGGCGCGCCGATGGTGAGCAGCGCCTGCTAGCGGCTTTGCTGCTGGTGAGCGCCGCTGCTTATTTGGTGGTTGCTCCCAGCGCTCAGGACGACTATACGCGCTACTTCTTGCCGCTGATCGTGCTGCTGAGCGCGGGCCTGTTCAGCTCGGCGCAGCCCAGGCCACAAGCTTGGTCGATTGCTTGGCTGGTGGTGGCGCTGAGCGTGGGTGCTGTCTTGCCCAGGGCCTACAACGGCGCAGCCCAGGGCCTAGAGCGGGGCATTTTTCAGCGGCCTGTGCCACCTGCTGTACCCGTCTTGTTGGAGCGCGTGCCGCCCGGCGAGACGATCATCGCGCCGACGCACCTGCTCATGCACATCGACCCTGACCGCTACAGATTCTACAACGCTGTGCCGAACCCCTACACGCTGGCGCGCATGCGACCGCTCGATCCTGAGCGTTACTACGACGACCTCAACCCCGCTATCTTCCTGCTTGATCCGACCAGCCCTGTGCAGCCCTGGCTTCAAACCTATCTGGACGCGGCGGGCTTCGTGCGCCTGCCCGATCAGGCCGACGTGCAAATTTACTTGCGGCCTGACTTGTACGATGGAGGCCACGCTTCGTGACCGTGCAAGACTATGACGCGCGCTACTTCGAATCGCGCTTCACGCCCAGCGCGGAGCGCGATGGCATCTGGCGTGAGATTGCCGCCTACTTGCAGGCGCGCTACATCCCCGCCAGCGCCGCTGTGCTGGATATGGGTGCAGGCTACTGCTCGTTCATTAACCACGTGCGGGCGGCACAACGCTTCGCCCTGGATTTATTCCCACAAGTGGGCCAATACGCTGCCTTAGGCGTAGAGGCATTGGTCGGTTCATGTACCAACCTGAGCCGCTTCGCCGATACCAGCCTGGACGTGGTCTTCGCCAGCAACCTGCTGGAACACCTCACGCGGCCCGACATTGAGGCCACATTGAACGAAGTGCGTCGTGTTCTGCGTTTTGGCGGCTATCTCATCCTCATCCAGCCCAATTTCCGCTACTGCTCGCGCGAGTACTTCGACGATTACACTCATCTGCAAATCTTCACCCACGTCAGCCTGAGCGATTGGCTGACGGCCGTGGGCTTGCGCGTGGTGCAGCAAGAGCCGCGCTTTCTGCCCTTCTCGTTCAAGTCTCGCCTGCCCAAATGGCCCTGGCTGGCGCGCCTTTACCTGCGCCTGCCCTATCGTCCGCTGGCCAAGCAAATGTTGATCGTCGCTCAGAAGTGAGGGTGTGACCATGTGGCACGGCCAAACTGTCTCCGTCGTCCTGCCGACGTACAACGAAAAAGACTCCATCCGCGAATGTATCGAGGGCTTTTTTGCGACGGGCGTCGTCGATGAGGTGGTAGTTTGTAACAACAACGCCGTCTCTGGCACGTCAGAAGAGATTGCCAAGACGCGCGCGCGCGAAGTCTTCGAACCACGTCAGGGGTACGGCTGGTCGCTGCGCAAGGCGCTTAGTGCCGCGACGGGCGATTTGATCGTGGCCAGTGAACCGGATGGCACGTTCGAGCCAAACGACATCTTCAAGCTTTTGGCCTATGCCCAAGATTTCCAGGTCGTCTTCGGCAGTCGCACCAACAGCTCGCTCATCTGGGCCGGGGCCAACATGGGCCTGTTCCTGAAGTGGGGCAATTGGGCGGTGGCCAAGTATCTGGAGTTCCTATTCAACACCCATCAGTTCACTGATGTTGGTTGTACCATGCGCCTGCTGCGCCGCGAGGTGCTGGAGGCCATTCAGCCTTACTTCACCATCGGCGACTCGTACTTCGGCCCACAGATGATGATGCTGGTCTTGTGGAGCGGGGCGCGCTCCATCGAAATTCCGCTCAACTACTACGAGCGCGTGGGCGAGAGCATGGTGACGGGCGACTTCTGGAAAGCCCTCAAGCTGGGCTTGCAGATGATCGTCCTCATCACCAGCTTCCGATTGAAGACCTGGCTGGGCTTTGGCCCGCGCGAGTTGCACAACGTCTTCCATGAGAGCCGAGGCCCACGCCCCAAGCCCAACCAAGTTCGCACAGGCGCAGGCCAACCCAACCCTTGATTACAGCCGCCAAAAGCGCACTTTCAGGCCGTCTTTGGGGAACAGGGTGGGCAGGTAGATGGTGTTGAGGTTTTGGTTGGGCAAGACCTCCCAATCGTAGTGGCGCAGCAAGTGACTGGCCAGCACCTTCATCTCCTGTTGGGCGAAAGCATAGCCGATGCAGATGCGCGCGCCACCGCCAAAGCCCACCAGGCTAAACGGCACGCTGCTCTCGTTGCGCTCCGGCGAGAAGCGCTCTGGATCGAAGACGTCGGGGTCTTTGTAGATGACAGGGTCGCGGTGAGCGGCGTTAATCATGTACAGGGCTGTCCAGCCCTCTGGGATGGTGTAGCCGTTGAATTCGAAGGTCTGAATGACCTTGCGGAAGCCAGCCGGCACGGGCGGGAACATGCGCTCAACCTCCTTGAGGATTTGCTCTAGGTAGGGCATGTGACGCAGATGATCGTTGGTCAGGCGGCCCGTGATGTGGAGGGCGCGCTGCTCGGCGCGGGCCTTCTCCAGGATGTGCGGGTGCTGCTTGAGGATCATGGCCAGCGAGGTGAGCATGGAGGCGCTAGTCTCGTGGCCAGCGAACAGCATGAGCAGGGTTTGAGCTTGCAACTCTTGATTGGTGAGGGCATTGCCATCTTCATCGCGCGTCTGCACCAATAGCGAGAGGGCGTCTTGGGTGGGGTTGACGCGACGATTGTCGATGGCTTTGTCGATGTAGTCCAGCAGTGCGCGGCGAGCCGCCAGAGCTTTGCCATAGGGCGACCAGGCGGCGCGAATGGGGATGGTGATGAAGCCGCGCGTCAGGGTGACGAACAACTTGCTCAGGCGCTCAATCTCGGCGCCAGGGGCGCTGCCCGTGAGCAGAGTGCTGGCGACTTCGAACGTGTATTGCTTGTTCTCCTCCAGCCAGGCAAATTGACCCAGGCGCTCCCACTTCTTTAGGTAACGCATGGCGATGTCTTCCATCGTCTCCAGGTAGTGGCGCAGCGATTCGCGGTGGAAGGCGGGCATGAGCAGACGGCGCTTCTGGCGATGTTCCTCGCCATCCTGCACAAACAGCGACTCGCCCAAGAGTTCTTTGAAAGTGGGCGGCCATCCGCCGCGCCATTCAAAATATTGTGCGCCGCTGCTCAAGACGAAGCGATTCGCCTCTGGCCCCAAGAACACGGCGATGTTGCGGCCCAAGAGGCGCGTCTTGAAGACGGGGCCGTATTTGCGGTACTGAGCTTGCAAATACTCGTTATCTAGCAGTTGGGGGCGTTCGCCAAGCCAGGGCAAGCCCAAGCTGCCAGGCGGCAGCGGCTTAGGAGTGGGAGCGCTTGCGGCGACCATGCACGTTACTCCGCGAAGATCAATCGTTCAGACGCTGCTGATTGTGCCGCAGGCGGGTGAGCCAGGCGTGAGTGTTCGGTGCGAGCGAGCGCTTCAGTAAATCCCCTGGCCGCGGCGCTTGGGTTGTTGAATATGGTCATCTAGGAAAGCCAGTAGCAGGCTGAAGGCTTGCTTGGAGAGGGGATGACCTGCTTGGTCAGCGAACAAGTCGTGACTAGCTTGAGGGATGATGACCAGGCGATGGCGCGGGTCTTGGGCGAATTCTTCGCGCAAGGCCTGGAGGACAATGGGCTTGATGAACGGCTCGTGTTCGCCGTACACCGCCAGGATGGGGGCGTGAGCGCGGTTGAACTGGCCTAGATAAGCATGAGGGAAGCCGCTGAAAGCGGCAGCGGCTTCCAAGTCGTCGCGCTCCAGGGCGGCGCCGTAGGCTAGCGTGCCGCCCATGCCCACGCCAATCACAGCGGTCTTGCTAGTGGTGAGGTGGTGCGTCTCGATGACGGTGATCGCGCCGTCCACCAGTAGGTGACGGCCCTCGCGGGTACGTTCTATCATAGCCAGGGCGTCTTTGGGGGTGTGGGCGAGCTGGCCCTCGTACAAGTCAGGCGCGATGACGTAATAACCCGCCTGGGCCAATTGGTCGGCTAGCAAGCGGATGGCCAGCGTCAGCCCCCACCAGTCGTGCAGCAGGCAGATGCCGGGAGCTTTTGTGCCGCCTATCGGATGAGCCCAATAGGCGCGCGCGGCCTTCGCGCCCAACATGACCTGGATGAAGCCGCTTTCGATGGCGTGTTCTGGGTGATGATGAGGGTTAATGTTCAAAGGCATGACGCATGTTGTCCTAGGACTCAGGGAGCGTAGGTGAGGGTGAGGTGGCTGAGCGGCGTAGCTTCGGCGTCGGCAGGCAGCAGCTTGGCGGTTGCGTCGTCCAGGGCCAAGCCCAAGCGCTTGTAGCCCTGGCGCTGCCCCCAGTCGCGCAGGGCAGTGAGCAAGGCAGGGGTGAGCGGCTTGGCCGTCCAGCAAGACACGTCGGCGGTGCGCGGATCGTAGAGGCGGGCCTGTAGGCTGATGAAGGCCGTCTGTCCGCTGGCGCTGAAGCTCAGGCGTTCGTGGGCCTGCTGAGCGATAGCAGGCAGCGCGTCCCATAGCCTAGTCCACAGCGTCTCCCAGGCTTGGCGCGCGCTGCTTGTGCGCCCGATGGGCATGGCCCAACCCTGAATTTGGGCGGGATCGGCGTGGAGGTGGGGGCTGGCCTTGTAGAAGCCCTGGCCGCTTTGAGTGTTGATGAGCCAGTGGCGCACGCTGGCTAGCGGAGCGAAGCCGAGGGCTTGACAGCGCTCGCGCGCTTCGTCGTCGGTGGCCAGGATGCTGATTGTCAGGCGTTGACGTGACTTGGAGAGATGAGCCAGCAGAGCAGCGGCGGTCTCTGGTGGCGCGCCTTCTGCCAAGCGCAGGTCGGCTAGGTGTAGATGCTTGCCGAATGGATGCGGCTCATCGCCGAAGAAGGCTTCAGCGTAGGCCAGCAAATGGCCCGCGTCGTCCAGGACGACCAGAGGCAAGCCAGCGCCGCGCAGCAGATGGTTGAGCCACAGCACTGCTGTCTCAAGGCTCATCCAGGGGCCGCCATGCTGCCAGCGCTCATATATGCTCAGCGCTTCGTATGGCACGTCTTCAGCCAAGCCCGACTCATTGAGCCGCTGCCAGCGCGGCACAGCGGCACAGGCCAGGCGCACGATGGCTTGAGCATCATCAAGGGTGGCTGAGCGGATGAGCATGAGGGCGTTTGTCTCCTGACTCAAACGGTGCGTCGATTCTAGCACGAGAGCGGTACAGTGCGCTACAAGAGCTATTGGCCCAGGATGGCGCGCAGCTCGGCTTCGCGACCCTGTGCCTGGGCCAGGCGCAGCGCGCCGTCAATCCAGGCCTGGGCTTGACCGTCGCCCATCAGGCGCAGCGTCAAGCCGACTTCGGCCCAGTAGAGCGGATTGTTGGCTTCCAGTGCGTGGGCCAGCTGCAAAGCCTCCAGGCTCTCGGCGTAGCGCTGGCGGTTGCGCCAGCGCACCCCCTGCGCGTAGTAGATGAGAGGATCATCTTGGGTGGCCTGGCGCGCTGCTTGATCGATCATGCGGCTGCCGTCGGCGCCGCGCTGCTCGCGCAGCAGGCCCAGCAGAGCCAGAGCGCGGGGTTGACCATCCCAGGCGTAAGCGTAGCTGTAGGCCCATTCCGCCAGCGGATGGGCGCGCAGGGCCAGGCGCTGCGCCACTTGTTCGGCGCGATTAGGAGCGTTCAGTGCGTCCAACAAGGCAGCGGCGTCTTCACGATAGAGGGCAGAGCGACGCAGGGCCAGTAGGTGCGGCCTGGCGCGTGCAGGATCGGAAGCGGCCCACAGCGCCCCCAAGTTGAAGTTGGCCCAGGCGTCGTTAGGGGTGAGCTGATGAAGGCGCAGCAAAGCGTCTTCGGCCCAAGCCCATTGGCTTTGGCTTAGGTAGGCGTGGATGAGCAGGCGCAGGCTGAGGGGATCGGAATTAGGCAGGCGCTCTAGGTGAGGCAGGGCGCGCTCAGTTGCGCCGCGTTCGCGCCACAAGCGGGCCAGCGCTGCCTGATCGTTCGCCAGGAGGGCGCGGTAGAGGACGTTAGAGAGGGCCTGAGCCTGGCTCAGGCTGAGCAGCAGCAGGGCTAGCAGGCCTACTGCTAGGCCGCGCACGGTCTCAGAGCAGACCTGCCGCGCCGGACGGGGTTTCGCCATTGATGACCATCTTGACCACCCGCTCCACTTGATCGGGAAGGACGGGCTTCACCAAGTAGCTATAGACGTTTTGCAGCTTGCCGATCAGCTTGTTGGCTGGATCGCCGTAGGCAGTGATGACGATTACGGTCGGCATAGCCAGCTGGGCTTCGGCGTAGTGTTCCTTGATGTGATCGAGCATGCGCCAGCCAGTGATATCGGGCAGACCGATGTCTAGCATGATGATCTGCGGCGTCTGCTCTCTCATCACGTCCAGACCCTGCTTGCCGCTGCCAGCATAGACGGTCTTGAGGCCCATGCCCTCGATGGTGGCCTGGATGATCTCAGCGATGTCCTGAGTGTCTTCGACAACGAGGACGGGCTTGGACTTGTCCAGGCTTGGTGGAACAATGGGAGCAGGGTCAGAAGATGGCTGAGGAACAGGCTGCGCAGCGACTTGAGCCTCAGCTTCAGCCTCGGTTTGCGTTTCGTCGCTGGAGCGCTTAGCGTCTTGACCCTCGGTAGCGTCTTGGCCCTCAGCGCTCAGGTTCAGGACGCGCACGTAGCCCGTCTCGCTGATAGATAAGCCCTGCAAGGAGACGAGCCGCAGATCATGGCGCGTGCTGCGCAGGTGCGGCTCGCGCTCTTCGTGACCATCCGCAAGGCTCTCCGGATAATCTTCGCGCCGCTGGGTGGTGCCAGATATGAGTTGGGTCATCGGGCTTTGCTCCCGCAGTGGTAATCGTGCTTTGGACGTGTCAAAATTCCGTCCTGATTATAACATAGGCTATCTGAGTTGAAGTGTGGGATTTTACTGATGAATCGCTGGATCATCTCTAGCCTGTGGACGATCTGCCTGGCCTGGGGCGGCGCTTTCAGCCAGGCGCAGGTGGCGCGTGAGCTGTGCACCACTCCACCACTGGTGCAGCGCGGCCCACAGTTTGAGCCAAGTGGGCTGTTGCTGACGGCTTTCGACGCTAGCGCGCTGTGGGTCTACGACATTGGGCGAGCGACGCGCTACCCCCTGCCAGAGACGCGCCCTTGCACCAGCAATTGCCGCTTATCCCCTGACGGCCAGTGGCTCACCTACCCTGATCCGCTGACGCTGGCTTTCACCCGTATGCGCGTCAACGGGACGCAACGCAGCCAGGTCATGGTAGGCGCGACGGATTTAGAATGGTGGGCGGAAGGGGTGTGGTTGGCCTGGACGCCGGATCAGCGGCCCTTCTTGCAGGCTGATGGTTCGATTGACTTGCTGAGCCGTGACTATCTGCGTGGCAGCGGCCTCATCAGCGTACAGCCAGGCGGTCGCTGGGCAGTGGCGCTGGTGGCCGATGGGCGCAATAGCGTGGCTCGTGCGCTGCTCAAGACCGATGATCCTGCCCGTCCACTGGTGCGTTTGAGCGCCGACGCTCCCTACTTCAACGGTCTGGCCTGGTCGCCCGACGGACAAATGCTGGCCTACGTGGGGCGCGGCGCGCAAGTGAACGGGATCAGCGGCGCTGAGCTGTTCATCATCCGACCTGACGAGGTTACACCACAGCAGATGACCTACTTCAGCGCGCAGGGGGCGGTGCGCATAGGTGGTCTGAGCGCACAAGGGCTAGCTTGGTCGCCCGACAGCGCTCGTCTGGCCTTCTGGGCCATGCCCCTCACAGGGCCAGACCCCCAGACCAACGTCGGGGCAGCCAGCGTGTACATCCTAGATATGGCGGCGCGCCAGCTGGCGCGCTACTGTGGCCTAACTACCGACGAACACACGCCACAGCCGCCGCGCTTGGTCTGGTCGCCCGACTCTCGCGCGCTGGCTTTTGCGGTCAACATCCCCAACGACAACAAAGGCCACCTCATCGTGGCGCTGGACGTGGCCAGCGGCTTGTTCACGGAGTTGAGCGAAGGCGTCCATCCAGCCCTGGGCAGGCCAGACATCGTGGCCTGGGGGGTCGTCCCATGACGCCTGCCTGGCGTATCTGGCGCGTCCTGAGCAATCCACCGCGCGATCATCCGCTCTATCGTTTCAGCCAGCGCCGTCCCAGCGCCGAGCGCGCAGGCCGTTCTGTGCGCTTGTCCCTGCTGCTGTTAGCCCTGGCTCTGCTCATCTTGGGCTGGCAACCCCTAGCGCTGATTTATGGTCTGTTGGGCTTGGTCTTCGGCCTGCCGCTGTCGTTCTTCGTGCTAGGCGGGACGCTTATCGGAGCATGGATCGCAGCTCAGACAGCTTCTCAGGTGGCGCACTGGCGAGCGCGCTCGGCAGCGCTAGTGGGAGCAACTCCGCTGGGAGTGGATGGCCTAGCCTGGATCATTGGCTTGGCACAGGCCAACGCCCATCAATTGCGCGCAACAAGCTGGCGCTACGCTCGCTGGTTGAGCGGCGCGCTGGCTCTGCTGGTGTTGTTCATCCAGGCCAGCGCCGCCCTTGATCCTGGCTTCGCCAGCGTCCAGGAACGCCTTTGGGTGGACACGCTGGCCTACCTGAGCTTGACCCTGCTTCTGCTGCTGGATCATGCTTACGGTCCCGTCAACGGCTTGCTGATCGGCCTGTTAGTGGGCCTGAGACCGGGTTTGGTGCTGAAACCATCTGTCAGCGCCGTCTTGGCCTTTCTGACCTGGCAGGGCCTGATGACGCTAGGCCTGGGACTGGCTTGGCTGACACCGCTGCGCAGCTTCGTGGCCCAGGCGGGCCTAGCCCTGGGGCAGCAAGCCCTCATCGACAACGCTGCCCTGCTGCTGATCTTTACGACCTGGCGCGAGATGCTGGTGGCATTGCTGTTGTGGGCTTTTCGGCGCAGCACGCGGCGCTGATGGACTCCTCACTTGGCCCTGTACAAGGGCCTCACCGAAGGCCTAAAATTAGAGTGATCTTGAGACATGCACGGCCCAACAAAAGGCCGCCTCCCCGCTCATTGCTCGTTCGCCCATCGTCCTAATCTACAAGCAAAGGCTTATCCCAATCATGAACACGGTACGGGACAACGTTGAACGTGCCAACTATCATCACCTGGTGATGGACATCGCCTGGTTCGGCCTGGCCCTGGCGGCCACGACGCGCTTCTTGCAGTTCTTCGCCCTGCGCATGGGGGCGACGCCGATGGACATCGGCTGGATTTCGTCCTTGCCGGGTCTCATCCTCGTCTTTTCGACGGCGCTTGCGGGGTGGTGGCGCAGTCATTACCGTGACTCGGTCTCGGCGGTCTGGATTCCTAGCATTATCTTCCGCTTCGTCTTCCTGCTGCCAGCTTTTGCGCCTTTCTTCCCTGCTGAGTGGCGCGTAGCTTGGATCATCGCCTCAGCTATGTTGCCGGCCCTGGGGCAAGGGGTGTCGTCGGCCATCTTCATGATGATGATACGCGACACCGTCTCCGACCAAGTCATCCCGTCCCTGCTCACGCGCCGCTATCTGGCCTTGAACGTGGCAATCACGCTCTCTAGCTTGGGCTTCGGCCTCATGCTGGATGCCCTGCCCTTCCCCATCAACTACCAGATCATGTTCGTCGTCGCCTTCGGCTTCTCGATGGTGAGCCAGTGGCACTTGGGCCGCCTGCGCATCCTCTATCCGCCGACGGCAGAAGAAGAGCAGCGCAGCAAACCGCGCCCATTGGGGAAGCTGTTCAGCGAGCCGAACTTCATGGCGGTGGCGATTGTGACCTTCGTCTCTTTCTTCGCTTTCCACCTGTTGTTCGCGGTCGTGCCGCTGCACCTAGAGCGCGCCTTGTTAGCTAGCGAAGGTTGGATGGGCTTGTTCGGCGGCGTGGAAGTAGCAGCCGGTATCCTCATCAGCCTGCGGCTGGACTCGATACGAGTGCGTTTGGGCAATCGGCGGATCATCGGCTACAGCCTGCTAGGCCTGGCACTGGCCGCCATGGTGATCGCCCTCGCGCCCAATATGCTGGTGGCGCTGGTGGGCGCTGCCCTGACAGGTGCGGGCTGGACAGCTATCAGCATTTGCAGCCTGAGCTACTTCGCAGAGAAGACGGCACATGGCGACATGCAGGCGTCGGTGGTCTTCCACCAACTGCTGTTCGTCTCCATCTTCATCGGCCCGATCATGGGGACGAGCATCGTCAGCCTGGGCATAAGTACTGTGAGCATGCTCATCTTGGGGGCGCTGGTGCGCCTGGGCGGCGGATGGTTCTTGCTGGCGCTGCATAGCCTACGGCCCTCGCACCGCGACACCATGCGCTTGCCGGCGGTGGGAGACTGACGCTTGAGCCGCTCCACGTCTGCGAGTCCTGATCTTGAGCGACGCTCGCGCCCCTTGTGGCAAGGCTTGGCGCTCAGCGCCGCTCTGACCTTGCTGTGCGCCCTGGTCAACGCGGCTTATGGCTTGGTTGTGGAGCGGCAGATCGTCCTCAGCGAAGGGCCTGTGTTGTACGCGGCGGGTTTCGACGGCTTTGAGGACGAATGGCAAACTTATGAGGGACGCCTCGCGGCGCGCATAGAAGATGGCGCGCTGCGGATTGAAGTGGGGCAAGTGGACACGGTGGCCTACTCAGTGGCTGAGCCGTCGTTCGGCGACGCTCAGGTGGAGGTGACGGCGCGCGCCGTCGCTGGCCCGCTGGATAACGGCTTTGGCCTGGTCTTCCGCTTGCAAGCGCCACGACAAGGCTGCGCCATGCCTGCGCCGCTGCTGTGTGAGCTGGCTCGCGTCGATGCCTTTGGCGTGCTGCTGCGCCTGATCTTCCGTCCACAAAGCCAGCAGGCCAGCGGCTACTACGTCTTCCTCATCAGCAGCGATGGCTACTACTCGGTGTGGCGCGCTGACGGTTTGGGCCAAGCGCCGCGCCGTATGAGTACTTGGATCGATTCGCCGCTCATCCGCCAAGGCCTGGGTGAGAGCAACCGCCTGCGCGTGGTCATGGATGGGGAGCGCTTCCGCTTCGCCATCAACGGCCAGGATGTACCGCTGTGTCTGCCCGACGATCCACAGGGCCAAAGCACCTACAGCGGCGGCCAATGCATCGGCGGCACGCTCCAGCCAGAGCTGCGCGATGCGCGCTGGCCTGTTGGACAAGTGGGACTGGCGGCTTACAGCACGGTCAGCGGCGGGCCTGGAGTGGTCGTCGTGTTCGACGACTTGCTCGTCCTGCCACTGCTGCGCGAAGGCGCGCCTGCCTAGAGCTGATGATCGCGGCGTAGGCGCTCCAAGAAAGCGCGCGATCCCTTCATCACCAGCTCAAAAGTCTCCTCATAGCGATCCGTGTAGTAAGGGTCGGGGACGTAGCGCACATCCACCAGGCTAGCTTGGTAGGCATCGTCTAGGAAGAGGCCGATCTTGGCGCGGGTGTGCGCGCTGCGCAAGCGCTGCACATCGGTCAGGTTGTCGGCGTCCATTGCCAAGACGTAATCGAAGCTGGCCAGATCGTCTTTGGTCAACTGACGGGCTGTGCCGCTGTAGGGGATAGCGTGATCAGCTAGCAAGCCGCGCGTGCGCTTGTGGGCCAACTCACCCACGTGGTAGTTGGCTGTGCCAGCCGAATCAACGCTGATCTGCGCGCTTAGGCCTGCTTCGGCCACCAGGTGGCGCAGGACGTTCTCTGCCATCGGTGAGCGGCAGATGTTGCCCAGGCAGACGATCAGCACGCGGATCATTCGCCATCCCCATCGCTGCCGCCACTACCGCCGCCGCTGCCGCTGTCGCCATCATCGGCGCTGTCAGAAGGTTGAGGATCGGTGACCTTCGACTCGGCTTGAGGAGGAGCGCTGTCGGCTTGGGAGGCCGGTGGGGGGATAGGAGCAGCTTCTGAGCTGCTGCTAGCGCCGGCTGCCTGGTGTCCCTGCATGGTGATCTTGCCGTCGAGGAAAGCGCCTTCTTCCATCGTCAAAGCGTTGGCGTGGATATCGCCCCAGACTCGGCCTGTGCGCAGGATTTGGACTTTGTTGCCGCTGACGTTGCCGCGCACTGCGCCAGCAATGGAGATGTTGCGCGCATGGATGTCGGCAGTGATCTTGGCGGTTTCGCCCACCAGGATGTTGCCACTGATGGACAGCGCACCGCTGAATGTGCCGTCGATGCGCACGTTGCCGCTGCTGGTCAGCGTGCCTTCTAGAGTGCAAGTTGTTCCGAAGACGGTCTCGAAGCCTACCGGCGCGCTGAGTGCGGGGCGGGCCAGAGGCGCTTCTGCGACGCTTTCGCTGTCGCTAGTTTTGCGACTGAAAATCGACATGAGACTTGGCCTCTTCCATTAGCTAAGATCATTCAACATGACACATGCTAACTATACCTGCCTAAACACTTGCCAGAAAGGGCCTTTTCCGTTACAGTGTATAAGAAACATTGTAGTTCCAATGGTTTACGCTACAGTGAGGATAACAGAGGCTGATGGATTGCGTGGCAGGTATCCGCCTCGTTGAGAGAACCCAAGACGCCAGAGCAACGGCGCATTGACAGACGCCAAACTACCCCAGTGGTAGAGGAATTCCTCATCTTATCAGCTACAAGCGCCCTGACCGCGCCAGCCTAAGATGTGCAGCCTGTGGTCATGCACGATGCGCCGCCTGAAGGCCCAAAAGCAGCAGCGGCTGTTGAAGACTACCCCAGGATTTCACCCCATGCCAATCATTACGCGGTTAGAGCGCCAGAAACGACACAAAGAGCGCGTCAGCGTCTACCTCGACGGTCAGTTTGCCTTCGGCGTACCAGAGATGGACGCGGCACGCCTGCGCCTGGGTCAAAGCCTGGACGAAGAGGCCATCGCAACGCTGCGCCAGCAGGACGCTGTGGAACGCGCTTGTGGGCTAGCCGTTCGTCTGTTGACCAGCCGTCCGCGTGCTGAACAAGAGATTCGCCAGGCGCTGCGCCGTCATCAGACCGATGAAGGGGTGATGGAGCTGGCGCTGGAACGCTTGCGCCGTCAAGGCTATCTGGACGACGTCGCTTTTGCGCGCTACTGGGTGGAGAGCCGCAGTGCCTTCAAACCGCTGGGCCTGCGCGCCCTGCGCTACGAACTGCGCCAAAAAGGCGTGGCGGCGGAAGTCATCGACGACGTTCTCTCGATGTGGGATGAAACAGGCCAGGCGAGCGAAGATTCTCTGGCCTATCAGGCGGCCCAGAGGCAACTGCGCAAGCTGCGTGGCCACAATGAGCGTGCGCTGCGCCGGGCGCTGATGGCCTTCTGGCAGCGGCGTGGCTTCAGCGCTTCAGCCAGTCGCCAAGCCTGGGCGCGCCTAGCTGAGGAGCTGCGCGACGCAGGCTTCTTCCGCAATTCCATCGCCGACGCTGTGACCTCGCTGGAAGACGACTAGCGACGGTTCACTCAGAAAGGAGAGACAGCCTGCGGAGCGCCATCGTCGGCGGCACAGGCTGATGAGCGATGGACATACTGATTGGGATCATAGGCGCTGCCCTGGGCCTGCTGCTCGGCGGGCTGGCAGGCAGCTACTTCGGCCGACAAAGCCTGCTGCGCAAACAGCAAGAGCGCGCCACTAACTTGCTGCTGCAAGCAGAAGAAAAGGCGCGCAACATCATCGAAAAGGCCAGCAACGACGCCCTGCGCGCCCTGGAGGAGACGGAGCGCAAGAAGCGTGAAATGATGCAGGAGACCGACGCTATCATCGCACGGCGGCGCAAAGACGTGGAGCGCGAGGAAGAGGGCTTGCAGCGTCGTCGTGAGAGCCTGGACAAACGCTCAGAGGAGCTGGAAAAGCGTCTGGAGCGCGCCGAACAGCGCGAGCAGGCCCTCAACAAGCGCCAGGCTAAGATCGACAAGCGCGAGCAGGACTTGCAGAAGAAAGAAGAAGAGAAGCTGGGCGAACTCCAGCGCATTGCCCAGATGACGGTCGAAGAAGCCAAAGCTCAGCTCTTGGCGGCGGTAGAACAGGAGGCGCGCAATGATATGGCGCGCATTATTCGCCAGATTGAAGCAGAGGCCCGCGAAGAGGGCGAACGCCGCGCGCGCGAAATTATCGGCCTGGCCATTCAACGCCTAGCGAATGAACACGTGAATGAAGTGGCCGTGAGCGTCGTGCCACTGCCCAGTGACGAGATGAAGGGTCGTATCATCGGACGCAATGGGCGCAACATTCGCGCCTTTGAGGTGGCTGCTGGCGTCGATGTGGTGGTGGACGATACTCCAGAGACGATCACTATCAGCAGCTTCGACCCGATACGCCGCGAGGTGGCTCGCATTTCGATGAGCAAGCTGGTGACGGATGGACGCATTCACCCAGCGCGCATTGAGAAGCTCATCCAGGACACCCGCGCGGAGATTGACCGCGTGATCCGCGAAGAGGGCGAACGAGCTGCCTACGTGACCGGCATTCATGGCTTGCACCCCGAAATTCTGCGCCTGCTAGGTCAGCTCAAGTTCCGCACCAGCTATGGCCAGAATCAGCACGCTCACAGCATTGAGACGGCCCATCTAGCTGGCATGATCGCCGCTGAGTTAGGTGCGGACGTGATGGTGGCCAAGATGGGTGGCCTGCTCCACGACATAGGCAAGGCCATCGACCATGAGACCGAAGGCACGCACGCGCGCATTGGCGCAGACTTGCTGCGCCGCTACAGAATTGACGAGCGCGTCATCAACTGCGTCGAAGCGCACCATCACGAGGTCGAACAGCTTTACGTAGAGGCCTACATCGTAGAGGCGGCGGATGCCATCAGCGGCGCACGGCCCGGCGCGCGCCGCGAGAGCATTGAAGCGTATATCAAGCGCGTGAAAGCCCTGGAAGACATCGCTAACAGCTATCAGGGCGTGGAACAGAGCTATGCCTTGCAGGCGGGCCGCGAGGTGCGCATTATTGTGCGTCCGGAGGAAGTCGATGACCTGGGCGCGATGGAGATGGCTCGTTCGATCGCTAAACAGATCGAAGAGACCATGCAGTACCCTGGCCAGATCAAAGTCCACGTCATCCGCGAGAAGCGCGCCATCGAATTCGCCAAATAGGCTCATGGGGCGCTCAGCCAGTAGGCTGCAAGCGCCCTTCGTGCAGCACATAAACCGCGTCCATCTGCTCCAGCAGGGTGCGCCTGTGGGTGATGACCAACAGGCTGCGCCCTGCGGTGCTGTCGAGGATGGTCTGCATGACGGCTCGCTCAGTGGCTGTGTCTAAGTTCGCAGTGGCCTCGTCTAAGATGAGGATGGGTGAGCCTTTGAGCAAGGCGCGGGCCAGGGCCACGCGCTGGCGCTGGCCACCGCTGAGTGCTGCGCCATCTTCACCGACCAGCGTCCCATAGCCCTGGGGCAGCGAAGTGATGAAGTCGTGGATTTGAGCTTGGCGGGCCGCGGCTTCGACTTCCTCCTGTGTGGCGTCCATGCGCGCCAAGCGGATGTTCTCGCCAATGGTGGTGTTGAAGAGATGAGTGCGCTGGCTCATGACCGCGAAAGTGCTGCGCACGTCGCTCAGGGCGTAATCGCGCAGCTCGCGGCCACCCAGCTCGATTGTGCCGCCTTCATAGTCCCAGAAGCGCAGCAACACGTTGACCAGGGTCGACTTGCCTGCCCCGCTCTCGCCCAGGATGGCCACGCGCTTGCCTGCGGGCAGGCTCAAATCCAAGCTGTCCAGCACCAGCGGCTGATCGGCGTCGTAACGGAAACGCAGGCCGCGAACGTGCAGGTCATAGGCAGAAGGCGCGGGGGCAGGCAGAGCCGCTTCGCGCACCGCTGGCGGCGTATCGATGATGTCGAACAAGCGGCGGCTGGCCTGGTTGCTGACTCCCAGATTGACGGCTGCTTGGGCCAGTGGGCCGAAGGCTTCGAAGACGGCAATCGTAGCCAACACCACCGTCGCCAACAGAACCCCGTCCAGGCGCGGGATGGCCAAGACGAGCAAAGCTAAGCCTGCTCCCTGCGTCAAGAAGACCAGCAGGGCGATTTGCAGGCCATCGACGTGGGCCATGCGCATTTCTTGAGCGCTGGCAACCCGTTCTAGTTGGGCAGAACGAGCCATTTGGGCTGCCGCGCGGCTGTAGACCAGCGTCTCAGCCATGCCCTGTATCTGATCGACCAGGGAGGCGTTGCGTTCGGCGCGCGTCTGTACACGCTGAGCGCCGACGGTCTGATTGCCGCGCCAGGCCAGCAGCGGCACGCCGACGCCAGCAACCAGCATGAAGCCCAAAGCTACCAGGGCCAACAGAGGATCAAACAGACCCAGCAGGACGGTAGTGAACAGCGCCGCCAGGACGGCGATCATCGGCGGGGCGATAGCGCGCAGATACAAGTTCTGCAGGCTTTCGATGTCGTCGATAGCGCGGCTGAGCAGGTCGCCGCTGCGCAGCGAGGCCAGGCGGGCCGGCGCTAACGGCTCTAGGCTTTGGTAAAAGGCCACGCGCAGGCGCGCTAGCAAGCGGAAGGTCGTATCGTGGCTGACTAGGCGCTCTAGGTAGCGGAGGACGCCGCGCGCGATCCCGAAGAAGCGCACGCCGACGACGGCTACGCTCAGATCGGCGATAGAAGGTTGCAGGGCGGCTTTAGAGATGAGCCAGGCTGAGTTGGCCATCAGGCTCACGCTGGCGATGATGGTCAGCGCGCCGAAGACAGTCGCCAGGGCCATACTCCGCCAGAAAGGCAGAGCTATACGGACGACGCGCAGCATGGGATTAGCGTTAGCGTGCGGCATAGTTGGCCTCTGTTTCGGCTTCAGCGCTCAAAGAGTTGTCCTGTTGAGCCAGGCGGGCATATGCCCCATCTTGGCTCATGAGCCGGTCGTGCGTCCCCTGTTCCACGACTCGGCCTTCTTCCAATACCGCAATCCAATCGGCGCGGCGCGCCGCGCTCAAGCGGTGGGTGATGAGCAGGACAGTGCAGCCCTGAGCTAGGCGGCGCAGTCCCTCCAATACCTCGGCTTCGTGCTGCGCATCCAGCTGAGAAGTCGGCTCATCCAAGATGAGCAGGGGCGCGCGGCGTAGGAAGGCGCGCGCGAGGGCGATTCGTTGGGCCTGACCGCCGCTCAGGCGCAACCCGCGTTCGCCGCAGAGCGTGGCGTAGCCTTGTGGCAGTTGACTGATGAAGGTATGCGCCCCTGCTGCCTGGGCGGCGATGATGACGGCCTGATCGTCGGCTTGGGGCTGACCGAGGCGGATGTTCTCGGCGATGGTCGCGTTGAATAGGTATGGCGTCTGGCTCACCCAGGCCAGATTAGCGCGCCACGACTCTAGATCAAGTGTGGCCAAATCGTGACCGTCGATCAGGATTCGGCCAGAGTCGGGCTGGCGAAAGCCCAGCAGCAGGCTGGCCAGCGTAGTCTTGCCGCTGCCGCTGCTGCCGACGATCGCTATCGTCTGGCCTGCTGGCACGTCCAGGCTCAGGCTGCGCAGAGCAGGGCGCGGGCCTTGCTCCGTTGGGTAGGCCAGGTGCAGCGCTTCAAAGCGCAGGGCAGGCGCGTTGTTCAGCGTCAAAGCGACGCGCGGCGCCGCAGGCTGGGATGGCGGAGGCGTGTCCAGGACGGCGTATAGCCGCTCGGCAGCAGCCTTGCTCTCGGTGGCGCTGTGGAAGCGCGCCCCCAGAGTGCGCAGCGGTAGATAGAACTCCGGCGCAATCACTAGCAAGAACAGGGCGTTCTCGAAGCCGATATGGCCATAGAGCAGGCGCACGCCAATTTCGACGGCGACGATAGCTACGCTGAGGGTGGCCAGCAACTCCAACGTCAAGGCTGAGAGGAAAGCGACGCGCAGCACGCGCATAGTCGCCTCGCGGAAGCGCTCTGTCATGCGTCCGATGGTCTGCACTTGGTGCTGGCTGCGATTGAAGAGTTTGAGCGTCACCAAGCCTTGCATGACGTCCAGGAAATGCGCCCCCAGCGCGCGCATTTCGCTGAACTGATGGCGGGCCATCTCACCCGAAGCTGTGCCAATCAGGGCCATGAAGAGCGGGATCAGCGGAGCGGTGACGGCCAGCACAGCGAAGGTCAGCACATCCAGCGGCAACACCACCAGGAAGATGAGGAAAGGCAGGTAGATGGCGTTGAAGATGGCGGGTAAATAGTCGCGATAGAAGCCGTCCAGCTTCTCCACGCCTTCGGTGACAGTCAGAGCCAGGTCGCCGCTGCGCTCTGCCAAGCTATGGGCTGGGCCGAGGGCATAAAGATGGGCCAAGAAGCGCTGGCGCAGCCGCTCTTTGACGCCAATCGCCAACTGTGCCGAAGCCAGAGCATGGCCGTAGCTCAGCAGGGCGCGCAGCCCAATGACGACCAGCAGACCCCACAGCAGGCCCGATAGGGTTTCTAGGCCTGCCCCTTCTAGGTGGGCGCGGTGGATGGCGCTGCTCAGCAGACGGGCTTGCAAGACGATCAGCAGTCCCAGGATGACGCTGCAGGCCAAGCTGAGCATGAGCGAGCGCGGTAGGGCGCGCGCTTCGGCCATCAGGCGGCTGTTGAGGCTGGGCGGACGTTTGCGAGGGCGAGAGCGTGTGGCAGAAGGTTGGTCTGTCATGAGCAGGCGCTTTGTTGACGTGAGTTTGGCAACTTTGGGCGTGTGCGCAATGGCGAGAACGACCCGAAGGCCGTTCTCATAACTTACTCATCATTTTAGCCTCTTTCGCCTGAAGACGAAAGAGGCCTGTGGAGCGCTAATACTCCAGGTGGCTGTCGGTCGTCAGGCGCTTGCGGAAGACCCAGTACGTCCAGCCCTGGTAGAGCAGGACGAAGGGGACGACGGTGAGCGCGATGACGGTCATGACCTGAAGGGTGTAGGGGCTGGAAGAAGCGTTGAAGATGGTTAAGTCGAAGGCTTCGCCCAAGCTGGAGGGCATGACGCGCGGGAAGAGCGTGCCGAAGATGAGGGCCACCACGCCGACGATGACGACGCCCGTTGCAGCGAAGGCCCGCCCGAAGCGCCCACTGAAGATGAAATACGCACCCGCCAGCAGGCCCACAACTGCCGCCACCAAGCCCAGGACGTTGGCCACGTTCAGCCTTTGCAGGATGTCGGTCTCAACCAGGCTGAGGCCGACGAAGACCAGGGCTAGGACGATGACCGGCACGATAGCGCGGCGCGTCACCTGCTTGGCACGTTCTTGCACGACGCCGCCCGTCTTCAGCTCCAAGAACAGCGCGCCGTGCAGGATGAACAGCGACAGCGTGACCAGGCCGCCTACGAGGGCATAAGGATTGAGCAGGTCGAAGAAGCTGCCAACATAAGTCATGCTGGCGTCGATGGCTACGCCGCGTAGAATGTTGCCGAAGGCCACGCCCCACAGCAGCGCAGGTACAAAGCTGCCGAAGAAGATAGCGCCGTCCCACATGGCGCGCCAGCGTGGGCTGTCGTCCTTGCTGCGGAATTCGAAGGCTACGCCGCGCAGAATCAGGGCTACCAAGATCAGGAACAGGGCCAAGTAGAAGCCGCTGAACAGGGTGGCGTACCAGTGCGGGAAGGCGGCGAAGATCGCACCACCGGCGGTCAGCAACCAGACTTCGTTGCCGTCCCAGAACGGGCCAATGCTGTTGACGACGACGCGGCGCTCGCGATCATCTTTAGCGACGAAGGGCAGCAGGATACCTACCCCGTAATCAAACCCTTCTAGGAACAGGAAACCTGTGAAGAGGACGGCGATCAGCAGAAACCAGAGGACTTGCAATTCCATGATGAGCCTCCCTAAGCGGCTTAGTAAGCGCCCTCAAGGCGCGGTTGTTGGTCGATAGCGGGAGTAGGCTTGTCCAGCCAGGGGGTGAGTGTGTCGCTGTCGTCCATGTTGCGACGGGCATACTTTTGTAGCAGGTAGATGTCGGCGGCCATCAATAGGCCATACAGCACAGCGAAGCCCACCAGCGAAATGAACAGCATGTCGACGGTGACGTTGGGCGAGAGCGCTTCTTCGATCGTCATCAGGCCTTGCACGATCCAGGGCTGACGACCGACTTCAGTCAACATCCAGCCGCTGATGCTGGCAATGTAGGGCAGGAAGAGCGCTGCGACCAGGATCGTCAAGAAGGTGCGTGCTTTGCTGGCGTTCAGGCGGCCCGTATAGAAGAGGAACAGGCCTACGAAGCCCAAGATGGCCATCACGACGCCGGCGCCCACCATCGCGCGGAAGCTCCAGTAGATGAGCCAAATCATCGGTGGCACATAGTTGCCCTCACCGTATTGAGCGACGTACCGCTCTTGCAGCTGATTCATGCCCTGCACCAAGCCATCGGGAGTGTTGTAGGCTAAGAAGCTCAGCAGCGACGGAATGCGGATGTTGATGATCTCTCGACGGTTGGTCTCGTCGCCAATTTGGAACATCGACAGGCTGGCGGGGTCTTCAGAATTCCACAGGCCCTCGGCGGCGGCCAGCTTCATCGGCTGTACGTCGGCCATGCGCTGGCCCTGGGCGTGGCCAAAGCCGATCAGCGGGATGGAGGCAAACGTGCCGATGATGAGCGCCAGGCGCATGGAGGCGCGGAATGGTTCCAGGGCCTCTTCGCCACTCTTGTTGCGCAGTAGATGAAAGGCGCTGATGCCGATGACGAAGAACGCGCCCGTCGCTAGGCCGCCGAAGGCGACGTGTGGGAACTGAAGCCAGACGTTGGGGTTGGTGATGAGCGCGATGAAGTCGGTCATCTCGGCGCGGCCCGACTCGGCGATACGGTAGCCGACCGGGTTCTGCATGAAGGAATTGGCCACCAAAATCCAGAAGGCCGACATGTTGGAAGCGAAAGCCACCAGCCAGATGGAAGCCAGATGGACGCGCTTGGAGAGCTTATCCCAGCCGAAAATCCACACGCCCAAGAAGGTCGATTCGATGAAGAAGGCGACCAGGGCTTCTACTGCCAGCGGCGCGCCGAAGATGTCGCCGACGAAGCGCGAGTATTCCGACCAGTTCATGCCGAATTGGAATTCTTGCACAATGCCAGTGACGACGCCCATCGCGAAGTTGATGAGCAGCAGTTTGCCCCAGAACTTGGCCATACGCTTGTACTTCTCATCGCCGCTGCGGACGTAAATCGTCTGCATGATGGCGACGATGATGGACAAGCCTAGGGTGAGCGGGACGAAGAAGAAGTGATAGACGGTGGTAATGCCAAACTGCAGCCTTGCTAGAGTGAGAGCATCCATAAACAGTTCCTCATCGAGCTGTGCGAATGGTTTTACAAGACACCCACATTTTAATGTGGCACTCACGATGATGGACTGTAACGAGTGTCATGAGAACTCGTGACGAACATCACTGAACGCTCGTCGAGATAAGCTGAGTCCATGCTGTACAGGATTGTTGCTGTAGGCGCTTGAATCAAGACGAGGTCTGTGGCAGAGCGGCGCGCAAGGCTTCAGCGATGTTGCGGCATTCGATGAGCGCCAGGCCGCGCGGCGCGTCGTCTAGTTTGCGGCGCAGCTTGGGGACGAGGACGCGCTTGAAGCCAATCTTGGCGGCTTCGTGCAAGCGCAGGGCCAGCTGGGCGACGGCGCGTACCTCCCCCGATAGGCCCACTTCACCGACGAAGGCCATGTCGGCAGGGATGGGCAGATCGTGGTAAGACGAGGCAATCGCCACTGCCATCGCTAGGTCGCTGGCCGGCTCGCTCACCTTGATCCCGCCAACTACGTTCACGAACAAGTCATGCTCAAATAGGCGATAGCCTAAGCGCTTGCTGAGGACGGCAGCTATCAGCAGCAGGCGGTTCATGTCGACGCCGTTGGGGGTGCGGCGCGCGTTGCCGAAGGTTGTGGGGCTGGTGAGGGCCTGAATCTCCACTAGCAGAGGGCGCGTGCCTTCTAGGGTGACGGCAATCGCTGAGCCGCTGGCGTTGATGACGCGCTCTGCCAGGAAGGCCTCTGAGGGGTTGGGGACTTCCACCATGCCCGCCCCTTGCATTTCGAAGACGCCTACTTCGCTAGTTGCGCCGAAGCGATTCTTGACGGCGCGCAGTAGGCGGAAGGCTTGGTAGGGGTCGCCTTCTAGGAACAAGACCGTATCGACGATATGCTCTAGGACGCGCGGCCCGGCAATAGAGCCATCTTTGGTGACGTGGCCAATCAGGAAGACGCTGATCCCGCTCGATTTGGCCAATCCTTGCAGTCGCATGGCGCATTCGCGCACCTGCGACACTAGGCCAGGCGACGAGTCGAGATCGTCAGTATAGGTCGTCTGGATGGAGTCGACGATCAGGATGAGGGGCGAGAGGCGCTGGACGTGTTCCATCATCACGCCTAAGTTGCTCTCCGTCACTAGGTACAAATTGCTGGCGCGCAAGCCCAGGCGATCCGCTCGCATTTTGATTTGATGGACGCTCTCCTCGCCGCTGACGTAGAGGACTGTGCCATGCTGCTGGGCCATCTGTGCCGACATTTGCAGCAGCAAAGTGCTTTTGCCCGCCCCTGGCTCGCCGCCCAACAAGCTGATGCTGCCCACCACCAGCCCACCACCCAGCACGCGGCTGAATTCGCCCATCGGGACGCGCAATCGTTCCTGGGTGTCCGCCCCAATGTCGTCTAGACGTTGCGGCGCGGAGTGAGGGACGCCGCTAGGGCGAGCGGTGCGAGCGTTGCTGGGGCGATTCGCTTCTTCCACCTGTTCAACCATCGTGTTAAACTCGCCGCACTTGGGGCAGCGCCCCATCTTGGCGGCAGACTGTCGTCCGCAATTCTGGCAGATGTAGAAGGTGCGTGATTTGGCCATGATCGAGGGACGCTCCTGGGTTTGGATGATGCGAACAAATGTGCTAATTATAACAACCTACGTAGTGCTAAGCCAGCAGCATTCTGGGGGGAAATCCAGTCATGGACTCAAAGACTATCCTACAACGATTGGAACATGAAGGCGCGCCGTTGATCGACGAAGACGGTGCGACCTTCGTATGGGTGGGACAAGATGCGCCGCTGCTGTGCGGTGACTTCAACGACTGGAAGCCACAGCGGCTCAAGCGCGCTGCTTCTGGCTTGTGGACATTCCATCTGCCTCTGCCACCTGACGCCTACATGGAATATATCTACACCGACGATCCAGACGACAGCTTCCAGACTCTGCCTGATCCCTACAACTCGCGCACCATCGACAACGGCTTTGGACGACAGAATCACTTCTTTGCCATGCCAGAGTTCATAGGGGCGCACGTGCCGCAACCCGATTCAAGCACGCCGCGTGGGCGTATCAGCCAGCACACGATCAGCAGCGCCTTCACGTTGGCTGGCGGACAGCGTACGGTCTATCTGTATCAGCCTGCAGTGGCTGAGCCTGTGCCGCTACTAGTGGTCTACGATGGCTCAGATTACCTCTATCGAGCTGATCTGGCGCGTATCTTGGACGCCATGATCGCTCAAAAGCAGGTTCGACCGCTAGCGCTGGCCTTGATAGAGAACGGCGGGCCTTCGCGCTTCATTGAGTACATCAACAGCGACGCCACCCTGTACGTGGTGCTGCGCCTGTTGCTGCCTCTGGCGCGCCGCGAGCTGAACCTGCTGGACTTGGAGCAGCAGCCAGGCGCATATGGCGCGCTCGGGGCGAGCATGGGCGGCCTGATGGCGCTTTATACCGGATTGCGGCTGCCGCACATCTTCGGCCATGTCATCAGCCAATCTGGCGCATTCGATTATCGCCTAGACGAGCGCACCGCGCCTATGATTGAACAGATCGTGCAGTACATGCCGCGCTCTCATTTGAAAATCTGGCAGGACGTGGGGCGTTATGAATGGCTTTTGCCTGCCAACCGCCGCATGAATGGCGCGTTGCGCCGCCAGGATTACCACGTCTTCTATCATGAGTGCAACAGCGGTCACAACTACACCTCGTGGCGCGCCACGTTGCCGTTGGCCCTGAAGGCGATTTATGGCGTCTGAGAGATGAGTTAACCATAAGAACGGCGTGAATTTTGTGTGCTTTGCCCAAGCGCTGACCTGCTGGTCTTGACAGTTTGGGGACGCACTTGATAGTATTGCAGGACGCAAAGACGGCGCAAGCAACCTTGATCTAAGGCAATGCAGCGCTGAATTGAGTCAGTGTAGCGAAAGAGCTTTGTTTTCACGGAGTATCTCGCTGACCAAGAGACATATGGGCGTTCGCTGATGTACGCCTTTTTGCACGCCTACAGACCAGGCTATTCACATCTAGTCAAGCGGAGAGTTCAATGCCAACCATCAACCAGTTGGTGCGCAAGGGCCGCAAGCAGAAGATACGCAAGACCAAAGCCCCTGCTCTACAGTACACACTAAACGCCTATTCGCAGACGCGCACGCGCCGCCGCAAGGGCGCGCCGCAGAAGCGAGGCGTCTGCACCGTCGTCCGTACCATGACCCCCAAGAAACCCAACTCGGCGTTGCGCAAGATTGCCCGCGTGCGTCTGTCGAACGGCATGGAAGTGACTGCCTACATCGGCGGCGAGGGTCATCGCTTGCAGGAACATAGCGTAGTTCTGGTGCGTGGTGGCCGTGTGAAAGACCTGCCCGGCGTCCGTTATCACATCGTGCGTGGCACGCTGGACACCACCGGCGTTGAAGGCCGCAAGCAAGGCCGCAGCAAGTACGGCGCGAAACGCCCCAAAGCTGGCGCTGCGGCGGGCAAAGGCGCACCCGCTAAGGGCGCACCCGTGAAGAAAGGTAAGTAATCTATGCGCAGACGTACCCCCGCCAGGCGTCCGGTCATGCCTGATGCCCGCTACAACAGCGTCCACGTCACTATGTTCATCAACCGCATGATGCATGGTGGCAAGAAAAGCACTGCTACCCGCGTCATGTACGACGCCTTCGATATGGTAGCCGAGCGCGCCAAGAAAGACCCGCTGGAAGTCTTTGAAAGCGCGCTGCGCAACACTCAGCCTACCGTTGAAGTCAAGCCACGCCGCGTTGGCGGCAGCACCTACCAAGTGCCAGTGGAGGTGCGCCAGCAGCGTGGGATCACCCTGGCCATGCGTTGGCTGATCGCTAATGCGCGTAAGCGCGGCGGACGCAACATGGCCAGCAAGCTGGCTGCTGAACTGATGGACGCTGCCAGCGGCCAGGGCGCTTCCGTCAAGAAGAAAGATGAAGTTCACAAAATGGCCGAGGCTAACCGCGCCTTTGCTCATTTCCGTTAAAGCTAAGTTTCGCGGCTAATCGTTCAAGGTAGAGCGCAGAGCAAACACATGGCGAAGAGACCCGATTTCGATCTCAGCAAAGTCCGCAACATCGGCATCATCGCTCACATCGATGCTGGCAAGACCACCGTCACCGAGCGCGTGTTGTATTACACTGGCATGGTGCATCGCATTGGTGAGGTTCATGATGGCGCGGCGACCACCGACTACATGGAGCAGGAGCGCGAGCGTGGTATCACCATCACTGCTGCTGCCGTCACCTGCGAATGGCGTGGTCACCAGATCAACCTGATTGACACCCCCGGACACGTGGATTTCACCGCTGAAGTGCAGCGTTCGCTGCGCGTGTTGGACGGCGGCATTGCTGTGTTCGACAGCGTAGCCGGCGTGGAGCCGCAATCCGAGACAGTCTGGCGTCAGGCCACCGAGTATAACGTGCCGCGCATGTGCTTCGTCAACAAGATGGATCGCACGGGCGCCAACTTCTACCGCACCGTCGATATGATCATAGATCGCCTGAAGGCCAACCCCGTCCTGCTCTACATTCCCTATGGTGAAGGCGATGACTTCAGGGGCATTGTAGACATCATGACGATGGAACTGGTCACCTATGGCGACGACATGGGGACGGCCATTGCTCGCGTCGCTTTGCCGGACGACATTCGTCCTCTGGCAGAGAAGACGCGCCGCGAGACAGTGGACAAGATCATCGAGAGCGATGAGGTCTTGACCGAGAAATACCTGATGGAAGAACCCATCGGCGACGATGAGCTGAACGAAGCGCTGCGCCTGGGGACGATCAGGGGTAAGTTGCATCCCGTCTTGTGCGGCAGCGCTCTGAAGAACAAGGGCGTCCAGCTCTTGCTGGATCGCGTCGTCGATCTGCTACCTTCCCCTCTAGACATCCCCTCGGTGCGTGGCCAGCATCCCAAGACAGAAGCCGAGATCATCCGCAAGGCCGACGACAACGAGCCGCTGGCCGCCTTGGTCTTCAAGATCATCAGCGACAAGTACGGTCGCCTGGCCTTCACTCGCGTCTACAGCGGCGTGCTGCGCAGCGGTACACAGGTCTTGAACAGCACCAAAGGCCAGAGCGAGCGCGTTGGTCGCCTGGTGCGCATGTTTGCCGACCGTCGCGAAGACATTGAAGAGGTGCGCGCAGGCGACATTGCCGCCATCATCGGCCTCAAGGAGACCTTCACTGGTGATACGCTGTGCGCCCCGAACGATCCCATCATCCTGGAGAACATCAAGTTCCCTGATCCTGTGATCGAAGTGGCTATTGAGCCGAACAGCAAGGCCGACCAAGACAAGATGGCCCTGGGCCTGCGCAAGCTGGCCGAAGAAGACCCCACCTTCAAAGTCGAGGTCGATGCTCAGCTTGGCCAGACCAAGATCAAAGGCATGGGCGAGCTACACCTGGAGGTGCTGGTTGACCGCCTTATGCGCGAATTTGGCGTGCAAGCGCGCGTCGGCCGCCCGCGCGTGGCTTACCGCGAGACGATCACGCGCACTGCGCGCGTCGATACCATCCTCAAGCGCCAGTCTGGTGGTTCGGGTATGTATGCCCGTATCGTCCTGGAAGTTGAGCCGCTGGAGGAAGAGGAGAAGAAAGCCGCTGGCGGCCAAGACTTGGTGTGGCTGGACGAAATCGTCGGCGGCGCAGTGACCCGTGAATTTGTGCGCGCAGCCGAGAAGGGCGCGCGCGAGGCGATGGAAGGCGGCGTCATCGCCGGCTACCCCGTCGTCAACATCAAGGCCCGCGTAGTCGATGGCGCTATGCACGAAGTCGACTCGAATGAGATGGCCTTCAAGATTTGTGGTTCGATGGCGCTTAAGGACGCCGTGCGCGGCGCTGCGCCTGTCATCCTAGAACCTTCGATGCGCGTGGAAGTGGTCGTGCCGGATGACTACACCGGCGGCGTGGTCGGTGATCTGGCTTCGCGGCGCGGCGTAGTGGAAGGCATGGAGCCGCGTGGCATCGGCGTGACTTCCATCCGTGCCAGCGTCCCTCTCTCGGAGATGTTCGGCTACGCCACCGACCTGCGCAACATGACGCAGGGGCGCGGCAACTTCACGATGGAGTTTGATCGGTACACCGTCGCCCCCAAGAACATCGCCGATGAGGTCATCAGCGGTAGGGGGTAGGTAGAGGTAATTCGGCCTCATAGAGCATTCAGTAAGTCAGTCATCAGCAGACGAGAAGGAACAACAACTCATGGCCAAGGCGAAATTTGAACGTACCAAGCCTCACGTGAACATCGGCACGATTGGTCACGTGGATCATGGCAAGACCACCCTCACAGCGGCGATCACCAAAGTCCTGTCGCTCAAGGGCAAAGCTGAGCGCATGAAGTACGACGACATCGACAACGCGCCAGAAGAACGCGCTCGCGGTATCACGATTAACATCCGCCACGTGGAGTACGAGACCGATGCGCGTCACTACGCCCACGTGGACTGCCCTGGTCACCGCGACTACATCAAGAACATGATTACCGGTGCGGCACAGATGGACGGCGCGATCCTGGTCGTGAGCGCTCCTGATGGCCCTATGCCCCAGACGCGCGAACACGTGCTGCTGGCTCGTCAGGTCGAAGTCCCCGCGATGGTCGTCTTCCTGAACAAGATTGACCAAATGGACGATCCAGAGCTGATCGAACTAGTGGAGATGGAGCTGCGCGAGCTGCTAGAGAGCTACCAATTCAGCGCCGACACACCTATCGTCAAGGGTTCGGCCCTGAAGGCCAACGAAAGCCCCAGCACCGACCCCAACGCGCCCGAATACGCCCCCATCCTAGAGCTGATGGACACGGTAGATCGCTGGATCCCTGAGCCGAAGCGCGAGATTGACAAGCCTTTCCTCATGCCCGTTGAAGACGTGTTCAGCATCAAAGGGCGTGGTACGGTGGTCACGGGCCGCGTGGAGCGTGGTGTCCTGACGAAGGGCGAAGAAGTCGAAATCATCGGCCTGCGCGAACAGAGCATCACGACCGTCGTCACCGGCATTGAAATGTTCCACAAGGAACTGGATCGCGCTCAGGCGGGCGACAACGCTGGCATTCTACTGCGCGGCACCACCCGCGAAGAAGTGGAACGCGGCATGGTCTTGGCCAAGCCCAAGAGCATCAAGCCCCACACCAAGTTCAAGTGCGAAGTCTACGTCCTGAAGAAGGACGAGGGTGGCCGCCACAAGGCCTTCCAGAACGGCTATCGCCCGCAGTTCTACATCCGCACCCTGGACGTGACCGGCACGGTCAAGCTGCCCGCAGGCGTGGAGATGGTCATGCCCGGCGACAGCGTGAACCTGGAAGTAGAGCTGATCTCTCCGGTTGCCCTGGAAAAAGGTTCGAAGTTCGCCATCCGTGAAGGCGGTCTGACCGTCGGCGCGGGTATCATCACCGAAGTGCTGGACTAGACGCACACGGCTCTCAGCGCATAGGTATGCCGAGGCAAATCGACTGCCTCGGCATATTTATCCGCCAAGCCGTAAAGCAAGGGTACGAACGATGGCAGTCAAAAACAAAATTCGCATCCGTCTGAAGGCCTACGATCATCGCGTGCTGGATCAATCAGCGCAGCGCATCGTTGAGACAGCCCAGCGCACGGGTGCGCGCGTGGTAGGGCCTGTGCCTTTGCCGACGCGGTTGGAACGGTTCACGGTACGGCGTTCGACGTTCATCGACAAAGACAGTCACGAACACTTTGAAATTCGCACGCACAAGCGCCTCATCGACGTTCTTGACCCCGACAGCAAGACAATAGACACCCTCATGCGCCTCAACTTGCCCGCAGGCGTGGACATTGAGATCAAGATTTGACGGCATAGGCCGCTGCACCCCGTTGAACTGTGAGTGATTGTGTGTTGTGTGTATAGAGGGGAACTAGCCCTGCGACCTTGTGCGCCTAACCCCCCTCTGGAGGCGAAGCTATGAAAGGCATGATTGGCAGAAAAGTAGGCATGACCCAGGTCTTCGACGACAAAGGCAATGTAGTGCCTGTGACCGTCATCGAAGCCGGGCCGTGCTATGTCACGCAAATCCGTACCGCCGAGCGTGACGGCTACACGGCGGTGCAGTTAGGTTTTGGCAGCGTGAAGCCCCAGCGCATCTCCAAAGGCGAGCTGGGCCACCTGCAAAAGAAAGGCCTGCAAGCCCTGGAAGTCCTGCGCGAGTTCCGTGTGAAGGCTAGCGACATGGCCAACCTGAGCGAAGGCGCGGAGATCAAGTGCGATGTCTTCAGCAAGGGCGATTACGTCGATGTGATCGGCACGAGCAAAGGGCGTGGCTTCGCTGGTGGGATCAAGCGCCACCACTTCAACCGCCAGCCCAAATCGCATGGCCAATCCGATCGCGAGCGCGCCCCCGGCTCCGTCGGTATGCGCGAGTTCCCTGGCCGCACCCTGAAGGGCAAGCGTATGGCTGGCCGCATGGGCAACGACCGTGTGACCGTGCAAAACCTGGAGGTCGTCGTCGTGGACGCCGAGAAGAACTTGCTGGCGATCAAAGGCTCTGTGCCTGGTGCGCGCGGCGGCGTGGTCATCATCAGGCCAGCCATCAAGAAGACGGCCCGCTAGGGAGAGCTGAGGAGACATGACGATGGAAGTCCCTGTCCTGGATATGAGCGGCAAGCAGGTCAAGACCTTGAACCTGCCCGCCGATATTTTTGAAGTAGAGGTCAACGTGGGCCTCATGCATCAGGCTTATGTGCGCCAGATGGCCAATGCTCGTCAGGGGACGCACAAGACCAAGACGCGCAGCGAGGTCGATATGACGACGGCCAAGATGTACCGCCAGAAAGGCACAGGCCGCGCTCGTCACGGTTCACGCAGCGCTAATCTGTTCGTGGGTGGTGGCATTGCTCATGGCCCCAAGCCGCGCGATTACAGCCTGGACATGCCGCGCAAAATGCGTCGCAAGGCCATCCGCTGCGCCCTAAGCGCCCTGGCCAAAGAGCAGCAGCTCGTCTTCGTGGACAAGTTGGAGATGCCTGCTCCTAAGACCAAGCAGATGGCCCAGCTCGTGCAAACCCTGACCGGCGGCCAAAATGCCCTGGTGCTGTTCACGCGCGGCAACGACAACGTGCAGCGCAGCACCAGCAATTTGCAAGGGGTGCGCGGCCTGCTGGTGGATTACCTCAACATCCGCGACCTGCTCCAGTACGACAAAGTCATTGTGCCGCTGGATGCCCTGGACGTGATCCAGCGCATTTGGGGCCAGGAGGGTAAGTAGCTATGCCTGAACTTCACCCGTATGACGTCATCCGTCGGCCCGTCATCACTGAGAAGACCAACGGCATGATGGAAGAACTCAATCAGTACGTCTTCGAAGTCGATCCCAATGCCAACAAAATCCAGATCAAAGACGCCGTAGAACTGGTCTTCGACGTGCCAGGCCAGGTTGTCAACGTGCGCACCATGATTATGCCCGCCAAGCGCGCGCGTCGCGGTCGCAAGCATTACTTCCGCACCCGCCAATGGAAGAAAGCCATCGTCACCTTGACCGAGGGGACGAAGCTGCAACTGTTCAACGTCTAGGAGGTGTAGAATGCCGATCAAAGCCTACAAACCCACCTCGGCAGGCCGTCGCGGCATGACGGGCTACACTTTCGAGGAGATCACCAAGTCCGAGCCAGAGCGCAGCCTGACAGAAGCGCTGCGCAAGAGCGGTGGTCGCAACAACACAGGCCGCGTCACGGTGCGCCATCGTGGCGGTGGTCATCGCCGTCGCTATCGCATCATCGACTTCCAGCGCAACAAATTCGACAGCCGCGCGACAGTCATCGCCCTGGAATACGATCCCAACCGCTCCGCTCGCATCGCCTTGTTGCAATATGAAGACGGGGAGCGTCGCTACATCATCGCTCCGCTGGGCCTGAAGGTGGGCGACAAGATTGGCAACGGCCAGATGGCAGAACTGCGCCCCGGCAACGCCATGTTCATCCGCGATATTCCTGTCGGGACGCTCATCCACAACATCGAATTGAAGCCAGGCAAGGGCGGCCAGTTGGCCCGCGCTGCTGGCGTCAGCGCGCAGCTGCTGGCCAAAGAGGGCGTCTATGCCGCCGTCCGTATGCCCAGCGGCGAAATGCGCTACATTCACGAACGCTGCATGGCCACCATTGGCCAGGTGGGCAATGCCGAACACGGCAACGTCAAGCTGGGCAAGGCGGGGCGCGCGCGCTGGAAGGGCTGGCGTCCGGCGGTGCGCGGCGTGGCGATGGATCCTAACAGCCATCCACATGGCGGTGGTGAAGGCCGCAGCGGTATCGGCATGAAATCCCCCAAGACCCCCTGGGGCAAGAAGGCCCTGGGCGTCAAGACGCGCAACAACAAGCGCACTGACCGCTTCATCATCCGCCGCCGCACCGATGGCCGCGACGGCTAGACCGTAGGGAGAAATTGAGATGGGACGCTCGCTCAAAAAAGGCCCTTTTGTTGAGCCGAAGCTGCTCAAGAAGATTGAGAAGCTCAACGAGAGCAACAAGAAGATAGTGGTGCGCACCTGGAGTCGCGCCAGCACCATCTTCCCGCAGATGGTGGGCCATACGATTGCCGTCCATAATGGCCGCCAGCACGTGCCGATTTACATCACCGAGAACATGGTCGGCCATAAGCTCGGTGAATTCGCCCCGACTCGTACCTTCCGTGGCCACCTGGCCGAGAAGAAGAAGAAGAAGTAAGGGGAGAGCAGGACGATGGATGTCAAGGCAATCACTCGCTACTTGCCAATTTCCCCGCGGAAGTTGGCCCTGGTGTGCGATCAGGTGCGCGGCATGGACGCCGAACAAGCCCTGATTGTGCTGGAATTCATGCCTCAGAAGGGCGCAGAATTCGTCCGCAAGACGGTGGCTTCTGCCCTGGCCAACGCCGAGAACAACTTCAGCCTCAAGCGCAGCAACATGAAGATCGCCGAAATCTGGGCGGGTGAAGGCCCGCGCCTCAAGCGCTTCAAGGCTGGCGCGCGCGGTCGCTACAAGCCGCGCGTCAAGCGTCAATCGCACCTGTGGGTGATACTGAGAGAAGGATAAAAGATCAATGGGTCGCAAAGTTAACCCGATCGGGATGCGCTTGAAAGTCATCCGTGACTGGGATGCCCGCTGGTACGCCGAGGGTGATCGCTTCGTGGAACTGCTGCACGAAGACCTGGAGCTGCGCAAGTACGTCAAAGCTCAGACTGGCAAAGCTGGCGTCTCGCGGATTGAGATTGAACGCCAGCCCAACGTCGTCGTCATCAACATCCATACCGTCCGCCCTGGCCTCATCATTGGTCGCAAGGGCGAAGAAGTCAAGAAGCTGCGCGAGACGCTCCAGGCCAAGACGGGCAAGACCGTCAAGGTAGAAGTCACTGAGATTGAGAAGCCCGACCTCGATCCTATCCTGGTGGCGGAGAACGTCGCTGGCCAGTTGGAGCGCCGCATTGGTCACAGTCGTGCCATGAAGCGCGCTGTCCAGCAGGCCATGCGCATGGGCGCCGAAGGAGTGCGTATCGAGGTCAGCGGTCGCCTGGGCGGCTCGGACATGAGTCGCCGCGAGTGGGCCAGCGAAGGCCGCGTGCCACGCAGTACCCTGCGCGCCAACATCGACTACGGCTTCGCCGAAGCCTTGACGACCTATGGTCGCATCGGCGTCAAAGTGTGGGTGTATCGCGGCAACGTGCTGCCTGGCGAAGAAAGGCCCACCACCCCAACCAAGACGCAATCGCAAGACGTTTACACCAACTAAAGCTCGCGTAAACGTGACTGCGTTGTGAGGAGACAAACATCATGTTAATGCCAAAGCGTACTAAGTACCGCAAGCAGATGCGTGGTCGCATGACGGGCAAAGCCTATCGTGGCGCGACCATCTCTTTCGGGGAGTATGGCCTCCAGGCACTTGAGCCTGTGTGGATGACCAGCCGCCAGATCGAGGCGGCGCGCCGCGCCATCGTGCGCTACATCCGTCGTCGTGGGAAGATTTGGATTCGCATCTTCCCCGATAAGCCCTACACCAAGAAGGCTGCCGAAACTCGTATGGGTAACGGTAAGGGCGCGGTTGAGTACTATGTGGCCGTCGTCCGCCCTGGCCGTATCCTGTTCGAGATGGGCGGCGTGCCGGAAGACTTGGCCCGCGAAGCGCTGCGCTTGGCAGCCGCCAAGCTGCCCATTCGCACTAAATTCGTCCGTCGCATTGATCCGATTTCGGGCATCGAGGTGAGCCAATCATGAGAAGCCGTGAAATGCGCGCCTTGAGCGATGAGAAGCTGCTCGATTTGTACAACGACAAGAAGAACGATATGTACGTGATGCGTCAGCAGAAGGCCAGCGGCGAGCTGAAGGACACCAGCGCTATCCGCCGCACCCGCCGCGAGATTGCCCGTCTGTTGACCATCCTGCGCGAACGCCAACTGGCGGCCCAGGGAGAGAACTAAGCATGGCCAACAATCGCAGACGCCTGATAGGGCGCGTCGTCAGTGACAAAATGCAGAAGACTGTGACGGTGGCCATCGAACGCCGCACCCTGCACCCCGTCTACAAGAAAGTTGTCAAGTCCACCAAGAAAGTCCTGGCCCATGATGAGAGCGACGCCATCCCCGTCGGCGCTATCGTCCAGATCGTTGAGAGCCGTCCGTTGAGCGCTCGCAAGCGCTGGGTGGTGGAGAAAGTCCTGTCGGTTGCCGCCAACACGGCTTCTGAGGAGCAGGGGGAATAGCCCATGATCCAGACCGAATCGCGCCTGCGCGTGACCGACAACAGCGGCGCGCAGGAGATCCTCGTCATCCGCATTTTGGGCGGCTCGCGCCGCCGCTACGGCTACATCGGCGACATTGTGGTAGGGGCGGTCAAGTCCGTCCAGAGCAACAGCAACATCAAGAAGGGCGACGTCGTGCGCGCCGTGATCGTGCGCGTGGCCAAAGAATACCGCCGCAGCGATGGCTCTTACATCCGCTTCGATGATAATGCCGCCGTCATCCTGGCCGATGATCTCCAGAATCCCAAAGGCACGCGCGTCTTTGGCCCGGTGGCCCGTGAGCTGCGCAACAAGGGCTTCATGAAGATCGTCGCTCTGGCGCCAGAGACGCTCTAGGAGCAAGCCATGCAGAGAATCAAGAAGGGCGATACCGTCGAAATTATCGCCGGCAAGGACAAAGGTGAACGCGGTCAGATCGTCCAGGTCATGCCTAAGGAAAACCGCGTCGTCGTCGATGGCTTGAACATGGTCAAGCGCCATCAGAAGGCCCGCCAGCGTGGTGGTCAGAACATCCCGGCCCAGATCATCGACAAGCCTGCACCCCTGGACGGCTCAAACGTCATGCTGGTCTGTCCGAAGTGCGACCAGCGCACTCGCGTCGGCTTCCGCATCAAGGAAGACGGCATGAAGACTCGCGTCTGCAAGAAGTGCAAGGCAGACGTGGATTAGGCTTGGAGCGACAGAAGAAGATGGCTCAGAAAACTCAGGACAAGGCTGCCCCTCAGAAACAAGGCGGCCAGAAGACTCAGGAGAAGGGCGCTCCCCAGAAGCAGAGCGTCCAGAAATCTCAGGACAAACCCGCAGCACACAAATCAGCAGCGGAGGAAGCCCCTCAGGAGAAGATCGTGCCGCCTATGCTGCTGCGCTACCGCGAGGTAGCTGTGCCGACGCTGCGCGAAGAATTCCAGTACGCTAATCCGATGGAAGTCCCCGCCATCAAGAAGATCGTGGTCAACATTGGCGCAGGCGAGGCCAACGACAACCCCAAAGCGTTGGATTTCGCCGTTGACACCCTGCGCGTCATCACTGGTCAACAACCTGTTATCACCCGCGCGCGCAAGAGCATTGCGGGCTTCAAGCTGCGCGAAGGTCGCGCTATTGGTGTCAAGGTGACGCTGCGCGGGGAGCGCATGTGGAGCATGTTGGATCGCCTGATTAACATCGCCCTGCCGCGTATCCGCGACTTTCGCGGCGTGCCTGCCAAGCTAGATGGACGCGGCAATTACACGGTAGGTCTGCGTGAGCAGCTGATCTTCCCCGAAGTTCCGTTCGACTCGATTGACAAGGTGCGCGGCATGGAGATTACCATCGTCACCAGCGCCAAGACCGACGAAGAGGGTCGCCGCTTGCTCAAACTGATGGGGATGCCATTCGAGGAGAAATAGGGAACGATGTCGAAGAAGTGTATGCCATATCGTGAAGGACGGCGTAAATACGAAGTCCAGGTGCGCAACCGCTGCAAGAAGTGTGGTCGTCCACGCGGCTACATGCGTCGCTTTGGCCTGTGTCGCATTTGCTTCCGTGAATTAGCGCTCAGGGGCGAAATTCCTGGCGTGGTCAAGTCGAGCTGGTAGGAGGGGACGATGATTAGCAGCAATGATCCCATCGCCGACATGCTGACGCGCATTCGCAACGCTCTGCTGGCTCGCAAATCCGAAGTGGTCGTGCCGCGCTCTAAAATCAAAGTGGAAGTCGCTCGTATCCTGAAAGAAGAGGGCTTCATCGAAGATTACAGCGTGGGCGAAGAGACGCCTGTGCCGCTGATTACCATCAAGCTCAAGTATTACGGCTCGCGTCGTGAGCGCCGTCCGGTCATCACTAATCTTCAGCGCGTGAGCAAGCCGGGGCGTCGTATCTATCGCAAGCGCACGGAACTGCCCATCGTCCTCAGCGGGACGGGCATTGCCATCGTGACCACTCCCAAAGGCGTCATGACGGCACAGCAGGCCCGCAAAGAGGGCCTGGGCGGCGAAGTGCTGTGCTACGTCTGGTAGGAGGCGAGCATGTCGCGCATTGGTAAGAAACCCATCCCTCTGCCCGCCAAAGTGGCGGTGACGATCGAAGGCCAGAAGGTGACGGTCAGCGGCCCCAAAGGCAGCCTGACGCGCGAGTTCCACCCTGATATGACCATCAAGCAAGAGAACGGCGTGCTGAAGGTGGAGCGCCCCAGCGATCAGCGTCAGCACCGCGCGCTGCACGGCCTGACGCGCGCCTTGCTGGCCAACATGGTTACGGGCGTCTCGGTAGGCTTCCGCAAGACTCTGGTCATTGAAGGCGTTGGCTACCAGGCCGAGGTGGTGGGCAAACAGCTCAAGCTCAAGTTGGGCTACAGCCACGAAATTTTCATGGATCCGCCCACCAACATCAGCTTCGACGTGCCGAAAGATTCGCGCGGTCGTATCGTCCATATTGATGGCATTGACAACCAGATGGTGGGCCAAGTGGCCTCCGACGTGCGCAGGTGGCGTCCGCCAGAACCCTACCTGGGCAAGGGCATTTTGTTTGAAGGCGAAGTCATCCGTCGTAAGGCCGGCAAGGCCGGCAAAGCCGGCGGCAAGGGCGGCAAGGGTAAGAAGAAGTAGAGGTCGTGAGGCATGGGTGACATTACACCGAAAAAGACACAGGTGGCGCGTGCGCGCCGCCAGCGTCGGGCGCGCTTCAAGATTCATGGCACGAGCGAACGCCCGCGCCTCAGTGTGTTCCGCAGCCTGAAGAACATCTTCGCTCAGATCATCGACGATGAGAAGGGCGTGACTCTAGTCTCGGCTTCCACCATTGATCCAGAAGTAGCGGCGCAAATCGTCGGCAAGTCCAAGACGGAAGCCAGCAAGATTGTGGGCCAGTGGGTGGCGCAACGCGCTAAACAGGCTGGCATTGAGACCGTCGTCTTCGATCGCGGCGGCTTCCGCTATCATGGCCGCGTGGCCGCCGTGGCGGAGGGCGCTCGTGAAGGCGGCCTGAAGTTCTGAGATTCGGAGGAGAGCAGACTATGGCAGAGAAGCGTCGTGGCGAGCGCCGCGAAAAGCGCCGCGAGGAAGAACGCGAAGAGATGGATGAGCGCGTGGTGGATATCCGCCGCGTGGCCAAAGTGATTAAAGGCGGTCGGCGTTTTGCCTTCCGCACCGTCGTCGTGGTCGGCGATAACAAGGGGCGCGTCGGCATTGGGATTGGCAAGTCGCGTGCCGTGCCAGACAGCATTCGCAAGGCCAACGACAAAGCTCGCGCCTCGCTCAAGCGCGTGTCGCTGGCCGAGACGACCATTCCGCACATGGTGATCGGCGAACACGGTGGAGCGCGCGTCTTGTTGAAGCCAGCTGCCCCTGGTACGGGCGTGATCGCCGGAGGTGGCGTGCGCGCTGTACTGGAAGCAGCGGGCGTGCGCAACGTCCTGACCAAGAGCCAGGGCAGCAACAACCTGCTTAACGTAGCGATGGCTACCTTGAACGCCCTGCACCAGCTCAAGAGTCCAGAGCTACTGTCGGAAATGCGTGGCGTGCCTGTGCAGCAGGTGCGTCCTGTGTGGATGCGCCGTAATCGGGGAGCGTAGCCATGAGCGAAGCTAAGAAAGTCCGCATAAAGCTGGTGCGCAGCAGCATCGGTTACGAAAAGAGCCAGCGCGCCACCTTGATTGCGATGGGCCTGCGCCGCTTGCAGCAGACGGTAGAGCTGCCCGACAGCCCGCAGACGCGCGGCATGATCTACAAGGTGCGCCACCTCGTCCAAGTTGAAGAAATCCGCGAGTAGACGCGAAAGGAGCGGGCGCAGTCCTTTGGATACAGGGGACTGCGCCGAATGAGCGATGAAACTACATGATCTCAAACCCACTCCAGGCTCGGTGACGCCTAAGCGGCGCGTCGGGCGCGGCATTGCCGCAGGCCAGGGCAAGACCGCCGGTCGCGGCACGAAAGGCGCTGGCGCGCGCGGGCGTCATGCGCGCAAGCGCCAATACTTCGAAGGCGGCCAGCTCCCACTAGTGCGACGCTTGCCCTTCAAGCGCGGCTTCACCAACATCTTCCGCATTGAGTACCAGGAGGTCAACCTGGACATGCTAGCCAAGCGCTTCGAAGCGGGCGCTGTGGTCACGCCGCAGGCCCTAGTTGAAAAAGGCCTGATCCGCGACGCCGACAAGCCCATCGCCATCCTGGGGCGCGGTGACTTGGACAAAGCCTTGACCATCCACGCCCATCGCGCCACCAAGAGCGCTGCTGAGAAGATTGAGAGGGCAGGCGGCAAGCTGGAGACGTTGCCGCTGCTGGTGACGGGCGCTCTGGCCACCGTCAAGAAGCTGCGCAAGGAAGACCTCGCCAAGCTCGGCGCCAAGTAGCCGAGAGTCATCAACAGGGGCGGCTTGCTGCCCCTTGTCTCATCAGGTGTTCTGTCTGATGATTGTCCCCACAGACTGATTTGAGGAGAGACTATGCTTCAGGCCTTACGCAACGCCTTCCGCCTGCCTGAGGTGCGGAACAAGCTGCTGTTCACCTTCTTCATTTTGTTGGTGTACCAATTCGGGACGCATGTGCCGGTGATTGGCGTGGATTCGGTGGCGCTGGACAGCGTGCTGAACAACCCGAACGCTGATGGCCTGGTGAACGTGCTGAACTTGTTATCAGGCGGCGCGGTGCAGCGCTTCAGCGTGCTGGCCAACGGCGTCTATCCCTACATCACCGCCTCCATCATCTTGCAGCTGCTCGTGCCGATTGTGCCAGCGTTGGAGGCCATCCAGCGCGAGCCGGGCGGTCAAGAGAAGATTCAGCGCTATACCTACTTCCTGGCTATTCCGATGGCGATTTTGCAATCCATCGGCCAGATCAGCATCTTCAGCGCGCTGACTCAATCAGGTCAGCCCATCATCCCAGGCTTCGGCCAAGATTTTCTGCTGACGCTCTCGGTCATCATCACCATGACCGCTGGCACGATGTTCGCGGTGTGGTTGGGTGAGCTGATTACCGAGCAGGGCATCGGCAACGGGATCAGCATCATCATCTTTGCGGGTATCGTAGCGACGGCGCCAGGCAACCTCATCCTGCTGCTGCAAAACAACCCAGATCGCGCCATCTACAACCTGATCGTCTTCGTGGTGATCGTCCTGGCCAGCGTCGTCACCATCATCTATGTGCAGGAAGGCGTGCGCCGCATTCCTGTGCAATACGGCAAGCGCGTGCGCGGCCAAAAGCAGATGCAGATGGGGCGCGGGCAGTACATCCCGCTGCGCGTGAACCCAGTGGGCATGATCCCGCTGATCTTCTCGCAGAGTATCATCACCTTTCCAGCCATCATCATCGGCCTGTTTAGCCCCCCAGAGGGCTCATTTTTCTGGCAGATTCAGAACGCGCTCGGCAACCAGCGCGGCCTCATCTACTGGAGTGTCTTCTTCTTGATGACGGTGGGCTTCACCTTCTTCTATGCTGATGTGATGGTGGGCAACTATCGCCTGGCTGAGACTCTGCAACGTCAAGGTGGTTTTATACCTGGCATTCGCCCTGGCAAGCGCACCGATGACTACATCATGCGCACGACGCGGCGCATTACATTGGTCGGCGCGTTGTTCTTGGGGACGATTGCCATTGTGCCGGGCGTGGTGGACTTCATCAACAGCCTCATCTTCCCGTTGGAAGTGGCGACCGGCTCATCCAACAATCCGGCCCTGGTGCTGAGCGGCTCTGGCCTCATCATCGTGGTCGGCGTCGTCATCGACACGCTGCGCCAGCTTGAAGCCCAGCTCGTCATGCGCAATTATGAAGGCTTCATGCGCTGATGCCTCATTCTGGGTTACAATGCCAAGAGGGGCGCAGTCCGAGGACTGTCTGCCCCTTTTGTTTGTTTGGCTCAGCTGATTTTGTTATCCAAGAAAGGAAGTTAGGCTCATGGCCCTCTACTTAAATTTGATGGGCGTCCAGGGCTCGGGCAAAGGTACGCAAGCTCAGCTCATCAGCCAGAAGTACAACATTCCGCACGTTTCGACAGGCGAGATGTTCCGCGCCATGCGCAAGCGCAGTGATGAGCTAGCCCTGCGCGTCCAGGAAATGATGGAGGCGGGCCGTCTGATCGACGATGAGACGACCAACGCCGTCGTGGCGGATCGCCTGGCTCAGCCCGACGCGGTTGGCGGCGCCATCCTAGATGGCTACCCACGCAACATCGCTCAGGCTGATTTTCTGGCTGCTTACTTGGCTGAGCGCGACCAGCGCGTGAACGCAGTCATCCTCATGTACCTTGACCTGTATGTGGCCTTCAAACGCGCCTTTGGTCGCGTGACCGCCGCCAATGGCCAGGCCTACAACATCTACTATCAAAAAGATGGTCTGGACATTCAGGTCGAGAAGCACCCCGAAGGGCTGTTCCCCCCGCGCATCGTCGTCAAACGCGGTGACGAAATTTTGCAGCGCCGCGCCGACGACGCCGACGCTATGGCGGTCATCAAGCGCATCGATACCTATTTGGCAGAGACGCAGCCCCTGGTAGACTATTATCAGGCGCGAGGTCTGCTGCACATGGTGGACGCAGATCGGCCTATCGAAGCCGTCAGCGCCGACCTGTACCGTTTGATTGACGAGTCCTGAGGTCGATTCATGTTCCGTCCCTCCTCCATCTCTCGCTTGCTAGAAGCCAAACCCACCGCTCAAAAGCCCAAGGAGCGCGAACGCGAGACGCCGACGATCAAGACGGCAGAAGAAATCGCCATCATGCGCGAAGCTGGCCGCGTGACCGCGCGTGCCTTGCAGGCCGTGCGCGAGGCGATCCGCCCCGGCATTTCTACGCTAGCCCTCAACGATATCGCTGAGACGGTCATCCGCGATCATGGAGCTGTGCCGTGCTTCCTGGGCTATGCTCCCAACAATCACCCGCCTTTTCCGACCACTATTACCGCTTGCCTCAACCACGAGTTGGTGCATGGAATCGCGCGCGCCGATGTCATCCTCAAAGAAGGAGACATTGTGAGCATTGACACGGCCTGCTTTTATCAGGGGATGGTGGGCGACGCGGCTTTCACGGTGGCGGTAGGGGAAGTTCCGCCAGCCGTGCGCCGCCTGATCGACGTGACCGAACAGGCCCTCCAGGCGGCTATCGCCGCTTCGCAGGTGGGCAAGATGGTGAGCGACGTGGCCCGCGCGACCGAGAGTGTGGCCAGCAAGAACGGTTACAGCGTGGCGCTGGAATACACTGGGCATGGAGTAGGGCGCAAAATGCACGAAGCGCCACAAGTGCCGAATTGGTGGCCTAGCGCCAAGCAGCGCCGCAACCCGCGCCATTCCTTCCAGGATTATGAGCTGGTAGAGGGCATGACCTACGCCATTGAGCCGATGGTCATCGCTGGACGGAACGCTCTTGAGGAACTGAAGGATGGCTGGACGGTCGTCACCAAAGATCGCTCGCTGTGCGCCCACTGTGAACACACCATCGCTATCACTGCCGATGGCCCGCAAATCCTCACTTTGTTGTGAGCCAAAGGCTGAGGAATGCTACGATCCCTGACACTGGCTTTTTGGGAGGCTGATCTTGGGTCATCGATGCGCAGGCCCAGCGCGCTTTGAAGCTCAGGACTGTCCCTTCTACGATTTTGAGGGCCAAGTGCGCTGTGGTACTCTTTATATGCTGCCGAATCGCCAAGCTTAGGCCTTCCTGTCGGTGGGGTATGGCGCAATAGATGTTGACTCGTGCGCGATTTTTCGATCACGTTGACTTTTCTGGTCAATCCCACAGAGCGTCTGGATGTCGCGTGCCTGGTGGCAGCAGCTCCGCTGCGCTTCGTCGTGCCTTGAGATTCAGAATAGACATCGACTGTCCGTTCTGCTAAAATTCACCGTTTGTTGGGAATACAAGCAAAGGCGTTCTGGCGATGAAAGTTTCCACCTCCATCAAAAAACGCTGTCCCAAATGCCGCGTCATCAAGCGGCACGGGCGCGTGATGATTATCTGCATCAACCCCAAGCACAAGCAGAAGCAGGGCTAGGAGTAAGCACGCATGGCTCGTATCGAAGGCGTTGACTTGCCGCGCGAGAAGCGCGTTGAAATAGCCCTGACCTACATCTATGGCATCGGATTGAAGACCAGCCAAAAGATTCTCGCTGCGACGGGCGTGAATCCCAATACCCGTGTGCGCGACTTGTCTGAAGCCGACGTGCAGAAGCTGCGCGAGCAAGTGGGCTTGCTGACCGTCGAGGGCGATCTGCGCCGCGAAGTTCAGCTCAACATCAAGCGCCTGATGGAGATTGGCTGCTATCGTGGATTGCGTCACCGTCGCAACCTCCCAGTACGTGGCCAGCGCACCCGCACCAACGCCCGCACCCGTCGTGGTGAGCGCAAGACCGTCCCAGGGCGTGGCCGTCGTCGTGGTGCGACCAAGAAATAGGCCCGCGCACCTCATCCACCTGCGACAAGCCCATAGTTTGCCCTAGTGAGCGTCCTGCGCGCCGTAGGATGCTCTTATCGTCGAAAGACTCAGCAAGGTTCATCGGAGAAGTGTATGGCACGCACGACCAAGAAGACGACGACCCGTAGGACGACCAAGAAGGTCACCAAGAATATTCCCTATGGTCAGGCTCATATCTACGCGACGTTCAACAACACCATCGTCAGCATGACCGACCAATCGGGCAATGTGGTGACTTGGGCCAGCGCTGGCACGTCAGGTTTCAAGGGTAGCCGCAAAAGCACGCCCTATGCCGCGCGTATGGCCGCTCAGACGGCTTCGGAGTCCTCGCAGCAGCATGGCATGAAAGAAGTGGATATCTTCGTCAAAGGCCCTGGCCCTGGCCGCGAAGCCGCAATCCGCGCCATTCAGTCCAGCGGCCTGAAGGTGCGCTCGATCACAGATTTGACGCCCGTCCCGCACAACGGGGTACGCCCGCCCAAGAAGCGCCGCGTCTAGGCGGCAAAGGAGCGTGGCTCGATGGCATACCATTCAAACTCGGACATCAATCAGATCACCAGCAACATGGTGCTGCCGCACAAGGTCGAATCACAGGCGGTGACGCGCAACTATGGCCGCTTCATCATCACTCCGCTGGAGAGCGGCTACGGTCTGACGCTAGGCAGCGCGCTGCGCCGCGTCTTGCTCTCGTCCCTGCCTGGCGCTGCCGTGACCAGCATCCGCGTCTCGGACGTTCATCACGAATTCTCAGCCATCCCTGGCGTGCGCGAAGACATGACGCAGCTCATCCTCCAGGTCAAGCAAATGCGCTTGACTATGCATGGCGTGGAGAACGCGCGCTTGCGCTTGGATCATCGCGGCGAAGGCACGGTGACGGCAGCCGACATCTGGTGTCCACCAGAAGTAGTCATCGAAAATACTGACCTGTATCTGTTCACTGTCGATGACGCGAACGCCCATATTGAGATGGAGTTTGAGGTGCGCATGGGACGCGGCTTCAGCCCAGCGGAAGAGCGCGGACGCCTGCCCATCGGTGAGTTGCCCGTCGATGCCATCTTCAGTCCCATTCGCAAGGTGCGCTACGACGTGGAGCGCGCCCGCGTAGGCCAGCGTACCAACTATGACCGCCTGATCCTGGAAATTTGGACAGACGGCACGGTGCGTCCGGAAGAAGCCATCAGTCAGGCTTCGCAAATCCTCATGCGTCATCTGGTGGTGATCGGTGGAGTGGATTACGGCGATTTTGAGATTGAGCGCGTAGAGCCAGATATCGCCTCTAGCCGCCACCAGCCGCTCTACGAGAAGCCGATTGAGGAACTGGATTTGAGCGTGCGCGTCTTCAACTCGCTCAAGCGCACTGGGATCACCTCCATCGGTGACGTGCTGGACATGCTCCAGCGCGGCTCAGATGCCATGTTGGCCATCCGCAACTTTGGCGAGAAGTCTCTCGACGAGCTGGTCGAGAAACTCAAAGAGAAGGGTTACTATCCCTTCGGCAGCAGTGATTAATCGATTTTAGTCGTTGACGGAGCGCAAACAATGCGTCATCGGGTGAGTGGAAAGAAGCTGAGTCGCAACAGCGGCCAGCGCAAAGCCCTGCGGCTGAACCTGGCGGTAGCCTTGTTCACGCATGGGCGCATTCAAACGACCCAGGCCAAAGCGGTCTTCGTGCGCGGGCATGCCGAACGCCTCATCACCATCGCCAAGCGCGCGCTGGCCAAAGCTGAAGCTAAGGGTGACCAGATGATAGCGGTACATGCGCGGCGGGTTGTGGCCAGCCGTTTGAACAATGACCGCGTCATCGTCCAAAAGCTTTTTGACGAGATTGCCCCGCGTTACGCGGAGCGTCCTGGCGGTTACACCCGCATCTACAAACTCGGCCCTCGTCGTGGGGACAACGCCGAGATGGTGCTGATCGAATTAGTTTAGTGCTGGCAGTGTGTGCCGATGACCCGCTACCGTGCTACCGTCGCCTACGACGGCACAGCCTATGAAGGCTGGCAGCGCCTGTCGCCCGGCCATCCCAGCGTGCAAGCTGCGCTGGAAGCAGCCATCGCTCAGGTCAGTCGTCAGGCGGTGGAAGTGATCGGGGCAGGGCGGACGGACAGCGGCGTTCATGCTATCGGTCAAGTGATCGCTTTTGAGGTTGACTGGAAGCACAGCACAGAAGCCTTGCTCAAGGCCATCAACCATGCGCTGCCGCGCGACATTGCTCTGCAAGACCTGAACCTTCAGGATGACTTTCACCCGCGCTTCGATGCCCTCAGCCGCACCTATGGCTACCAGGTGGCGATGGTGAAAGAGCGCCAACCGCTCACCCTGCGCACTTGCTGGCAAGTCCCTGCGGAGCTGGACATAGCCGCTATGAACGCGGCGGCCGCCCTGCTGATCGGACGCCACGACTTCGCCACCTTCGGCTCACCGCCCGATGGTGAAGGCAGCACCGTCCGCGAGGTGTTCGAGTCGGTTTGGCAGGTGCAGCCGAGCTTGTTTGGGCGCATAGCGCAGTACACCATCACTGCGACGGCCTTCCTGCGCCACATGGTGCGGCGGATCGTCTGGATGTTAGTAGAGGTGGGTCGGGGACGGATGAGTCTAGAAGCCTTTCAGGCGGCCTTTCTGGCCCGTGACCTGAGCCGCAGTGGCAAACTGGCCCCAGCCCAGGGCCTCACTCTGACCGAAGTCCGTTATCCGCCGCCAGGCACGCGGCGGCCAAGCCACTATCAAGCGAGTCATTAGCGGTTGGGGCAACCCAACCAACGAGGAAATTAAGGATGAGAGCGAAAATTCAGGCGACTTACGTCACCACGCCCAAAGACATTGAACGCAAGTGGCTGCTGGTGGATGCCAAAGGCCAAACGCTGGGCCGCTTGGCTTCGCGTATTGCCCACGTGCTGCGCGGCAAGCACAAGCCGACCTTCACCCCTAATCTGGACACCGGCGATTTCGTCGTAGTCATCAACTGCGCGCACATTCACGTCACGCGCAACCGCATGGATGTCAAGCTGTATCGCCGCTATTCCGGCTATCCTGGCGGTCTGCACACCCAGACGCTGCGCCAGATCATGAACAAGTACCCAGAGCGCGCCCTGAAGATTGCTGTCAAGCGTATGCTGCCCAAAGGCGCGCTGGGCCATCAAATGCTCGGCAAGCTGAAGCTGTACGCCGGCGCCGAACATCCGCACGCCGCCCAAAAACCCGAACCGATCCAACTGTAGCCAGCCTAGGGAGCGAGAGCATGTCATCTGCCCAGTATTACGAAGGCGTGGGCCGCCGCAAGTCGGCTACGGCCCGCGTGCGTCTGTTCCCTGGTGGGACAGGCCAAATCCTCATCAAGAGCCAGCACAGCGACGAGATGCGCGAGGCGAAGGATTACTTCCCGCGCCCGAACGACATGGAGATTCTGCTTGAGCCGCTGGTGGCGGTGGGCCAAGTCTCCAACTACGACATAAGCGTCCACGTCAAGGGGGGCGGCGTCAGCGGCCAGCGCGACGCTGTGCGCATGGGCATTTCCCGCGCCTTGATCCTGATTGACCCAGATATGCGCTCTGCGCTGAAGGCGCGCGCCCTGTTGACGCGCGACGCTCGCGAGAAGGAGCGCAAGAAGCCTGGTCTCAAGCGCGCGCGCAAAGCCCCGACCTACACCAAGCGCTAAGTCGCGCCGATGGCATACGACTTTCGGCCCAAGCCCTTCTTTGAAGCATAGAAGGGCTTGAGCTATTCATAGACTAAGCTCAGGAAGCAAAGGCCAGCAGCGGCGCGAAGACCGTCAAGCGCACTCTGTCTCCGCGCTCATAGGCGACTTGCGTGTCGGTGCTGACGACCAGCGGTGTGCCGTCCTCTAGTTTGACGCCGATTCGTTGGCTGCGTCCATAATATTCGCGCCATTGCACCAGCGCCAATGTGCCTTCGGCGTGGGGCGGTTCGATGTGCAACCGCTCCGGACGGATCATGAGTCGTACAGGGCCGCGCATGGGCTGGAACAAATTCACCTCGCCTAGAGGAGACAGAGCCTTTGTGCCACTGGCCTCTGCTGGGACGAAGTTGGCTTCGCCCATGAAGGCAGCTACTTCAGCGCTACAAGGCGTGTTGTACAGTTCCTGAGGCGTGCCAAGTTGCTGCACCACGCCGTCGAAGATGACGGCGACTCGATCCGATAGGCTGAGGGCTTCTTGTTGGTCGTGGGTCACGAAGACCGTCGTCATGTTGGCCTGGCGCAGAATGTCACGCACCTCGGAGCGCACCTGGGTGCGCAGGGCAGTGTCTAGGTTAGAGAATGGCTCATCCAACAGCATAATGTCGGGCAGGGGAGCGAGGGCGCGGGCCAGAGCCACGCGCTGCTGCTGGCCGCCGCTCAAAAGATAAGGCATACGCCGCTCGTAGCCCGTCAGACCTACCAGGGCCAGCATGTCCGCTACGCGCGCGGCTTTCTCTTGGCGCGTGCCTTTCAGACCAAAAGCTACGTTGTGGCCCACATCCAAGTGCGGAAAAAGGGCATAGTCTTGGAAGACTAGGCCTACGCGCCGATCCTCTGGTGGCACGAAGGTCTTACCCCCGCCATCGGCCACCAAGCGGCCATTGAGCCAAATTGCCCCCTCGTCCGGCGTCTGTATGCCCGCCAGTAGGCGCAGGAAGGTGGTCTTGCCGCAGCCACTAGGGCCGAGCAACGTCAAAATAGCTCCGCGCGGAACGCTCATCGTCACGTTGTGCAGGGCGACTAGGTTGCCGTAACGCTTGGTCACGGCCTGGAGTTCGATCATCTTGTTGGGCATAGCTCAATACTCATCACAAACAACACAGGCTCAGTTGGTGCGGCGGATGAGGCTGCTGCGCACCCAACCCACCTGACCATCAGGTAGTTGAATGCGCGCCCAGCCAATGTCCGCGAGAATTTCCAAAATTTCGACGGGCGTGCCGCTGGGGGCTTGCGTCACCAGCGAGAAGCCAGGGCCAGCACCAGAGCGCACGTTGATGTTGCTGCCGCCTTCGCCTTGTAAAACGCCGCGCGGCGCAGGCGTCGGCGTCGGCGTCAGGGTGGGGCGCGGCGTGGCCGTCGGCGTCGGCGTGGCCGTCGCCTGGCTGGTGGGGGTGGGCAGCGGTGGCGGAATGATACCATCAGGGCCGCACGGAGGCTGTACGCCGTACTGCTGGCGCTGCTGGCAGTCGATCAGCGGAATGTAGCGGTTGTTGTAGACAAAATTCACCGTCTCGCGGGCTGATTGCACGCTCCAAGCCAGCAGACCATCGGCTAGGCTGTCCGAGCGACTGTAGGCAGCGCCTCCTGTCGGCACGAAGACCACCTGGCGTACTGGCGCGGTGTGTCCGCTGTATTCGCGGATGATTTGCCCGCTGAGCAAGTCCCACAGGATCAAGCGCGTATCTAGGCCACCGCTCAGAGCAATCGTGCCGTCTGGGCCGAAGGCGGCGCTCAGCACGTCGGCGCTGTGGCCCACCAGGTTGTATATGCGCCGGCCGCTGAGCGCGTCCCACAAGACCAGGGTGTTGTCTGGCTCACCCAGCGCTGTCAGCAAGCGGCCACTATCCGAGCTATAGCTCAGGCTGTTGAAGACGCGGTCTTCGTCTAGATCGCTCCAGATGAAGCGCTTCTCGATCAGGTCATACACTGCAAGCTGATTATGGCTCAAGATCACGGCCACGTATTCCCCGTTAGGAGCAGGGGCGATGAAGCGGATGTCGTAGCGCGTGGGATCAGCAGGCTGGTCGGGCAGGATGAGGCGGCGCTGGCGCGGCGCAGCGCTGTCCCAGACGAACAGCTGTCCGCGCTCAGCGTACCAGATGCTCTGACCATCTGTGCTGAAAGCTAAAGCCGTCAGCTCAGAAGCGCGCACATTGTCGAAGCGATGGACGATCCGCGTCGTATTCAAGTCGTAGAGCGTGAGCTGCTCCAGCGTAAGGATCAAAGCCTGGGGAAGTGCAGGATTATAGACTACCTGCTTCTGCACGCCGCTGGTGAAGCGCGTGCCGCCCACTTCCTGGCCTGTGCGTAAATCCCAGGCCACCATGCTGCGCCCATTGAACGATACATAAGCGCGCGAGCCGTCGGCTGATAGGCCGAAATCGCCCAGCGACTCAGCGGGGATGCGCACCTGCTTGAGCAGGTTCAGATCGACGCTGCGCGCGTCCCACACGCGCACATTACCATCGTCAGAGGTTGAGATGGCATATGTCCCTAGCGGACTGAAAGCCACGCGCACAATCGGAGACTGGTGACCTTTCCAGCGACGTACCTCGCGGCCTGTCGCCACATCGTAGAGCAGGACGCTGTAGGTTCTGCTGGTGCGCGTCCCGACCAGAGCCAGGCGGTCATCTGGGCTGAAGGCTAGACTGTAGGCTTCCCAGTTCTCTGCTTCTGTGAAAGGGACTTCAAAGCGGCGAATTTCACCACCGGTGACGATGTCCCAGTGAGCGATGTAGCGTCCATTGATGGTGTAGGTACGGTCTGGCGCATAAACGCGCTTCTCGGCAGCCACCAGGATAGAGCGATTGTCGTTGCTGAAGGCAATCTGGCGGATGAAATCATCGTTGAAGTTGCCCAGGCGGAATTCGCGCTGCTTGACGCCGCTGTCGGCGTCCCATAGCTCCAAGAAGGTGCGGCCATCGCTGCCCACGACTGCGTTCGCGCCATTCGGTGAGATGGCGCGGTAGGGCCGCACGCCGCGCAGGAAGGGCGCGACTCCTAGACGGAAGACGCCCACCTGAGGCGAGTCAGTGTCGAAGTCGAAGGCGTAGGCTTCGCTGCCGTTGGCGTTGAAGGCGGTCAGCAGCGGCGCGCTGTTGAACTTCGGCGTTGTCCCCAACACTCGTCCCTCGTCTACATCCCACAGGATGGCCAGTCTATCGTCGGCGCTACTGATGACGCGCGGCAGGTCGGGATGGTAAGCCAGGGACAACACGGCCCCAGTGTGGCTCACTAGGCGGCGCAGTTCCTGGCCTGTGCCAGCGTCCCAGACGACGATCTGGCCGTTGCTCAGCCCGCCCAAGAGAATTTGGCCATTCGAGCTGAAGACGAGGGCGCTCACAGGTGCTTCGGTGCGCAGATTGTGCAGGCGAGTGCGCGTCGTCGGACTCCAGATTTCCACGCCATCCCTGCGGGCTAGGGCCAAGAAGCGCTCATCAGGACTGAAGCGCTGCAGGGCGTTGCTCTCGGTGAAGATGAAGCGGTCGGGATCAAGCAAGGCCTTCTCGCGGTCGCGCAGGATGGAGACGAACTCCTGGCGTGTGCCGACGATGTCTGGCGCGACGCTCTCCAGGCTCAAGCGCACCGTCAGGGGCAACGCATTGTTGAGAATGCGCTGCGTCTCACCTAAAGTAGGGTTCAGGCGATAGGCTTCTAGCACCAAAGCTATTGCCAGGTCAGGGTTGGAAGTTTCCAAGAGTTGCTGAGCAGCGCGCACTAGGCGCAGCGCATCAACGATCTGACGCTGCTCAATCACCTGATCCTGGATGAAGCTAAGGGTGGGCTGTACACCAGCGATCTGCGTCTCGGCCTGAGCCAGGGTTGGTTCGACGCCGGCGACTTGGGTGTTGGCTGCTGCCAGGGTTGGCTCGACGCCGGCGACGCGGGTCTCGGCGAAGGCCAGGGTGGGGACGATGGCGTCGATCTGGGCTTGTGCGGCCTGGACGGTGGGCTGGACGGCGGCCACCTGAGTTTGCGCGGCGCTGAGTTGGCCCTGAGCG
>JANWYT010000010.1 GCA_025055175.1 Anaerolineae bacterium | reverse complement strand
CAGCACAGCGCTGCCCGTCGTGCCGAAGAGTTGCACCGCCAGCAGACGATCCGCTGCTGTTGGGCCGCGCCAAATGCGCAGCAGGCCCAAGCCGATGTTGAGGAGCAGAAACAGGGCCGCTAGGGTGTAAAACGCGCTCATGCGGCCTCCAACTTCAGGTTGTACATGTCAGCGATGAGGCGCTCCAAATGGTGCAGGTCGCTCAGGACAGGCGCGTTTGTGTCCAGGGCATGTACCACCAGTTCAGCTTCGTCCAAACTCACGGAGAGCGTACCTGGTAGCAGGCTGGCCGTGTTAGCCATCAGCACGCGCGCGCTGGGAATGTCCAAGCGCAGCGGATAGCGCACCAAGCCGGGATGCAGTGGAATCTCTGGCCTGAAGACGCGCGCGGCCACGTCCACGCTGCTGAGCAAGGCCTGGCGCAAGAAGTAGGCTGCGAAGCGCAGCGCGCCCGTCAAGTTCAGACGCCAGCCGCTCGATGGCAGCACAGCTATGCTCAGCGCAGTCGCCACGATGACAGCTGCTAAGCCCAGCACCCAAGCGCTATTGTCCCCATCGTTGAGCGTCCACCACAGCAGAGCGAACGAGGCTGTGCGCAGACCTAGGTCAATGGTTCGGCTCAGGACAAGCGCGCCTTTGTTGCTCGGTTGATTGTGTCCGTTCATGCCCCTCGTCTCCAATTGGTCAGGTCGATACGCGGTGAGTTACTATCCAGCAAGGGATATTAGTTCAACCTACGAAACGATGACAGTAACCAATTTTTGGGGGGTTCAAGCACAACTATGATACCTTGCGCAGAGGCTTTCAGCAACCGATCTACGTCTTTGTCATGAAAAAATCATGTTACAGCGTGCGGACTGGAGCAAACGCGAATGCTCATGGCTTCTTTTGGCTTTTGCTCTGAGCTTCCCTCCTTTGGAGTTGGGAGCTTTTTTCTCTCCTCTCTTAGAGTTAGAGATGAGGGTTCGAACAATCTTGGAGAACGGAGAGAGTCACAGGTGAATTTCGCACAACGACCCTAGCACACAGACCGTGACCGCTTGCACGCGATCGGATGGTTGTTGGTGGTCTCCAGTGTTGTGGGCTGCTCTGCAAGTGAACGTTTGACGATAGCTGCCTGGTGCATACGACCTCACCTCAGCTTGTCCTCGGTGGCTTCTAGCATGTCCAGCATGGCCAGCAGCAGAGAGGGGACGAGGACTGCGCCCAGGGCAGCTCGTTCGGGATCGTCTTCTAACAGGCGCTCTATCTCGTCCAGAACCATCAGCAAGGCATCGATCGTGATCTTCATCACCCCCAGGCTAGAAAGCACCACCTCTGTCAAGATAGTGGGATCGCGCTGGGCGTTCAGCACCAGCCAACTAGCCGCGACTAGGGCCGGGCGCAGGCTGTTGAGGATCATTCCTAGGCTGAGCATGATAGCGCGCTGGACTTCCTCAGGCAGCGCGTCTAGCTTGGCCTGGCGAGCCACCGTCTGCGCCAGGCGGGCCATGATGGCTGCTGCCAGACGCTGAGGCGCGCGCACGGTCGGCGCTCGACTGAGCAGATGGTCGACCTGCGTCAGGCGGTCGTATTCAGCGGCTGCGTCGCGGTCACGCGCTAAGCTGGCCATCAGGTCGGCTTTCATAGCTTCTGAGAGCGCGCCGTCGAGGCTCTCTTGCATGCGCTGGCGCAGACGATCGGACATAGGCTTCAGCTTTCTTGCAAACGTGAACGGGCAGGCTTGCTGAGCAGCTCCAGACGATCCGCCAGCATTTGGCGGGCGCGGAACAAGCGGCTCTTGATGGCGCTCTCGGTGGTGCTGAGCGCTTCAGCAATCTCTTGATAAGAATAGTCGTACCAGTAGCGCAGGACGACAGCAGCGCGGTATTCGCCAGGTAGCTCGTTCATCAGCCGCCCGATCAGCCGCTCGCGCTCGTGATCCAACGTGGCTTCCTCAGGGGTGGGTTCATCGCTGCTGAGCGAGAGCGTGGCTTCGCTGGCGACGGGATCGTCTAGCGAGAGGTACTGCACGCGCCGCTTGCGGATGCGATCAATGCAATGGTTGGAGGCGATAGACAGCAGCCAGGTTTTGAAGGGACGGCTAGAGTCGTAGCTGGACAGCGCGCGGTGCGCGCGGATGAAGGTCTCTTGGGTGGCATCCTCAGCTTCTTCGCGGTTGGACAACATGCGATAGCACAGATTGTAGACTGCATCCGTGAAGCTGTAGACGATCTCTGCGAAGGCTTCCTGATCGCCATCGAGGGTGGCTTGCACCCAGCGTAGTAAGGTGGGGTCGCTCTCCATGCGGGGCTGCCTCTGCTTGCGCGCTGCCGGCGGGTCGTTGCGACGTCGACCAACGTCATACGGGCTATCATTCGGCGAATTATACTGTGCTTCGATCCGAGCGAACATGGATTGACGCTCGATTGCCCACCTGCGCTTGGGCTAAAAGCTGATCCTGAGCTATACTGAGTCGTGAGTTGAACGCGACGATACGGCAGGTGAACGATGAACAACGGCCTCTCTCTGGCGCTGATGGTGCTGATTGGGATGGGGGTGGGCCTGGCGAGCTGCTTCTACGGCTACCGCCTGATCCGCTGGATGAGTTCCGTGTGGGGCTTCCTCGTGGGAGCGCTGGCGGGCATGTATTTAGCTCAGAACGCTGACCAGCTGGTGCAGATCATCATCATGTTGGTGCTGGGCTTCATCGGCGTCATCTTGGGCAACTATTTGCGCCTGGTGGGAATCTTCTTGATTGGGGCAGGGATGGGAGGGGGCAGCGTCATGTTGGTGGCCAGCGCCCTCAATTTGACGACGGATTTGGCCTGGGTGGTCATCGGCGCTGGAGTGGGAGGGATCACAGCCTTGTCTTTGCAGCGTCCTGTGCTGATCGGCGTGACAGCTTTCGGCGGGGCAGCGCTGCTGGTGCTGGGGGCAGCCGAGCTGTTCACCGAGTCGCGCACCTTCTCCTACTTCGCAGGTGGCAGAGTTCCCTATACCAACCCCTGGCTGTGGCTAGGGCTGCTGGTCTGGGTCGTCATAGCCGTCTGGGGGCTGTTCTACCAACTGCGCAACACGCGCCGCGTCTGAGTCGTGCGTTTTTCGGCTTCCGTTCTGCTGGCCCTGCTGCTGAGCATGGCTCAAGCTCAGACGCCATCCCCCGTGCTGGTCTTGCCCAACAGCGGGGCGACTCAGGTGCGCAGTGGCTCTGTGCTGGCCCTGGCCGATGGGCGCTTGGCGGTGGTCAACCCACTGAGTGATAGCTTGGCGCTGCTGGACGGGCGGGGACGCATCGTCGCTGAGGTGGCGCTTGGGACAGGTAGCGGCCCAACAGTCCTCAGCCTGAGCGTCGATGGGCGCACAGCGGTAGTGTTGGAGAGCCTGGGTGAAGCCGTCGCTTGGGTAGACTTGCGCCAACAGGTCGTATTGCAGCGCGCGCCCTGGCCCGAACAGGTTGTTCCACGCCGCGTCTTGGCCCTGAGCGACGATCAAGCTCTCATCGACGGCTATCAGGTTCAGGCGGGACGCTGGCAAGTGGCAGCAGCCTTTTGTGGCGCGCCGCTGACGCTGTGGGGTGGTCTATGTCTGGGCTTTGCGCCTTCGGGCGAGGAGCAGGCGCTGCGCCTCAGCCGATTGGATCAGCCTGCCTTCCGTCAAGACGTAGGCGGTGTTGGCTTGGGGCTGGCTTTGGCCCTCGACGCGCGGCGTGGGCGAGCTTATGTCCTCTACAGCCGCGCGACCTTGAGCCAAGAACATTGGATCGAAGAAATTGAACTGGCGACGCTGCGCCGTCTGCGCACATTCTGGCTGCCTGCGGCGGATCGCTTGCGCGCCATGCCGTCGGCTATGCTCTACGACGGCCGTCTGGGTCGACTGTATCTGGCTTATCCGCTGGAGCAACGAGTGGTGGCGATTGACTTGCGCAGCGGCCTGCGCGTGGGCGAAGCACGCACAGGGACGTATCCCGACGGACTAGCTTTGTCTGGCAACAGTATGCTCTTGTATGCGCGCAACGCCGCCGATCAAACAGTGACGGTCATCGACGCCGACTTCATGATCGCGCGCGACACCTGGCCAAGCAGCGGCCTGACGGTGGATGGACGCTTGCGCTTGGGAGCGCGCCTTTACCACAGCGCCGAGCCACCCCTGAGCCGAGGTGCGCGCGCTTGCGCGTCCTGTCATGCCTCGGCAGATCGACCTACCTGGACAACGTCACCGCAGGATCAGTCCGCTGCCTGGTGGGATGAGCATGTAGCCCAGCAGCAGGGCGGCCTGAGCCTGAGTGAGCTGGAACGCGCCGCTCTGGTGGCCTATGTGCAGCGCATTTGGCACAAGCGATGACATTGACCCTCCTAATCGTCTGACCCAGACTGCTACCATCATGACGTCAAGCCCACGAAGAGAACCTCCTATGTCTCCTGCTCCTGATATTCGCTTCGACTTCGCTATTGAAGGTGAACTGCACGACGAGTCCTTCCTGGATACCTACGAAGTGAGCCTGATGTTCAGCCAGACTGAGCGCGAACTGGGTGAAGCCCTGGCGCTCAAGCTAGAAGGCCTGATCTGCTCGGAGCATGGTCAGGTGGCGCGCTTGACGGTGCGCGGGCGCTACCACGCCGCAAGCGACGAAATGGACGTTCAATATGACCTTGAGCCGTGCTGCCCGCTGTTCATGGCTCGCGTCATCAAGACGCTGAACACGGTGAGCTGATGACAGCCACCCTGCTGACAACGCAGCGGACGCGCCAACTCGAGCGCAATGTGGCTATCTTCTACGCGATGAACCTCACCATCGCAGCTGCTTTCATCAGCGGCAACTGGATTTTCTTCTGGCTGCGGGTGATGACGATGGGTCAGCTCGGCGTGATCGACGCGCTGGCCTTTGCCTTCGGCATGTTGGCCGAGATTCCCACTGGCGCATTGGGCGACGTGCTGGGCAGGCGGCGCACGCTCATCGCGGCCATGCTGTGTGGCGTAGTCGGTTGGTGGGTGATGGGCTTGGCTGATGACGTCACGGCTCTGGTGATTGGTTTCTTGTTCACACAAGTGAGCTGGGCTTTCTACAGCGGAGCCGGGACAGCCCTGGCCTACGACTCGCTGCTGGAGTTGGGCGGAGAGAGCCGCTTCGAGCGGGTCATCAGCCGCACCCACAGCTACGAGCTGCTGGTGAATGTGGTGGCGACCTGGCTCGGTGGCCTGATGTACGCGTTGCACTTCCGACTGCCGCATTTGGCCTGGGGAGCGCTCTACCTGTTGGCCTTCGTCGCCTCCCTATGGCTAGTTGAGCCACAGGGAGGCACACAGGAACGCTTCTCGTGGCGGCGCTACCTGGCCCAGTTTGGTGCGGGCTTCCGCGAGCTGAGCCAGGCCAAGCTACGCTATTTCGTCGTGCTGTTCTTCGTGGGGCTAGGCGTGAACTTCATCGTCACCACGGGCCTGATTATGCCGGCGATGGCCATCAGCTTCGGCTACAATGCCGACGCGCAGGCGGCGCTGTTCGGCGTGCTGGGGGTGCTGGCGGCGCTGGGGACGGCCAGCGTCCCCTGGGTGCGTCAGCGCCTCAGTGACTTGGGCTACGCAGCGCTGATTGGCTTAGTGCTGGGGGTGGGCGCGCTGCTGACGGCCCTGCCGCTGGGGGCGTGGGGCTTCTTGGCGCTAGGGCTGCTGCGCGTCAGCGGCGCCATGGCCAACCCGCTGATGTTCATCGTCGTCAACCGCGAGATTCCTTCCGAGAACCGCGCCACCACCCTTTCGACGATGGCCATGCTCACTAAGATACCCTATGTCTTCACAGCCATGCTAGCTGGTGCAATGATCGAAAACGAGGCGTTTGCTTTGTTCAATCTGGGCATAGCAGGCTTTGCAGTAGGCGTAGTGGGGTTGGTGTGGGTGCTGTGGGGGCTACGGCGCTTGCGACACAACCTGCGATAGTTTGGGAGAACTCATTTGTTGGAGGCCGACTCTATGCAAACATTGTGAATTGTTAACTCACAAATACTCATATTTATACTAAGATAAGATGTGTCGAAGCTGTATTGCGAGGTTCATATGAATTATCGCCCTCCTGCTCAAGACACAACGCCACAGGGTACGTATCGGGGTGGCAAGGCTTGTGTCTGGTTTGTACGCGACGACGGCATCCATCATTTCCAATCGACAGAGCCGACGCGTGCAAGCACAGACGAATGGCTTGCCCATCTGGACATCATCTTTGCTCAAGTAGCGCCAGGCGAGCATGTGCGTTACATCTTGGACAACCGCTTGGGCGTTCCGCCACTAGCTTATGGCGCTCAGCGCGCTCGTGCCTGGTTGGATGCCAACCAGAATATGAACAAAACTTTTGTGGCCTTCCTTCATCGGGATGGTTCAATGATGGTCTTGCTCAACCGCTTCATCCACCTATTGCGGGCCACACGGGTGACGACACGCTTCTTCGACCAGTTGGATGACGCCGTAGCTTGGTTGCACAGCATTCCACCTCACGAGACGGGCGCTTAACTGGCGCGCTCTTCAATGCGGCTGATGGCTTCGGCCACAAACTGACGCACGCCCTGATCGGGATCGCGCAGGGCCACGCGCAACGGCGTGAGGGCGCGCTCGCTGCCGATCTTGCCCAGGGCCTTGGCACTGGCACGGCGCACAGCCGCCTTCTGGTCGAACAACGCCTTGACCAGGCCAGGCACTGACGGCGTGCCAATGGCGATTAGGCTGGCGGTCACGGCCATGCGCAGGTACATATCGTCGTCGCGCAAGGCCACCAGCAACACTTCGACGGCGCTCTCGGCTTCATCGCCTAGCTTGCTGAGGGCCATCGCCGCCAGATAGCGCGTGCCGGGGTCGGATTCGCGCACCAGATCGATGAGGTGAGGAATGGCCGGGGCGTAAGCCGCTTCGCCAATATGTTTGATAGCTTGGGCGCGCTCATCGCCATCGCCGAAGCGCAGCAGGTAGACAGACCTCTCCAGGTCTTGTAGGTCGTGATTCATGTCTGGCACTCCGAGGACTTCAGGGAATACAAAACAGCGGCACACCATCGGATTGGTGAGGGTGAGACTATTGTATCATATCCACTACCCCTGTATTTTTACATAGGTCTAACGCCACAACTTGTAAGACCTCGTCTGTGTGGGGTATCTTTATGCATGAGTATGACTGTCTCCAAAGAGAATGATTGCCCCATGCCTGCCACACTATTGCGCATTGCCAATCGTTTTGAAGTCCATAAGCTGGCTGACGATGCTCATCTGCTGGGTCAAGGAGGGATGGGGTCGGTCTATCGTGGCCTGGATACCCTCACTGAGACGCCAGTCGCCATCAAAGTCCTCAAAGCAGATCGCCTGAGCGACGATAGCATGGTACAGCGCTTCGTCCGCGAAGGCCAGGCACTGCGCCAGCTCAATCATCCTAACATCGTCAAAATGCTGGACGCCATTGAACAAGATGGGGTGAACTACCTCATTATGGAGTATGTAGCAGGTGGCTCGCTGCGCCACTTGATGGATAAGACGCCGCGCGTGGAGACGCGCAAAGTAGTACAGATCGGCTTAGATATTGCCGATGCCCTGACGCGCGCCCACCGCTTGAACATCCTGCACCGCGACATCAAGCCCGACAATGTGCTGCTGGCTGAAGATGGCACGCCGCGCCTGACTGACTTCGGCATGGCCCGCGTAGGCGGCGCCCCACACCTGACGCAAGATGGGGCTGTACTGGGGACGCTCCCCTATCTCGCACCAGAGGCTTTCAATGGCGAACTTATGGACGAACGCGCCGATATTTGGTCTTTTGGCGTCATGCTCTACGAGATGCTGGCCGGCCAGCGCCCCTTCAGCTACGCTGAAATCGGCAACCTGATTGCTGCTATCCTCACGCAGCACCCACCGCGCCTTGAAGACCTACGCCCCGACTTGCCCAGCGCCCTAGTCGATTTGGTAGATCGTATGCTGGCGAAAGACGTGCGCGTTCGTATTCCCAGCGCTCGCGTAGTGGGCGCTGAATTGGAGGCCATCCTGCGCGGCGATCATTGGGTCAACATCGCTTCTATCCTCTCCACACCTGTGCCTTCAATCATCTCAGATGCTGACAGCAGCGCCCCACTCCCTACGCCACGCTTCAACGTCGTTCCATCTAGGCGCGCTAGCGTCCCTAACAACCTGCCTATCCCACCAACTCCGTTTGTGGGCCGCGAGCGAGAGCTGCGTGAGCTGGGTCAGCTTCTCAATGATCCTCATCAGCGCTTGTTGAGTCTGGTCGGGCCAGGTGGCGTTGGCAAGACGCGCATTGCCCTGGCCCTGGCCCAGCAGCACATCGATTTGTTCGAGGATGGCGTCTACTGCGTTGCGCTGGCGTCTGTCCATAGCGAAAGCCAGGCGGTGATCGCTGTAGCCGAAGCGCTGAACGTCTCGTTCACCAGCACCTGCGAGCCACGCCAGGAGTTATTCGACTATCTGCGCGAGAAGCGCTTGCTGTTGCTGCTGGACAACTTCGAGAACATCATCGACTCCGCCAATCTGCTGGCTGATTTGCTACAAACAGCCTCCCAATTGAAGGTTGTCGTCACCAGCCGTGAACGCCTGCGCCTGCGCGGCGAGCAAGTCTATGAGGTCGGCACATTTGAACAGCCTAGCCCCAGCCTGAACTTGGAAGAGCTGATGACCCTGCCCGCCGTCCAGCTCTTCCAGCACAGCGCGCGCCGTCTTCAACCCGACTTTCGTGTAGACGTCAACAACGCTCAGGCGGTGGCAGCCATCATCTATGCGGTTGAAGGCCTGCCCCTGGCGATTGAACTGGCAGCCACCTGGCTAGAGTCGTTGCCCGTTGAAGCTATTGCCCACGAGATTGAGCGCAGCATTGATTTTCTGGAGACGGATTTGCGCGACGTGCCGGAGCGCCAGCGCAGCATTCGCGCCGTCTTCGCCCACGCCTGGGGCCGCCTGAGCGCGGATGAGCAGGCCGTCTTCGCGCGCTTGACGTTGTTCCAGGGCGGCTTTGAGCGCGACGCCGCTGAGAAGGCAGGCAAAGCGTCGCTGCGGCTGCTCAACAATCTCATCAACAAGTCGCTCATCCAGCGCGACGCCAAAGGCCGCTACAGCGTACAAAAGCTGCTGCGCCAATACGTGGCTGAACAGATCGACCCTCAGCAGCAGGCCCAGGGCCTGACCGATCATGCCGTCTATTATGCGGCCTGGTTGAAGCGTTTAGAGGGGATGTTCAATACCTCTCAAGAACGCCACGCTCTCGATCAGGCGGAGTACGAGATGGCCAACCTGCGCTTGGCCTGGCAAACGAGCGTTCAGCAGGGCTTGTGGGAGGCTGCCGCCAGCATGGCTAGTCCTCTGTGGTTCTATGCCGTCGGACGCAGCATGTACCGCGAAGGTGTCGCTCTGTTCGACGATCTCATTCAAGCGCTGGAGCGCCAGCAGCTAGCTAAGGCCGCCTTTTACTGGCGCGTCGTCACTATGCGCCACCTGATGAGCGGACGCATGGGCGACTACGAAGAGTCCTTGCGCGTTGCCACCAGCGCCTACAACTTCTTCCGCCAAGACCCACAAGCTCAGGTCGACCAGACCCGTGCGCTGAACGTCATCGCCCATGCTCAGATGATGTTGGGCCGAGTAGCGGAAGCGCGCGATACTTCGGCGCGGGCGGTCGAAATTTTGGGCGACATGCTCGATCCTGTGCTGTGGTACATGGCTATGGCCAACTATGGCTACGCTGAATATCTGCTGGGTAATTACGACCTAGCGCATATCCTGTACGAGAGCATTTTGCACACGGCCGACAACGTCCCTTGTTCGCCCATTGTCTTGGCCTACGCCGAGAACAACCTGGGTGAGATCGTCCGCGAGCAGGGGGATTACGAGCGGGCCAAGCGCTTGTTCCAGGCCGCCTACGATGAATTCAGCGCTCAGCACAACCGCCGAGGCATGGCCCTCAGCTTGAACAACCTGGGTGGGATCATCTTCTTCAGCGGCGACTATGACCGCGCTGAGAAGATGTACCAGAAGGCCTATCAGCTCCATCGCGAAATTGGTGATCGCCCTGGCATGGGCTATTCGTTGTCTGCGTTGGGTAACATCGCGATGAGCAAAAATGAGGTGGGCAAGGCCAGAGAGTGTTATGAACAAGCTTTGGCCCTGCGGCGCGCCCTCCAAGATCAGCGCGGAGTCGCCGACTCCCTGTTGGACTTGGGGCGCTGCGCGCTGAACGCCGAAGACTATTTGCACGCTGAACGCCTATTGCAAGAGGTCATCGCCCTCGCTGGGCAGATTGGCTATCACGAAGGCTTGGGCAATGCTCATGCTCTGCTGGCCCTCATCATGACCCTGAGCGATCGCATAGGCCAAGCCCTGCCTCATATTGAAGAGGCGCAGCGCATTGCCCACGACCTGCAAAATCTCGTCTTGATGATGAAAGCTGACACGGCTCTGGCTCAGTATTGGGTGCGCACTGGCCACTTTGAAGGCGCCGAGCGTCTGGCCCATAAGAGCTTGGCCCGTACTCAAGCGCTGCAAGCTCCTACCTTTGCGGCCTTCAACTTGGTGATGCTGGCTCAGATTTACACCGCGCGCGGCGAGTATCGGCGCGCTCTGGAGGTGGTTGCCGGCGTCATTTTGTATCGTGGTTTCATCAAGGCTATTCAGTATCTGGCTTTGAACGTGCTGGATGAGCTGCGCCAGACGCTGCCTGCTGAGGAGGTGGATGCAGCGCTTAAACCCAGCCGTACTGTCTCACTGCCTGGCGTCATCGCCCGTGTGAGCGCCTGGAAGCCCTAGCCAGAGAGAAGCTACACCTCTTGCTATCCGCTGAAGTCTGCTCTAATCTAGCGGCGCTATACTCGCCGGCGAACACACGTCACTACGGGACGAGCGCTCGCATGATCTTGGGTTTGTTGAGCCTAATCTATGGCCTATGCGCCCTGTTCTTGTCAGCTTTCAGCTTGGGGCAGGGCCTTTTGCTGTGGCGCTACTGGCGCACGCGCCACCAGTCATTGCCCCCTGCGCCTGCGCCACAGGCGTGGCCCGACGTGACGGTGCAGCTGCCGATCTACAATGAGCAGAGCGTGGTCGAACGCTTGGCACAAGCCGTTTGCGCCCTGGACTACCCGCCTGAGCGCTTGCACATTCAGTTTCTGGACGACTCAACCGACTCCACCAGCGACTTGTTGGCTGCCGCGCTAGCCAGACAGCAGCGCCCCGATGGCCCGACGCTGGAACATCTGCGCCGTGCGCAGCGCACGGGCTACAAAGCCGGCGCGCTGACGACAGGTCTGAAGACGGCGCGCGGGCCGTTCGTGGCTATCTTCGACGCCGACTTCGTGCCGCCGCGCGACTTTCTGCGCCGCACCGTCCCTTACTTGCTGGCGGATGAAGGCCTGGCCGTCGTCCAGACGCGCTGGACGCACCTCAACGATCAGGCGAATGCGCTCACGCGCGCCCAAGCCCTCGCAGTGGATGGGCATTTCGTCGTGGAGCAGGCAGCCCGTCAGCGTAGCGGTTGGTTTGTGCCGTTCAACGGCAGCGGCGGAGTTTGGCGCGTTCGCGCCATCGAGGCCAGTGGCGGATGGCTGTCGCGGACTCTGACGGAGGATTTAGACCTCAGCTACCGCGCGCAGCTCGCGGGCTGGCGCGCTCTCTACCTGCCCGATGTGGCCGTGCCAGGAGAACTACCGCCCCAATTGGCCGCCTACCGCCAGCAGCAAGCGCGTTGGGCGCAGGGCGATGTACAGTGCTTGGCCTTGTTCATGTGCGCCCTATGGCGCGCGCCGCTGCCTCTGCTCACGCGCCTGATGGCCTTGCATCACCTGTTCCAGTATTTGGCTCAGCCGCTCATGCTGTTGCTGCTGCTGCTAACTCCGCCGCTGCTGCTGTTGGGGGCGCTCTCGCCGCTGTTGGCGCCCTTAGGCCTGTTCAGCCTGATCCCGCCGCTGTTGTACGCTGCCAGCCAGCGGGCGCTCTATCCTGACTGGCGGCGACGTCTGCTGGCCTTCCCCGTGCTGTTGCTGCTGGCGACGGGCATGGTCTGGAGCAACACTTGGGCGGTGGTGCGGGCTTTGTCGGGCCATGCCGACGAATTCAAACGCACGCCCAAATTTGCGCAAGAGGGACACCAAAGTAGCTACGCGCTGCGTGGGGGACGCGCCTTCCTCTCCGAGTTGGCCCTGGCGCTTTATGCTCTGGGTGGAGCGTTCATCGCCAGTCAGACCCAGCCGACGGCTGTGCCTTACCTGCTGATTTATGTTGCTTCGCTGCTGACGGTGGGCCTGTGGGACGCCTTCGATCAGTGGCGCGCCCTCATCCCTTGATCTCGTTCAGAGAGACGGCCATGATGAGCAGGTCTTTGGTGCGTCCATCGCGCATCATCACCCAGTCGGCCAGCATAGCTTCTGCTTGCCAGCCAATCCCCTCCAACATGCGTCGCGCAGCGCGATCATCCGAAGCAATGTAGATGATAGCCTTGTGGAGTTTGGCGTCACGAGCCAGGCTCATCAATTCGCGGACGATCTTTTGGCCCAGGCCGCGATTGCGGTACTGAGCCGCCACCAGCAAGCGAATTTCGCCGATGTGCCGACTCCAGTAGAAGTTGTCTAGTTGCAGCGAGCCGTAGGCGATGATCCGCTCGCCTTCCTCGACGAGTAGCGTGATGGAGTGGCCGCGTTCGTTGTCTTGCAGCCACTCGTCTACGGCTTCAGGGTTGGTGATGTCGCGGCCTATGAAAGCCATGTCGCTCTCTGGCAGATACTGAGCCAAGCGCACGATGACGTCGCGGTCGCCGGCCTGCATGGGACGCAAGGTGTAGTCAATCCCATTCAGGCTGAGCGTCTTGGGGTACTGAGCCAAAAGTTCCATCGTAATGAACGCTTTCTTGTGAAGAGGTCGAAGTCAAAAGGCATAGCTCCTTATCATAGTACTACGCAAGCCAGCTTGCAGCGTTGCGTTTCTCTCAATCTTGAGCGGACGGCGACCCGCTCTGCTATAATCTGCCTTTGGAGAGGAGGCCCATGCACACTGCACACGACCTGACGCGCTTTCCTGCCTGGGGGGTGTATGGCCATGACTGGGCCATCGACTTCCTGGAGAGAGGCCTGCGCTATGGGCGTACGCGCCACGCCTATCTATTCTTGGGGCCAGATCACATCGGCAAGACCAGCTTGGCGGCAGCCTTCGCTATGAAGCTCAACTGCCAGCACGAGGACGAGGCGCAGCGCCCCTGCGGCGTATGCCGCTCGTGCCGTCTGCTGCGCTCTGGCAACCATCCAGACTTGCTGACAGTGGTGGGTGATGAGCGCAGTGGCCAGATTAAAATTGACAGCGTGCGCGAGGTGATGAACCTGTTGGCGCTCAAACCCTATGCCTCGCGCTATCGCGTGGCCTTGCTGACTGACTTCGATCGCGCTCAGCCGCGCGCACAGGACGCCCTGCTCAAGACGTTGGAAGAACCCGCGTCGCACGCCGTGCTGCTGCTGATTGCCAACGAGCGATCAGCTATCCTGCCGACCATCCTCAGTCGCTGTCAGGTGCTGCCCCTGCGCCCACCTGACCAGGCCACGATCGAAGCTGTGCTGCGCCAAGTAGGCCTGGCTCAAGACCAGGCGGCGCTGTTGGCCCGTCTGAGCGGAGGACGCATAGGTTGGGCGCTGGGAGCGGCTCAGGAAGGAGCTGTCCTGGCTAATCGCGCTGCTTATCTTGATAGCCTAGTTGAGCTGCTGCACAGCAAGCGTCAGGCGCGCTTCAAACAGGCAGATGAGCTGGGCAAGGTGGCGGCCAAAGACAAAGGAGTGGCGCGCTACGTCGTGGAGACCTGGCTGAGCTACTGGCGCGACTTAGTGCTGTTGGGCCAGGGCCAAGCGGCCCTCATCTGCAACCTAGATCGTGAGGCAGAGCTGGTGCGTCTGGCTGGGCTTATCCTTGCCGACGACGCGTTGCGCGCCTTGCGGGAGACGCGGCACTTTTTGGTGGAAGTGCTGCCCACGAATGCCAACGTACGACTGGCTCTGGAAGTTCTCATGCTGGAGTATCCGTTTTTGGGCCAGGCGGCGAGATAGCCCTGGCTAGTCCTGAGGCAGGCTGTGTTGGCTGAAGAATGCCCACATGATGGCGCTGGCGTCCAGGTCGGTGACGTGGTTGCCGACGACGAAGGCAGGATACTGATCGCGGGGTTGGCTGCCAAACCAGGTATGACCGCCGCCCTCCACGCGATAGAGCTGAACATTCGCCTCATTGTCGCAGTCTGTGTAGGCGATGACGGTCGTCTGCGGCGTGGAGCCTGGCGTGCTGATGGGGCCGCTCTGGCAGCCGTTGCGCTCGGCCCAGGCTGCTACCCAGGCTTCCACCCCTGGCGTTGAGCCGACAGGGCTGATCATGCCATTGTAGCGTACTACCGGATCAGTCGTGCCATGCACAGCCAGCACTGGCACAGGACGACTAGGCTGGCAATCTAGCGGGGCAAAAGCGCCGCTCATGGTGGCGATGGCCGCGATCCGATCCGCCATCTGGCAAGCCAGGCGGTAGGCCATGCCGCCGCCGTTGCTGAAGCCGCTAGCATAGATACGCGCAGCGTCTACGCAATAGACCCTACTCAGATGGTCGATGAGCGTTTCGATGTAGCGCATGTCCATCAGATCATCTTCGACGGCAAAGCGGGCGCTGCCGGCGTTCCAGCGCGGCGGCACGCCTTCGCCTTGTCCCCAGACCACGATGAAGCCGTTCTCATCCGCTAGGCGGTCGTAGTCGTCCCACGCCTTTTGCTGGCGCATGTTGGAGGTGAAGCCGTGCAAACTGAAGAGCAGCGGCGACGGCTGGGTTAAATCGAGGCTCGGTGGCACGTAGAGCAAGTAGCGCCGCACCAGGCCGTCCACCTCAATTTCCAGGGCCTGTTCACCTGTGGCCGCCTGAGCGCTAGGTGCGCAAGCAGAAACCTGAGCCAGACTAGGTGTAGCGCTCCGTAGGCTGAATGCGAAGAAAAAGGCCAGCACGAGCCAGAGTCTTGGGACACACATGAGTGCAGCTCCTCCTGATGGCGGTTGTGACCAACAACAACTCCAAGCATAGGCTGGCAAGCTGAATGCTGGCCCAATGCTGCATAAGAGAGGTGCGCCGCTGATTCACGTGGTGGGGCAGCAGCGACTGGGACTACTCAGTTGGCGCTGATCGGCGTCACGCGGAAACGCACTGCAGTGCGTTCTTGGCCGTCAATGTCAACTTCGGTGAAATAGGGCATGCACACGATGTCGATGGAGTCGCGCTCTAGGTAGCCGCGTGCAATAGCCAGAGCTTTCACCGCTTGGTTGACAGCCCCAGCCCCAATCGCCTGGACTTCAGCGTAATCGTGCTGACGAATCACGCCAGCGATCGCGCCAGCAACCGCAGTCGAGCGTGAGCGGGCCGAAACTTTGATGACTTCGGGATGTTCCTGGTCAATTTCAAAGCTATCTTCCGCGTAAGGATCATCATGAAGGCTAGTCATGGCTGGGCCTGCTTTCTTGGTTGCAATAAGTTTAATTCGCCTTTTTACAGTGTACTCCTCATGATAGTCAGGGTCAAATGAAGATATGTTCATCCTGGATATATGCCCAAGCCTTTTCAACTTTCTCCAAACTTTCTCAGACAAGCTCTGACGATCTTAACGGAATAAGGTAGCTCGGTGTGCTTCCCGCTGCTCCGCACTATTTTTAGGATGAGATATGGAAAGCTCATGAAGTATCACTAGAGGTCAAAATCTTAAAAGCGTTGGAATTTATCACCTAGGTGGCGTGCCTGAAACATTAAGACATGCCCCGTTTACTTATCCTAAGCTTAAAATTTTTCGGATTCAGCTGAAAAGTGGTTGAGAGATTCGCCAAAGTGCGCTATACTGTCTCTACGTAAAGCAAAGCACCCACAACCCTCAGCCTGAGGGTTCAAGAGCCAGCAGCAACACCCCCGATGGCTCACCAACTCGAAACGTCTTGGCATAAGCAAACACTATAGTTTCACGCTGATCAAGCACGTCAAGCCAGCGTCTCGCTAGTTTCCCTGTTTCATTTCATATGAATTCAGGGGGCCAGGCTTATGTTCTCTATCGTTCAGGAAGTTTAGCCGTGACACCGCAAAAGATTTGGGACGCCACCTACCACCAACTCAAGCTCCAGCTGGATCGCGCTAATTTCAATATCTGGGTGCGTGACGCCTTTTTGGTGGATTATGTGGAAGCTGAGCGGCACTACATCATTGGCGTGCCGCAGAGCTACCAGCGCGACATGCTGGAACAGCGCTTGTTGCCCAACGTTCATCGCCTCCTGAGCGACATCTCTGGCCATGATGTGAAGATCACTTTTGAAGTCCGCAAGCCAGCCGACAAGCCGTCGTTGCCCAATGCCGTCGGCTTTGATGACGACTTGCCGCTCATGCGTCTGCTGGCCAAGCAGCAGACCAGCGACGCCCCATCGCTGGCCGAAGCCGTACAGCCTCGGCGCGTGGAACTGCCTGACTCTGATCTGAATCCACGCTACGTCTTTGAGCGCTTCATCGTCAACAAGTCCAATGAGCTGGTGTACCAAGCTGCGCGCTCTGTCTGCGAACTGCCCGGCACAAACTTCAACCCCCTCTTCGTCTACAGCAACGTGGGCATTGGCAAGACTCACATCCTGCAAGCTATCGCCCACGCTTGCGTAGCGCGTGGTTTGCGCGTCCTCTACGCTTCCGCCGAGACGTTCACCAACGACCTCATCGCCAGCATTCGCCACCAAGCGACCACCGTCTTCCGCGACAAGTATCGTTCGCTGGATGTCCTAATCGTCGATGATGTCCATTTCATCAGCGGCAAAGAGTCCACCCAAGAAGAGTTCTTCCACACTTTCAACGCCCTGGTGAACTTCAACAAGCAAGTCGTCCTCGCTTCAGATCGTCACCCAAGCGAGCTGAAGCTGCTGACAGAGCGCCTCCGTTCGCGCTTCCAGGGCGGTCTGGTGGCCGATATCCAGATGCCAGAGGTAGAGACGCGCTTGGCTATTCTGCAGATGTGGGCGCAAGAGAAGAGTCTACACTTGCCCAGCGAAGTAGCCCACATGCTGGCTGAACGCGCTCCCAACAACATCCGCGAATTGGAAGGCGTCTTTAACCATCTGGTAGCCCAAAGCCGCCTGATGGGCAATACCGTCACCCTGCCGCGCGCTGAAATCACTGTGCGTCGTTTCGGCCAGCCGCGCGACAAGCTGTCGCTAGAACGTATCATCGAAGCAACAGCCCAGGAATACGGTCTGACCAGCGCTGACCTGTTAGGCAAGCGCCGCACTGGCCAGGTCAACGAGGCGCGCCAGGTGGCCATGTACTTAGCCCGTATCCTCACCGAGTATTCGCTGCAACAGATTGGCGAGGCGCTAGGCAACCGCGCCCATACGACCATCATGCACGGTCACAACAAGATTGCTGAGGACATACGACACGACATGACCCTAGACGGGCGAATACGGCGTATCAAGCACGCTCTCAGGCTCTGATGACGAGAGACAGCCTGTAGGCTGTCTTTTTTTT
>JANWYT010000026.1 GCA_025055175.1 Anaerolineae bacterium | reverse complement strand
CAGCACCCCTGGTTTGGCGTCACCCTGGTTCTGATCGCTCTCGGGGCGTTCACCAAGAGCGCGCAGTTCCCCTTCCACTTTTGGCTGCCGAACGCCATGAGCGCGCCGACGCCGGCCAGCGCCTACCTGCACAGTGCGACGATGGTCAAAGCTGGCGTGTACTTGCTGGCGCGCCTCTATCCCGTCATGCATGGCTCATCAGCCTGGAGCGACACGCTCGTCCTGTTCGGCTTGGCGACGATGTTAGTCGGGGCTTTCTTTGCGCTCAGCAACCGTGATCTGAAAGGCCTGCTGGCCTACAGCACCATCAGCCAACTTGGGGCGCTAGTGGCTTTGATTGGCTTGCCCAATTACAGCGGCTTCAAGGCGCTGATGGTCGGCATTCTGGCCCACGCCCTTTACAAAGCAGCCCTGTTCTTGTGCGTAGGGACGGTGGATCACAGCACCGGCACACGTATCATCGACCATTTAGGTGGCTTGGCCAAACTCATGCCGCGCACAGCAGCAATCGTCGTCGTGAGCGCTTTGTCGATGGCAGGCCTGTTCCCCTTCTTCGGCTTCGTGGCCAAAGAAGTCCTGTTGGACGGTTTCGTCTATCAAGGAGGGAATGCCTTAGGCCTGATCGTCGTCACCCTGAGCGCCCTGTTCACTGTGATTGCGGCCCTGATCGTGCTGTGGGATGTCTTCTTCAAGCCTGCGACTGAGGATGTTCACTTCCACGAACCTTCGCCCTGGATGGACGCTGCACCTGGCCTGTTGGCCCTGGGTACGCTGACCTTCGGCTTCCTCGCAGGCCCGCTGGTCGCGCCCTTGATTGAGCCTGCCGTCCCAAAGAGCTTCAGCCTGTACTTGCTGCCGCCCAACTTCTTGGAGCTGCTGGCTTTCTGGCTGAGTACAGGTGCGCTGGTAGGGGGCGGCCTGCTGTTCTTGGCCCGACAGCGCTGGATGGACTACGTCCAGTGGGCCATCCCGACTGGGACGAGCCAGTTTGCCGCCCTACTGCGCGGGATTGACGCGCTGGGGACGACAGCCCTTAGGCTGCAAAATGGCCAGGTGCGCTACTACCTGGCGACGATCTTGGGGACAGTCTCCATCCTGGTGCTGGGCGTAGGGCTTGTGCCTCGGCTGTTGGCCGACGGTCTCAACATCAACTTGGAAGCGATGGACAGCACCCAGGTGCTGGAGGCTCTGGTGCTGCTGGTGGCAGCGCTGGCGGGCGCGATGGCCATCAACTTCCGCCGTCACCTGACGGCAGCGCTGGGTTTGGGCGTGCTGGGTTATGCAGTGGGCGGCGTCTTCTTGATGGAATTTGCCCCTGACGTGGCGATGGTACAGTTCCTGGTGGAGACGCTGACGACGATACTCGTCATCGTCATCATCGGACGCATCAGCGCCAATTTGCGCCGCGCAGCGATGGAGAAGCTCTGGAAAGGCCGCTCTTACTTCGATCAACTCAATTTGGGCGTGGTGCGCGACTTAGCGATTGCCAGCGTGGTCGGCCTAACTGTCTTTCTGTTCGCTCTGACAGCCCTGGTCAACCGTCCTCAAGAAGCGCGCCTGGCTGAAGACTACTGTCAGCAGAGCGTACTGGCGCAGCGCCAGAGCGATGCGCGCTCCACAATTGCCAGCTTCCATTTGTGCAACAGCTACGCTCAATTGGGCGCGACGGACGTCGTGGCAGCCATCGTCACTGATTATCGCGGCATGGACACTTATTTGGAGATTGCCGTCATCGCGGTTGCCAGCCTGGGCGTGCTGACGTTGCTCTCGCGTGGGCTGCAAATGCGCGACCAGCTTGCTGTGCCGAACCACATGCTGAAAATGCAAGCAGAGTTAGAGCCGCAGGCTCTGGGCAACCTAGAAGACCCGACTCAGCTCACGACGCCGTTCACGGCGCTGGTAGCGCGCTTCATCATGCCAGTGGCTATGATGATCGGCGTCGTCCACGTCAATTATGGTGGCGTGCAGCCTGGCGACGGCTTCACGGCTGGTGCGCTGCTAGGCCTGGCGACGGCCCTTTGGTTTGTCGTCTTCGGCTACGAAGAGACCAAAGCTCGTTTGCGTCTGTTCGCACCGCACGTGCTGCTGCGCGGTGGCTTGCTGCTGGCCATGCTGAACGCGCTGCTACCTATCCTCTTAGGAGAGTCGTTCATGAGCTACGTTGACTACGGTGCTTTGTTGGGACTGAAGGATTTGCTCGCCAGCCTGGGCCTCAAGTTCAATACGACGTTGGTCTTTGAGATTGCCATCTGTTTCACGGTCTTCGGCGGGATTAACGCCATCATGGAGACTATTGCTCATCCGGTGCAATCGCCTAAGCTGGAGGCTCATCATGATTGAAGTCATCTTCGCAGCGGCCATCGGCGCGCTGTTTGCTTTGGGCGTCTTCCAATTGCTGCGTCGCGATCTGATCAAGAGCGCCATGGGCTTTGCAGTGCTGTTCACAGCAGTCAACCTGTTCTTGCTGGCGGTGGGCGCTTACCGCGGCGAGGCTTCAGCCTACACCGCGAATTTGGAAGCTGGCCTCATGACCAGCGATCCGCTGGTGCAAGCTCTCATCCTGACCGCCATCGTGGTCAGCTTCGGCAGCTATGCCTTGTTGTTGGGTATGGTCTACGTCGTTTCGCGCCGCTACCGCACAGCAGATAGCGACGAGATGAACAACCTGCAAAACTAGGGTGCGCCATGAACAACCTCTTCGTCCTGGGGACGGCTTTCTTACCCATCTTCGGTGCAGTAGTGGCGCTGCTGCTGGTGCGCTATGACCGTGCTAAGCGCTGGCTCAGCTTCTTGGCGAGTTTGGCGGCTTGGGCGTGCAGCCTGGTGGTAGCAATCCAAGTTTTTGGGGAAGGCCCGCAGACCTATCGCATGGGCGGCTATCAACCGCCTTTTGGCATTGTGCTAGTAGCCGATGGTTTGGGGGCGTTCTTCGCCTTTATGTCAGCGACAGTCATGATGGCTGGCTTGCTCTACGCTGTCCACTGCAAAGACAAGTGCGTCAGCTATCCGGCTTTCTTACCCTTGTTCCTGACGATGGAGACGGGCCTGAACGGCGCGCTGCTGACGGGGGACATTTTTTCCCTGTTCGTCTTCATGGAGTTGATGGTCTTGTCGTCAGTGACGCTGGTGGCGATTGCTGATGACAGCTTGGGCCTGGAGGCAGCGATCAAGTATCTGCTCATCAGCGGCATGGGGACGCTGCTGCTGCTTTTGGGCATTGCTGACCTATACGCCAGCTTCGGTACGCTGAACATGGCTGACATGGCGCAGCAGTTGGTTACGGGCGAACGTCCGCTGCTGGCTCAGGGCGCTTCGGTCATGTTGGTGTGCGCTTTCCTGCTCAAGAGCGCTGTCTTCCCCTTCCATTTCTGGCAGCCAGATTTTCACACCACTGCCCCAACTCCTGTCCACGCGGTGCTGTCCTCAGTTGTGGTCAAGATCGGCATATACGGCATTATCCGCCTACTGACGCTGCTTTATAGGCAAGAAGCCCAGGCGATTGGCAGCCTCTTGGTGGTGTTGGGCCTGATTGGCGTCTTCTATGGTGGCTTGACGGCGTTGCGCACCTACAACGGCAAGCGCCTGCTGGCCTATTCCACTATCGGCCAGATTGGCTTCATCTTGGTGAGCATGGGTTGGGGGACGCCGCTGGCGCTGGTGGCGGCCCTGGTCTACGCCTTCAATCATGCCCTGGTCAAGGCCGCGCTGCTGATGGTCATGGGCCTGCTCAGCAGCCGTACTGACCCTAAGAGCGCTGACTTCGCCGACGTAGGCGGGGCAGGGACGCTCATGCCACCTATCATTGGAGCGCTGTGGTTTCTGGGAGGGATGGCTTTAGCCGGCGTGCCGCCAATGAATGGTTTCATCAGTAAGCTGGCCATCGTCCAGAGCGGAGTACAAGTGCAGCAATGGTTGCCGCTGTTTCTGGCGGTAGGGGCGGGTTTCATCACCCTGATCTACGTCATCCGCACCTGGCAAGCCGTCTTCCAGCGTAAAAATCCCGATCTCAAACTGACGATCAAGTCTTATGGCGACGGCGTGATCGCCCCTACTTTGCTGATTGCGCTGTGCGTTCTGTTGGGAGTGTATGCTGTGCCGCTGCTCCATGTGGCCGAATTGGTGGTGCAGCAGCTGGCCGATCCTTTCGTCTACATCGACGCTGTTCGCTTGTTTGGAGACTAAGCCTATGCCTGTCATCTTCTTGTGGGCCGCGCCGCTGGCTCTAGTTTGGATGCTGCTCACCTCCCAATGGACATGGCAGAGCGCCATCGTCGGCTACATCTTCGGTGTGGGTGTGATGGTGCTGATTGTGACCAACGTGCGCACTCAGGGCCAGCCGTTGCGACACGTCTCGCTAGCGCGCCTGCCGCTCAGTTTGTGGGCTTTCTTGGTATACGTCGTGCGCTTGTTCCTAGACATTCTCAGCAGCGGAGTCGACGTAGCCCTGCGGATCATCCCCGCTAAGATGCGCATTCAGCCCACTTTCCACCGTGTGCCAGTGCAGGACGAGTCAGCGGTGCTGGCGGCCCTCAGCGCGCAGGCTATCACCATCACACCCGGCTCGCTCGTGGTCGATTTTGAGGAGGACGAGGGCCAGTGCATCATGATCGTGCATGTGTTGGATGGTAGTACCTGGACGCAAGAGAGCCTGACGCAGGATCAGCGCGAGCGCGTGCGCTCACTATGCCGCATTATGGGACGTCCAGTCCAACAAGAGGAAATGGTGCGATGATCGAGTCAGCTTTCGTGCGCGATTTGTTGGGCCTGTCGCTGGTAGTGCTAGCCCTGTTGGCGCTGGTCATCTTCTACCGTATCTGGCGCGTGCGCAGCGCTGCTGATCGTTTGCTGGCGGTGGACGTGTTCACCAGCCTGCTGATTAACGTCTGCATTGTGGTGGCCCTGCTGGAAGGCTCAGACTATGTGATCGACGTAGGGATCATCCTGGCGGCTCTCAGCTTTGCTGGAACGCTGGCTATTGCCCGTTATCTAGCAGAGGGAAAGGTGTTCTGATGAGCCTGATCGAAGGGGTCGGCGCGACCTTCATCGTCTTCGGCCTGATCTTCAGCAGCTTGGGTGTGGTAGGCGTGGTGCGCCTGCCAGATACTTACAGCCGCCTGCACGCCAGCGGCAAGACAGCGACGCTGGGAATCATCTTCCTGTGCCTAGGCGGAGCTGTCCTTGTCCCCGACGATGCCCTCAAGCTGGCGGCGCTGCTGCTATTCATGATGTTTACTTCGCCCGTCGTCTCTCATGCGATTGCAGCGTCTATGCGCCGCGCTACCATGCACCAGGCCGATCACGAAGAACCTATGGATTGAGCGCTATGTACGATGCCTTCCGCCACCACCTGCGCACCTTGACTGCCGTCCCCGGCCTGGCCGGCCACGAAGATGCAGTGATCGCTCTGATGGCGGAAGGTTTGGCAGCTTACGCTGACGAAGTGCAAATCGACGGCCTGGGGAACGTGCTGGCACGCTTTGGCGAAGGCGCGCCGCGCCTGGCCATCTTGGCGCACATGGACACGGTGGGCCTGATGGTGCAACGTCTGCTGGCGCGCAGCGCATTCGGAGTGGTGGCTGTTGGTGGCGTCAACGTCAAAGCGCTGTATGGAGTGGCTGTGCGCCTGCACACTGCCGACGGCCCGCGCCAGGGCCTCATCGGTGTGCGCGCGCAACACCAGGCCCGATCCACTGACTCCATTGGCAGCGCTGATGATCTGTACGTTGAGACTGATGGTCAACCTGTCGAGATCACGACGCCGATCACCTTTGCACCTCAGTTCATCGAGTCGGGACGGCGGATCAGCGCACCCTACTTGGATAACCGCGCTGGCTGCGCGCTGCTGCTGGCTTTGGCGCAGCGTCTTCAAGCTCAGCCCGCGCCGCAGAGCGTCGTCCTGGTGGCCACTGTCCAAGAAGAGACGACCTGCCTCGGAGCGTATCTGGCCTTACAAGCCATCCAGCCCGAAGCGGCGCTGTTCATCGATGGCACGCTCAGCCATGACTCACCAGACACAGTCGGGCGCGGAGCGGTGGCTCTGGGGGCTGGCCCTGTCCTCACCGCCTTTCTGTATGTGAGCGGCCTCAATGCCTGGCATGCTCATCCTGTGTTGCGCCAGCACCTCAAGAGCCTGGCCCACACGTGCAAACTGCCCGTACAGCAGGATGCGGCGCACGGCCTGATGAGCGACGCTCGTGCCGTCTCCTGGACGGGGACGCCCTCGGCGCTGCTAGGCCTGCCCTTGCGAGGCAAGCACGGCCCGCTGGAGACGATAGACCTGGACGACTTGACTCATGCTCTGATCTTGTTAGAGGCCTTCGCGCGTCATCCGCTGCCTAACCTGGCGCGTGGACAGATGAGGCAATAACGATGCTGAGCGAGTCCCTGTTGTGCGCTCTGGAGCAGCCTGCCTGGCCCGAAGCTTGGCCCTGGGAAGCGTTATCTCGCCTGCTGCGCGCTCATGCGCCCAGCGGTGGGGCGGGCCTGCGCGGCGCGGTTGGCCCGTTGATTGGCCAGTTGGCGGCAGAGCTGGGCCTGAGCGACGGTTGGACGCCGCGCTTGGGGGCGACGGGCAATGCAGCGCTGCGCTTAGGCGCAGAAGCTGAACGCCGTGATTTGGTCATCGTGGCACATATGGATAGGCCCAGCTTCCGCGTGCGCGACCCGCAGCGCGGCGCTCTCTATCCTATTTGCGCCAACCGCTTCCCTGATGGCTTGTACACCGCTCAGGCGAAGGCGCTGCGCTATCGCTCTGACGCAGGCCTTATCCTGGCAGCGCGCGGTACGCTGACTTCACAGCGCGGGCCGCAAGGCGACATACTCAGCTTGGATGTCCATGAAGGTCAACTCACCTGGCATGATCTGGTGACGCTGGACGCTGAGCCGCGCCTGGACGAGGTCGGCGTCGTTTTGGGGACGGGGCTGGACAACAGCCTGGGCGTGCTGACGGCGTTGCTGGCAGCCGCGCGCTTGCGCGTCCTACGAGAGGACTTCAGCTTGCTATTCGTCTTCACCGATCAGGAAGAAGGTGATCCGCAGGCGTTCTTTGGGCATGGAGCGGCGCGCTTGGCTCATGCTCTGCTCCCACCACGCCTGGGGACGATCATCCTAGACGCGCACGGAGTCTTAGAGAGCAGCTCAATCATCTGTGGGCGAGGAGCCAGTCATGGCACAATTTCTGCTTGGGGACGCGGCTCGATTGTGCCGCCTCAGGCGATCGCTCTGGCTCTGGACTTAGCCCAGACGGTGAACGCTCGGCAACTCGCGACAGTGCAGTTCAACACAGGTTATATGTCGCGCAGCGACGATTTGGCGCTGGGGCGCTGGTCGCAAATTTTGGCCCTGATTGGCCCGCCCATGCGCGACGCGCACACGGCCCACGAGAGCGCACACTTGGCAGACGTAGATCGCGCTAGCCTATGGGCCGCTTGCTTTTGCGCTGCCCTGCTCAGTCCCACTATTGCGGCGCGCTACGAGCTGGCCTGAGGGCGCGCCCTTGCGGCCTGCTGCTATAATGGCCCTAGTTGTTGCAGAGAGGATCGCCCGTGCAGCCAACCGTCACGCGCCTGAGCGCCGCCGAGTACTACGCCAGCCCCGAATATGCCGCCCATACCCTGATCCAGCTCATCGATGGAGAGATCGTCATCGGCATGGCTCCGGTCCCCAGACACCAAGAAATCCTTGGTAACCTTCATGTGATCCTGTGGACGCTGGCTAGGCAGCGTAGTGGACGAACGTACATTGCCCCGACCGAAGTCGAGCTAGACGCGAACAACGTGTATGAGCCAGACTTAGTCTACCTCGCGCCAGGCTCGGCCTGCCAAGTGACCGAGAAGCGCTTGTTGGGCGCGCCTGACCTGGTGGTGGAGATTTTGTCGCCCAGC
>JANWYT010000032.1 GCA_025055175.1 Anaerolineae bacterium | reverse complement strand
GTCCACTACACTGGCGCATTCATGCGCGATATAGCACAAGAGATTGCAGTCAAGATTGTGCAGATGATGGATGAGCCGACGCGGCGTATGCTAGGCCTGCCACGCGCGGACGAGCCTGTCTTCCGCTTTGGTGCAAGCTGGGAGCTGTTGGATTGGCATATATCCGATGAAGACCTGCGGCCTTGTCAGTCAATCAGCCTAACAATGTGGTGGCAACCCGTTGAGAAGCCAGAGTACGATCGAACGCCTGTCCTTGTTGTCCCTGCGATCGTCGTCCAGAATGCGTCGGCTGATGTCCTGCTCAAGGAAGAAATGCTACTGACCGTCTTCAAAGGCGCACCTGGAGACTGGAGAATTTATCCAGTGGAAGTAAGGCTCAACATTCCCTGCGACGCTGAGCCAGGAAAGTACGACGTGGCTTTGGCCATGAGCCTCTGCGAAGAAGACGACTCAACAGTTTGCAAGCAACAAGAAGCTTCCACGGCAGCGGGCGGCCTGGGGGCGTATCCATATTTGAAGACGATTCAAATCGTTGGCGGCTGAGCCTGCTCGGCCCAACGTGCAGTATCGACCCAGTAGCGGCGCGTTGTGGTGTGGCGACCATTGTCTACTTTGTCTTGCAAGACGCCGCCGCAACTCTCGATGATCCGTATAGAGCCGAGGTTGTCATCATCGCAGGTGATGAGAGCGCGCGTAATGCCCAGGTCATGGGCTTTGCCCAGGGCTAGTTGGCATTGGCGCAGGCCGTAACCACGCCGCCGCGCGCTTGGACGTACATCGTAGCTGATGTGGCCACCATAGCGTAGCAGAGCTGCGTTGAGTTCGTGACGCACACCGCACCGCCCCACCACCTCACTGTCGGCGATGAGCCAATAATCGTTTTGAGCCACCATGCCCGCCGCCGGTTCAGTGGCTTTGCTCAGGAGCATTTGCACATACTGGGCAAAATGGCGCTCTAGCATGGCAGGTTTCCATTCGACGCTGCTGCCTTCAGCCAACATTTCGCGTACATAGCTGATGTAACTGGCTTGATAGATCACATCAGGGGGAGATAAAAAAAGCTGTGCCATCATCTTAGGCTCTCTGCTATAATCTATCGCCGAGCGATTCTAGCACAACCAGGAGCAGACATCATGCAGTGGGAGTATCTGGTCGTGTTCATCCCCGATAGCCGCGTAGCTCAGGCCGACCCAGAGACTGACAGCCACCTGGACGCTGACACCTACACGGACAAGCTGAGCATGTACGGCGAAGCAGGCTGGGAACTAGTGAGCTTTGAATGGACGGCAGATGGTGCGAAGTGCGCCTTCAAGCGACCGCGCAAGTGACCCTCCACTGCCGATTCATAGGTCATGCAGTCCTATTGTCGCTCAACGGCCCTGGTGATCCTGGTCACGCTGGGCTTCCTGGTGGGCTTAGAAGCTCTCGCTCGTCTGCTGAACTGGCGATCGCCTCAGGCCGAAGCAGTGCGTGATGGCTTCGGCTACGGGTTGGGAGGACTTGGGGATTTGACTCCCAACCTAGATAGCATAGAGACGCTCTATCCGTTGCGACCCTACCGTCTGCGTACCAACGATGCGGGCCTGCGCAACGTCGATCCCATCGACTTCAGCGAGGAGACGGTGCGAGTGCTAGCTATCGGCGACTCGTTCATGTACGGCTACTACGTCCACAACGAGGAAGCCACGCCGTCGCGCTTGGAAGAGGTCTTAAATCAGCGATGGGAGACGCGCTACCAAGTCCTCAACGCTGGCGTGCCTGGCTATACTGCCGCTGATATGCTGGACTACCTGCGCGACAAAGGCCTGCGTACCAAACCGCGCGTTGTCGTTATGGGCTTCTACACCAACGACTTCTTCGACTATCTACCGCCAATGCGCGAATTCTTCACGCGGCGCACCTTGCTCCAAGCTTCGGTCTTGCCTGCGGCCCAGACTCAAGGCCTAGGTGGCTGGCTAAGCCGTCACTCGGCTTTGTACAACAGCTTACTGAGCCTGAGTGGCCAGCTAGCCCAGGCTCGCATTCAACAAGAGGTCAACCGCGTGACGCCGCAGGTAGTCGGCTTAGAGGATACCTATCGCGCCCTCACTTTCCTTCAGGCTGATGATCCCCAATATGTTCCCTACTACGACGCCTATGCTCGCGATCTGCGCGCCATCGCTGAGCTGCTGCGCCAAGAGGGCATTGCCCTGCTGCTGGTGGCTTGGCCTGATTTGGCCCAGCTCCCACCAGACAATGGCATGGGGGACGCACCACAGCGCTTCTTGGCTCGGCTCACGACTGAGCTTGGTGTCGCGTACCTGGATCTGCTGCCCATCTATCGCCAGGTAGGGGATGTGCAAAGCCTGTATCTTATGTACTACCGCGACAAGCTCATCGACTACGGCAAGCCCGATTTCGCTACGATGGCTTTTTGGGGGGATGGACATCCATCGATGTACGGCCACCTGATGGCAGCCAGGGCTATCGCCCAGCGCTTGAGCGATGCTGATCTGATCCCGCGTTAGGTTGTTTTGAAGCGTCTTGTCCTCAAATTTGCCCCTCATCTCGGCCTGAGGGAGGAGAATTTGGAGTAAGAACCGCGAGCATTCATGTCAGCTTTGAGCGATGACGTCCTCGCCCAAGTGAAAGAGAACACTCAGTATGCTATAATGGCGCGTCAGTCATGTTCAATAACCCAAGAGGGCGACCCATGTTCAAGAAGATCATGCGCGCGGTCTTTGGTGACCCGATGCAAAAGGCGATCAGTAAATATCGCCTCATCGTGGACAAGATCAACGCACACGAAGAGGCGATGAAGGCGCGCAGTGATGCCGAACTGCGAGCCATGACCGACAGCTTCAAGGCGCGTCTGGCCCAGGGCGAAACTCTGGACGACTTGTTGCCCGAAGCCTTTGCCCTGGTGCGCGAAGCGTCTCAGCGCACCATCGGTATGCGCCATTACGATGTTCAGATGATTGGTGGCATTGTGTTGCACGAGGGACGAATTGCCGAGATGAAGACCGGCGAAGGCAAGACGCTGGTCGCCACTCTGCCCCTGTACCTCAATGCCCTGACGGGACGTGGTGTCCATCTGGTGACGCCTAATGACTACCTGAGCAAGTACGGCCTGCAAATGATGGGACCCATCTACCACTTCCTCGGATTGTCGGCGTCGGTCATCCAGAACACTGGCGGCAACCCCGACGATGGTTCGTTCGTCTACGATCCTAATACACCATCCAACGACGCGCGCTACCAAAACCTGCGCCCCGTCACGCGCCGCGAAGCCTACCAGGCCGACATCACCTATGGCACGAACAACGAATTTGGCTTCGACTACTTGCGCGACAACATGGTCTGGGACAAGGAACGCATTACCCAGCGTCCTCTGTACTTCGCCATCGTCGATGAAGTTGACAACATCTTGATCGACGAAGCGCGCACCCCTCTCATCATCAGCGGCCAAGCTGATGAACCCAGCAACCTGTACAGCGTCTTCACCCAGATTGTCAAGACTCTGCGCGAGAGCAGCCCCGACAGCGTGGACGCCAAAGAACCCGATGGTGACTACGTAGTAGACATCAAAGACCGTATCGCCTATCTGACAGAGAAAGGTGTTGAGCAGGTCGAACGTCTGCTACGAGCTAACAACCTACTCAAGGCCGACCAGCTCTACCATCCCGATAACGCCGAGATGATCCCCTACCTAGACAACTGCCTGCGTGCCAAAGCCCTCTACCACAACGACAAGGAATACGTCATCCAGAATGGCGAGATCGTCATCGTAGACGAATTCACGGGTCGCCTGATGGTGGGGAGGCGCTTCAGCGAAGGCCTGCACCAAGCCATCGAAGCCAAAGAAGGGGTGCAAATTCGCCGCGAGAATATCACGATGGCTACCATCACCTTCCAAAACTTTTTCCGCATGTACGACAAGCTGGCTGGCATGACTGGCACAGCTCTCACGGAGCAGGAAGAGTTCGAGAAGATTTATGAGCTAGACGTCGTCGTCATCCCCACTCATCGTCCAGTGATCCGCAAGGATCATCAGGATTTGATCTACATGACCCAGCGCGCCAAGTGGGAGGCCGTCGTTGCCGAGATCAAGGCCCGCCATGAGAAGGGCCAGCCGGTGTTGGTGGGTACAGTCGCCATCGAAACTAGCGAACACCTAAGCAAGCTACTCAAGAAAGAACGGATCGATCATGAGGTGCTGAACGCCAAGCAGCATGAGCGCGAAGCTGGCATCATCGCCCAGGCTGGCCGCCCAGGCGCAGTGACGATTGCCACCAACATGGCTGGGCGCGGCGTAGATATCCTGCTCGGTGGCAATCCAGAGGGCCTGGCCCGTGAAAACCTGCGCCGCGCTGGCATCGAAATCACCCAAGCCACGCCCGAACAATGGCAAGAAGCCTTGAACGTCGCCCGCGCTCAGTGTGAGAAGGATCGACTCAAAGTCCTGGAAACAGGCGGCTTGTTCGTGTTGGGGACGGAGCGTCACGAAGCAAGACGCATTGACAATCAATTGCGTGGTCGTGCTGGTCGCCAGGGCGACCCTGGCGAGTCGCGCTTTTACCTGAGCCTGGAAGATGACCTCATGCGCCGCTTCAATGGCGAGCAGGTCAAGAAGTTCATGCAGTGGACGAATCTACCGGAAGATGAGCCGCTGGAACACAAGATGATTACTCGTTCCATCGAGCAGGCTCAAATCCGTGTTGAAGGCCACAACTTCGACATTCGCAAGCGCGTGTTGGAATATGATGACGTCGTCAACGTGCAGCGCGACTACATCTACAAAGTGCGTCGTGACTGGCTGAACAAAGACGAGAGCGACCTTATGGAAGCTTACCTAGAGCTGATCCAGAAGCGCCTCGACGCTCTGCTAGAGGAATATGCAGAGCTACCCGAAGACTTAGGTGATTGGGACGACGAGGAGCGTGAAGCGCTCTACAAAGAGCTGCTGTTGGTCTATCCTGTGCCGCAGGAGGTCAACCACAAGAGCATGGCCGAGATGGACATCGAGGCTCTGCGCGAAGCCCTGCACCAGGGCGCAGAGCGCGCCCTGGATGCCAAGCGTCTGGAGCTGGAGACTGCTCAGCCAGGATTGATGGCCTATGCTCAGCGCCTGACTATGCTGCGCGTCATCGACATCCATTGGCAGCGTCACTTGACTGCCCTGGACATGCTACGCGAAGGCATTGGTCTGATGAGCATTGCTCAGCGTGATCCGTTAGTGGAGTACAAGCGCGAAGCCTTCGCCATGTTCAATGAAATGCGTACCCAAATCGACGCGCAGGCGGGCCGCGATATCTTCTTTGTGCGCCCTGCCAGCGCTACGCCTCAGCGTCGCACTCCTATGCCGACTCAGCAGTCTAGGCGTCTGCCCAGCGCTGTCGCGGCTGCTCTACCCCGTGCGCCCCAACCCACGACTGCCAGCGCTGGTGGCAGCGCCCCCACCATTCCTCAGCCTGTGCGCAAAACGCAGAAGCTGGGCCGCAACGATAAATGCTGGTGCGGCAGTGGCAAAAAATACAAAGACTGCCACATGCGCGAAGACGAACGCGCCAACCGCCTCCAAAGTCAGCCCTGATCTTTGCTTGACCAGCGCGCCCTGAAGCGCACAGGCCAGGGCGCGCCTTTGACACAATGCCTAATGTCACCTGAACGCATGATGGATCACACTTTACGCCTCTAGCGCCCATGCGCTATAGTTGAAAAGCAGTGCTGAGTGATCTCTGCTTCTTGCCCTGTCTGTCTTCATAAACAAAAAATCACTTATTTCGATGTCGTTGTTTGAGCCAGGTGAGGAGCAGTATCATGGGGCAAACGTCGGACGAGTTGAACATGAAGATGGAGAGCAAATGGGTGAGCTTTCTGCAAACGAAAGTGAATTCGTTCACCAAGTGGGACTTGGTGCGCTTTTTCCATGATAACCCTTACGCCGAGGAGACCAGCGACAACATCGCTCAGGCTCTTGGGCGTGACCCCAAAGTCGTCAGCCGCGAGCTGGCCGAGTTGGCCCAAGTGGGCGTAGTGGAGCAGGTGCGCGTCCCTAATTACGAGGTCTATCGTTTCACATCGTCGGATGACGTGCGTCAGCTCGTGAAAGCTTTCATGGAAGCCTGCCGCGATAGGCAGTTCCGCATACAGGCCATCAACCACGTCATCGAGGGACTGCACTTCAGCGCACGCCACGACTTCTAGGCCGCTGGTCACCCCGCATGAACCCATTGGCACTGCACCAATTCTTCGTCCTCTACCTCTGGTTCGTGACGGCGGCCCTCTTGCTCTTCATGGCCTCTATCGCCCGCTTTTACCAGCGCTTCAGCGGCAAGCGCATGTTTGCGGCTTGGTACGCTGTGCCGACGGTACTTTTCGGGGTTGCAGCGGTGCGCCACGCCCGCCACACCCTGACCATGCACGATCCCATCAGCGACCTTCTACTGGGGCTGGGTGGCCTAGTCCTGTTAGGCCTGTCAGTGCGCTTGTCCTTCGTCATGCTCAACGCCAAGCGTCCTTCATGATAATCTTCGATCTGATCGGATCATTGGGCCTGCTGTCGGTAGGAGGTGCGCTCATTGCGCTGGCTCTGCTCAGTCGTCGCTTGAGCCAAGTCACGCGGGCGCGCAAGCGCTACCGCTGGATTTACCTAGCGGCGGCCTGCGTGTGGCTTGGTGCGCTGGCGCGTTTGCTTTTTCTAACGGGCTGGTTGCGCACAAACGACACTTTCAGCCAAAATGTAGGCACAATTCTCATTGTTGATGGTTTGCCTGCCCTGGGAGTGACAATTGCGCTGGTGGTCGTCTGGCATTACTGGAGTTGGCTGCTGGCCGAGCGCAACTAGCCCGTACCACTCAGGACGAATGGCAGCCTCGTCAGGATATGTGTGTGTTCCCTGTCCCCCCTGATTTACTGGCCATCGTCCAGGCCATGCCCAAAATTGAACTTCATCGCCATCTGGAAGGTTCGCTGCGCCTAAGCTCATTGCTAGACATTGCACGCCAGTATGGCATGGCGATGGCTGAATACGATGAGGAGACGCTACAACCTTTTGTGCAGATGATGCCTGATGAAACTCGCGACTCGCGCCACTTCCTGAACAAGTTCCTCACGCTGCGTCAATTCTACCGTTCAATGGAAGTGATAGAGCGCCTGACGCGCGAGGTGGTAGAAGATGCCGCCGCTGATAACGTGCGCTACATGGAGTTGCGCTTCACGCCGCGCGCGTTGTGCGCCTTCACGCAAGCGCCCCTGGACGAAGTCGTCAGGCTAGTGTGCCAAACGGGCAACCAGGCGGCGCGCGCGTCCCAGATGAACCTGCGCTACATCGTCAGCATGAATCGGCATGAGGGCGTAGAGCTGGGCGAACAAGTGCTACGAGCCGCTCTACGCCACTGTGCCGATGGCGTCGTCGGCTTGGATTTGGCTGGCGACGAAGCAGGCTATTCTGCCTTGCCTTTCCTGTCCATCTTTCGCCGCGCCAAAGCTGAGGGACTGTTTGTCACAATTCATGCTGGCGAATGGGCCGGAGCAGAGAGCGTGTGGGATGCAGTGGGCAGCCTGAAGGCGGATCGCATCGGACATGGCATTCATGTCTTGGAAGACATGGGCATGGTGGAGGTGCTGCGCCGCGCTGAAATTGCGCTAGAAATTTGCCCCAGCAGCAACGTCCTGAGCGGCATTGTAGATAGCCTGGAAGCTCATCCTCTGGCGCTGCTGACCAGTTTTGATCTGTTGACGACGATCAACACTGACGACCCTAGCGTGTGTGCCGTGACGCTGAGCGAAGAGATGGCGCGCGCTGTGACCTACATGGGTCTGAGCCTAGATGACCTGCGCGCTGCTACCCTGCGCGCTGCTAAAGCAGCCTTCCTGCCACCCACAGAGCGCGCTGATCTACTGCACCAGATGAGCCAGGCCCTGAGTACGCCCTCCATCTGAGCCTCGTCTCTCTCAAGTGCTATTCATCCACCGCGCGCTACTCTTGGGTATAATCGCACGTGTGGCCCTGAGCCGCACGAAGCAAGCCCTGGAAAACGTTTGCTTTCTTGAGTCCAAAGGATACGATCATGAAAAAAATCCTCAACAATCCCGAAAATTATGTGCCTGAAATGCTGGCAGGCCTGCTGGCTGCTCACCCCAACCGCTTGAAATCCGTCGCTGGTGACGTACATTGCATTGTGCGCGCTGACTCGCCGATTGAAGGCAAAGTTGGCATTGTGACGGGCGGTGGCTCTGGTCATCTGCCTGTCTTCCTGGGCTATGTCGGGCGCGGTATGCTGGACGGTTGCGCGGTGGGCGATGTCTTTGCTTCGCCCACCATAGAGCAAATGTACCAGACGACGAAGGCTGTTCATGGCGGCGCTGGCGTGCTACACCTATTCGGCAACTACGGTGGCGACGTGATGAACTTCGCTGGCGCTGCTGACCAGGCCAGCATGGAAGACAACATCGAAATCGCTACCGTCCTAGTAGCCGATGACGTGGCCAGCGCTCCTGCTGACAAGGCCAGCACGCGGCGTGGCGTGGCCGGCATGGTCTACGCCTTCAAGATCGCTGGCGCGCTGGCGGAGGAGCGCGCGACGCTGGCTCAAGTGAAGGCTATCGCCGAACACGCCCTAGCCAACACCCGCAGCATGGGTGTGGCGCTCGGCCCGTGCATTGTGCCGCAAGTTGGCAAGCCCACCTTCACCCTGGGCGAGGACGAGATGGAGATTGGCATGGGCATTCACGGCGAACAGGGGGTGCGGCGCGGCAAGCTGCAAACTGCCAACGAGATTGTCGATCAGCTCATCAACCCCATCCTAGAGGACATTGAACTGAGCGGCAGCGAAGTCACCGTCATGCTCAACAGCCTGGGTGCGACGCCGCTAGAAGAACTTTACATCATGTATGGTCGCCTGGTCGAAGTCCTCAAGCAGCACAACATCCGCGTCTACCGCCCTTATATTGGTCGCTTCGCGACTTCGATGGAGATGTTGGGAGCTTCGCTGACGGTGATGAAGCTGGACGATGAACTCAAGCGCCTGCTGGACGCCCCGGCTTCGACGCCTTTCTTCGATCATGGTCAGTTCGTCTGAAATAGGGCTATCATGGCAGCACAGCTCCACCAGGCTCAGGTGGCGGCGCTCATGGCCAGCGTCGCCGACTACATGGTGAGCCACAAAGATGAACTCACTGCCCTGGACGCTGAACTGGGCGATGGTGACTTGGGCCGTACCATCGAACGCGGCTTCAATGCTATCGCCGAAGCGCTCAGAGGAGAACTGCCCGCCGACGTGGGCCGCTTGCTTTACCAACTCGGCAAAGCCTTCGCCAACGCTGCTCCCTCTAGCTTCGGCGCGCTGTTCAGCGCCGCCCTGATGAAAGGTGGCATGACTATGAAGGACAAGGCGTCTATCAGCTTGTCCGACTGCGCTGAAGCGACTCAGGTCGCCCTGGATGCCCTCATCGAACGCGGCAAATCGCAGCTTGGCAACAAGACTATGCTGGACGCCATTGCGCCAGCTCTGGAGGCAATGCGCGCGGCGCTAGCCCAGGATGGCGAGGTCAGCAGCGCAGCGTTCTTCCGTGCGGCAGCAGAAGGCGCGCAGCGCGGCGCGGACGAAACCCAGCATATGCAATCGCAAACTGGGCGCGCCAGTTGGCAGGGCGAACGCTCCATCGGCAAGAAAGACCCTGGTGCGCAGGCCATCGCTATGATGTTCACTGCCGCTGCCCTACACCTAGAAGCGCAAGGAGACGCCTCATGAAATGCCGCTGCCTGGGCAACGGCGGCCTAATTGATAGCGCGCTGCGGTGAAGATGGGCAAACTAGGCCAGGAAGAGACCAGCGTCATGATCTACTTCGCACCAGATCGCGGCGTCAACTTCATCGACACGGCCAATGTTTGTAGCAACCTTGACCGTGAGGATGTCTGGCCAGACCTGCGCTTCCGCGAGCAGCTCTGGAAGTAGCGAGCCGTTCGCCCTACATTTCTCAGCCCGCTTGCGCTATGCTTGCGGGCCACTCTGCTTCGCGAGACACGACGAGGATAGACCCGCCATGCCGCGTTGGATCGAAATTGCCCTGACGACCGACGGCGAAGCCGCCGAAGCTATCGCTCAAGAGCTGTACCCCTTCTGTCACCAGGGGTTGTCTATTGAACAGCTCGGCATTATGCCAGGAGCTTGGGACGATGGTGATGTGCCGCCACCGACCGCCGTCGTCGTGCGTGGCTATTTCCTAGAGGACGAGCGCGCCGAGTCTACTCGTGCCGAGATTGAGCGCATCCTGGGCTACCTGAACATGATGTACCCCATGCCCACGCCCGAATACCGCTTGGTGGACGACGAAGACTGGGCTGAAGCCTGGAAGGCCAACTACCATCCTGTGCGCCTGGGTCGGCGTATCTTCATCCGTCCTTTATGGGTGGAAGCTGAAGCAGAGCCACAAGACATCGTTATCAGCCTTGACCCAGGCATGGCCTTCGGCACAGGCACGCACCCCACCACCCAACTTTGCCTAGAGGCGCTAGAAGACCACGTAAAGCCAGGCCAGCAAGTGCTTGACTTAGGCTGTGGCAGTGGCATTCTGGCGATTGCTGCCGCGAAGTTGGGGGCGGCACACGTCCTGGGTGTAGACATTGACGATGTGGCCCGCCGCGTCACCGACGAAAACGCCGCTGTGAACGGCGTAGCCCAGCAAATCACGGCCCGCACTGGCACGCTAGAGGACGTGCTGGCTACGGGCCAAACCTTTGATCTGATCGTGGTTAACATCCTGGCCCGCGTCATCATCTCCATGTGCCAACAGGGCCTAGGCCAGACGCTCCGACCTGGTGGGCAGGCCATCTTGAGCGGCCTCATCCTAGAGCAAGCGGATGAGGTGGAAGCAGCTTTGCGCCAAGCGGGCTTCATCCCCACTGCCCGTCGCCTGCAAGGCGACTGGGTGGCAATTGAAGCTCACAAAGTGGCGTAGGCCAGCCGTTCTTTCATCAGACGAGCGTGCCTGGCCAAGTCATCCAACCGCTATGGCGCGTTGAGCGTCATCAGGTAGGCTACCAAGTCATAAATCTGCGCGTCGCTTAGGACGACAGGCGAGCCGTCTAGGCCGGCGTAGTGAGGCATATGGACGGCGTTCTCAAAGCCAGGGACGATGTAAGCCTGGCTGTTGTGGATGGAGTTGTAGAGATAAGTGTATGGCCCTTCGCCAGGCACGCGCTCGGCAGCGCGCTGTGGAATGCCGTACAGGCTCGGCCCAATCTTGACCTCGTCGCCCACCACGTTGTGGCAGGTAGAGCAAGCGAAGCCTACCGCGTCGATGTACTGACTGAACAGCGCTTCGCCACGCTGAGGGTTGGCCAGCTGGACGAAGAAGGCCTTCGGATCGTCGATGACAGCTGCTGCTGGCGCTGCTTCTGTCGGGGTGGCCGTAGGCTCAGGCGTGGGGGTAAGCGTGGGTGTGCTGGTGGGCGGGATGGGCGTGCTGGTAGGGCGCGGCGTGGGGCTGACCACGATAGCCACTGCTCGACCATCGATGCGCTCCACCACTTCAGCTTGGGGTGTGACGCGGAACAGCGGTTCTGGGATTGTGCCGCAAGCAGCGAGCAGCAGGGCAACGCATGAGAGCATGAATAGAGTACGCATCGTTAGGCTTCTCTCAGAGGACATTTGTGAAACGACGAACAAAAGCTGTCTTAGTATATCGTCTGGGAGGCAAAAGAAAAAGCGCCGCGCCCAAAAATGAATAGCTAGTGCGCCGCGACGGCGGTTCATGATTTGTTGGTTTCGCTTTTCGTTTGAGCTATAATTGGCTCGCGACATAGTTCAAGAATAGGCATCAACATTTTTGCACGCTGGAGCAGGGTGGGAGCCGACGCAGCTTCCCTGTCTCATTTTGATTTGATAAGAGGAGGTCAGTTGTCATGAGCAAACGTGTGCCGCGCGTCCTGATTGCCAAGCCAGGCCTAGATGGCCATGATCGTGGAGCCAAGGTCATCGCCCGCGCCCTGCGCGACGCCGGGATGGAAGTCATCTACACCGGCCTGCGCCAAACCCCAGAGATGATCGCCGAAGCCGCTTTGCAGGAAGATGTGGACGTGGTCGGCCTCAGCATCCTCAGTGGCGCGCACATGACGCTCGTGCCGCGCGTCCGCGAGGCATTGAACGCCAGCGGCCTGAACGATGTGCCGATCATGGTCGGCGGCATTATTCCTGACGAAGATCGCGCACCTCTCAGCGCTCTGGGAGTCGCTGGCGTCTTCGGCCCTGGCACGTCTACTGAGGAAATTCGCGATTTCATTGAACGCCTGGTTGCGGCAAAAGACGCTAATGGATAACCTCACCACCCAACTCTTGGCAGGCAATCGGCGAGCGCTGGCGCGCCTGCTCAGCCAAATAGAAAATCAGGTCGAAACTGCCGCTGAGGCGCTGGCTCAGCTTCATCCTCACACAGGACGTGCCTGGATCATTGGCGTGACTGGCGCCCCTGGCACAGGCAAAAGCTCCCTGGTGAATGCCCTGGCCCAGGGCTTTCGTCAACGCGGTCAGACCGTCGCCATCTTAGCTGTAGACCCCACCAGCCCTTTCAGCGGCGGAGCGATCTTGGGCGACCGCATTCGTATGCGTGACCTGAGTGGTGACAGCGGGGTCTTCATCCGCAGCATGGCCACGCGCGGCAGCCTGGGTGGCTTGGCGCGCGCTACGCGCGACTGCGTGCGCCTGATGGACGCGGCAGGCTTTGATGTGATCCTAGTCGAGACGGTTGGCGCTGGCCAGAGCGAGATCGACATTGTGCGCACTGCCTATACGACCATAGTGGTGGAAGCTCCTGGCTTAGGCGATGACGTACAAGCGATCAAGGCTGGCATCCTGGAGATTGCTGACGTCCTGGTGGTCAACAAAGCGGATCGGCCAGGCGCTCAGCAGACGGTGCGCGCTCTGCGCGCCATGTTAGAACTGGGCCATCCCGTCGCTCGCCAGGTCAGCCATCATGGTCAGCTGATGACGGTCGGCGAAGCACCCGTCTCCTCCGCGCTGCAAGTGGAAGACTGGTCGCCCATCGTGGTGGAGACCGTCGCCACCGAAAAGAAGGGGATCGACGCTCTACTAGAGGCCATTGATGCTCATCGCGCTCACCTTCAGGGCGAAGCCTTCGTCAAGCGGCAGCGCCAAAATATCGAAGTCGAGCTGCTAGACCGCTTGCAAACGGCCCTGCTAGAACGCCTGAATCGCAGCTTGTCGTCGGAAGCTCTTAGAGACATGATCGATCAAGTGCGCCAGCGCCAGCTCAGCCCGCAAGCCGCCGTCGGGATGTTGCTCAGCAGGCTGTGAAGCGCTACAATCAAAGCACTATTCGGGCATGATGAAGATGGACGCTATGGCCTCCGAAGACGACAAAATTCCTGGCACGAACTTCCCTGCCCAGCCCTACGATCAGCGCCCCTCGCGTATGCGCTTTGGCAAGATGAAGCTCTTCTGCGGCTCAGCTTCTCACGAATTAGGCGCTGAGATTGCCCAGATCATCAGCCGCAACGAACCCTATAAAGATATTCATCCCGGCTACTATGAGCGCACGATGTTCTCCAACGAGAACATCTTTGTCAAGCTCAATGAGAGCGTGCGTGGGCGCGACGTCTACCTCATCCAGACGATGGCCTCGCCAATCCATGAGAACTTCATGGAAATGCTCATCATGATCGACGCGCTCAAGCGCGATTCGGCTTGGCGCATTAACCTCGTCGTCCCCTACCTGAGCTACGCTCGCTCCGACAAGAAGGATCAGCCGCGCGTCCCCATCACTGCTCGTCTGGTGGCCAACCTGATTGAAACTGCCGGCGCCGACCGCTACATCACCATCGATCTGCACAGCGGTCAAATTCAGGGCTTCTTCAACATCCCTGGCGACGCTCTGACGGCTTTTCATCTGCTGCGCGACTACGTGCGCTCTAAGAAAATCCCCGACCTGGTGGTGGTAGCGACCGACCTGGGCTTTGCCAAGCAGGGACGTAATTGGGCAGCAGCTCTGGACTGTCCACTGGCTTTTGTGGAGAAGCGGCGCGTCGACAACAAAGAACGACCTGAAGCGTTGTCGCTGATCGGCGACGTGAACGGCAAGAATGTCCTGCTGGTGGATGATGAGGTCAACACCGCCGGCAGCGTCCTCAACGCGGTGCGCGTGGTGCGCGAAGGCGGCGCGCGCGACATTTATTTCGCCTTCACGCACGGCTTCTTCTCCGACATTGCCTTCCAGCGCCTGGCAGAGGCAGAGCTGGCGGAGATCATCTTCACCAACACCCTGCCTCTCGCCCCAGAGAAGCGTCTGCCTAACATGACCATCCTCTCGGTTGCTCCGATGCTGAGCGAGGTCATTCTACGCGCCCACGAGGGGCGCAGCGTTGGCGAACTCTTCAACGAATGAGACGTTGGTTAGGTCGGCCTGGCGCGCGCAGGCCCGCTTGCTGGCTGAGGCTTGTCTGGCAGCGGCGGCTTTTTGGGCGCCCTGGTGGCTGAAGTGGACCAACACACCACCTTTCAGCGCTATTTATCCGTTAGGCTTCGTACTGAGCATTGTCTTGCTGCTGGGGCTGCTGGCCTGGGCGCTGAGCGGCTTGACGGGCCTGCGAGCCGCCCTACGCCGTCCATCTGCCTCGTTGATGATGGCGACTCTGATAGCCTTCGTCGCTTGGGCCGTACTATCGCAGGGCTGGGCCTTCGCCAAGTTGCGTCAGGGAGGTGCGGCGCAGGGGAACAGCCTGCAAATCGCCCTGTGGGTCGCTTCTGCCTTGTGCGCCATTAGCTTGGCCAGCGCCCGCTTGCGCCGCTGGATGCTGAGCGCGCTGCTGCTAGGCCTGCTGTTTTACGGTCTAATTGGTGCGGCCCAGACGGCCGCCCAGCGCGACTTGGGACTACAAGCCCTAGGCGAATTCCGCCTTGACCCGCGCCAGAGCGGCGTGAGCGTGGTAGAGAGCGCCCTGGGTGTGCGCTGGCTGAGGCCTTACAGCCTCACCCCTCATCCCAACTTGTTCGCCGGCGCCGTCCTGGCGGGTTTGTGTGCTGCCCTGGCCCTGTCTCTGGATGAGCGACGCAGGCAGCGGATTCTGGGCCGAGCAGTCTGGGGATTGGGCTTATATCTGCTGCTAATGAGCTTCTCGCGCGGGGCTTGGCTAGCTCTGGGCCTGAGCGCGCTCATCTTGCTGCCCGTGCTGTTGCGCCACGCTGACTGGCGACGGCGCTGGCTGCCTCTGGCCCTCATCAGCGCGGTCGTCGGCGCGGTTTTCATGATCGTTTATCAGCCCTTCGTGCTGTCGCGCTTCGGAGATGGTCAGCAGACCACCGAAATGCGCTCCATCGCGGATCGCCTCGTCTACACCAAGATTGCCATACATGCAATTGGAAGTCACCCGCTGCAAGGCGTTGGGGCGGGTAACTTTCCCTGGTACGCAGCCGACTATCTGTGGCGCTACACCGATTACGACTTGCGCGGTGATAACGTCCACAACGTAGCCCTGCTGGTGACAGCAGAGCTTGGCCTGACGGGGACGGCTCTGCTGGGTACAGCGCTGCTGATGGCGCTAGTGACGGCCTATCGTCTGTGCTGGCAGCAGCTCGAAGCCGCGCGCCTGGCCCTGCTAGCCCTGGCCCTGGCTTACCTCGTCGTCGGCCTATTCGATCACTATCCCTACGCCCTGCTGGGCTATGCCTGGCTATGGTGGGCTAGCCTGGGCCTCACGAGCCAGCCCTAGCTCGCGTTGTGTTCGTCCGACTCGTCGCTGTATAGCTCGTGTAGACGATCCGTCATCAGGCTAGAGACTTGGCGCACGCTGCGGATCGCTCGTCCGTAATCTAGGTGAGTTGGGCCAAGCACCCCAAGCGCCCCTGACATGCGCCCCGGCACGCCGTAGCGCGAGATGATGATCCCCAAGCGGCTAATCTCTGACCATTTGTCATCGCCGGCGATGATGACGCGCACATCGTCGAAATCGGCCAGAATGTCGTTGAGCAGCATGTCTAGCAGGGCGCGCTCTTCGTAAATGCGCACCGCCTGCTGCGCGCCTTCGCTATCGGGGAAGGTGTGGATGATCTCGCTCAGGCCGTCCTGGTACAAGGCGCGCGCGGCTTGGCTAGGCGAACGATCCAGCAGATCGGCGGCAATCTCCATGACTTCGCGCTCTAATTCGCCCATGCTGCGCGCCTTGACGCGCAACTGCGCTGCGCCTAGATCAGCGCCTATAGCGTTGATCCGATCTGCTGCTTCTGAGAGCTGAGCCTGTGGCACAGCGGAAGCCAGGGTGAGCATGCGCTGATGGACGATCCCGCCTTGCAAGACCAACACCATCAGGGCCAGGCGGCCTTCGATGGCGATCAGCTCTAGGTGTTTGAAGCGACTCCTATCGGCGCTGGGGGCGGTGATGAGGGAAGCTGTCGCTGCCGAGCGAGCCAGCAGGCTGGCTGCCTGGTGCAGCGCCATCTCTAGGACGACGGGTAGCTCTTGGAAGCGGCGCGCCAGATAGCTTTGTTCGTCGGGGCTGAGGGCGGACTTGTCGTTCAGCAGGCCGCGCACAAAATAGCGATAGCCTTTGGTGGTGGGAACACGTCCAGCGCTGGTGTGCGGCGCGCTAAGATAGCCCATCTCTTCTAGGCGAGCCATCTCGTTGCGCACAGTGGCAGAACTCACGTCCAGGCCGTACGTTTCGACGATGTACTTAGAGCTGACAGCTTCGGCCTTCTCGCTGTAAGCGCGGATGATGGCCGAGAGAATCTCTTCTTGACGACGGCTCAGCTCTGGTAGGTTGTGGCTATCATCGCTCATCGGCTCTCCTCCTTTCGCTCTCCACTATCATACTCTATTCAGACGCTCTTGGCGCGCCAACAGCACGGCCAAGCGTGCTTTCAGGGCAGCACGTTGGCGCTGGTAAGCGTCGTGGTTGATACGACCTTCATCGTGTAGGGCGTCCAAGTGGGCTATTTGCCGCGTGAGAACGTCAATCTCGCGATCGGGGGCGCGGCGGCGCGACCACCAGGCCAGGCCGAACAAGGCGACAGCGATGGCCGCTAGGCCCAGGGCCAGGATGGGCAGCAAGCTGTCTACCGTCACCACGCCGCCGCGCGGCGTCACAGGTCGTTGTACAGCCCGACCGCTCAGCTCGAAGCGCAGCGCTTCACCGCCTGACAGCTCCACCTCTGCTTGGTAGACGTTGACCATTGGAGCATCGGCCTGGACGAGGGCGAAGGGCGGCCCGACTTGTAGCGTCTTGGGGCTAGTGACCAACGTCGCTGTGCCTTCAAAGGTCATATTGAGCGGCAGGTCGATCAGCGCGCCGTCATCGTACGGCAGGAAATAAACCACCTGCAAGCGATGATCGCCTGGTAGGATCGGCGTCGTGTCGATGACGGCGTACTGCTCTTGAGCGACGATCAGAGTCGGCGACTGGCTGAGGATAATAGCTCCGGGTGGGAGCTGTACCAGCAGCGAAGGATAGACGCTCTGACTGATAGCTCGTCCCAAGCTGAAGACGCGATCCGAGTTGTTGTTGACGACCATCGTCTGAGTGATGAGCAGGCCGTTAGTTAGCTCGTTGGTGAAGGTCTGCTGGAACGGCTCGATCTGCATGTCCAAGGCGCGCAGCTTCAAGCTGAAGGGGTCTTCGGTGAGTTCATATAAAGTGATGGGCAGGTCTACCGTCTCGCGGATCGTCTCGCGAGTGACGACGGCGCTGGCGAAGTTGCGGTCGTTGTGGCGAGCTAGGGCCACGTAACCATAGGCGGCGTTGTAGGGGACGCCATCAAAGCGGAAGCGGCCTGCGGCGTCGATAGTCGTCTCCAAGCTTTGCAGGCCGTCAGTTTGGTTGCCGTAGCGCAAAAAGACCCGCAGGCCAGGCGGCACGAGGCCTCCGGCTGTGCCGTTGCTCACTTGTCCCACCACATCGAAGGTCTCGCGGTCGAATTCAGCGGCTTCGGTGGCTTCGGGGGTGGGCAAATTCTGCCACAGCGTGAAGACGTACTGAGCTACGTCCCAGCGCTCGGCTTCGCTCAAGCTGTCGCGCCAGGGTGGCATAAGGTTGGCCAAGTTGCCATTGGTGATGATGGCGTAGTAGCCCTCTAGGGTCTGCTGGCGCATGTGCGCCTCATCCAAGAAAGAGGGCATAGACGGCACTTGGCCGCGCAACACCAGTTCTCCACGCCCGTTGCCGTTCACTCCATGACAGCTCGTGCAGTTGGCAGCATATAAGCGCGCCCCTCGTTCCAGGTCGAAGGTATTGGGCGCTTGAGCCACCAGGGGCGGAGGCAGCGTGGCGATGATCTGCGGCTCACCCGCTAGGCCGCTGCACGCGGTCAGCAGGGCGATGAAGATAAAGGCAGGGAGCGAGCGTCGCATGGGCGTTATGCCTCCTGGCGGCGGGCCTGCACGGCAGCTTCGATGGCGGCGTCGATGTGGGCAGCATCTGCGCCTAGGTCGGTGAAGGCCTGGCGTCGAGATAGGTCGTCTAGCAGGCCCAAGACAACGACGCCGCGCGCTGCCCAAACTTCGCGCTCAGCCTGATATTCGGCTTGATCGATCTTGCCTGTCTGGAAGTCTTCGTCTAGGTCGCGGATGTTGGTCAGGATGCGCTCGTAGTACGCCTGGGCGCGCTGGCGCTGGCGTTCAAGCTGGTCGTCCAGGCTGGGCTGGGGTGGCACAAAGAAGGGCCAAGCCAGGGCCAACACGAGGGCTACTAGCAGCGCTAGCCCGATCAACAGACCGAATACGCTCATGATCCCTGCTCCGCTTCTGCTGCTAGCAGGCGGTCTAGTGCCTGAGCTAGACGACGGTAGTCTGCCGCTCCCAGGATAGCCTCGCGCACCACGCCTTCGCGGTCGATAACGTAGGTCTCTGGCACGCTCTGGATGGCGTAAAGTTGGCCGACGCGACTCTGCAAGTCGAAGGCGTTGGGATAAGTGATGCCGAACTCGGTTAGGAAGGCAGAGGCGTCCCTCTCGGTATCCAGCCAGTTCATCCCCAGCACGATGACGCCGCGCTCGGCGTAATCTTCGTAGATGGCCTGCAAATCGGGCGCTTCTGCGCGGCACGGCGGACACCACGAACCCCAGAAGTTAAGGACGACGATGGAGTCGTGGTAATCCATCAAATCGATCTGTTGCTCAGGATTGAGCAGGTCTGGCGCGCGGAAGACGGGGGCGACTTGGCCCGGCTGAGGCTGGATGCGCTGCTGGCGCGTGAGTTGCAAACCCACGGCGCCGACGAAGGCCGCCAGGCTGACGATGAGCGCCCATGAGCCAGGTGAAAGGGTGCGCGCTCGGCGCTTGGTCGCAGGAGGGTCGGCTGTCCCTTGTAAGATAGCGTTCAATTCGTCGTGCGGCACGCTCATAGATCGCGCTCCAGACGCGCGCGATAGTCGTCCGCAGCGGGCGGCGCGCTCAGCGGTAGATCAGGAGCGGCGGGTGCGGCGAGTCGCCGCCAGCGCCGCAGGGTCAAGAGTCCTGCCAGCGCCGCCAGCACGGCCAGAAGAGGCGGCACAGCCAACGACAGAGCGCGCAGCGTCGGGTCTAGCGGGACGTTGGCGACGCGCTGGCCGTATCGAGCTACGAAGCGCTCTACAATTTCGTCGTGGCTCAGCCCTTCGGCCAGCAGACGCGCGATGTCCTCTTTCCAGCGCAGACAGGTCTCTGTGCCGCAGTCATCCAACGGCACGCCGACGCAGGTCGGGCAAGTCAGGCGCTCAGCGACAGCGCTCACCTCATCCTGAGTGACGACGCGCGGTGCGTCTTGTCCCCAAGCAGGCAGAGCCGCCAGCAGCAGGCACAACAGCGCAACCCAGGCCCTCATGAAGCCGCCTCCGCCACCCCCAAGCTGCTCTGCTGGCCAACAGACGCCTTGCGCGAACTGCGCGCTTCTGCTTCGCGTGGCCAGACCGCCAACAGCGTCCCCAAGATCAGGATGAGGCCGCCCCACCACACCAGGTTGACTAGAGGGTTGATGTAAACCTTGAAGCTGGCTGTTTGCGTGTTGGGGTCGTAGCCCAACAACAGCACGTAAAAATCTTTCTCCAGCGTGCTGTGCGCGCCGGCAATGGTCATCGGCATGTTGGGGAAGTCGTCAATGCGCGGCGTGAGCTGAGCCACTTGTGTCCCGTTGCGGAAGACCGTCACTTGGGCTTGGTTGATGACGCGTCCATCTTCTGCTAGGCCGCGTTGGAAGCCGTCGTAGCGCATGGCATACTCGGAGTCAATGCGCGTCGTCTGGCCTGCTTCCAAAGTGCGGCGCGTCTCCAGTTGGAACAGGGTGCTGCCGATGACGCCGATGCCGATGACGACGATCCCCAGGTGTACCATGTAGCCACCGTAACGCCGCTGGTTGCGCCTATACAGGGCCAGCAGCGCTCGCGCCCACGATTCGCCTCTGCTGCGCCGTCGCGCTACTGCGCCGCGCCACACCTCCACCAGAGCTACATAGCCGGCCAGCAGCACCAGCCCATAGGCCAGCAGCGAGACGCCCGATGAGGGACTGGTGAGCGCGATCAACAGCAAACTGATAGCTGTGAAGGCCATCGGCCAAGCTAACGCCGCTCCGAGACGCCTGAGCGAGGTCGCGCTCCAGGCTGAGAGAGGCGCGACGCCCATCAACAGGAACAGCACCGCAAACAGCGGCGGCGTGACCGCCATGAAATACTCCACGCCCAGCGTGATCGACGTGTCGAAGAGCAACTCACTCAAGATGGGCGCGCCGAAGCTGCCCCAGAAGATGGCAGCCGTCAGCGCGACGAAGACCACATTGTTCAGCACGAACAGCGTCTCGCGGCTCAGCAGGCCCACAAAGGCGTGTTCGTCGCGCAGTTCACCACGCTGCCAGCGCCACAGCAGCAAGCAGACCGCCAAGATTGTCATGCTGGCCCAGAAGGTGAGCATAGGCGCGCCGATGGCGCTGCGCGCGAAGCTGTGGACGGATTCGATCACGCCACTGCGCGTAGCGAACGTTCCGAACAGCACCGCGCTGAAAGTCAGGATGACCAAGGCCATGTTCCACACTTTGAGCATGCCGCGCTTTTGTTGGATCATGACGCTGTGTAGGAAGGCCGTCCCTACTAGCCAGGGCAAGAAGGCTGCGTTCTCTACTGGGTCCCAGCCCCAGTAGCCGCCCCAGCCCAGCACGTCGTAGGCCCAGCGCCCGCCCAGGATCAGCCCCAACGACAAGAACAGCCAGGCAACCAGCGTCCAGCGCCGCGTCGCCTTGATCCAGTTGCTGCTCAGATCGCCGCTGGCCAGCGCCGCCAACGCAAAGGCGAACGGCACGACGAAGCCGACGAAGCCCAGGTAGAGCATAGGCGGATGGATAATCATGCCAAAGTGGCGCAGCAGCGGGTTCAGGCCATTGGCCGTCTGAGCCAGGGCTGCGTAGGGCGGCTCAACCACGCCCTCGGGGATGAGCGCCGCTGAAATCTCTGCGTTGGTGCGTGGATCAAGCCACCAGCGCTCAAACGGATTCTCCAGCAGCAGCGTCAGGCCGACGAAGAAGGCCAGCGTCATCATCATGAAAGCCACGACGTAGGGCATGAGGCGGCGGTCGCTGCGCCAGTTCAGCCACACTGCCCCAAAGGTGAACAGGCTCATCGTCAAGCACCAGAACAGCAGCGAGCCGCGCTGCGACCCCCAGAGGGCCGTGAAGCGATAGAAGAGCGGCGTCTGCGGATCGGTCACCGACCAGACGTAGCGGATTTGGTACTGTTCGGTCAACAGGGCCACCAGCAGCGCCCCACACGAGACCAGCAGCAATGGCAGGGTCGCCAGCGCCGCGTTGCGACCGCTGATGATCCAGGCTTCGTGCTGACGGCGTTCGCCCCACAGGCTGGCCGCAATCGCATACAAGGACGCCAAGAAAGCCAGCGTCAGGGCCGACAGGCCAATTTCTGCCAACATCGTTCAATCCTCCTGGACGCGCATCTGCCCTGGCGTCTTCTCTTCAAAGCGACTAGGGCATTTCAGCAGCAGCTCCGTCGCAACGAACGCGCCGTCCTCGCCCAGCTTGCCCGTCAAAATCGCCTGGGCTTCATGCCGAAGCAGGTCGGGCAAAGCCTGATTGCTCATGTAAATGTGCAGGCGCAGAGCTTGTGGATCGTTGGCTGCCAGGTGCAGGGCCTGAGCTATATCGCTGTACGGCTCTTGGATGTGCGCGATGACGAAAGACAAATCACCCGTCACAGGATTGTACTGAATGGTGTCGCCGACGACCGCGCCTGTCAAGCGCACCGTCTGACCTACGTGTTGCGGGTTATTCACCACATCGGCCACGCTGACGAAGAAGCGCGCGCCGCTGATCGTGCTGTTCAGCACCAGGTGGATGACCGCGCCCACCACCAGTAGGCCGCCAATCAGGAACTTCAGGCGTTCGCCTCCCAGACGGTTTTTGCGCTTCTCCGCGACCTCAGAAGTCTTCTCCCAGGCTAGCTGTGCCATCTTCGCCCCTCAAAAACGCTATGAACTTTTATCGGCGGGAATAACATCATTATACGAGCTTGTGAGAAGTGTCACAATGACCGCTTGTCCCCGCAGTATAAGAGCGTCCTCAAAAGCCCGACGAGTCGATCAGCAGCCGTCCTATGCCGTAGTAGCGCGCTGCGCAGAAGGTCATGCCGCTCGGTTCGCCTGATGGGGGATCGATGCGCTCTAACTCCAAATAGTCATCCAAACTCCAAGCGAGAGGCGTCAGCTGCACTTCTTCTTGGCCTGCGCTAGCTGTCAGCAGAGCGTGGCGCGCTTCCCAATCGCGGGCATAGGCTGCAAAGCGGTCGATGTAGCTCCCGTTGTAGACCAAAGCGTAGAGCGGCATGAAGACCATCAGCAGCCCTACTGAGAGCGCTACCAGGCGATACACGGGCCTGCGCGCTCGTTTCAAGCCAGGAAAGCCGCGCCGCGCCATCGCTACAGCCGCCAGCCATCCCCACCAGGCGAACAATAGAGTCAACAGCAGGCGTGAACTCATCAGCGTGCGCGAAGAGACGTTGCCCGTTGCGTATAGCGAAGGCGCGAGGGCTGCTGCTACCATCAGCAGGGCCAGCAGGCCTGCTAGCAGCGCCCAGCGCCCCACAGGTCGTCCCTGCCAAGCCTCTACCCAGGCGCGTCGCGCGTCGCCAGGCCGATGGAGGCAGAAGGCCAGCGCAATTGCTCCGAGGAAAGCTGCCCCCTGGTTGGCCAAGCCGTAAGTTTCGATGAAGAACAGCGACACGGTAAACGTAACCAAACGTTCGACGAAGCCTAGCAGCGAGGGCCGTGTATCGCCGAAGCGTTCGATAACGACCTGCTGGCGCACAAAATTGCCCGGCGCTGCGGCCACCACGATGAACGCCGCTGAAGCTGCGAACAGGCCCACCAGCGCCAGCGCCCACAGGTCATGGCGTGGGCTGCGCGTCATCATTAGACTGAGCAGGAAAATGCCCCAACCTACCACTTGGCCCGTCGCCACAATCTCCGACATGCCGCCCAAGACGAAAGTCAGGCTGCCCAGCAGCGCTGCCGAAGCTACCGTCAGGATTGCAGGACGTGCTTGGCGCGCAAACCAGGTCACGTAGGCGATCAGGGTCAGCAGTACGGGCAAAGGCAGGCTGTAGGGGATGATGGCCGCCGACCAGTAGAGATTCTGGCGGCTTGGGGCAGCGTTCAAAATGAAGAAGGCCAGGGCCAGCGCTGCTATGCCCACTCCGTCTGCCGACAAGCGCAGCACAGAGCCGCCGAGCTGAAGCAAAAGTAGGCGTAGCGCCGCAATCAGTCCGAACATAAAGATGGCTGGCAGCCAGGCGTGGACGCCAGGTTGCAGCGGCTCAACTGCGCCTTTGATGAAGAAGTTGGCGTATAGCCCCGACCAGCGCTCGTAGCGCATGACCACCGATCCCCATGCGCCCAATTCGCGCGCTTCTGCTGCCGTGCAGTAGTCATCAGCGACCATGCGGCTGTTCGTCCCCAGCCACGCGAACGAAGCGATGGCCAGCGAGAACAAGACAGCGTAGGCGAACAGCAGGCGGCGCATGGGCCTTACATCCTGAAGACGCCGTAGCGCGTGGTCTGCGTGGGCCTGTTGAGCGCTGCTGACAGGGCCAGCGCCAGCACGCGCCGCGTCTGCGCCGGATCGATAATGCCATCGTCCCACAGGCGCGCTGTGCTGTAATAGGGACTGCCCTCGCGTTCGTACTTGTCCAGGATAGGCTGCTTGAAAGCAGCTTGTTCCTCTGGAGTCATGTCAGGCTTGCCCTCGCGGGCCAGCTGATCGCGCTTGATCGTCAACAAGACGTTGGCAGCTTGTTCGCCACCCATGACGCTGATGCGCGCATTGGGGTACATCCACAGGAAGCGCGGGCCGTAGGCGCGCCCGCACATGCCATAGTTGCCCGCCCCAAAGCTGCCACCGATGATCAGGGTCAGCTTAGGGACGGCGGCGTTGGCCACCGCGTGAACCATCTTAGCGCCGTCTTTGGCAATGCCGCGATTCTCGTATTCGCGCCCCACCATGAAGCCGGTGATGTTCTGCAAGAAGATCAGCGGGATGTTGCGCGCCGTGCAGAGTTCGATGAAGTGCGTCCCTTTCAGAGCCGACTCGCTGAACAGCACGCCATTGTTGGCGATGATCCCGACGGGGTAGCCTTCCAAATGCGCGAAGCCCGTGACGAGCGTCGTGCCGTAGTTAGCCTTGAATTCGCGCAGACGGCTTCCGTCCACGACGCGTGCGATCAATTCGCGCACATCGTAGGATTGGCGGAAGCTAGACGGGATGATCCCATACAGCTCTTCAGGATCGTAGAGCGGCGGCTCAGGCGTCCTCACGTCCAAATCGATGCGCTTCTTGCGATTGAGCGTGGCGGCAATCCCGCGCAGAATGTCGATAGCGTGGTCATCGTCTTCGGCGTAGTGATCGGCTACGCCGCTGATGTGCGTGTGGACATAGGCGCCGCCTAAGTCCTCTGCGCTCACTTCTTCGCCGGTAGCAGCCTTGACCAGCGGCGGGCCGCCCAGGAAGATCGTCCCTGTGCCGCGCACGATGACCGTCTCATCGCTCATGGCTGGCACATACGCGCCACCGGCGGTGCAGCTCCCCATCACGCAAGCGATTTGCGGAATGCCCTCGGCGCTCATGCGGGCTTGATTGTAAAAGATACGCCCGAAGTCGTCGCTGTCGGGGAAGACCTCGTCTTGCATAGGCAGGAACGCGCCGCCGCTGTCCACCAGGTAAATACAAGGCAGGTTGTTCTCCAAAGCGATCTGTTGAGCGCGCAGGTGCTTCTTGACCGTCATTGGGTAGTAGCTGCCGCCCTTGACGGTGGCATCGTTGGCGATGATGAGACATTCGACGCCGCTCACGCGGCCAATGCCGGCCACTAGGCCGGCGGCGGGCGTTGCTTCATCGTACAGGTCATAGGCAGCCAGCGGTGCAACCTCCAAGAAGGGGCTGCCAGGATCGAGCAGCTTGTCGATACGGTCACGGACGAACAGCTTGCCTTGCTCACGGTGGCGCTGTTGGTAACGCGGGCCGCCCCCTTCGCGGACTTCCGCCAGGCGTTGGCGCAGTTCTGCCACCAACGCCCGATTGACGGCGGCGTTCTGGCGCGCCTGCTCATCCTGAGAGTTGTAATGCGACTCTATGACCTCAGACATGCGAAGCTCCTGAGCGTGGGGGGTTAGAAGTTAATCATGTGGCCTTCAAGGCCATGTGCGGCTTCTTTGATGGCCTCGCTGAGGGTGGGGTGCGCGTGGACGTTGCGCGCAATCTCGTGGGGCGTCAGCTCCCAGGTGCGCGCCAGAGTCAGCTCTGGCAGCAGCTCGGTCACGTCTGGGCCGATCATGTGCGCGCCCAGCAGCTCTCCGTACTTTTTGTCGCTGATGAGCTTGACGAAACCCACTGAGTCGCCCAAGCCTAGCGCCTTGCCGTTGGCTTGGAAGGGGAAGCGCGCGACGTTAATGTCATAGCCCTTCTCGCGCGCTTGCTTCTCGGTGTAGCCGAAGCTAGCCACTTGCGGTTGGCAGTAGGTGGCGCGTGGCATCATGTCGAAGTCCAGCGGGTGGGTGGGGTGACCCGCGATGGTCTCAGCCGCGACAATGCCCATCGCCTCAGCCACGTGGGCCAGCATGAGCTTGGCCGTCACATCGCCGATGGCGTAAATGTGTGGGACGCTGGTGCGCATGTGACCGTCGATGGCGATCGCGCCGCGCTCTGTGAGTTTGACGCCGGTATTCTCTAGGCCATAGCCCGTCGTGCGCGGCTGAAAGCCGATGGCCTGCATGACTTTCTCGGCTTGCAGGACGACGGTCTTGCCGTCAGGGCCAGTAACGTGGACGTTCACCAGGTCAGTGCTGTCGTCAATGCCCTCAACTTTGGTGCTGGTCAACAGCTTCACGCCCATCTTGGCGTAGATTTTAGCCAGCTCCTTGCTGACTTCTTCATCTTCCAGAGGCAGCACGCGATCCATGAATTCGACGACGGTCACCTCCACGCCGTAGTTGCGCATGATGTAGGCGAATTCAATGCCAATCGCTCCGGCCCCAGCGATGATGATGGTCTTGGGCAGGTGATCCGTCATGATCTGTTCTTCGTAGGTGACGACGCGCTCGCTGAGCTTTGTGCCAGGAATGAGGCGCGTCGTTGCCCCAGTGGCGATGATGGCGTGCTTGAACTTGAGCGTCTCAGCGCCACCGTCGTTTAGAGCCACTTGCAACGTGGTGGCGTCTTGGAAGGTAGCCCAACCGTTGTAGCTATCGATCTTGTTCTTCTTCATCAAGAACTGGACGCCTTTGGCCAGGCGTCCAGAGACCTCGCGACTGCGCTTGAAGGCTGCGCCAAAGTCATAGGTTACTTCGCCTTTGACCTGAATTCCGTAGGCAGCGGCCTCTTCTTTGAAAATGTGGACGAGTTCCGCGTTGCGCAGCAAGGCTTTGGAGGGGATACAACCTACGTTCAGGCACACGCCGCCCCAGTACTGCTTCTCCACAATGGCGACTTTCTGCCCCAATTGGGCCGCGCGGATGGCAGCTACGTAGCCGCCAGGGCCGGCGCCGAGGACGACGACATCGTATTCTTTCGCCATGATGAGCGATTCTCCTATGGTCAATCAATTGAGCATATCAATCATAACATGCCCCTGTCCCCTGGACGAGAGAGAGGCGTGCGAGCGCTATCAATCGGCTTTGAGGGCTTTGAGCTGAGCTTTCATCTCGCGGGCCGCCAGGGCGTAGCCACCACCAGAGCCATCCAAGAAATGTACCTGCCGTCCAAAGCGTTCGAAGACTAGGCAGGTCATCAGGGCATGGGTGGTGACGTATGTGCCGTAGACTAGCTTCCCTTGTTGGCGCAATGCTTCTAGGCCTTCGCGTAGAGCCTGGCGCTGCTGCGCCGTGCCACTGATAATCATGCGTAGCGCGTCGTCGAATTTCTCGCGGTCGGTGGCTTCGATGACCACCTGGCGGTAGCGATCCCAAATCTTGTCTTTGTAGCGCCACAGCAGGTAACCCAACAGACTGTAGATCATCAGGGTCAGGCGATGCGCCAGACTCCTGCTGCGCTGACGTATGGCTGTCTCTACAGCGTACAAGCGTGGATGACGAGCCACATGCATGTTGTGCGGCACAAGGGGATTGCGCGCTTGCATGTCACCATAGATGCTTTCCAGCAGGGCCAGCACTTGGCGATAGATGGCAGTGTGCTGCTCAGGCGGACCTTGGGCCACCACCAACAGACAGACTGCTTCTTCGCTGCGGCTGGGGATGGCGCTCCAGCGACACTCAAAACCGCTGAAGTCGGCTTCTGCCTGAGGGTTGGGTAGCACTGCATAGCGCTGGCCTTGAATGGGGTCTTTGAGCAGAGCTTCAGCCACGCTCAGGCCGCCCCCACGGAAGATGGCCTGCTGGAAGTTGTCGCTGTAACGCAGCTTGGCCACCTGAACCTGAGCGCCGCGCGCCAGCACTTCCGTCATTGGCACGAGGCCGGCGCGCAGCTCCAAGTCAAATTGCGTCTGCGCCAGCACCTGAGTCGCCTGAAGAGCTTGGCGCGCAGCGTCTACCAGGTCGGGAGGTATCAGGATAGTTGCACCATCGCCGCCGAAGACGAAGGGTAGCTCTACCCCTTGTGAGCAGTTGAGCAAGGCTGTAATGCTGGCGGCGGCCAATCCATTCACCTCTTTGTAGCGCCCTTGCTCAATGGCTTTGGTTGAGCCGCGCACATCAGTGAGTGCCACCCACCAATCAGGCGGCACAGGGCGGTAGTGCTGCACTTCCACGATCTGACGAATGTCGTTGAAGGGGGGAATATCGCGGTAGAACTGGCGTGGGTCGTCCATCGTAGCGCTCCCATCGCGACAAAAAAGGGCGGGTTTGTAGCCCGCCCTGTGGTGTTCGCTTACAGATCGAGATCGCTGCTGGACAGGTTGCCCACGCCCATCAGGCCTGTGTCGGGTTGAGCGCGCTTGGCCTGTTCGTCTTCCTTGCCAAAGCGCAGGACTTCGCCCGATGAGGTGATGGCTTCTACTGCCAGGCCCAGCGATTGTAGTTCCTTAACTAGCACGCGGAAGCTAGTGGGGATACCAGGCTCTTCAATCGGTTCGCCTTTGACGATACTCTCGTAGGTCTTGACGCGGCCCTGCACGTCGTCTGACTTGACGGTGAGCATCTCTTGCAAAGTGTAGGCGGCGCCGTAGGCTTCCAGCGCCCACACCTCCATCTCGCCGAAGCGCTGGCCGCCAAACTGCGCCTTGCCGCCTAGCGGTTGCTGAGTCACCAGGCTGTACGGGCCAGTGGAGCGAGCATGGGCCTTGTCCTCGACCAAGTGGGCCAGCTTGAGCATGTGCATGTAGCCTACAGCTACAGGGTTGTCGAACGGCTCGCCAGTGCGGCCATCGTAGAGCTTCATCTTGCCATAGTGGGGCAGCGGCTCTCCTACCTGGAAAGCAACCTTGTTGGCCAGTTCAAACAAATCCTTGATGCTGATGTCTTCCGACACGCTCACCATCGGCGCGTAGGTCTTGATCCACAGCGTGATCGAAACGCGGATGGCATTTTCGTCAATGCGCGCGCGTTCGCTGGGCATGACACCTGTAGTATCGAACAGCAGCACATCATCCGGATTATAGCCTTGCTCGCGCAGCCATTCGCGCAGCACCGCGCGCCGAGCATAGACAGTCTCCTCAATCAGGCGATCTCCCTCGTATTCGGGATTCTCGCTCAGCCAGGCATGAATGTACAGGCGACGCACCTCGTCGTCATCCTGCAAATCCTGGGTTTCGTAGTAGTCACGCACCCAGCTCCAGGCGCGCTCGGTGATGGTCTGCCAAGCACGATCGATCATCCAGGCACGACCTAGCTCTGCCTGAATTTCAAATTCGTCTGCGCCATCGAACACTGGCGTCACAGCGCGGAAGCCCAAGCGTTCGGCGGCCCAGCCCAGGTGCAGCTCTAAGACCTGACCAATGTTCATGCGGCCCGGCACGCCCGTCGGGTTGAGGATGATTTCGATAGTGCGGCCATCCTCCAAGTAGGGCATATCTTCAATGGCTACTACACGGCTGATGACGCCTTTGTTCCCATGACGGCCGGCCATCTTGTCGCCGACGGTGAGCTTGCGGCGCTGCGCGACAGCCACGCGCACCATCTTCTCAACGCCGGCCGGCAGATCAGGGTGTTCTTCGCGAGTGAAGGTCTTGACATCGACGACCTTGCCACGATCCCCGTGCGGCAAGCGCAGGGACGAATCCTTCACTTCGCGGGCCTGTTCACCGAAGATGGCGCGCAGCAGCTTCTCCTCTGGCGAGAGTTCTTTCTCACCTTTCGGGGTGATCTTGCCCACCAAAATATCGTTCGGGCCAACTTCCGCGCCAATGCGCACAATGCCGAATTCGTCCAGGTCTTTCAGGGCGTCTTCGCCGATGTTGGGGATGTCGTAGGTGATTTCTTCTGGCCCTAGCTTGGTGTCGCGGGCCTCTATCTCGTGCTTTTCGATGTGAATGCTGGTGAATTTATCCTGGCGCAGCAGCTCTTCGCTCACCAGCAGGGCGTCCTCGTAGTTGCCACCATCCCAGCAGACGAAGGCCACCAAGACATCATGGCCCAGGGCCAAGTTGCCCATGACGGTCGAAGAGCTGTCGGCCAGCACATCGCCTTTCCTGACACGTTGGCCCTTGCGCACGATGGGACGTTGGTCGATGCAAGTTGACTGGTTGGATCGGTCGTATTTGCGCAGTTGGTAGCGGCGTTCTTCGCCTTCGTCGGTGCGCACGATGATGCGCTCGCCCTGGACGCTGATGACTTCACCGTTCACGTCGCTCACCAAGACCTGGCCGCTGTCATAGGCTGCCTGGTCTTCCATGCCTGTGCTGACGATAGGCACGTTGGGACGCAGCAGCGGCACAGCCTGGCGCTGCATGTTCGATCCCATCAGTGCGCGATTCGCGTCATCGTGTTCTAGGAAGGGGATGAGGGCAGCGCTAATGCCGACGATTTGGCGCGGCGCGATGTCGATGTAGTCTATGCGCTGGACGGGCATGACCAAGAATTTCTGTTGGAAGCGACAAGAGACGCGGTCGCTGATGAACTCGCCGTTGTCGTTCAGCAGCGCGTTAGCCTGAGCGATGACGCAGCGATCTTCGTCGTCTGCCGACATATACTCAATCTCCTGGACGACGAAGGGGCGTACGGGTGCTTTGTCAATGCCAGCCTGACGCAGAGTAGCGATCACTTCGGGGGTGACAACAGTGCCGGCTTCGACAAGTGTGCGACCCTTGCTGTCTTCTACGTCTTCGCGCAAGGCGCGGCCCAAGAGGCGTGGATCGTCCAGCTCCAGGAACTTGAGGACGCGGCGATAGGGCGTCTCGATGAAGCCGTAATCGTTGACGCGGGCATAGCTGGCCAGACGACCGATCAAACCGATGTTCGGGCCTTCTGGCGTTTCGATTGGGCAGATACGGCCATAGTGGCTGTGATGAACGTCGCGTACGTCGAAGCCGGCGCGTTCGCGGCGCAGACCGCCTGGGCCGAGGGCAGAGAGGGTGCGCTTGTGCGTCAGTTCTGCTAGCGGGTTAGTCTGCTCCATGAACTGCGAGAGCTGCGACGAGCCGAAGAATTCGCGGATGGCCGCGACCATCGGGCGGATGTTCACCAGAGCGATAGGTGTCAAATGCTCGTTCTCGCGGATGGACATGCGCTCTTTGACGACGCGCTCCATGCGGCGCAAGCCCACGCGCAGCTTGTTCATGATGAGTTCGCCGACCGTCTTCACGCGGCGGTTGCCCAGGTGGTCGATATCATCCTTGCGCGCGCGGCCATTGTTGATGTTGATGATGTGGCGCATGACCGCGATGATGTCGGCCTTCGTGACGGTGCGGGTTGTGAGAGGGACGCTCAGGTTCAGGCGTTGATTGAGCTTGTAGCGGCCCACGCGCTCCAAATCATAGCGGCGCTGGTCGAACAACTGGCTCTGTAAATATTCGCGCGCGTTATCTAGGGTGGGCGGGTCGCCTGGGCGCATTTTGCGGTAGAAGTCGATGAGAGCCGCTTCGGCGACGCTCTGGTTCTTCTTTAATTCCCAGTTTGGCTCGCCTCTGAGCGTGGCCTCTATGTAATGGTGTAGTTCGTCGTTGTCCACATCGGCGAACAAGGCCAGGATTTCGTCTGTCTCGCCGGTCTTGATGGGGCTGTCCTCCTGGCCATCGTCGACGGCTGCCAGGGCGCGCAGCATGATCGTCGCAGGCAGGGTGCGCTTGCGATTGAACTTAATCATGATGGCGTCGTTCTTGCGCGTCTCAAATTCGATCCACGCCCCGCGATCCGGGATCATCTTGGCTGTCGCCAGGGCGCGGCCCGTCGTGCGGTCGTCTTCGCTGTCGAAGTAGACGCCAGGGCTACGGATGAGCTGGCTGACGACGACGCGCTCCGTGCCGTTGATGATGAACGTGCCTTTGTCGGTCATCAATGGGAACTCGCCCATGAAGATATCTTGTTTGAAGAACGTGCCGCCAGCTTCCTTGTTCTCCAGGGCCACGCTCACGTACAAGGGCGCTGAATAGCTCATGTCGCGTTCAATGCACACGTCTTGAGGGTACTTAGGTTCTTCAAACCAGTACCTCAAGCCGTGCTGTTGGGCCACCGGATGTTTGCCAGGTAGATACAGGCACAAGTTGCCGTTGAAGCTCTCAATCGGGTTGATTTCATCGAATAGTTCAGACAAGCCTTCGTGGATGAACCATTCGAAGGCGCGCGACTGAATTTCGATCAGCGAGGGTAAGTCGGCGACATCGGGGACACGAGCGTAGTTCTTGACGTTGTAGTAGTCGTTCAAAGCGCCGCTCCTGGGGTACTTGGTTAAGCTAGGTGGCTGAAGGTGTCCATGCTGAGCGAAGAAGGGTGACTGTTGAAGGTGTTGAATTATAGCCTTGTCGTCACCCTATTGTCAAGCAATAGAGGCCAATGTTAAGAGACCTCTCAATAGAGAGGCCTTCTGGCCTGAGAAGACAGCATAGCTGAGCCTAGACTGCAACAGGTTTGCGCCGCGCAGCCCAGAAGATAGAGCTATTCCATCACCTTGTGAGCGGCTGTGCCGCGCGTGCGTTCTAGGCCACGCCATACGTAACTCTCATCCGCGATGAAAGCTTCCAGCATGAGGCGCGACTCGTTGTCTTCAGGTTGGATGGGTGGCGTCTTGAAGAAGTAGCTGCTAGGAGCTTCGATCGCCCCGGCCAGGCCACGATCCAGGGCAATCTTGGCGCAGCGGATGGCGTCGATCATGACGCCAGCGCTGTTGGGGCTGTCCACGACTTCCAACTTTAGCTCCAGCGTGAGCGGCTGATCACCGAAGCTCCTGCCTTCTAGGCGGATGTGCGCCCACTTGCGGTCTTGCAGCCAGGGGACGTAATCGCTTGGGCCGATGTAGACGTTCTCAGGGTCGGGGGCTTCGTCAAGCTGGCTCACGACGGCGTTGGTCTTGCTGATCTTCTTGCTCTCTAACCGCGAGCGATCCAGCATGTTGTAGAAGTCCATGTTGCCGCCCACGTTGAGCTGGCTGGTGCGCTCTAGCTTGACGCCGCGCGTCTTGAACAAGTTGGCCAGGACGCGATGGACGATGGTCGCACCGACCTGACTCTTAACATCGTCGCCCAGCACTGGCAGCCCGGCTGCTTCAAACTTGGCTTGCCAGACAGGATTGCTGCCGATGAAGACGGGGATCGCGTTCACGAAAGCCACTTTGGCTTGGAGAGCGCAATCGGCATAAAATTCGGTGGCTTTCTGGCTGCCGACAGGCAGGTAACTCACCAGCACATCGACGCGCTGATCGCGCAGCACCTGCACAACATCAGCCACTGGCTCGCTCGACTCCTTGATCTTCTGAGCCAAATACGTTCCCAGGCCATCGAGCGTCGGGCCACGCTGGACGGTCACGCCCAGCCAGGGGACTTGGGCAAAGATGGGCGTGTTGTTCTGACCGCTGTGCAAGGCAACGCTCAAATCCTGGCCAACCTTGTCGGCATCGACGTCGAAGGCTGCGACAAATTCCAGATCACTCACGTGGTAATCACCTAAGCGCACGTGCATGAGGCCTGGCACGAAGTCATCATCCTGGGCATTGGCATAAAAATGCACGCCCTGGATCAGCGAAGACGCGCAATTCCCCACGCCAACGACAGCGACGCGGATTCTTTTACTCATGGGTGTGGACTCCTACTTGGTGAATCGTAAAGTGGGGACGTATTGTACTCACAAGCACAGGTTGCGCACCATGCTAGACGCTGCCAAGTGGGCTGCTATTACTGTGGTTTCATCAAGTATTTACGAGGCGTCGGTGGAAGGCGCGTCTTTGTATTGCAGACGACTCATGAAGGCTTCGGCGTCGATGAGGTAGCGGCTGTGATTGCCCGTCGCCACTAGCTCATGTTCGTCCCAAGCGCGCACTTCGAAGATGATCCGCTTGCCTTCAATGCGTGTCACTTCAGCCATCGCTGTCACACGTTCGCCGACAGGCGTCGCTGACAGGTGTTTAATGTTGATCTCAATGCCAACTGTCGTCCGTCCTGCGTCTATGCAATCCTCAATTGCAGCGCACGCAGCTGCTTCCAGCAGCGCAACTAACGAAGGCGTGGCATACACTGGCAAAGAGCCGCTGCCCACAGCGTCGGCGCACATGTCGGCGGTTACTTCCACGAAACTCTCGCCGATCAGGCCCACACGCAGTAATTCTGCCATCGCTTCAGCACTCCCTGATGAATTTCGTCGCTAAGCATTGGCACACGCCTCTCCATGCAGTTATTCGGTCGTATTTCGCATGTTTGTTTGTAGATAAGCGAGCCAATTTGCCTGTATTATAAAACTATATTCACTCATTGTCAGGGAGGGTTGAAGACGAGCATGATACGTCATCTCAGATCGACTTGGCTATGGGCCGTGCTAGCGCTCATCCTCCATCAACCACAGCAAGCACAAGCCCAGACTAGCGTCCCCTACAGCAACGACCTGTGGCGTTTTGATCTCCCTGCGGCATGGGTGCTACTAGATTATGGCCAAGTCATTTTAATCGGTGACAGTCAAGCCTCGCTGGCTGTCGATGGACTGCTGGGCAACGGACAGTTCCGCGCTGATTTGGTGCTTGGCGACGTGGGGATCGCTCCCTACTACCTAGAGGCGGGCAGCAGCGCTGAAGAGGTGTTCAATCAGACGCTGAACTTCCCCCTTGAGGACATGTGCCAACCGCCACGAGAGCCTTTGATCGATGAAGCGAGCGGTCTGCGCAGTTGGTGGAGCGTGCGCGCTTGCTCTGAAAGCGATCAGGCCGTGCTGGTGACCGATTTGCCAGGCGACGATGTAGCTGTTGTGCTGCTGACCACGCCCCCACAAGAAGCGGAGGCCCTGCGCGCGCCGCTGCTGGCCCTGACGCGCAGCGCCCAGCGGCTGCCCCAGCCCGCCTTAGAAGATTTGCCACGCATTGAAATCGACAGCAGTGCGCCCACGCGCCGCTTGACCAGCCGCAATCAGACGATGACGCTCAGCGTCCCCGATGTGTGGCTGGCTGAAGAGGATCAGACGGTCGAGAACGCCTTCGGGATCACCAGTGGGCCGCGCCCTTTCTTCCCTCAGCCACCCCAGGGCCAGCTCAGCATCCTGATGACCGTTGTGCAGCAGGATAGCCTACCGCGTGCCTACCGCAGCCCCGAAGGCGTTGTCTTGCTCTATGGCGCACAGGGCGTAGGGGGCGCGCCCTACGGCGCTGTCCAGCGCTTCGCTCTGGATGGACGCCGCGCCGCCCAGCGCCCGCTAGAGACCAGCGACGCAGACGCCTGGATCGTGGCTCTGGAACTACCCGATCAGCAAGGCTACGCCCTGGCCCAGTTCATCGCTCCTGTGGGTGAATATACCATGCAGGGTGCGACCCTCTACGCTTTGCTGGCCAGCGTGCGCTACGACCCGGCAGCCTACGTTGCGCCGCCTGCTCCCAGCCATGATCTGCCTGCCGAGGGCCTGACGCAGACACACACCAACGGCTCGGCCGCTTTCAGACTGGCCTACCCCTCCACTTGGGACGTATCGACAACCCTGATTGATGGTGCAGCGCTCAGCGTCCTCACACCGTATGAACAAGAGACTACTTTTCGCCTGAGCGTGCCAGAGCGCGGACGTCCCTTCGCCCTCATCAGCCGTTCTACGCGCGCCATCGGCCTAGCGCCCACGCCTCAGCTCGGCGAAAACGCTGCTGTCGTCTTGTTGAACTTCATCAATCGGGCTGCCGCTCGCCCTGACACAGAAGCGATTGAACCCTTTGACCTGGCAGGCCGACAAGCTGCCCGCCTGCGCGTGGATCGTGGGCCGTTCGTCCAAGAGACGTGGATCATCATGATTGATGACAGCGCCTATTTTTACGTGGCCCTGTTCAGCCAGGCCGCTGAGATAGATAGCTTTAGCCGCGCGCTGCAAGTCATCATGGCCAGCGCAGAGTCCTTGCCCAAGTGAGACAGCATGAGTGTCGCCGTTCAAATTGGCTATCTTTTGAGCATTGTAGGGGCTATTGCCATTAATCTGTATCTGCTACACATCGCCTCGCGCCATCCCGATCAGGTCATCATGCGTTACTTGATGGCCTTTTTCGTTATTTCAATTGCTGCCAGCATCAGCTGGCTGGGTCTGAGCCTGGCCCAGAGCAAAGAAGTCGCTTTTTTCTGGACGCGCTTGCGCCTCATAATACTGGCGCTTGTGGGCGCTGTGCTGAGCATGGCTTTGTTTCATCGTAATCAGCGCGCAGCCCCACCAAGATGCGAGGTATATTGTGTTCGCCATCCACGATAACGGCAGGCATAAGCGAGGACGATCAGGCGCGCCTGTTCAAAGACTTCAGCCGACTGGAGAAGCACCAAAGCGTAGAAGGACACGGCCTGGGGCTGGTCATTGTACGCCAGATGGTGGAGCGCATGGGCGGCTAAGTCATGGTGGAGAGCGCTGAAGGTCAAGGGACGACCTTCAGCTTCAGCTTGCCCAGCGCCTGATAAGGCTTGGTTAAGGCTTGGTCAAGACCTATAATAAGCCCTGTTCAGGCACTAGGCGAGACACGCGCCAGGACTACAATCATCGAGTAACTTTTCGCCTATGTTCTGACCTGGAAGGACGAGAGACCCCATGCAGCCCAACCACACTCTGCCCGTCATCGGCGCAGCCCTGCGCATTGCAGAGCTGCCCGACTTCATGGATTGGTTAGTCGCCGATCAGCGCGACTTGGAGATTCAAGACCCCTGCTATCCGGATGTGCTGGATATGGACTGGCAACCATTGGCAGAAGAAGGCCGTGTGCGGTTGGAACAGGCTGGATACAAAGGCCGTGTAGGCATTCATGCTGCTTTCGACGGCTTAGAGCTGCTCACCTTCGACAAGAAAATCCGCGAGGTCGTCCGCCTGCGCTACCGCCAAAGCCTAGAATTCGGCGCTGTGTTGGGGGCGACTCATATGGTCATCCACAGTCCCTTCATCAGCTTCGGCAGCGGCTGGGCCAACTACAGCCCCGCTAGCCAGCGTCAAGTTGTCATCGACAACGCGCGCGCCGTGCTGGATGACATCCTACCCATCGCTGAAGCGCAGAAGTGCGTGTTAGTGATTGAGTGTATTCTAGACAAAAACCCCCTGCCACTGGTGGAACTGGTGAGGTGCTTCAAGAGCGACTATGTGCGTCTGAGCATTGACACGGGCCACGCCTACCTGATGGAGCGCGACGGCGGCGCACCGCCCCATCAATGGGTGCTGGAAGCCGGTGACCTGCTGGGCCACGTCCACCTGCAAGACTTGGACGGCCACAGCGATCGCCACTGGGCCATCGGCGACGGCAACATCAATTGGCCTGCTTTCTTCCGCGCGCTGCGCCGAGTCAACAGTAATCCACGTTTGGTGCTGGAATTAGCCAACAGCAGCGATATCTGGCCGTCGATGGCCTGGCTGAGCGAGCGCAAGCTGGCTCGCTGATCGTCTCATTCTTGGGTATGCAATGCGCGTCGACTGCTGGGGAAGACCAGCGCGAGCATCTTGTAGGGTTGTGCGTCGCTGCGACCAAGCTGCGCGTTGCTGAGTTCGTCCATCTCGCTCAGCAGCGCCTTCAGGCGTGCGAACAGATTGGTAGCCTGTTCTTCAGTGAGGTAGAAGCGCTGCGATGAGACCAGCATAGCGTGATGGTCGGGTGTATCGTGGGCCATCTGTACTGTTTTATCTTGCATGCTCTGGAGCAAGTCGGCTTTTGCGTCCTTGAACAGGCTGTCTAGCGTGAGCTGCATGCTGTTGGACTTCTCATCTGTTCCTGGGGATAGCAGATGGCGGGCCACACGAGTCGTCTTAGCCGAGATTTGATACTGCTTTTCGATGATCCCGCTCACGACGCGAGCAGCCACTACGATGATGAGCTTGTGCTTCTCTAGCAGGTTGATGTGGTAGTAGAGCTTGGTCGGCGCCATGTTCAGCGCAGCAGCCACTTGTTTCACGGTGCATGGCTCGATCATCAGCTCGCGTATTCGCAGACGTAGCGGATCAGCCAGCACGCGCAGCGTCTCTGCGTCTTCGATGACCATCTCGTCTAGGGGGGTATAGTTGGCCTGCGTGGGATAGCTTGGGACTTCCATCATCAGACTTTCGCTAGAATGTTTGAATTCTTTTGGATGTATTCTAAAAGTCCCCCATGCCTGAATCAATGGGACGCTTGAGCAGCGCTCAGCCGTAGCGATTGCGGGCTGCCACCTTGAGAGCCACGTCGCGTTCAGCAAAGATAACCAATGTGTCTCCCACCTGCACCATTGTGTCGCTGCTGGGTTGTACCTGAGCTTCGCCGTCACGACCATGCAGCACGATGTCCATGCCGTAAGCCCTCTGTAGCTCGCCTACAGGCTTCTGAGCCAAGACAGAGCGCGGCCCAACCGTCAGGACGATCGTCGCGTAATCTCTGCCGCAGACGCTCATCTTGTGGCTGAATTCTGCCCCCAGAGCCGCCCCAGCGAAGGCTGGCGCCGACAGCGCCGAGGAACTCAGCACGGTATCGGCCTGAGCAAAGCGGCGGATCTGACGCGCGTATTCCTCGCCCCACACGCGGACGATGATGCGCACGTGCCGATGAGCTTGTTCGCTAATTTCGCGCACGGTCATGGCGATGTCTAGGTTGGCGTGATCGTTGCCTGTACAGACGACCACCGAGTCAGCGCGCTCTACGCCTGCCTGCTTGAGCGCATCGATTTGACGAGCGTCGCGGATGAAGAGCGGCACATCCCATTCCGAGAGCTGAGCCTCTAGGCCGTCGTAAACCTCACACTCGATAGCCACGACGTCCACATCCAGTTCGCGCAGCATACGGATGACGCGCAAGCCCACATGCCCGGCGCCAATGACGATGACATGATCGCTGGTGCTGTCCACGATGGCCTCTTTCCATTCATCACGACGAGGATCACGGTTGAAGAATAAGCGCACAAATTCCGCTGCTCCGTTACCCACAATGAAGATAAAGACGGGTGGTAGGCCGTACCAGAAGACCAACAGATACAGCTCTGGCGGAATTTCATGCGGCGCTTCTAGGATCATGAGCTGGAACATCATGTAAGGACGTTCCTGGATGGGCAGATCGCCGTAGCCAGCTAGCTCATACAATTCGCCGTAGATGATGCCGCCTGCGAAAGTCGTCAAGAAGAAGATGACGATGGGGGTGCGGAACTCACGCCACAGGGTGCGGGCCTTGCGCCAGAAGATTTGCCATTGGCGCAGCACCCGCGAACGGCGCTTGTGGATGGGCATGAGCTGAGCAGGCAGCAGTTCCATAAAGCTTGTTTGGCACAATGGTCGCCGACATTGTAGCGCAGCTCGGGAGAAGAGGAAAGCATTCGTGAGTTTTTAGTGAGCAGCTTCACAGACGACTGACGATCATCTGTTGGTTTCAATTTCGTGCTATGATGAACATGCTAACTAGGGTTGTGGAGACTAAGCTTGTGCAGAACTTTATCCGCAGTGTCCTCTTCTTTGGGGCTTGGGGAAGCTGGTGGGGCTTCTACTTGGGTGCTTTGTGCGGCACGCTGATCGTACCTCTATTCGGGACGATCCTGGCTGCGCAAACGGGCTTGGTCATGGGCGTCCTGGCGGGCCTAGCTTGGGGAGCTGTGCTGGGGTTGGCCATCGGCCCATTGCACGACGTTGCGCCGCCGAGGCGCACGCAGGTACGGCGCACCTGGGCCACGATTGCTTCGCTGGTCGGAGGCATAGGCTCAGGCCTCAGCGCGCTGGTCATCCTTTTAATCCGTTTTCCTGAGGTTTCGGTTCGTACGCCTGGCGCCTGGATGGTTAGTCTAGGGACAAGTTTATGGACTGCCCTGGCCCTAGCTGACGCCACCACGCGCTACGTCGACCGCCTGACGGGCCATCCTGATCCATTGCGCCCCTTCGGTGGGCCGCTGTCTAGCAGCTATTTCTTCTTCATGGAGGGAGGCGCTGCTTGGCGTATGGCAGCAGTACTGGGGCTCACTATAGTTGTCTTCCTGAGCAGACCTTTAATGCTGAGCTGGTTAGACCTGTTGTTGTATGTCATGCTTGCCGCTCTACCGCTTTACAGCGTCTGGGCTTTGCTCAACGGCACGTTCATCGGCCTGCTGAACCGCGTGGTCTTTGCCGAATACTTTCAAGACATGCCACGCCGTGTTTACCGACGCATGGTCATCGGGGCTAGCCTCGCCTTGACGCTTGGGAGCTTGGGCAATCTCGTTTACGTCGTCGGTATTACCTCGATAGGCTGGCTCACCGCAACAGTGATGGTCATCATCACGGCTGCGACCGCTCATTCGTACGCCAATGCCTACTACGCCAACGTAAAGGACGAAGTTGCAAAGAACAAACATCGGCCCGCTGCTACCTGATAGATTCGTCGCGCAGACTCATTTTGGACTTATAATTAGGGTGAAAACAGGAACAGGAGGAGAACGCATGGCCAAGCAGCAGTCTCGGTTAGATGCACAAACTCACATAGTTTCGCACAGTGGCTCAAACAGCGACCTAGTGCCTGGAACTGTTGCACAGAGAAGCATATCCTGAAACGCCCAACCTGCTGCACGGTCTGATCGCTGCTGCGATCCTGGCCCGACGCAGCGATTAACGCGCCAACACGACTAAGACGAGAGGGAAATTCATCGTGATGAACGATCCGAGCGGCGGTCGCGTCCGCGGCAGCAAGACCTATGAAATGCTTTGGGATTGTCAATTCTGTGGCACGAAAGGCCTGCTGGGTAAATCCCAGCGCTTCTGTCCCAATTGCGGCGCGCCACAAAACCCTGATTCGCGCTATTATCCTGACGAGTCGCAGATGGTCGAGGTCATCGGCCACGAATACGTCGGTGCGGATGTCATCTGCCCGGCGTGCAACCAGCTCAACGGCGCCAAAGCTGATTTTTGCCAGCAGTGCGGCTCGCCGCTCAAGGAAGGCAAAGTCGCCAACGTCTTGGCCGCTCAGCAGCGGGCAGCCGATGGTCAATTCGCCAGTTCTGGCCCGCGCGATGTCGTCAAGGAACAATTCGACGCTATGATGGCCCAAGCTCAGGGATCGTCTGGAGGCGGAGGATCGCGGCGCGGCCTGATGATCGGCCTGGGGATCGTAGCTCTGATCGTGGTTGGTCTGGTGGTGTTCTTTGGATGGCGGCGCGAAACGACGCTGATCGTAGCCGGCCACAGCTGGGAGCGGGTCATACTCATCGACGAATACCGCAACTTCACCGAGAGTAACTGGCACGATCTGCGACCCGCTGGCGATAACGTGGTCATGGGTATGTGTGTGCAGCGCCAGCGCAGCACCCGCCAGGTGCCGGACGGCGAGACCTGCACCACTGTGCGCATGGATCAAGGAGATGGCACGTTCCGCCAACAGGAAGTCTGCTCGCCTAAGTATCGTAGTGAACCTGTGTACGACAACTGGTGTACCTTCAGCGGGCAGCGTTACGAGGCTGCGCGGCGCGTGCCAACCAGCGGCGCAAGCCTCAATCAGACGCCTGTCTGGGGTGAGCCTAACCTGCGCTGTGCTAATCAGCGCAGCGTCGGGTGTGAGCGGGAGCGTGGTCGTGAAGAGCGCTACATTGTGCGCCTGAGCGAACCCAACAGGGTGCATGAATGTGTTTTCAACGATCAGGCCAAGTGGCAGAGCTTCGGCATTGAGACCGCTTGGAAGGGCCAGACGCGCGTCATCGACGGCGCGCTGGACTGCGGTACGCTGACCAAGAGCTGAGCCAAATCGGCCCAGTCGCGAAACACTGGATAAAAGAGAGTGGCTGACTCACAATCGAGACCTAATCTCTATCTTGATCGCGATGAGGAGATATCCTAGTGAGTGAGATGGCTCAGAGTTCGCCAGCTTCTCGCGCCAATTGGCGCGCTTTCTTGAACGACGTCAGCTTCGAACGTTGGCTCGTCACTTGGTTCTCAGTTTTGCTTTGCCATGCGTTCATCTACATTCTCAGCTACAGGATGACAGAGCCTATTTCACCAGTCGACGCCCAGTACATCTACGGTCTTGCCTTGCCTGTCCTCACAAGCCTGTTACTTCTCGCCTCGTCCTATGTGTTTTGGAGGCGCCATCAGAACCTCGCGCTCTGGTCGGACAGCATGATCGGGCTGCACAGCGCGTTGGCTATTGTTCTGCTGGTTATGAGCCAGGCGAGTTATTTCAACGCTCCCTGGGGACGCATATTAGGAGTACTGAATGAATTGGGCGACACACTCAACCGCGATGTCATTATTCAGTCTGCGTACACAACGTTTCAAACTTTGCTGAGCATCGTCCCTGGAGCTTATGGCCTCTGCTTGGTTCTGACCTTCGCTTTGCTCATCAAGCCAACTCGCAGGCTTGTAATATCCATTGCCCAGAGCGCTGTGCTAGTTGTCATGCTCTTGGCTATGCTGCTCGCAGTAAACCGCGACATGTCAGGCGAAATCCGCGTAGACCAGCCCATCGCGTTCGATGTGGAATTTGCCTGGCAGACGAGAGGTGAGTGCGTAGAGTATCGATTCGCAGCGCAGGGCGCGCGTGAGGTTTGGCTTGGCGAAGAGGGTCTGGCCAGCTTTGAGCCGATGAACTACGGCAGCTACTGCGATAGCGCACCACGCTTGCTGCGCATCATCACCAGCGACGGCCAGGAACATCGCTACCTAGTGGGCAGGCTATGGTCATGGTCTAGCCTAGATGCTTGGTGGTGGTGTGTCGCTGCTGCTCTGCTGCTGCCAACTGTCCTCATCTTCGCCGAGAAGATCGCTCAGCGTCTCCAGGTTGTGGACGAAACTCACTTTGACACCCAAGAGGCGCGTTGAAGCGTGTCATCTTTGCGCTCCAACACCATCATCGCCCAGGCGGAGTGGGATGCACTGGCCCAGGCCATGCCCTCCACTCATATCCTGCAATCGTGGGCTTGGGGCGACTTCAAGCGGGCCGAGACAGGCTGGCAGCCGCTGCGCCTGGCCTTCACTGAGAGTGAACAAATAGTCGCCTGTGCCAGCGTCGGCCAGCGCCGCCTGTTTGGCTTGTCACTGCTGTATGCGCCCAAAGGCCCACTGCTGGCGCGCCTTGATCTAGCCCTGCTAGAAGGCGTCCTGGAGCAGTTAGAAGCCCTGGCTCGTCAACGCCGCGCTCTGTGGCTGAAGATTGATCCCGATATTGTATTAGGCCGAGGCGTGCCAAACACCGATGAGGATGAGCCAGACGCCTTTGGACAGGCAGTGTGCGATTTGCTGCATGCGCGCGGCTGGCACTTCAGTCATGAGCAAATCCAGTTTCCCAACACCCTCAAGACCGACTTAAGCCTCGCGCTGGATGAGTTGCTGGCCAGCTTCAGCCAGAACACGCGTCGCAAGATACGCACCGCCGAGAAGCGCGGCGTCGTCGTGCGTCCCGCTACACCGAATGATATGCCTCTGCTCTACGATCTTTATCAGCAGACAGGCGCGCGCGACGGCTTCCTGACGCGCCCCTACAGCTACTATCGGCACGCCTGGGAAGGCTTCATGCGCGCGGGCCTGGCGCAAGCCTTCATTGCCGAGTTGGAAGGTCAGCCGCTGGCTCATGTCGTCCTGTATCGCTACGGCGCGACCTGTTGGTATTTCTATGGCGCTTCTTCGGTGCTGCACCGCGACGCTATGCCGAATTATGCGCTCCAATGGACGGCGCTGCAGTGGGCCAAGTCTCAGGGTTGCACCACGTATGATTGGTGGGGCGCGCCGACAGTCTTCCACGAGGATGACCGTTTGTGGGGCGTCTACGAATTCAAGCGCGGCTTCCGAGGCCAGGTGGTGCGCCATGTCGGCGCGTGGGATTACGCACCCTCGTCGCTGCTCTACCGTGCTTACCGCGACGCCTTGCCGCGTTTACGTCGCCTCATCCGCCGTTGAGCCGATTGGTAGAAGCTTATGAACGCTTACGACTTTTCAGTGAACTACCTCGCTGCTCTGGTCTTCTTGCAGGGCGGTAATCCTTATGATGGCATTCCCTACCGCTACCCGATGGGCATGATGCCTATCTGGGCCGTCATGGCCCTGTTTGGCCGAGACGCCATGCCGCTCATGTTCATTCTGTGGGGAGTCTTCAACGTTGGCTTGCTCGTCTGGGCCTTCAAGACGCGTTTCTGGCAGTGGATTTTTTACTTCCCCGTCATTCACGAGCTGAGCAGCGGGCAGATAGAGTTGATCCTGTGGACCATGGCTAGCAAGGTTCGTTCAGGCTGGAGCGGAGCTTTCTTGGCGTCCTTCATCAGCCTGAAGCCGCAGAGCGCCATCATTCTGCTGCCTTACCACTTGTGGGGCTGGCTGAGACGCGACCGCGCTACGCTGTGGAAATTTCCATTGGCTTGCTTGGTGGTGTGGGGCTGGCCCTTTCTCATCTATCCCAACTGGTTCAATGACTGGATGGCAGGCCTGAGCGTGACTAGCGCTCCACCTATCTACAGCGCCGCCAACACGACCGGCTTTTTCTCCATCCTGCGCGTCTTGGGTGTGCCACTCTACCCGCCCTATGATGCTGCTACGTTGCTGCCTGTGGTCTTGCTGGCGGGCCTGGGCTTGCTGACTTTGCTCTGGGCTTTGTGCCAGGATGATGAAGCCATGACGCGCGCTGCTGCTCTGCTGGCCAATCCGCTCGGTCTCATCTACACGCAGCTCACGCTGATGAACGGCGCGCCCTGGTGGTTGCTCGTGCCGCTGAGTTGGGCCGCGCTGTTTGCCTCACTCAGCATGGGCCACTTCGTCCCCTACATGAGCGTGCCGCTGGCCATCTTGGCTTGGGGCTGGTGGCGCAAGCGCCGACTGATGCCCGCGGCAGCTGCCTAGCCTATGTCGCCCCATTCTCGACATTGACGACGTATGAAGGCTTCAGAGTTTGCCGAACAAGCGGCGCGCTGCTCGCTGCCAAGCCAGGCCACCGACGATGAGAGTCAGGCCCAACAGCCAAATCGGTGGATCAACCCAGAAAGCTAGGAAAGCACAGCTTGCCAAGCCAAACAGCGCTACCCAGCGCGGGAATAAGCGCTGTTCAATCTTCAGGCGCAGCGCAGCTAGGTCGGTGATGGCGTAATAAATCAGCACGCTGAAAGCGCTGAACGACCAAGTGGCCGCGATGTCCCCGCTCAGGATGAGCAGGCTGATGAGCAGGGATACGCCCAGCACAGCGTAGGGAGGCGTAGTGTTGGCGGCGTTGAGGCGGGCCACCAGCGGTGGCATATCGCAGCGTCGACCCATAGCCAGCAGCACCCGCGACAAGCCAAGAACCAAGTTGAGCAGCACACTGAGCATGGCTGCCATCGCTCCTATGGCGACAATCTGCGCTAGCAGCGGTTGACCCAACTGGCGCGCGATGAGTTCCAGCGGAGCGCGTCCCTGCACGGTCAGATCGGCCAGCGTCGCCGCGCCCACTGCGCCCACTGCCGCCAGTGCTACCAAGCCATAGAGCAGTGCCGATGCCAGCAGCGCGCCGACGATAGCGCGCGGGATCGTGCGGCGTGGCTCGCGCACTTCCTCGCCCATCGTTGCAATGCGCCCGTAGCCCGTGTAGGCGACGAACATCAGGGCTACCGCCTGCAAGAAGTCGGGCAGAGGCTGATCGGTGCTGAAGAACGGAGCGAAATTCGCGCTATCCAGCGCGCTGAGGCCGAAGAAGGCGAACAATAGCAGCGCGCCAATGGCCAGAGCTACAATCCCCAGGTTGAAAGCGTTGCTGCGCTGCACCCCACCCAGCGCGACAGCGGTCAAGATAGCTAGGGCCAACAGGGCCAGCGGCACGCGAAGGTTCAAGTCCGCTTGCAGCGCTGTGAGCAGGTAGCTGGCGAAGCCCAGCGCTGCTGTCGCCGCTGAAGCGCTCTTGGCCAGCAAGAACGTCCAGCCAGCGGTGAAGCCCAGCCAGGGATTAAGCAGACGATAGGCGTATTCATAAGTGCCGCCGCTTACGGGATGGTTGGCAGCCAGCTGTGCGCTGTTCAGGCCGTTGAACGTCGCCACAAGCGCCGCCAGCATGACGGCCAGCAGCGCACTAGCCCCCGTTACTCCAGCAGCGATGCCAACGCTCACGTAGACGCCTGTGCCGACGATACTGCCCAGACCTAGAAGTATCGCGCCGCTCAGGCCTAGCGAACGATGGAGGTTTGGCGTGTTCGTCATCATGGCGTGTCACTGTGCCACAACTTGGTTAACGAACATGGTGTAATTCATCAAAAGATGGCGCGTTGTGGTATCATGCGAACGACTGACTGGACTCATTCAGGATCATAGGGCATGAAAATCGGCATCCTCGGCGGTGGCCACCTGGCGCATTATCTGGCGCGCGCCGCTGCGCTCTTCGGCCTAGACGTGGCCATTTATGACCCCGATCCGCAAGCGATGGCGCTGCGCTACACTGCTCACGGCTTCAGCGCTTCCTGGGATGACGCCGAAGCGCTGGCGCGCTTTGCAGAGGATTGCGCTTGGGTGACGATAGAGCGTGAACAAGTGCCGCTCGTAGCCCTTCGTCTGCTGGCTGAGCGTGGCGTCGCGCTCAGGCCTGGCGTGGATGAGCTGGACGTGCTGCAAGACAGGTTGGCCCTCAAGCGCAAGCTAGACGCGCGCCTGGAGGTGGGTCGCTTCCGCAAGGTGAGCGTGGCGACCGACGTATTGGACGCCGCTCAAGAATTCGGCTTCCCTGTGTGGCTGAAGGCGCGCCGAGGCGGCTATGATGGTCGCGCTGTCGTCAAGGTGCAGCGCGCTGCCGATGCGCAGCCTGCGCTGGAACGTCTGGTTGATTACGGCGAATTGTACGCCGAAGCCAACGTCGGCGCGCTGCGCGAACTCAGCGTGACTGTCGTCCGCGCCGCCAACGGCGATATGCGCGCCTATCCAGTAGTGGAAGTCGTGCCGCGCGCCGATATGTGTCATACCGTCCTCTGTCCGGCGGGCATCGACGAAGCCAGCGCCATCCGCGCCACCGAAGCAGCTCGCGACGCCGTCGTCCTTTTGAACGGCGTAGGCGCGTACACAACGCGGCTGTTTGAGCTAGACGCGAACGAAGTCGTCGTACACAAGGTTATGCCCCGTCCGCATGAGAGCGGCCTCTACAGCCTAGAGGGCGTCATCACATCACAGTTTGAGAACCACCTGCGCGCCTTGCTGGGCTTACCTCTAGGCGATGTGGCCCAAATCGCCCCAGCGACCGTGAGCATTGCCCTGGTTGGTGAGCGCGACGGCGCGCCTAACCCCAACGTGCTGGCCGAAGCTCTGCAAACTGAGGGCGTCCACGTCCACTGGTATGGCCATCCGCGCGCGTTGACGGGACGGCGCATGGGCCACATCAACATCTTGGGCTACTCCACTGACGGCGCGGAGAAAGTCGGCTTATATTGCTTGAGCCGCGTCCATCTCTAATTGACCATGCCAACCCTGGCCTTCTGGAAACCATACAACGTCTTGACGCAGTTCACTGACAGGCAAGGGCGCGCCACGCTGGCCGACTTCATCGACGTAGGAGGGGTCTACGCAGCGGGACGGCTGGACTACGATAGCGAGGGCCTACTCATCCTCAGCGACGACAAGCGCTTGCTGACGCGCCTATTGCATGGCCACCATCCGCGCACTTATTGGGCGCAAGTGGAACGCATACCCAACGAAGCGGCGCTGGAGCGCCTGCGAGTAGGCATCACTCTCAACGACGGGCCATGCTTGCCCGTGCCTGCGCGCCTTCTGCCCACCGAGCCAGACCTGCCGCCACGCCCTGTCCCCATCCGCTACCGCGCTAATGTGCCGACGGCCTGGCTGGAGCTAATCCTGCGCGAGGGGCGCAATCGGCAGGTGCGACGTATGACGGCAGCCATAGGCCATCCCACTCTGCGCCTGCTGCGCGTGGCCATCAGCACCATCACGCTTGAAGGCTTGACGCCCGGCGCATGGCGTCTCCTCAACGCTGATGAGGTGCGCCGCTTGCGAGCCTAGCGCACTACCTGCTTCGTGCTAGAGTCAGCGACATAGCTTGCACACCATCCGAAAGGCAGCTTCTCGTGAGTCACTATGTCATCTCGCAGTTCCCGCCTGGCCCTGTGCCAGAGCCTAAACGCCTGAGCGAACAGCCCACCGTTCACCCGACCGCCCGTTTGTGGCAGTGCCAACTTGGAGCATGGACGGAGGTTGGCGCACACAACCTGCTCATCGAAACCAGCATGGGCGATTACAGCTACACTGACGACCAGGTGAGCATGATCTACACGACAGTGGGCAAGTTCTGCTCTATCGCCTCCCACGTGCGCGTCAATCCTGGCAATCATCCGATGGAGCGCGTCACTCAGCACCACGCCACCTATCGTCGGCAGCAGTACGGCTTCCACGAAGAAGACGATCATGACTTCTTCGCATGGCGGCGCGCCCATCCCTGCGTCATCGGCCACGACGTTTGGTTGGGCCATGCTGTGACGATCATGCCCGGCGTGAGCATTGGCACAGGAGCAGTCGTAGGCAGTGGAGCAGTCGTCACTAAAGACGTGCCTCCGTACCAGATTGCAGTGGGCGTGCCAGCGAAGGTCATTCGTCCGCGCTTCCCTGACTACGTAGCCGAGAAGCTCATGCAGATCGCCTGGTGGGACTGGGATAGGACTACGCTGGAGGCGCGCTTTGCTGACCTGCGCGACCTGCCTAGCTTCTTGGAGAAGTACGGCTGAGCGCTAGCTCAGGCCAGGGCGCACAGCAGATCATCCAAGCTGACGCTGCTCAAATCGGGGTAGCGCAGGTGGGCCTGTGAGCCGCAAGCTTCGCCCAGCCCCACTGTCCAGAAGCCTGCCTGCAGCGCTGCTTCTAGGTTGTGCTGCGAGTCTTCGAAGACGATAGCCTGGCAGGGTTGGACGTTGAGCTTGTGCGCCACCCACAGGAACAGGTCGGGGGCGGGCTTGGGAGGCAGAGGCATGTTGCCATCGGCTACCACGCCGAAAATATCGTAGAGGCCCAAGCGACGCAACACAGCGCTGGCGTTGCGGCTGGCAGAGGCCACCCCCAGCCTCAAGTTCCTGGCCCGCGCCTGCTCCAACAGGGCCAGGACGCCAGGCAAGATGTCGCCCTGGCTCATGTGTTCCGCTTGTTCCCAGAAGTAGCGATTCTTGCGTTCCAAATATTCCGCTTCGCGCTGTTTGTCCAGGCCATCGCCTACGATCAAACGCAGCGACTCGGCGCGTTCGCGCCCGCGCAGAGCTTCGTTGGCGCGCCTGTCGAAAGGCCAGCCTTCTTCATCGGCCAGTCTCTGCCAGGATTGGTAATGCCATTCGGCGCTGTTGACGATGACGCCGTCCATATCGAAGATCAAGGCATGGATGGGGGGCATGGAGCAGGCCTCCTCAGGACTGGACACCAGGCCATCATATAGAGGCGTGTGCAGCCTGTCCATGCGCTTCTGCGCTCCGCGTCTGATGTCACACAATCGTCGTGAACGACAGATTTTCGCCCGCCTTGTCGACGTCGATGACGATATGTTCGCCTTCGCGCACACGACCTTCTAAGATGGCCATCGCCAGGGCATCCTGTACGTCGCGCTGGATGACGCGCTTGAGCGGTCGCGCACCGAAGACGGGGTCGTAGCCGCGCTCGGCCAACAAGCGCTTGGCGGCTGGCGTGACGTCTAACGTCAGGCGGCGGCTCTCCAGCAGACGGGCCAGGCGCGCCAGTTGTATATCGACAATGCGCACGATGTGTTCGGGCGTCAGGCTGTGGAAGATGATGATGTCGTCTAGGCGGTTGAGGAACTCTGGCCTGAAGACTCCATCCAAAGCGCTCATGACCGCTTGACGCAAAGCGCGTTCTTCACTGCGTCCGCCCATCTGCTTAATCAAGTCGCTGCCGACGTTGCTGGTCATGATGATGACAGCGTTCTTGAAGTCCACCGTCCGCCCCTGACCGTCGGTCAGGCGACCATCGTCGAAGACCTGCAAGAAGACGTTGAACACCTCTGGATGGGCCTTCTCCACCTCATCCAACAGCACGACGCTGTAGGGGCGGCGGCGCACAGCTTCCGTGAGTTGTCCGCCTTCTTCGTAGCCGACGTAGCCGGGCGGCGCACCGATCAGACGCGCGACGCTGTGGCGTTCGCCATATTCGCTCATGTCGATCCGCACCATCGCCTGCTCATCGTCGAACATGAACTCGGCCAATGCGCGCGCCATCTCCGTCTTGCCGACGCCGGTCGGGCCGAGGAAGAGGAATGTGCCGACGGGCCGATTGGGGTCTTGCAGGCCAGCGCGACTGCGACGCACGGCTGCCGAGACGGCGCGCACTGCTTCGTCTTGTCCGACGACCCGCTCATGCAGGCGCGCTTCCATGTTGAGCAGCTTCTGCATTTCGCCCTCTAGCAAGCGCGTCACGGGTATGCCCGTCCACTTAGAGACGACGGCGGCTACTTCGTCAGCATCGACTTCTTCCTTGAGCATGCTCGCCCCTTCGGCGCGCAGCTGGGCCATGAAGGCCTCGCTCTGTTCCAACTTCTTGGTCAATTCGGGGATCGTGCCGTAGCGCAGGCGCGCAGCGCTCTCCAGGTCGCTGCGGCGTTCGGCTTGCTCAAGCTGCACGCGCGCTTCGTCCAGGGCCGCCTTAATCTGACGGATGTTCTGGATGGCGTCCTTCTCCTTCTGCCAGCGCGCGTTCAGGCTGTCTAGGTGTTCGCGCCAATTGGCCAGCTCTTCTTCCAGTGCTTCTAGGCGTTGCTTGCTGGCGGCGTCGCGTTCCTTGCGCAAGGCCTCGCGCTCAATCTCCAGTTGCATAATGGTGCGTTCAGCTTGGTCGACGGCTGAGGGGCGCGAGTCGATCTCCATCTTGAGGCGGCTGGCCGCTTCGTCGATGAGGTCGATGGCTTTGTCGGGCAATTGGCGGTCAGGGATGTAGCGCGCGCTGAGCGTGGCGGCGGCGATGACAGCCCCATCCTGAATGCGCACGCCGTGATGAATCTCGTAGCGCTCTTTCAGGCCGCGCAGAATGCTGATCGTGTCCTCCACGCTCGGCTCGCCGACGTAGACCGTCTGGAAGCGCCGCTCTAGCGCAGCGTCCTTCTCAATATGCTTGCGGTATTCGTCCAGCGTGGTGGCGCCGATCATGCGCAGTTCGCCGCGCGCCAGCATAGGCTTGAGCATGTTGCCGGCGTCCATCGCACCTTCGGCAGCGCCGGCGCCGACGACGGTGTGCAGCTCGTCGATGAATAGGATGATGTTGCCGTCGCTCTCGCTAACTTCTTTGAGGACGGCCTTCAGGCGTTCTTCAAACTCGCCCCGATACTTGGCGCCGGCCACCAGGCTGCCCATGTCTAGGGCGAACAGGCGCTTGTCGCGCAGACCCTCTGGCACGTCGCCATTGACCATGCGCTGGGCCAGGCCTTCGACGATGGCCGTCTTACCCACGCCGGCTTCGCCGATGAGGACAGGATTGTTCTTGGTGCGGCGGCTGATGACTTGGATCACGCGGCGAATCTCTTCGTCGCGGCCGATGACTGGGTCGAGCTTGCCGCGTCGCGCTAGGGCGGTCAAGTCGCGGCCATACTTCTCCAGGACTTGATAGGTGGCTTCGGGGTCGGCGCTGGTGATGCGCTGGTTGCCGCGTATGGCCGCCAGGGCCGTGAGGATGGTGTCGCGGGTCACGCCGACGCGGGCCAGCACGTCACCCACGACCTTGTCTTCGGCGAGGGCCAACAGCAAGTGTTCGGTGCTGGTGTAGTCGTCCTTCAGGCGCGCCGCTTGGGCTTCTGCCTGGGTTAGGACGTTGGCCGCCTGGCGGCTGAGGGCTTGCTGCACGTTGCTGCCGCTCACGCGCGGCATGGTCTGCAACATGCCGTCTACAGTGCGGCTGAGAGCTTTCACATCGGCGCCGATCTTAGCGATGACCGACGGCACAATCCCATCGCTCTGCTGCAAGAGCGCCGCTAGCAAGTGCTGTGGTTCAATGAGCTGATGACTGCGTTCAGCCGCCAGGCGCTGGGCTGCCAGGACGGCTTCTTGGGCTTTGGTGGTGAATTTATCGAGGTTCATGGGCGGCCTCTCAGGCTTCCAACAAAATGAACGATTCTCATCAAGCCTAAGGGTTGTCCATCAGAGGCGCATAGGAGAGTTGGCAAAAAGTTGTAAGCAGCCTGTTTTGTCTGGCTCAGGTTATCGTGCCGAAACGCTTGTTCTGGCGCGTCTTGGCTACCAGATTGGCCAAGCGGCGTTGGAATTCCGCGCGGTTGCGGCGCTGCTCCTCCACGTAGCCAACGCGTATGCGCTGATACAGCTCATCAAAGCCTTGCCAGTTAGCCCAAACCTGCGGATCGGCTTGCAGTGCCGCTAAAACGTCTGGGGCAATCTCCAGCGGCTTCAGCGTCAGGTCAGGCAAGACGGCGCTTCCTGCATCGGTCATCAGCCCAGCGGCGATCAGGCGACGCGCGCGCTCCTTGTTCAGTTCTGTCCAGTTGCTCTTGGGGCGGCGCGGTGTGAAGCGCTGGGCCTGCGTCTCGGCGTCGTAGCTCTTGGTCAGCCCGTCAATCCAACCGAAGCACAGCGCTTCTTCTACTGCATCGATGTAGGCGACGCGCGGCTTGCCGCTGGCTTTGGTGGGGTAGAGCAGCCAAATCTCCTGTTTGTGGGCGTGATTCTCTGCCAACCAGGCTCGCCAGCTTGATCGATCGGGGACGTAGACGGTCTCTGTGATGTCCATGTGAGCTTCTCTTCATCAATCCGCGCGCTGTTCAGGCCGTGCCAAAGCTCAGGCCCAGCTCGCGCAACCAGCGTCGATAGGCGATGGCGGTGCGATCCGAGCGCAAGTGCAGCTCGGCTTGCAAGTCCAGCGGCAGGCGCTCTGGACGCTGCGATTCGACGATGGGAATGTCCTGGCCAGCCACCGCATCCTGGAAGGCGCGCAGTTGCTCTTCGGGCAGGTCGTGGCCATAGTTCATGACGATCCACATCCAGCCCTGGCTCTCCAACTCGCTGAGCGGCGTGACGGCAAAGTAGATAGCGAAGGCCTGTTCGGCGCGTTTGATGAAGTAGGCCTGCAGAGGGCGCAGCACGCGGTAGGTGTAGGCGACGTGCTTGCCGACGCCCGTGCCATCAGGATCGGGCTGCCAGACGCGAATGTCGTCGGCGGTGATGCCGTCTGGCCCGATGACCGCCTGATAATCGCTAATCTCCGTGAAGCGCGGGTCGCCCAGGTAGCCTTCGTGGACGAAGGGGAAGTGGGCCACGTCTAGGAAGTTCTCTACGACTCGCGGAGCGCTGGCGCGGAAGTGGTACGGGCCGCAGGCAATCTTGCGGAAGCTGGCGTCGTCCCATTCTACAAAGGCAGGCAGATCGTGGATGGGCTGGCCCAGCGATACCCACACCCAGCCGTAGCGCTCTTGGGCTTGGTAGACGTGAGCGCGAGCGCGCTCTGGCGGCTTCTGAGCGGGATGGGCAGGGATCATGACGCACTGGCCTTGCTCGTTGTAGACCCAGCCATGATAGGGACAGATGAGCGTCTCATCGTTGACGCGCCCAAGCGAGAGCTTGGCGCCGCGGTGGATACAGAGGTCTTGCCAGGCGCGTACCTGTCCGTGTGCGCGCCACAGCACCAGGTCTTCATCGAGCAGGCGGGCAGGGTAGAGCCGACCTGGCAGCAGGTCAGCGCTACGACAGACGACGTGCCATTCGTTGAGCAGCACGGGATCGTGGATCATCAGCAAGCCTCTTCGGTGAACTCCGTTTGTGCCATGACTATAGCAGGATATGCAGACTGTGACGTGGGCAAAATGACGGCTCGTCCAGATTTCCTCTCAGTCAAAACAAAGTTTGTCCAGGCTGAGACGACTTTGCTCAACTCAAGACGCTCCACGCTGCAAGCTCGTTTGGCCTGCTGGTTGAGAAGCTAGAGGATGGAGGAGCGCCTTCATCCCCCAATGTAGTACATTTCAATCTTGGGGCGCTTGTCGGTCTGCTCAGTGCGCTCTTCGCTGTAGCGGTCGGTGCGGGCCGTCCACATGTTCCTGATGATGGCTTCTAGCTCATCGTCGCTAGCGCCGTTGCGGATGGGCGTCTTGATGTCTGTGCCTTGCGTGGCGAACAGGCAGGTATATAGCGAGCCTTCTGGTGACAAGCGCAGCCGTGAGCAGTCGCCACAGAAGGGCATGGTCACGCTGGCGATGATCCCGATTTCGCCGCTGCCGTCGCGATAGCGGAAGCGCAGGGCGGTTTCGCTGCTGTAGCTGCGGGGCAGGCGCTCCAGCGGGAAGACAGAGTCGATTCGTTCGACGATCTCGCGTGCGCCAACCACGTCATCCATGCGCCAGCCGTTCATGTTGCCAACGTCCATGTATTCGATGAAGCGCAGGATGTAGCCTTTGTCTTTGCACCAGCGCGCCAAATCGACGATGGTATGATCGTTCACGCCGCGCTGCACCACGCAGTTGATCTTGATCGGTGTGAGCTGGGCGCGTTCGGCGGCTTCAATCCCCTTGATTACGTCGTCTACGTCGGCTTTACCGCCGTTCATGTGGCGGAAGACGGCGTTATCTAGCGAGTCTAGGCTGACGGTGACGCGCTGGAGGCCGGCGTCGCGCAGGCGTTCGGCGTGCTTGGGCAGCAGCACGCCGTTGGTCGTCATGGCAATGTCGTGCGCGCCGTCGATAGCTACCAGCTGACGTACTAGCTCATCCAAGTCTTGGCGCACTAGCGGCTCGCCGCCGGTCAGGCGCAGCTTGACCGCGCCCAGTCGCACGACAATGCGCGTCACGCGGGCAATTTCTTCATAGGTCAAAATCCGCTCGCGTTTGAGGAACTCATAGCGCTCATTGAAGATTTCGGCGGGCATGCAGTAGGTGCAGCGGAAATTACAGCGATCCGTCACAGAGATACGTAGATCGCGCAGAGGGCGCTCATAACGATCCAGTAGAGGCAAGACACTCATTTTCATCCTCCAAAACAGTACTTTCCCAAACTATTCGTACACTATCTGGCCAGTCTCGCGGCCGTCGTAGCCGTGTTGCTGGCTCAGCGCTCGGCGGAAGGCGTCGTCGCGTATGACGGCCAGGAGGTGCTGCACACCTTCATGCTCCCAATGTTCTTGGGGGATGGCCAGGTCGTAGCGCTCCCAGCCCACCGACACGAAGTCTAGGCCCAGAGCTTGGGCAGCGCTGCGCACTCCCAAGCCGCAATCGGCCACGCCAGCCGCCACCGCCGCCGCCACCGCCAAGTGCGTGTACTGCTCATTGGCGTAGCCCTGTACCTCGTCAGGAGATATGCCGCGCTGCTTGAGTTCATAATCTAGCAGCAAGCGCGTGCCAGCCCCGCGCTGACGGTTGACGAAGCGCAGGCGGCGCAGATCGTCCAATCCTGTCACTTTCATCGGATTGCCTGCTGTCACCATGAGGCCTTGTTCGCGATGAGCGAAGGTCACTAGGCGCACAGGCAGGCCCTTGAGTTGGCGTTCTAGGTATGGGACGTTGTAGTTGCCCGTCGCCTCGTCTAGCAGATGAATGCCAGCCAAGTGAGCTTCGCGGCGGCGCAAGGCCACCAAGCCCCCCAACGAGCCGACGTTGCCGCTGGACAAGCGCCAGCCTGGGAAGCGCTCTGTCAGGAATTGGGCTAGCAAGTCGAGCATGGGATCGTGGCTGCCCAGATGGGCGATGGTGCGAGCCAGCACAGCGGGATCGTTGTGATACAGGATGATGTCCACTTCTTGGCCTGCTTCTGCGCCTTCCACGAAGCGTGGGATATGGGCTAGGCCGTCAGCGCGCACCAGCGACGTGATGACGCCAGCTCCACGACTGAGCGGCGTGGCCAGGACGCGCTCTCCTACGCGCGCCAGCGTCACGCGCACGAAGTCGTCGTCGCCGATGGGCGACGTGAGCTTGCGCGTGAGCTGCGCCCTGAGGCGCGGTCGACCGTCTAGGACGGGCAGCACGCCTAGCCAAGCTGCTAGCAGCGGGTTGACGAACAAATCGCCCGTCAGGGCGGCGCTGACGGGGTAGCCCGGCACGCCAATCAGCGGCACATCTTGCACCAGGCCCATGATGACGGGATGGCCCGGCCGCACTGCGACGCCATGCACCAACAATCTGCCTATCTGGCGCACCAAGCGCGCTGTGAAGTCTTTGCTGCCGGCAGATGAGCCGCTCAGGACGAGGATGAGGTTCGGCATGTGGCTCAGGGCAGTTTCGATGGCGTTCTGCAGAGCAGCAGGATCGTCGGGTGTGATGGGCAGGACGAGGGCTTGTCCACCGAAGTCTTCGATTTGAGCGCTGAGGACGAGGCTGTTGAATTCGATGATCTGGCCGTATTGCGGCTCTTGGTCGGCGCTCACCAATTCGTTGCCTGTGGGGATGAGGACGACCAGCGGGCGTCGGCGCACTGTAACCTCGTGATAGCCGCTGGCTGCCGCCACTCCCAGGTCGACGGGGCGCAAGCGCTGGCCAGCGGGCAAGATCAGCTCGCTGGCCACTACGTCTTCACCTAGCACGCGCACGTGCTGGTAGGGGGCGACCGCTTCCATAATGCGGATGGAGTCTCGCTCGTGCTGGACGTTCTCAATCATGATGACGGCGTCCATGCCTTCAGGCAGTGGTTCACCTGTGTTGACTGCCAGCGCCTGCGTTCCCAGTGCCAGGCCGATGGGGCGTGTCTCGCTGGCGTGGGCTGTATCAGCGGCGCGTACTGCGTAGCCATCGACAGCACAAGCGTGGTAATGCGGCACGCTGCGGCGCGCCCACAGCGGCTCAGCCAGCACACGGCCCAGGGCTTGGCGTAGACCGACGCGTTCGCCTGGCAGCGGCGCCAGCTTGCCCAGAGCGCGCAGAGCTTCGTCTAGCGCGGCGCGCGCTTCTGTCATGGGAATATCTTCTAGGTAGATGTTGCGCTCCGTTAGATTGTTGGCGCTCATGCAAACAGCTCCACATCGACCAGGCTCTCGGCCAGCAAGCCACCGCTGTTGAGCGGCACAGTCAGTAGGCCGTCGGCTTCGATCAGCGTAAAGATGAGGTTGGACTTGCCGAAGAGCGGCGTGGCCCACAGGCTGCGCTCGTCGTGCGTTAGTTTGACGGGGATAGTGTCTTCGCGGCCCGCCTTGCTCGGTACGTTGGCGCTTAGTCGAGCGCTGAGGATTGCCGCATGGCGGGGGCGCTGGCCGAGTAGGTGGCGGATCAGCGGCCCAATCATCCGGCGGGCGACGCAGTATGCCGAGACGGGGTTACCTGGCAGGCCGATGACAGCTTTGCCTTCGCTGCGTCCCAAGATGGTGGGTTTGCCCGGCTTGACGGCTAAGCCATGCTGGATGACGCCTGGCGCGCCTAACTTGTTGATGACTGCGCTCGTCAAGTCGCGGGTGCTGATGGAGCTGCCTGCTGTCAGCACTAGGACGTCGGCCTGGGCCAGACCGTTAGCGGCGCGCTGGTACAAATCGTCGAAATCGTCGCGAGCGATGCCCATGTGCAGCACTTCGCCGCCCATTTGCTCAAACAGCGCCGCCAGCACATACGAATTGATATCGCGGATTTGGCCTGGGGCGGGCTGCTGATCGGGCGCGACAAGCTCATCACCACTGCCAACGAGGGCCAGGCGCGGACGAGCAATCACCTTAACTTCGGTGATCCCACAGGCCAGCAGGCCACCCAAGTCTTGGGGGCGCAGCGTGTGACCTACAGGCAGAATCTCCGCTCCCTCGGCCACATCTTCGCCTACCTGCACGACGTTTTCGCCGGGCGCGACAGGCCCATGCACCTCCAGGTCGCCGCCACCAATGTCCTGTGTCTTCTCCACCATGACCACCGCCGATGCGCCAGGGGGCAACATAGCGCCAGTGGCAATCTCTAGCGCTTCGCCGCTACTGATGGATTGAGAAGCGGCTTGACCCATTGGCACACGCCCCACCACTCGCAAGTAGGCAGGCAGGTTGGGCGATGCACCGTAAGTGTCTTCGGCGCGCACAGCGTAGCCATCCATCGCGCTGCGTGGGAACTGGGGCAGGGCCAGCGCCGAACGCGGCGCTTCGGCCAGCACACGCCCCAGGGCGCGCGCTGTTGGTAGGTGTTCGCAGCGCTCCATTCTAGGCAGACCATCCAACCAAAGGGTTAGCGCTTCAGAGACAGGCAATAGGCGGAAGAATTCACTTTGAACCATCGTCTTCTCGTTAATCTTCAATTTATCTTTTTACGTCCGCCTTCTATTTTACTCGCCCTTCTTACTCATGAAAAGTTCATCATGACATATGATCGCGCTGAGCTTCGCTGATAGGTAGCCCTTGAGCTATTGCCCTCCGCTCTCGTCTTAGCCCACAGCGCGTTGCACACTGAGCGAATCTCTGGGAGCGCTTAAGCCCCGCGAGGAGTTTTCGTCAGCAAAAAAAGAGTGGGCCTTGCAGCCCACCCGATGAGGAATAGTATAAAAAGCCAATCACCCAGGAGCGGAGGATTGCGAGACTAGTGTGTGCCGTCGTTGTTGGCACGTGCGAGAGCAGGCTCTTCGAACTGCTCAACTTCGGTGCTGCCTTCTAGGGCTTTCGTGCTGGTCAAGCCGCCAGTGATGACTTCTTGTAGCGCGTCGAAGTAGCCCGTGCCGACGAAGGCCTGATGTTTGACGGCGCGGTAGCCGTAGCGCTTCTCGTCGTCGAATTCGGCATCTTGCAAGCGGCTATAGGCGGTCATGCCTTCTTCCTTGTACTGGCGGGCCAAATCGAACATCCCGTAGTTTAAGCTGTGGAAGCCGGCCAGAGTGATGAACTGGAACTTGTAGCCCATCGCGCCCAATTCGCGCTGAAACTTGGCGATGGTGGCGGCGTCTAGGTTGCGTGACCAGTTGAACGAAGGCGAGCAGTTGTAGAACAGCAGCTTGTGCGGATACTTGGCCTTGATGGCTTCGGCGAATTGGCGAGCTTCTTCCAGGTCAGGATGAGAGGTCTCGCACCACAGCATGTCGGCGTAGGGAGCATAGGCCAGGGCGCGGTGGATAGCAGCTTCAATACCGTTGCGCACATGATAGAAGCCCTCGACGGTGCGCCCCTTGTCTTTGAGGATGAAGGGTTCATCGTAGGGATCAACGTCGCTGGTAATGAGGGTGGCGGCGTCGGCGTCGGTGCGAGCGACGATCAGGGTTGGCACGTCCATCACGTCGGCGGCCAGGCGCGCACCCACCAGCTTGCGAATGAATTCGCTGGTGGGGACGAGGACTTTGCCGCCCAGGTGGCCGCACTTCTTGGCGCTGGCCAGCTGGTCTTCGTAGTGGATGGCGGCGGCGCCGGCTTCGATCATAGCTTTGGTCAGCTCATAGGTGTTCAGGATACCGCCGAAGCCAGCTTCGCCGTCGGCAATCAGCGGCACAATCCAGTACGGGCCTTTCTTGCCCTCCATCGTCTGGATTTGGTCGGCGCGCAGCAGGGCGTTGTTGATACGGCGCACCAGGGCTGGCACGCTGTCCACTGGATAGAGGCTTTGATCGGGGTAGGTTTGGCCCGCCGTGTTGGCGTCACCGGCCACCTGCCAGCCGCTGACGTAGATCGCCTTCAGGCCAGCGGCCACCATCTGCACGGCCTGAGTGCCAGTAACTGCGCCTAAGGCGTTGATGTATTCTTCACGATGGATCAAATCCCACAGCTGCTCGGCGCCATTGCGGGCCAGACTGTATTCGATGTGAAAAGAGCCGCGCAAACGGACGACGTCCTCAGCTGTGTAGGGACGTTCAATGCCGCGCCAGCGGGGACGCGTGGCCCATTCCTGGGTAATTTGTTCGGCGTTACGCATGGTACATGTCTCCTCAGTGTGTGACTAGGGCAGGAACAAGGTCAAAAACTCAGTCAATCAGCTCGTAAGCCGGCAGCGTGAGGAATTCTGCGAACTCATCGCTGAGCGTCATGCGCACAAACAAGTCGCGCGCGCGAGAGAAGTGGCCGCGCTCGTAGCGCTCCGCCCCGACTTCTCGGCGGATGGCTTCCATCTCTTCTTCGATGATTGACTCGAATAGATCGGGCGTCAGGCGGCGGCCATCGGCCAGAGTGGCGTTGTGGTGCAGCCACTGCCACAACTGAGCGCGACTGATCTCGGCGGTGGCGGCGTCTTCCATCAGGTTGTAGAGCGGCACACAGCCCAAGCCACCCAGCCAAGCTTCCAGGTACTGCACACCGACTTTGAAGTTCCAGCGCACGCCACCTTCAGTGATCTGGCCCTGGCAGGGCTGGAGCAAGTCAGCGGCGGTGACGTTCACGTCGTCGCGCTGCCTGTGGATTTGGTTGGGGGTGGTCATGACGGCGTTGAAGGCTTCCATTGCAGTGGCCACCAGGCCTGGATGAGCAACCCACGTGCCATCATGGCCATCGCGCACCTCGCGCTCCTTGTCGGCGCGCACCTTGGCCAGGGCTTGCTCATTGGCGATGGGATCGTTCTTGATGGGAATCTGGGCCGCCATGCCGCCCATCGCCGGAGCGCCGCGCCGATGACACACCTTGATGACGTGCTGAGTGTAGCTGCGCATGAACGGCACGGTCATCGTCACCTGTGCGCGGTCTGGCAGTATGAATTCGGGCTTGTGGCGGAACTTCTTGATGTAGCTGAAGATGTAGTCCCAGCGGCCGCAGTTCAGGCCGGCGCTGTGTTCGCGTAGTTCATACAGAATTTCCTCGGCTTCAAAAGTAGCCAGAATGGTCTCAATGAGGACGGTGGCCTTGATCGTGCCGCGTGGCAGGCCCAGCGTCTCCTGGGCCAGGACGAAGACATCGTTCCACAGGCGCGCTTCCAGGTGGCTCTCCAGCTTGGGCAGATAAAAGTATGGGCCAGTGCCGCGCGCCACGAGTTCATGCGCGTTGTGGAAGAAGTACAAGCCGAAGTCGAACAGTCCACCAGGGACAGGTTGGCCATCGACGCGCATGTGCTTCTCGTTCAGATGCCAGCCGCGTGGGCGCACCATCAGCACTGCCGTTTGCTCGTTGAGCTGGTATTGCTTGCCTGCTTCGTTGACGAAGTTGATGGTACGGCGGATGGCATCGCGCAGATTGATCTGGCCCTGAAGCTGGTTATCCCAAGTGGGTGAGTTGGCGTCCTCGAAGTCGGCCATGAAGACTCTTGCGCCACTGTTCAGGGCGTTGATGACCATCTTGCGGTCAGTTGGGCCAGTGATCTCTACGCGCCGATCTTGCAAGTCGGCGGGCAAAGGAGCGATCTGCCAATCAGCTTGGCGGATATGGGCCGTCTCTGGCAGAAAATCGGGCAGGTGGCCTGCGTCGATCTGGCGCTGGCGCTCGGCGCGTCGGGCCAGCAGCTCATCGCGACGGACGCGGAAGGCGCTGGTGAGCATTGCCACGAAATTCACTGCCTCGTCAGTCAGAATGTCTTCATAGCCTGGGCGCATAGGCCCTAGAAGCTCTATCGTTGGTGCGCGTTCCACAGTCGGCTGTCCTGGATGGTTTGGGTTGGCTTATAGATATGCCCTGCAGTATAAGCAAAGGCCAGCACTCCAGGAACAACAGCATGTGTGAAATTCAGCACAATCTTCTGTGCAGAATGTGCTATGAAGCGTTTAACGAGAGTCTGGCTTGTTAGGTGCGTCAAGAAGACGCGCTAACGTGAGCCAAGCCTTGCGTCATTGTGTCGCAAGAGAAGGGTTATAGGGTTACATGAGGGACAAGAATGCAAAAAGGCGCACTTTCAGGCGCGCCCTTCCTGCAGGATGTCGAAGAATTGAGACTAGCTCAGGCCAGCTTGGTGACCATGCGCCGGCGCGCTGCTTCTACAAATTCGACGAAGATACGGCGCATGGCCTCGTTATCGTCGATCATGTCTTCAGGATGCCACTGCACTGCCAGCACGAAATATTTGTCGGGTAGTTCCAGCGCTTCAATGACGCCATCGGGGGCATGAGCCGTCGCTTGCGCGCTGGGCGCGATTGCGCCTACGGCCTGATGGTGTAGGCTGTTCACTTCAGTGCGCGTCGTCCCCAGGATACGTGCCAGGCGGCTGCCTTCATTGATGACGACCTCATGCAGGCGCGTGCTGCGGGGCTGGTCGTTGGGGATGTCGTGCTTGAGGTCGGTTTGCACCTGAGAGGGAATGTCCTGCACCAGCGTCCCGCCCAGGGCCACATTCATCACCTGAACGCCACGACAAATGCCGAACAGCGGCAGATCGTCGGCCACTGCCCAGCGCGTCAGCGTCATCTCAGTGCGGTCGCGGTCTTCGTCAATGCGGTTCACTGTCGGGTGAGCTTCCTGCTGATAGTGAACAGGATCAACGTCACCGCCGCCGGGCAACATGAGTCCGTCTAGGCGCTCATACAGAGCGCGCAGAGTGTCTTGGCTGAGGGCTGCTGGGATGAGGACGGGCAGCCCGCCGGCCGCTTCGATGGCGCGAGCGTTTTGGGCGTAGTTCATGTCGTACTCCCAGCCCGTCTCCTCAGAGATGTGTCGGTGGGTGGTGATTCCGATCAGTGGGCGCAGCATAGGTTAACCGCGACGTTCTTTCAAGCGAGCCGCTTTGCCGCGCACATCGCGCAGGTAGTAGAGCTGAGCGCGGCGCACTTTGGAGCGGCGCACAATCTCAATTTTGTCAATGCGCGGGCTGTGGATGAGGAAGGTGCGTTCCACGCCGATGCTGTGGCTGGCAATACGGCGCACCGTGAAGTTGGCTTCGTTGCCGCCGCCGCGCACGCGAATCACGATCCCCTGGAAGACCTGGATACGTTCCTTGTCGCCTTCGACGATGCGTACATGGACTTTGACAGTATCACCAGCCGCGACTTGCGGGTGGTTGTGCGCGGGCATAGCCAGCGCTTTCATAAGTTCGTTGGTGTTGCTCACGGCCCAGTCCTCTCCTGAAATGCCTGGATGCTTCGCCTCGGCGTGGCTCTGCTAGGGCAGGCGATGCATAGAATCTCGGATTTTAGCGGCCTAGCATTATAACGACAGGCCGTGCCTCAAACAAGGCTAAGGCGACGCGCCACTCGCAGCAGACCGACGGCGCTCTTGCCGTCGATGATTCGTCCATCGTCAATCATAGCCAGTGCCTCGCGCAGCGGCACGCGTTCCACACTAATCTGTTCATCGGCGTCCATCGTCAGCGGCGCAGGCTCGTAGCCTTCGGCCAGGAACAGGTGGATATATTCTGTCGTGTAGCCAGGCGCGACGAAGAAGCCGCCCAGATGCTCCAGCTTGAGCGGACGCTGGCCCGTCTCCTCGCGTAGCTCGCGCTCAGCGCAGACGAAGATATCTTCTCCAGGCTCGCGCGTGCCAGCCGGAATCTCCAGCATGACCTGGTTGGCTGCCAAGCGGAACTGGCGCACCAGCAGGACGTGTTGCTCATCGTCTAGGGCGACGATGGCCACAGCGCCAGGGTGCGTCAGAATCTCGCGTCGGCCTTGCACGCCGTTGGGCAGCTCCACCTGATGCACATCCAAGCGTACCACGCGCCCTGCATAGATGGCACGTGTGTCGATGATCTTCTCTTCCATAAAAAAAACGCCTAACGCCCTGGGATGACCAACTGCTGACCGATCATAATCATGTTGATGTTGGCGATGCCGTTGGCAGCGGCAATGCTGTTCACTGGCACGCCGTAGCGCTGCGAGATGATGAACAGGGTTTCGTACTGATCGACGACGTGGATTGTGCCACCGACGCTGCCCGTGCCTGGGCCACCTATGCCGAAGCCAGGCGTGCTTGTGGGGAACGAGGTTGGGGGTGGAAAGTTGCCTGTTGTGCCGCAGCCAGGGATAGTCAGCTTCTGGCCGACGACTATGAGGTTGATGTTGGCGATGCCATTGGCAGTGGCGATAGTGCGGATAGGCAGGCCATAGTACAGCGATAGGCGGAACAGGTTATCGCCGGCGCGCACTTCGTGAATGCAACTTCCACCAGGAGCAAGCGGGCCAGGCGCGATAATGCCAGGCTGCGTCGGCTCAATCGCCGGTGGGAAGGTGGCCGTCGCCAGCTCAAATGTAGGAGCGGCGGTAGGAGGAATGCCAATGCCCAGGGCAAAAGCCGTCTGGGTGAGCGAAATTTCTTGGGTTTGGGTGATGAGCGCTACATAGGCAGTAGCTGTCAGCGACCAAGTATCCGCTTCTTGTGCGATGGCCGTCCCCTGGAATAGCGGCGTGCTATTCTCCGCCACCAGCACGATCTGGCCTGCTTCGCCATCAGCAGCCAGAGGCGAAGCCTGCGACGCGAGCGCAGGGCTGGGAGAAGGGCTGGCTGTGAAAGCCTGCGCGATCATCAGATCAGCGCTGCTCTCTTCGGATAACCCCTGCTGATAGCAGGCCGCCAGAGCTAGGGCCAGCAGGGCATAAACGACCCAACTCAGAAACCATCGTCTCATGGAACGCCTCCGGCTACTCGACCATGCAAGCCTACAAAGACACCCTTAGTATAGGCGTTTTGTTGGCTCAAGCCAACAACCACTCGACGCGCACCAGCGTACCGCCGCCCTGTGTTTGGTCTATGCCTTCAATCGTCACTCGTCCGCCGAACAGCTCCATTAACTGCCGAGCCAGGGATAGGCCCAGGCCTACGCCTTGCTGCTCAAAGAACTGGCGCTCAAATTGGATATACGGGGCGACGCGGGCCACCTGCTCTGGCTTGAAGCCGCGACCATAGTCGCGGATCGTCAGCAGATAGCGACTCACCTGCTGCTGGCCACGAACCTCCACCCTTGTGCCAGCCTCAGAGAATTTGAAGGCGTTGTCCAGCAGTTCATCGACGACCTTCAGCGCGTCATGCGCAGCGCAGCGCACCTCAGCAGCCTCTTCTAAGTGCAGCAGCAGATCGTCAGGACGATCACAACGCGCAGCAATCCGCAAAGCTTGGTCGTTGATGAGGACGTGCAAGTCACTGGTGGTCTGGGCCCGATAAGCGCGCAGTTCCTCAGCGGATGTCTTGAGCAGGCGCAGGCGTGTGTAGCACAGGTAATTCTCCGTGAGGTGTAGCAGACGCTTGGCTGATCTTTGTATGTTGCCAGCCCAATCCAGGATTTGAGGAGGCGTGACTGTGTCTGCTTCTGAGATGAGCAGTTGAGCGTAGCCCAAGATGATGTTGAGTGGGGTGTGCAGCTCATGTGGCAGAGAAGCCGTGATGCTATGGCGCAGGTCTTCAATGTGGTGATTGCGCAAGGCACGCTCTTCTTCCGAGCGCGCGAGGCGCTGACGTATGCTCTCCAGCAGGTCTAACGGCAGGAAGGGCTTGACGACGAAATCATCTGCACCCAAACGCATACCACGACGAATATAGCTGCGGTCTGACTGGGCTGTCAGGAAGATAAAGGGCGTGTGGACGGTCTGCGGATCGTGACGAATGGCTTCTAAGACACCGTAGCCGTCGATTTCGGCCATCATAATGTCGCAGATCACCAGATCGGGTTGCTCTGTGCGGATGAGTTCGATGCCCAAGCGTCCGTTCTCTGCTCCTAGAACTTCAAAGCCTTCTAAAGTCAGCATTTCAATCACTAACTCGCGCAGGTCTGCGGCATCTTCGATGACGATGATTTTGGTCATGGATCACCTGCTTTGGAACACCCTCTCAATTGTAACTGAAGTTGCGAGTGACGTGAGACGATCTTTTGGTACCAGACGATTTGCGTGCTATGATAGGCATAAACTCGAATTGAGAGGATTTTGACCATGAAGCATATTAAGTTGTTCGCTATGCTGCGCGATATTGCCGGTACGAAAGAGCTGATTGTGCCGTTCACCCCAGGCCAGACCGTGCGCCAGCTCACCCAAGACATCGCTGCTGCCTGCCCAGCCCTGGGCGAGAAAATGCTGACTCCCGATGGAGAACTCAGCGGTTTGGTGCATGTTCTGGTGCATGGCCGCAACGTCCAGTGGTTGCAAGGCCTGGAGACGCCCATCCGAGAAGAAGATCAGATCACCCTGATCCCGCCGTCTGCTGGGGGCTGACGTGGCGCGTTACGAGATGGAGCTGCGCAACATGCGCGCCGAAGTTGTGCTGCGCGCTCTGGCCCAAGTAGGTGGGGAGGCCATCAGCGAGACGCAAGCACGAGGCCGAGGCTGGACAGCACAGCTTGAGCCACTGGACTCAGTGCGCTTGGGCGTGATGGTCATCTCGCGCTCTTTGCTGGTCATTGAAGGCGAAGACGACGGGCTAGTGACGCCTGTTTATGACCACATGCGGCGCAGCATGGTGCGCGGCGGTGGCTGACGCACCAGAAAAAGAGTCGTCATACAGGCGCGCTTTGTGCTAGACTCGCACCACATAGCCATCAACCAAAGAGAGGGACTGCTGATGACGCTGGATCGTTCCATCTTCCGCAAGTATGACATTCGCGGCGTGGCTTCTGGACATACGGGCAAGACTGTGCAGCTCACCCCAGAAGTTGCTCGCCTGGTGGGGCAGGCGTTGGGGACGTACCTGCCTCAGCACTTCGGCACAGAGCGCGTCTTCGTCGGCTCAGACAACCGCCTGACCAGCGACCCACTACGCCGTGCTGTGATCGAAGGCTTGGCTACGACAGGTCTGCACGTCACGGATATCGGTGAAGTGGTTACGCCGACGGTCTACTTCGCCGCTGCCAGCTACGGCGACAAAGGCGCAGGCGTCCAGATCACTGGCAGCCATTTGACTACCGAGTATAACGGTATCAAGATGGCTTATGGCAAGCTGGCCCTGGCCGACAGCCAAATCCAAGACCTGCTGAAGATCATTGAAAGCGGTCAATTCGCCATTGGCAAAGGCGTGGTGGACGCCGATTACACGGTGATCGCGCGCCACTTTGAGACGATCAGCGGCAAGGTGACGATGGGCCGCCGCCTGAAAGTCGTCGTCGATGCCGGCAACGGCCTCATCGGCGCGTACATTCCGCATTACCTAGAGCAGTTGGGCCTGGATGTGGTGCGCCTGTACTGCCAGCCCGACGGACGCTTCCCCAACCATCTACCCAATCCTGAAGACCCAGAGATGACCGTTGACCTGGAGCGGGCCGTCATCGAACATCAAGCCGACTTGGGCCTGGCCTTCGACGGCGACAGCGACCGCTGTGGCTTCATCGACAATCACGGCCACCACATAGCGGCAGATCGATTGCTGGCACTGCTGGCCCGCGACTTGCTGAGCCGCCATCCTGGTGCGCCGGTGGTCTTCGATGTGAAGGCTAGCCAAGCTTTGCCCGACGAGATCAAGAAGTACGGCGGCGTCCCCGTCATGTGGAAGAGCGGCCACAGCCTGATGAAGCAGAAGATGAACGAAATAGGCTCACCCCTCGGTGGAGAAGTCAGCGGCCACCTGTTCATGGGCGAGGACTACTATGGCTTCGACGATGCGCCGCTGGTGGCCTTGCGCGCCCTGCAAATCTTCTCGCACAGCGACCAGACGGTGGCTCAAATCTTCGACGACATTCCCAAGCTGGTGGCCACGCCAGAGGTCATCCTCTCCACGCCAGACGCCGTGAAATTCGCCATCATCGACGAGATCACGACTGCTCTGCAAGCGCAGTACGAAGTGATTACAGTGGACGGCGTGCGCGCCTTGTTCCCCAACGGCTGGGGCTTGGTGCGCGCCAGCAACACGCAGCCGGCCATCGCTCTGCGCTTCGAAGCCTACACTGCCGAACAGCTCGTCGAATACATGCGCGTCTTCAAGGCTCAGCTCGACAAGCACCCAGAGATTGACCAAGCCAAGCTGGACAAGCAGATTGCAGCGTTCAGCGCTTCGTAGGTCATGAGCGACGATCATTTCCTGAACATCTACGCCCACCAGGCCGAAGCTTATGATCGCCTGGTGGGCCGCGAGGATCAGCGCGGGCTTCTCTTTGCGGCCCTGATGGAGCTGTGTCGCTTGGACGGCACAACAGTGGTCGAATTCGGCGCTGGCACGGGCCGTCTCACTCGTCTGCTATCGCTGATGGCCCGTCGCGTTTACGCCTTCGACTTCGCCTTTCCCATGCTGGCCCAGGCTCAGCAGCAGTTGACGCTCAGCGGCCTGAGCCACTGGCGCTTGGCTCAGGCCGACAACCGTGCCATGCCCTTGCCTGCAGGTTGCGCTGACGTGGTGATCGAAGGCTGGAGCTTCGGCCACGCCGTTGGTTGGTCGCTTGGCGACTGGCGCGTCCAGGTGGGCCTCATGCTGGACGAAATGCGTCGTTTACTCAAGCCTCATGGCACAGCTATCCTGATTGAGACGCTGGGGACAGGCCAGAAACAGCCCAGCCCACCCACCGAGGGCCTAGCCCAGTTGTACCGCTGGTGGCAAGAAGAACACGGCTTCCAGCACCGCTGGGTGCGCACCGATTATCAGTTTGAGAGTGTAGACGAAGCCGAAGCATTGCTGGGATTCTTCTTTGGCCCAGAACTGGCCGCGCGCGTGCGCCGTGAGCAGCTCACCATCTTGCCAGAATGCACAGGCATTTGGTGGCGTACTTACTGAAGAAGCTGAGGGGAAAGAGGGCAGCCTCGAGCGCCGCCCTCTTGTGTTATAATTCGAACAAGTGTTTAACCGGGCTGGAGGCGGTTGAGCCGTGCCTGTCAAGCGGATCATGTTGGTCGTGCGCCAACTGGCGCACAGCATCAAACTCAAAGAAGCCTTGGAGCGCAGCGGCTCGTTCTTGTCCAGCGCTTTTGCTGATCCAGAAGATGCTCTGGCCGAGCTAGCTCGTGCGCCTTACGACTTGATCCTGCTAGACTGCACTATTAACGGCCTGAGCATAGAGAATTTCGTAGAGCAAGCGCGTCAGACGCGCCCCGCCATCGCCATCATCGTCGCGCCTAACCATCCGTTGGTGCGCGGCCTGCGAGAAAGCCTCCGTCTCCAGGCTGTGATCGACCTGCCTATCGCCGCGCGTCAGCTCATCCCCCTCATCCAGAGCATTCTGACCGATCCTGTGCCTTCCGTCTCTGCTCCGCACAAGCTCAGCGCCGCTTCGCTCTCGCCACCAGCGCCAAGCGTGGAAGATGAAGCTGAAGCGCAGCGCCGCGATGAGCAATCTAGCCGCCTGTTCGAGAGGCTGGCTGCCGCTGAGCCACCCATCCCGCCCTTTGAGGAGAGCGTGACAGTGCGCGACGTGGTGGTGAGCTTGTCCAGCACGCAGCCGACGCGCGTCTTCACCAGCCAGGATGAAGCCGACGACGAAGAGACCACTAGCACGCTGCCTTCGCTTGCGTCGCGCCAGCTGCTAGCTAACCATATCCTACAAGAAGCCCTGGAGACTGCCAGCGCTCCCACGCCACCCCAGGGCTTCTCGCTGGCCAAGTTCATCCAGCGTGTGCAGGAACGCCTGCAAGAAGGCCAGGCCCTGGTCAAGCCACTGCCATCTTGGATAGACGATTCGGGCCGCTATGTGCGTGAGCCAGAATTCCTGCCCGATTTGCCTCCACTAGATGGGCCGCCCTCCACCTACACTGCTTCGCAGACCTACGTTCGTCCCGATGAGGGCCAGGCTCAAGCGCCTGTTGACTTGGCGCAGCAGCCGACCGACCGCATTGAGCCGATCCCTCGTTCGACCCCCGCGCCAGCGGATGATGCGTCCGCTGCCGATCCTGCGCCGCGCATTCATCCGCTCAAGCCGCGTCCCCAGCCCGAAAGCGAACAGCCCAAAGCTGCGGAAGAAGCTGTAGCGCCCCTGCCCGTTGATTTGAGCAGCACGACGCTCACGCCGACGCGCCAAGACGCCCTGCTGGCGGAAGCGCTGGCTGCTGCGCTGCGTGCCGATCAGGCTCGCGCTGAGCAGTCTGAGCAAGAGCCACCTCCTCAGTCTGTCCAGGCTACGGAAGTGACTGCACCTCAGCAAGAAGAAGCGCTCCTCGCACCGCCATCCGTCCCCGATGAAGCGCTGGCCCAAGTCGACTCGGTGCGCTATGCTCAGGCTCTAAGCGCTCAAGTGGCCCTGGCCCTGACCGATTTGTCGCTAGAGACGGTGGTCGAAGCCTGCCTGCTGGTACGTGAGGGCCAGATCGTCGGCAGCAGTGGTATTTTATCCGCTGCGCTGCTAGAGGAGATCAAGCCGCACGCCCTTGAGCCGCTGGAAGATGGCACAGCTGCGCGCATGACGCCGATAGAGTTGACCAGCGGCGCATTCTACATGCTCTACGCCATCCGTACAGTGGATGCCTTCACCTTGGTCTTGCTGTTCGCGGGCCAACAAACTGTCTCCACCATCCGACATCATGCCCGCTTGTTGCACGAAGTCTTGGCCAGCGTGCCGCCGCCCCTGATCGTCGCGCCGCCCAACCCCATCCAATCCGTCGAAGCTGAACCTGTCGCTCAAGCTGAGGCAGGTGAACAAGACGACTCTCAGCTCAATGTTGTGACCGTCGCACCCCTGGCCTTTGTCTGGTTGCTACATCCCAATCAGCCTCCTTTGCGGGACGCCGAAATGCAGGCCATCCTGCGCAGCCTGGAAGTTCACCTGACGAAACAGGGCTGGCTCATCCATGACCTAAATGTATACCGAGATGTCGTCAGTCTGTACGCTTCTGCGCCCAGCGAAACTCCGCCTGTGGCCCACATGCGCGCCCTGCTCAGCCTGAGCGCTCAGGCTGTTGCAGCGGTCAGCCCTGATCGTCTCGCTGACTCGCTGTGGGATCGCAGCTATTGGATCGTTACGCCAGGCCGCCCCATAAGCACGGATGAGCTACGCGACTTCATCGCCTTTGCGCGCCCCTGAGGGCTGCCCTTTGTTGGAGACTATATGCCACTCCTGACTCTGATCGACGGCCACGCCTTCGCCTATCGCCAATTCTACGCCATGCAGAGCGTGATGCGTGGCGGTGGACGCATGGCCACGCGCAGCGGTGAACCCACGTATGCCGTCTATCGCTTTGCCGATGAACTGCTGCGCTTGCTGACCGAGAAACGCTCCGATTATTTAGCCGTCGCCTTTGACCGTGGCCTGAGCGGACGCGACGCCCTCTACCCTGGCTACAAGGCTCAACGCGCCGATACACCTGAAGAACTCATTCCGCAGTTGGCACGCATTGAAGCGCTGGTGTGTGCTTTCAACATCCCCATCCTGGCTGTCGATGGCTATGAAGCCGACGACATGATCGGCGCCATCGTCAGCCAAGCAGAAGCGCAGGGGGTGAACGTCCTCATCATCAGCGGCGACCGCGACCTCTTGCAGCTCATCTCGCCGCTGACGCGCGTCCAACTGCCCAACTTCGGCAAAGGTGGTGACGACATCATCTACGATGAAGCCGTCTTCGTGGAGAAATACAAGTTTCGACCCGATCAGCTCGTCGATTTCAAGGCTCTCAAGGGTGATAGCAGCGACAATATCCCTGGTGTAGCAGGCATTGGCGACAAAGGCGCGACCGATCTGCTGCTCAAGTACGGCACGCTGGACGGCATTTATGCCCACTTGCACGAGATTAAGGACGCGCTGCGCCAGAAGCTCATCGCAGGCCGCGACATGGCTTATCTGAGCCGCCGACTAGCTACGATCCAGCGCGATGCCCCAATTAATTTGGATCTAGCCGCCTGTGTAGCTCACGACTTCGATCCTCAAGCTGTCGACGCGCTGTTCGCTGAGCTGGAATTCCGCTCGCTGCGCCAGCGCCTACGCGCTTACTTGCGCCAAGAAGATAACCAGGAAGTTGCTGAGCCGTCCAGCGGACAGGTCACCGAATCTCAGGCCGAAGTCGCTCCGTCCCAGCCACAACCGCTGGACTACGAAACCATCATCGTCCGAGATGAAGCGACGCTGGTTGCGCTGGTAGCGCGCCTGGAGTCTGCTACTCAGATTGTCTTCGATACAGAGACGACAGGAGTCGACCCCATGCGCGCTGACCTGGTGGGGATCGCCCTGGCTGTGGATGAGCGCACCGGCTATTACATTCCCGTAGGTCACCTAGCGGTGGGCAGCGGCACGCTGTTCCCGGAGCAGGCTGTGCAGCAGCTCTCCCTGCAGCGCGTGTTGGAAGCGCTGCGCCCTGCCCTGACTGCTCAGCATATCCCTAAAATCGCCCACAACGCCACTTACGATCTGCTAGTGTTGCGTCGGCATGGCTTAGACGTGTCTCCGATTAGCTTCGATACGATGATCGCTGAATGGGTGCGCGACCCCATTAGTCGATTCTTAGGCCTGAAGAACTTCGCTCTGCAGGAGCTGCAGATCGTCATGCAGAACATCGAGGAGCTGATCGGCAAAGGCGCAAAGGCCCGCACGATGGCCGAGGTCGCCGTAGAAGATGCTGCTCCCTATGCCAGCGCCGATGCCGTCGTCACTTGGCGCGCTGCTCGCTTCCTATCGCATGAGCTAGATAGGCTGGGCCAGCGCCAGCTTTACGAGACGCTGGAACTACCTCTCATCCCCATCATCGCTCAGATGGAGCAGGACGGCGCTCTGCTAGACGTGCCTTACTTACAGCAGGTGGGCCGCCAGATGAGCGCAGAACTGCAAGCCCTGGAAGCGCGCATCATGGACATGGCTGGCCAGAGCTTCAACGTCAACAGCACGCAACAGCTCAGCAAAGTCCTGTTCGACCACCTGAAGCTGCCTACGCGCGGCCTGAAGAAGACAGGTACGGGCAGCATATCGACGGACAGCGCGACCCTGGATGCTCTGCGCGATCAGCACCCCATCATCCCCGTCATCATCGAACACCGCGAGCTGAGCAAGCTCAAGAACACCTACGTCGACGCGCTGCCCAGCCTGATCCATCCCAAGACCGGCCGCGTACACACCAGCTATAACCAGACCGGCACATCAACGGGCCGCTTTAGCAGCAGCAATCCCAACCTGCAAAACATCCCCATCCGCACCGAACGAGGCCGCGAGGTGCGCCGCGCGTTCATTAGCCCGCCTGGTTGTCTGCTCATCGCCGTCGATTATAGCCAAGTGGAGCTGCGCATTATGGCTCACATGAGCGGCAGCCGTACGCTGCAAGAAGCCTTTGCTCAGGGTCAAGACATCCACAAGGCCACTGCTGCGGCAGTCTTTGGCGTGCCTCTGAGCCAGGTGAGCGCTGAGCAACGCGCCTTCGCCAAGAAAGTCAACTTCGGCCTGATGTATGGCATGGGCGCGTATCGCCTGACGCGCGACAGTGAGCTGACGATGGCCGAGTCGAAGGCTTTCATTGAACGTTATTTTGAGCGCCTGCCAGAAGTCAAAGCCTACATGGACGCTACCGAGAAGCAGGCCAAGACGCAAGGCTACGTAGAGACTCTGTTCGGCAGGCGGCGCTACTTCCGCGCCCTAGCTGAAGGGCGAGCCAGCGCTCAGGAAGCTCAGGCTGAGCTGCGCGCCGCCATCAACGCGCCCATTCAGGGGACTGCCGCCGATATGCTCAAGCAGGCTATGATCCGCCTGGCGTCGGAGCTGCGCGCCTACCCACAAGCTCGCCTCATCCTGCAAGTCCATGATGAGCTAGTGTTGGAAGCGCCAGAAGATCAGGCCGTAGATGTGGCCCGCCTGACTGTCCAGGTCATGCAGGCTGTTCAGCTCCCCCAGGGCCAACCCTGGCGCGTCCCCATCGTGGCCAACGCCGAGCTAGGGCCAAACTGGTTAGACATGCAGCCGCTGGCGAAGTAGGCCCGCCAGCCGTCTTAGTTGTTTATTTGCGTCTTGCTGTCGTAGGCTGAGCGTCTATGCGCCCCTCAAGTTTTCGGATGTACAATGAGCGTAAGTTGAAGCGAAGCCGAGGAGTTTTTCATGCGCCGTCCCCTGTCTGTACTCTTCCTGTTTGTGCTGCTGTGGCCCTCGCTGCCTGCCCAAGCGTGCAGCGGAGGCGGCTCGCCGCCACCGTTGGCACAGAGCGTCGACCAAGCGGATGCAATCGTTGAAGGCCGAGTCTTGCGCGTGGATCGCTGGGGCAAGAACTTCATCTTTGAGGTACGGAAGTACCTGAAGGGCCAGGGGCCGCGCCTGCTGCTGGTACAGCGTATCAGCAATGCCCATTCGCGCAGCTACTACGATGCTGAGCTGGATTTGAGCTGTGCCTATGATGGCGTGAGCGGAGTGAGAGAAGGAGAAGGTTACACCCTGTTCCTGAGGGCCAACGCAGGAGGTACGTTCAGCACGCGGATGGGCTTGTACTACAGCGAATGGAATGACCTCAAACACGAGACGAGGGCCGACGAATGGCAGCCGATGGTGCGCGTCGACGAAGACAGCGAGTGGATTCCGATCGAATCGCCGCAGCATTTCGCCGCCTTGATCGAGTCATTGATTGGGCCACCGCCCCAGTTTGAACGAGGCGACTACGACCATTGGATGCCGCTGTTCGCTCCGCTCTTTGCCCGCACTCGTGACGGCGCAGTCTATCGCTTCTCGGTGCGTCCAGAGGGCCAGCCCTACAAGCTGAACACGCCGCCGCTGGATGAGATTTATCAGCCCTTCAGCCTGCCTAATATGTTCTCGCCGCTCCCCGCCTGCCGCGAAGTGGGCTGTGTGCTGCGCTCGCCTGATGAAGTGTACGGCCTGTGGTGGGAGGACGACGGCCTGCGCTTCGACTCAAGCTTTTTTCCCTACTACCAAGACTCCACAGAGTTTCAAAGGTTACCAGAGGCAGTCGCCAACTGGCGTATGCCAGGCCAAGCAGGCTTGTTCTCGCCGAGCAGCGACGCCTTTGTGGTGTGGGATGGTGCGCGCCTGAGCGTGTGGGGCATTGGCACGATGAACAGCGACAACTATACCGGCGCCTACTACCCTACCATTCAAATCCTACACGAGCTGAGCCTGAACGGCGACGATCCTGTGCGCTGGAGCGGTGTGGCGCGTTGGAGCGCGGACGGCAGCTACTTGGTCTACCAGGATGCTGAGGGCCTGTGGCTGCTGGATGTATATGGCACGACGGGCCAGCGCCTCGTCGTGCCGAGCGCGCAGTTGGGCCGGGGTCAGCTGCTAGCCGTCTCGGTGCACGGGCGCTACATAGCCTACGGTACGCCGCAAGGTTGGATTGTGTACGATCACATCTTCGATGAATCATGGCCGAATGCGCTCATCAGTCCCAATGAGCGCCACCGCTTGTCCCTGAGCGACGAGCAACTCAGGCGTCCGCTGCTGTGGACGAGTGGAGCAGAGTATCTGGCTTATGAGAGGGGTAGGGTGCGCACTCAGCGCGCCGACCTGCGCAGCGTCAACTATGACGACGACCGCGACAACGTGGACGTGCGCACCACGCCCAATGCTCTGCTGGCCTATACGCCTTATGGGCGCAGCACCGCCGTCCAGACGGGCGAGCGCCAGGTGATGATCCAGCATAGTTTTGCCTACCAGTCCCGCACTAAGTGGACGGTGGAGTTGCCTCCAGACAGCGCACCTTTAGAGGCTTTGTGGTGGGGCGCGCCGCTGTTCATACCAATGGAGGGCTATGCTTTCTATTACTCGCCCTGAGCCTGTACTCTGAGGTAAGCTGCTTGACCGTGTTCTAGCCTGAGGCTGGCTTCGCCACCGCGCACAATGACCTCGCACCCGCTGAGGGCATCCACCAAGTGCGCACCGTCAGCCAGGCCAGCCATCCAACAAGGGATGGAGATGGTCTGATTCGCGCCGCGATTGCCCACGATGATGATCTTCTCATTGGTGGACTCGCGCATGAAGGCCAGAACTTCGCCCTCGGCCAGCAGCAGCTGGAAGCCACCGTGCTTGAGGGCAGAGGACTGGCGGCGCAGGGCGTTCAGGCGGCGGTGCGTGTCTAGCAAATCGGTGTCCCAATCGGCTTCATCCCAGGGCATGCAGCGGCGGTTGTCGGGGTCTTTCGCCCCGCTCAGGCCAATTTCGCTGCCGTAGTACAAGCACGGCACACCGACAAAGGCCATCAGCACAGCGACTCCCAGTTTGTATAGGGCCTTGTCGCCCTTGACGACGTAGAGCAAGCGGGTGGTGTCGTGGCTCTCTAGTTGGTTGAACTGCTGCAAGGCGATGACGTAGGGGACGGCAGCCATGAAGCGTCGCCACTGCAGGGCCAGCGCCTCGGTGGGCAGGAGGTGAGGATCACCGTAGGGTTGGCCGTCCTGCACGCCGACGTCCTCACCGCCCAACCAGCGGCGCATGGGGATGTTGAAGCCAGCGTAGTTCATGGCGGCGTCCAACTCATCGCCCTGGGTGTGCATAGTGCCGTCCATGAAATACTCGCCCAGCAGGTAGAGTTCTGGGTTGTCGGCCTTAAGGATCGGTCGCACCTCGCGCCAAACCTCGTGATCGAGCTGAGACATGGACAGGTTGCCGGTCATGTTGGCTACGTCTAGCCGCCAGCCGTCAATCGCATAGGGGGGGTTCAGCCAGCGGCGCAGCGCCGAGTCAGGCCGACGATACATGCGCTCGCGCAGGGCTTGGCTGCCGTAGTTCAGCTTGATGAGCGAAGACACGCCGAGCCAGGTCTCATACGCGCCTGTGGCCTCGTCGTAGAAGAAAAAACCAGCTTCTTCGCTCTGCCGATCCGCTTCAGCGGCCCTGAGCCAGTCGTGGGTGACGCCAACGTGGTTGGGAGTGATGTCCAGCATGAGGCGCATGGCTCGCACGCTGAGCGCAGCGCGTAACTCTGCCAGGGCCGAGTCGCCGCCCAGGTGTGGATCGACTTCGTCGTAGCGCGTCACGTCGTAGCGATGGTTGCTGGCGGCCGTGAAGATAGGCGTCAAGTAAAGAGCTGTCACCCCAAGCTGCTGGATGTAATCCAGTTTGGCCGCGATACCCTGCAAATCGCCGCCAAAGAAATCGATGCTGCGCCCTGCTTCCCAGGGGACGGGGCTGGCGCCCCAGGGCATGCGCCGCGTCTTCATGCCTTCGCGTTCCCATTCGTCGTCCTGGACGTCGTTGCTGGGGTCGCCGTTGTAGAAGCGGTCAGGAAAGATTTGGTAGAAGACCTGTTCGCGCACCCAGTGTGGCGCTTGGTAGTCCACCAGCAGTTTGAAATCGTAGTAGTCGGGGCTATCAGCCCGTGAAATGCCGATGGCGTTCAGGTAATACATGCCCTCGTCGGTCATCAGTTTGAAGCGGTAGTCGTACTGGGGCTGAGTGACAGTCAGAGCGGCGCGCCACAAGTTGTAGGTAGGGTATTCGCGGACGACGACCATCTTGGCGTGGTGCGTCTCGCCATCGACGGTGGTGCGCACGAAGGCTGCCGTGACAGGAGCTGTCTTCGGCACGCGCAGGCCCAACCAGACCTGTTCGCCCTGACGTGGGTAGGGGTTGGAGACATAAGCTTCCGAGCCGTCGTGATGGACGCCTTGCGTCCAGTCGGGCAGGTGCATGAGGACTCCGTTTCGGTGGTGGGCTGCCGAATGACCGAGGTTTTCCAGCGCACTGGCGCGCCCTGTGGCGATTTGTCTTCAGTCTAGCGGAGAGCCTGCGTGGGGTCAAAGGCTCGTCCCGATAGCGGTTGCTCATCTGGCCTGGGATAGGCTAAGATCGTACTGTTAGAGAGCTTGTTCGTCGCTTTTGACGAGGAGAGACGCTATGAGTATTCCCACGATGGAAGGTATTCGCGCTCAGACTGTCCAGAGCGCCCGCTTAGCGACGCGCGTCCTGTTCAGCGGCCCTGATGATGGCATCCCCGTCGTCTTCGTGCATGGCAACGCCAGCAGCGCTACTTTCTGGGAAGAGACTATGCTGGCTCTGCCCGACGGCTTTCGAGGCATCGCAATCGATCAGCGCGGCTTCGGCGACGCTGATCCTGCTGCCAAAATCGACGCCACGCGAGGTTTGGGCGATTTAGTGGAAGACCTGTTGGCCCTGCTAGAGGCGCTGAGCCTGAAGCAGGCCCATTTCGTCGGTCATAGCGCTGGTGGCTCGGTGTTGTGGCGCTTGCTCATGGATGCTCCAGAGGCGGTGCTGACAGCGACTCTAGTCTGTCCTGGCTCGCCTTTTGGCTTCGGCGGCACCAGGGCAGATGGCTCACCCGTATGGGACGACTTCGCTGGCAGCGGCGGTGGCACAGTCAACCCTGCCTTCGCCCAGCGCATTGCTGCCGAGGATCGCAGCGCCGATGATCCAATGGCGCCGCGCAACGTCATGCTCAATTTCTACTTCAGGCAGCCTTTCAAGCCCGCCCGCGAGGAAGAGCTGCTCTCCTCACTGCTCTCCACTCACACCGGACCGGAAGATTATCCAGGGGACATGACCTCATCGCCCAACTGGCCGTACGTCGCTCCTGGCAAGATGGGCCTGATTAACGCTCTGACGCCAGCCTATCAGAAGCCCATCGACGCTCTGTATGGCTTAGACGCCAAGCCGCCCATCCTGTGGGTGCGCGGCGCGCACGATCAGATCGTCAGCGACACCAGCGCCTTTGAGATGGGCTTCCTGGGCAAGATTGGCGCTATCCCTGGCTATCCTGGCGAGGATGTTTACCCGCCTCAGCTGATGGTCAGCCAAACGCGCATGGTCTTGGAGAAGTACAAGGCCAGCGGTGGGCGCTATGAGGAGCTCGTGCTGGACGCTGGCCACACTCCCTATCTGGAACAGCCTGAAGCCTTCAACGCGGCGCTGCACCGCTGGCTGCAGGGCTGATGGTCACTTCGGTGAGCTAAGCGGCTTATGCCCATCCTCTCCGATCCGCCGCTGCGCCTGTTGGTGGCCTTCCAGCAGGTGACGGACAGTCCCCCGCAATGGTTGGTGGCGGTAGACGGGCGCGCTATGTGGGCCGCCGCCGATTGCCAGGCGGGTCGGGGCTGCCTGCTCTACGCTCATGACCTGGGCGGCAAGGCCCACTTCGATTTGCGCAGCGCGCGCCAGCAACGGACGATCACGGGTCGTCCCCTACCCGCTTGGGCGCGCCTGAGCGCCGCGACGGCCCTGGTGCTGGACGAGATGAGCTTGCTGTTGCCTTCTTTGCGCCTGGCGATGGTGGGCGACGAACCCGTCGGGGCGCGCTACTCCCATGCTCTGGCGCTGGGCCTGGTGGCGATATGCTACGCTGCTCAGGGCGTGGACGCTGCCTTGCCCCAGCTGCTGGCTGTCGTGGGCCAAGTGCGCGGAGTGGGTGGAACAGGGCCGCTGTGAATCATGGCCTCAGGCTTGGAGCAGGCTGCTCTGGCGGAGGCAGCGCGGTTCGACCTGCGCTCGATGCTCAGCCCAGCCAGGCGCGTAGTTCAGCTAGGGCCGCTTCCGGACGCAAGCCGTCGCATTCCCAGTCCCAATTCTGCACGCCAGCCGACACCCCGCGCGCGTCTGCCTGCCAGGGCTTCCACAAGGCCAGGCTGTTTGGCCCAGCTGGGCCATAGCGGCGGGGGTCAGTTGGCCCTAGAAGCATGACAGTTGGCGCGCCGATGGCGCTGGCGTAGTGCGTCAAACCGCTGTCGTTGCCCAAATACAGCAGCGAGTCGTAAGCCAGTGCGCCGATCTGTGGGAAGCTGAGCCGTCCTGCCAAGCTGAGCATGGGCCAATCACAGCCGATGGCGGAGCGCAGCACCTCCAGCAGCGCGCCATCATCAGGGCCTCCCAACAGCACCAGCGCCGCGTTATTCTCTTGAGCCAGCGTCAGGCCAATCTCGGCCAACCAGGGGATGGGATAGCGCTTGGCGCTGAGGGTCATACCAGGGTTGACCCCGCCACCAGGGTTGAGGACGATGTAGGGTCGGCGCAGGCCGCGCTCATCTAGCAGCGCGCGCACTTGCTGGCGCGCTTGAGCGTCTAGCGGCACGTTGGGCGTGGCATTTTGCGTATTCAAGCCCAGGACGCGACATGTCTCCAGATAAATCTCAGACTCGTGGCGTACCTGGTGCGGATCAACGCGAGCGCGGTGCGTGTAGCCGAAGCCGCGCCCACCGCTGTCCAGGCCTGCCCGCTGGGGAATGCCGCTGGCCAACGCTGCCAGGCTCATCAGCGGAGAGCGCACCAGCGACACCATCAGGTCGTAGCAACCCGCGCGCAGTTTGCCCACAAAGCGCCAGAAGTCTGTCAGGTTGTACAAAGGCAGGGCTGCCCTGCCTGTATCGATAAGCTCATCGACATGTGGATGATTGGCTACCGCTTGCGCTGACCATTCGCCCACAGCCCAGGCAATGTGGGCCTGCGGATAGGCACGACGCAGCGCAGTGAGGACGGCTGTCCCTAGCACAACATCGCCAATGCAGCAGGGCAATACCAGGACGATGCGCACAGCTCAGCCTTAGTTCGTCCAATCAGCGGGGTAGACGGGCTGCACTTCGCTAGTGAGCTGGTAGACTAGGCTGCGGTCATTGAAGTCGATGATGTGGATGTTGTAGACCCCACTACGATTGCTGGCGAAGGCCACATGCCGCCCATTCGGGCTAAAGACAGGATAAATCTCATCGTTGGGCGTTTGGTAGAATAGCTGCGCTCCGCCAGCCAAGCTGAAGCCGATGTTGGGATCGCTTGAACCGAGTAGGCGACCTGCGTACAAGTCATTGTCGCTGGGATTGCCCCTGTGAGCCTGGAAGATAATTTGCGCACTGTCCGGGCCGAAGCGCGGGAAGGCCTCTACAGTGACGCCACCATCGGCCGTCAGGGCGAATTGGCGGAAGCCGTTGGCCTCATCGTCGGTACGGATCAGCACTAGATCGCTGCCGCCATCCGCCGAAGCTTTGGCAGCAATGACCAATGTGCCATCGGCGTTCACATCGGCGCTCTGGTACTGGGCGATGTCGCTGGTCAGGCGTATCGAGCGGTTGTCGCTCAGGTTATACATGAAGATGGCCGATGAGCCGAGCAGCGGCGTATCGGCGATGAAGATGAGGTGGTTGCCCTGGCTAGACAAACGTGGTTGGCGCAAATTCTCCACCTGGAGTTGGGCGAAGCGCGGGGCGAGGTCGTCGCCCAAGTCACGATTCGTCCCGACGAGATACAAAACCCAGGCGGGGCGCAGAGCGCGCATGTAGACCAAGCGCGAGGCGCTGAGGTTGCTGGTGGGGAAGCGCACTGTGTCGCGATTGACGCGCGTCGGCTCACCGCCTCTGGCAGGGATTTGCAGCAGGTTGAGGAAGCCCTGCACCTCTGGATTGAAGACGCTACCTCCCCAGGCCAGAATGCTCCCTGACAAGCTAGAGGGCGGCGGCGTGATCTGCACTACGAATGAGGTCGGCGTGGCGGTGGGCGGGATGGGCGTGGGCAGATCGCGGGAGCGGGTCGCGGTGGCTGTGGGTGTGGGCGATGCCTGAGCGAAGAGTGTCGCCTGAACATTGAGCGCGACCTGAGTCGCCGTCTCCGCTGCGCCTTGAGTGGCCGTCTCCCAGCTCTCGGTGATGGCCAGGACGGCAGCCGTTGCCGCCTGGAATTCCTGGGCAATCTGGGCCTGTCGGGCGTTGTAGCTCCCTACGATGTTCGACTGAACGATGAAGGCCAGGCCGCACACCAGCATAGTGTACAGCGTCAGGCCTACAGCCGTATTGCGCGCCATGCGCCGCGTAATTCCTGGGACGATCTCAACGTCCTCAGAGGTGCGCGCCTTCTCCTGCTCGGCTTTGGCTAGCTCGGCTTTGGCGTAAGCGTTGTTGGGGTCAAGCTGCAAGATAGAAGCCAGGGCGATTCGCTTCTCATCTACATCGTCGGTGGCCTTCGAGAGCGCCACCCAGATCTCGACGCTGTTGGGGTCTTCTTCCATCGCCTGGGTGAGCAGGTCGCGAGCTTTGGCCCGATCTTTGGCTTCCAGGGCTTGTAGGCCCTGTTGCAGCAACTCTTGAGCTTTGGCCATCGAATGGTCTCTCCTTCAAAGGGGGAATATCAAGGGCGCAGGCGCAGGCGCATGAGCAAGTCAGGGCGGAAGCTAGTGGCGCTCACGTCTAGCTCGTGCTGGGTGATGCGCGTCACTTGGCGCGTCGTCCACTCAACTATGTAAAGCTGGAAACGCTCGTCTTGCCGGTTGGAGGCGAAGGCGATGAAGCGCGCGTCGGGCGACCAAGACGGGGCGCGGTCTTCGGCTGTGCTGATCGTCACGCGCTGGTTGCGCTGGCCGTCTGCTCCGACGACCCACACGTTGGCGCTGCCGCCGTTGTCGTTCAAATAGGCGATCCAGCGGCCATCGGGCGACCAAGCGGGCGCGGTGCTGCTGCCAGGATTGTCGATGAGCAGGCGCACCTCTGGCTCAGCACCCTCGTTGAGCGTCAGCACATACAAGTCGGGCAGGCCAGGCGACTGGCGATCGGAGCTGAAGACGATTTGCCGACCATCAGGCGACCAGGATGGATCACGATCCGTGATTTCTTCGTTGTCGGTCAGTTTGCTCACGAGCTGTGTCTCTGAGTTGAGCAGCCATAGCTCGTCGTCGCCGTCGTAAGGTGAATAGAAGACGATGAGTGTACCATCAGGCGAGAGACGCGGAGAGAACGCAGAAGCCACCTCTAGACGCGAGACTTGGCGCGCCGCCTCTAGGTTGGCGCTCTCGGCTAGGTAAATTTCGCCAACGACCGCGGGGAGTGCTGTTTCGTCCGTCCCTTGATCGGCTTCTGCCAGGGTAGAAGGCTGCTGGCGGATGAAGGTCAGGCGCTGGCCGTCGGCGCTGAAGGCCATCTGGCCTGCCTGGCTCAGCAGCCGTTGCTCAGCGCTGCCGTCGGCGCGTATGGCGAACAAATCAGGCTGAGCTTGATCCCTGGCGCGCGCAGCGTAGAGCAGTTGATAGTCCCTGAGCGGGAAGTCAGTCGGGGCTGGCGAAGGCGTGCTGCTGGGCGTGAACGTCGCTGTAGGAGTGAAGGTTGGCGCCAGGGTGGGCAGCAGGCTGCGCGTCACGATGACGATAGGCGGCGTGATCGTCGGCACGGGGGTGCGCGTGAAAGGAGGCTCAGTAGGCAGCGAAGTGGCCAGCACGACCGTCTGTACTGGCGGCGATAGGCGATTGATGATCGCCCCGCCCAAGCCGATGACTGCCAGCACCAGCACTACGATCAGCAGGTTGGTCAGGCCGCTGCTGCTGTCCCGCGCCCCACCTGCTACGCGACGGCTGTTGACAGGTGCAGGGGCGCGCCTGCCGCTCTCTTGAGCGCTGAGTTGTTCTAGAGCCTGGCGCGCGCGCTGGTTGCGCGGGTTGATGGCCAAGACGCGCTCCAGACACACGCGCCGCTCGCGCGGGGTGTTAACCACGCCAGCCAGCCAAATCCAGGCCAACTCGTTGTCCTCGTCGCGGGCGATGACCTGCTCTAGTTGCTGACGCGCCAGGGTGCGTTCGCCGCGCTTGGCGCTGGCGATGGCCTGCTGGAGCAGGGCATTTAGGTCGTTCTGGGCCACGCCACGCCTCCTCAGTTAGCGATATTGGAGCGCAGTAGAGAGAATCCACAACGCCGAGATTAAGGCTAGGCCGACCGCATAGCCAATCGTGCCGAAGCGCAGGAGTTGACTGTTGCGCTGCGCTTGCGTCGTGTGAGCAATCTTCTCCAGCTCCTGCCGAGCCTGGGCATAGTTGGGCTTGATCTCTAGGACGCGCTTGAGCCATTTGACGCGCTCTTCTGGCTTGCTAGAGAGCTTGGCCATCCACATCATGGCACGAATGTTGCGCGGGTCTTCCTGGAGTATTTGGCCGAACATGAGGCGTGCGCCGCTGCGATTGCCCTTCTTTGCGGTGTCGACCGCCATATCAAACAGCACTTCGCGGTTGGGCTGGTCAGCGCTGGGTTTCTTGCGATTGACCATGATTCGGTTCTCCTGAGCGTGAGCCGACGACACGAGAGTCATTATAGCAATCTGTGAGGTTTTTTGCCGACCTTGATGAGCGGCAATAGCAGGGTGGACATCCAAAAGCTCGTAGCTCGTTGTGATCTTCACCCTCAATCCCTCTTCCTCGGGGCTATGGGGGGACGCTGAACCGATTGGAAGGCTGAAGAGATCGCAGTAGTATCCGTGACTACCCTCATCTACACGGAATACATGTCTGGTATGATCTGGTATGATTAGGAACATATGGCTACAGAACAGGCTGATCCTTATGACCTGGCATGATATTGAGCAAGCGACCCAGGCTCTCCAGCAGAACTATCCGCAGGTGGCTAGCAGAATCTTCCGTATTTTGCTGCGTGATGGTGAGCTGAATGCTCAGCAGCAGGCTGTCGCCTACATGGGACTAGCCAAGACTGTCATCGATCCTGCTCAACAGCTCGCTTATCTTCAGCGCGCTGCTAGCCTTGATCCACAAAATGAGGAGATCAATCGCGCCCTGAGCGACTTGATGAGCCGCCAACTGAGCGATAGTCAGCCTGTGACGACCGCCAATCGACCCGTGACGAAGCCACTATCTGACTCGACGCGCGGCCTGCCTTCTTTCGCTCCCGATCCGCTCAACGACACCTCGCTCAAGTTGAAGCCTGTCGATGGTCGCCTGCCTGTGCCGCCGATTGACGTGCGCACAGGTGCAATCTTCCCGAACGATCCTACTCCAGTTCCTGTGTCCTATCCGCCCAACCCGCTGCCCCACCAGCGCGGCACGACCAACAGCCTGCCCTACGTGGTTGAGCATGTGCAGCGCTCGGTGGGCATTCTAGGAGGTAAACAGAGTCCAGGGACAGGCTTCTTTATCTCCTCGGACGGCCTGATCGTCACGACGCATTTCGTCGTTGGTTCGGCGATGCGCGTCGAAGTTGCGCTGTTGGATGGCCAGCGCTTGTCGGGGCAGGTGGTGCGCGCCTTCCCCGACTATGATTTAGCCCTCGTGCGCGTCCATGCTCGCGTGAACAGCTTGCCGCGCTTCTCCAACGTGGCTTACCTGGCGGAGAATACCCCGCTGCTGGTCGCTTCTCATCAGCAGGACGTGCTGCGCACCGTATGTCGTCCTACCCGCGATGCCATGTCGCCTAAGTGGTTTCCGACGGAACTCAACTATCTGCTGGACTTTGGCGGTGCGCCGATCATCGATCTGAATACGCAGCAGGTCGTAGGAATGATGACGCGCAACGCGCCGCGCAGGGATGGCTTCTTCGTAGGCCTGCACATGGCTGTAATCCTGCAACTGGCTTATCGCTACGTGGAACAAGCCCAAGCTTTGGTGGGCCACGAGACCTACTGTCCGTCGTGCGGCGCGGTCAGCAGCGCCAGCGTTTACAATGCTCACTACTGCCCAACCTGCGGTGCGGTCTATCCTTATGCCCAACAGCGCCTGCGCACCCCGCTCAACTTGAGTGCGTTTTATGACGAAAATGCTGCGCCATGTAGCTTTTGTCAGTCGCGGGTGGGGACGTATCAAAACCGCTGCTTGCGCTGCGGCAAAGACCTTTCGTCAGGAGGCCTGAAGCCACCTTTGATGAGGAGATGACTACATGGGATTGCTCGGTCGCGGCCCCAAGCCTGACACCTTAGCCCCATACGCCCGCCACGTCGAAAAGTTCTTGCGCCAAATGCAAATTGAGCCAAGTCAAGCGCGCCAGCAGAGCAACGACTACATCTGGCGCTTCGTCTACGGTTCGGCCTTGATTGAAATTGCCCTGTTTCACAAACGCGCCGAATACGGCGGCGGTGATTATATGCAGATTTATTCGCCGCTGCTTCACCTGCCCGCTAGTGGCCTGTTGCCCCTCTATCGGCGTTTGCTAGAGCTGAACCTGAGCATGTCTCAGGCGGCCTTTGGTGTGCGTGATGATGTTATCTACCTTTTTCTGGAACGCAGTCTGCTCGATCTGGAATTTCGCGAGTTAGAGACGCTCATCAAGATGATCGCCGATAACGCCGACCGCTACGATAATGAACTCATGACCGAGTTCAACGCCCGCCCCTATCATCACCCCTGAGGACGACAGCGCCTATGAAACCGCTCAATCTGCTGGAATACGAGCCTCTGGCCCGCGCGAAGCTCAGCGCGATGGTCTATGAATACTACGCCGGTGGCGCCAACGACGAAGTGAGCCTGCGCGACAATCGCGCCAGCTTCGAACGCTGGCGACTGTGGCCGCGCGTGCTACGTGCCGTCGCCGAACGCGACTTGCGCGCTGACGTGCTAGGAGAGCGCTGGGCCGCGCCCATCGCCGTCGCTCCTATGGCACTCCAGCGTATGGCTCATCCAGAAGGTGAATTGGCTGTCGCGCGCGCCTGCGCTGCCCTGGGTCTGCCCTACGTCGTCAGCACGATGGCTACTTGCACGATTGAAGAGATTGCCGAAGCGGCTCCTGAAGGCCTGCGCTGGTTTCAGCTGTATGCCTTCAAAGACCGCGCTATCAACCGTGATTTGGTACGTCGCGCCGAAGAAGCGGGCTACAGGGCGCTCGTCCTGACGGTCGATACTCCTCTGTTGGGGCGGCGTGAAGGCGCGCTACGCACCGATTTTCACATTCCAGACGGCTTGCGCGAAGCCAACCTGCGTCCTTACGAACAAGGCCAATTGGCCGATATGCGCGAACAGGGCATGGCGGGACAGTTCTGGCGTACCTTCTTGCGCGAAGATAACCTAAGTTGGGATGACGTGGAATGGCTTCAGGCCAACACGCGCCTACCCCTCGTCCTCAAAGGCATTCTGCGCCCTGATGACGCTGTGCGCGCGGCGGAACAAGGGGTCGCGGCAGTCATGGTCAGCAATCATGGTGGACGTCAGCTTGACAGCGTGCCGTCCTCTCTGGATGCGCTGCCGCGCATTGCCGAAGCAGTGCGCGGTCGGACGACGCTGCTCATGGATGGTGGCATACGGCGCGGCACAGACGTGCTGAAGGCTCTGGCGCTGGGTGCGCGAGCAGTGGCCGTCGGCAGGCCTGTGTTGTGGGGCTTGGCAGTAGATGGTCAGCAGGGGGTGGAGGATGTGTTGCGCTTGCTGCTAGACGAATTCGACTTGGCCATGGCTCTGTCTGGCTGCCACAACCTGGCCGAAATCACCCGCGACCTGGTAGAGCGCGTCTAGTTGCATTGACGACCCTTAAGCCTTTCGCTACAATGACGCTACCCCCGAACGCGTTGTACTCGGCAAGGATTGAAACAAGGCACAACTCGCGCTATGCACTATTACATCTGGACTCTCGGTTGCCAAATGAACACCGCTGACTCGCAGCGCTTGGCCAGCGAATTAGAGCGCCTGGGCCACCGTGCGACGCTTGACCCCGACGCCGCCGACATTATGGTGGTCAATACCTGCGTTGTGCGGCAATCAGCGGAAGACAAAGCTTATGGCCGTCTGGAGGCCATGCGCCAGCTCAAAGAGAAGCAGCCTAGCCGTATCATCGGCGTGATGGGTTGCCTGGTGGGGGTGCGCGATCCGCTGCATTTGCGCCAAAAGCTGCCCTACGTCGATGTCTTCATGGCGCCTAGCGAGCCAGGGCCGATGGTACAGTTCTTGCAAGAGCGCGGCTACGAAGCCGAATGGGTGGCCGAAGAAGCTGATCGACGCCGCCAGCGCGATGCCTTGCAAGATGGTGACATTATCCTGCCCGTCCACGAGCAGGGCCAGCTCGTCAGCGCCCATGTGCCAGTGGTTTATGGTTGCTCGCACGCCTGCACCTTCTGCATCATCCCCTTTCGTCGTGGCGTAGAGCGCAGCCGCAGCGTTGGGGAGATCGTGGCTCATGTGCGCAGCCTAGCCCGTCAGGGGGTGAAAGAGGTTACTCTGCTGGGACAAATCGTGGATCGCTATGGCAAGGACATCCCCGATGGCCCCGACCTGGCTGATTTGCTGCGCGTGGTGCATAGCGTGGCCGAAGAAGAGGGCGTGCTGCGTGTGCGCTTTCTCACCAGCCATCCTAACTGGATGAGCGAGAAGATTCTGCGCACGGTGGCGGAACTCCCGCGCCTCATGCCGCAGATTGAAGTCCCCATCCAGGCTGGTGACGACGAAGTGCTGGCTCGTATGCGCCGAGGCTACACCGCCGATCAATACCGCAGGCTGGTGGAAAAGATTCGCGCCATCATCCCCAACGTGGCCATCCACACCGACGTTATCGTGGGTTTCCCTGGCGAGACGCATGAGCAGTTCCTCAAGACTTATGCTATCTTGGAGGAACTACGCCTGGATAAAGTCCATTTGGCTCGCTACAGCCCTCGTCCTAACACCGTCAGCGAGCGGCGCATGGTGGACGACGTGAGCGAAGACGAGAAGAAGGCGCGCCACGAAATGCTGGAAGCTCTGCAAGCCGAAATTCTGGCCCAGAGCAACCGTCGTCACCTGGGACAGGTGGTTGAAGTGCTGGTCGAGGATCAGCAAAAAGGCAAGTGGCGCGGACGTACTCCTCAGAATAAGCTGGTCTTCTTTGAAGCTGAGGGCGATTGGCGTGGTCAACTGGTCCAGGTGGAAATCACCTGGACAGGCCCTTGGAGTATGCAGGCGCGTTTGCCCCAAACTGAGCGCCACGATACACCTCTCTTGAGCATCTCGTAGATTTTTGATTTGCCAGAGCAGGCATGGTTCGTTACAATAGAGGCGTGTCTAACCGTACCCATAACGGATCAAGCACTTGCGCGAGTGCCATTCTGACGACCGACTGGAGGCAAACGTATGCCAGAGCGCAAAAAGGCTGGATATTACTACCCGAACAAATTCGCCCGTATCACCATCGAAGCTATGCAAGAAGTGATGGGTGAGAACGGCCTGAAAGCTATCTTGAATCTGGCAGGCCTAGCACACCTGATCGGCAACTTTCCTCCAGATAACCTGGAAAAGGAATTCGACTTTGCCGACTTCACGGCGTTGAACGTGGCCCTGGATGAGATGTATGGGCCGCGTGGTGGTCGTGGTCTAGCGCTGCGCGCTGGCCGCGCGACGTTCGCCCAGGGCTTGCGCGCCTTCGGCGCGCTGGCGGGCGTCGGCGACTTAGCCTTCAAGGTCTTGCCCCTGAACGCCAAGCTGAAGATTGGCGTGCCAGCCATGGCCAACATCTTCTCCCAATTCTCCGATCAAATCTCCAACGTCTACGACGAAGGCGGCGACAAGATCATCTATACCCTGGAACGCTGCCCCATGTGCTGGGAACGCAAGACGGATCGTGCTGTCTGCTTTGTGGGCCAGGGCTTGCTCCAGGAAGGCCTGCGCTGGGTGTCAGGTGGCAACGAGTTCAAAGTTGACCTCGATACCTGTATTGCCAAAGGCGATGACATGGGCCGTTATGTCATCTACAAAGAGCCGATCAGCTGAGCTGAGTCGCCTGTCATCTGAATGATCTGTAACAAGCAGGGGTCGAAGCCCCTGCTTGTGTTTCATCTTCACTGATCCAAGTTCTGAGACGTCGCCTCTGAGCTGTAATTTCCCCTGTTGCACATCCTGTTTCACCCTATAATGGTCGTCGTCTCCGTGTTTTGACCTCGCGTGAATGGCCCAGACTCATGATAGAAACTCCCGACCCTCGTAAAGACCATCTGCGTCCACGCTTGCACCGTCCGGGCTTTCTAGAGGAGACGCTGCGGACGATCATCTTCGTGATCGTCGTGACCGTACTGTTCGACATGGCCATTCCACGTTCGCTGGTGGAAGGCCGCAGCATGTTCCCCACCTTCACCACTGGAGATCGCTTGGTTGTCAGCCGCCTGAACTATCTGTTTGGCCAGCCTCAGCGCGGCGACATCGTCGTCTTCAACTCGGTCAACCCGACGGAATTTGCTCAGGGCGTCATGCTCATCAAGCGCGTGATTGGCTTACCTGGGGAGACACTAGAATTTCGCAATCAGCAGCTTTACGTGAATGGCGAATTGCTGAACGAGCCTTACCTGAACGAAGCGTGCGATACATCGCGCTGTGCTGACGCTCTCTATCAATTGGGCGCGAACGAGTATTTCGTCATGGGCGACAATCGCAACAACAGTCAAGACTCGCGGCGTTTTGGCACGGTCAACATCGACCACATCGTCGGCGAGGCTATCTTTCGTTATTGGCCGCCCCAGGGTATAGGGATCATCAGCGGACACATCTACGAGGGCCGCTAGGGAGGCGTCGCATGAACAAGCCAGAGGAAATTTGCCCACGCTGCTTCATCGGCGTGTTGCGCTTCGATCTCCAGGCTTATGCTCTGGTGTGGCAGCAGCAGATCATCGCTATTCCAGACGCCCCGTGCTATACCTGCGACATTTGTAGCTATCGCGAATACGAAGATGATTTGGTGAATTGGGTGCATGAGTTGATTGGGACTGCGCCTAACGACGCCGATGATCCGCGACCGCGCAACCAACCCAAATCCCACCACAAAGCGTAGCGTCTGCTCATCTACGATGCCACAATGTATCAAGGTCAAAGCTGCTCTACACAGGCTTGCTTTTATGAATAACTTCTCGCCTGTCATTCCGCTTCTACTGGTCTTCAGCCTGGCAGCCAACTTCGCCCTTGTGTTGGGCAGGCGACGCCTGCAAGCCGCGTTGCGCGACCTCAGAGTGCATCAGAGCGAAGCGCTGCGCCAGCTGGAAGCTGCCCAGAGCGAGCTTCAACACACGATACAGGATATGAGCCGCCAAAAAGCGGCAGCGCAAGCGCTGAATCAGGAGCTGAGAGCTGCCAACCGTTACAAAGACGAGTTCATGGCGACAATGAGCCACGAACTACGCACGCCACTCAACTCGATCATCGGCTATAGCGATCTGCTCTTCAGCCAGACCTATGGTCCTCTGACGGAGAAGCAAAAGGATCGTTTGCAGCGTATCTCGAAGAACGCCCATCATCTCAGTAGTTTAATTAACGCCGTCCTCGATCTGAGCAAGTTGGCAATGGGTCAAGCTGATCTGGACGCCGTCCCGCTGCACTGGGAGAGGATCGTGCGCCAAGTGATCCAAGATTACCAGGCGATTGCGGACGACAAGGGGTTGCGCTTGGAGGTCGATTTTGAGGAAGGTCTTCCTCAAGTTATCGGTGATCCCGGTCGTTTGCAACAGGTAGTGGCTAATTTGATGAGCAACGCTTGCAAGTTCACTCATCAGGGCTACATACGCCTGAGCCTTCGCACACTCCACGTCCAAGATGGGCAAGCTGCGCAGTTTAGCCTGCCTGTACGCGGCTGGCTGAGAGATGGCTGCTGGGTGCTATTCAGCATTGAAGACAGCGGCATTGGCATTGCGCCTGAACACCATACCTATATCTTCGACCATTTCTCTCAGGTGGACAGCAGCGCTAGCCGCGAATACGAAGGCATTGGCATGGGCCTGGCGCTAGTGAAACGTCTGGTAGAAATGCACTATGGCAATATCTGGGTGAGCAGCCAGCTTGGGCAAGGGACGACCTTCTTCGTGGCTCTGCCAACGGCTTCGCTCGGCGTAGGAGCAGGTGCAAGTTGACCGCCTGTCGAAGCATTGCTAAGATTGAGTGTAAAGAGCCAGGAGTAGACTGTGGCGCGCCCTGTCATTCTCGTGGTTGAAGACAACCGCGACAACATGATCCTGATTGCCGACGTTCTCAGCTCGCTAGACTACGAGGTTGTTCAGGCTAGAGACGGTGAGCAGGGGTTAGCCTTAGCTCAGCAGAGCAAGCCCGATCTAATCCTGATGGACTTGTCGCTGCCGCGCATGGATGGTTGGGCAACGACTCGTGAGCTGCGCAAGCTGCCCGACTTCCAGAGTCTGCCTATTATCGCTCTGACAGCCCACGCGATGTCGGGGGATCGAGAGAGGGCCTTGCAGGCTGGTTGCACAGACTACATTTCCAAGCCCATCAATCTCCAAGAATTGGCTCGCAAGCTCAAGCAGCATTTGCAACTCGGAGAGGACAACTCGTGAAAATTCTGGTGGTTGATGATAACCCAGATAATCTAGAGCTGGTGAGCGACATCCTCGGCGCGACCAGGCATGAGCTTATCATGGCGCGCGACGGCTTGACGGCGCTAGAAAAAGCTCAGGCGATTGTCCCTGATCTGATCCTGCTTGATGTGAACATGCCTAACATGAACGGCTTTGAAGTCCTGGAGAGGCTTAAGGCTCAGCCAGCGCTAGCGAGCATTCCCGTCATCATGCTGACGGCCATAAGCGATGTGGACAGCCGTGTGCGCGGCTTCGGGATGGGGGCGGATGACTATCTGCCCAAGCCTTTTAGCCCGCGCGAGCTGTTGGCGCGCGTAGATCGTAGCCTGCGCGCCAAGTCTACGGCAGATGAGCTGCGCGTGCAGGAACAGCGCGTGCGCAATACGTTCGAGCGCTTCGTTGCCCCTTCTATCGTCGAACAACTGCTGCAAAATCCGAGTGCTAATCGTCTGGGGGGCGATTTGCAAACCGTGACGGTGCTTTTCGCCGATCTGGAAGGGTTCACAGCCCTCTCAGAGCGCACCGATCCAGAGACTTTGCTGCGACTGCTCAATAGCTATCATACCTTCATGGTGCGTATCATCAACCGCTACGAAGGCACAGTGGATAAGTTCATCGGCGATGGGATTATGGTGCTGTACAACACGCCGCAACCTCAGGAAGACCATGTCGCGCGCGCTGTCAAGACGGCTCTGCATATCCAGGATGAAATTTTCTGGTTTCATGAAAAACTCCCTCTAGAACATCGCCTGAAGGTGAACTTCGGCATTCACAGCGGGCTGGCGGTGGTGGGCAACGTCGGCACAGACCACCTCATGAATCGCACTGCGGTCGGTGACACAGTGAACATCGCCAGCCGCTTGCAAAGCATTGCGGATCGCGGTCGTATTCTGGTGAGCGAGCTGGTCTATATGAAGACCGAGCGCTTCGTCTTTGGCCGCTCGCGCGGGCCGCTCTATGTCAAAGGGCGCAGCGAACCTGTCCTGACCTATGAGATTTCCAACACTTGGATTGAAGAATAGCGGCCCAGCGCTACAATAGCCGCAGTGGCTCGTTGGCGTCAAGCGAATGCGCGCCATGTGCCTTTGAGGCGACTATGGGAGACGGAGCGCGTGTATGGCGGAGGAGACGATCCTCGTCGTTGATGATGGCAAAGACAACCGAGACTTCCTGATCGAACATGTCTTGCAACCTAACAGCTACCGTTACCTGACAGCTTCCGATGGCTACGAGGGCTACCAAATGGCCCTCAAGCACCGCCCCGATCTGATCCTGCTAGATTTGCAAATGCCGCGCATGAGCGGCCTCCAGGTCATCGATGCCTTGTCTGAGCAGGGCGTAGATATTCCTATCATCTTGATGACTTTCCACGGTTCGGAAGAAATTGCCGTCGAAGTCTTCCGCAAAGGGGTGCGCAATTACGTCAAGAAGCCCTACTACGCTGACGAAATGCTGGAGGCTATCGACAAAGCCCTGAGCGAGACGCGCCTGCGCCGCGAGAAGGAAGCGCTGACGGAGCGCGTCTTGCTGGCCAACCGCGAGCTGCAGCGCCGCCTGCGTGAACTGAACACCATCTACAAAGTGGGCAAGAGCGTGACCAGCGTAATAGAGATGGACAAGCTGCTGCCTCACATCGTCGATGCAGCGGTCTTTGTCACCAGCGCCGAGGAAGGCTATCTGGTCATGATTGAAAATCGCCGCTTGGTGCGCCGTGCCTATCGCAACCAGCTCGTCCAGCAGGCCAAAGCCAGCAGCGATGTGGTCAAAGACCCCATCGCTGCCCACGTTATCCGCAATGCTGCGTCGCTCGTTCTGAGCGGTGAGGAGGTGCAGATGGAGGCTAGTGGCAGACGACCCGTCTCTGTCGCCTACGCGCCGCTCATCCTTCATGAGCGCGTCTTGGGAGCAATTGGCGTCGCCAACTACACCGCTAAAGCGCCACACTTCAGCTCCAACGACGCGACTATGCTCGGTGCAATCGCAGACTACGCCGCAATTGCCATTGAAAATTCACGCAACTACGCCATCCTGCGCGCCGACCGCGCCCAAATTCTAGACACCTTCGAGCGTTTTGTGCCGCCAAGCATTGTAGCTCAGGTGCTGGCTAGGCCGAAGGAGATTGCCCCAGGTGGCAAGCGCCAAGAAATTAGCGTCTTGTTTGCCGATATACGCGGCTATTCCGCCTGGAGTGAACAGCTTGAACCTGAACAAGTCTTGGAGACGCTCAACCACTATCTGAGCTATGCTGCTGGTGTCATCCTGGGCTGGGAAGGCACGCTAGACAAATTCTTGGGCGACGGTCTGATGGCCATCTTCAATGCACCGACTCTACAACCCGACCATGTCCATCGCGCAGCAGACGCGGCGCTAGCGTTGCTGCGCGGCGTGCAGGAAGTCAACGCGCAGTATGGCTATCAGCTCGCCTATAGCGTAGGCGTCCACGTTGGCGAGGCCATCGTGGGCTACGTGGGCATGGAGCGCGCCTTGAACTACACGGCCATCGGCGACACAGTCAACCTGGCTAAACGCCTACAAGAATACGCTGCGCCCAACCAAATCCTGGTCGATGACGCCGTCATCCGTATGCTCGGCACGCGCGCTGTCGCTCGACCTCTCGGAGAGATCAAGGTCAAAGGACGCAAGACGCCGACGCTGGCTTATGAACTGCTGGATTTGAACTAGCGCACCATGAAGCACGTCGGCTTGTGGGCGCTTGTTGTGGCGCTGCTGGTGGCTTTTTGGTTGCGCACCTTCGACTGGCTGCAAATTCCGCCGGGGATATACAACGATGAAGCCAACTATCTGGTGCGTCAGTGGCGGATCGTCGTTGGAGCTGGCCTACCTTTACACTTCGAGGACAGCCCAGAGCCATTTGACTCATTCGTGCGTGCGCTGTGGCTGCGCTGGGTAGGGGTGACGCCGCTCACCTCGCGCCTGTTCAGTATTTTCCTGGGGATGGTAGCTGTTGCGAGTGCGGCAGCTCTGGCTCGTGCGCTGTACCACGACCAACCCCAGCGCGTCTGGATCGCCCTGACGACTGCTCTGGCGATGGCGTCTGTCATCCCCATCATCGTCATTGGGCGCAGCGTCTACCGCGCTAATTGGCTGCCGATGGCCAGCGCCCTAGCTTTGGCGCTGCTAGCCCACTATTGGCAGACGCGACGCCCCTCGTGTCTGATCGCGGCGGGATTCATGGGTGGGATCGCTACGTCGTTCTACTTAGGCGGGCTGGCCTTTCCACTAGCCTTTGGAGCAATCCTAGGACTCAGTGCCTTGCTCAACCCTCGTGCGCGCCTAAGTTGGCGCTGCCTGCTAGCCCTAGGCCTGAGCTGGGCTGTGGCTATGCTGCCCTGGTTTTATCTGTTCCTGCGCGTCCCCAACTGGCTCAACTGGCGCCTCAACCAGGTGAGTCAAGAGACCGCTGTGCCGATTGCGACGCCTGCCAGTCTGCTAGAAGCCTTCGGGCGGGCCATACAGCCCTTCATCAGCCCCAGCAGTTACTTTGAGATGATCCGCTACAGCACGTTCAGCGCGCCTTTTATCAGCTTACCATTCCTGATCCTAGCCGTGCTGGGTCTGCTGGCGACGCTGTGGCGCTGGCGCAGAGTTGGCGCATTCCTACCTGTGCTGGCCTTCGGCGTCATGATCCTACCCTCAGTGTTGTCTGACGCTCCAGAGACCCCAATTCGTATGCTGGGAGTGTTTGCGCCGCTGGCAGTCCTCAGCGGCTTGGGGGCTGGGCTGTTCTTGAACAGTATGATGCGCCTGGGCTTGGCCTGGGCTGGACGTGGAGCGCTGATCCTGATCTGTGTCTATGCGCCGCTGGCAGCCTTCGCTGACATACGTTATCACTTCGTCGAGAATCCTGTCGTGCGTGACGAATCTTCCTGGCTCAATCTGGCTAACTTTTACCGATTGGGTGCGAGAGCCTTCTGGCAAACCCTTATCGACTCGCCGCAACCCGTCTATGTACCACTGGAGAATCTGAACGAGCTGGCCACGACGGCCTGGCTGAGGCCTGTGCATTTTCCCCGCATGGAGGGGTATGCAGGCCAGTCCCTGCCCGCAGGTGAAGTGATCGTCCCTGTGCAAGACAAGTTTGGGCTGCCTGTCCTTAATGCGCCTGTGCCGCTGCAGTTTGCCCTGTTGCTGCCCGCTGAGAGTCGGATTGTGGCTCTGCCGCCGCTCACGATGGTAGAGGGGCAGGCTTTGCAGGCGCGCATGGCTGAGGAGGGCCAGCCTTTCATCAGCCCAGAGGGCTGGCCTTTAGGCCAGCGCTGGCGCTTCGATGCTGCACAGAATCCCTTCAACAATCTACCTGCTCCGCCTGATGGCCCGCCACTGGCGACTTTCGATGACCGACTAGAAGTGCTAGCTCTGGACGCTCCTTTGACCGCTACGCCTGGTGAGACGATACCCGTCACGCTTTACTGGCGTGTGCCGCGCGGCAGTGCCAAAGACTATTACGCTGACCTTCAGGTCTGGGACGTGCAGAGCCAGAGCATTGCCAATGAAAACCGTATCCTGTGGCGTTACGTCTACCCTGTGCCGATGTGGCAGGTCGGCGAGGTGGTGACGGAGACGCGCTGGCTGCGTCTGAGCGAGGATGCAGCCCAGGGTGGCTATCGGATCATGCTGCGCGTCTCCGATTATCCCGGCCCGACGCCCGTCCAGGCCATTGACCGCTTTGGCACGACTTATACTTGGTGGGAAGCGGCGCGCTTGAGCTTGCCGTTGGCCACTTTTCCAGAGCCGCCCGCCCAAGCTCGGTCTCTGAACGTGATCTTCGCCCAGTCGCTGGCCTTGACCCATGTGCAATTGGAGCCGCCATTGTCGGCGTTGCGTCCTGGCCATGATCTAGTGGTGAACCTGTACTGGCGCGCGCTGCGCCCTGCACCGGCTGATTATACCATCTTCTTGCACCTGCGCGACTCGTCGGGATCGGTGGTGGCGCAACAAGACGAAGCGCTGCTTGGCACACTTTATCCTACCAAGAATTGGCTGGTTGGGGAGCGCATCTTCACTACACACCGCTTGCGTCTGCCCGAAGGCGCGGCTGCGCCGCAAGCGCTAGTCTTGGGTCTGTACGCCTGGCCTAGCCTGGAGCGCGCCTCTGCAGGCCAGGACGGCGCGCTCTTGGAGGATGGGATAGTGCTGTTGACGCCAGACTAGCTCAATCTTTCTTCTCGCGGCGTTCGCGTTCGCGCAGAGAAATGCGGATGGGCGTGCCTTCAAATGGAAAGACTTCGCGGATACGATTTTCAAGATAGCGCTCGTAGCTGAAATGTAGCAGCGTTTTGTCGTTGACGTGTAGCAAGAAGACGGGCGGAGCCGTCCTCACCTGCGTCGCGTAGAAAATCTTCAGGCGACGAGTGCCTTTGGTGGGTGGGGAGTGTCTGTCTAGTGCTTCGCGGACGATCTGGTTGAGTTGAGCCGTAGGTGCGCGGAAGCAGCGGTTCTCGTAGACGCGGTAGGCTGTCTCTAGTACTGTGTGGATACGCTGGCCATCCAGAGCGCTGATGAACAGCACAGGGGCATATGGCACAAAGTGGAAGCGTTCGCGCACGGTCTTCAGATAGTCGCTCATGGTGTGCGCATTTTTGGTGACGGCGTCCCACTTGTTGATGACCAACACCAGGCTCTTGAATTCCTGGATGACATAGCCTGCGATGTGTTCGTCTTGCTCTGTGATCCCTTCTGCCCCGTCGATCACCAGCAGGGCCACGTCGCAGCGTTCGATGGCTTGCATGCTGCGGATGACGCTGAACTGTTCCACCCCAGGTTCAATCTTGCCGCGCCGCCGAATGCCAGCCGTGTCGATCAGCGTGATCCGCTGACCATGCCAGCGGATGTCGCTATCAATCGAGTCGCGGGTCGTGCCAGCAATCGGACTGACGATGGCTCGCTCTACGCCCAGCAGCTTGTTCAACAGGGTGCTTTTACCGGCGTTGGGCCGCCCGATGATAGCGATCTTGAGATGATCGTCTTCATCGGCATCGAAGTCGGTGGCGGGCAGCGCAGCGCGCAACTGTTTGATGAGTTCGTCCAGCAGATCACCCACGCCCAGGCCGTGAATGGCACTGATGGGGAAGACCGGCCCTAAGCCCAGGCCGTAGAATTCCATCGAGTCGGGGTTGTAGCGCACGTCGTCGGCCTTGTTGGCAGCGATGAGAATGGGCTTGTTGGTGCGGCGCAGAATCTCGGCGACGGCTTCGTCAGCAGCAGTAATGCCATGTTGGTTATCGACGGTGAAGATGATGGCGTCGGCTTCTTCGACAGCCAGCAGGGCCTGAGCGCGAATGAGCGGCACAAACTCTTTGCTGCCTTCGGCTAATGGGTTTTCATCGCGCGTGCCTTTGGGCTGGTAGACCTCAATGCCGCCAGTGTCGATGACATGGAAGGCCACGCCGTTCCAGTCGCTCTGGCCCTGGATTCGGTCGCGAGTGGTACCGGGGATATCGTGGGTGACGGCCATGCGCTGGCCGACTAAACGATTGAAGAGGGCGCTTTTGCCGACGTTAGGCCTGCCGACGATGGCGACGATGGGTTTGCGGGCCATGCTACTTCCTCATGCTCAAATCGGCGTCCTATCATAGCAGGCTAGAGCGTCCCTGCGCAGGGTGGCTCAGAAATCCAGGCTCAGCAGCATGGGTAAAGCGATAGTCTCCCAAAGACTGACTAGACCTGCTGGCCTCTAGCACAATGTTTAAGACGGCGGCGCTGCCAGAGATCACTTCTCGGCTGAATTCTGCTACACTCATGCGCTGATATTCACGTCACTGTGCAAGGCTGTCGCAAGCTCATGGAACTGCTAGAAGTTCTGCAAATTAACCTGCTTTCGCCGATGGTGCTAGCCTTCGTTTTGGGGGTGATCGCAGTGCGCGTCAAGAGCGACCTGACCATTCCTGACCAGGTGTACACCATTATCAGCATCTACCTGCTGTTCTCTATTGGCCTGAAAGGTGGCTTTGACCTGGCCAAATCACCTTTGCAGGGATTCTTGGTGGCGGCGCTGGTGGCTGTCGTCCTGGGGATCATCGTTGCCGTCAGCAGCTATCTGTTGTTCTGGCGCGTAGGCCAATTGAGCGAAGCTGACTCGATTGCTTTGGCGATTCACTATTCTGGCGTGAGCGCTGTTACGCTCAGCGCTGCCGTCACCTTCTTGGCAGAAGTCAACGAACCGCTGGAGGGCTTCATGCCGACGATGTACGTCATCATGGAGCTGCCGGCAGTGTTGGTGTGCCTGGCCATCGCCAGCGCACGCCTGGGCCAGACGCGCACCACTCCTAGCCAGGCGCTGCGTTCGGCGCTGAGCGCCAAGAGCTTCCTACTACTAGGTGGAGGTACGCTTATCGGCCTGCTGAGCGGAGCGACAGGCGAGAAGCAAGTCTCGCCCTTCTTCGTGCAGTTGTTTCCTGGCTTTCTGACGTTGTTTCTCTTGGAGATGGGGACGCTAGTCGGCAAGCGCCTGCGCGCTTTGAGCCACGTCGGGCCTTTCCTGGTGGGCTACGGCTTGTTTATGCCGCTAGTGCATGGGACGCTGGGAGTGGCGCTCGGCACTGTGGTGGGCCTATCAGTAGGAGGCAGCATGCTCATGGGATCGCTGGCTGCTAGCGCTAGCTACATCACGGCGCCGGCGGTAGTACAGACCAACATTCCCCAGGCACAACCCATCTACTACTTGACGGCGTCGTTGGTCGTCACCTTTCCGATGAACCTCAGCGTTGGCCTGCCGATCTACTACGCGCTGGCCCGATGGATGGCTGCCTAGTCTTTGTCTCTTCAGCTGACCATTGACGACTCTTCCACAGAAAGGACTCCACATGGCCCTCTTGTTCACCCCGTTCACACAGCGCAGCGTCACTTTGCCCAACCGCATCGCAGTCTCGCCCATGTGCCAGTACAGCAGCGAAGATGGCTTCGCCAACGACTGGCATCTCGTCCACTTGGGTAGCCGCGCGGTAGGTGGCGCTGGCTTGGTGATGACGGAAGCGGCGGCAGTCGAAGCGCGCGGCAGGATCAGCCCGCAGGACTTGGGCATTTGGCGCGACGATCATATCCCAAGTTTGGCACGGATCACTGACTTCATCCGCGCGCAAGGCAGTGTAGCGGCAATTCAGCTTGCTCATGCTGGGCGCAAAGCCAGCACCTCGCGACCCTGGGGCGGTGGGCGTGGCGCAGTTGCGCCGCAGAATGGTGGATGGTCTGTCATCGGCCCGACAGGTGAGCCGTTCTCGTCAGAATATCCGACGCCACAGGCGATGACGCGCGCCGACATCGACGGGGTGGTCGAGGCCTTTGCGCGGGCTGCAGGACGCGCGCAAGCGGCGGGCTTTCAGGTGGTGGAGATTCACGCGGCGCATGGTTACCTGCTGCACGAATTCCTCTCTCCCCTGGTTAACACACGCGCCGATGACTACGGTGGCTCGCTGGAGAATCGAATGCGACTGACTATGGAAGTAGTGCGGGCGGTGCGCGCCGTCTGGGATGAGTCGCTGCCCTTGTGGGTGCGCATTTCGGCGACGGACTGGGTGGAGGGTGGCTGGGATGTTGGGCAGTCGGTTGCTCTGGCGCGCCTGCTCAAGGCCGAGGGCGTCGATCTGATCGACTGCTCGTCGGGCGGAGCAGTAGCCCAAGCGCGCATTCCCGTCGCTCCAGGCTACCAAGTGCCGTTTGCTGCGCAGATTCGTCGCGAAGCTGGGATCGCGACGGGAGCGGTGGGCCTCATCACGGAAGCGCAGCAGGCCGAAGCCATCCTGCAAGCAGGCGAAGCCGATGTAGTGCTGCTGGCGCGTGAACTGCTACGTCAGCCTTATTGGCCCTTGCAGGCGGCTCAGGCTCTGGGCGCAGACGTAGGCTGGCCTGCTCAATACCTCAGAGCGAAGCGATAGCGCGCCACGTAGTCGTGATGAATCTCAGCGTTGCTGTTGTGCCAGCGTGAGCTGCTGGCTATCCGCTCAGCATGGCGTGTGACCCCAGCGGGACTCGAACCCGCGTATCCACCTTGAAAGGGTGGTGTCCTAGACCGCTAGACGATGGGGCCATTCGTACACACAACATGCCGTAGGATAGTGGAGGCGCGCAAGTCTGTCAAGGGCTTGCATGAGCAAGAGGACATCTAGTGGTGATGAGACGCGCAGTGACATGCCCCGTCACCACAACGAGTAGGTGCGCTCAGTCTTTGCTGGGCTTGTAACCGACGAACGTGCCAGGTGGGATGACGCGGCTGGGGAAGTCGGTGTAGTCAGCGACAGTGAGGTCTGTGCCAAAGATGCAACCAGCCCCCACAGTGAAGCCGCTGGGGATCAGCGTATTCTTGCCGATACACACTAAACTGCCCTCTGTGCCACCGTTGCTGCCCTTGCTGCCCACCACCGCACCCTGGCCGATGACGGCAATCTTATCGACGATGGCGCGCTCTACCACTGCGCCGGCTTCGATGAAGGCATCGGTCAGGACAACGCTGTCGCGGATGACTGCCCCAGGCCCAACGAACACCCCCGGCGACAATACTGAACGCTCAATCACCGCTCCCTCGCTGACGATTGTGCCGTCGGTGATGAGGCTCTTGCTGATGCGCGCGCCAGCGCTGAGCTGCACCGGTGGGCGCTCTTCCGAGCGAGTGTGGATGACCCAAGTGCGATCATTGAGGTTGAGCGCTGGCGGCATCTCCAACAAATCCATGTGTGCTTCCCAGTAAGCATCCAGCGTCCCTACATCCACCCAGTAGCCGCCGTAAGGATAGGCATAGACGTTCATCTGCTCTTTGACCATGCGCGGGATGATATCTTTGCCGAAGTCATGCGAAGACTCCTTGTTGGCCTTGTCCTCTATCAACATGCGCTCTAGCGTGTCGTAATTGAAGACGTAGACGCCCATGCTGGCTAAGGTGCTAGTGGGTTGTTTGGGTTTCTCCTTGAAGTCCTTGACACGATAGTCGTCATCTACCTCCAAAATGCCGAAGCGACTGGCTTCGCTCAGCGGTACAGTGATCGTGCAGATCGTCAGCTCGGCGCCCTTTTGGCGATGATAGTTCACCAACATGTCGTAATCCATCTGGTAGACATGGTCGCCCGACAGGATGAGGACGTACTCTGGGCGGCCTCGGCGCACGCTGTTGATGTTCTGTGTCACAGCGTCGGCTGTGCCGCTGTACCAGTCAGTGTCTTTGCTGCCCTGATAGGGCTGGAGGAGCTGGACGCCGCCCGTGAAGGAACGATCTAAGTCCCAGGGGCGGCCTTTGGCAATGTGGTCGTTGAGGCTGTGGGGACGGTATTGCGTCAGAATGATGACGTCGAAGATACCACTGTTGACGCAGTTGCTCAGGGCGAAGTCGATGATGCGATACTTGCCCGCGAACGGCACAGCGGGCTTGGCCCGCTTCAGGGTGAGAGCAGCCAAGCGCGTGCCTTTACCCCCAGCCAGGATGACAGCCTTCACTCGCATGAGATAACCTCCTCAATCTCGTAAGCCTACTTGTGTAGATATTCCTCAGCGCGGGCGTTTATCGCTGGCACGCCGATAGAGGGCCATGTACTCGCGCGCGCTGCGCTCCCAACTGAAGTCCTGGCGCATGGCGCGATCCTGCATGCGCTGCCAGGCCTGTGGACGTTGGTGGTAGGTGGCCAAAGCCCAGCGCAGGGTGTTGTAGACTGCGCGCGCTTCTTCCTGTTGGAAGACGAAGCCTGTCCCCTCGTCAGCTTGGCCATCGTCGTAGTTCTGTACCGTATCAGCCAGGCCGCCTGTCTCGCGCACCAGCGGCAGCGCCCCGTAGCGCATAGCGATCATCTGGCCCATGCCGCAGGGTTCAAAGTGGCTGGGCATCAGGAACAGGTCGCAGCCCCCATAAATTTGCTGTGCCACAGCTCCATCGAACGTCAGATAGGCGCGCGCCTTGTCGGGAAATTGGCGGGCCAAGCTCTCCACGTCGCGTTCGATAGCGTATTCTCCCGTCCCCAAGATGACTACCTGAATTTCAAATTCGCTCAGCGCGCGACGCAGGGCTGGTACAGCTAGGTCAAACCCCTTCTGCCAAGCTAGACGCGAGACCATGCCTACTAGTAGCACGTTGTCGTCTTGGCGCAGGCCCATGCTGCGCTGGAGTTGGCGCTTGTTCTCTATGCGCAGCTCGGCGCAGTTGTCGGCGTCAAAATTCTGGAACAGCTTGGGATCAGTGGACGGATTCCACAATTTCACGTCCAGCCCGTTTAGAATGCCGCGCAGGTCGTCGCGCCGCTCGCGGATCAGTTCGGCTAGCTCATAGCCGGCGTATGGATGCTGAATTTCTTGGGCGTAGCGCGGGCTAACCGTGCTAATCATATCTGAGTAACTAACGCTGATCCCTAGCATATTGTCGGTCAGGCCATAGCGGCGCGCGCGCCAGTCGTCGCGGCCAGGTATGCCTGCCTGGAACAAGAAGCCGCCGGCATAATTGCCGCTGTAGGCGATGTTGTGGATGGTCGTCACTGTTGCCAAATGTTTCCAGTCAGACTTCCAACGCTCATAGGCGATCATGAAGGGCAGCAGGCCAGTGTGCCAGTCGTTGACGTTGACGACATCGGGCATCCAGTTCAGACGCGCGCGCAGCTCCCACAGAAAAGCCATAGCCGCCTGGTTGAACCAGATGAAGCGCGGCATGTCCCAGCTGAATTCGGTGTAGACGCTGCTCTCCTGCCCAAAATAGGGCCAGCCCTGCAAGAAGTAGAAGGTTACACCCTGGTAGATGCACATGTAGACGTGGACTTCGCTACGTCCCTGACGATGGTCGAAGTTGTAGCTGAACTGATGATGGATGGCGTACTTGCTGTGGGGGATCAGGCCGTAACCCGGCATGAGGACGCGGGCGTCTACCCCTTGAGCGATGAGTGCGGCAGGTAGCGAGCCGATGACATCGGCCAAACCACCCACTTTGGCGAAGGGGAAGGCTTCGGCACTGACGATGAGGACATTCATGAGAGCAAGCCCTGCTGCGGTAGCATGATTACTGAGGGCAGATTATAACGCGAAAGGTCATCAGAAGAAACGAGCAACCTGGTAACCTAGCTGATTTTGCGCGCAGATACTTAATCTTCCCGTGAAAATCGTTTAACTTGACTCGTCTGTGAGCCTAGCATAGACTTATGTTAGCCCATATCGTCTGAGCAAGGTGACCAAGCAAGGGAACGTGTGGCAGAACGGCAGTGACGGGCTGTTGACGAGCGCTTGTAGATCAATCCCCTTCTCCATTAAACACCATGTGCGACACCCCTTTGACGTGACGGCCAGCAAGTCAGATCAGCTTTTCAGGAGTATTCTTTAGCAATGGCACAACGCATTCAGGGCCAAGTGAAGTGGTTCAACGCCGAGAAGGGCTATGGCTTCATCAAGCAGGCCAGTGGCCCCGATATCTTCGTCCACTATTCGGCTATCGAAGGCCAGGGCTACCGCTCCCTCAACAACGGCGACGAAGTCGAATTCGAGGTAGTCGATGGTCAGAAGGGCAAGCAGGCCAGCAACGTCGTGGTGGTACGCGCCGCGCCTACGAGCAGCTAAGCGCCTCAGGGTATCTCGTCAACGCCTGATTTTGGATTGAAACCGAAAAGGGCTATCTTCTCCGACTTAGGGAAGGCAGCCCTTTTTTCATGGTGAATTACGACCAGCCATAGTGGTCTTTGATGGCTTCGTAGGCTTCTAGCAGCTCTTTGATGAGCCGTTCGGCTTCTTGGCGCGGCAGAGCGCTCACGTCTGGGTGATAACGCATAGCCAAGCGACGAAAAGCCGATTTCACGTCGCGCTCGCTGGCGTCAGGCGAGACGCCTAACATGTCGAAGTAAGCCGCCAGACGATCCGAGGGGAGAGCGCTGGACCTGGGCTGGTGCGTGTACTTGCTCTGATAGTGAAAGCGCTGATTGCGGCGCTCTTGGTTGATTTTGCGCTTGTAACTCACCGAGGCAATGTCAGCGACGAACCACTGGCCCTTGAGGCCCTGATACAGGTCGCGGCTGCGCACCGCCACGCTTTCGATAGTGAAGTCGGGCATGTGCCACACGTCGAAATGTTCGGCAATCGGCGTCGGCGTTAAATGCACTTGGATGAGGCGCAGGCCGTCGTCGCTGAACTGGTAGCTGTAAATCCAGCCATCGTTGAGCCACCACAGCGCTTCTTGCCAGTCTTCGACCTTCACCCCCTGCGATGGCGCGGGCAGTAACTCTGGCGCCACCACGAACAGAGTCCCAACGCTGCGCGCAGTGTTGTCCTTCAGGGTAGCCTTCAAGTCGCGGATTTTGGGCGTTTGGCGGATGAGATGGACGTGCAAGCGCGCGCCCATCCAAGTATCGACGACCAGATCGGCGTTGTGCGATTGAAAGACAGCGTGTCCTTCGACTTCGCAGAAGGCTTGCTTGACATCGGGAACGAGGATGAAGGTCTGGCGCAGCCAGGCGATGAGCGGGTTCACAGTGCAAACAGTCTCATGAGCGTAGGACGCCTCAAGCATAGCACAAACCGTTTCTCAGCCAAAGAGGCGGACTGGTTATGCAGTGGCTCTGACGCTATGATTCAGTCAATTCTTAGCGAAAGCGGCTCTACATGAACGCTTCTGTCGAAGCTGCCAACCTCGAACGAATCCTGCGCGCCTGGGAAGCACAGCACAACTGCCGCTTGGCGCTGCGCTGGACTGTGCCGCTCCTGGTGGCCTTGCTGGTTGTTCTGTCGGCGATGACGCTAACCTTGCGCTCGCTGGGCTGGCCTATCGCGTCTCTCATCCTAGCTTGCAGCCTCATCCTGAGCCTGGGCCTGGCTCTGCTGTGGATGGGCCTCGCTCTGCGCCGTCGCCCCACCTTGAGGTTGGCGCGCCGCTATGAAGCCTTGTTGGGCCTGCAAGAGCGCCTGTCTACCGCTCTGGAGCTAGAAGCAGGTCGATTGGATGCGCTGCCTGTCCTGCGCGCTGCTCAGGTGCAAGACGCCATCCAGCGCGCCCAGAGCGCTCCTACCCAAAGCTTATCCTGGCGCACGCTGCGCTGGCCCTGGCCTGAACGCGCTGCGCTGGCCTGTGCTGCGCTGGCTCTGGCCCTCGCTATGCTCCTGCCTTTGCCCGCTCCAATGCAGGCGCTCCCCGATCCTGCTCTGGCCCTGAGCCTGGATGAGAGCCGCCAGACTTTGCAGGAGAGCTTGCAGGCCGTCCTGCGCCAGCCCAATCTGTCCGCTGAGCAGCGCGAAGACCTGCTGCGGACTTTGCAGGCACGCTTGGACGAGCTGAACAGGGCCAGCAGCAGCGAACAAGCCTTCGCAGCTCTCATAGCGGCTGCCAACGCTCTGGAGAACGCTGCCGATCAACCCATCCGAGAAGTCAACGCAGCTCGCGCAGAAGCTCTGCGCCAACTCCAAGAAGCCTTGCAGGCTCGGCGAGAGGCTCGTGATCTAGCCGAAGCCCTGCGCCAAGCTCAAATTCGCCTCCAAGAGAGTCGCAACAGCGCCGATTTGATCGATGCCCTGAGGCGCGCCAGCCTGGAGCTACGACAGAGCCAGCCCAGCCTGAGCGAGAGCCTGGAACAGGCTGCTCAAGCCGCTGAGTCAGGCCAGACCCAGGCCGCTCAACAGGCTCTCGACCAGGCCATTCAACAGGCTCAAACAATCCAACAGACCGATGGAACGCAACTTCAACAGGCCGCTCAGCAGGCCCGCCAAGCCGCCCGACGGATGGCAGAAGGGGAAGCCCGCGCCGCCAGTCCTAGCGCTGCAGGCCAGCCCAACGAAGCAGCAGACGGTGGCTTGTCCAGTAGTCAACAAGGCCAGAATAATGGACAGCAGGGCCAAGAGCGCAGTCAGCAGGCTAGCAGTGGCGCTCAGGCCCAGGATGACCAGGCCAACAGTGGCGAAGACGCGACTGGCCAGGCTGAGACCAGCCAAGACAGTCCGAACGAGCAAGACGGCGAGCCGAGCTTCGGACGAGAAGCGCCGCCCGCTCTGCAAGCAAGCGATCCTCAAGCCCAGGGCAGCCGCACTGCTCCCCAAGCTTCCGAGCCAGGAGCGGCAGGCCGCGAGGCCTTCGCACCTGTCTATGCACCTCAGGTCTTTTCACCTCAAGCAGGCACAGAAGTGGCCTTGCCCAACCAGGGTCAGGAGGGACGCCTGATTGAGGGCGACTTCGTCCAAAATCCGCGCGGGGAGCTGAGCGTCCCTTACAATCGAGTCTTCAGCGCCTATGAGCAGGCAGCGCGCCAGGCTGTGGAAGCCCAGGGGCTGCCTCCTAACTTGCGTCCAGTCGTGCGCGCTTACTTCGATGGGCTGCGGCCCTGAGCGTCTGCTCGTTTGAGAGCAAGGAGTCGTGTTATGATGTCGCTTTATCATTAAAAATTAGAAAGCAGGACGTATGAGCTTCGCCTTTGAGATCGTCGCTCGCGATGGCCAGGCCCGTGCTGGGGTGCTGCATACCCCTCACGGCGACCTTCCCACGCCCATCTACGCCCCAGTCGGTACGCTGGCGACGGTCAAATCTCTCAGTCCCCGCGACCTGGCAGAAATCGGCGCGAGCCTGGTGCTGGCCAACACCTATCACCTACACCTACGCCCTGGCGAGTCGCTAGTGGAACGGATGGGCGGCCTGCATACGTTCATGCGCTGGCCTGGCCCCATACTCACCGACTCAGGTGGCTTCCAGGTCTTCAGCTTGACAGAGATTAGCCAGATTGACGACCAGGGCGTGACCTTCAAGAACCACTTGGATGGTAGCTCTGTTCGCTTGACGCCTGAGCGCTCCATGCGCATTCAAGAGGCGCTGGGGGCAGACATCATCATGTGCTTCGACCACTGCCCACCACCGACCCAGCGCGCTATCGTCGAGCAAGCCACCGAACGCACTCACCGCTGGGCGCGCCAATGCCGCGAAGCTCACCCCGACGACTCGCGCCAGGCCTTGTTCGGCATCATCCAGGGAGGCATTTACCCAGATTTGCGCGCCCAAAGCGCAGAGCGCTTGCAAAGGTTAGGCTTCCCAGGCTACGCCATTGGTGGCTTGGCCGTGGGCGAGTCTAAGGCTGAAATGCTGGCCACCCTAGACGTCACTACGCCTCTCATCGACGAAGACAGGCCGCGCTATCTGATGGGAGTCGGTGAGCCAGATGACTTAGCCCAGGCCATCCTGCGCGGGGTCGATATGTTCGACTGCGTCATGCCGACCCGCATTGCCAGACACGGCGCAGCCCTCACCCTCGACGGACGGATCAGCTTGCGCAGCGCCAGCTACCGCGCAGACCCTGCTCCGCTGATGGAAGGCTGCCCTTGTTACACCTGCCGGAACTTCAGCCGCGCTTATCTGCGCCACCTGGTGACGACCAGAGAACTACTGGGTTACAGCCTCCTGAGCTTGCACAACATCGCCTTTTTGCTCAATCATGTGCGCGCCATGCGCCAGGCCATCTTCGAAGGTCGCCTGAGCCACTACGTCGAGTCGTTCTTGCAGCGCTACCTGAAATTGGGGCGATCTGAGATAAGCCGATGATCGTTGGCGCGCCTGCCCTACGTTTGCTGTCTGTCGCTGCCTGCATGCTGCTGCTAGGTTGCAGCCCTGCCAGCACGAGTCGCGTCACAGCGCCGCGTCTAGCCCTGAGCCTGGCCTACGCCGATGACGCAGCGGCCCTAGTCCGCTTGCTCAGTCAACGTTACAGCGCTCAACAGGTAGGGCTTGACTTCGATCTGAGCAGCGATAGCCACGCTGCGCTCATGACCCACCTGCGCACGGGCCAACTCTCCTATTTCATCACTCCGCATCTAGAGCCACAGGTGGGCTTGTGGGCCGCTCCGCTAGCTCAAGATGGCCTTGTTCTAGTCGTCCATCCTCAAAACCCGCTCAATGACCTCAGCTTAGACGACGCCCGTCGTCTGTATCAGGGCTACATCCGTCGGTGGCAGGAACTGGGCGGCAGGCCAGTAGACGTGCGCCTGCTCAGCCGCGAGGAAGGCTCAGCGGCGCGCCTGACCTTCGAAGCGCGTTTGCTAGGGACGCGACGTCTGTCGGCTAACGCACAGCTTGTGTCTTCCCTAGACAACCTGCGCCGAGTCATCCAGGACGACGAAGGAGCAATTGGCTACTTGCTTTACAGTCAGCTTTCGGCAGGGCTGAAGCCGTTGGCACTGGACGGCGTGCTGCCCAGCCAGGCCAGCATCAGCAGTGGCGCATATCCTCTGACCCTGACGGTCTATATCGTAGGACGCGGCGAACCTGAAGGCGAACTGCGCCAATTCCTGGGTTGGGTTCAGAGCGCCGCAGGCCAGGCCGTCCTGAGTGACTGCTGCGCACCTCTGCCACGCTAGCCCAGGCTAGCCCAGAAGCGCTGCACCGACGACAAGAGGATGGCAAACAGCAGCAGCATAGTCAATGTCCACAGCGCCCCTATGAACAGATCACGGCGTGCGCGCAGACGTTCTCGGCGGCGCTGACTCGCAGCGTCGGCGGCGCGCAGACGGGCCAGAGCAGCCAGCGCCATTGGATGACGCGGGTTAATGCGCAGCACGTTTTCCAAGCACACCTGGCTTTTGTCTGCTGAATCGACGGCTATGCTCATCCATAGCCAGGCATCGGCGAAGTCGGCGTCCTCGCGGATGAGGTCGCGTAAGATGACCAACGCCTCTGCTTTGCGATTGGCTTCGACCAGCTCAATCGCGTCTAGCAAACGGTCTATCTTGCTCGGTGGTCGCTGTGCTTCGTCCATGCTGGTCTGCGCGCCTCCGCATCTGACGGCAATTCCAGGCTCAGTCAGCGATGACGCCCGCGAACAGATCATTTTCATCTACTGCGTCGCTCAGCGGGCGGGGGACGACGCGCGTGAAGCCTTGATGGCGATAGAGCAGGCGGCGCAGCCAAGCGGGGAAGCGCGCCATCGTGCCGCCGCCACCCTGGCTCTTGTGGCAGGCGCTGGCTTCATCCCAAGCCTTCAAAAAACCCACGATCTTCACACGGGCGTGGACGGGTTCAGCGTTATCTACCACCGCCTGAAAATCGATGTCTTGGTTGACCCCCATCTTGCGCGGGTCTTTGCCCCGCAGCCGCAGCATCCACAGCAAGAAGCGCAAAAAGCTCGTCGGCAGCGCACCATAGTAGAGCTTCTGTGGCTTCCAGGGGCTGAGCGACGAAGCGTACTGCGCATCACCTGCCAAGTGAAAGGCCTGTTCGGTGGCGCGCTGGATAGCGATGTGATCCGGGTGACCGTAGCCTCCATACTTGTTGAAAGTGAGGACGACGTGGGGACGCACTCGGCGCATGACCTCTACCACGCGACGTACCACGTCCTGAGGGCAGTGCTGGTACTGATACCACAAGCAGGCTGGGTCAGCATTGTGTTCGCTGTTCATCATGCCGCTATCTTTGTAGCCCAAAGCGAAGACTTGCTTGAAGCCCAGGACGCGCGCAGCACACTCCAGCTCGGCCAGGCGCAACTCGCGCACACTAGGGTACAGGTTAGCCATCTCGGTCGGGATCGTGCCTCGGTCTCCGTCAGTGGCGCATAAGTAGTAAACTTCCACCCCTTCAGCCACGTATTTAGCGATCATCGCGCCACTGCCAAAGCTTTCATCGTCAGGATGGGCGTAGCAAATCAACAGGCGTTTCGCCATGATACGAGCCTCTGTTTTTGAGGATCAATAAGAGCATATCTGCATTATAGCGCCGAATCCGTCCGTTTGGCTTACATCGCTTCAAATGGTCTGTGCAAAGCAGGTCACACAGGCGTATACTTGCGCGCCGTGCTAACCTGTACAGTGCGTCCTCGTCCATCTTGCTATGAGGTCTTCACCCATGCGACGCTTCTCCATCCTCGGTGGGCTGCTCTTCGCCGTTATCCTCGCCGTCCAATGGTTCTCCATCCCTGCCAGCCTGGGCCAATTTGTCACCAACACACCTCTGCCCGTCGGCCCACAGACCACCAGCGAAAGCGTTGGCGGCTTCAGCGCACCCACGGAAACAACCAGCCCTGCGCACAGCGGCAGCTTCGGCTTTGCTACCAATACACCCTCAGGGCCAACCTCCACCCCAACAACGACGCCTAGCCCTACGTCTACGCCGACGGCGACTTTCACGCCCACTAACACACCGACGGCGACCTTCACCTCCACGCATACGCCCACGCCGACAGCCACGCCCATTGGGCCGTTCAGCTATCCCGAAGGCATTAACCCGCTGACGGGTCAGCTCTATCCCAACGAAGACGCGCGCAACCGTCGCAACCTGATCGTCAAGATCAGCAACTACCCACCGCTGGTGCGCCCACAAACTGGCCTAAACATGGCCGACGTCGTCTTTGAAGTGGAAGCTGAAGGCGGCGTGACGCGCTTCGCAGCCATCTTCCGCTCCCAAATGCCGCCTCTGGTCGGCTCAATTCGCAGCGCCCGCCTAGTCGATATTGAGCTGACGACCATGTATGCTGCTCTGCTGGCTTACAGCGGCACGAGTGAACCGATCCAGCGCCTGCTCTTCAGCCAGCCCTGGGCCTACCGCCTCATCTCGCCATCCATCGGCAACAACTGCGAAGACGCCGGCTTCTGCCGCTATCCCGAAGAGGGCAAGGCCTTTGAACATACCCTGTTCGGCGAGCCAGCCAAGATATGGGCTGAGGCCAGCAGACGCGGCGGCGACACCAATCGCGGCTATCGCGCGCGCGGTTTCGCCTTCAGCACTATTCCCAACGAAGGCGGTCTGCCCGCCAACGACGTTTACATCGACTGGTGGGGCAAAGCCAACGCGCGCTGGCAGTACGACGAATTCAGCGGTCGCTATCTACGCTTCACTGACAACGTGCCGCACTTCGACAAAGGCGACGGCCAACAAATTTGGGCCGATAACCTCATCATCCTGGAAGTGACGCACGCACGCCGCCCCGACCTGTTCCCAGAAGGTGCAACCTACGAGTCGCTGGAGATTCAGCTCTGGGATCAGGGACGGGCCTATGTGATGCGCGAAGGTAAGTACCACGCTGGCTTCTGGAGGCGCGCCAACACCGATGAAGGCACAGCCCTTCAGCTGTTCTATGGCAACAACGTTCCCATCATGCTCAAACCAGGCCGCAGTTGGGTGAGCATTGTGCGCGGCTTGGGCAGCGTCGTCGTCAGCGAGCAGCGCGCCGACATGGTGGCAACAGCGACGGCTATCGCTGGCACGCCCTCCCCCACCCCGCTCAGCTTGCCCGTCGACGACGGTGGATGAGCCAGCCCCTGCTCAGACGCGCTTGGATACATGAACAGGCGCGCCGCTTAGGCTTCAACTTGGTGGGGGTGACGGCAGCGCGGCCCGCCCCCACCCTGGCTGCCTATGAGCGTTGGATTGAACAGGGCATGCACGCCGAGATGGGCTACCTGGCCCGCCCCGATCGTCTGGCGCGCCGCCGCGACCTGTCGATCATCCTGCCCCATGTGCGCACCCTGATCGTCGTCGGGCTGGATTATAGCTGTTTGGTCGATGAAGCCGTCTTGCGCGACCCCCTGCGCGGCAGGATCGCCGCCTATGCCTGGGGGCTGGACTACCACGACATCATGCAAGCTCGCTTGGAACGACTGGCAGACGCGCTAGCCTTGCACGCCCAAGCGCAGCGCGTTTACGTCGACACCGGCGCCATCCTGGAGCGCGCTCATGCCCAGCAGGCAGGGCTGGGCTTCGTCGGCAAGAACACGCTGCTCATCCATCCCAGGCGCGGCAGTAGCTTCTTCATCGGCGAAATCCTGACGACAGCAGACTGCGACGCTCACGACGCACCTCATCAATCGACCATGTGCGGCACGTGCACGCGCTGCCTGCGCGCCTGCCCAACCAACGCCTTCCCTGCCCCGCACGTGCTAGATGCGCGGCGCTGTATCAGCTACCACACCATCGAAAACAAAGGCTGGATCGACACAAGCCTGCGCGCCGACTTCGGCAACTGGGTGTATGGCTGCGACGTATGCCAGGACGTTTGTCCCTGGCAGCGCTTCGCTCCTGCGACTGCCGAGCCTGCGCTCAGGCCTGCAGAAGCGTGGCGCTGCGCTCCGCCTCTGGCTGATCTGCTGACCCTTGACGAAGCACAGTTCAGGGCGCGCTTCGCGGGTTCAGCCATCCTGCGCACAGGGCGGTCGCGCCTAGTGCGCAACGCTTGCGTTGCCGCAGGCAACAGCGGCGCGCGAGAATTCATCCCGCCTCTGCTGGGCTTGTTAGAAGACGATAGCCCGTTGGTGCGCGGCCACGCTGCTTGGGGCTTGGTGCGCTTGTGGGGCGATGAAGCTCGCGCGCTGCTGGCGGCGCGCCTGCCCGATGAAGCCGATGAGCAAGTACGCGCCGCCTGGTCTGAGCTGCTCTAGTTGCGCGCCTGCCATTCCGCAATGGTGGTCTGGATGAAGGTGCGCACTTCAACATCGGGAATCTCATCCACAAAATCATACGACGAATCGCCGACCACGATACGCACTCCGCCGCTGATGGATGGACGAATGTGAATGCGCTGTCCCTGCATGGCAGGCGTCTGGCTGATCTTGAACTGTAAGTAGCTTTCGATGGCGCTAGCAATGTCGATGGGCGGTGGCGCTTCAAATTCCACCTTCTTCACCCCGCCAAAGCGATTCCTCTGGATGACCGCTGGATTGTCATCAAAGCGGTAGCTGGGCAGGTCGCCAGGCAGCGTGCCGCGCGGCACGTCAGGCGCTGGGTTAGCGGCAGGGGGAATGGTGGCTTGCTGGCGCTCAGTCGTCTGACGGGCAGGGCTAGCAGGCTTCTCTGACAAATCGTGCGGAGATGTGTCAGGGTCAGAAGTAGGCTGAGGCACAGTCGGGGCAGCAGATGCAGGCTGGGTCTGAGGTGGATTATCGTCGGGTTGCATGATGATCCCAGAGAGTTCCTTCATAATGCGCGTGAATTCGCGCTTGGCTTCTGGGGCATCGGCCAGAGAACGATAGCCATACGAGCCAACCTGCACCATGAGGCGGCCATCGCGTTCATCGCGCAGGATAGCGATGAGTTCTTTGGCTTGGACGAGTGCGCCCTGGGCCAATCGAACGGGGATGGGAGAATCGCTGAGCTGACGCGGGCCAGCGGGGCGGGGCGCGGCGGGCTTGTCTGCCAAGTCCACCAACAGATCGAGGTCAGGCATATCAGCTTCATCAGCGGCTTGGCGCGCTGCTTGCAAGGCAGCCAGACCACCTGCGCTCGGCGCGTTGACGGTAGGCGACTTGGAGCGGCGCAGCGTAGAACGCAGAGACAGGTAGGTGAAGAGCAGCACCAGCGGCCCACAGGCCATCACGTAGAGGATAGGTGGGAGCTGACCTATGAATTGGCCAAAATCGTCCATGAAACATCCTTTTCGGCGTAAGAGTCAGGGAGCAGGTTGGCAGTTAGGACAGAAATGCGTGCCGCGCTGAACGACGCGCATTTTGGCAATTGTTGTGCCGCACACCAGGCAAGGTTGGCCATTTCGGCCATAAGCCAGCAGGCTGTGTTGCGCCTCGCCTCTCGTGCCGTCAGCTTGCCGATACCAGTTGACGCTCGATCCCATCTGGTCTATAGCCTGGCCCATAGCTTGGCGGATAGCTTGGTAGAGACGGACGGCTTCATCGTTGTCTAAACTGTGGGCGGGGCGTAGCGGGTGTAAGCCGGCGCGGAACAAGGCTTCATCGGCATAGATGTTGCCTACGCCAGCAATGAAGGTCTGATCCAGCAGCAGCGCCTTAAGGGCGCGCTGGTGACCGCGCAGACGAGCGATGAAGTCTCGCGGCTGAAAGTCGTCTTCCAGTGGTTCTGGCCCTAGCTTGCCCAGGACGCTGGCCAGGTCTGCCGTCAGGTAGAGTTTGCCAAACTTGCGCGCATCGCTGAAGCGCAGCTCATCACCATCTGTGAAGCGCAAGCGGACGCGCACCCAGCGCTCATCGGCGTCTTCATCAGAAGACGCCGACGGCCAGACATAGAGCCGACCCGTCATCTTCAGGTGGACGAGCAAGTAATCATCATCTAGAGACAGGATGATATACTTAGCGCGGCGTTGCACAGCGCGCACTTGCTGGCCCGCTAGGCGGACGGCAAAATCCTGTGGCGCGGGGCTGTGCAAGCTGCGCGGCCAATGCACCTGAGCCGATTGGAAGGTGCGGCCCTGGACGAGCGGTCGCAGGCCGCGAACGACGGTTTCAACTTCGGGGAGTTCTGGCATACAGTGGTGCGCTTCGCAAGAGACAGCAAACTGCCCCCATTATACAACGTTTGACGTCTTCAAAGACGACGACATTCTTTGTCGATCGTTTGCAGCGCTTACGACGCTCGGATGACTTCGACCCAGGCTGCTGGACTCAGCGTCCCATGCGCTTCAGCCACTTCACAGCTTGTCCGTCTCAGGATCAACATAAGCGAGTTTGATTCGCTCACAGACTGCTTTGACTCCCCTGTCTGAAGTCACCATCCTCACACCAGGTTGAGCAGCTTGGAGTTCCTGAGCAATAGCCAGGTGAAGGGCATCGAGCGAGCCGAACGCGAGATCGCTTCCGTGTTGGAGGAGGAGCGCTGCTGCCTGCTCAAAGCACACCAGAGAGAAAGCTGTCATCTTGAAAGGACGAGATGATTGTATATCTGTGGTGGTGTCCCGCCTCATTTTTTCAACCAGTCGCTGGACTGCCCTCTTCTTGAGGTTGCCTCGGCGCTGCTCTTTGAAGAAGACTTGTATCAGCTCCAACTGCGTCAATGCCGATACGAAGATCAGCGATTGACCGACCATCCTCTCCAGAGCTTCCGCACCCTTCTCACCACCTCGATAGTATTTGTAGAGCGCGTTAGTATCGAAGTAGTAGCAGGCCATCAATCTCTATCCATGTCCTTGAGGGACTTGGGCAGCACAGACAAGATACGTTTTACCTGATCCAGCGACACGCCTTCCGCCAGCTGCACAGCAATTTCGTGGAGTTCTCCCATGTCGAGAGATGACTTGTCCACCCAGCGATCCACGCCGATGTTGAGAGCTTTGATCGCTTCATCACGATCACCATGTCCGGTGATGATGATGATACTTGTGTCATAGCCATCTTTACGAATGCGCTGGGCCAATTCAATACCATCCAACCTGGGCATACGAATATCGACGATGGCCACATCGAATTCCTGGGCTTGTACCTTCTGCCAAGCCTCTTCGCCATCCTGAGCTGTCTGTACAAGGAAGTTGCGCTTGCTGAAGTACGACTCAAGCGTGCTGCGCATCTGTTGTTCGTCGTCAACCACCAGAAGGGTGTAGCGTCGCTGCTGCATAAGGTCTCCCGTTAGTTCATTTGCTTCTCGTCCAAGGCGGGCAAGATGATCTTGAAGCAAGCCCCTCCCGGAGTCACAGATTCGTGTTCCAGGCGACCATCGTGATTGTGAACGATATCGCGGGCAATATACAACCCCAGACCCGTCCCTTTTTCGGTCGTTTTGGTGCTGAAGAAGGGCGTGTAAAGGTGATCATGCACGCTCTCAGCCAGCCCCGGACCATTGTCGATGACAGCCAGCACAACTTCCCCGCGCGAGTTGTACGAGGAAGTCAGGGTGATGACCCCGTCGCGCCGTCCTTCTAGCGCATCGCGGGCGTTGGATACCAGGTTGACGATTACCTCTTCCAGCTCGTAGGGATTGGCCCATACACACGGTGAGGGTTCAGTGAGTTGATACTCCAGTCCAATGCCGCGTTCACGGAACTGCTCTGAGAAGATCGACTCGATGGCCTGGCGCATGACGTCGTTCACTGCCACGATTTGACGTTTGCTGCGGTCGGCGCGCGCACGCTCACGGAAGAGACGAATGATCCTATCGAGGCGCTCGGTTTGCTGGCGAATATCCTCCAGCAGGCTGGGCAACTCGCGCTTAGGGTCGAACAAGCCTTCCTGCAAATCGCTCTGAGCAGCGGTGACTTTGGCGCGAATAATGCCGACGGGCTGATTTATCTGATGAGCAATGCCAGTCGCCATCAGGCCCAGATAGCTGCTGCGTCGGCTCTGCTCCAAGAACTGCTCTGTCTCTCGGAGCTGCTGCTTGGTCTCCTGGAGCTGCTGGCGCGTCTTCTCCAGGTCTTCCTGGAGGCGCCTGCGCAAATCCTGAGCGTAAGGGTCATCTGGGTTGCGCTTGAGCTGCTCATCCGTGATCGCCAGTGCTTCGTCTCTTTTGCCCAGCTCCTTCAAACACGAGGCTTTCTGATTGAGATAATAGCTCTTGAGCGTAGAATTCAGATTATCTTTGCTCAGTAGCTCGTCTAGGAGTTCAACGGCTTCTTGCCTGCGTCCTGTGTGCCGCAGGCAAATGGCTCGCTCAAAGAGCAGGTCATCAGTCCTGAAGCCGTAATTTTTGTCTATTTGCCGCAGGACAGCCAGAGCAAGACCAAAGTCCCTCTTTCGGCGCAGAGCGCGTATATAACTGAGCGTTGACCGAATAATCTGGCTTTTATCGCGTCTTTCAATCGCCAGCTCCCAATCATCGCGGAGGCGCTGGACTTCTTCTGAGGAAGGCTTCTTCTGTGAACGTGAGCCGAGCTTCTTGTCTTCGTCCATTGGGCATAATCTGACTTGGCAGCATGGATGTAGAATGACCTGTCCCAATCCTCACCCGTACAAATACGGGCTGTCGGGCTGGGGAATCTCTTCCACCTGTTGGGGGCGGATGATGGGCATGGTCTGTCCGCGAAACTGCCCTACCTGTAGCGCGCCGCGCAGGCGCACCCAGGCGCCGGTAGCGTATTGCTCCGCGCCTTCAAGCTGCACTGGCAGGCCAATGGCGAAGGCGTCGGCTACGCAGCAGGACACAGTGAAGCGCGCCACCATGAACTGATCGGCGGGCATGTCTGGCTCGCGGTAAATGAAGCCGATCAGGTCAACGGGCTGACCGTTGAAGCTGGCGGGGTTATCGACGCGGTTGATCTCGCGCAGCCAATCCAGGATATTGCGGTCTTGGGGCGCAATGCTGGCGCTGGCGCGTCCTCCGCCGATTGCAGCTAGGCTGACGCTCTGGACGGCGTTCACATCCAGTGGTCGCGAAGGGAACAGCACCCCAAAGGCCAGCGGCACGATCAGCAGGCTCAGCGACCAGCCGCTCACGCGAGCGTGCTGATAGTCGCCCACATCGTGCTGACGGGCCAAGTTGTCTGCCTTGAAGAGCTGCCAGGCGCTCCACAGGCCCAAGCCGCTCAAGATGAGGATAGCGACGATCGTCAGCCACTGGAAGCGCACGTTGATGTAGTTGTCTAGTTTTCCGCCTAGCATGAGCAGGGCCAAGTACAAAGCTAGGCCCAGCAGGATTCCCGCCTTGATCCATTCCCGCCAGTTGGTCGGTGTGTTCATACTCAATACCCCCGATTCAGCACGTTGATGAGGACACCGCCCAGCAAGTTCATCAGGAAGGGCAGCAGAATTAAATAAGCTACTGCGCGTCGCTGGAAGACGCCTAGGAACATGGCTACGCTCTTGATGTCTACCATCGGGCCGAAGGACAGGAAGGCCACTAGCGAACCTGTCGTGAACAAGTTGACGAAGGCCAGGGCTAGGAAAGCGTCAACGGTGCTGCACACACTAAGGACGAAGGCTAGCACTTGCAGGGCCAGTACGCTGGTCACCGTACCGCTGCCGATGGCGATGAGAGCCTCTTGTGGCACGAAGGTTTGCATGGCAGCGGCCAACAGACAGCCAATCACCAGGTAGCGGCCCATTTCAAACGTCTCGCTGGCGGCAATGGTGGCAGCCTGGGCCAGGCCCTGGCCTAGCGTCGGGCGTTTTTGAGCGACGGGGCAGGCGTCCAGCATGGCAGCTGGCAGCAGCACATCGGCTCGGCGCGCACTTAAGGCGAAGACCAGTCCAACGGCAATCGCGACCAGAGCGGTCATGACGAAACGCCCCACCAGCAAGCCACTCCAGCCGAAGGCGATGAAGGTGCTGGCGAAGACAATCGGATTCATGACCGGCGCCGCCAATAGGAAGGCAATGCCCATGCTCACAGGCAGCCCTTTGGTGAACAGACGTCGCGCCACTGGCACGACGCCGCACTCACACACTGGGAAGACCAGGCCCAAGAAAGCGCCGCCGATCGTGGCCACCACGCGGTTTTTCGGCAGGAAACGCACCAAGTCTTCGGCGCGCAGAAAGGCTTCGATCAGGCCGCTGGTGAACGTGCCGAGCAGCAGGAAAGGCAGCGCTTCGATGAAGATTCCCAAGAAGCGCGTGGTGAAGATTTGCGCCAAGACGGCGGGGCTTTGCGGGCTGCTCAGCAGGCTCAGCAGCAGCACCGTGGCCGCCGCCACGCCAGCTCCCAGGTAGAGCAGTGGTCGGACTGCGAGCTGTTCTTCGGTCTTGCTCGGCGCAGGACTAAAGGTGTGGCTCAGAGCCGAAGGTTTCTCAGGCTTGGGGATGAGGGTCATCAGCGCTCCTGAAGTTAACTGCGCCTAAAGATAGCTGATCCACGCGCCTGTGAACATGGTTTTTTACTCACATCTACTCTTAGCCCTGGCTCATCGAAGTGCGTTAAAGTGCCGCTTCGTAGTTCCATCGCTAATTTTCGGGGAGTGTCTGTCTTATGCCCATCGTCCGCTTGAAAGATGGTCGCCAGTTTGAAGCGCCACAAGGCGCTCGCCTCACGCTGGTGCTACGCGACCACAACATCGACATTCTGCACCGCTGCGGCGGCTACGCCCGCTGCACCACTTGCCGCGTCTCTTTTCTAGAGGGTGAACCGCACAAGATGACGCAGGCAGAGTACGACAAGCTCAGCGAGCGCGGCTTGCTGGGCAGCGTGCGCCTGTCCTGTCAAATCCTCTGCGAAGCCGATATGACCGTTGAGCCGTTGATGAGTCTAGTCAGCCAGGGCCTAGATGACCCCGGTGAACGTCCCACCGACAATTTAACGCCGGAGCCTGTGTGGCGCGACAGACCTTAGAATCATGAGAGGGCGGCTCCTTCAGCAGGGCCACCCTCTTGATGACGATCGCGCACAAGCGCTTACTTAGCCGCCTAGCGGCAGTTGTTGCAGATCGAGCGGGGTCGCGCCTTCAGGAGCGACAATATCGAAGCTCTCGTTGATACGGCTCAGCTTGACCGTGAACTTCAGATCGACAACGATGGGGGCAGCCGACGAGTCGCCGCCTAGCATACCCGCGTTAATGCTGGCGTTGACCAAGAACTGCAAACCCGTGACCAGCTTCGCACCTTCGTCTACCGTCTGCACGACCGTGATCTTGCCCTCGTTCAACAGCATGGGCAGGAACATCAGAACACCCGTAACCTGTTGAGCTTCCTCGCCCAAGCCCGCGCTCAGGCCCATGAGGCTGCTGCTGAAGTTGGGGTCTTTGAAGAGCGCCCCTAGATCAGCAACGAAGGTGAAGTCGGCGCCGCTGCGCGTATAGCTCAAGAAGCCAGGCGTCTCCAGCAAGCCCGCTATAGTAGGCAGCACGTCGCCCAGCGCATCTAGCCCAGGGATTTCACCGCTCATCAAGTCTTCAGGGTTGATGGGCAGTTGGCCAGCAGCATCGGGATTGTTGGCTGCCTCCATCAAGTCGATGCTCCGCCAGCCCTGACCGAAATCGATGTACATAATGCCATCGACGATGCGAGCCTGGACGGGGCCACTGCCACTGTTCGTGCCGTCGCTGAAGCGGACGTTCATCGTCTGGTCGAACTTGAGAGGCACGTTTGGGTTGCTCATGTCAATCACAACTGGCCCACTGCCGACAACGTTGAAGGTGACTGGCCCACTGCCAGGGACGCCATTGACACTGAAGTCGATTGTCCAATCTTGGGCGAAGGACATGGCGCTGGCCAGCGTGTTGACTGTTGCTTCGGTGACCAGTGCGCAGTCAGGAGCAGGGAGACCAAAGCAGGTGTTTATTTGGGCTTGGCCCAACGGGGCAGCCATCGCGCCCTGGGCGAAGGGCTGTGCTGCTCCCATCGCGTCATTGGTGGCTTGATTGATTGAAGCACACTGTTCAGCAGTGAGGCCGACACAAGGGACTTGAGCCTGGCTGACGGAAGCCACGGTGGCCAACGAGAGGACGCTCAGCAGAGCAAAAATGCGCAACTTCATGAGATATTCTCCTTGTGATGTAAGATACGCACGAAAATACTATAAGAGCATATCCGAAATCTGTCAATCATTTTGCTTTTTTTAAAATAGTTAAGTAAAATAGCATATAAGTTCTTACTTTAGCTAACAAAATGCAAGAGTTATGAGGTGATGCAAAGTTATCCACAGCCTCTAAACATCTTGTCTCTCACAGAGGCAGTACACGTCTAGGCGAGCGTAGCATTCGATGATCCTTTCTGAACTCTTTCAGAATCTTGAAAAAAGTCTCTTTCGTACTATAATATGGTTGCCGATTGGGAAGTAGCTTAATGGCAGAGCAGGTGCCTTTGGAGCACAAGGTTGTTGGTTCGAGTCCAGCCTTCCCAGCAGCACACATGAGCCTAGTGACGTTTTGCTCGCTGCCTCGATGAACTCGCAGGACTTGTTTATCTTCGAGCAGACGTTTAGCCTGTGTCGTGCTATCCTCGACGATAACGACACACAAAGGCACTTGCGATGGAAGAACGCTTCATCGAGACGAACGGCGTCACGCTACACGTCGTGCTGGACGGGCCACAGGACGGCCCACCCATCATCTTGCTGCACGGCTTCCCAGAATTTTGGTACGGCTGGCACAAGCAGATGCCTGCGCTGGCAGCCGCAGGCTACCGCGTCGTCGTCCCTGACCAGCGCGGCTACAACCTTAGCGACAAGCCGCCTCATATCGCCGATTACAATCTGAACAATCTGGCGGCGGATGTCGTCGGCCTAGCTAGCGCCCTCGGTCACGAGCGCTTCTTCTTGGCAGGCCACGACTGGGGCGCAGCAGTCGCCTGGTGGACAGCCACTGTTCATCCGCAGCGCGTCAAGAAGCTGGCCATCCTCAACGTCCCTTACCCAACGGCGATGGCCCGCGCTGTGCGCAAAGGCAACCTGCGCCAGCTGCTCAAATCGTGGTATATCTTCTACTTCCAAGTTCCGTGGCTTCCCGAATGGTTGGCGACGTTGGGCAACGCAGCTGTCGCCACACGCATGGTGCGCAGCAGCGGCCTGCCCACCACCTTCAGCGATGAGGACATCGCGCGCTACCAGGAAGCCTGGGCGCGCCCTAATGCCATGCGCAGCATGATTCACTGGTACAGAGCCATGTTCCGCTATCCGCCAAACGTGACTGGCGAAGCTGGCGATATCGCGCGCGCTAAGCGCAAGCTGCCCATGCCTGTGCTGATCCTGTGGGGTGAACGCGATCAATTCATTGAGAAAGCGCTGATTGAGCCAAGCCTAGCCCACTGTGCCATAGGACGCGCCGTCACCTTCCCCAACGCTACTCACTGGCTTCAGCACGACGAAGCCGAAGCCGTCAATCGCCACCTGATTGATTTTTTCGCCGAGCCGTAAGCCGATGGACTCGTGCTGTGCTTGACCCGATAAGCCGCGCATGTTAAGTATGCACAGGCTGAACGTTTGGCCCGCGAGTGATCCATCTGGCAAGCACAGGACAACCACCATGAAAATAGGCGTGTTGGCGCTGCAAGGCGCTTTCATCGAACACGAGAAGACGCTGCACAGCCTGGGCATCGAAACGACTCAGGTGCGACTACCCGAACATCTGGAAGGCATAGACGGCCTTATCATCCCTGGCGGCGAAAGCACCACCATCGGCAAGTTGGCCACCAGTTATGGTCTGATTGAGCCGCTGCGCGCTTTTGCCAGGCAGCACCCCACCTGGGGAACGTGCGCGGGCATGATCTTCCTAGCTCAGGATATTGGCATTGAAGCTCAACCCATCCTGGGCCTGATGGACATCAAAGTCAACCGCAACGCTTTCGGTCGTCAAGTGGACAGCTTTGAGGTCGATCTGGAGGTCAAGGGGCTGGATGGCGGCCCATTCCATGCCGTGTTCATCCGCGCGCCGCTGGTTGAGTCGGCAGGGCCAGAAGTAGACGTTCTGGCGCGACTAGATGATGGCGGAATCGTCGCGGTGCAACAAGGCCACTGGTTGGCGACCGCTTTTCATCCAGAGCTGACGGAGGATACGCGCTTACATCAGCACTTCGCTCGAATGGTCAGGGGAACTTGAGCAATTTAATTGCCAAAATGACCAAGACGGCGTAATGTATCCTCAAATGCTCACCATACTTCAGGGAGTAAACCATGCGACATCTAACGTACCTCGCTCACCATCCTCCTCGTGAGGGCGAAGACGAGGATACTATCTCGCTCGACGAATTGGAGGAGATGGAAGAGAGCCTGAGCGACGAGACAGAAGAAATTTTGATAGACCTTGAGGAAGATGAGCTGATCGAAGAGGACGACGAAGGCGATTATGTCGGCTACTTGGACAGCGACGACGACCCTGACGACGGCGGCTACGACGAAGACGACGATTGGTGGGACGACGACGAACCGAGCTATCGCGACCTCTACGGCGATGACTAGACCTGAACAATGTGTCTAGGTCAGGCGGCGCTCAATCTGTTCAACCTCTAGGACAGGTAGCGTCTTGTCCATGTCAACCAAAAAGCTGACAGCTTCTTGCATGGTGGTGAAAACGCGCAAACGTGCCTTCAACAGCTGTGAGAGGATGTGGGCTAGCGACTTCATGATGAGGTGCGGCTGGGAGTCGACGACAATCGTCCAGCCTACTAGACTGTTATCACCAATAAGCTGGCGCAGTTGACCCAAGCTGAGTATGTCGGGCGCAATTGACCCGCGTTGGCGCACATCGCAGATGAAGTGGACGTAAGGTGGTTTACCACCATCTCTCACCATTTGCGCAATTTGCTCAAACATGCTTCGGGTGTCTTGAAGCGTGATTTCGCCGCTTATCTTGCAAATAATCACACGGCCTTCAACCAGCCATTCGATCCGCACAATCATCGCGCTGCCTACCTTGTCAATTCGTCAAATTATCGCAGCCTCAAGTATAGCGCAAAGGCCGCACCCCGTTGAGCGTCACCAGCAGGGAGACGCCCATATCGGCCAGCACCGCCGCCCAAAGGCTGGCAGAACCCTCTATGGCTAGTGCGACGAACAGCGCCTTTAGGCCGAAGCTGATAAAGACGTTCTGGGCGATGAGGCGTCGGGCGAAGCGCGCCAGGCGCAGCGCGAAGGGCAAAGCGCGCAGGTCGTCGGCCATCAGTGCCACGTCGGCGGCCTCCAGAGCCTGGGCACTGCCGGCCCCGCCCATCGCTATGCCCACGTTGGCGAGGGCCAGCGCTGGCGCGTCGTTGACGCCATCGCCGATCATCCCCACCACGCCGAAGCGCGTCTGGAGCTGACGGACAGCTTCGGCTTTGTCCTGAGGCAGCAGTTCCGCGCGCACTTCTGCAACGCCCACCTGCTGGCCCACCGCCTGCGCCACTGCGCGGTTGTCTCCCGTCAGCATGACCGTCGTCAGGCCTAGAGCATTGAGCTGACGGACGACCTCTGCGCTGTCACTGCGCACGGAGTCGGCGACGGTCAGATAGCCGCGCACGCGCTGGCCATCGCAAACCAGCATAGCTGTCTGGCCTTCGGCTTCGCGAGTCGCAATCTGCTGGCAAAGCTCGGCAGCGTGGGGATGTTCTTCATCGAAGAGGCGGTGGTTGCCCACAGTCACGCGCTGGCCATCGACTAGGCCCTCAACACCCGCCCCAACTCGTTGCATCACGCCTTCCGCCACATAGCGTCCGTCCAGATGACGGGCCTGAGCTGCGCTGGTGATGGCCCGCGCTAGAGGATGAGCGCTACCAGCTTCCACTGCCGCCGCCAGCGCCAGCATGTCGTCACAGGCAGCGCAGCTAGGCGCACCGCTGCAATCCAGCGCCGCCACGCGCGTGAGCTGGGGCAGGCCGTGCGTCAGCGTGCCAGTTTTGTCGAAGGCCAGCGCCCTGAGTTGGGCCAGCGCTTCGACGAACGCCCCACCTTTGATGAGGACGCCGCGCCGCGCCGCCGCCGTGATAGCGCTGATGATGGTCACTGGCGTGCTGATGACCAGCGAGCAAGGGCAGGCGATCACTAGCAGCGACAAAGCTCGATACAGCCAACCGCGCTCATCGCCAGTGTCGTAGAAGGGCTGGCTCAGCAGCAGCGGCGGGCCAAAGGCCAGCAGCGTCGCCACGATCACCACTGCTGGCGTGTACCATTGCGCGAATTGATCGACCAGTCGCTGGCTGGGGGCTTTGCGCGATTGGGCCTCTTCTACCATGCGGATAACGCGCGCCAACATGCTGTCCTGGGCCAATGACGTGACGCGCACCGTCAGCGCGCTGTCGCCGTTAATACTGGCAGCGTAGACGGGCGATCCGACGCTCTTGTCGACCGGCAGGCTCTCGCCAGTGATGGGCGCCTGGTTGACGGCGCTCTGCCCGCTGATGACCTGGCCGTCTATCGGCACAGCTTCGCCAGGCTTGACCAGGATCACGTCGCCCAGCGCCAGGTCTTCTACGTTGGTCAACTCCACAGCCTCGCCGCGTACGCGCCAGGCTGTGCGCGGACGCAGCCCGATCAGGCTGCGCAGGCTGTCACGAGCGCGCTCTGCTGTGTAGCCTTCCAATGCTTCGCCAATGGCGAACAGCACGATCACAGTCGCTCCCTCCAAATGTTCGCCAATGAAGATCGCGCCCAACGCCGCAATCGTCATCAGCAGGTTGATGTTGAAGCTGCGCATGACCAGCAAGACGCGCAAGCCGCTGCGGGCAATCGGCGCGAGGGCGATCAACATGGCTAGGGTGTAAGGCAAGGCTACCGCTCCCTCATCCAGACTCAGCAGGACTTGCGCCGCAAAGGTGAGGGCGATCCCAAGCGCGCCCAACAGAGCCAGACGCGTCTCTGAACGCTCCCGCAAGTAGTCCCAGAAGCCCAGCAGGCCGCCGCGCCCTCGGTGCAGCGCCGCCGCTTCGACTGCCTGGGCAGACGATTGCAGCGTCTTGCCCAGGGCTTCCACGCGGGCGCGCAGAGCTTCCTCGTCCACGTTGCCCACCAGCACCATGCGAGCGCTGGCGAAATCCACGCGCACAGAATCGACGCCCTCTAAAAGTGCTACCCCTTGCTCCACTTCTTGGGCGCAGTGGGCGCAATCCATGTTGCCAATGTGGTAGAGACGTTCGCTCATGGGTCATGTCCTGGGTGTGGTGCGTTCAGCATACGCTTATGATACGCAAAAAAGCGGGCCAACGTAAGCTGTCCCGCCTAACTGGGAACTCGTCTCAGTCCTGAGCCAGGCCCAGGCTGTGCTGCTGGCGATAGCGCTCATGGGCCATTTGGGCCAAATCTTCGTCAGCCACGACATCGCCGCCGCGCACCGTCGCGCCGATGACGATAGCCGCGCTCACCAGCACTACGTTCTTGATGATGTATTGCCCCTCTAGCGTCGGCGCAATCGGGAAGACCGTCCACGTCTCCTGAGGGAATAGGAACAAGGGCGTGATCGTACCGAGCATCTGCACAAACAGCAGCAACAGCGTTGCGCGCATGAAGCGGCCTGTGATGAGGCCCAAGCCGATCAGCACTTCCCAGGCCGCCAGCACGGGCAGTGACAGGTCGGGCTGAACCAGGCCAAAGGTGAGCGTAGCAATAGTGCGCGCCGCCAAATCTTCCGCTGGGCTGAGCGACGGGAAGAACTTGAGGACGCCAAACCAGAAGAAGACCAGGCCCACGCTGACGCGCAGCAGCGCCACCCCATAGCGAGCCATTGTACGTGTAATGAACGCATCCAAGCGTTCAAACTGTGTCTGAGTCATGATCGTTTGCCCCTCGTGTATTGTGACGATTTTCACAAGACATTATACCATGCAAGCTCAGCTTTTCCGTCCTGAGGGCCTGATAAGCGTCATGAGCTTGAGCTGGTCGGCATGGAGAAGTCCCGTCTGCCAGAAGCAGACGGGACTTCTCTCACGACCATCGCTGTCAGCGAGCGGTCATTCTACCGAGTCGGAAGCCGCAGGTATGGGGTTAGGCGCAGACTGGGCTTGCCCATGATGCTTGCGGTGAATCTGGAACGGCACGCTGGTGATGGCCACCCGCTCAATGTTGTCCAGCACCAGCTGGAAGATCAACGCTGTGTTCTGGTGCAGCGCTTGCTCCCAGAAGCTATCCATCACTAAATGCCCCATGATGACGTGGACGAAACAGCCTGGCGTTTCAGCTTGCAATTTGAGGATATGCTCTCGGATGGGTTCTGCCAACAAGCGATATGGCGACTCGACAATCACGAGATCGCCCTCGCCGATGTACTTCTGCCATTTGTCGCGCACCACGGCTACTTTCTCTGGTTTGACGGCTACATGCATGGCGTGCCAGGGTGCGTTCAGACTACGAGCGAAGTTCACCAAGCGGATTGTCTCTGCATGAACGTCATCAACCAAGATGATCGTTTTGACAGCGTGCATCTCTAGGCTCAAGCGATTATCGCTCACGCTGAGCGCTTTAGCCACATCCCTGTAGTGATGATGAATCTGGAAGAAGACGGCGACCAGCGTCGGCACGAGCAGCACGATGAACCACGCGCCACTGGTGAATTTGGTCACAGCAAAGACGACCATCACCACAAAAGTACACAGCGCCCCTAGGCCACTGATGAACTGGTGCAAACGCCAGCGCTTGTCGTATTCCAGATCAGTCTCCAAACCCTCGCCCTTCTCGCCTGGCTTAAGCTTGCCAATGCGCTGGAAGCGCACCACCATGCCCGCCTGACTGATCGTGAAGCTGAGGAAGACACCAACCGCGTACAGGGGAATCAGCGAGGTTGTGCGCGCGTCTGCGACGATGACCAGCAGAATGGCCGCGCTAGCCAGCACCATAATGCCCCAACTGAAGACCAGTCGGCTGCCGCGCAGAGTCAGTTGACGTGGCAAGAAGCCGTCGCCAGCGTGCAGCGCGGCGAGGCGTGGGAAATCAGCGTAGCTGGTGTTAGCGGCCATCAGCAAAATGAGCGTCGTGCCTAACATGACCAGGAAATACAGGGGTGAGCCTGCGCCGTAGATAGCGCGCGCCATCTGGCTAATTACCGTCTCTCTCTCATTGGGCAGAGCGTGAACCTGGTTAGCGAGGAAGGTAATACCCAGGAATAGGGTGATGAGGATACCTGACATCCAAATCAGCGTAGTGGCGGCATTCCTGCTGCGCGGCTCTTTGAAAGCCGTCACGCCGTTGCTGATCGCCTCGATGCCCGTGAGCGCCGTGCAGCCAGAAGAGAAGGCGCGCAACACTAGGAAAATGCTCAGTTCTTCCATGTGGCTCACGTGTATGGCTTCCACCTCTACAGGCGTGAGAGTGCCGCTGAAGTAGCGGATCATGCCGACAGCCAGCGTGAAGAACATCATGACCAAGAAGAAATAGGTCGGCACAGCAAAGATGTTGCCGCTCTCTTTCACCCCGCGTAGATTCACGACGGTCATGAAGATGATGATCCCGACGGCCAGCCAGACGCGCAGCGGCAGCAAAGATGGCACAGCCGAGACGATCTGCGCTACGCCTGAGGAGACGGAGACTGCCACTGTCAGGATGTAATCCGTCAAAAGTGCCGCGCCGGCAATCTGAGCTGGCAGCTCGCCCAAGTTGTCGCGCGCGACGATGTAAGCACCGCCACCGTTGGGATAAGCGAGGATGGTCTGGCGATAAGAGATCGTCACAATGACCAATAGAACAGCAATCGCGACGGCAATCGGCAGGCTGATCCCCATAAGAGCTGTGAGGCTGAGGCTGGTCGTCCCAGCAGCCAGGATAAGGATGTGCAGAATTTCTTCAGTAGCGTAGGCAGTAGAGGACAGGGCATCGCTGGCGAAGACGGCCAGACCCACTCGCTTGGAGATGGACTGGTGAGGCAGATCAGCAGTCTGCAAGGGCTTGCCGATTAAAATCTGCCCTAAGTTGAAGGAGGACATAGGTTGGTGTGAGCTTTCGTGGATGGTTCGTACGGATGGAATGCGGCGAGGGTACAAACGCCTCTCTTGTGTGAGCATAATCCTAATTGAGGATGAATGTCAATCAGCGCTCTGTCAGGTCACAGAGCAGGTGCATAGAGGCTAGTGACTCATTTTGACTCTCACCCCAAACTCCTCTCCTTCGGCAGGGTCAGGGACGAGGATGCTGAAGCTGGATCGATAGGAAAAAGCCCCGTCCACCAGGAGCAGACGGGGCTTTGGCTCGCTCAGAGAAGTGGTTTAGCGATCAGGAGCAGCCTGGCCATAGGAAGCAGGCAGCAGCTTGCCGAACAGCGTGGCGTACAGCATACGGTAAACGTCGGTGCTATCGAAACGGCCTCTGAACTCAGTGCGCAGCAGTTCAGCGTTCAGGCCCTCAGCGCGAGCCACGATACCACCAGCCACGTCGTTTTGGCCAGGCCAGCCGATGGCGAAGTCCATCTCCGTGCCGAAAGCGTCGGGAGAGGCGATGAAGGGTGCGGTGTTCTGGCCCTCAATGCCGTCTAGTGGGAAGCCCTGGTTGAAGCCAAAGCCGGTCGGGTTGCCGGCGCTCACCCCAACCAGCTCCTCATCCAGCGGGTTGCGCGGAGCAGGCGAGAAGACCTGAGGGCCACCGCCGTCGCTGTCGGCGGCGGTCAACACCATCGTGTTGGGGTTGTCGGCGATGAACTCGCGGATCACAGCGATGGTGTCGTCGGCGTGCTTGAGGGCGTTGAGCATGCCGATGGCGTTGGCGTTGTTAGGCAGGTTGTCAGTGCTTTCGACTTCCGACACCAGGAAGAAAGGCTTGCCAGCGGCTTCGCTGTGACGGCGCAGCAGCTCCAGAGCCATCGTCGTCATCTCGGCAGCGGTGGGCGGGTTGTAGCCGCGCGTACCGGGCTTGCTGCCCCACACAATCAGGCGGCCTTCGCGCGTCTCGGCTTTCTCGTTCTCTACCAAACCCAAAGCGATCAGGCGTTCTTCGGGTACATCGTTGAAAATGTCATCGCGGGAGAACAGGCCCAGCACCATCGGCCTGAAGTCGGGTTCAGCCTGAATGCGCGCCCACAGGGCGTCAAACTCTTCGCGGGTACGGATGACTTCGTAGCCCTTCTCGGCGGCTTCGCGCAGCAGGTTGCGGCCATCGCGACGATCGGGGCCACGGCCATTGACCTGATCGACGTGGATGAAGCAGTCCAGGTTGATCTCTTCGCCGCAGGCGGGCGCTTCGCGGGGCAAGAAGAAGCCTTCGCCACCGCCCAACATGACCATAGGCAGTGGCTCACCTTCAAAGCCAGGGCGGCCATCCAGGAACTGAGCGGTGATGTCGTTGCTCAGGTTGCGGTTGCCAACTTCCGACAAGAAGACGCCAGTGCCAGGTTCAGCCAGGTCACCGTCGTTGACGATGCCGACGGGGTGGCCGGCGGCAGCTGCTTCACGCATAATGCTGCCGGCGTAGCCGCTCAGCGCCTTGATCGGACGGCCTTCCGAGCCGGGTTCTTCGGGATCAACGCCGCCATCCTGGCCGAAAGAGCCAGGGCCAAGCACCTTGTAGCCGAAAGCGTGAACCGTCGCGCCACCGTTGCTCGTCCCCACCAAACGGTCGCTCATGTGACCACGGTAGACCGCCATCTCAGGCAGCATGTCCCAGTTCAACATGCCATCGGGGCCGTACCAGTAAATACGGCCAGCGTTCCAATGGTTGACGCCCGTACCATCGGGATGGAAGAAGATAACGTTGCCCGTCGGCAGGCTGTCCTGAGCCATCAGCGGCGCAACACCCAGAGCCAGGGCCATAGTCCCCAGCACAAGAACAGAACGTTTCATGGCATTCTCCTCAAATTTAACGTCGTTGGAGCGCCTGTGTTAGGCAGCGAGAAAGTAACCAACGCCTTTGAAAAACCTGTAAAGTCGAACCTAATTTTTGCCATCGACTTTTCCTTTAATTCTTTACACTGAAAGTTAAGTCTTATTGCTCGTCGAGTGGCGCTGGTCGCAGGGCCTATTGACAGAATTCTCAACATTCGTTACTTTCTGTTGTCGTCGATACGAAGGCATCTGCGCCTTCATGCTCGCTAAGCAGAAGTTAAGTAAAGTAAAAGGATAGAACATCGTGGTACGCAAAGCCTTCTCTGCTCTTCCGCTCGCTATGCTCTTCGTGCTGGCCGTCTCTGTCAGCGCCCAAGACACTCTGCGCATCACCTACGTCGTCAATGGTGTACTGGGCGATAAGTCTTTCTTCGACAGTGGCCAGCGTGGCATGGACATGGTCATGGATGAATTCGATGTCGATGTGAACACCATCGAATTGGGCATTGATCCAGCTAACTGGGAGACCGGCCTAGACGACGCCATGAAGGATACCGATGCCTACGACGTTCTGGTCGTCGGCACGTTCCAGATGGTGGAGTTTCTGTCGCGCCGCGCTCACCTCTACCCAGACAAGGTCTTCATCCTCTTTGACGCCCCCGCTGCCTACGACGATCCGTCAATTTGCGTCGACGGTTGCAAGAACGTCTACTCTGTCACCTACAAGCAGAACGAAGGCTCGTTCCTGGCTGGCGTCTACGCTGCCGCCATGAGCGCCAGCGGCATTGAAGGCTTCAGCGGCAGCGGCATTTTGGGCGCTGTCGGTGGCCAAGACATCCCTGTCATCAACGACTTCATCGTCGGCTACGAGCAAGGCGCTTGCTTGGTCAACCCCGACAGCCGAGTGCTGGTGCAGTATGCTGGCGGTTGGAACGATCCGGCGCGCGGGAAAGAAATCGCTCTGGCCATGTACGAACAGAACGCCGATATGGTCTTCCAGATTGCTGGTGGCACAGGCGAGGGCGTCTTCGAAGCCGCCGCTGAGCGTAGCAAGTTCGCCATCGGCGTGGACAGCGACCAAGCCACTATCATCATGGAGACCGCGCCAGAACGCGCCGAGCGTATCCTCACCAGCATGTTGAAGAACGTCGACAAGTCCCTCTTCCGCGCTATCGACTTGTACTTGAAGGGCGAACTAGTGCTGGGCCAAGCTGAAGCCATTGGTATCCTTGAGGGTGGCGTAGGTCTGGCCTACAACGAAATTTACGAAGCCGCTACCCCCGACAACATCAAGGAACTGATCGCGGCCGTAGAAGAAGCCGTCATCGCCGGCGATATTGTGGTCAACACCGTCTTCGCTCCCGAAGGCGAAGCCGCCACCGTCGGCATGGGGTGCGACGCCATGCCCGCCACCGACTTCGACGCCTCTGCCTTCCTGAGCAAGTAGCACCCAACCACCACTCAGCACGAACACAGGCTGTGTGGTCTTATGGCAAAGACGCTGAGGCAGGTTTACAATCTGCCTCAGCTTTTTCTTCTCTGAACGTTCATTGACGCCAGGATGATGCCATGCCCTATCTTGAAGCGCGCAATATTTACAAGACGTACCCGAATGGCGTTCGGGCCAACCAGGGCGTTTCGCTCAGCGTAGAAGAAGGCGAAATTCATGCCATCGTAGGCGAAAATGGCGCAGGCAAATCGACTCTGATGAAGATTCTCTATGGCATTGAGATGCCCACCGAAGGCCAAATCTTCTTGCGTAATCAGCCCGTGACCATCGACAGCCCCCAGCGCGCCATTCAGCTGGGCATTGGCATGGTCTTCCAAAATTTCATGCTGGTCAATTCTTTCACAATTGCAGAGAATATCACTTTGGGGACGGAACCGCGCCGCGGTCTGGTCGTAGATCGCAAACAGGCGATTGAAGCCACCGAACGCCTCGCCAGCATCTACGGCCTCCAAGTCGATCCCAGGGCGCGCGTGGAAGACGTCTCCGTCGGTATGCGCCAGCGCGTGGAGATTCTCAAAGCTCTCTATCGCGGCGCGCAGGTCTTGATCCTGGATGAGCCGACAGCTGTCCTCACCCCACGCGAGACGACCGATTTGTTCGATGCCATCCACAACTTGATCCAAGAGGGCAAGACCGTTATCTTCATCACCCATAAATTGCGCGAAGTGATGGAGATCAGCCACCGAGTGACAGTCATGCGCGACGCTCGGCACGTCGGCACGGTCAAGACCTCCGAGACGAATATTCCCCAGCTGGCGCGCATGATGGTGGGCCGCGAAGTCTTCATGGTGGTCGATAAGCCGCTTGTGCAGCGCGGGAAGCCCGTCTTGCAAGTGCGCAACCTCAGTTACGCCAACGAAGGTGGCCGATTGCTGCTCAAGCACGCCAACTTCACTGTCTACGAAGGCGAAATCCTGGGGGTGGCCGGCGTGGAAGGCAACGGCCAAACTGAGTTGGTCGAGATTCTCACCGGTCTGCGCCCGCCCAGCGAAGGCGAGGCCCTGGTCGATGGTCAGTCCATCCTGGGGCATGGCCCACGCCAAGCACGCGAAGCCCACGTCGCGCACATTCCTGAAGATCGCCTGACCAACGGCATTGCGCCAGACATCAGCATTGCTGACAACTTGATCGTAGACCGGTATTACCGTCCGCCCTTCACTCAGAGTGGCCTCATGCGACCTCAGGCCATCAACGCCAACGGACAAAAGCTCATCCGCGACTTCGGGATTGTAGCCATGCACGCCGACGTTCCCGTCATCAGTCTGTCTGGCGGCAACATGCAGAAGGTCATCGTCGCTCGCGAGTTTTCATCTGAGCCACGCCTGCTCATCGCGGCCCAGCCCACACGCGGCGTCGACATCGGCGCGATTGAGTTCATCCATCAACAGCTCGTCGACAAACGCACTCAGGGTCTGGCCATTCTCTTGGTCTCAGCTGATTTGCAAGAGGTGATGAAGCTGGCAGATCGGATCATGGTCATGTACGATGGCGAAATTGTGGCCATCTTGCCCAACACCCCAGATTTGACCGAGGAGCGGTTGGGCCTGTATATGCTGGGCGCACAGAAACAGAGCGCCACAGAGATGGAGACTTACTCATGAGCCAAGTTTCAGCGACGCGACGCTTGGGCCTGCCCACGCTGGCGGCGCTCTTCGCCCTGCTGGTGGCTGCCTTCGTCAACATCCGCCTGTTTGGCGGCTCGCTCAACGACTTGATCGAACGGGTCGCCAACACGGCCGACTCGGCCAGCATTCTGTTTGTGAACCTCCTAGTGGGCCTCAGCGTGGGCTTGTTCGTCTGGCAGTTAAGTTGGAGCGCGCTGCGCGTCGTCCTGACGGTGATCGTGGCCCTGCTCTTCGGCTTTCTATTCACCATGTCCTTCAACCTAGACGCGGCCAACCAGTACATTCAAGGCGCGTTCGAAGTGCGCGTCCTCAGCGAAGCTGCACCGCCAGAAGGCGATGCTGACCTGGCATATGGTGAGGAGAAGGGCGGTGAATTCAACAAGCCTGGCGTGCGCAATCCTTTGCGCGAAGCCGAATACACCTTCTTGGGCAGCGCTAACGACGTGGTGAGCGTGCTGGCCTACGCCGCCAACCGCCGCTCCACCGTCAACCTAGAGGTGAGCCTGCGCGACGCACAAGGCGCAGAACTAGCCAGCGCCAACAGCGTCAGCGAGGCTCAGTTGGCGCGCTTCGGCGATGTGCTGCGCTTCCGCAACCCCAACGACGCCGTGATCGAAGACTTTACTCTGCCCGCTGATGGGCTGTACACCGTCCATGTGCGTCCTGAGCCGTTGACGACGCCCATCATCCTAGCCGAGTCGTTCAGCGCCACGCGCTTCGCCTACGAAACGTTCCTGCTCGGCGCTCTGGGCCGCGTCAACCGCTGGGCCGTCTGGATTCAGGACGCGACGACTCTCATCTTCGTCGGGCTGGCGATTGCTATCGTCTTCCGTGCGCGCCAATTCAGCTTGGGCGCCGAGGGCCAGCTCTATTTCGGTGCGCTCATCAGTGGCGTGCTGGCCCTCAATCTTGGGACGTTCTCGCCCTGGCTAGTGATCCCTGTCGCCATCTTATCAGCGATGACTGCCGGCTTCCTATGGGGTCTGTTGCCTGGGATGCTGAAAGCTTACTTGGGAGCAAACGAGCTGGTCTCAACGCTCATGCTCAACACTGTCGCAATACGCTTTTACGAGCTAATCCTGACGTTTGAGCTGAAGCCGCCCACAGCAGGTTATATCGCCAGCGCGCCTTTCCCCGCCAACGGACAACTACCACCACTGGTAGCCGAGACGCAGGTCAGCATTGCGATCTTCATGGCTATGGCGGCGGTGCTGCTGGTGTGGCTGCTGATCGAACGGACGCCACTGGGATACGAGATTCGCATGGTGGGCAGCAACGCCAAATTCGCCGCTTATGGTGGCGTCAACACGCGCCGCACAATCATGCTGGCGATGGCTGTCAGCGGCATTGTCGCTGGCTTGGCCGGCGCGCACCTGAGCATGGGAATCCATCGTATGCTCATCATCAACATCTCGTTGGGCCTGGCCTTTGAAGGCGTGGTGGTAGCCCTGTTGGCGCGCAACAATCCGCTGGTGATTCCTTTCACCGCCTTGCTCTACGCCTACTTGCGCGCCGGCGCGCAGTTCATGGAGCGCGACGCCAACGTCAGCTTTGAGATTGTGCGCATTATCCAGGCCATCATCATCCTGCTCATCACCGCCGAAGCGCTGGCAGCCTTCTTCCAAGTGCAGCGTGCCGCCAAGCGCAGCGCTGTCAGCCCCAGTACAGACGCACCTCAAAAGGAGGCCGGCGCTCATGTTTGAAAACGTCGTCCAGGGTATCTTCAGTGCAACTTTTTTGGCGGCTATCTTGCGCGTGGCCACGCCTATCCTGCTGCCTTCGCTGGCAGCTCTCATCTCGGACAAGGCAGGCGTCATCCACATCGGTCTGGAAGGCACGATGTTGGCTGCTGCCTTCACTGGCGTCGCCCTCAGCGCTTACGCTCAGCAGTGGTTTGGGCCAGAGACGGGACGCATGGTCGGCCCTTGGCTGGGTTTGGTCGGCGGAGTCGCCATCGGCGTCCTGATGGCCCTGCTGCTGGGCTTCCTGCACTTGCGCCTCAAGGCCGATCTGATCCTAGCAGGCATTGCCCTTAACATCCTCGGCTCGGCTGGCACTGTAGCCATTATGTTTGAGTTGACTGGGGATCGCGGCAGCACCAGCCGCCTGGCCAGCCTGACTATGCCCTTCATCACCCTGCCAACCTTCATCCGCGACATTCCGCTCATCGGCGGCTTCATCTACGATGTGTTCAACAACCAGAGTGTGATGACCTGGATCGCCTTCATCGCCGTCTTCGTCGTCTGGTTCATGCTCTACCGCACGCCTTTTGGTTTGCACTTGCGCGCCACAGGCGAGAATATGGCGGCGGCGCAGTCAGTGGGCATACGCGCTATTCGCACGCGCTATTACGCCCTCATGCTGAGCGGTGCGCTAGCGGCGATGGGTGGCATCCATATGAGCATGGGCTATCTGAACATGTTCCAGCGCGACATGACCGCTGGACGCGGCTTCATCGCCCTGGCCACTCCGCTCTTAGGCGGAGGCAATCCCTATGGCACGGCAGCTGCGTCGCTGATGTTCGGCTTCTTCGACGCCTTCGCTATCCGCATTGGCACGTTGCAAATCCCCTCGCAAGTGCCGCAGATGATCCCCTACGTGGCTACCGTTATGGCCCTGGTCATCTACGCCTTACAGACTCGTCAGACACAGCGCTTCCGCGCGCTGCGCGCTACTGGCGTCGGTTCGGCTAGGACGTGGCGCACCTTGCAAAGCCTGAGCGTGCTGCACGTCCTTTTGGCCATGTTCGCCGTCATCGGCGTCATCCTCAGCGTAGGCTTGTTCGCTGCTCCAAATGGCTTCGGCGGCCTAGCAGTAGCTTACCCTTGGGGCGCAGTCATCAGCTTGGCCTCCCTGATGCTGATCGGGGTCAACTGGCCCTTCATCGCTCGCCTAGAGCGCATTTTGGAACAGCCCATCCTCAGCGCAGCAGTGACGATCAGCTCGCTTACTATCTACCTGGCGCTCTTCCTGCTGCTGTTCTTCTCACCTATTGCGGCTCTGCTAGGTGGCTTGGCACTAAGCCTGCTGCTGTGGGCGGCACTGGGTGGTCTAGGCCTCATCGTAGGAGAGAAGCTCAAACTGCATGTATCCACTTGAAGTACAAAGCCGTACAGCTTCTGACCGACTAGCCGCATTCAGGTCATCACTCTCAGAGGGAGAAAGACGTGACGTCAAGACAAGACAAAATTCTTGGGGGCTTATATGGTCAAGCTCTAGGCGACGCTTGGGGTATGCCAGCCTACTTTGACTTCGACGACACACGGCGCGCCTTCGGCTGGATTGAGGGCTTCTTGCCCGCTCCAGACGACCATGAAGTCCATAAGGGCCTGCCCGCTGCTCGCATCACAGACGACTCTGAACAGGCCTTCTCGCTGGCGACCGAATATGTAAAAGAAGGTGGCGTGACGCTAGAAGCCACCGTGCGCGCCATCGTAGGCTGGTACGACCGCACAGGCGGCGACGAGTCGCCCTACGTTGGGCCGAGTACGCGGCGCGGCATACAGGCTCTCAAGCGCGGCGTCGATCCGCGCGAAGCTGGACGCATGGGCGATACCAACGGCGCCGCCATGCGCGTCTCACCCGTCGGGCTGCTGCACCCCAACGACCCACTGGCAGCAGTGGAAGCGGCCTATATCTCTTGCATACCCACTCACCACACCAACGTCGCTATCTCCGGAGCGAGCGCCGTAGCTGCCGCGATCAGCGTCGCTCTGCACGACAGCGCTACGCTTGACAGCGTAATCGCAGCGGGTATCCTGGGAGCAGAGTTGGGGCGACAGAAAGGCTTCAAGTGGATTGGCGCGAGCATAGCACGGCGGATTGAGCTGGCAGTGAACATCGCGCACAAGCCTGTCGAGCCATTAGCGCGTCTGCGCGAATTATACGACGTGGTGGGAACGTCGCTGGCCACCAGCGAGACTGTCCCCGCTGCCTTCGGCGTGCTGGCCATGGCCCAGGGTGATCCCGTCCAGACCGCCTGCTACGCTGCCAATCTGTCTGGCGACGCTGACACCGTTGGAGCGATTGCCTGTGCTATTGCTGGCGCGTTCAAAGGCTTCGCTGCTATCCCCGCTACGTATGTCGATCAACTTGACTCTGATCCCATCATGATTAGCTACCACGTGCGCGATCTGGCCAGGAGCATGGCTCAACTAGGAGATTTGAGCAAATGAGCAAACACGTCGTCTCTATCGGTGATCTCGTCCTTGATCTGATTACCCCCGTCAGGCTGCCAATTCAACCTTTCAAACATCAGGAAATTCGTATCCTGGATTTTCAGCCGGGTGGAGGCTGCAACTTCATGATTATGGCTCGTCGCTTGGGTCTGCGCGTCTCTGCCATCGGCACGCTAGGGACGGACGCCTTCGGCAACCAGCTGCGCACTATGCTCAAGGCCGAGAACATCGACCTGCGCGGCGTCGTCTCCATGCCTGGCTCACGCACAACCGTCGTCTACGACTTGATCGATACCGAGCGCCACGAACATGCTTTCATAGCCTATAACGCCACCGGACCCGTCGCGCGTTACGACAACATCATGGACGCCGTCCTCATCTCTGGCCACGCCGTCTTCATGCAGGCCTACAACCTCATGGAGCAGCAGCTGGCCGAAATCGTTGATCCAGTCATGGAGCGAGCCAGGCAAAAGCGGATTCCCATCTTCTTCGACGTAGGCCCGACAGTTGCCCATGTGAAGCCAAAGATGTTGGAACAGGCCATGGCCCGCGCTGATTATCTGATGATGACCGAAGAGGAGATGAGCCTGGCAGCGTGCGGCAAGACAGGCGCAGCAGCTATCGACTACCTGCTAGGACTCGGCCCGCATACACTAGTCATCAAACAGCAGGAGCGCGGCTGTACCGTGGTACAACGTGACTGGCAACAGCATTTCGACGCCTTCCGCGTGAACGTGATAGATAGCGTCGGCGCCGGCGACTGCTTCAACGCCGCCTTCATTTATGGCTTTTTGCACGGCTATGACTTGTCCACCTGCGCTATCCTGGGCAACGCCGCCGGTGGCGCTTCGGTACAAAAGCTGGGCAGTGGCCTGAACGTCCCTACTTGTGCAGAGGTTCAGGCTGTTCTGGCCAGTACTAGCCTAGAAGTCTCGCTGCCATGCTGAAGATCCTGAGCTTAACCACTCCCAGAGGCGACGCACTGATCGACATCACTGACCAGGTGCGCCAAGTCGTGGCCGGCAGCGGCGTACAAGGAGGTCTGTGCGTCTTGTTCGTGCCGCACACCACTGCTGCTATCACCCTCAACTCGGCTGTGGATTTGGCCACAGCGCAGGATATCATCGCCGATGTGAACCGACTGGTGCCGAAGCGCGTTGATTTTCTGCACCAGTACGATACCCCTGCTGACGCTGCTGGCCACATCAAGGCTGCCCTGATCGGCCACAGCGCCACCCTCATCATTGCTGCAGGACGTCTGGTGCTGGGCAGCTCGCAGAGCATATTGTTCTATGAATTCGACGGCCCGCGCCAGCGCCAAGTCCATTTGAAGCTGATGGAGGGATGAAGGTCATGCCTCGCAAGATCATCATCGACACCGATCCTGGCGTGGACGACTCGATGGCCATCTTCTTCGCCCTGAATTCGCCAGAGCTGGAGGTGATTGGCCTGACGACGATTTACGGCAACGTCCACACTAGCCTGGCGACGACCAACGCTCTGCGCCTGCTGGAGATTGCTGCGCGCACCGACATTCCAGTAGCCCAGGGCGCAAACGATCCACTAGCCATTCCCTATGGCGGGCCTGTGCCGTTTGTACATGGGGCGGATGGCCAGGGAGACGCGAATCTGCCCCCACCCAGCACCTGCGCCGTCGACCAGAGCGCCGCCGTCTTCATCATCGAACAGATCATGCGCCAGCCTGGAGAGGTGACGCTCGTGCCAATCGGGCCGCTGACCAACATCGCCCTGGCCTTACGCCTAGAGCCGCGCATAGCCCAGCGAGTGCGCGAAGTCGTGTTGATGGGAGGCAACGCACTAGGGCCAGGCAATGCCACACCTGCCGCTGAAGCCAACATCCACAACGATCCCGAAGCCGCCGACGTGGTGTTCGGCGCGCCCTGGCAAGTGACGATGGTCGGCCTAGATGTGACGCACACTGTCCACATGACCAGCGCCGACCTCGAAGCCTATGCTCGCAGCTCTAAGGCCACTGCTCGGCACATCGTCCACATCCTACCCAAATATCGCCAATACTTTGAAGACACATATGGCTGCGATGGTATCTTCGTCCACGACTCGTCGGCCATCGCTTACGCGATTGATCCGACGCTGTTTACTGTACAGCGCTGGCCCGTGCGCGTGGAGACGAGCGGTCTGTTCAGCCGAGGAAAGACCTGGCCGCTGGTCACCCAGACCGATCATCGTCTGCCCGAATGGGAAGGCCGCCCGCTAGTCAACGTCCCGACGCGGGTCGATGGGCGACGAGTGGTTGACCTCATCCTGAGCCGTATTTAATTGTTAAAGGAGAGACGTTCATGCCCCGTAAGATGATTATCGACACTGACACCGCGTCTGATGACGCCGTCGCCATCCTGATGGCCTTGCAGCACCCCGACATTAAAGTAGAGCTAGTGACGATCGTCGCTGGCAATATGCCCGTCGCTCAGGGCAGCATCAACGCGCGCTACACTATTGAACTGTGCGGCAAGGACGTGCCAGTGGTGGAAGGTGCAGACGCTCCGCTCACCCGCGAAATCTACCGTGCCTACTTCTTTCATGGGCCAGACGGCATGGGCAATATGAACTACCCCACCCCCAAGCTCCAGCCTCGCCCTGGCCATGCTGTCCAAGCGCTCATTGACACCATCGAAGCCAATCCTGGGATTATGCTGGTCACGCTCGGCCCGCTGACCAACGTCGCCCTGGCAGTGGCCCAAGCGCCGTACATCGTCAAGAACGTGTCGCGCTGCGTGGTCATGGGCGGCGCCGCCTGCACTGTCGGCAACATCACCCCCGCCGCCGAATACAACATCTGGTGCGACCCAGAAGCAGCGCGCATGGTCTTCCACAGCGGCCTGCCGATTGAGATGGTCGGCTGGGAACTCTGCCGAGGCGAAGCCAACCTCAGCGACGAGGAAATGCGCTACTGCAAGGAGACGATCAACACGCCGCTGGCTCACTTCGCCATCGACTGCAACTACTCGGCGCTGGAAGCCAACCGCAACTGGCTCGGCGATCCTGGCTTAGGCCTGCCCGATCCGGTGGCGATGGCCATCGCCATCGACCCTACCATCTGCACACGCTCCAGCAAGCACTTCGTCGAAATCGAATGCGACGGCACGTTCACGCGCGGCATGACCGTCGTCGACCAATGCGGCGTTACCCCCTACGACACTGCCAACGTGGCTATGTGGCAGGGCCTCATCAGCAAATTCGACCGTCAGCCCAACGTCACCGTGTGCTGGGAACTGGACGCGGCGCGCTGGAAAGCCCTGCTCTACCAGTGCTTGCAGCAGCAGGAAGAGCGTCCATGAGCGAACGTTCTCCCCTGCACCAGCAGATTGACACCTTGCCTGATCTGGTGCGCCAAGTCGCCCAGCCCTTCGACGAATCCGCGCGCGCCGTGTTCGACTTTGAGCTGTGTACTTCGGTCAAACGCATCGTCCTGGTGGGCTGCGGCGACAGCCATCACGCTTCTTATGGCGCAGAGTTGGCCTTCATGCAGCTGGCAGGCATCCCAACGCAGGCCTTCAGCTCCCTCACCTTCAGCCGCTACCAGGTGGGCTACTTGCCCAACACCGGCCCCAACACCAACGTGGTGATCGCCGTCTCCGTGTCTGGCGTGGTCAGCCGCACCATCGAAGCGCTGGATTTGGCCCAGAAAGTCGGGGCTGTCGGCGTAGCCCTGACGGGCAATCCACAAGGCCCGCTGGGCAATCTGGCGCACAAAGTCTTCCAAACTACCGTGCCACCCCTGGCCGACGAAATGCGTGGCACGGTCGTGCCAGGCGTGCGTTCCTATCTCGCTTCGCAGACGGCTCTCTATCATGCAGCGCTGCGCATTGGCGAGGTGCGCGGCCACCTCACCACCGCTCAGGCCGACGCGCTGCGCCGTGAGCTTCGCGAGCTGGCTGACCTGATGGAGTCAACCATCCGTGCCTGCGAACCTGTCGCTCGCCAGATTGTGGCCAATTGGCCCGACTGGACAGAAGTGGTCTTCGTCGGAGCAGGCCCGCTCTACGGCTCGGCTATGTTCAGCGCCGCCAAAGTGCTGGAAGCCAGCGGCGACGGCGCGATCGCCCAAGAGACAGAAGAGTGGACGCACCTTCAGTACTTCGCTGAACCTGCCCAGACGCCCACTTTCCTACTGGACTGCGATGGTTTCTCGTCGGATCGCATGGCCGAGTTGGCGCGCGCCGCTCAGAGCATTGGGCGGCAGGTGGTGGCGATTGTACCACAAGGCGAAAGCACGATCAGCGCGTTCGCACAGCACATCATGCCCGTCGTCGGCCAGGTGCGTGAGTGCTTCGCTTCGTTGGTCTACAGCATTCCTGGTGAACTCATCGCAGCAGAACGCGCCCAAGCCCTGGGCAGCGCTTACTTCCGCGACTTCAGCGGCGGTCGCACAGTAGACTGGGCTAGAGACGGCGCTAGTCGTATCCGCGACAGCCACATGCAGACCGAGGTCAAGCGCTGAGATGAGCAGCACAGACGCACCCGTCTTCGCTTGCGTGGGCAGCATTATCATCGACGACATCGTGCGCCCCGATGGCACAACCATTATGGAGGTGTTGGGAGGCGGCGGAGTCCATGCGGCAGCAGGCGTGACGGTGTGGGGCGAGCGTCCTGCCCTAATCGCCTGCCAGGGGGCGGGCATTCCTGAGTCGGCGCTGAAGCGTCTGCGCGCTAGCTTCGATTTGCGCGGTCTATCTGTCTCAGAACAGCCTCAGGCGCGTGCCTGGCAAATCTTTGAATGGGACGGCTTGCGCCGCGAGCTGTGGCGCGTGAAGGACATTCGGCCCTTCTTGCGCGACCCCAAGCCGAGCGATGTGCCGCCCATTCTGGGGCAAGCCCAGGCTGCTTCTGTGCTACGCGACGCTGATGAAGCCCGCCTGTGGCGCACCTTCTTCCCCCAAGCTGTCCTGCTCTGGGAGCCAGAGCAGCAGTACATGATCGCCGAAAACCGCGCTGACTTCATCGCCACCCTGCCCCTGGTCGACATAGTCTCGCCTAACCTGCTAGAAGCACAGACGCTCTACGAGATGGTCGATCCTGATGGGTTGGTGCGGTGCATGTTGGCCGATGGCGCGCAGATAGTGGCCCTGCGCATGGGTGAGCATGGCTCGTTGTTGGGCCAGCAAGGACGCGAAGCGCTGGTCGTTGTGCCGCCCGTCCCCGTGCCGCACGTCATCGATTTGACAGGGGCGGGCAACACCTACTGCGGTGGCTTCATGGTGGGCTGGCACAGGACAAATGATCTGCGCATGGCAGGGTTTTATGGTGCAGTATCAGCATCTTTTGCACTGGAGAGCGTCGGTGTGCTAGCAGAAGTCACTCAAGCGACTATCTGCCAGCGCGACGAGCGCCTGGCCTGGCTGCTGGCCCAGAGCTGATCGAAGTCAGAGAGTCAAGCGTCGGCGCAGCAGGCCTACGTCGCTCAGACCTCGACCAAAATGATGACGCTTAGCTTAGCACAGCTAGCTGCAATCAAAACAGCGCGCTGGTGTCAACTCTCAGCACCAGGCCTCCAGCCAGGCGAGCCATGACGCCATCTTGGTAGATGAAATGACCCTGGCGCAGCGTGGCGCGCACGCGCGGGTGTGCCGTCGACGAGTCAGCTTCCACCAGCACCAGGTCGGCGCGCTGACCGACGGCCAGCCTTCCCCGATCCGTCAGGCCCACCAAACGCGCTGGCCCGCTGCTCACTAGCTTTACGCTCTCGTGCAGCGGCAAAATCCCCAGTTCAGCCAGGCGAAAAGCGGCCTGCAACAAGCTCGCCGGGAAGTAATCCGTCGCCAGAGCGTCCACCAGGCTCGCGCGGATGGCGTCCACTGCGCCCAAGTTGCCACCAGACGACTGGCCGCGATAGGCATTAGGCGCGCCCATGACCACGCCCATGCTGCGCTGGTGAGCCGCTCGCGCGGCTTCCAACGACACGGGGAACTCGCTGATCGTCACGCCGTAGCGCGCCATTTGCTCCACCTTGTCTTCGGTGTCATCGTCGTGGCTTGCTAACGGAACGTGCCGACGGCGCGCCACCTCGGCCACTTCGCGGACGATCCCCCAGTTGCGCGGCTTGGCTGCTTCTACTTCGACGGCGTTCTCTAGCTTGTGGATCATGTCTGCGCCAATTGCTTCGGGATCGAAGCCTAGCCAGCGCGTCATAAAGTCTACGTATTTTTGGACGTTTTTGTATTGGCCTTGGCCCGGCGTGTGATCCATCAGGGAGACTAGCTCTACCAGGCCCTCTTCCAGCAGACGCTCTAACAGGGGTGCGGTCTCTGGATTGCCAATCTCAAAGCGGGCATGGACGCGTGTGTCGACCAGTAAATGAGCGCGACGCGCGCCGATGGTGCGGATGATCTCTTCCGCCTTCTCTTGGGTGCGCAGATCGTTCGTCGTCCAGGCGAAAGACACAGCTGCGTAGGCCGTCGTGATCCCGCTGGAAGCCAGACGCTTGTCCAACTCATACAGCGCTAGTTCTGTCGGGAAGCGCGCGCCGGGGCGTGGCTCAATGTCGCGCTCTAGCATGTCGCCGTGCAGGTCGATCAGGCCAGGCAGAGCATACAGGCCTCTGGCGCTCAAGCCGGCCTGCGGTGCTTGCCCCACTACGACTTCGGCGATGTGGCCGTCTAGAACGCGCAGCGCGCCATCAACAACGCCATCCTCCAACACCAATTTCAGATCAGTCAGCCACATAGAATCCCCCGTGCGTCGTCTCGTCATCGTGTGTGGGCAGGCCCAAGCGCGCCCCACGTAGTTCAATTTCGCCATCCACCAGCGCACGTATCTCGTCTGCCGTGTGGAAGACGCCGATCATGGCCACGCCCTGTGCTTTCAGGTCGGCCAGGCGCTGGCACAGAGAGCGGCGCGCCTGCGCATCCAGCGAAGCAGTCGGTTCGTCTAGCAATAGCAAGCGGCGCGGGCGGGCCAGAGCGTGGGCTAGGTTGACCTTCTGCTGTTCGCCGCCGCTGAAGGTGGTGGGATAGGCGCTGTACAGCTCTGGCTTGAGGCCGAAGCCGTCCAGCAAATCGCGCGCTCGCGCTTCTCCAAGCTCTCCCAGACCTTCAGCCACCAACTCCAGGGCGCTGACGCGCGGGCGCGGGCGCAAGAATTGAGTGACGAAGCCTATCTCTTCGCGGCGCAGCAAAGCGATATCTACATCGGCGGCGCGAGCTAAGTCGACGCGGCCATAGCGCGATTCGTAGTAGGCATGGCCGTCGTTGGGCAGGTAGGTGCGGTACAGGCAGCGCAGCAGCGAAGATTTGCCCGCTCCATTCTGTCCCGTCACTAACAGGAACTGGCCTTCATGCAGTCTGAAGCATAGGTCGTGGAAGACGGGGATATGCCGATCCAAATGATGGATGGTGAACGTCTTGGTCAGGCCAACGACATCAAGTAGAACCACGACACCTCCATGACTTCACAGCTTGGCGTGGACGAGTTGCTGGGTGTAGGCGTCCTGCGGATCGTCCAGCACCTGATCGGTCAAGCCCTGCTCTATCACCCGTCCCTGGCGCATGACCAAAACGCGATCCGCCAGAGCGCGGATGACGCCAAGATCGTGCGAGACGATGATGATGGCTAAGCGGCGTTCGCGCTGCAAGCGCTTGAGTGTATCCAGCACCAGCGCCTGCACAGAAACGTCCAGGCCTGTCGTCGGCTCATCTAGCAGCAGCAGACGCGGGCGCAAGGCGATGGCTTTGGCGAGCTGGACGCGCTGCTGCATACCGCCGGACAGCTTGCGCGGCGGATCGTCCATGCGATCCAGTGGGAAATCGGACGCTGCTAATGCTTCGCGCGCAGCCGCGCGCAACGCATGGAACGAGCGCTCGCCGCTGATGAGCAGACGTTCAGCCACATTACCGCTGCTAGTGTGGCCCATACGCAGCCCCAGATGGGGATTTTGGTACACAATGCCGATGTGTTGTGTCTGGACTTCGCGTCGCGTGAATCGATCCAGGCTGAACAAGTTGACGCCATCTAGGCCTATGGCAGTGGGCAGGGCCAGCGTGTAGCGTCCTTCGTCGGGCAACTCCTCTAAATTGAGCAGGCGCAGCACCGACGACTTGCCGCTGCCCGATTCGCCGACGATACCGACAATTTCGCCACTGTACACGTCCAGGCTCACGTCCTGCACCGCCTGAATGCGTCCATAGCGCTTGCACAGGCCTTGAACGCGCAGCAGCGGTGCAGCGCCGATCAAACGCGGCTCATCCACCCTGTTCAGGTATGACAGGGGGCTTGAGATAGCCGTCATGATAGAAATTCCCTTCGTCGTCGTAATAGGTGCGGCCAATCGTCACTGCCTGCCCGCGCTGTTTGGCGATTAACTTCTCAGCGTAGCCCGTGTCCGATAGCTCATAGCGAGCTGTGCCATCGGCTTGAGGTAGCTCGTTCATGAATTTGTAGCGCGCACCAGTGCGTTCATCAGCCCAAGTACGCTGGTCTTCCACTTGGAAAGGTATGTCGCTGAATTCCAGTGGACGCACATCAGTATAAGGCGGCACAGCATAAATGCGCTTCTCGCGGCCTGCCGAGAGGATGGTCAAATGAGCGGCTCGGTGCAGCTTGGGCGTGTCCCAGCGCGGGATGGGGCTGGGGCTGATGAGATAGCGTCCGTTCACCAAGCTGGGATAGCTCGCGCCCTGAATATAGCGCTTATAACGCACTAGCTGCTCGTACAACACCAACCACATTTGGCCATAGTCGGCGTCAGCGTGCATATGATGACAAGCGCTGCTGTCGCTCTGGACGGCGCGCAGCGGCTCTGGATCGGGGACTTGCAGCACCAGGATTTGCCCCTCGCGCAGAATTTCTTCTGGAATGCGATGGCGACTTTGAATGATCGTCGCTTGCAGAGCGTCCGTCGTCGTTTGGCAGCCGCTCATGCGCGTGATGAAGCGGCGTAGGTTGGCAGCATTGACGCTATCATCTGCTCCCTGATCGATGACCTTGAGGACGGTCTCAGGCCCGACCAGGCTCAAAGTAGCTTGTAGGCCTCCCGTCCCCCAACCGCGCGCGATGGGCAGCTCTCGGCTGGCATATGGCACTTGGTAGCCAGGGATGGCGACGGCCTTCAACATGCGGCGGCGCAGTTCGCGCTTGGCGAAGGCGTCCATGAAGGCATAGCTATAACCTGTCTGAGGCTTAGCCAGGGCAGCGAGTCTGCTCATGGGGCTGTCTCCTGCGGCGCTGGAGCAGTGGCAGGCTGCGAGTCTGCCGAGTAGAAGGTGCTGATGACCTTGCGCAGGTTGTCCAAGCTGCTAGCGAAGGTCACATAGTGCGGCAGCTTGAAGTGAATGCAGAAACCCGACGACTCGATGGCTTCGGTGTGGTACATAACGAATTCCTCGGTGTGTGCGGGGTGTGGGTTGGGCTGGCTCATCTCCATGTCCAGGGTGGCGGCAGCGATGAGTTTGACCTCGTTCCAGCCCAGGGTGGCGGCGTAGCCCAGCGTCAGCAGTGGGGCGTGTTGGCCACCATTGCTGACGACTTCTGCCTGCGAGACGCGCACGCGCCCTACGCTGAAATCTTCGCCTGTCAACGGATGAGTCATCCGCACTTCGGCGTAAGCCAGGCGCAGTTCGTTGACCGTCGGGTGGATGAGGCCGTAGCCGCGCATACTAGCATAGCCCAGAGCGAGTACACCGCCGGTATCAGCGCGAGCTAGGGCTTGCAGACGATGGGCGCGCGGCGCCGGAAATAATACGTTATCGCGCGTCACGTCGGGGATGTCCTGCGGAGCGCTGGCCTCGTGGGTTGGCGTGGGGGCGAGCATGCCCTGTTGGCGCTGCCAATCAGCTACTAGCGGATAGTGTGGGCTGGCAGGCCGTTCTGGCAATGGAGCTTCTTCTGACACAGCAGGCTGTTGATCGCCAAGCAGGTTGAGGTTGAGGATACGGTGCGAGTAGTCCAGGCTTGGGCCGAGGATTTGTCCGCCGGGGATATCCTTGAACGAAGCACTAATACGTCGCACAGTGAACAAGCGCTCCGTCGTCAGTGGATGGGCATAGCCCAGTCGCGGTTGAGTACTTCGATAGGCGCGCAATAGCAGCACTGCTTCGTACAAATCGCCGCCACTCTGAGCGATAGCCAGAGCCGCCAGTTCGGGCGCGTACAAGCTGGCTTCGCCCATGACGCGATCCACCAGGTAGGGCAAACTCTCCATGATGCCCTGGATGAGCTGAGGCGTGATTGGGCCTTTGAGGGCGTGATAAAGTGCTTCGGAGCGCTGGATGGCTTCTTCACCACCGCGCGCAGCAACGTACATGGCTCACTCCTCCTGGCTGTGCGCTTCTGAGAGCCTGACTTGAGTGCTGCGCGGCAGGCCCAAGACCTGTCCGCGTTCAGGCTCGACAAAATAAATGTCCCAGCCCAGCGGATAGCGCGCTTGGGCGCGCAGCGTCCACAAGCCAAATGGAATGCCCCGCAGAGCGATCTGCAACAGACCGTTGACGCCGGGGCCTTGCAGCGTCAGGCGTAGTTCTACGCCTTCGTCGTGCGGATCGGACAAGCCGATGAAGATGGTGGCGGCGCTGTCGGGGTAGAGCAGCGTGCCGCGCTGAGCTTGGCTGAGCGCTTCCAGATGTTCATCGCGCAATACGGGGAAGAACAGATAATCAGCACGTTCAGGTGGCAAAGCGCGCGCGCCTGTGCGCGCCAGTTGCCGAGCCAGAGCTTCATCGGCAGCGTAGAAGCTAGTCTCCAAATCGAGTAGCGCTTGGCCCAGAGCGATGAAAGACGGAGCAGTAGAAGGCAGGCTCTGCCAGCAACCTGGTTGGCTGGCGGCCCACAGCAGGGCCAAGAAAGCACGGCGATCCTGGGCTTCCTGCGGCGTGTAGAGCGGTTCAAACATGATGAGGGCGTCTCTTGAAGATGAAAGCCAGACGAATTCAGAAGGTTTCTATCTCAACGCGGGTCGCTTCGACTTGGCGCAGCAGGCGCTCGTCGGCAGCAAGCTGCGCAGCTTGCTGCAACTGGGCAAAAGCGGCAATTGCTGCAGCGCCCTGCTCAGCCGCCAGGGCAGCGTCGATGACGGCCAGGGCCAGAGCCTGCACTAGATCATGCCCCAAGCACATGCCGTAGCCTTCGTGGCCTGTCTCTAGGGCGACATGCGCTTCGCTCACGAGTACCTCGCCTAGGTGGAACTGCGCACCCTGGGCGCTGTCGGTGGCGGACAGGACGATTAGGCCGCTGCGGTTGAATAGGACGCGCACCTCGCCAAGCTTCTCCAGAAGCTCTTCAGCGAAGACTATGACCTCATCGGCAGGAGCGCTGGCCAGGACGTTGAGGACGCGGGCGCGCGACAGGAGGGTGTTCGTCATGAGTGCCTCTTCGTGGCATTGGGTCAATCAATAGAGGCGCAGCCCCAGGCTACGCCTCTATCTTGCGGCGAAAAGTTGCGACTTACAAGGTCTAGCGACGACGCAGGTCGATGTTCAGCAGGCGAGCAATGTCGCGCAGGCTGTCATAGATGGCGTCGATGCTCTCCACGCCAGTTTGTTCGGTTGGATCAACATAGTAGCGTTCCAGGGCCTTGACCAACTCTTCGTCGTTGGCCACGTCTAGCAAAGCTTCCTTGACGGCCATCTTGAACGACTCAGGCAGGTCACCACGGACGGCGAAGGGCGTTTCAGGGATCAAGGGCGATTGGTGGAAGACCACCAGGCTGCCTTCGGGGCATTTATCATAGATAGCCATAATCTCTTCGCTGGTCATTGGGCTGAGATAAGGCCACTCTTCGCTGGTGACGACGGTCTGCGCAGCGCCAGTGTCGTTGAAGCCGCACAGGTTGATGCCAATCTCACGAGCCTGAGTGGGCAGGTTGGCATCGAAGGTGGCAGCGGCTTCAACGTTGTCGTTGGCGACCGCCAAGACAGCGTTGGGATGGTTGCCCGTGAAGGTCACCTTCGCAAATTCTTCGATCTGGGCCGGATCGGTGAACTGACGATCCAGCAGGATGTCGGTAGCAGGGACGAGGTAGCCGCTGGTGCTGGCGGGGTCAGTAAAGCCGAAGCTGCGGCCTTCTAGGTCTGCAATGCTCTTGATGCCGCTGCCCTTCTTGGTGAACATCAGGCTGAAGTAACCGGGGACTTCGTCGCGATCGACGACGATGGAGTAGTTGGCAACGGCGATCGCTTCGGCCTTAGCGACTTCAGCTGCCAGGACGTAGCTGAAAGGGCCGACTTCCATAGCATCCGCGCGGCCAGCAGCCATCGCTTCGATGACCGAGTTGTAGCTCGTGCCGGTGATGAGGACGGTGCGCACGCCTAGGCGTTCTTCCAGATAGACGCGCAGCGGCTCGACAGCAGCCAGAGCTTCTTCAACGTTGTCGCCGGGGTAGACGCCGATGATGAACGTCTCTGGCCAACCAGTGCGATCCACCTCCTGGGCGCTGACCAGGCTCAGGCCCGCCAACATGATAACAACCATCGTCAACAGCACTGCAAACTTCTTCATTGCTTATCTCCTGTGTGAGCTTGAACGAAGAAACTTGAACCACGCCTGCGCTCGTCTGATCGGTCAGATGAAGCGCTGACGAAGCCAACTAGAGAAGCGGTCGATGATCGTCACGGCAACCACCAACACCAAGGCCGCGCCCAGCACTTTGTCGTAGTCGCTGGTGCCTGTGTACTTGAAGAGCAGAAAGCCCACGCCACCAGCGCCCACGTAGCCGAGGATGGTAGCATGGCGCACGTTGCTCTCGAAGTAGATGATGCTGTACGAGATGAACAGCGGCACAGCCTGGGGCAGAACAGAATACATGAAGGTCTGCACACCTGTCGCGCCAGTGGCGCGCACGGCGTTCACCTGAGCTGGGTCGATCTGCTCAATGGCTTCGCTGAAGACGCGCGCCAGCGAACCGACTGAGCCGAAGGCCAGCGCCAGCACACCGGTGAACGGCCCCAGACCAACAGCAGCCACAAACAGCAGAGCGTAAACCAGCTCTGGGATGGAGCGCATAAGGTTGAGGAACAGGCGCGTCACCTGATAGACGATGGGGAAGGGCGAAGTGTTGCGCGCGGCCAGCAACGACAGTGGCAAGGCCATGATAACTGCCGCCAGCGTGCCAATGATCGACATTTGGATCGTTTCGAAAGTAGCTGTGATGATTGGAAGCCAGCCGATCATCAGCTCTAGGCCCAGGATGTTGATCGTGCTGCGCTCGATGGCGAAGTTGATCGTCTGACCCAGGAAGTCGATATTGACGTTGCGCACCCGATCCACTTCGAATTCGGGCGGCAGCATACGACCCACTAGGTTGGCGACAGCGATGAATGGGTCGAATATCGACGTAATGCGGTTGGTGGCGCCGGGGCCGACACCCGACAGACTCCAAGACAGGATGAGCAACGCTGTGAGGATGGCCGCGATGTTGCGGCCCGTCAACTTGGGATAGGGACGCAGCAGTTCTGCGCGCAGCACCTCGGGGTCGACAGCCTTCTTGGCCTTGTCGTCAGCCCTGCTGAGCTTCAGTTCTCGGACGTTGCTGGCAATTCTGGCCATGAGGTTGCTCCGCTCGCAGGGGACTAGGCGACGACTTCGGCAGGCAGGTCTTCGGGTTCGGCTTCAAACGGACTGCTCACGTCCGCATTAGGACGATCGAAGCGGTAGATGCTGTCCAACACAGGCTCGGTTAAGCCGTCAGGACTGCCGTCGTAGACCACTTCGCCGCGCGCAATGCCGATGATGCGGTCGCAGAATTGACGAGCGAATTCCACCTGGTGGATGTTGATGAGCGTCAACACGCCCAGCTCGCGAGCCACGCGCGACAAGTCGCTCAAGACTTGTACGCTCAGCTCAGGATCGAGGCTGGCGACGGGTTCATCAGCCAGGATGATCTTCGGCTCTTGGCTGATGGCGCGGGCGATAGCGACGCGCTGCTTCTCACCACCAGAGAGGCGATCCGCGCGGTTGTTGGCGCGGTGCAGCAGGCCAACGCGCTCTAGGCTGGCGATGGCGATGGCGCGGTGCTTGGCATTGAAGTAGCCGAAGAAGCTGGCGAGTCCACTGTTGTAGGCCAGGCGGCCCGTCAGCACGTTGGTGATGGCCGGCAGACGCTCGACCAGGTTGTATTCCTGCCAGATGAAACCAATGTAGCGGCGCACCTTGCGCAGCGCTTCCCCACTCATGGCGCTGATCTCTTCGCCATCCAAGCGTACAGTGCCGCTAGTGACTGGCTGAAGACCATTGACGCAACGCAGCAAAGTGCTTTTGCCGGCGCCGCTGCGCCCGATAATGGCGACGATTTCGCCGCGTTCGGCCTGAATACTGACAGACTTGAGGGCTTCTAGACCATTGGGATAGACGACGCGAAGTTGGGAGATGTCTAGCATAATGTCTCGTTTGGACTCGATGGGCGAGGTGTAACCTCAAATCAGGCCACAATGTGTCATCCTAACGAGACAAAGTCAAATCCAACACAAGAAAGTGTTAAGCATTCTACGATTTATCAGGTCTTTTTTATTAACAAAATGCTAAGAGAGCTGGGGCGATCGTCCCAGCTCTCATATCGCGACTTTGGCAGTAGCCTGATCGCCGTAGGCTCTCTCACGCTGGTCAGGTCGGCGTTGGTAGAGCCAGGTGAAGAAGGCCAGACGTTCGCGCATGGCTTCTGTGAGTTGATGAGCCTGGAAGCGCCACTTCCAGTTGCCACTCTCCTTGCCAGGGGTATTCATGCGGCCTTCGCTGCCCAGCCCTAAGATGTCTTGCAGCGGCACAATGGCCGTATGCGCCGAACTGGCCAACGCCAAGCGAATCATCAGCCAATTGATCTCGCGAGCTTCTGCCTGGATGTACTGGTTGAGGAAATGGCGCGTCGGCTCATCCGTCTCTGTCTTCCACCAGCCCAGCGTGGTGTTGTTGTCGTGCGTGCCGCTGTAGACGACGCAGTTCATAGGGTGGTTATGAGGCAAGAAGACGTTGGTCGGATCGCTCCAGGCGAATTGCAGGACTTTCATGCCAGGCAGGCCGAAGCCATCGCGCAGCGCTTCTACACCAGGCGTAATGACGCCCAAATCTTCGGCGATGATCGGAAGCTGGCCCAACGCCGCCTGGATAGCCTGGAACAGGTCAGCGCCTGGCCCTGGAATCCATTGACCTTTCTCGGCAGTCTTCTCGCTGGCCTGAATCTCCCAGTAGGCTTCAAAGCCTCGGAAGTGGTCGATGCGGATGTAATCGACCAAGCTCAGGATGGCCTTCAGACGGCTAATCCACCAAGCATAGCCTTTGGCCTTCATCACGTCCCAGCGGTAGAGTGGATTGCCCCAGCGCTGGCCCGTCGGACTGAAGTAATCTGGCGGCACGCCAGCAATGGTGACAGGCTGACCGTCGGCGTCCAGGGTATAATCGCCCTGATTGGCCCACACGTCAGCGCTGTCGTGAGCGACGAAGATGGGAATATCGCCGAACAGACGCACGCCACGACGATTGGCATAGTACTTCAGCTCATACCACTGGCTGTAGAAGACCCATTGCTGCCAGCGCTGCTCGTCAATGGCGACCGCGTGATCTTGGCGTGCTTTCTCTAGCGCGTCGGCTCGGTACGAAGCTAGAGGCTTGTCCCACTCCACCCAGGGGCGACCATCGTGGTGGTGCTTGAGAGCGGCAAATAGGGCGAAGTCTTCTAACCAGTAAGTGTTATCCGCGCACCACTGAGCAAAGGCGCGCTTCTCTTGAGCGCTAGCTTTAGCCAGGAAACCTTTGTAAGCGGCGGCCAGCTTGCTCTCGCGCCAGCTTATCACCCACCCATAGTCCACGTGGTCGATGGGGAAGTCAGGCGTATCGGCCAGATCGGCGGCGCTCAACCAGCCCGCTTCCTGAAGACGGTCAAGGCTGATGAGGTTAGGGTTGCCAGCGAAGGCCGAGAGCGTCTGATAAGGCGAGTCGCCGTAGCTGGTAGGGCCAAGCGGCAAAATTTGCCAGACAGATTGGCCTGCGCTGACCAGCCAATCCACCCAGCGATAGGCCGTGTCGCCCAAGTCGCCAATACCATAGCGTCCGGGCAAAGAGGTGGGGTGTAGCAGAACGCCCGCCGAACGGGGGAACAGGCTCATGAAGGTTCATCCTTTGTTCATTTTTGCCGCCTGATTGTAATGCGCTGAGCCTAGAAGATATAGGGCGTGCTGGCGCCAGTCTTGCTCATGCCTTTAGGATCGATGACCACGTTCACGCAGGCAGGCCTACCGCTGGCGAAGGCGCGGCGCAGAGCAGGAGCAATCTCAGCAGGATCGGTGACGTACTCGCCCATGCCGCCCAACGCCTCGACGACGCGCTCGTAATGCGTCAGGGCCAGATGAGTCGCTGGCGCGCGGTCTTCGCCCATCATCGCCTGGACTGGCGTGCGAATCTGTCCCCAGCCGGCATCGTTGCCGACAATGCTCACGATGGGCAGATTGAAGCGCACAGCTGTGTCGAATTCGAAGCCGTTCAAGCCGAAAGCGCCGTCGCCGTTGATGACCAGCACCTTCTTGTGCGGGTAGAGGTGTTTAGCGGCGATGGCGAAGGGCAAACCCACGCCCAGGCAACCCAGAGGGCCGGGATCCATCCACGCACCAGGGACGTTGACATCTAGCACTTTGGCGCAGGCGCTCACAATGTCGCCGCCGTCGCCGATCAGGATAGTGTTGTCGTCCACGACTTCTTCAATGCCCGCCGCAAAGCGGAAATGGTTGATAGGCTGATCGTCGATAGCCTTCCAGCGGGCCAGATCATCGCGATATGCCTGCTCTAGAATGCGCACTTGCTCCAGCCAGTCGTCAAAGCGCAGGCCTTGCAAGCCTTCGCTCAGCGCTTCCAGGATGAGGCGGGCGTTGGCGCTGCTGGCCACGTCGGCGCGGCGGTTGCGTCCTAGCTCGGCAGGATCGTCGTCGATTTGGATGAGTTTGGCGTCGGCGCGCCAATCTTCGCCATACTTCAAACGGAAGTCCAGCGGCGTACCAATCAGCACGATGACGTCGGCCTGGCGCAGAGCTTTGCTGCGGCTGGCCTTGAAGCAGTGAGGATGGTTCATAGGCAGCGCGCCGCGTCCGCCGCCATTGGTGTAGACGGGGATGGCGGTAGCGTTGGTGAAGTCATGCAGGGCGGCGCTGGCGTCATCCCAGGTGACCTGTGTGCCAGCCACCAGCACTGGCCGCTTGGCGCTGCGCAAGATGTCGAACATCGCCTGCACCACATCCAGCGTCGGTGCAACAGGGTCAGGAGTATAGCGCGCGGGGATGGTCGACGGCTCAGTTGTGTTGAACAGCACGTCGACAGGCAGCTCCACGAAGACGGGGCCAGGTCTGCTGCTGAGCGCTGCTACGAAGGCCTCGTGCAGCTTGGCAGGGATGTCTTCGGTGCGTTCGATAGTGAAGCTGGCTTTGGTGAAAGCGCGGAACATGTCCGTCTGGGGCATTTCTTGCAGCGCACCTTTGCCGCGCGTGGCGATGGGCGCGGCGCCGCCGATCAGCAGCAGGGGGCTGCGCGCCTGGTAGGCGTTGGCGACGGCGGTCACAGCGTCCGTCACGCCTGGCCCAGCTGTCACGACAGCCACGCCGACGCTGCGCGTCAGGCGGGCATGGGCATCGGCGGCGTGGGCGGCGGCCTGCTCATGGCGGAAGTCGATGATAGCGATGGCGTTGTTCAGGCAGCCGTCATAGATCGGCGCAACGTGTCCACCACACAGCGTGTAGATAGTCGTGACACCTTGTGCTGCCAGCGTGCGCGCCACCAGCTCGCCACCGTTCAAAAAAGTCATAAGCATTACTCCTGAGCTAAAGTATTTGAAAAAAGTCATCGCACAAAGCGATGACCGTTCATCCAACCTGAGTATAGCTTGCTTATCTCAGCGCGACTTTTGGGCTTGGCCCAAAGAAACGCGCCCATTCTGGCCTTGAATGATGGCTGTACGGCGATCCCCGTCTTCTTCTAGCAAGTGCGCTATCCAGAAAGGACACATCACCAAGCGAAAGTCCATATGCTGTACGATAACCGCCACCCAGACGCTGTAATCGTCCCCATGCGATTCATATTCGTGCTTATCGCGCACAGCGCGGCTGATACGGCTGCGAGCCACCAGGGACGCCACTTCGTAATCAACGGTGTAGAGCATGGCTTCTGCGTCGGCCAAGCGCTCAGCCTGATAGGGCAAGACTGCTCTCCAGTCAAAATCGGCCAAGCGTTCTACCTGCTGAGCAGGCGGTGTCTCGCTGCCAAAGACGGCCTCATCTTGGGCAATCTCGTAGCGTTCCTCAGTTCGACTTCTCGTCCCGAATGCGAAAGCGAAAAGGTCGGCTTCCGTGTCATCGCGTTCATCTTGGATGGTCTTGCGGACGATGAGGTGCGCATCGAAGAGCCAGAAGGGCAAGAAGACGGCCTGTAGGCGCATGTCCTTCACCTTGTTGTTGATGAACCAGCCCTTGACGCGCTCCATTGGGCTGTTGAGGGCTTTATGCAAGGCATCGCGCGCGGCGTCCTCACTTAGGCGGAAGGGGATGACACCGTCAGGTTGCTCAAAGGTGCGCAGCACGTCAGCCTGGACGACTTGTTTAGAGCCGCAGAAGGGGCAGCGGCTGCTGAGCTGGTCAGCAGGCAGGACGCGCTCTGCGCCGCAGGCGTTGCATTGCAGCAGGCGTTCGCCGACAGCCCAGACGCGCTCTTGGCCGCGCCGCTTGAGCATGGCCATCTGCAAGCTTCGCGCTCCACTGCTCTGCCACACCTCATCCAACACGAGGACGTAGCCGCAGAAGCAGCAGGCGATCCGCCCATCTTGGGCTTTGTGCTGCGACAAGTCGCCGCCGCACTGAGGACAGCGCAAGGCTTGGCCCTGGGCCTGGATGGGCGAGTCGGCTTTAGCCCAAGCGACTTCGCCGCGCTCACTGCGGTCGGCCTCTTCTCTGCTGAGCTGGCCGTTCAGCACCATCAGCTCGCGTGCGGCCTCCAGGTGGTTGCCTGTCAGGGCGATGACCATGCTGTAATGCTTGTAGCGCTCTTCTGTTGTGCGAGCCAGGCGCGCCAGCCACAGGTGTGGATCGACGAAACTGCTCTGAGCATCGACGGCGCGCAGCAGTGCAGCGCGGGCTTCATCCCACTGGCGGCGCTCAAGATGAGCGAGCGCGGTGTGGTAGATGATCAAGGCCCGGGATTCAACTTGGCCTGTGTGGATGAGTCCATAGGTGATGAGATAGCGGCTTGGATCAGGGAAGGTTGGCGGCGTGGGTTCTTTGGACGAGCCGAGCTGAGGCTCCGGGATGGGGGTGGTGGCATTGAGCGGGACGAAGGGTGGAGGCTCTGGGATGGGATCGTCGTCCCTGGGCTGCATAGCCTGAGCCAGTCGCTGTCGGAACTTGTCGGCAATGGTCGGTGATGAGTCGTTGAGCTTGCGTTGTTCGTCGTTCGTCATGGTGGCTCTCCGTCAATCGGGCGTTCAGGGCAGTTCAGCACAGTTCCGCAAGGCCTTCACTGTCGCGGAGTCTTGGAAGGTGGCGTAGATAGGACGCATGTGACGAGCCGTCTCTCCCAGGGCCAGCAGAGCGCTGAGGGCCTGGCGCGCATGATGTTGGCGCTTATGCGGCTCGGCCACAATTTCGGCGAGAGTGGCGTGGGCATACCAGATTTCGCGACCCTGTTGCTCCAACTCCACGTCCAGAGCGCGGCGCGCCATCGCTAACGCACCAGATTGACCCAGTGCATGAGCAGCGCGCGCTGAGCGCATGAGGACGCGTCCATAGAGCAAGACATTATCTTGGCGCACACGGTCTGCCAAGACATGCCCCTGCTCTAGGCAAGCGACCCAATCGCCCACCAAAGCCAGCCCCTCCAACAAGCACAGACTGACGAGGTGCTGGTTGAACACATCGCGGTGCGGCTTACGCACCACCTCCCACAGAGTAGGCAGTCCAACTTCAACTTGGCCCAGACGGATAAGAGTTAAAGCGTGCAGGGCGCACAGCAGCGTATCTTGCTGGCCCAGCCTATGATTTAGGTTCTTCGCCTGTTCAAAGGCTATGCGGGCGCGCTGATCGTTGAACAGGGCCAGATAGGCTTGGCCCAAGTTGCGCCAATCGCTGACCTGCAAATGCGTCAGTCCACTGGCTTCGTTGGCATTGCGAACCTGTTCTAAGGTTTCAATCGCTTGGCCAATCTGGCCACGTTCCAGGGCCAGCAGGCCCAGCTGAGTCAGCGTGGCGTAGCGTTGATGATCGAGCTGAGTGGCTTCGGCGTGCTGGTAGGCGCGCTGCTGGTAAGCTAGGCTGTCCGTCAAACGTCCGCGATAGAGCATAAGTGAGCCGAAGGAGCGCAGGACGGAGGCCATGAGCAGATTATCGTCCTCGTCCAGCAGTTCATAGGCTTCAGACAGGGCTTCTAGGGCTTCATCGTAGAGGCCGAGGCTGCGACAGGCGTTGCCGCGCAGACGAGCAGCCTGCACGCGCACTGTCACGAGTTGATCGTTCGGTAGTTCTTCAAGCAACTGCATGGCTGACTGAGCTGCAGCGCGAGCTTCATCGAAGCGCGACAAGCCGATGAGCGCCTGAGCGCGCACTGCCCACAATTGAGCGACAGTTGCCAGAGCGACGTCGCGCGGGACAGCTTTGGCCATGGCCAGCGCTCGATCCACCAGGCTGATGACCTCGCCGTAGAAGCCACGCTGTGCGCGGTTTTGGGCTGCTTCTAGATAAGTTGCTAAAGCAGCTTCGTTCTGGTTGCCCAGCGTGAACTGATCGGCCAATACGCCGAAGTATTCTGGTTTGTTTGCAATATGAGCGACTAGCCAGCGCGCTACCTGACGGTGATACTGCTCGCGTTTGGCGCGTGGTAGCATTTCATAGGCGACATCACGGTACAGAGCATGGCGGAAGCTGTACTGTGCTTCGCCTTCGAAGTTGCTCTCGCTGTTGGGGATGATGATCCCGCGTCGTATCAGCAACTCCAACACAGCGTCTACAGGGCTTTGATTGAGTTCGCGCAACATGCCTGCCCAGAAAGTCTGGCCACCGACAGCTGCCATTTGTACTAGCGAGCGTGCTTCAGTGGGTAGGTCGTCCAAACGTGCTTGCAGCACGTCTAGCAAGCCGTTGGGCAGGTTCTTGGCCACAGCGTCGTACTGGATCGGGTTGAAGCGCCATCTGCCGCGCGGATCGCGATGGAAGACGGCATTGTCGAACAACATGCTCAGGAATTCGACGACAAACAGTGGATTGCCTTCCGCACGCTGACTGATCTGTTCGGGCAGGTTGGACGGCACGCGCTCTACCTGGCCTACCACTGCACGAATGAGTTCCTGCGTCTCAGCATCGCTCAGACGATCCAGGATGATAGGTTGGCGTCCTTCAAATAAGACAGCGGCCTGAGGTAAGCTCTCGCGCCACTGAGGGCGAGCTGCCGCTAGCAACATGAGTGGATGTTCGCGCCAGTCGCATAGCAGAGCTAGCAGCACTTCCAACGAGTCGTTGTCGATCCACTGGAGATTGTCGACGACTAGGAGTGGCGTAGCGCCTTCGCTCTGACCGCGCAGGTAGCGTCCTAGCCACAAGGCTGCGACTTCCACTCGTGAGCCGCCTCGCAGCAGGGACTGGGCGGCCAAGTGACTCTCAAAGCCATAACCGCCCAGGTAACCCAGGATGGCCGCTGCCATCTCCGCCTGAGGATCGGGCCAATTGGCGCTGATCTGTTCGACGATTAACCGCTCAGCCTCCTCTTGAGATAGGTCATCGTGCAAGCCGCATTGGCGCGCCAGTAAATGGCGGATGAGGTTATAAGAGACGCCACGCAGCTCGTAGCTGGCCTGAACAACAATAGGCAGCCCATGAAAATCGGCCGCTAAATTGAGCGCTTCCTGAATGAGGCGGCTCTTACCCATGCCCAATTCACCCACGACTAGCAGGCTGTCTACACGACGGAAGTGCTTGACCTGTTCACAGGCGCGCAGGATGGCTTCCAATTCGGCCTGACGGCCCGCTAGGGGCATGAACAAATCACCGACTTCGGCGTTGGTGAGCTGAGTAGAAGGGCGAGGCAGGCGGCCCACCAACAAGTAGTTGGCAATCGGCTGTTCGTAGCCCTTGACTTTGACGGCTGGACGTGGCTTGAGCGAGAAGTGATGGCGCAGACGAGTATAGGTGGCAGAGTCAACGAGCGTCGTGCCAGGAGCAGCTAGGCTCTGCAGGCGTGCCGCTAAGTTGGTCGCTGGTCCAAGCGCCAAGAGTTCTTGCTTGGCGGCAGCGCCCACCATGCCCACCACCATGCGTCCCGTGCTTATCCCAATGCGGATAGCAAAATCGTGTCCGTAAGTCAGGAAAACGTCGTTGGCGTAGGCGTCGATCGCGCTGTGGATGGCCAGCGCACAAGATGCACAGCGCAGCGCATCATCACCTCGGCTGCGCTGCGCTCCGAAGAAACATAGCACGCCGTCGCCCAAATACTGGCCAATCTCGCCTTCCCAGTAGGTCACGACCTCGCTGATGCGTCGATGGGCTTCAGCCAGTACGCCTTTCCAATCGCTCTCCAGTTCCTGAGCCAAGATGGTCGAGTCTTTGACATCGATGAACATCACTGTCACTAGGCGAATCTCGTCCATCGTCGGCGTGCTTTCAGCCGAGTGATTGCGCGTCTGCGTGCGGCGCAGGCGGTCAAGCAGCGCAAGCGTGATTTGTCCCAGCGTTTCTTGGCTGAAGTGCTGGCGCTGCTGCCAAACTTCAGCTAGGGCCTGGCGAATTTCCTGCGCTTTCGTCTCTTTAATCACGGGCAACAAACTCACCCTCAGAGTATGCAACTATGCTAAGCGTAACATGAGACGCCGTAGTTTGTCGACTCCTGAATGAAGACAGCACCTTAAAACCCTCACCCTTGCGGGGGCTTTGTGCTATGCTTGCCTGATTAAGGGTGAGCTTGCGCTACGCGGGCAGTGTGTTCATCCTTGCTTGCAAGCAAAAGACGGAGTTTTCCAGCTTCATGCGGCGTAACTGGCGCAATAACCGTTTCATCTGGCTGACGCTGGTGCTGGCCTTCAGCCTGAGCCTGATAACTACCAGCCTGCTCGGATTGTTTGCGCCTGTGCAGGGCCTGCTGGCTGCGCCGCTGCAAATCCTCAGCGGCTTGTTCAGCAGCGCTGAAAACCGTCTGAGCGACTTCAGCGGCCAGTTCGACGATCCGCAGGCCTTGCGCCGCCGCGTAGCGGAGCTAGAGCGGCAGTTGGCCAGCCTCAGTGGAGAGCTAATCCAGCTTCGCGAAGTCGCCAGTGACTACCAGCGCTTGGCCGGCCTGCTGGACTACACCGCTCAAGCTCGCAACCAGACCTTCGTCACCGCCGACGTCATTGGCGTCGAACAGCAGGGGATTGTCCGCGCCATTCTCATCAATCGCGGTACGCGCGACGGCCTACGCGTGGGCATGCCCGTCGTGACCGAATTGGGTCTAGTGGGTCGAGTTTACCGCGTCGGCGCAAATGCTTCTCAAGTGCTGCTGGTGACGGATCAGAATAGCGCCATCAGCGGCCGCCTGCAAACCAGCCGCGCCGAAGGCACAGTCGTCGGGCGTGGTCTGCCGAGCGGCAACCTGCGTATGCTTCACATTCCGCTAGATAGCCAAGTGGTCGTCGGCGATCTGGTGGTGACTAGTGGCCTGGGCGGTAATTTCCCCGCCGACATTGTGATTGGTCAGGTCACTAGTCTGCGCAACCTAGAATTTGAGCTGTCGCAGGAAGCTGAGGTCATCAGCCTAGTGAACTTCAACGCGCTAGAATTCGTGCTGGTGCTGACGGGTTTTGAACCAGCCGACTTGTCCATCTTTGAAGAGGCGCGCTGAACGATGGGCTACACTCTTGCCTTGCCCGTGATGATCGTCCTGGCGGCCCTGCAAACTAGCCTCTTGCCACTGCTGCGCTGGCAGAACAGCCAACCCGACCTCATCTTGCTGCTGGTGCTGGCTTGGGCAGTGCGCGCGCCCCTACCTGAGGCGCTGTTCTGGGCAGTGGTAGGAGGCATTTGCGCCGATTTGTTGTCGATTGTGCCGCTAGGCGTCTCTATCCTGGCGCCGGCGTTGGGCGTGCTGTTGATCGACGCGCTGCGCCGTAGATTGTACGGCGTGAATCCTTTTTTGTGGCTGTTGGTGGTGATCGCCATGACGCTGCTGCACGAGCTACTCATGGTTGTCGGGCTAGTGCTGGTGCGCTACACCGTGCCACTGAACGAGTTCGTGCGCAGCGTCTTGCTGCCCACGCTGGCCTACCACGTCATCCTGGCTTGGCCGCTCTATGGGCTGGTGCGCCTTGTGCAAGCGCGTTGGCAGGCCCGTCTGTGGGCAGAGCGCCAGGGAAGATGGAGGAACTGAGGGAACTGAGAAGGAAAGGCTATGGACAAGCTTAAATCGCGCCTACTGCCCTTCCAGGGCTGGCGATTGACCTTTTTTCAGGCGGTGATGTTCGCTTTCTTCTTCTTGTTTGGCGTGCGCTTGTATGACCTGCAAATTCGCCAATATGATCGCTATCAAGCCTTCGCGGATGAGAATCGTTTCAACGCGTTGCCACTGGCTGCCAGCCGAGGCGCTATCCGTGATCGCAACGATGTACGCCTGGCCTTCAATGTGCCAGCCTACAACGTGACTATCGTGCCAGCGGAACTGCCTTTCGACCGCGATGAGGAACTGAGCATTTACAATCGCCTCTCAGCGCTGACGGGCGTCCCTCCCACCCGCGCAATTGCCAACGCGCGCGGCAACCGCTTTGTGCGCAGCATTGAAGAGCTGGTGGCGGAGGGCGCTGGTATCGCCCCTTTCCGTCCTGTGACCATCGCTCAAGATGTACCGCGCCGCGTCATGATGCGCATTTTGGAAGAGCGGATCACCATGCCCGGCGTCGATATTGAAGTCGTCGGCGTGCGCGAATATCCGACGGGCGCCACGACAGCGCACATCATCGGCTACATGGGGCCGATCCCAGAAGCCGAGGCAGAGGAGCTGCGCAAACAGGGCTACAACCCAGCTTTCGATCGCATTGGCTACGAGGGCATTGAGCGCTATCTAGAGAGCGACTTGGGCGGGGTGCGCGGTTTGCGCGTGCGCGAGGTGGACGTGGCCGGCGAGGTAGTGCGCGTGGTCGACGAAATTCCCCCGACGCCGGGCAAGAGTGTGCGCTTGACGATTGACTCCGAACTGCAGGCGGCTGCTGAGCAAGCCTTGTCCCGCTTCATCCAGTTCCGCAACGAAAACCCCACAGCCTTTGACAAGGGGCCTAGTCGCCAGGGCGTGGTCATCGCCATGCACCCACAGACGGGCGAGGTGCTGGCCCTAGTGAGCCTGCCCACCTACGACAACGCGCGCTTCGCACGCAGCATCGACGTGCGCTACTACCTGGACATCGTCGAAGACCCAGCCCGCCCCCTGGTGAATAATGCTATCAAGGGCCTGTATCCACCTGGCTCGGTCTGGAAGCTCATCACCGCCGCTGGCGTAGTGGAGGAGAACGTCATCAATCCAGATACGCAGCTGCGCGATGAGGGGCAGCTGCTGCTGGAGAATCGCTATGCGCCCAACGATCCGGCGGCTTCGCAGCGCTTCGTGTGTTGGCTGCGCAATGGGCATGGCCCAGTTGACTTGATCCGTAGCATTGCTTGGTCATGTGATGTGTACTTCTACCAAGTCGGCGGTGGCAACAACAACCTCTCGCCCGCTGTCCTCAAGCCTGGCGGCCTGGGGATTGACGGCCTGTTCCGCTATGCCACTGCCACCGGCATCGGCAGCGAATTAGGCATTGAGCTGCCCTTCGAAAATTCGGGCCGTATGCCCGATCCAGATTGGAAGCGGCGCAACTACGGCGAGAACTGGTCAACGGGCGACACTTACAATGCCGCGTTCGGCCAGGGCTACGTGACGACGACGCCGCTACAATTGCTGGCCCAGGCAGTAGCTATCGTCAACAACGGCACGCTCTATCAGCCGACGCTGATCCGCGAATTCCTAGACGACGAGGGGCGCGTCCTCCAGCCGTTTGAGCCAAAAGTGCTGCGCACCGTCAACATCGACAACTTAGGGCCAGAGGACGAAATCACTCTGCTGCTGCTGGAGGACATGTTGATGAAAGGCCCATCCAGCCTAGCCTGTATCTGTGAACCAGACAGCGCTTACTATGATCCCAATCGCTGCGATCCACAAGGCTACCGCAACACGGTCAACGTCAGCAAAGACCCCTTCGTCGAAGACCTGCGCACCTACAGGGTGCATATTCCCTACAACTACACCTTCAACGGGCGCGTGTGCCAACCGCTGCGCTTCCGTAACATCAACAATCCCTACATTCCAGCTTTCCTGGGCAATCGTGCGCTGGAATTGACGCGCCAGGGCATGCTGGAAGCAGTCTACATCAATGGCGGCACAGCGCGCGCTGCCGCCCTGGATTATGTGGTCGTGGCTGGTAAGACAGGGACAGCAGAATACTGCGACGACGTTGCTCGTCCATTGGGCTACTGTGTGCCGGGTCAGTGGCCTGCCCATGCCTGGTACATGGGCTATGCGCCCTATGAGAATCCAGAGATTGCCATCATCGCTTTCGTCTATAACGGTGGCGAAGGCTCACGGATCGCCCTGCCCATCGTCCGCGAGACGATGGACGCCTACTTCCGCCTCAAGCAGCAGCGCGAAGGCGGCACGCTCACGCCCATCCAGCGCCCCTTCTCTACGCCCAGCCCCGGTGGCAACTGATCTGCTCTCACTCCTAAGGCCCATCATGCTTCATCTTCTCAGCGACACTCAGCAGCGCCTCGCCAAGTACTGGCTTCCTGCGCTCGTGGCCAGCGGCCTAGCCTGGTTGGCCCTGATCGTGTTGGGCAACACGCCGATCATCCGCGCCAGCGGCTTGGCTTTGGCCATCATCGGCGTGAGCATGGCGCTGCGCCGTTTGGGGGCGCTGCTGGCGGTCAGTGGCAGCCTGACGCTGGCTTTCAGCCCTGCTTTTTGGTCACAGACGGGCGGAGGTGAAGGTGAGCCGGCGACGATCGTCTTGGCGATTGGTGCAGCGTTGCTGGCGCTGGTGATCGTTGTCTGGCTGATGCCCAATCGCGCCCAGGCATTGCAGATAGGTGCGGGGCTAGGATTGGTCGTCTTCGTGGCCATCTTCATCAGCCAGATTGGCACGCCGCGCAGCCTGCGTTTGACCGCACTGGTGATTGGCTGGCTATCCTTCCTGTTGATCGATATGCTGCTATTGGCCAACCCACACCCAGACGAAGCCGCACCTCCCATCCTGGGCGACAGTTCCAAAGAGCCGCAACCTGCACGGCCGTACCACACTTGGGGACTACTGCTGCTGTTCGGTGTCGGCGTCATCAACGATCCGCTGCTGGCCCTGCTCGCGCCGTCGCTGCTGCTCAGTTTGCTGCTCACCTACGCGCGCCTGCCCGCGTCTTACTGGCTGAGCTTGGTTCTGCTGACTGGGCTAGGCCTACGTGGTCTGCTAGTTGATTACTTGTGGAGTACCCCCTATTTCTTCGCCCTAGAAGATTGGCGAGAAGCTGAGCGCTGGATCATTATGTTAGAGCAGGTGGTGCGGCAATTCACGCCGTTCGGAGTCGTGCTAGGCGTGCTGGGCCTGGCACGACTAGCACGCTGGTATCCGCCGCTGGGGGTGACGACGATGGTCGCCTACGGAGCATATTTCGCCTTTGGCTTGGTGTATGTTGGGCCAAATCGCGACGTGCTGCTGTTGCCCCTGTTCGTGTTGCAAGTGGTGTGGATGAGCTACGCCGTCTTCACCCTCAGCGAGTGGGCGCGCAAAGCGCAGCGCTTGAGCCTGATGTGGGCAGCACGCTTGGGCTATGCAGCATTCCCTCTTCTGCTGCTGGTGCAGGTTGTCCAGACTTAGTTCGCTATGATGAAGAAACACACTCAGGGGCAACTGGTCAGCGACGAGCCGCCGCAGGCCGAAGCGTTACAACAACAAAGCGATCAGTACGCTGAGGGTGACGACGCTGAGTAGCGTGCTGATGAGCGTCACAGCGGAAGTGAATTCCACATCGCTGCCGAACTCGGTAGCCAGGGCATTGGTCATGACGGCTGTCGGCATGGCGCTCTGCGTCATAGCCACCTGGAAGGCCACGCCCTGCAATCCGAACAAAGCGCACAGCGGCAGGGCTGCCAGCGCGCCACCGATCAAACGCACCCCAGAGACCAGCAGCACTAGTCCCAAGCCGCGTCGATTGAGAGTCATGTGCGAGAGCTGCAAGCCTAGCAGGGCCAACATGCACGGGATGGCCGCTTGAGCCATGATGTCAATCCCGCGAGACAAGAACAACGGCATTTCAACGCTCAGCAAGTTGACCGCCCCGCCCAGCAAGGCTGCGTAGCCTACTGGCACGCTGAGGGCGTTGCGAATAGCTTGACCTACGCTTCCACCACGCGAGGCGAAGAACACCCCCAAAAAGTTGCTCAAAATGCTGTTCACGACGTAATACAGCACGGCGAGTTCACCGCCGACCGTGCCATAAGCAAAGGTGTTGACAGGCGTACCATAATTCGCACCGTTGACCATGAACAGGGTCATGACCAGCGCGCCGCGCCGCTGTGGTGTGCCGCCTAGCCAGGCTCCAATTGCCAGGCCGATCAGGATCATCATCAATACTAGGCCAACAGCTACCGCTACAAATCCCAAGATAGCTCCGCCGCGCAGATCGGCGTTGCGCAACCCATTAAAAGATAAGGCTGGTACGAAGACGTAGATTAGGAAGACAGACAGAGCGCGTGGATCAGGAGCGAGGCGCTTGCCGACGACGTAAGCTAGCCCGATCAGGATGAAGATAGGGCTGATGACGTTGAGCAAAATGGAGAAGAGTTGTAGCATGAATGGCTTTCGTGAGGAAGGACACGCCCCTCTTGGTCAACGAGGAGCGTGCCGCGCTTAGAGCAAGTTGAGAGCGCGCCGATAGGTGGCGAGGGCCTCTTGTAGGTTGCCGCGCCGCATGAGAGCGTCACCCAGTACGCGATAGACGGCAGGGTTCTTCTTCTGGTCTTTGTCTTCAGTGAGCTTGCTCAGGTCGGCGACAACGACGTCGAGGGCTTCGTTGGCGCGCACAATCGCTTCGTAATCTTGCAAGCTGGCGGCGGTGTCCTGGCGCAGATTAGCGCGAGCGCGCTCCAACGTGGCGGCCACGTCAATGCGGGCGCGTTGCGGCGTGGGGACGGGCGAACGCGGAGCGCTGATGGGCGTCAACGGAGTAGGAGCAGCGGGTGACGCTTCCACAACGGGCTTGGGCGCAGGTGGCGCTGGCGCAGGTATCTCCACAATCGGAGCAGACGATGACGGGACGATGGGCTGCTCTTCTTCGACGATGGTCTCGCGCAGCCAGTCTGGGATGTCGTCTGGAGCGATGTTCACGTCAGCGGCGGCCAACCAGTCTGGCAGCGCTTCTTCATCGCTGATGGCAATGCTCTCGTCTGTACTGCTCGCCAGCCAGTCGGGCAAGGCTTCGGCGCTCTGGCTTTGTAACCAGTCGGGGATAGCCTGGATCGCCTCAGGCAATTCCTCTTGGAGCGCTTGATCGCCGCTCAGCCAGTCGGGCATGGCCTGAGCTTCACCGGCCTGGAGCTGAGTTTCGACGGGCAACTCAGCTTCAGCTAGGCCTTGTGGCGCTAGTTGCTTGCCCTCGTTCAGACTTCTGAGTCGACTGCTGTACCAGCGCTCAAGTTGAGCCTGATCTTCGGCTTCTTGAGTCAGAGCGATCACCAAAGGATCGTCAACGTCGAAGCGCAGAGTCGAAGCGGGTGTCGACACAGGTTCAGGCTCATCTTCCTCTGCGAAGAAATCGATAGGAGCAGCGACGGGCGTGTCTGAGGATGGATCGCCACCGAGTTCTTCTGTCAGCCAAGCGGGCATATCGCCCTGGGCAGCCACGGGTGCAGCGGGTTCATCTAGGCCTAGATCGGCGAAGAAAGCGTCGGGATCAGTGCCGATGGCCGCCGCTAGTTCAGGCGGCGGGCCACCGAACTGCTCTTTGAGCCAATCGGGGATGTTGGCTTCAATGGGTGGTAGTTCTGAGTCGCTGGGAGCTAACTCGAAGAAGGACAAGCCTTCATCATCGTCGATTTGGGCAGCACGCTCAAACTGCTTCTGGAAGAAAGCATCAACTAGGTCAGGTGGCACGTCCTTGCCCTGGTTGAGGGCGGTCATCACGTCATCGACGGTGATTTCTTCAGCGGGCGAGCGGCCCACGTTGGCGCTGCTAGCCAGCTGATCGAGCCAGGCTTCGGGATCGTCCAGAGGCCCAAGATCAGCAACGGGAGCAGCGAAACTGGGAGCAGGCGGCAACTCGGTATCTTCCTCAAAGGAGTAGGGTTGGTAGCCTGGGTCTTCGTTGCTAAAGCTGCTGGGGCGTTTGATGTCTAGGCGTTCGCTGGTGACGAGTTCCTCTGGGGGCGCACCGTGCTGGCTGGCCAGCGTCTCCATGAAAGCGATGGGATCGATATCTCCTCCGAAGGCCGCGTCAGCCTGAAAACTATCGACGGCAGGCTGCGGCGTAGCAGGCTTGGGCATAGGATCGCCAGCCAGGCCAGCTAACCAGTCCATTGGATCGCTGGCCGGCTGTTCAAATTGCGCCAGTTGACCCAGGCCTGCGCCCAGGTCGCTCAAGTTGCCCAGGTCGAGGCTGGCCGTAGTGCTGTCATCGGCTAGACCGGCTAGCCAGTCCATCGGATCAACGACAGCAGGCGGCACTTCCACGACTGGGGCAGTCGGCTCATCGTCGTCTCGGAGCGAGGGCAAGATGTCCTTGCTGAACAGATCGTCTAACGAGGGGGGCTTCAACAAGTCGTCCAGGCCAGGGGGGCTTGAGACAGGCGCAGGCGGCGGTGCAGCAGGACGAGCTGTCGGCGGGGTGGCGCGCTGCTCGCGCAGACGGCGTTCGCGCTCTTCCTCTTCGGCCAGCCATTTGGCTTCTTGCTCTTTGGTCAGACCATGTGGTATGTAACGCTTCTGGCCTGCCAGGCGCGCATCGCTTTCGTCAATCTCCGGCAAATCGCTGGCGTCAATGTCCTGGTTGATGATGCCCTCTGTCGCGCCCTGGCGTTTGGCCAGCTTCTCCATGAAGCGCATCATGTCGTCTGGCGACATGGTCTCCAGCGCAGCCATGATCTCTGCTTCGCTCATTTTGCTTGGGTCAAGCATGGCGGGGCTGCTGGTGACGGGCTTGGCAGCTGCAGGGAGAGGTGGCGCAGCCTGAACAGGCGTAGGCGCGGGCTTGGGCGTCGGAGGCGGCGGTGCAGCAGCGGCCTTCGACGCCTTTTGGGCAGCTTCTTTGGCCAGCTGAGCTTCCCATTGTTCTCGCGTCCAGCCATGTGGGATGTATTCGCCCACGCCTTTTAGGCGCTCGTCGTTGGCGTCCACCTCTGGCACGTCAGCGTCAGCGGAGGTGATCAAGCCTTCTGTCGCGCCCTGGCGTTTGGCCAGCGACTCCATCCAACGCATCATTTCTTCCGGAGTCATCTTGTCAAAATCGGGCATGTCTGCCATGAACCCAGCCCCCTAGCCTTATTTCTTGCGCTTGTTATCGAGTTCATCAAACTCATCGAAATCGAGGTCATCGAAGTCTGCCAGATCGAAGTCTTCGAGATCGTCGTCCTGCTCAGTCCGAGCTTGGGTTGGAGTCGAAGCGGACGGCTTGGTCGCCAAGGCGCTCATCCAGATGGGCGGTTTGGAGAAGGCAAAGCGCGAGCGCGTGGCAGGAGCGCTGGAGAGCGGGCCTTGCACCACCTCTGGCGCGGGTGGCAGGCTGGTGAGCAACGGTACGGGCGGCAGCGGCAAAGGCAGAGGCGGAGGCGGCAGCGTAGCAGCGGCGCGCTGCTCTTCCTCGATCAGGTCGTGCAGCCATTGAATGCCGTCGCGATTGACGGCGACGAAGTCATCGACGCTCAGTTCGCGCTGGCGGTGACTACTGGCATTGGTGAAGCCGACGTCAACGGTGGCATCCTCCTCGGCGGTGAAGTCCATGTCTAGGCCTGGCACCATCGCGTTCAGCCAATCAGGCGCGTTGTCCGCTGGATCAAACGACAAAGTTCCTTCAGCCTGGAGTTCCACGTCATCTTGGACGCCGGCTACGTCGGACAGCCAATCGATCTGGTAGAGGTCTGCCTCTGACTGCCTGTCCCACGCCTCCTGATCGAAGGACTCACTGGAGGCGTTCGTCAGGTCGTCCTCGATCTGTGCGCCAACTTGCTGACCTACGCCGCTGAAGTTTATCATCCATTCCGGCTGGTCTTCGGTAGCCGCCTCGTCTACAGCTGCGCCAAAGTCCGCCATCCATTCCGGCTGGTCTTCTGCGACGGGTTCGGCTTCTGGCAGCGCGCCAAAGTCCGTCATCCATTCCGGCTGGTCTTCGGTAGCCGCCTCGTCTACAGCTGCGCCAAAGTCCGTCATCCATTCCGGCTGGTCTTCTGCGACGGGTTCGGCTTCTGGCAGCGCGCCAAAGTCCGTCATCCATTCCGGCTGATCTTCGGTAGCCGCCTCGTCTACAGCTGCGCCAAAGTCTGCCATCCACTCCGGCTGATCTTCGGTAGCCGCTTCGTCTACAGCTGCGCCAAAGTCCGTCATCCATTCCGGCTGGTCTTCTGCGACGGGTTCGGCTTCTGGCAGTGCGCCAAAGTCCGTCATCCATTCCGGCTGGTCTTCTGCGACGGGTTCGGCTTCTGGCCGCGCGCCAAAGTCCGCCATCCAATCTAGCTCAGAAGGACTCTCTGGTGCTTCTTCAGTTAAGCTGTCGTTGAGCCAGTCAGTAGCCTGGGCGGCGAGGGTGGACGATGTGTTGTCGGCGCTCGCCTCCAGATCGTAGCTTTGCATCCAGGCCATCGGATCAGCATCAGCCTCGACTTCCACGCTCAGGTCGTCGTCAAATTCCGATAACCAATCCGACGTTTCCTCAGGTTGTTGGCTTTTGTCGTCGTCCGAGAGCCACGAGTCATCATCGGGGAAGAGGGGATTGCTGTCCATAGCGTCCTGTCCTTGTGGTGCTGAGTCGCCTGAGCTGACCAGTGTCTCAAAGTCCAACGCTTCCTGGAGCGCCGCTTCGTCGGTCAACCAGGGTTGGTCGAGGTAGGCCGAGTCCGAAGCAGCGCTCGGCGTCTGGCTCTGTTCCAGCTCGTCCGTCACTAGCAGGCTGTCGTCTTGCAACCAGGCTAGGGGGTTGTCTTCCGAGCTGCTGTCGTCGTCCAGGAAGCGCGGAGCAGAGGGAATAGAACCGCTGTCGTCGAAGAAATCGCCACCGGCGTTGCTCAGCCAGGCCATCGGATCGGCAGGTGTAGAGCGAATGGTTGTTGGGCCGTCGTCCTCGACCAACCTCAGTCGGCGAGCGTTGGGAGCGTCCTCGTCCAGTTCGGCCCCAGCTTCTTGCAACCAGGCCAGCGGATCAAGGTCGTCGCTAGCAGCGATGAACTCTTCATCGGCTGATTTTTGGCGCTGAGCGGGAGCAGAAGCCTCTTGGTCGTCGCGCAGCCATTCGGGCAACTCAACCTCTTGGCTTCTAGGCAGAGGCGCATCGTCAGTGTCGTCGAAGAAGTTGCCAGTGAGGCCAGTGGGCGTCCTGAGTGAGCTGGCAGGAACGTCGTCGAAGAAGCCGGTGAGGCCCGTCGAAGCGCGAGGCGTGTTGGCAGCAGGTGCGTCGTCACGAGAGAAAGGATCATCCCTCTCCAGAGCGCGCAGCCACGAGTCGTCGTCATCAGATGTTGTCTGGCCTAGGAGACCTGTGAGACCCGTCGGGGCGCGCGATGGACTGCTAGACGGAGGTGCTTCGCTGTCGCTGATGTCGTTCAGCCAGGAGTCATCATCGCCTAGGCTGTCCTCTAGCAGGCCCGTGAGGCCGCTTGGGGTTCGACTAGCCTGCTGGCTGGTCTCCAGTCCGCGCGGGAAGCCCTCGTTCTCAGCGCCGCCGAGCGCACCTGAAGCAGCGCTGACTTGGGCTTGTGGCGGCAGAGCGCCGGTGCGCGGTTTACTGCTCCCAGGCGGCTCAGGAGCTGCGCTCTCTTCTAAAGCGCTGAACAAGTCCTCCTCAGACATATCGTCGTCCAGAGCTGCCAGCCAGTCTGGCACGCTGTTGGCAAGCTGGCGGTTAGCGTGAGCGTTGTAGTCTAGTTCTTCCAGCAGGATGGCGTCGGGATCGGGAGTTTCGCCGCTGGCCAGTCGCAGGGCCAAGTAGGGATCGACCTCTTCTAGGCGGCTGAGGTGGCGAGCAGCGTCGGAGGGACGACCCTGAGCTAGCCAAAGCTCTGTCATAATGCGGTTGGCCTGCATGACGTAGGGCAAGTCCTCTAAAATGCTCATAGCGACCTCGGCAGCGTCGATGGGCCGATCCGCAGTCCACAGGGCGCGGGCCATTTGCAAACGCAAGTCAAGGCGATCAGGCTCGCGCTCTAGAGCCTTCTCTAGCACTTCCAGAGCTTGAGCAGGGTCTTGGTTGAGAGCGTAATTGGCCAGTGCGCCGGCCGTTAGTGGCAGCTTGTCGACAGCTTCGCCGCGCTGAGCGCTGTGCAGCTCGCGCAGACGCTGGACGATACTTTTGTTGCCTGGCTGCTGGTCGAAAGCGCGTTCGGCGTGCCAAATGGCTAACGACATTTGTTTGCCGCGTTCATAGATCAGGCTCAGGTAGTTATGAGACGTCACGTCCAGCGGATTGGCACTCAAGACGCGGCGAAAAACGTCCTCGGCTTCGGCCAGGCGACTCAGGCCAAACAGAGCGCGGCCCAGGTCGCGCAGCGCTTGGATATTCTTGGGAAAGACGCGCAGGACGTGAGCAGCGTGGGCTATACCCTCATCGTATTTCTCGCGGTCAACCAGTTCATCAATGCGCTTGAGGTAGTCGCGCAAGTTGGTTTGCGCCATGCGTCTTCCTCGGTATTACTCAACGGGCCATTGGTGAGCTTCTTCGCCACAGTATAACACAACCTGTGAGAATCAGCCTAGCCAATAGCGCACATGCAGGCAAATCAGCAGCAAAACTCTGTAAACCAATCTCTTGAAAGCAAAAAAGGGTGAGGTGTGGTTTACATTTGCTACGAGGCGGCTAAACCTCAACTTCCAGCTATGCACCTCATACAAACCTTCCCGCATTAACTTCATGCACCCTGCCCTATGGCCTTCTACAAGGCAGCGTGCTACACTGTTCTTCGTTCCAAACCACGACTTGGTGAACATGACATGCTACTCTCCGCGTTAGTCAGCAAGAAGCAGATCAAGAAGACAAACCCAACGTAACAGTTCGGGCTTCTTTGCTTTGTGCGCACGCGATTACATAGCCAACGACAAACCGCCCGAACAGGGCGGTTTTTTATTGCGAGCCAAGTTGTGTGCTAGAACGAGTCGTTTTCATCGTCTACCCGTCACAGACTTTTCAGGAGAAAACCATGATCATCACACCCACTGCCGCCTGCCCCGAATGTGAAGCCGACGTACTGATCCCTGCTAACGCCGTGCAGAACGAACTCATCGCCTGCCCCGACTGCGGCGTCGAGCTAGAGATCATCAGCCTAGAACCGCTCACGCTCGACCTAGCGCCGCAGGTTGAAGAAGACTGGGGCGAATGAGTCAATGCGCGTCGCTGTACTCGCCACCATCATCCGTCCCGAAGAGAAGCTACTGCTGGCGGCGCTGCAAGCGCAGGGCCTTCAGGTCGATGTCATCCTGGATCGTGATTTGAACTTCGACGTGAATGCCGACGCCGAACAGGCTTCGCCTAGCGGCGCGCCCTGGAACGCCTACGATTTGGTTTTGGAGCGCTGCGTCAGCACCTCGCGCGGACTGTATGCTCTGGCCTTGCTGAACGCTTGGGGAGTGCGCACGCTCAACAGCTACGCCACCGCTGCCACCTGCGCCGATAAGCTGCTGACCACCCTGGCTTTGGCGCGCGCTGGCGTTCCTCAGCCTGCCGCTCGCTTAGCTTTTACCCCAGAGTCGGCCATGCTGGCCATTGAACAGATCGGCTACCCTGTCGTCCTCAAGCCTGTCACCGGCTCGTGGGGACGACTGCTGGCCAAAGTCAACGACGCTGAGACAGCGGAAGCCATCATCGAACATCGCCAAACCCTGGGCGACTACAACCACCATCTCTACTACGTACAGGACTACATAGAGAAAGGAGGACGCGACATTCGGGCCTTCGTGGTGGGTGAGCGCACCATCTGCGCCATCTACCGCACCTCAGCCCATTGGATCACCAACACGGCGCGCGGCGGCCAGGCTTCCAACTGCCCCGTGACGCCTGAGCTGGATGAGCTGTGCCAGCGCGCGGCTCAGGCTGTTGGCGGCGGAGTCCTAGCCCTAGATGTGTTTGAGAGCGCCGACGGCCTACTGGTCAATGAGATCAATCATACGATGGAATTTCGCAACAGCAGCGCCCCGACGGGCGTCGATATTGCCGGCGAAGTGGCGCACTATGTGGTGCGGGTAGCCCGCGCTGAGGTGAGCGCATGAGCTTGCAAGTCGGCATCGTCGGCGGCAGCGGCTATACCGGTGGCGAATTGCTGCGCTACCTGCTCAGCCATCGTCAAGTCCGAGTGACGCAGATCACTAGCCGCGAGAATGCTGGTCACTATGTCTACAGCGTCCATCCTCACCTGCGCGGCGCAACCCAGCTCCAATTCATCCATCCTGACGCCTTGCAGCTCTGTGACCTGCTCTTCCTGTGCCTGCCGCATGGCACAGCTTCACGGCATATCGAACGCTACGCCAGCCTGGCGCTGCGCCTCATCGACCTGTCTGCAGATTTCCGCCTAGATGATCCTGCCGAGTACGCGCGCTGGTACGGCGAAGACCATCCTGCTCCTGCCTGGCTGTCGCGCTTCGTCTACGGCCTGCCGGAGGTGCGGCGCGCCGCGCTGCGCGACGCGCAGTATGCCAGCGGCGTCGGCTGCAACGCGACGGCGGTCAACCTGGCCCTGCTGCCACTGGCCCGCGCAGGTCTGATCGAACGAGCGACGGTAGAGCTGAAGGTCGGCTCATCCGAAGGTGGCCACCAAGCTAGCAGCAGCTCTCATCATCCCATCCGCAGCGGAGCAGTGCGCGCCTACAGGCCTACGGCTCACCGCCACAGCGCCGAAGTCCGCATGATCCTGGGTGATCTGCCTGTGTGGTTCAGCGTGACCGCCATCGAAATGGTGCGGGGCGTCCATCTCCTGGCCCACGTGGAGCTGAATCGGGCTGTACAAGAGAAAGATCTGTGGAAGGTCTACCGCAGCGCTTACAAGGACGAGCCGTTCGTGCGGCTGGTGGCGGGCAAGACAGGCCTGCATCGCTTCCCAGAACCGCGCGTCGTCGCTGGCACAAATTTCTTCGACGTGGGCTTTGAACTAGACGAGACCGACCCGCACCACCTGGTCGTCATCGCCGCACTGGACAACCTGGGCAAGGGAGCGGCTGGTTCAGCTATTCAGTGTATGAACCTCATGTGTGGCTTCCCAGAAGACGAAGGCTTGAGATTCTACGGAGTGTATCCATGAGTGAATTCGCCAACATCCTAGTGGTGAAGATTGGCGGCGGAGCTGGCCTAAATCTAGCCTGGTGCGCCGATGATCTGGCAGAGTTGGCGCGCCAGCGTCTGTTGGTGGTAGTGCATGGCGTCAGCGACCGCTTGAACCGCCTGTGCGCCGAGCGCGGCGTGGAAGTGCGCACCCTCATTAGCCCTAGCGGCCACAGCAGCCGCTACACTGACCCGCTCACTCGCGACTTGTTCGTGGAAGCAGCGCGCTCGGTCAGTGCTGAGCTGCGTCAGAGCCTGGCCGAACGCGGCGTGCGAGCGGCGGCCATCGAAGGCGCGATCCTGGGCCAGCGCAAGGACGCCGTGCGCGCCGTCGTCGATGGTCGGGTGCGCGTCATCCGCGACGACTACAGCGGGACGATCACCCAGGTGCTGCCCGATCCCATCGCAGAAGCGCTGCGCGCGGGCCTCGTGCCGCTGCTGCCGCCCCTGGCCAGCAGCCCTGATGGCTTCTTGAACGTGGACGGAGACAGAGCCAGCGCAGCCGTCGCTGCCAGCTTGCGCGCCAGTGAACTGGTCATCTTGTCCAACGTGCGTGGCTTGTACCGCAGTTGGCCCGACGACAGCTCGCTGGTGGCGCGCGTGCCGCAGTCCCAGCTAGAGGCGGCGCTCTCTTGGGCCGAGGGGCGCATGAAGCGCAAGGTCTTGGGCGCTCAAGAAGCCCTGCGAGGCGGCGTGAGCCGCGTCATCATCGGCGATGGACGACAACCTCAACCCATTCGCGCAGCGCTGAGCGGCCAGGGGACGGAGTTTTGCCCATGAGCGCGCCTATCCCAAGCACAGCTAGCGCCACCATCGCGGAACGTGAGCAGGCTCACACGAGCGGCGCGTACGCCAAGCGTTCCCTGGTTTGGGTGCGCGGCCAGGGTTGCACCGTCTACGATGAAGCGGGGCGCGCCTACCTGGATTTAACCAGCGGTCAAGGCGTGGCTCTGTTGGGCCATGCTCATCCCGACGTGGCCCAAGCCGTCGCTCGGCAAGCCCAGACGCTCATCACCTGCGCCGAAGCCTTCTACAACGACCAGCGCGCCGCCCTTTACGAACGCCTATCGGCGCTGTTGCCGCCCGAATTCGGCGGCGGGCGCTTCTTCCTGTGCAACAGCGGCGCCGAGGCGCAGGAAGGTGCGCTGAAAGTCGCCCGCTTGCTCACGGGGCGCGCCAACATCGTGGCGGCCAAGCGCGGCTTTCACGGACGCACCCTGGGCGCGCTGGGCTTAACTTGGAACAAAGACTATCGCGAGCCGTTTATGGGCTGGACGCCCCCCGTGCGCCACATCAGCTACAACGATCTAGCTTCTGCAGAGGCGGCGATTGACGAGACGGTGTGCGCCGTCGTAGTTGAGCCGGTGCAGGGCGAAGGCGGCGTCTATCCTGCCAATCCTGAATGGCTGGTGGGCCTGCGCCGCCTGTGCGACGAGCGCGGCGCGCTGTTGGTCATGGACGAGATTCAGAGCGGTTTGGGACGCTGCGGCCGCTGGTTTGCCTACCAGATGGCCGACATCGTCCCCGACATCATCACGCTGGGCAAGGGGATCGCTGGTGGCCTGCCGATGGGCGCCGTCATCTGGCGCGCTGCTCTGGGGACGATCCCTGCAGGGACGCACGGCAGCACCTTCGGCGGCAATCCCCTATCCTGCGCCGCTGCTTGCGCTGCACTAGACGCGCTGCGCGCCGCCGATCTTCCTGCTCACAGCGCCCGCTTGGGAGCATGGCTCCTAGAGGCCTTGCGCACCCTAAAGTTGCCCACCGTCCGCGAGGTGCGCGGCCTGGGCTTGATCGTGGGACTGGAGCTGCGCGACCGCGTGACGCCCGTCCTACAAGCCCTGCAAGAGCGCGGCGTGCTAGCTCTGCCGGCCGGCAAGACCGTATTGCGATTGCTGCCGCCCCTCATCATCCAGCAGAGCGAATTAGAGCGAGCCGTAGACGCCATCCGCGAGGTACTTCATGCCGTCTGTCAGTGATGACCAAGCTGAGCGCCTGGTGGAGATGCTGGTCAGCATTCCCAGCCCTACCTATCAAGAGCTGCCTGCCAGCACCGCCCTGGTGGGCTGGATGAACGCGCATGGCTATCGGCGCGCCTTCGTCGATGAGGTGGGCAACGCCGTCGGCATACGCGGCAATCTGTCATCCTCGGCGCGCCAAGTCATCCTGCTAGGTCACATCGATACTTTCGGCGGCTTCCCGCCAGTGCGTCGCGAAGGCCGCCTGCTCTACGGCCGCGGATCAGTAGACGCCAAGGGGCCGCTGTGCAGCTTCACGGTCGCTGGCGCGCGCGCCAGCCTTCCCTCTGATGTGCAGCTCATCGTCGTCGGCGCAGTGGAAGAGGAGTGTCCCACCAGCAAGGGCGCGCGCCACATCGCCGCTCATCACAACCCTTGTTTGGTGGTCATCGGCGAGCCGTCGCATTGGGAGCGGATGACGCTGGGCTACAAAGGACGCCTGGTGCTGGAATGGCGCTACCAGGGCGGTATGAGCCACAGCGCCGGCCAAATCGACTTCCCGGCGGAAGTCGCCTTCGCCGCCTGGCAGGCCGTCAGCGCCTACGCAGCGCGCTACAACGAGGGCCGCGAGCGAGTCTTTGAGCAACTCGGAGTTACTTTGACAGCCATCAACAGCGGTCAGGACGGGGCGTATGGTTGGGCGCAGATGAGCATAGGCTTGCGCCTGCCCCCCAACATGAATCCTCACGCGCTGGAAGCCGAGCTACGTCCGTTGCTGGAAGTTGAGGGGTCGACGCTGCGCGCCTACGGCCACGAAGTCGCCGTGCAAGCCGACAAAGACAGCGCCTTGACGCGCCTGTTCCGCGCTGCCATCCGCGCCGAGGGCGGCAATCCGTCTTTCGTCTACAAGACTGGCACCAGCGATATGAACGCTGTCGCGCCGTCCTGGGAATGCCCGATGATCGCCTACGGCGCTGGCGATTCGCGCCTCGACCACACGCCTCACGAACACCTGAACCTTGACGAGTATCTGCGCGCTATCCGCGTCCTCACCCACGTCCTGGAGAGAGCCTAGACCCATGCCGTTCGACAACTACAGCATTATTGAAAGTACCCTGCGCGAAGGCGAACAGTTCAGCACCGCTACCTTCAGCACCGCACAGAAATTGGAGATTGCTGCCCTGTTAGACGAATTTGGGGTAGAGATGATCGAGATGACCTCACCCTGTGCCAGCCCGCAGAGTGCCGCTGACATCCGCGCCGTCGTCAAGGCTGGCTTGAAGACGCGCGTTCTGACGCACATCCGCTGCAAACGCGAAGACGCCATCCAGGCGCTAGAATGCGGCGTACATGGGATCGACATCGTGATCGGCACGTCGCCTCAACTCATGAAGCACAGCCACGGCAAGTCGATCAATCAGGTGATCGACGCCGCTGCTGAGGTGCTGAGTTTCGTGCGCGGACAAGCTCCCGACATCATCCTGCGCTTCAGCACCGAAGACTCGTTCCGCAGCCGCGAAGCCGACTTGTTGCGCGTCTACCTGGCTGTCGCCGACCTGGGCCTGGTCAACCGCTTAGGCGTCGCCGACACGGTAGGCGTGGCCCTGCCCAGCCAGGTCTATGCCCTCGTCCATCAGCTCGTGCGCCTGACAGGCCTAGACGTGGAATTTCATGGCCACAACGACAGTGGCTGCGCCATCGCCAACGCTTGCTCTGCCCTGGAAGCTGGGGCAACCCACATCGACACCACCGTCTTGGGCATTGGCGAGCGCAACGGCATCACCCCGCTAGGCGGCCTGATCGCCCGCCTGTACACCCTCAACCGCGACTACGTGCGCAAATACAAGCTACCTCTGCTGCCCAAGATCGACGCCATGATCGCCGATATGTGCCAGCTTGAGATTCCCTTCAGCAACTATATCACTGGCTCAAGCGCCTTCATCCACAAAGCCGGCATTCATGCCAAAGCAGTGCTGGCCGACCCGACGACCTATGAAGCCATCGACCCGCAGGACTTCGGCCTGAGCCGCGAAATCGCTATCGGCCACCGCCTGACGGGGTGGAACGCGGTGCGTGGGCGCGCCCAAGCCCTGGGCCTGAGCCTGGACGACGCCACGCTGCAAGACCTGACGCGCACCATTAAAGCCCGCGCCGATCATCAGCCCCTCAGCAGCAGCGAGATTGACCACCTGCTATACGAAGCGGCGCGTCAGCAAGCAGGAGCGCGAGCATGAGCGGCTTCACCTTCGCAGAGAAGGCGCTGGCGCGCGCCGCTGGCCTCAGTCAGGCCCGCGCAGGCGACGTGCTGGACGTGCGCCCTGACCTCATCTTCAGCCACGACAACAGCGCCGCTATCCGTCGAATCTTCGAACAACTGGGCGCGGAGCGCGTGCATGACCCTAAGCGCATGGCCATCACGCTAGATCACGCCGTCCCCGCCCCGACGACAGCCCATGCACAGAACCACGCCGAGATACGCGCCTTCGTGCAGCAGCAGGGTATTGCTCACTTTTACGAAGTGGGGCGCGGGATTTGCCATCAAGTCATCAGCGAAGAAGCGCTCATCCTGCCTGGCGAGACTATCATGGGTTCAGACAGCCACACGACGCACTTTGGTTGGCTCGGCGCGTTCGGCATGGGAGTAGGACGGACAGAGATGGCAGCTCTGTGGGCGACGGGCGAGCTATGGGTGCGCGTACCACCGACCCTGCGCGTGCGCCTGAGCGGCACGCTGCGGCCTGGAGTCATGGCTAAAGATGTCATGCTGCGCATTTTGGGCGACCTGAGCGTCTCTGGTGGGCAGTACCGCGCGGTGGAGATCATCGGGCCAGCGGTGAGCCAGCTCAGCCTGGATGAGCGGCCCGTCATCCCCAACATGATGGCCGAATTTGGGGCGATGAGCGCCTACATGCCGCCCGATCAGGCGGTCTTCGACTATCTGGAGGCGCGCCGCGCTCGCGATTACGCGCCGCTCTATCCCGACGAGGACGCCGACTACGAGCAGACCTACGATCTGGACGTGAGCAATTTACAGCCCCTGGTGGCCTTGCCTCATCAGCCCGATCAGGTGGTGATGTTGCGCGAAGCGCTCGGCACACCCATTCAGCAGGGCTTCATCGGGACGTGTACCGGCGGGCGCTACGAAGACCTAGCCGCGGCCGCGCGCATCCTGCGCGGCAAGCAGGTGGCGGTACGCCTGATCGTCATCCCTGCCAGCCGCGAGGTGTTGCTGCGCGCCGCCCAGACGGGCGTCCTAGCCGACCTAATCGCGGCTGGGGCTAGCATTGCTACGCCGGGCTGCGGCCCCTGCATGGGCAACCATCTGGGCATACCAGCGCCCCAAGAAGCTAGCATCATCAGCGGCAGTCGCAACTTCAAGGGGCGCATGGGGACGAGCGATGCGCCGATTTATCTCTCCAATGCAGCCGTTGTGGCCGCCAGCGCCCTGTGCGGCAGAATCAGCGATCCCGCGGAGGTTATCTAGCATGGCCATCACCACGCACCGCGCCTGGGTCTATGGCGACGACGTAAACACTGATGTCATCTTCCCTGGCAAATACACCTACACCCTCAAAGACAAGACCGATATTGCAGCCCACGCCCTAGAAGACCTCGATCCTAGCTTCGCGAGCCAAGTGCAACCCGGCGATGTGATCGTGGCGGGGCGCAATTGGGGCATGGGCAGCAGCCGTGAACAAGCTGTGACCTGCTTGGTTTACAACGGCCTGCGAGCTATCATCGCCGAGTCGTTCGGCGGAATCTACTTCCGCAACTGTATCAACCAGGGCCTACACCCCATCGTGATCCCTGGAGCAGCGCGCCTGCTGCACACAGGCGATGTCGTGCTGATCGACGACGAAGCGCGTCAGGTCATCATTGCAGGGCAAGCCTTCGCCATGCCTCCCCTGCCTCTCTCTGTGCAGGCTATCTTGGAAGCAGGTGGGCTGGTGGCTATGCTCAAGCAGCGCTTTCAGGGGTAAGAGGCATGCTGGTTCTAGAGCGCCACAATTCTCAAGAATGGAATATTCAGCTCTGCAATAACAATTACATCTGCTCGACAAATGACCCTCAACGGTAAAACTATGACTGATCTCTTGCGTTGGCGCAGCAGCTTTCCTATTTTGCAAACCTGTACTTATCTCATCAGCAACAGTCTGGGGGCTATGCCAGCCGCTGTCTATGCCAGCCTGCGCGCCTATGCTGACGCCTGGTCGACGCTGGGCGTGCGTGCCTGGGGACAAGGGGGTTGGTGGGAACTCAAGCGCCGGGTGGGCGACTCCATCGCGCCGCTGATCGGTGCGCCGCCTAACAGCGTGCTGGTGCATGAGAACGCTAGCATTGCCAATGCCATCCTGCTCAGTGCCCTGGACTTCGGCGATACGCGCCGCGACACGGTGCTGGTCAGCGCGCAAGATTTCCCCTCTGATGTCTACAGCATTCAGCGCCTGCTGCCATCCCACCTAAGTCTGAAGATCATCCCCAGCAGTCCTGATGGCCTTTCGATTGATCTGGATCAGCTCTTCGACCACTTAACAGAGCGGGTACGGCTGGTCAGCCTGAGCCACGTATTGTTTCGCAGCGCGGCCATTTTACCCGTCACAGAGATCGTTCGGCGAGCGCAAGAGGTGGGCGCACAAGTCCTGCTCAATGGCTATCACAGCGTGGGCATCATCCCAGTGGACGTGACAGCGCTAAACGTAGATTTTTACGTCGGTGGCACGCTCAAGTGGTTGTGTGGCGGCCCTGGTGGCGTCTTCCTCTACGTGCGCCCCGACCTGCTCAGCGGCCTACAACCCAAGATCACAGGTTGGTTCGCCCATCGACGACCTTTCGACTTCGACCTAGAGCAGCTTGAGTTGCGCGAGGACAGCTACCGCCTAGCCAACGGCACGCCAGGCATCGCTAATTTGTACGCCATTCAGCCAGGTGTGGAGATTATCAAGCAAATAGGGGTAGACGCTATACGCGCCAACAGCCTGCGTCAGACGCGCCGACTGATTGCGCTGGCCGACGCAGCGGGTTACGCTGTCCGCAGCCCACGCGCCGATGAGGAGCGCGGCGGCACAGTCACCATCGCGCCACCTCATGCTTATGAGGTGAGTCGTGAGTTGCTGGCTCGCAACATCATCATCGACTACCGCGAGGGAGCAGGGATTCGCATTGCACCGCACTTCTACAACACCGACGACGAGGTTGAGCAGGTCATGACCGTCATCAGCGACATTCTGGCTGATGATAGCTGGCAGGCCCACACTCGCCGCGAATTCGTGACTTAAGCCCGCGCAGGAAGACTTGTCTGACATGCTCTATGACATCTCGCGCACGATCCACCCGCGCACGGCTGTTTGGCCTGGCGACGCGCGCTATCAGGCCCACGTGAGCCTCAGCACAGAGGTGGGCAACTCTGTCAATCTGACCACCCTCACGCTCTCGCCACACATTGGTAGCCATGCCGACGCACCCTACCATGTGTTGGACTTGGGCGGAAGCGCCGATACACTGCCTCTTGAGCCTTACATCGGACGAGCGCGCGTCGTCACGTTGGCGCGGCGCAGCGGAGGCATTGTGCCAGCCGATTGCGCAAGCACAAACTTGGTAGGCGCAGAGCGCTTGCTGCTGCACACCTGGGTGAGCGATTTGCCAGATGAGGAATGGCCTGACGACTTCCCCTATGCCACGACCGAGCTAATCGACTGGCTTCAGGGTTTTGGGATGCGTCTACTGGGCGTCGACATGCCTAGCGTAGACGACTTTGCCAGCAAGACGTTGCCCTGTCATCGCGCGCTGATGAGAGCAGGTATGGCCTGGTTGGAGACTTTGTGTTTGCGTGACGTCCCTGACGGCGACTATGAGCTGATTGCTCTACCGCTGAAGTTGGCAGGAGCATGCGCGAGTCCTGTGCGGGCTGTGCTGCGGAGCCTGGACTAACGCGGGAAGATGGCTTGGGCCGACAAGCTGAAGTCGGGCAGCACGTCGTGGCCCAGCAGCAGGTCGTCGCCTCGGACGATGGCGATATCTTGCTCTGGCCGATACACCTCGACCTGCTCGACGTCGGGCAGGACGAGCCAGACC
>JANWYT010000037.1 GCA_025055175.1 Anaerolineae bacterium | reverse complement strand
GACTCATTCCGAGGCGGCAGCTGGTCGGCCATCTTTGTCCCTGGCCTACAGGAAGCCGTCGATGCTGGCGAGGTCATCATGACGGGCGGCATTGACTTCGGCGGCGGCCCACACGTCTTCATGGTCAGCGAGAGTTGGGTCGTGCCGATGGGCGCGAAGAACGCCGAAGCAGCGGTGCAGTGGCTCGATGCGGTGTTCGAGCCAGAGTACGCAGCCGCTTGGGCTGCCGCCCAATTTGGCATTCCCACGCTGGCCAGCGCCTACGAAGAGGCTGAATTCGACAGCACCTTCTATGCGTCAGTAGACCGTATCTTGGGCGAGCAGGGCATTTACATGCAACAAAGCCCCTTCTACGTTGAAAGCCTGGACATTTTGGCGATAGCCTGGCAGGAAATGTTGCTCGATCCTTCCATCGACGCCTTGACGCGCCTGAAAGAGGCCGCCCAGGAAGTCCTGAACCGCTACTGGTAGCCCCTGACCGTCGGTGAGTTTGCTAGACTGCTCAGCGAACTCGTTCGCTCCAAGAAGGCTGGCGTGTTTCTGACACGCCAGCTCTCAGCTTTTAGGAAATACCATGCCCAAGCTCATCCTCAACAAAATATACCCCTACCTATTGATTGCCCCCGCAGTATTCTTTGTCATTGCTGTCAGCCTCTATCCTACACTGTATACTTTTTACCTCAGCTTGCACCGTTTTCGGCGCGGCCAATTCGAATTTTTTGAGCTGCGCAACTTTGAGATCATCCTGGGCAGCGCCACGTTCTGGAACAGCCTGCGATTGACGTTTGCCTTTGGAGTCTTCTTCTTGATTCTGGTGATCGGCGGAGGGTTGCTGCTGGCGCTGGTGTTCAACCGCAAGCTGGGCGGCACTTCAGCCTACATGACGATTATCTTCATCCCCTGGATGATTAGCGAAGTGGTGGCCGGCATTATGTGGCGCTGGATGTTCCTGCCGAACGTCGGCATTTTGCAGAACGCGCTAGGGCCTTTGCTCGGCTCGGCGGAGCGCGAATACTTGTTCCTCGCTGATGGCAACGGAGCGCTGGGCGTGGTCATCGCTGCCACCTTTTGGCGAGCGCTGGCCTTCGCCACTTTGCTGCTGCTGGCAGGACTTCAAACGATCCCCAGCGAATTAGGCGAAGCTGCTGCGATCGACGGAGCGAATCGGTGGCAACAGTTCCGCCTGGTCACCTGGCCACTTCTCTTGCCAACGACTCAGGTGACGATCGTCTTCATGAGCATCCAGTCGATCAACGCCATCGGCATGTTCTTGTCGATCACGCGCGGCGGGCCAGGACGAGCTACTGAAGTCCTCAGCTTACAGATGTACCGCGAAGCGCTAGAGTTCAACAACTGGGGCTACGCCGGTGCGCTGGCGGTGGTCATGTTCGTGATTAACGCCGCGCTAGCGTTCGTGTATGTACGCAGCTTGAACGCTCAACATGCTTTCGATTGACTAACCGACCATGATAACACCCAAAGCCAAGAGACAGCCCTCACGCACCTGGCACTGGTTGCGCCGCCACATCCTCAACGAAGCCCAGTTCACCCACGTTCTGCTCATTTTGTTGTGCTTGGTGGTGCTGTTCCCGATTGTCTACACGCTAATAACTTCGCTGCGGCCTCAGGGCTTCGGCCTCTCGCGAGAGGTCGTCTCCTTCGACACACTGTTCTTCGGTCATTACGAGCGCCTGCTCTCCACGCCGCGCTTCGCCCGACAAATCCTCAACAGCGCCATCAACAGCCTCAGCGGTGCCATCCTGACTACCCTGGTCACAGCTATGGCTGGCTATGCCTTTGCCCGCCTCGACTTCCCAGGCCGCCGAGCGATCTTCCTGTTCATCATCGCCATGATGCTCTTGCCAGGCATCACCACCCTGATTCCACTGTACCGCATCGCCAGCGATCTAGGCCTTCTGGACACCTACTTCGTCGTGATTATGGTCTATGGTGCTTATGGCATTCCGTTCGGCATTTGGATCATGAAGGGTTTTTACGAGACGATCCCCAGGGTGCTGGAAGAAGCTGCCTGGGTGGATGGCGCGTCGCCGCTGCAAGCGCTGTTCTACGTCATCATCCCTATGTCTCTGCCAGGCCTGACGGCTGTCTTTCTGATTAACTTCGTGTTCAACTGGAACGACTTCCTGACTGCGCTCATCTTGCTGCGCAGCACAGAGATGAGGACAGCGACGGTTGGGCTGTTCGATTTTCAGAATCAGCTGTCGGGCAACAACAGTGAACTATTGGCAGCCGCCAGCATCTTGATTATGACGCCAGGCGTAGTCATCTTCTTAATTGCGCGCAAGGCCTTCCTGCGCGGCATGATCGAAGGCGCAGTCAAGAGTTGAGCAAGCAGCACAGCTCCTAACTACCTAACTCATCCCTCAAAAGGATCATCCTCATCATGTCCCGACCTACATACGAAATTCCGCGTTTTCTGGGCGACCCACCCATTCCCGTAGAACTCGTTGCCCAAGTCGCGGATTACACCACCAGCCCACGCGGCCTCACTTTCTGCTGTGCGACCAACCGCTATCTGCCGCAACTGCACAATTACTACGGCTCGCTGACAGAGACCGTGTGGGATGCGCCGACGTCAGGCCAGCCCGTCACGGTGCAGATGGACGTTTGCACGCCAGAAATTCTGCGTCTACGGATCGTGCGCGGCACGGACGTACCAGACAATGCCCTGCCGATGGTCGTCGGCACGTTCGACACAGATATACCCTTCACAGTGGCGGAACACGATGACGCCATCGTGTTAGAGACGAACGCCATCCGGGTGACGACTATCCGCGAACCCTGGCAGATCATCGTCACCAACCTGGCTGGTGATCTAATCTGGAAGACGCGACCTATCGACGTGGACGGACTGCGCCGTCCAGCCGAACAGTGGAATCCGCCGCAACAGCGTTGGATTTTCCTACACCGCTATGCCTATCCCACCGGCACAGCTCATCATGGCCAGCGCCAACACAGCTTCATGTCGTTTGACTTGCATTATGACGAGCATATCTACGGTTTCGGCGAGAGCTACGGACGGCTGGACAAGCGCGAGACCTATCAGGCGTTGTGGATCCAAGAAGCCTTCAGCAACGCTTCGCCAGCATCTTACAAGCGTACGCCTTTCTTCATGAGTAGCCGAGGCTATGGGCTGTACTTCAACACAGCCAACGCTGTGCGCTGCCGCGTGGGCGATCTAGAACATACCGCCTTCTCTGTCATTGTAGATGACACCAACTTGCTAGACGTTTACTTCATGTACGGCCCATTGCTCAAAGACATTCTGCCGCGCTACACATCGATCACCGGCCAGCCGACTGTGCCGCCTAAGTGGACGTTCGGCTTGTGGATGGCGCGTATCAGTTACAGCCGTCAAACCCAAGTAGAGACGGTCGCCCAAGAGCTGCGCCAACATCGTATCCCCTGCGATGTAATCCACATTGACACTGACTGGTATGAGAAGGACTGGGAATGTGACCTAGAATTCGGCGCCAGTAAATTCCCCGATCCAGCAGGCATGACGGCTCGCCTAGCCGAGATGGGTTTCAAGGTGTCGTTGTGGCAGTGGCCCAACATGGTCGTCACTTCCGACATGTTCTTCGAAGGCTACGAGCGCGGCTACCTAGCCAAGAAGCCCAACGGCAAGCCCTGGATTTACCCTGGCTTTGAGATCGACGCTGGCTATATCGACTACAGCAATCCTGAAGCGGTGACCTGGGTGCAGGGCAAGATTCGCAAGCTGTTCGAGTTAGGGATTGCGGCCATCAAGGTCGATTTTGGCGAAGGTGCGTCTCCGAATGCCGTCCATGCCACCGTACCAGGTGAGCAGATTCACAGCCTGTATCCTTTCCTGTACAACAAGGCTATCTGGGATGTGAGCGAGGCTCACTTCGGCAAGGGCAACGCTGTGTTGTGGGCCAGAGCAGCGTGGGCAGGTTCGCAGCGCTTCCCAGTGCATTGGTCAGGCGATGGTGTGGCTCGCTACGAGGATTTAGCCTGCGTCCTGCGCGCTGCGCTCAGCTTTGGCCTGAGCGGCTTCCCCTTCTACAGCCACGACATCGGCGGCTTCAGTGGCGTCCCCAGCCCCGATCTGTACGTGCGCTGGGCGCAGTTTGGCTTATTCTCGTCGCACAGCCGCGCGCATGGCATGCCCCCGCGCGAGCCGTGGGCCTACGGTGAAGAGGCCGAGCGCATCTTCCGCCAGTACGCTGACTTGCGCTATAGCCTTATGCCCTACATCTACAGCGAAGCCGTCCGCTGCGGCCAGACCAGCATGCCTATGCTGCGCGCGCTAGTGCTGGACTATCAGGACGATCCCAACACCTACACCATTGACGATCAGTACTTGTTCGGCGGCAGCCTGCTGATTGCGCCCATCTTGGACGAGAGCGGCAAGCGGCGCGTCTATTTGCCTCAGGGCCTTTGGACGGACTACTGGACGAAGCAGCCGCTGCACGGTGGCCGCTGGATTCAAGTCGAAGCGGCGCTAGACGTCATGCCGATGTACGTCAAGGAGGGGTCGATTATCCCCTACGGGCCAGCGCTGCAATACGTCGATGAGAAGCCGCTGGATGCGCTGCGCGTGGAAGTTTACCAACCGCGCGAAGCAGGTGAATTCATCATCCACGATCAGCGCCTCATTACCATCCGCTATAGGCGCACAGATGGTCAAGTGCGCGTCGACTGCGATCATGATAACGCACAGGTGATCGTCTATGGAGCAGAACCGTGAACATCGCAGGCAAGACCGCTCTCATCACTGGCGGCGCCCATCGCGTTGGGCGCGCCATCACACTGGCTCTGGCACAAAGCGGGGCTAACGTCGTCGTCAACTACAACAGCTCAGCCGCGATGGCCGAGCAGACCGCGCAGGACGCACAGGCCTTCGGCGTGGGTGCGCTGGCCGTGCAGGCTGATGTCAGCGACGATGGCGCCGTGCAGCAAATGGTGCAGCAGGCCGAAGCGCGCTTTGGTGGGATAGACATCCTCATCAATTCTGCCTCGTGGTTCAAGCCGACGCCTTTTCCACTGTCTAATGCAGACGACTGGCGGCGCGTGACGCGCATTTTGTTGGATGGCTCGTTCTACTGCGCCAACGCTGTTGCGCCGCACATGCTGCGTCAGTGCGAGGGAGCTATCGTAAACATTGTGGATTTGAGCGCTTGGCAGCCCGCGCCCAACTTCCTGGCCCACAGCGTTGGCAAAGCAGGCCTGCTGGCGATGACGCGCCAGCTCGCTTTGGAACTCGCTCCTCATGTCAGCGTCAACGCGGTAGCCCCAGGGCCAGTGCTGCCTCCGCCTGACTACACCGAAGAACAACTCCAGCAGACCGCCAACGAGACGCTGTTCAAGCGCTGGGGGACGCCTGAAGACGTTTCGGAGGCTGTGTTGTTTCTGATCCGTTCACGCTACATCACGGGAGAATGTATCACCGTCGATGGTGGGCAACGCTGCACCTATGGCCGCTGGTGACGCCGTGACCAGCCGCTACAAGACCATCTTCATCACGGAACGCGCTCTGTTTCACCAGGCACGCGCGATAGCTTCTGCGCCACCAGAACTAGACATCGTCATGCTGCGTCAGCCTGCGCCTGAGGAACTGACGCCGCACTACGCCGACGCAGTCTACCTCATCTCGGAGCGCAGCGGCGCTATCAGCGCGGAGATGATCCGCGCCATGCCTAACCTGAAGCTGATCCTACGGCTAGGCAGCCTGACCTACGATATCGACGTTGAAGCGGCTCGCACGGCTGGAGTCATCGTCTGCTATCAACCCATCGTCGGCGTGATCCGCGTGGCCGAACACGCTATCCTACAAATGCTGGCCCTAGCCAAGAACTTGAACGATGCGCAGCGTATCGTCTACGAAGCCCGCACCGACTGGGGCAAGAGTCGGCGCACCGATGAGGATACTTTCGCCTATAATTGGTCGAGTCGGCAGGGGATCAATCAGCTTTATGAGCGCACAGTGGGTCTGGTAGGCTTCGGCGAGATTGGCGCGGAGGTGGCGCGACGCTTATCGGGTTGGGGTTGTACGCTTTTGTACTACAAGCGCCGCCGTCTGCCTGAAGCCGTTGAACGCGAGTTGCGCCTGAGCTACCTCCAGCTCGATGAGCTGGTTGCTAGCGCAGATTACCTGGTCAACTTACTGCCCTACTCACCAGAGACTGACCACGCTATCAATGCACAGACCTTCGCTAGCATGAAGCGAGGTGCCTTCATCGTCAGCGTGGGCAGCGGCTCTGTGATTGACGAGGCGGCGCTGACCGAGGCTGTCCGCTCTGGCAGGCTGGGCGGAGCAGCGCTAGATACCTATGAGTACGAGCCAATCGAACCTCATCACCCGTTGTTGACACTCAAAGATGCCAACCTGATCCTCACACCGCACATCGCTGCCGGCAGCTACACAGCTGCGCTTGAGGATCGCGAACGCCGCGAAGACTACACAGCTATCTTGTGTCATCTTCGCGGCGAGCCAATTCCCAACCGTCTGGCCTGAGCGCAGGCTAGGCGGGCAGTCGGTCGAGAGCCAGGCGCGCGCGTTCGTACACGTCTGTCTTGACGCCAGCGTACCAAGCAATGAAGCGCGCCGCCGCGATCAAATAGTTCCAGCGATCGGGGTGCTGGCTGAGATAAAACTCTTTCACCATCGAGTTGAGGTGCTTGAAGTTGTGCAGGATAGTGATGTTGTCGGTGCAAGCGACCTGCGTCAGCAAAGCAATGAGCGGCGCAGGATCGGCCCCTGCCAGTTCGTAAGCCTTGACCGCCGCCGTCGCCATACGATAGTCGTGGGGAATGAGCGCGTTGTTGAGCGTCTCTAGCAGGACTTGGGGCGATAGTCCTTTCAGCAGAGCAACATCTTCTTCGTAAGGGTAGGGTCGGGACGGCACGAACGGCACGAATTCGAAATCCTTGTTCAGCACGCTAGGGCCGCGCTCAAGCTGACTGCCGCCGCGAATGACGACCAGCGCTTGCATACCTGGCGTGAGATAGGGCATGCTGGCGCGCAGAGCGCTGATACAAGTGCCGATGTGGATCGGCGCGACTTCGCGGCTGATGGCGTCGAAATCTTGGTGCGGCACAGGCTCGGCCATCAAGTACATGTCGCAGCCAGCCAGCGACACCGCCGACAGGACGGTCTCTGCTGAATGGCCCTCGGCCATGAAGCGCGCCGCCAGCTCAGGACGATCCGCTGGCTGAGCGGCATGGAACGCGCGGCGGATCATGTCTACGCTGGAGGCGTCGAAGCCCGTGCCAGGTGCGCCGTTCACCAGGCCGTACTTCTCGCGCAGGGCAACCGCTCGATCATGTGGTCTGAAGTCGCGCGGGAAGCTAGCGTTGTAGCGCACAGTGCCGCGCAGCATTTCGAAGCCATCTTCCCAGCCCACCAGTTCGATCATCCCCAGGCACAGCACTGGAGAGATGAAGGTGTGGTCATCGGTTGTCATCCCCTCCAGGCCAATCTCCAGCAGCAGGTTGATGAGCGCCTCGCGCGGCAAATCCTGCTCCAACGCCACGAAGCGATGATCGCAGCGCGAGAACTCGCCAATGCGGGCATCCATGCGCAACATGCGAATATTCTCTTCGACAGTCGCTTCGCGCAGGCCTTTGACAGGAAATAGCTCATACGGCCCCATGCAGGGATCATGCATGTCGAAGACCACCTGATAAATAGATTGGATGAGCAGCATGTGACGCGTGTTCTTGTCTTGAGTTTGGGCTAGGCGGCGGGCGTCTTCTGCCCCGATCATGGCATGAGACACGAAGCCGAGCATGTTGTGGGCCTGATTGTTGATATAGCGCGCAGCAGTGAGTGCAGCAGCTGCCCATAGGTTGTCTTCTGGCTCGCTGTCTTGCAAGTAGCCAATAGTTTCATCAATCACTGTCTCCGTCGTGGTAGAACGCAACCAGGCGACGAGTTCTCGAACACGTTTTCTATCCATCAGACAACCTCACCTAATTCACTATCGACCGATTGGGTTGGAGAGATGAGCCGCTCATCTAGCAGCCTGAGCGGTTCATCAGAAATTCGCGCCATTCTAACACCAAGCCGTAATTTGAGCCAGCGAAACGCTCCCGAAGCCCTGAATCGATTCGTAATCAACGCACCCTGCTCAAAGAGCAAGAGCAGATGTAAAAAGCCCTCGCCCAGAGAAGAGATGAAGCGAGGGCCGAGAGAGACCGTAGGCATCTATGTGTGGGTTTTGCTTGATCTGTTCGCCTTCATTGACAAGCCCTGCGCCTCATGCTATGCTCACTCCAACTGAATTTGCATAGCTCAAGACAGGGGTGTGCCAGAACTCGGACGTTCGGCACGCAACAGGGGAAGCTCGGTGAAAGTCCGACGCTGTCGCGCAACGGTAACTGGCCCATGAGCCAGAAGCCCGAATGCCTGCCTCTGGCTTAAGCTCGTGGGCGGCTGAGCCGCCGACCTTCGCGTCAAAGGGAGAACGAGCGTGATGATGAGAAGCGTCCTATCACGCCCGCTACCCAGCGGGCTTTCTCGTCTAGGAGCGGCCAACACTGGATCAACCGGCCGCTTGCCCAGGCATGGATCGCTGCGCCACTCACCTAAGGCTGAGCGTCTGTTGCTCAGGCGCAACACAGCCCAACGCGAGGGCCAATTGGCAGCGAACAGCCCTGCGGCTCGGTCGCAGGCGCTGAGGAAGCCCTATGGTGCGCTGCACCGTTGATCCATACCAACTGAACCTGAGGAGACGATCATGAAACACAACAAGCTCATCACCTTGTTTGCCGCTTGGTTGGCCCTAGTCGCAGCGCCGACGCTTGGCCAAGCCGCTCCTGCTCTGGAAGCCAATCTGACGGAGGAATGCGTCGCTGAGTACGATCCTGACGTCGACTACTTTCCAGACAAGGTCACCATCACCGACGCCGTCAACTTCAGCGTGGAGTACTTCAACAACTACAAGTTGGTGACGGTGACCAACGCCTTCGATGGCGCTGAGCCGTTCACCTACGTGCTGGTACAGTGCGGCACTCCCGCTCCCGAAGCTGATGACTTCCCCGTCGGCACGCAATTCATCGAAGTGCCGGCAGGCAACATCATCGCCATGTCCACCACTCAACTCCCCCATCTGACCGATTTGGGCTTGTTGGACAAGCTGGTGGGCCTGGACAGCTTCTTGTTCGTCAACTCGCCGGAGGTACGTCAGCTCATCAACGACGGCAAGTTGGTAGAGATTGGCAGCGGCGCTGAGGTCAACGCCGAGCTGGTGCTAGAGACTGACCCCGACATCGTCATGACTTTTGGCTTCAATCCGTCCACCGATGCCCACCCTGTGCTGATCCAAGCCGGCATTTTCACGGCGCTGAACGCTGAATGGCGCGAGCCGACGCCGCTGGCCCGCGCGGAATGGATCAAGTACACGGCCCTGTTCTACAACGCGGAGGCGCGCGCCGAACAAGTCTACGCCGACATCGTGGCGGCTTACGACGAAGCGCGCCGGCTAGCGGCCAGCGTGCCAGAAGCCCAACGTCCCGTCGTCCTATGGAACACCTACTCCAGCTTCAGCGAGTCTTGGAGCATTCCTGGCGCCGAGACCTACGTCGGCGCGCTCATCCGCGACGCCGGCGGCATTATCGCCTTAAGCGACGAAGCGCCGCAGAATAGCGCCTCCCTCAGCTTCGAAGCAGTGTACGGCGGCGCACTGGAGGCCGACGTTTGGGTGACGAATGCGTTCATGGTGAACACGCTGGACGACCTGCTGGCGCTGGACAGCCGCTACGCTGACTTCGCTGCTGTCAAAGAAGGCAACGTCTGGAACAACTCGCTAGACGTGAACGAGAATGGCGGCAATAATTACTTTGAGAAGGGTGTCACCAACCCGCACCTGATCCTGCGCGATCTGGTGGCCATCTTCCATCCGCAGCTCTTGCCCGACCACCAGTTCAACTTCTACCTGCGCCTTGAGCCGAAGGGCCAATGAGCGCCGAGCGGGAGCGCCCTCAGTGGAGCGCTCCCGCTGCAAGTGGCGGTCGTGGTTGTACTTACCCAGGACGAGCCTATGCCCACCATTCCTGAAACGCGCATGGTGTACCCCATCTTCCCTGGCAGCGCCAACCACTACGACACGCTGTTCGGCGGCCAGGCTATGGCCTGGATGGATCAAGCGGCGTTTATCTGCGCTACGCGCTGGTGTCGCCAGAAGGTCGTGACAGCTCACAGCAGCGCCATCGACTTCCATCACGCCATCCCCGTCGGCTCTATCGTCGAATTGATAGCGCGCCTAGTCAGAGTCGGGCGCTCTTCCATGACGATACAGGTTGAGCTGTGGGTAGAGGGCATGAGAAGCCCAGAGCGCAAATTGGCTTGTGAAGGCTCGTTCGTCTTGGTGGCGGTAGACGATCAGCACCGCCCCGTCCCCGTCCCGCCGCTGGAGCAGATCGATCAACTACAGGAGTAGGCAACGATGGTACAAGCTGCTAATTTAGGTTATCCACGCTTTGGCGCCAGACGTGAGCTGAAAAAGGCGCTGGAGAGCTTCTGGTCAGGCCAGATCGACCAGGCTGAGCTGCTGGAAGCAGGTCGTCATTTGCGCCTGACACACTGGCAAACGCAACAAGCGGCGGGTCTAGACGTCATCCCAGCCAACGACTTCTCGTTCTACGATCAGGTGCTAGATACCACGTGGATGGTAGGAGCTATCCCGCCGCGCTATGCCGTCCTCGACCCCGCATCGCTGGACGCTTATTTTGCAATGGCGCGCGGCGCACAGCGCGACAGCCTAGACCTCCCCGCCATGGAGATGACCAAGTGGTTCGATACCAACTACCACTACATCGTACCTGAGATTGCGCCAGGGCAGCGTTTCAAGCTTAGTTCAACCAAGATCATCGATGAATTTCTTGAAGCCAAAGCAGCGGGTATTCACACACGCCCTGTGCTGCTGGGGCCAGTTTCGTACCTGTTGCTGAGCAAGACAGCTGCTGACTTGATCCCGCTGGAACAAATTGGCCATGCTGGGCCGACAACTGTGCCGCTGGCAGAGCTGCCCAATCTACTACCCGTATACGCCCAAATCCTCCAGCGCTTGGCGCAAGCAGGCGCGGATTGGGTGCAAATCGATGAGCCATGCCTGGTGCTGGACTTGGATGAGCAGGCTCAGGCCGCTTATCGGCGCGCTTATGAGCAGCTCGGCCAGGTACAAGGTCTGCAGATCATGCTAGCGACGTATTTTGGCTCGCTGGCCGACAATCTGTCGCTGGCCCTCAGCCTGCCCGTCGCTGGCTTACACATCGACCTAGTGCGCGCTCCACAGCAGCTCAGCGAGGTGCTAAATCGTCTCCCGACCAACACAGTCCTCTCGTTGGGTGTGGTAGACGGTCGCAACGTCTGGCGCACCGACTTGGACACTGCTCTAGCCAAAGTCCAGCAAGCAGTCCGCACCCTCGGCTCGGAACGGGTACAGGTGGCGCCTAGCTGCTCGCTGATGTTCAGCCCGCATGACCTCGACCTAGAGACGGAGCTGGACGCCGAGCTGAAATCGTGGTTGGCTTTTGCTCGGCAAAAGCTGGCCGAGCTGACGCTGCTCAGGCGCGCCGTAGACGAAGGATTAGAAGTCGTCGCTGAAGCCTTCGCCGCCAGCCGCGCGGCTCTTGAGAGCCGTCGCCGCTCCGAGCGCACGCACAATCTTCAGGTGCGCGAGCGTCAGAGCCGAGTGAGCGAGGCCATGCTGCGCCGTGCCAGCGATCACCCTACGCGCAAGGCGCGCCAAGCTGAGCATATGCCGCTCCCTCTACTGCCGACGACCACTATCGGCTCGTTCCCGCAAACCGCCGAGGTGCGCGCTCAGCGCGCTGCCTTCAACAAAGGAGCAATCAGCCGAGCCGAATACGACGACTTTCTGCGGGCTGAGATTGAGCGCACTGTGCGCCTGCAAGAAGACCTCGGCTTGGACGTGCTGGTGCATGGTGAGTTCGAGCGCACTGACATGGTGGAGTACTTCGGCGAACAGCTCACGGGCATTGCTTTCACTCAGCACGGCTGGGTGCAGAGCTACGGTTCACGCGGGGTGCGTCCACCTATCATCTATGGCGATGTAGCTCGTCCCCAGCCGATGACCGTGACTTGGTCGGCTTACGCTCAGTCACTAACCCAGAAGCCGATGAAGGGCACGCTCACCGGGCCTGTCACTATCTTGCAGTGGTCATTCGTCCGCGACGACCAGCCGCGCGCCGTCACCTGTCAGCAGATTGCTCTGGCCTTGCGCGACGAGGTGATCGATTTGCAGAATGCCGGCGTGCGGGTGATCCAGGTTGATGAGCCGGCTTTGCGCGAGGGCCTACCGCTGCGCAAGGCCGAACAGGCTGAGTACCTCAGATGGGCTGTCGATTGTTTCAGGCTGGCTGTCGGCGGCGTGGACGACTCGACGCAGATTCATACCCACATGTGCTATGCCGAGTTTCAAGACATCCTGGAAGCGATTGCCCGCATGGACGCCGACGTGATCTCTATTGAAGCCTCACGCTCCAAGATGGAGCTGCTGGCGGCCTTCCAGCAATATCGCTATCCCAACGACATCGGCCCTGGAACATACGACATTCATTCGCCACGCGTTCCCAGCGTCGATGAGATGCAGACGCTCATCTTGCGCGCCGCTGAAGTCATCCCCGTATCGCACTTGTGGGTCAATCCCGACTGCGGCCTGAAGACGCGCCGCTGGGAGGAAGTCATCCCCGCGCTGAAGCACATGGTCGAAGCGGCGCGCCAAGCCCGCGAAGCTCTGTCGCCAGAGCCGAGCCTATCCTGAAGGCAGCGGGTGAGAGGCACGTAGCCCTCACCTGCCCCAGCAGCCCCAATGTCAGCCCGCCGCGCCCATGAGTTGAATATCCGACACAAGGAACGCCGCTAGCACCAGCAGGGTGACCAGGGCCACAAACAGGTACTGCCAGCGGTGCGCGTAACGTATCTGCCAGAAGCGGCGCAAGCTCAGGACGAGCGACACGATGGCCAGCAGGTTGATGACCAGCATGAGAGGCAACGTGGCCGCTGCTGCAATCCCAATCAGAGGCAGGATGAAGGGCAAGAAGGCGTATTGCAGGGTGCAGCGTATGCCCGAGAACAGCAGTGACGCGCCGAAGGCGTTCTTAGCGGCCTGCTCCTGCGCCGCTAACTCGCTGCCTGCCGCGCGCTTTACGAAGAGAATGCGATCCATCACTGCGTCGAATACGTTAAGCGTCGTTTGCATTGTTCTTCCCTACAAGTGAACCAAGCAGCTGAATCAAGGCCGTGTGTCCATTCTGCTCAAAGGCTGGCCTTCTGTCAACGGGGATCGACAGATATCTCAGGTTAGGCGCACGAAGGCTGGTGGTCGGCTCTCATCCTCCCACCCCTCTATCGGCACTGTGCGTTATAATCAGCCTAACTTCCGACCGCCATACCAAAGATATTAGGCCATGCCACCGTTTGCCCAGATTTACGTCCGCTACCTCGAAAGCGCCCAGCGCGACCGCCAAGACCACAAGCTAGAGAAGGAGTGCTAATGCGACCATCTTTACGAAACCGTACCACTCCACCGTAGCAAGAACGCGACAAGAAGAGAAGGTCTGCTCCATTAGGATTCAGATTGTAAGATCGCTTGACTTCTTCATAAGCCTCTGCTTTGTCTTTCAACATGGTTTTGTTCCAGCGCAATAAATACCATTCCTTTAACAAATCAGGGTTTGTCCTTAGTGTCTGCCATATTTCGATTAGAGGCCTTAATATATCACTACTACACCACGCGATGGAGCAAGCGTTCCTAAGACTGCACCTGAACCGAGGAAAGGTTCATAGTATGTTTCAAAATGAGGCGGGAAATGCTTGATGATTTCGTAAGCAAATCTTTGTTTGCTGCCGATCTACTTCAAAAGCTGGCTGTTAAACGGTTCGACTACTTCGTGACCAAGTTTGTCAAACTCGAGTAAAGGCTGCTGAGTATACATGAAAATCCTTTTTTGGGATATTAGCCCTTGTTACTGTGACATCTCGTTTGGAGTATTGCAAGTACTGCGGCGGTGATATTGTCCTCTGAACGAGAAAAACTTCGGTCTCTGTTGCGTAAATTGCGAAAAGGCTCGGGTTTAAGCTAGAAGCAACTAGCAGAAAAGCTAGGGAAACCACAGTCATTTGTGAGCAAGTACGAGTCCGGTGAGAGAAGACTGGACATCTCAGAACTACGTAATGTCTGCCATGCCATGAACCTTGATCTGACCACTTTCATAGAACTCCTTGAAAAGGCGATTGTTGCCAACGAAAGCAAATCCTGACTATCTTAGGCAAGATAAAAAGTTTGGGGCTAATGTAAGGAGCATTGGGCAAGAACTCGGATATGTAAGGAAAGATCAGATTTTGGTATATACCATTGATGAACTAAAATCCGCTATGTCTAGGCTAAACTTAGAGTTCTCACATTTAGAACACAACGAGCAAATTACCGAACTTGGCGTTGCTCTTCTTGGGTACTTCTCGTATCGAGCCAAAGTCATCAACAATTATGTGCGCCCGCGTTTGATGGATATTGCTCAAAGCTGAGGCACTATTCAACGATTTGTATCAGCAACTTAAGCCTTCTTGTCCAATACCCATGAACAAGCAAAAGGGAGAAAAAAAAGAAACCAGCGTATCTAACAGCAATTTTCAACATGATTGTTGAAGCAAATTCTGAGGGCCTATCTGTGATTACAACCCAAGAATGCTAACAACAATTACAAAAGATAGTCAACCTCTTCATACTTTCGCTCGCTGGATGGATGGTTGTTTCCCTAGTTGCGTAAACCCGGTGGCAATTTGGGAGATTAAAGAATACTACTACACTACAACCTTCGGCAGCCGTATAGCTGACAGTGTGTATGAAACAATGCTAGATGACATCGAATTGCAAGATTCGCAAGATCAGGAGAATATAAAAGTAGAACACTTACTAGTCATCGATGCCTATTCGACTTGGTGAGAGATGGGTAAATCATACTCATGTCGAATGATTGACATGCTGAATATGGGTTATGTTGACGAAATTTTATTCGGTTACGAAGTTGTCGAGCAGTTGCCAACTATTGTTAAATCATGGGTCTCCTCATACAGACAAAAATATCAACGTTGAAAGCAGCCTGTCGTTTGCCTTACCTCAATCGCACTAACTTCGAAGTCACGAATGCATTCCTGTCGGCACACGCGGCCATCGCCGCCCTCAAAAGCGACGGCAGCCTGCGCGGCGGAGTGGTGGCCCTGCGCAAAAAGGCGCGCCAGGCCGTCGCGGCCCAAGATCGTCGCCATCGACGCGCTGATCGCACAGCTGTGAGTTAGCTCTTCGCCCTCAATCCTTCTTCTAGGCGCGTGGCTCTCCTCCCCTTCTCCCTCTAGAAGAAGGGTTGGGGTGAGAGTCAGGGACTGCTCTTGTCTTTTTTTAATAATTGTCCTGAAAAACCCAAAGAAATTTGGGGCTTTGGCTTTATAATGGGTGTGTAATAGGGAAAGGAACATCGTATGCACTTAGTCAAGAGCAACATCAAGAAACTAATCGATATGCTGCTGCAAGCCTATCCAGAAGGCGCGACGACCGGTGAGCTTGCGCGACGCTTACAGGTGAGCGATCAGACGATCCGAAACTACCTCGACCATCTTCATCAGCTCGATATCCCTGTGCAAGGGGATAGGCGCTATTCGATCGACCCCCAAGACTACCGCGTGCCGCTAGACCTGAGCTTGGCAGAAGCCTGGTTGCTGTACTTGTCGCAGCGACGCATGGTGCGCGCGCAGCAGCAGCGCTTCCCCGTAGTGCGTTCGCTGCTGCACAAGATCAGCAAGATCATCCACGGTGAACTGGCCGATTTCATCGCTCCGAACAACGCCAATGCTGAACAAGTCAGCGATCATCTGCAAACGCTGGTGGAAGGCTGGCAGAAGCACCGCGTCGTGCGCATTCGCTATCGGGGCTTGGATCGCAGCGAGTCTCAGATGTCGGTCGCTCCCTGGTGGTTTGAGCCTTCGGTCTGGACGGACTCCAACTACTGCATCGCTGGGATTGGCTCTGACTATGACCAGGCCATCACCCTCAAGTTGGATCGGGTGAAGAAAGCCACGCTCACTCAAGAGACGTTCAAGCGTCCCAACATCCGAGAGGTCATGCAGCGCATTGAAGCGAGCTGGGGCATTTGGACGAGCGAGCAGCCCGTGCGGGTGGTCTTGCGCTTCTCCAATCGCCTGTATGATCGCCTGCACGAGACGCGCTGGCATCCAACTCAAGAGCTGCGCATGGACAGTCAGGGGGATATCTTGTGGTCAGCGACGATCGCGGAAGTCCAAGAGATGAAGCCCTGGATACGGAGCTGGGGCGTGGATGTTGAGGTCTTAGAGCCGCTGAGCTTGCGCGAGGAAATCGCGACCGAGGTGGCGCGCATAGCGGCTATGTACAAGCCGCGCAACAGCCAGGACGAGGTCAGCTTTTTCTGATAGTTTGTTCAACTAAGAGACTCATTCTTCTGGGGAGTGACGCATGAACACACGCCGTTTGTTTCAGCAAATGGCTTTGGACGCCTTTGCTGATGGCCATAACCTCATCATCCAGGCGCCGGCTGGGGCTGGCAAGACGCGCGCAGCCATTGAACCCATCCTGAAAGGCTGGAGCAAAGAGAGCTATGACAGCCTCCCTCAGAAAATCCTCTATGCAGCGCCACTGCGCGCCCTGGTGAACGACATCGCTCGCGCGCAGAGTCAGAATGCCTCTCAGAAGTCGTGGCGCCCCTACTGGCATCCGCGCATTCAAACCGGCGAGCAGCCCGACGATCCGCGCCTAGAGAGCCAGTTCATCGTGACCACCGTCGATCAAGTGCTGGCCAGCGCCCTCACCCTGCCATATGGCCTGCCGCGCCGCCAAGACAACCTCAACTTGGGCGCTGTCTTGGGCAGCTACCTCGTCTTCGATGAATTTCACCTGTACCCGCAACAAGAGATGATGCTCACCGTCCTGGCCCTGCTCAAGTTGTTCGAGGGCGTGTGCCGCTTCACGCTGATGAGCGCCACCTTCTCTCAGGTCTTCGTCCGTCAGTTGGCCGATTACCTGGGGGCAAAGACCATCATGGATGAGCCTGGCACGCCCATCGACCAGGGTATCTTCCGCGACGTGAGCAACATCCAAACGCAGTGCCGCACTTGGCAGGCTCACGACGCTCCCCTGAGCGCCGAAGCCATCCTCGATCTGCGCGGACGGCGTACTCTGGTCGTGTGCAACACGGTAGCCCGCGCTCAGGCCCTTTACCACGCTGTGCGCCAACAGCAGCCGCGCTTGAATGTGCGGTTGTTGCACGCTCAGTTCTATCGCTCGGATCGACAAGTCATCGAAGCTTTTCTGTCAGGATTTGAGCAGCAAGACGATGCGCTCCTGATTGCGACTCAAGTGGTCGAAGTTGGCCTGGATATCAGCTCTGACGTGCTGCTGACCGAATGCGCCACGGCGTCTAGCCTCATCCAGCGGGCCGGACGTTGCGCACGCCGCGAAGATCAGAGCGGGCGAGTCCACGTCTTCTTGCCGCGCGATGAAGCAGGCCAGCCAGATTTCACTCCCTACGACCAAGACGGAGACGACGTGCGAGCCATCTGCGAACGCACCTGGGAAGCGCTCAACGATCCGCGCTTGCAGGGCCAAGTGGTGCGCACCCATGATGAGCAGTGGCTCATCGAACAGGCACACGGCCCCAGCGATGCCCTGTTCATGCGCGATCTACACATCCAGGTTGAGCAGCGCATGAACGACCTCATCCGTAATTGGGCCAACCGCGACGACAGCGTGCTGGGCCTAATCCGCAAGCAAGGCACTGTTCCTTTATATGTCTGCGCTGCTCCCAACGACGACCCGATCATGTCGAGGACGCCGCAGCAATGCGAGAGCTTTGGCTTTAGACGCGCGCGCCTGGCACGCTTCTTCAACGAAGTGCAAGAGCAGGGCGTCGATCTACCCTTCGTCTTGTGTGGGTGCGATGGACAGGCGATGGCCCAAGATGAAGACGTTGAAGACGAGCGCGGCGCAACGTACTACCGTTGGCAGCCCATCCGCAGCAGCAGCGACATCTACAGAGGAGGCTACTTGTGGTTTGTCGTTCATCCACAGGCAGTGCAGTACGACGAGCGCGGACTGATCTTAGCTCCATCCCAGGTCGGTCAAGCCGCCAAGCCATCTCCGCAAATGAGCCAGCGCACGACAGCAAGTTACAGCTATCAATCCGATACCTATGTAGAGCATATCGGCGGTTTGTACCGCGCCTACACCAACTACCGTCAAGCTCGCTATGCCGATGAACTCTCCCGCGTGCCAGCGCTGTACGAATTTGCCTACCCCATGCGCCGCTTGTGCCAGCGGTTAGGCAAGAGCTACGACGAAGCAGAGCGCCTCATGCGCCTCATCATCGCCTTGCACGATGTGGGCAAGCTCAACAAACCCTGGCAGGCCTGGGCGCAGGCTTGGCAGGCCCACTACGTCGCAGCGGAACGCCTGCCTCGCGTGACCGATCCGACCGTGCCGCTGGCCCACACCGACTACGACCCCCGCAGCGACAAGCCCCTGCGCGACCAGTTCAAACATGCGGCGCGCGGCCCGCACGCCGTCGAAAGCGCTGAAGCCTGTTACAAACTGCTGCTGAGCGTCAGCCAAGACAAGGACTTGGTGCGGGCCGCGCTGGTGGCCATCATGCACCATCACGCCCCAGACGCCGACTCGTGTGGCTCGTTCCAGGCCATCGACCGCGCGGCAGATTACGTGGACGAAGCGTTGCGCGTCTGTGGCTTCAGCGAGGCCGAGCGCTGCACTCTTCCGTCGATCCAAGCCAGCTTCAGCCGCAGCAGCATCGTCGGCAAGTGGGCGCGCGACATTCAGCCGATGCGTGGCAATTACGCAGCTGTTCTGTTCTACTATGTGTTCGTGCGCACCTTGCGCTTGTGTGACCAACGTTCGAGCAATTTTTTGGAGAGTGAAGGATGATCCAGCTTTACGTCGAAAAAAACACAGATCAAATGCGCTCCACGCTGATGTCGGTGGGCTTGGCGCGCCTGCTGCACGAGCTAGAGCCAGCCAGCGCCGCCGTCCGACTGGCCGACATGGGGAGTTGCTACGCTATCAGCGCCGCCTACGACCGCGAACAAGCTCATGCCTTCCTGAAAAGGCGCGGTATGCTGCCGCAGATTTTGCCGGCACTCATCAAAGAGTTCTCTCCTGGAGAGCAAAAAACCCTGGCGGCTGACCCGCAGAGTTCAGTGATGTACCGCTACAAGCCGCGCGGCTTCCCAGAAGCCTTCGTGGCCGATTACAAAGCTGAGCGCGAAAAACAGCAAGCCAGCAAAGGCAAGAAAGCTGAGCGCCAGGAAGGCGGCGAAGACGCGCGCCATCGCGATTTTCCTCTGTGGGCGCACTTCTGCTCCTACTTCGGCAAAGGATCGGTCATGCGCGGCACATATCCCGAAGCGCTGCACGCTTGGTGGGCGCACCAGGGCCAGGCAGCCCATCAATTGCTCGACCTGATCCTGGATTTGTACGCCGAGCTGCCCAACGATCCCGAAGCCGCAGCTCGAGTCTGGATCAAAGATATCCAGCCCAGCTTGCCTCCGACAGACATAGAGATTGGTGCGTGGATTAGCGCTTCCATCGCCGTCTCGCCAAGCACTTGCAAAGGGCATAACCGCCCCGCCGTGGCGATGGGCTTGAACGCCGACACTCTGCAAGCCTTCTGGCTAGAGATGTACCTGGCCCTGGCAGGCTACATGGTGGTGGGCATGCCTTACCGCAGTGGGCCTCATGCGCTGCTCTACTACCCGCTCCCCGCTGATATGGCCTATGAGCGCTTGCAGCAAACGATGGATCAGTATCGCCAGAAGCCCGAAATGCGCCAACTCTACGATCAATACAGCTTGGAGCGCGTCAAGCTGGACGCCCTGGCCTACTTGACCTACTACGAAAACCTGATTGAGCGCCTGCGCGAGGCACTGCTTGACGACCCGTTCGACAGCGGGTCAGCCGAGCAGCTCATGGGCCTGGCCGGCTACTTCTACAAGGAGAACGGCGGCGCGCAGATTCCTTTCGACGAGGTCGTCTTCAGCACACCGAGCTGGTTGCCCCTGGCCAGCGCAGACGACTGCGCTCGCGCCCTGGACATCCTCCACGACCACCGCGACATGATCCAAGCCATTCGCGGCCCACGCTATGAACTCAACAGCGATGAACTGCTGCTGATTGAGAAGTATCGTCGTTTCATCACCACCGGAGGCACACAGACATGGATTGATTTCGCAATTAGCTACCACTTCTACCGCTTCGCCAAGATAGAGAACGCCTATCTCCCCAACTTCCACCGCAGCTTGTTTGAAGATACCCTCAAGGAGATCATGATGTCTGAACGACGCGACTACCGCCCCATCCTGGAGAGTCCAGGCTTCCAGGCCATCACCAACGCCATCCGCGCCTGCACCGTCACCGAGCGCTATTACCAGGACGTGAAGAAGCAGACGCGCTCCTTCAAGGTGCGTCATGGCTTAGGAGACGACCTGCTGCGCTACGCCCACGACGCCGAGCGCTTCCTGATGGAGCTGAGCAGCTTCATCCACGATTACAGCCGCGAGAGCAGCAACGTCCAGGCCGACAGTGGCGAGACGCGCCCCTTCGTCACCGCCGAGAACATCGCCGACGTGGTGCAGCTCGTCAACGACTATGGCCCGCGCATTGTGGCGCACCTGTTGGTGGCCGTAGGCTATGCCAGCGACTACCGCAAATCCGACAACGCTTAGTCCACCTTTTTGCACAGAGAGGAAAGTTATCATGACCACCATCAGCAAATCCATCTCCATAGCCGCCCGCGTCGTCCTCGACTTGCACGCGCTGAACAACGAAGGCAGCGAGAGCAACCGCTTGCTGACGCGCCAAGTCGGCATCGTCACTGTCGGGCGCAATGAGGACGGCGAAGCAGGCTATCAGCGCTCCGTCGTCAACGCCGTCAGCGGCGACATGCTCAAGCACATCTTCGCCGATTACTTCCGCCATATCGCTCTGGATCGCGGCTTGCCGCTGTGCGACGCTTGTAAAGCGCTCGATCCGGCCCGCATGAACGGCAACCCCGACTTCGCCGAGTATCTCAAGAGCAAGCCGTCGCCTGCCGACGTCATCACGCGCCTCATCAGCTGCGCGCTGGACGACGTGTGCGGCATTTTGGTGACAGGCGAAGGCACATCGGTCAAGCGCAAGTCGGCGGTGGAATTCGGCTGGATGATCGGCTTGCCAGGAGTCACGGAAGTGCAAGAATTCATCCATGCGCGCCACGCCATCACCCGCCTGACGCGCACCAAAGCCACCAAAGAGTCGGCCAAAGAGCAGCAGGAGAAAGCCGCCCAAGAGAAGGCCGCCAACATCGGCCAGATGATCTTCAACCGTCCGGCTTCATCGGGGGTCTATGCCTTCGTCGCTCATCTAGACGCTTGCGCCATCGGCTTCAACGACGCCGAGCAGAAGTACATGATCGACGAAGCGCAGCGCCGAGCGCGCCTACAAGCCGCCTTGCTGTCCCTGGCCCAGACGCTGATCCAGCCCAAAGGCGCCCTGACCTCTACGCAAATGCCCCACGTCGTCGACATGCAAGGCTACGTCAGCGTGTCCAGCCGCGCCGCCACGGCCCCGCTCAGCAGCCCCTTGCGCGATGACTTCGTGGAGCAGGCCCACAAGGTGGCGGACATGAACGAGCGCCTGTACGGCGGAGGGGCGAATGGCGTCCTGGACTTCAGCGGGGCGGATGGCTTGCTGGGACGCATGGTCGAGCTGGCGGACGACGTTGTGCCTGGCACGTATCGGGAGTAAAGGACGATGGCCTGGTTGATGCTGGACTACGAACCGCTCAGTCCCTTCATCCTGCGCCCATCCAACACGACGTCGACGGGGGGCAAGAGCCTGCTTGCCCCCACGCCGTATGCCATCAAGATGGGCTTGCTGGATCGTCTCATCCGCCACCGAGGCTTGGCCGAGGCTCAGGCCTTCTTCCCTGTGGTGCGCGATCTGACGCTTTACCTGCGCGTGCCGCTGGCGGCGTCGGTCAACCGCACCTTCCAAAAGATATTGCGCGACTACAAACCCGAGTCGGGCTGGGTCAGCACCATTGTCCAGATCGAATTCTGCGTGTTCGCCGGAGTGATGAGCCTAGCCGTGCCGCTGCCCGACGACTCGGCACAGGCTGAGCTGCTGACGCAGGGCTTCTGCGCCATCAATTACTTCGGCAGGCGCGGCGGCTTCATGCAGCTTCAGGGCTGGCGCACGAGCGACGCCGAGCTGAGCGCCGACTTCGTCAACCTGTGCCAGCCCAACACAGCCCTGCTGGTGCGCGGCTTCCTCCAGCGCATGGACGACATGGAAGCCAGGGCGCGCTTCGAGGACGTCTCCATCTTCAACCCCAAAGCCAAAGGCGGGCGGCGCACGTACAACGTCGTCTTCCCCTATCAGTTGGCTTATCACGGCAGCAATCACACGGTGTATGAGCGGATGGCGCTATGATCCCCATCACCAGCCTGACAGTCACGCTCAACAGTCGCTATCCGTTGGACTTGGGTGGCCACAGCGGCGCAAGCTTGCGCGGCGCGCTGTACGAAGCGCTGGCAGTCATGTACGACAGCGGAGCGCAGCCGCAGCTAGCCGACATGGACAGCAACCCGACAGCTTGGCTCATGCGCTTGGAAGCCGAGACCAACAGCGGCAAAGACGTGCCGCGCCCCTTCGCTATTCGTCCGCCGCTAGGGCTGCCCAGCACCGAGACGCGCTTCGGCATGTCGTTCTATGGGCGGGCCGCTCAGCTCATCCCGCTGGTGCTGAGCGCCTGGCAGGGCGTGCAGACGATTGGTCTGGGGCGCAATCGTCAGAAGGTGACGCTGAAGGCAGTGGAGGGCTTCGACTTGCTGACGCGCCAGAGCTACAGCCTAGAAGCAGGTCTGCCGACCCCGACTCGTCACGAGGACTACCAGCACTTTGCGACGCTGCTGCACCCTCAGCGCCTCCAAATGCGCTTCCTGACGCCTACGCGCATCATCCATCAGGAACATTTGTGCCACGAGCCGCAGTTCCGCCCCTGGTTTCAGCGCTTGCTGGAACGGCTGCGGCTGCTGAGCGAGCTGTACGCCGAGCCGTTGTGGATTCCTTTCGCCGATCTGCTGGCGGCGGCGGATGAGGTGCGCTTGGTCAGGGATAGGACACACTGGCAAGAAGGCTGGACGCACAACCGCCGTGAGGGTATGCGCCGTCCGATGGGCGGCTTCGTGGGGGAGGCGCACTACGAGGGCGACCTGAGGACGTTGCTGCCCTATGTGCTGTTGGGCCAGGCGGTGCAAGTGGGCAAGAACACCGTCAAGGGCAGCGGTTGGTACGAAGTGGTCTATCAGATCGCTTGAAGCTGCTGAGCAGGCGGCAAGGTCTCGGTGATCCTGAGGTGACAGGGGGCGACGACCTCCTCTGTTCCTAAGTCCGAGTAAGCAACACCCGTTGAATTTCATAACGCTCGCGAGCTAGAGGGGGACTTATCCCCCTCAAAGGAGACCTTTTATGCCCATCATCGAAGATTTGATCGTCAGCGACCATGGAGCGTTTGTTGGCTTGCACAGCGAACGCCTGCGCTTGAGCGTGGCCGATCAGAAGCCTCAGGACGCCCCGCTCATGTACCTGCAAAGCGTGCAGATCGTCACGCGCTCAGCCAGCCTGAGCGCCTCGGCCTTGTATGCCTGCTGTGAAGCGGGGATACCCATCCACTTCATCGATCCAGTCGAAGGACACTACGCTTCGCTATTGTCGTCGAAGCTGACGACGGTCGTCGCGACAAGGCGCGCCCAACTGGAAGTGCTACACAGCCCAGTCGGCGTGCGGATTGCTCAGGCGCTGGCAGCGGGCAAACTACAATCCCAAGCCGCCAACCTGCGTTACATCGCCAAACGTCAGGACGAAACGACGGCTCAACACCTTCGTGGGGTGGCTCAGGATTTGTTGGATTACGCGGATCGGCTGGCGAAGCTGCGCGCTTCTGAAGTTGAGGAGGTGCGCCAGACGCTGATGGGGATAGAGGGCCGAGCGACTCGGCTTTATTGGGAAGCCCTGGGCATGATGATCCCAGAGCAGTATGCTTGGCAAGGGCGCACCGGACGACACGCCAGCGATTCGGTGAACGTGCTGCTCAACTATGGCTATGGCATTCTGTACGGCGAGGTGCAGAATGCGCTGGCCATTGCGGGCCTAGAGCCATACGCCGGCCTCATCCACACCGACAGGCCGGGCAAACCGAGCCTCACGTGCGATCTGATTGAGGAATTTCGTGCGCCTATTGTAGATCGCACGGTGATAGGTCTGGTCAATCGGCACTACGAGGTGAAGTTTGATGAACATGGGCGGTTGGAGCGCAACTTTCGGCGCGATTTTGCTCAGCATATTTTGTCGCGCTTGCACGCTCAGGGAGTATATGAGGGCAAGCGTTATGCCCTACGCTCCATCATCCAACGCCAGGCGCGTCGTCTGGCGGCGGCGTTTCGCGGGGAGAAAGACTACGAGGCTTACACGGGGGGCTAGCCATGCTGCGCGTCATCGTCACTTACGACGTCAGTAACAACAAGGCGCGACGCAAGATCAGCGAGCGCTGCTTGGATTATGGGTTGGATCGTGCGCAGTACAGCGTCTTCAGCGGCCTGCTCAGGCCGACCAACATTCGCGCGCTGTCCAAGGCTTTGCAACCTTACGTCAAGAGCGGTCATGTCCTCATCATCCCGATTGCTAGCGACGATTGGGAGAAACGGATCGAGCTTGGCGCGCCCATTCATCATCGCGATGAGGAGGATGGAGATGACGATTAACACCGATCACTACTTGAGAGTGAACGAGTTGAAGAACTACCTGTACTGTCCGCGCACCAGCTACTACTCGCTCTGTCTGAGTCTAGAGAGGGAGACTGATTTATCGAAGGCTGGGCATGAGGCCGAGTTGACGACGAAGCGGCAGATGAAGCGGCGCAAGCGGGCGCTCCACGCTGTCCATGAGGGTGACAGAGTCTTCGATGTGGCGCTCGTCAGCCACGTGTACGAGATTGTAGGTCGACTGGATGAGATGGTCGTGACAGAGAAGGGGGTTTACCTGATCGACTACAAAGACACCGACAAAGATCACGGCTACTGGCACGTGCAGATGTATGCCTATCAGTTGGCTGCTCTGGAGATGGGCTACAACGTGCTAGGTTGTTACGTCTACAGCATTCCGAAGAAAACCTACCGAGCGCTGACGTTTAAGGCTCAGCATCATCAAACGTTCCTGCGCATTCGTCAGGAGTTGGCGCGCATGATTGCCGATGAGCGCTGTCCTCAGCCCATCGATCACATCGGCAAGTGCCGGGTCTGCCAGTACGTGCGCTTCTGCAACGACGTCTTCTAGCGCTGGCGTCCAGAGTAAACTCGGCGCGTTTTGCGAGC
>JANWYT010000011.1 GCA_025055175.1 Anaerolineae bacterium | reverse complement strand
CTGTTCCTGCTTCTGTCTAGTCTTCTATTGAGTCCTCAGGAGTGGCTTCAGCCGTCGCTTCGACTGTCGCCTCAGGAGTGGCTTCAGCCGTCGCTTCGACTGTCGCCTCAGGAGTGGCTTCAGCCGTCGCTTCAGGAGTAGCTTCTTCCGTCGGGACAGCGGTGGCACGCGGCGTAGCTGTCGGAGCGGGAGCAGGAGCGCAGGCAGCGAGAGCCGCCAAACCCAGCAGGGCCAGAACACATAAGGGTCGAGTCAACTTCATAGCACAACTCCTCGATCTGCAAGGTTAGCAGGTTGTTTAGACGCAACGCAGCTAGGATACCAGCAAAAAGTTGCGCCAAGATGAGAAGATCATCACAAATTGGGCATTCAATATTAGTTCAGCGCAGCTAGAAAAGCTTCCAGACTGGTCACATCGCCTACGCGCCAGCCTGTTGCCGTCGGATCAATGCGCTTGAGCAGGCCTGTCAGCACATCTTTAGAGCCAATTTCGACGAACACCCGCGCGCCATCAGCGATCATAGCCCGCACGGTTGCTGTCCAGTAGACGGGCTGAGTGAGTTGGCTCTCCAGGTCGGCGTAAATAGAAGGAACATCGCGCAATGGCTGACTCGTGCTGGCAGCGTAGACGGAGAAGCGCGGCGGCTGGAAACTGGTCTGTCGCAGACGCGCGGCAAACTCTGCTCCAACGACGGCCATGAGCGGCGAGTGTGGAGCAGTGCTGACGTTCAAGCGCAAGACGCGCCTCGCTCCTGCGTCTTTAGCGAGCTGCATAGCCCGTTCTACTGCTTCCACGCTGCCGCTGATGACGATTTGACCAGGGCAGTTGTCGTTAGCTAAGACGACGGGCTTACCTACTTCGGCACTGGCTCGATGACAGACCTCGTGCACTGCCTCAGCGTCCAAGTTGAGGATAGCCGCCATAGCGCCTGGACTCAGCTCGCCAGCGCGACGCATAAGCCTGCCACGCTCTGCCACCAGGCGCACTCCTTCGACGAAATCCAGCGCGCCCGCTGCCGTAAGAGCCGTGAACTCCCCTAGACTATGACCTGCGGTCATGGCAGGTACAGCCTGAGGAGCATGTTGCTGCAAGACGCGCAGGGTAGCGATGCTCATCACATAGAGCGCAGGTTGGGTATGCTGCGTATCGTAAAGCTCAGCTTCTGGGCCGTCAGCCATCATGGTCGAAAGCTTGTAGCCGATAGCATCATCGGCTTCTTCAAAAGTTAGTCTGACTAGCTCATAAGCTTCAGCTAGGTCTTTACCCATACCCACGACCTGCGAACCCTGGCCAGGGAAGATAAAGGCCGTCTGCGTCCAGTCCATAACGCTTGCTCCTCGTTCCTTGCGAGCCAATAAAAAATCGCGCCCGATAGCACGATTTTTCAACACTACGATTTCGGCTGTTTGGTCTCAGGTGTTGTCGGCAACTTCGATTACCGTCTCGCCACGATAAGCACCGCACTTCTTGCAGACGTGGTGAGCGAGGTGGTATTCACCACAGTTCTCACATATGACCAGATGGTTCAGCGTCAACGCATCGTGAGCGCGACGGCGGTTACGACGAGACTTGGAGACCTTGCGTTTGGGTAGTGGTCCCATGACTTTTGCTCCTCAATCAGGGCTTTTTTGCGGGCAAAGCCCGCGAATTATAGCGATGGCACAAGCCGGAATCAATGCCACGTGTTGGTGAGCGCGCCGCGTTCTCTGCCTCAGCGCCTCACTTGATGAGGCTAGCCAAACCTTCCAGCATTCTGTCGATGGCTTTTTGCGTCTTCTCCGGCGGTAAAGCGTAGGAGAAGCGCACCCAGTCCTTCCCAGCCTCTGAGAAGTAGACGCCTGGCACGACTGCGATACCGTATTCCTCGCCCAGGTAGCTGTTCAGGCCCTCAGTACTCTCCCAGCCGCCTGCCTGCACGTAGCGACCCAGCTCGATGAAGGCGTAGTAGCCATCGCCCAGCACAAAGCGCAGATCGGTCTTCTCCAGAGCGGCGCGCAGCACTTTGCGGCTGTCTGATGTTGGTTTGATAATGCTCTCAGCGGCTCTGTCGAAGCCCATCTCGTAGGCCGCAATGGCCACCGCCTGAGCGAAGTAGCTAGGGATGACGCCGTGCGAAGCTTGACTAACGATGTACTTCACCACTCGCGCTCCCGCGACAAGCTGCGCGCTGCGCACATTGGAAGCGCCCAGGCTCTTGGTCAAGCCATCCAAGAAGATCAAGCGCTCGCGCTCCTCAGGTGTGAATTGCAGCAGCACCTGGTTGATGTCTGTCGGGCCGCCGTCCGTCACCCAGTGATACATCCAATCGAACAGGACGTAGGCCACTCCAGCTTCAAGGGCGGTCTTAGCCAGCGAGACTTGTTCTTCGACGCTGATCGTGCGTCCAGTAGGATTGTCTGGCGAGGTAATGACGATGCCGGCAACTTTGCGGCCATCACGCGCAGCAAAATCAACGCAAGCACGAATGCCTTCTGGCGTGTAACGCCAGCCCTCGCCAGGATCGCCAGGGGCGAGCAGCACGTTCAGTCCCACGCCATATGGCCCCCAGTTGTAGCTGATCCAGGGAACGCGCGAGACAATCAGCAGATCGCCCACGCGCCCATGTCCCAGAGCAACCATCGCTTGATAGGCTTTGTTCAGGCCATCACGCCCGCCCTGAGTACAGAGGATGTTGTTTGGCCCCCAGCCAGTGGCAGCGTCTAGCTTCCAATATTGCTCAGCAGTCACTTTGCGAAATTGGGCTGTACCAAAAGGTTGGTCGTAGCCAGTGCCATGCTCAAGCTGAAGCTCCAAGGCACGCTCTAGCAGTTCGCGCGGCACGCCAGGCAGACTCGCGCCGCCATCTCCCTGCGAGGCGTCGTAGACAGGAGCATCAGCGCCAACTTTAGCCCTGTATTTGTCCAGCGCGTCCTTGATCGTGAACATACGCGAAGGCGGGATAGTCGCCATATGCGCAGGGTAGTCGACCGCTGGGATGAGGTTGGCGGCAGGCACGGCATATTGCGGCGTGTCCAGGTTGATGATTGGCTGTGACAAAGGCTTCTCTCCTTAGGTGGTAAAACGAAAAAACCCCTGCTTCGGGGCGCTCAATCTGTGAGTGGCAGGCGAACAAGTGTACCCCGAAGTCAAAATCTTTGGCGACGAGTAGTCTTGTTCATAGCGCAGTTCGTGCGAGTCATTGTGGCAACCTGCCTTGTCTCGATTTGATTGTCGCATAGGTGAAACACAGCGTCAACTTGGCATGGGTTATGAAAATTTAAGAGTCTCATTGTGCAACCTGCCACACATGGCTTCGAGCGCGTACCACCGTTTTCCGCTGCTCTAGGCATCATTTGCAAGTGCAAATTATACTAAGGCAAAAGGTGGGTTTCTTTCGCCAATTTCACACAAGGACGGACATTCATGCCAGAGACGATCATCACCCAACAACGCGGCACGCTGTTTGAGATCATCTTCAACCGCCCTGACAAACGCAACGCCATGAGCTGGCAAATGATCCGCGAAATTGGCGAAGCGCTGGAAGAAGCCGAGCGCCTATTCAATCAGCAGGCCGCGCGCGCCGTTTTGTTCCGCGCAGAAGGCACGATGTTCTCATCCGGAATTGATTTGCACAGCTTCCTAGAGAACGCCAACACCTACGGCGATCAGTGGCGGCGCAATCTGTTCCCTGTGACGGATGATTTGCAGCGCGTCTGGACGCGCGTTGAACAATGTTCACTGCCAACGATTTGCGTCATGCATGGTATGTGCATTGGCCTGGGCTTTGAGTTCATGTTGGCCTGCGACTTCCGCATTGCCGCCGAACGCACCCGCTTCAGCTTGCCGGAAGCGCGTTTGGGCATGATCCCTGACGTGGGCGGCACAGCCCGTCTGGTATCTCTGGTCGGGCCTGCGCGGGCCAAAGAGGTCATTCTGACGGGTCGTAACTACACCGCTGAAGACTTGGAACGTTGGGGACTGCTGAACTACGTCGTCCCTAAGGATGACCTGCTCAAGAAGGCTGAAGAACTGGCTGCAGAACTGGCCCTGTCAGCGCCACTGGCCGTGAGCTACGGTAAGCGAGTCATCAACGACATTGTGGCCATCCAGCGCGCTCTGCAAATCGAAGCCTGGGCGCAGGCCAGCCTGTTCAAGACGAGCGACTTTGAGCGCGGCGTGATGGCCGTCCTTAGCAAGACCCCGATTGAGTGGAAGGGAGAATAGTGGCTCAAGCTGGCACCACACCACAGGCGGAAGCCGTCCCCAGCCTCGGCCTGCCCTTCCAGCAGGTCGCTCCCATTTTTGCCCTCACTTTCGTCGATGTATTAGGCCTGACCGTCATCCTGCCGCTGCTGCACCTCTACGCTGCTGCTTACGGAGCTTCGCCTTTAGAAATTGGCCTGGTGGCGTCGGCCTTCCCGCTGGCTCAGCTCGTCGGCGTCCCGCTGATGGGTGCGCTTTCAGATCGCTTTGGGCGCAAGCCTCTCTTGCTCATCAGCCAGATCACGACCTTCGTCAGCTTCATCCTGTTGGGCCTGGCTGACTCGCTAGCGCTGATCGTCTTCTCGCGAGTGCTGGACGGTATCTTTGGGGCAAATTTCTCCACCGCGCAGGCAGCGCTCAGCGACGTCACTGACGAGAGCAACCGCGCGCGCGGCCTGGGGATCACGGGGGCAGCGTTTGGCTTGGGCTTCCTCTTCGGCCCGTTCATTGCCCTCATCACTCTAGAGATGACTGACTCGCTGGCTGTGCCGGCTCTTAGCGCTGCTGGCTATTCGTTTCTGTCCATCCTGCTCACGGCCTTCTGGTTCAAAGAGACGTTGCCGCCAGAGAAGCGCGGCGGGAACATCAGCGCAGCTCTCGGCCCGCTAGTTGTCTGGCACATTGTGCGTGTGCCAGGCATGGCTCTGTTGCTGCTGCTCATCTTCATGGAGCAAATCGTCTTTTACGGCTTCGAAGCGCTGATGGGCGTCTTCACCCTGTCTCGTCTGGGCATTCTGGGACAGGGTAACGCGCTGTTCTTCCTGTTTATTGGCTCTTTGCTTGTCTACACGCAAGTGCGCCTCATTGGACGCTGGACGGCGCGTTACGGAGAAGCACGCGTCGTCTGGATGGCCCTAGCGCTGCTGGCGCTGGGGCTGTTGCTCGTGGCCCTCACCCCAGAGATTCCGCAGCCTTTCTACGTAGCACGCAACCTAGCCTTCGACTTGCGCCAGCAAGCTCCCAACAGCACAGAAGCGATCATCGGCAGCATTGGCGTCAGATTGCCGCGCGAGGGGCATAACGGCCTGGGCGGAATTCTGTGGTTTCTGGTAGCCATCATCCCTCTGAGCATCGGCGCGGGCTTAATCCGACCATGCCTCAATAGCCTGATGACTAAGCGCGTGGGCCGCCAGCAGTATGGGGCAGTGCTGGGTGTATCAGCTTCACTCGTGAGCGCCGCCAACGCCGCCGCGCCCATCTTGGGCGGTCTACTTATGCAGGCCTATGGCGTTAGTCTGCCTTTCCTGCTAGGCGCTGGAGTCATGGCGCTGCTAGCACTGCTAGCTGCCTGGCGCGTGCGTCCCATTCAGACGGTGTAGAGAACGTCCCCTGGGCAGACGAAGCGTCGCGCTTCGCCCAGTTGTGGCAGCGCATAGTAGCCGCGTCGACCACCGTCCAAAAACTCTAACGCAGCGCGTAGCTCACCAGCGCTGGGCGTGCCTCCCAAACAAAAAGCGCTAAATTCGGCACAGGGCGGAGCAGGGATGACCTGAGTCAAGTGGATGCGCTGGCCTTCTGCGTTTTCAATGAAAAACTCGCGACCTACATCGGGTAAGCCATCGCAGGCGATGATGATGTTCTCCCCTGCTAGACCATCAGCGATGTGCGGCCCGAAGCGGGCGCGCATTTGCTCATAGTGGGGCAAAAAGCCCAGCGAGATAGGGTTGTCACCGCGCCAGCGCGTCTGTGGGTGCTGCGGATGATGCACGTCGATGATCGTCTTGCCGTCTTCGGTGACGCCATGTAGCCCCTGGCTCGTCACCTGGAGCTGGGCCACGCGCAGCAGTGCCTCGGGATTGTAGACGCGCTTGGATGCTTGCTTCTGCTTCATGTGGCTCGTCTGAATCTGCAGAAATGCTACCCGACCAACGCGCCTCATGGGCAGCTCATCCTTCCAGAATCTGCCGCATAAGCACAGGCAGGCTCAAAGATTTCCCGTCTTCCCAGGCCTGCTCAGCTTCCTGAGCTGGAAGAGCCGACTGTACTTTGAAGATCAGTTTCTCAGCTTCATCGATGAGTGCTTCGCTGCTCTGCGGCGAATTAACAATAAAGCTCAACAAGTTCACAGCGCGCAACATCTGCTGCCGCTGAGCGAACAGGTGAGCAATCTGCAAGAACAAAGCCATCAGCTCCTGCTGTGGTGTGACAATCTGAAGCGCGATCCGCAAGGCCTGCTGATAACTGCTCCAAGCTTCGTCGAGCCGTTCTGAATGCAGATACAACTCGCCCAGACGCCCATAAACCTGACTTACAGCCCAATCATCGCCCAACTTCCTGTAGAAGGTCATCGCCTTGCGATAGTATTGAACAGCGTCTTCGACATGGTTCACATCCTGAGCCATCGCCGCCAAAGCGCAGAGCGTATCAGCCGTGCTGCGCTCATCTTGCTGGATTTGCTGGGCTGTGAGCGTCTGCTCAAGCTGAGCGCGCGCTTGTTCGTAAGCACTATCCTGCTCATCATGAGTATCAGCCTGTTGGCCCACGCCGCCAACGATCATGCTGAGTTCGCTACGCCTGGATAGGCTCATGGCCTCTTGAAAATAGCGTCTGGCGCTTTCATCGTCATCCATCTCGTAGTAAACGTTGCCCATTTGATTGTAGGCTCGGATCATGCCGTCTATGTTTCCATGGGCGCTGTAAATTTCCAAGCTACGCTGGTAAAAGGTATGAGCTTCGCCTAAATCTTCCGTTGTCAAAGCTACGTCGCCCAAGTGACCCAAAGATACTGCAACGCCAATTTCATCGCCAAGTTCTTCGCAGAGCAGCAAGCTATCAACCAGCAAGGCGCGTGCTTCAGCGTACTGGCCTATGCCTGCATGAGCCATTGCCAAGCGCTGCTTCAGGTGAATCGTCTTGCGCTTGCGCCGATCCGAGGAGATGGGCAGCACGTCCAGCAGTTGTAGCGCACGTCCTAGATCATTGAGCGCTTCGCGGTACGCACCAATGCGCAGGGCTTGTTCACCAGCCAGCGTCACATAATGTTCCTCGCGGTCGGGATTGTTCGCCATGCCCCAATGATAGGCCAGGGCCGAAAGGCGCGCCGGTGAATTACCATAAAGCTCCTCCAGAGCCAGCGCAATGCGCTGGTGCAGACCCTGGCGTTCACTGGTGGTCATGTTGTCCAACAATGCATCGCGCAACTTGTCATGAGTGAAGCGCCATTGGTCGTCTTCGACCTCCAGCACTGCTGCGTTGACACAGCGCGAGAGCCACAGGTTCAAATCGGTCTCAGGCGACAAGGCACGAAGCAGCAGAGGATCGAGCTGACGGCCCATAATAGCTGCCAGACGGAGTAAAGCGGCGCTCTCGTCGTCTAGGAGGCTCAGACGGCGTTGGATGACAGTCTTCATGCCACCAGCAAAGACGCGTGGGGGCAGGGTCATGCGGCCAATCTGATCGAGCCGGCCCACTTCTTCAGCCAGAGCGCGCACGACCTCAATGATGAAGAAAACGTTGCCTTCAGTCTCGCGTTGGAGCAGGTCAACCACCTGAGCGTTGCGTCCTCCTTCACCTAGCATAGCTGCACTCAGCTCCACAATCGCCGACTCGTCCAGGCGGCGCAGTTTGAGCATGGGCATATGCTGGAACTGCTCATGAAGCTGAGGGCGCTCGTCGTCACGGTAGCTGGCCACAATCATCAGCGGCAGATCGTGGATTCTTTCGCTGAGGAGCTTAAGCACTGACAAACTCTCTGTGCCAGCCCAGTGAATGTCCTCAAGCAAGATTAGCACAGGATTGCGCTGCTGACGGATAATGCCGAGGATAAGCTCCAACATTCGCTCACGCACGCGATCGAGGACAAGCTCAGCGGGAGCGACGTGACTCAGATCAAGACCCAGCAAATCTCCCAGATCAGGGATGAATAGTTTGAATAAACTCAGGGCATCATCCGTCCAGCGATCGTTGAGCAAGGCTATCCAGCGCACAATAGGCAGCCAAACTTCAAAGGGGCGACCACCGACGCGTACAGCATTCCCACGCATAACGATCGCGCCCATCACCATTGCTCGCGTGCGCAGCTCGTCCAGCACCCGCGACTTGCCCACGCCGCTCTCACCAGCCACTAACCAAGCCATGCCACGCCTTGCGCTGACTTGAGCCAATGAGTCGCTCAATAGTTTCAGCTCATCTTCGCGGCCCACCAGGTTCGCTGCTTGGAGGAACGACTCGCGGATGGCAGCGCTCTCGGTAGGCACGCGGTAATCCAGGGCTTCGCTGATGGCGCTGACGGTTTCGGCAGCGCTTGTATAGCGCTCCTGAGGGTCTTTGTGAACCAGACGATGAATGACCAGCGCTAAATCGGCTGGCACGTCCAAGACGGTCACATCGATTGGCTGGCTTACCACTTGGCGCACCAACAATGAAGGGTTGTCTGTAGCGAAGGGGTGAGAGCCAGCAATCATCTCGTAGGCCATTATGCCCACTGCGTACAGATCAGCGAGTATGCCGCTATGTTGACCCATCAACACCTCTGGCGCCATGTAAGCCAATGTACCAGCCATCGCGCCCTGAGCTTCGTGTAGGCGTTCGTGCATGAACGACAGGCCGAAATCAAGCACCTTCACCTGCCCGTCAACGACCAAGACATTGGCTGGTTTCAGGTCACGGTGGACGATACCGCGACGGTGCAGGTAGCTGAGCGCATACAGCGTTTGGACGATGAGCGCAACCTGCTTCTCCAGAGGCAACCCTCGGCCAGCTTCGAACAAGTTGCGCGTGTTTTTGAGAAGCTCCATCGTGTAATACGGCTGACGATCAAGATCGAAGCCATAGTCCAACACCTGTACGATATTAGGGTGGCGCAACGACGCCGACAGCTTGAACTCACGAGCCAGGGCCATGCGAAAATCGTAGACCTCATTGCTGTCTCCTAAGCCGAAGGTATCAACTTCTGCCCAGACGCGCTTGAGCGCCACCTCGCGACCTGTCAGGCGATCTAACGCTTCATAGACGATACCCATCCCCCCCTGGCCAATAGGACGCACGAGGGCATAACGCCGAACGATGTCTGATGCAGCAGAAGCGAACATGAGTTCATCAACTCCGATAAACTGCTACTTGCCTAGCAGCATTTCCCTCTCAGTATAGCACAGTCTCGCACAAGACTGCGTCATTCAGGATCGCCACTGAGATCGAGGTTGAGCATCTGGCCAATCTTGGCCAACAAACGCGGGAACTTGACTGGTTTGCTCTCGTACTCGTCGCAACCAGCCGCCAGGCAGCGCTCGCGATCGCCGCTGATGGCATGAGCCGTCAACGCGATGATGGGGATGTGCTGCACCTGCGGATCAGATTTCAGACGGCGCGTAGCCTCCCATCCATCCATGACAGGCAAACTCATGTCCATAAGGATCAGATCAGGTTGTTCGGACTTGGCCAGTTCCACGCCCTGTGCGCCGTCTGTCGCGATGGCAATCTCAAAGCCTCGGCGCGAGAGCCTGCGCGAGAGCATGTCTAGGTTCATCTCGTTGTCTTCGACCAGAAGGATTTTCATGGGTCATCCTCGCTGCTGCTATGTGGGCTGTGATCCACCGGAGTTATCTAGGCGCGCGGCCACCAGTTGGCGCACCTCCTGCAGAAGCTCATCTACTGAGTAATCGCTTTTGTTCATAATCTGCTCTACTCGCCCGTTGAGAGCCTTGAGATCTTCGGCAGTCAGGTCTTTAGCTGTCAGCACGACGATGGGAATGTCGCGCCACTGGGGATTGTCTTCAACAGCCCGAACAAACTGGAAGCCGTCCATCTCTGGCATCATCAAGTCTAGCAAGATGAGATTGGGTTGCTGCCGAGCCATGCTATCCAGAGCCTCCCGACCGTTGGTCGCCAACTGGATCAGCCAACCAGACTTCTCCAGAGTACGGGCCAGCACATCACGGGTGTCATCGTCATCTTCCACAATTAGCAAGATGCCAGCAATGGCACGCTCCGTGTCGCCCTTGTTGGCGCGGTATTTGTTGAGCAGCTGGCTGAGACGCTTGCGGTCAATTGGCTTGGTCATGTAATCCGTCGCACCCAGAGCAAAGCCTTGATTGCGGTCATCGACCATCGTCAGCATAACCACTGGAATGTCGGCCAAGTCAGGATCGGCTTTGAGCGCCGTAAGCACCATCCAACCATCCATGCCCCCCATCATCACATCTAGCGTAATCATGTCGGGTTTGATTTGGCGAGCCAGGGCCAGGCCATCTGGGCCGTTGGCAGCCGTTACGACCTCAAAGCCATCGCGGCTGAGGGTGCGCAGGATTAATTCGCGCACATTGGCGTCGTCATCAATGGCCAGCACCAAGCCTTTGGCCCGCCCTGTGATCTGTGGATGGATGATACGTTCCTCGACGACTACGACTTCCTGGGTGGGAGGCTTTTCTTTGCTGCGATCCTTCACCGCTACGGGCAGAATGACAGTGAAGGCTGTCCCTACGCCTAGCTCGGACTCAACGGTGATGTCACCACCCATCATCTGACAGAAGCGGCGGCTGATCGTCAAGCCCAGACCTGTGCCACCGTATTTGCGCGTCGTCGAGGCATCTGCCTGAGTGAACTCTTTGAAGACCTCTTGCATCTGCTCTGTCGTCATGCCAATGCCTGTATCGCGTACGGTGAAACGCAGCCACTCCGAGCCGTCATCCTGCTGAGCGCGCCGCACGCTCAGCGTCACCGTACCCTGGTCAGTGAACTTGGCAGCATTGCTGAGCAAGTTGAGCAGGGTTTGGCGGACTTTAGTCAGGTCAGCAGTCATCATGCCCAGGTCTTGGGGAATATCCACGCTGAACCTATTTTTATTCTTGTCCATCAGAGGCTTCACAGTATAGCCTATTTCTTGCACAACTTCTGCAATCGAGAAAGTCTCCAGATAAAGCTCCATTCGACCTGCTTCAATCTTAGACAGGTCGAGGATGTTGTTGATGAGATCAAGCAAGTGGCTGCCTGCGGATTGAATCTTCTTGAGGTCTGGCACGAGGTCTTCATAGCCCAAGTCTTCGGCCTCTTCTTCCAACATTTCGCTGTAGCCGATGATGGCATTGAGCGGCGTACGCAGTTCATGACTCATATTAGCCAAAAAGACGCTCTTGGCTTTGTTGGCCAGCTCAGCAGCCTCTTTGGCGGCTCGCAGTTCGCGCTCAGATTGCTTACGCAAAGAAATATCGCGAGCTATGCACGAGACGCCTGTGACTACCCCGTCCTGGCTGATGATGGGGTTGTAGGAATATTCAACGTCGATGTTAAAGTCTGGTCCAGCATAGCTCTCTTCAATGCTGAAGCGTTCTCCACGCAAGGCCATGTCATAGCGCTGCTGCCAAGTGTCACGCACTGGCTCTTGCAACAAGTCCAGTATGTTGCAGCCAACCTGCATTTCTGCGCCAAATAGCGCACCAAATCCCACGCGCGCCGACGTGTTACAGATCAGAACGCGATAGTTTGTATCGACTGACCATATCGAATCTTGGGTGTTCTCAATCAAAGCGGAGAGATTGGCCTCGTTCATGGCTAGACGCGACTGGGTTTGAATGCGCACCCGTAACTCTTCTTGTGCTGCTTGATAGAGCTGAGCGTTATCCAAAGCAATCGAAGCCAGCTCAGCAAACAGCATGAGCGTCTGTACCTGTTCTTGAGTGAATTCGAGGCTTTTATCAGTGTAAGCTAGGCCCAGCACACCTATCACGTCAGCGCCATGCTTAAGCGGCACAGCCACACATGCCCCAATGCTCATGTCGTTGAACTGAGGTGAACGCCCTTCCCAAGTTGTGTAGTCGCGCACGATGATCGGTTGGGCCGTTTGCCAGACGCGGCCTGACAAGCCCTCGCCTTTACGAATAATGCCGCGCGGTGTGCCGTTGAAGATACCTGTGTGCGTCACCAGTTGCAGCGTTTCACTGGATGAATCGACTAGATAGATATAGCCGTGTTCTGTTCCAAGCAATTCGCCAGCACGCAGGGTAATGCTCTCTAGTAGCTCCTCAACTTCCAGACGCTCCATCAGTGTCAAGGCCACTTCATGTAACGCCGAAAGGTACTGATTTTGACGACGCAACAGGTCTTCAGCCATGCGCTTCTCGGTGACATCGCGGATGATCCCACGAAATCCGACGATGTTTTTCTCGTCAACATCCCAGACAGGCGAAGCAGAGATTTCCATAGAGCGCTGTTGACCATCTCTGCGGACAAGTGTGACGTCGATCGCACGCAGCGGTTGGCCGCTCTCATAGACCTGACGCATCGAGCGATACGCCAGTTTGGCGCTTGCTTCGTCCATGTAAGTCCGATAGTTGAGGCCCAAAACTTCGTCGCGGTTGTAGCCCAAAGCTCTGGCGTAAGCTTCGTTACAGAAAGTCAGATTGCCTTGTAGGTCGACTTCGTAGTAGCCTTCCTGCATATTCTCCAGGATGGTGCTAGACTGAGCTTCGCTGCGTTGACGCGCCTTCTCGGCCTGCTTTTGCAACGTGACATCACGAGCGTTGATAACGATACCACTCACTGTCTGGTCTTCGATCAAATTGGTCACCGCGGCCTGAAAGATGTGCCATTCTCCGCCAGCATGAGCCAAGCGAAATTCCAGCAAAGACGACATCCCACCCGCACGTCGCAGATAGGCCAGCCCATTGATGAGCAACTCAGAGTCGGCGGGATGAACCAGGACAAACAAGCTCTGCCGAATGAACTGGTCTGGCTCATAACCCAGAATGCGCTTCACAGAAGGACTGAGATAGGTAATCATGGCATCTGAGTCGGTGATGAGGATTAGGTCGCTGGCGTTTTCAATTAGACGGCGGAAGTACTCTTCGCTGCGTCGCACCCGCATCTCGGCGTCCTTGCGGGCCGTGATGTCGCGAAACATGCCAGCGTAAAAGTTGCCGCCTTCGTTCTCCACTTCAGAAATGACGACTTCCATCGGGAAAGGCGTGCCATCAAAGCGCTGGCCAACCATCTCGCGCGGCTTGTTCTCAGCCGCAATCTCATTGAGGACGCCTTCGAAGGTGCGAGCATCGGGCATTTTGCCATAACGATGAGAGAGACTCCAGGGCATGATGAGGCGCGTCACTGGCTGGCCCACAACATCTTGGCCGCTATAGCCGAAGATGCCCTCAGCAGCGGGATTGAGGGTGAGGACGTTGAAACTATCGCGACTGAAGGTGATGATCGCATCCATCGCATTGCGCACGATGGCATCGGTGCGGCTGACAGCTTCTTGCAACGCAGCCATGACGCGGTTATAACGCTCGGCAATCATCCCAACTTCAGTGAACGGCTCCACAGGCACGCGCAGCGACAAATCGCCGGTGCGCGACTGCTCGTCCATGACGACAAATAAATCCATCAAGTCGCTGTGCGCGCGATGCTCAGAGACGTTCAAGCCGACTCGCTCATCGTGCGGCGAGACGCGCAAAGGATAGAAGCGGTTCACCACACGGAAGATCAGGGTTACCAAGCCAAACGTCCAAGTGCCACAAACAACGATGCCCAGAAACTGCACGCCCAAAAACTGCAAACGATCGAAGCTGCTCGGATCAAAGCCCATTGACGCAGGATCACCTAGCAGGCCAACAGCTAGTGTTCCCAGCACACCACCACCCAAATGAACCGGCACAGCGCCTACTGCATCATCAATGCGCAAGCGCAGCAGCAGACGATCGAAGACGATCATCACTAGCGCTCCCAGGCCGCCTACCAGCACCGACTCGGCTGTTGATATTGCGTTCGCACCAGCCGTGACGGCCACCAGACCTGCTAGCGTGCCGTTCATCATGTAGCCTACGTCTACATGACGCAACCATAATGAGCTGATGAAGACAGCGACAACCATGCCAGCTGCTGCTGCTGCTATCGTGTGAAGAATAATAGCAATGACATCGTTGCTCATCATTAAAGCCGAGCCGCCGTTGAAGCCAAACCAGCCAATCCACAAGATGAAGACACCCAGCGCAGCCAGAGGCACATTGGAGCCATTGATGACGTTCACGCGACCATCAGGCCCAAAGCGGCCCTGCCGCGCACCAACGATCAGCAACAGGGCTAGGGAAGACCAGCCACCGACGCTGTGAACGACCGTCGAGCCAGCAAAGTCACGAAAACCCGCCTGCCCAAGCCAACCGACAAAAGCGCGATCTTGCAAGCCTGCCCAAGCCCAATGCCCAAACAGCGGATAGACAAGGCTGCTCACGACGATCACCACCAAAATAAAGACATTGAAGCGCATACGTTCTGCTAATGCGCCGCTGATAATGGTGACAGCTGTGCCACAAAACATGATTTGGAAGACGAGAAAGACGATGGTGTCGGCGTTTGTCCCATTGAATTCTGGAGCAAAGAGCGTCGTCCCCCACCAACCGCCGCTGCTCGCACCGAACATCAGGCCAAAGGCAAAGGCCCAAAAAATGGTCGTCGTCAAGCCAAAGTCGATCAGGTTCTTTAAGGCCACATTAATGCTGTTTTTAGTGCGTGTTAGGCCCGTCTCCAGGCACAAGAAGCCGGCCTGCATGAAGAAGACCAAGACAGAAGCCAGCAAAATCCATAGGTTGTTAACGTCGCGCTCCAGCATGAAACCCAGTCTCCGTCGGGATATTAGCCCTGCAAGGCGTCGATCAAGGCGCTCGCGCTGCTCATCAGCGCGTTCAAAGCAACTGTCTGTGACTCGTTCAGCGGACCAAGCTGGCTCAGAGCCTGGGCCTCATCGCGCAAGTTTTGGGCTATCTGCAGCAGCGCCTCCGCGCTGCTGCGCTGCCGACTGAGGATAGCACCCACACGCGCTTTGAGCAGCACTGGATTAAAGGGCTTAAACAGATAGTCTTCCGCACCCATCTCAATACAACGCACCACACTGTCCAGGTCGTCTACTGCTGAAATCATGATGACTGGCAAATGGCGCGTGCGCGGATTGGTCTTGAGCTGTTCCAGCACTTCGTAGCCGCTGATGTTGGGCATCATAATGTCCAGCAAGACCAGATCAAAGTTGTATTGATGGACAATCTGCAATGCTGATGTGCCATCTTCAACCGCCATCACGTCATAACCCTGGCGCTGCAGACGCCGCGTGAGCATGTCGCGGTTCATTTCGTTGTCATCGACAACCAAGATAAGAGCATTTTGAGCAGACAATGGCAACTCCTACTGCAAGATGTTCAACAACATACTTATACATTATAGCCATAGTCGTCATAATTTGTCCGTTGAATGTAACATGCTTTCGCTCTGAAAACATCCAGTAAGATTAGGAATGTCTTTATTCCAATACATTTACATACTGCATCAGACGCTGCTCCAGGACGCGCTCAGGCCCAAAATCGTCGAGCTGAAGATACCAGGCCGCTGCGTCGTAAAGAGCCTGCTGCGGAATAAGTCCAATCAGCTCTGATTTGAGGACAGCTACGCCATAGCGCTGGCATTCACGACGAATCAACTCCATCACGCGGTGCAGTGGCGTGCGCTGATGATCGACTAGATTCATCGACACTTGAGCGCGGCCGTCAACCAGCAGGCCCAGAGCCTTCACCCCTGCCAAGCCGCCGCTAGAAGCACGCACCGCTTTGGCAATGGCTTGAGCAATCTTCACATCGTTGGTTGTTAGGAAAACATTGTAGGCAATGAGCGGTTGGCGCGCACCAACAATGACCGCGCCGGCCTTACCTACGACGGACGGGCCAAAATCAGGCTTGCGTTCTGAGGTGTGAATACTGGCCTTGAGCGCTTCGTAGCCACCGCGCCGAACATCTGCCAGATTGCGTCGCTCAGGCCTGCGCGCCGCTGCTTCATACAAGTAAACAGGTAGGCCCAGCTCCGCGCCAATGCGCGCCCCTACCTGCTCTGCCAGGGCCACACATTCTGCCAACGTGGCGCTGCCCAACGGCACGAAGGGCAGCACGTCACAAGCGCCCACACGCGGGTGCGCCCCGTAGTGCTGATCTAAATCAATGAGGCGGGCTGCTTCAGCCACCAAGCGAAAGGCCGCTTCAGCGACAGCAGGCCCGCGCCCCACAAACGTGATGACGCTGCGATGATGGTCATGATCGCTCGTCTGGTGCAGCACAGCCACTCCAGGCACGCTCTCGATCGCCTGGACGATGGTGGCGATAACCTGCGAATTGCGTCCTTCAGAGACGTTCGCGATACATTCAATCAGAGGTAAATCGTTCATGGCCTAGACCTGTTTGGGGCGATACTGCACCGCTTCAGCCACGTGGGCCACGCCGATCAGCTCGCTGGCAGCCAGATCAGCGATAGTACGGGCCAGCTTCAGGACGCGGTGATAGGCGCGCGCACTAAGCTGCAAGCGGCGTACAGTGACGTCAAGCAGTTGACGGGCTGCACCGTCCAAGACGCACAGACTTTGGATGTCACCTGCCACCATATCGGCGTTGCAAGTTAAATGAGGCACACCTTGAAAACGGCGCATTTGACGTTCACGAGCCTGTTCCACTCGCTCACGGATAACTGAAGATGGCTCGGCGCGACTTGCGCCCATCAGCCTGTCATAATCGACGCGCGGCACATCAACATGAATATCAATTCTGTCCAGCAGCGGGCCGCTCAACTTGCTCTGATAGCGCTGGATCATGGTCGGCGTGCAGGTGCAAGCCCGCGCGCTATCACCATAGTAGCCACAAGGACAAGGGTTATGCGCCGCAATCAGCATGAAGTTAGCTGGAAAGGTAAGCGATCCGCGCGCACGGCTGATGGTGACAATCTTGTCTTCGATGGGCTGACGCAGTACTTCCAATACGCTGACGTTGAACTCATTAATTTCATCCAGGAAGAGAACGCCTCTGTGGCTGAGCGAAATTTCACCTGGCCGAGGCGACGATCCGCCCCCAACCAGGCCGGCCTGGCTGATGGTGTGGTGCGGTGCGCGGTAAGGGCGTATGCGCCGCAAAGGCTTGCCCGCCGTCAACAAGTCGGCCACAGAGTAAATGCGCGTCACTTCTAAAGCTTCAGCTGGGGTCAGACGTGGCAGAATGCCAGGCACGGCCCGCGCCAGGAGGCTTTTGCCCACGCCAGGCGGCCCAACCAGGCGCACGTTGTGGCCACCGGCTGCTGCAATTTCTAACGCGCGCTTGACGTGTTCCTGCCCTTTGACGTCGGCGAAATCGGTCAGGCCGTCGGGCAGGCTATCATCGTCATCGTTCAACGGAGTGGGAGCTTGCGGCGTGATAGGCTTGAGGCCGTAAAGATGTTCCACCAGTTGGCTGAGCGTCTCCAACGGGTAAATGGTGATCCCCTGCACCAACGCTGCTTCTGGCGCGTCTTGAGCAGGTACGTAGATCGACCGACAACCTGCCCGCTGGGCGGCATAAGCCATCGACAACGCACCTTTGATGTGGCTCACTCGCCCATCCAGAGACAATTCTCCCACGAACAGAGCGCTGTCCAGCGCCTCTAACGGGATTTGATCTGTCGAGGCCAACACGCCAACTGCTATCGCCAGATCGTAAGCTGGTCCTTGCTTGGGCAAATCCGCCGGTGAAAGATTGACAACGTAGCCTTTGTTGGGGAAGCTCAAGTTGCTGTTGCGGATGGCCGCGCGCACGCGTTCGCGACTCTCTTTGACTGCTGAGTCGGGCAGGCCAACGATGTTAAATTGTGGAATAGATGCGCGCGGATTAAAATCAACCTGGACTTCGACGAGTTCGCCTTCTAGGCCAACGATAGCGCAAGCGCGGACGATGGACAGCATACGCCTCCAAGCACAGCGATTGGATACCTTGCTCATTATACGTTCATCTTGTCAAAACACGAGGATACCATGAACGCACGCTTGAGCGCCTTCCTGCGCGCTATTCCCCAATCCAACCAGGATGCCCGCCCTCTGGTCGATTTCGGCGAGGAGCGAGTCTGGTCGCTAGGTGTCATCGACAGCCTGAGCCTGCTAGGCCTGCTGGACTACGATCCGCAAGCCGACACACTGCGCGCCAGCTCCCAAACAGCACATTACACTCTGCTCAGCCTGGCCTATTATGCCGAGACAGGCCAGTCTGTCGTGGCCAATTGGAAGCAGCGTGGCCTGCACGCCGATGTTTTGCATAATGGCGCTAGCTTTCTGCACGCTCTAGAAGCGCGCCGCCTCCAAATCAGCCCACAAGCCCAGCCCACACGACAGCAGCGCGTGGCTCAGGTCATCATCAAGCGCTGTAACCCACAGACAGGCCAAGCTGAACTACTCTTCCAACACGATGCAAATGCCGCTCGCGATCAGCTAGTTGGTGGACGCATGAGCGACCGCGATCACGACGACCCGTTGGAGACGCTCATCCGCGAAATTGAAGAAGAACTACCCCATCTAGGCCTACGTTACGGTCAGGACTATCAACTGCGCCTGTTGATCGACGGCTACAGTCCACCTCCAAGCCTCTCACCCACGTTTGGCGCTTATACGATCTACACTTTCTGGATTTATCATATGGTAGGCTTGCGTCGACCCCTAGATTTAGGCCTGCAAGATCGCTGGCTCAGCCTAGATCATGTCCTCAGCCCACAGTTTGAAACGCCGCTGGAAGGCGAGAGCGACCATCTCCTCCGTTTGATCGATCAGCAACTGGAGGGTGGTCTGATGGCGCTGCCTAGCAGCGACTCCCCGGTCTGATTTGGCCAAATGCGCTGCAAGCGTTACAATCGCGTCCTATTGAACGTCAACCCTCGCAGAAAAGTGACCGCGATGTTTGCAGACTCCATAGACCACAGTCGCGCCATCAGCGTCGACATCAAACGCCTGGGCGGCCTGCTCGGCCAAATCATCCGCGAACAGCATGGCCAAGAAGCACTTGATCTGGTGGAAGAAATACGCGCCATCGCCAAAGCGCGCCGCAATCATGAGCCGCAAGCTGCTGAGAAGATGATGGAGCGCCTGAGCGGTCTCAGTTTGGAACAGAAGAAAATTCTCATCAAGGCGTTCAGCAATTACTTCCAGCTCATCAACATCGCAGAAGATCGCCAGCGAATCCGCATCCTGCGCGAACGCGAACGCCAGGGCCAACTCACCGAACATATCGATGAGGCCATCCGCCAACTTAAACAGAAAGGACTCAACAGCCAGGAAGTCCGTGAGCTGCTGGGCCATTTGCGTCTGCGCTTCGTCCTCACTGCTCACCCCTCAGAGGCCAAGCGCAACGAAGTCTTGGTCAAGCTGCGTCACATCGCCCAAATGATGGAGGACTTCGACCGCGCCCAACTGCTGCCGCGCGAAGAGGCCAAACTAGAGTCTATCCTGGCCGAGGAGATTGAGGAGCTATGGCAGACGCGCCAAGTGCGTGCCGTCGAAAAGCGGGTGTCCGACGAAGTGGAGTTTGGCCTGTACTTCATCACCTCCGTAATCATGGACAGCGTGGTCTCGATCTACGACGACATTTACGAGAGCATGGAGCGGCACTATCCTGAAGAAGACTGGTCGAATTTGCACCGACTGCTACGCTACGGCTCATGGATCGGGGGTGACCGCGACGGTAATCCCAACGTGACCGACGACGTGACGCTAGAGACGCTGCAAGCTCAGCGCGACGCAGCGCGCCGCGTCTATCTGCAAGAGCTAGACTTCCTAGAAGATCATCTGACGCAGTCCACGCAAGAAACAGGCGTCTCTGAAGAGTTGGTGCAACACATCATGAGCGAAGGTCTGCCTGGTGAGCGCTACGCTGATGAACTCTACCGCGAGGCACTGAGCCAGATTCGGCGCAAGCTAGAAGCCGACCGCTACTTTGGACGCCTGGAACTGCTGGACGATCTACGGCTGGTGCGCAATAGCCTGCGCGCTCACAAAGGTCGGCGCGTAGCTGAAGGCAAACTGCGCCGCCTCATCCGCAAGGTGCGTTTGTTTGGCCTCGTCCTAGCGCCGCTAGACATCCGCGAAGATGCGCGGTTGCACGCGGCGGCCCTTGATGAAATCTTCCGCGCCTACGACATCACCTCCAGCTACCGCAGCTTGAGCGAGGAGGAGAAGCAAGCCCTGCTCACCCGCGAGATTCAGAACCCGCGTCCCTTCTTCCCACCCAATCTGTCGAGCTTTAGCGAGACGACACGGCGCGTCGTGCGCACCTGGCGCATGATCGCCACCGCTCATGAGCGCTTCAGCCCTGATTCGATTGATACGGTCATCGCCAGTATGAGCCAGCAGCCCTCCGATGTGTTGGCGCTGCTGCTGATGGCCAAAGAAGTCGGCGTAGCCCACAACCTCGACCTCGTGCCACTGTTTGAGACCATCGAAGACCTGGATCATGCCCCGCAGATTATGACCGCTCTGTTCAACAACCCCGTCTATCGCGCTCACCTAGAAGATCGTAGGCGCCGTCAGCAGATCATGATCGGTTACAGCGATAGCGGCAAGGACGGTGGCTACATCGCCAGCAACTGGTATCTCTACACAGCCCAGCAGCGCCTAGCCGAGCTGTGCGCACAGTATGGAATCGAAACAGAGTTGTTTCATGGACGTGGTGGCAGCATCGGACGCGGCGGCGGGCCTGCTAACCGCGCTATCCTGTCTCAACCACCTATGTCGTTGCGCGGTGGGATCAAAATTACAGAACAGGGCGAAGTGATCGCCTACCGCTACATGAATCAGGCTATCGCTCAGCGTCATTTGCACCAAGTTTTGAGCGCTGTCATGCTGGCACTGGGCAATGCGCATGCCTACGAGGTGCGTCCTGAATGGGTTGAGGCTATGCAGGAGCTGGCCGATTTGGGCCGCGAGGCTTTCCGCAAGCTAGTTTACGAGACTGAAGACTTCCTGGATTACTGGCAGCAGGCCACGCCTATTCATGAACTGTCTCAGCTGCGCATTTCTTCGCGGCCTGCGCGTCGCAGCAGCAAGGGTGGTTTTTCAGCTATGCGCGCCATCCCCTGGGTGTTCTCGTGGATGCAGAGCCGCGCCATCATCCCCTCGTGGTACGGAGTCGGCTACGCCTTCAGCACCTTCTGCCAGCGCCATCCACATGGTCTAGACCTGCTCAGAGTCATGTACAAGGACTGGCTGTTCTTCCGCGCGTTGGTGGAGAACACACAGTTTGACGTGGCTAAAGCCGATATGCCGATTGCGGAGCTTTACGCTTCCCTGGTAGATGACGAGGAACGGCGCACGCGCATCTTCGGCCAAATCCGCTCTGAACATGAGCTATCACAGAGGATGATTTGCGCCATCACTGAACAGGCCGAGCTTCTGGACAAATCTCCCACCCTGAAGATTTCCATCGAGCGGCGCAATCCATATGTCGACCCGCTCAACTTCCTGCAAGTAGACCTTTTGCGCCGCTTGCGCGCCATGACGCCCCAGGACGAGAGCTATCAAACCATCCTGAACATGGTGCTGGACACCGTCAACGGCATTGCAGCAGGCCTCAAGACAACAGGTTGAAACCTCAGGGAGCAGGCGTGGGGCCGCTGCCTGCTTCCAAGACTTGCGGCAGGCGCAGGAATTGGCCGCGCGTGTTGGTAGTAGCAGCGTACTGTTCTGGCGAGAGCAGCGACCAGAACAGGCGCGGCGTGCCTATACGGCCATCAGCCGCGCGAGCGTATTCTTCCAGCAGACGGAAGAAAGCTTGCGTGCCAATATCGTTGCGGATGTTTTGAAGCATTTGCACGCCGCGCAGATAGACAGCGTTGATGTAGTCGCGCGGCGTGACGAATTCGTAGATGGTGCTGTCGACGAAGCCCTGCGGCGCATACCAGCCGACGCGGAAAGACCACCACCAATCTTTCAGCGTAGGGTGATATTCTTCATAGTAGACGTATTCGCTGTAAGTGGCCAGCGCCTCGTCTAGCCAGGGCGCGTGGGCCGCGTCGTTACCCACGCGCGCGTACCACCATTGATGGGCAATTTCGTGGACTGTGATGACGGTTAGGTAGTTATCATAGCCACCCCGAAACTGGTAGAACCAGTTGCTGGAGACGAAGACCAGAGCGCTGAATTCCATACCATCCGGGAAATCGCCTTGAACCACTAGCACGCGCCCATAAGGTGTGCGGCCAAACAGCGACTCGTACTGAGCATAGGCCTGAGCAGCTACTCTGAGAGCGTGCTGCGCGCCATCGATGCCCTCGCTGCGCACTGAGTCGGCAAAAGCATACATCTCCAGGATGACGCCGCTAGGAGTGTGCTGCTGCAAGACGCGATACTGTTCACTCATGCTGAGCGGGAAGTCGCGGGCGTTCTCTAGCACAGCGCGCCAAGTCATCGCGCCTAGCTTCTCTACGCGCCCCGGCATAGCCAGCACCAGCGCTTCAGACGCACCCTCGACCCGTATCGTCACGTCCCAATCGGCCTGTTCCAGCACCATCTGCTCACCAATAGCACGCGGCTCATGCACCGTCCAACCCTGGCCATTGTAAGGCGCTAAATAGGGCGTCCAGTAAGCTAAGTTAAGCTGGCGTTCGCTATAGCCGAGGTAGCCCTTGTAGGCAGCTAGGCCCTGGCCTACGCGCGGCAGGCGTAGTGTGTAAGCCATCTCCACCACGCTCTCGCAGCCTGGGAAAAGAGCCTGAGGTAGTTCTACGTCCAAGCGATTGATGGCTATGCGCGCCTGAGCAGGCTGGCCATCGACCATCACTTCTAGCAGTTCAAAGGCTCTGGCCCACTCGTTGGCTTCCACGATGAAAGCTAGGTCGCTGAGGACAGCACGGGTGAAATTGCGGTAGCGCATGATGTGGCTGACTTGCAAGACGCGCTGTTCATAGTCCAGATCGACCGTAAGAGTGTGCTGCGGCTTGCTCCGCGGGCCGCCTTGGAGACAGGCAGGCGTGGGTGTTTGGGCGGAAGGAGCAGTTTCAGCAGGGGTGTTCGTCGGCGACACGTCGCGCCAGTCGCGCGTGGGCAGATCAACACTCTGAGCCTGCACTAGTCGTACATTGGGGGCAGGCTGCGCTGTCGGCAATGAGACGATAAGCGAAGGCGCGCAGGCGCTCAGCAGTGGAATGAGGATCAGAAGAGTGTAGAGGTTGCGCATAGCAGGCAATCATACCCAGGCCCAAACGGATGCGCTATGGTGAGCTGACGCAACCTGCCCAGGCGCTTTTGCGTATGAGTGCCTCGTAACCCATTGATGAGAATAGGGTTATTGTGCTTGTGCAGCTTCATTAGTATTTTCATCAGGGGGAGCCATGAATTTCATCGTCACCAAAGTTCTGCCCAATGCTGAATGGATGGCCATCAAGCTCAGAGCTTTCATCAAGCTCACGCGCTGGCGCGAACATCTGCCTCATACCATTGGGCTAGCTCTGTGCGGCGCGCTGATGGCCATTCACTTGACAGACAGCGCCCTTGACTGGCGTTTACTGGCAGTTGTATTGGCTAACGTCCTGGCCCAATCGTTCGCCTTCATCATCAACGACGTTGAAGACGCCCCTGACGATGCACTCAACCCGCGCAAGAAGGCTCATAACGCCATCAGCAACGAGGAAATCACGCGCCGCGAAGGCATGTGGTTCAGTGGCCTGACAGCGCTAGCTTCGCTGGTACTGTTCGCCGTTGGCGGCTTGTGGACGTTTGTATTCGGCGCGCTGATGGTGGCGTTGTGCTATCTGTATTCAGCCTACCCTGCACGACTGAAGGCTCGTCCTGTGACAGACGTTCTCTCCCATGCTCTCATGCTCAGCGCCCTGATCGTCATGACTGGCTACTTCACCTACCATGCTGCGCCTGGCGTGGCTTGGCTGGTCATCCTAGCCGCTTTTCTATTCAGCGCTTACGGCCAGTTCTACAATCAGATCGACGACTACGAGGTGGATAAAGAAGCAGGGCTGCAAAACACGGTCGTGCTGCTGGGCGAGCGTGGCACGCAAGTCTTGATGTATGGCTCGCTGATTGGGGCAGCTGTCTTTGTGACGATCGCAGCTGTCAGTGGGGCGTTCCCGTCATGGTTGGGCTTCATAGGGATCATCGGCGTTGCCGTCTCGGCTATGTTCAGCTGGGATACAGACATGCGCGGCAACCCAGCTGAAGGCTCTGGCTCTATTCAGAAGCCAGCCTTGCTCATCATGAACCTGATGATGGCCATCTGGCTGGCTCACACTCTGGGCGTGTTCAACAATTAATCACAAGGCACGCCAACTCGGCTCATGCCATCAAGCTTCCCAATTCTGCCCCCTGCCTGAGCGCGCTGCCATGATACAATGAGCAGCGCGCACATTCAGGCGAGGAGTCAATCTGTCGTGGAAGCGTTACACAACGTTCTGTTTAACATGCAAGCCCTGTATTCGTTTGCGCTGGGTGTCTATGCAGCGATCCTCGCTGCCCAGAACAAATCCATCAGCGGCAACTTCTGGGGGGCTGTCGGCACGTATACCGTGCTGAACGTGCTGATCCTGATTCTGGGGATCATCCTCGCCAGTCGGGGCGAAATCGTAGAGAGCGGAGGACGCAACACGATCTATTTCTTGTACATGGCCTTTCTGGTGGTCATCATGCCTGGTCTGTTCAGCTTGCTGCGCGGACGCGACGACCGCAATGCAGCCATCGCCTTCTCGCTGCTGGCGCTGTTCAATGCTTCGGTGTCCATCAGCATGATCCAGCGTGGGTTGGTGACGTGGATCGTTCCATCCTGACCGTTCTCTGTGTGCTAGTGTTGGTGGCGTGCAGCAGCGCTTCTGCCCCCTTCGCTGACGTACTGCCTGATGGCACGACTAGCGTGAGCGATACGCCTGCTCCTGCCACTGATGAGCTACGCTACGGTCTTGATGAGCGGCTAAACGGCCTGATCGATCTCAGTCTACTAGAGAAGCGCGCCCTGATAACCTGGTTGCCAACGGGCGCTTCAGTGATAGGGTACGACGTAGCCCTAGCCCTGGCTGACGGCACAGGCTGGGCAGTAGCGCCGCAGCGCCTCACCCTGTCCATCGCGCTGGATTCGCGCCTTGCGCCTCTGGATCAACCTGAGGTGCTGGACATAGTACGCCGCGCCTGGCAGCCAAACGCCGACGCTCTGGCCTTGCGCATGGCTTGGGCCAATCTGGGCCGATTGGATAGCCCATACCTGGTCATGCGCTACGCCGATCATCCATTCATTCCAAAGCTCAGCGCACCGACGCTGGCCCTGCTGTCTTATCCTTCAGCCAACTTACTAGGCGATTGGCAGGCTCGGCGCGCTCATCTCTACTTGCTGCTGTGGAGCGACCCAGCTATGCGCAGCGCGTGGGAAGCCCGCGTTGGGGCAGAGCATATGATCGACCTGGCTTCGTGGCCCATCGGCTACCGACTGGGGGAAGGCGTGCAACTCACAGGCTTTAGACCTGATGGCTTGCCTCTGGTTCAGCGCACTGCACCTTAGGGCCAGGCGATGGAAGTCATCCTGACGCACAACAACGCCGACTTTGATGCCGCCGCTTCTATGCTAGGAGCAAGCAAGCTGCACCCTCAGGCTGTGCCTGTCCTACCTCAGCGCCTGAGCCGCAACGTAGCCGAATTCATGGCACTCTATCGCAATGGCCTGCCCTTCACTCCCTGGGATGACTTCAAGCGCACGCGCGTTACTCGCCTGATCGTCACCGACACCCAAAGCCCACCTGCCCTGCGTGGCATACGGGCAGGCACACCCACGCTCATCTATGAACATCATCCGCCAGAGCGCGACTTCGGCCCACACGAGAGCGCCCACTTTGAAACTCTGGGAGCAATCAGCACTTACTTCGTTGAACGTATTCAAGCCGAAAACTTGCCCTTGACCACGCTCGAGGCAACGCTGTTGGCCCTGGGAGTCTACGCCGATACAGGCATGCTCACCTACAGCAGCACGACTCCGCGCGACATACGAGCTGCCGCTTGGCTTCTGGAGCGCGGCGCCGTCCTAGACACTGTGCGGCGCTTCTTGATCGTGCCTCTCAACGACGCCCAACAGACCCTCATGGCTCAACTATTGCGCGCCCCAGAGACGCGCACTATCCAGGGCTACAACGTGATCCTGTGCATGGCGCGCCAAGATCATATCGTCGATGGCATGAACGCGGTAGCCGCGCGCTTGATGGACATGCTTGATCCTCACGCTCTGTGCCTGCTGGTGGAGACGCCTCAAGCCATCCAATTCGTAGGCCGCAGTCAAGACGACGCCGTTCACCTGGGTCGCCTAGCCCAGCGCTGGGGCGGCGGAGGCCATGCGCGCGCGGCAGCGGCCTCCATCGTCGGCACAGACCCAGAAACAGTGCGTGAGCAGTTGTGGGCCTATCTGCAAGACCATATTCAGCCAGCCGTGCGCGTAGCCGATCTGATGTCTCACGGCGTGCTGACCGTGAACGCTAACGAACTCGTCCGCGACGCTATCCATCGCTTGCGCAAGATTGGCCACGAGGGCTATCCTGTCATCGAAGATGGCCGAGTTGTCGGCTTGCTGACGCTGCGCGACGCAGATCGCGCTGTTGAGCATGGCTTGAACAAGGCTACTCTGCGCGACATCATGCAGCGCGGCGAATGGCATGTGCGTCCTCAAGACTCAGTTTTCGCCCTGGAACAACGCATGGTAGAGAGCCGTTGGGGGCAAATTCCCGTCATTGATGATGAAGGCCACCTTCTAGGAATTGTCACCCGTACTGATCTCATCAAGCACTGGGCGCGCACCCATCCTAGCGATGCCCCACCACCACTGACCATCAGCCGCGCACAATTGACTAGCGTTCTGGGACACGACCTTGCCAAACTGATTGCTCAGGTGGCTCAGCAGGCCCAAACACAGCGCCTGGCGCTCTATCTGGTGGGCGGTGCTGTGCGTGACTTTTTCCTGAACGTAGCTAGCACGGATATCGATTTTGTCGTGGAGGGCGACGCCATTCGCTTCGGCCAATCACTGCAAGCAGCCTATGGCGGCAAGCTAAACAGCTTCACCCCCTTTGGCACGGTCAAGTGGTGGATCACCGACGAAGTTACAGACAGCTTGGGCCTAGACGCTGCTCATGTGCCACGCCACGTCGATTTTGTCACAGCGCGCCATGAATTCTACGAACATCCCACCGCCCTGCCTACCACCTATTCCAGCAACGTCAAGCGCGATTTAGAGCGGCGCGACTTCACCATCAACACTCTGGCCATCCAGCTCAGCCCATCTAACGCCTCGTGGCGCGTGCTGGACTTCTTCGGAGGGCTGAACGACTTGGAGAACAAGCGCATTCGTGTGCTGCACAGCCTCAGCTTCGTCGATGATCCCACGCGTATGCTGCGGGCGGTGCGCTTCCAACACCGCCTTGGCTTCCAGATTGAGCCGCGCACTGCTGAGCTAATCACGGGAGCGCTGCCCATGCTGGCAAGAATCACGGGAGAGCGTTTGAAGAACGAAATCGCCCTGCTGCTACGAGAAGACAGGCCAGAAGAAGCGCTGCTCCATTTGGAGAAGCTTGACATTCCTCAGCACATCCAGGATGGCTTCCGCATGGACGAGAGGCTGCGCCACAGCTTCCCGCTGGCACGTCAAGCTCAGCTCAGCCCAGACGATCTAAGCCAAGTCTACTGGCATTTAATCTTCTTCTATCTCACGCCACAGCAAGCACAAGCCAGCGCCGAACGCCTATTGCTGGCCCAAACGATGATTCACAGCTTGAGACAGGCTGCCGCGCTGCGCCAGATGAGTGACTGGATGGCTCAGCAAATTAGACCGTCTCAAGTTGTGCGCCAGCTTGAAGGCTATCACGAGTGGGCTATACGCGCTGCGCTGCTGGGGCTGGAGGATGAGCGGGCGCGTCAAACGCTGGAGCGCTACTGGGAAAAGTGGCGCTATGTACGCCCTTTCAGCACGGGCAATGATTTGAAAGCGCTCGGCTTGCCTGCCGGTAAACACTACAGACGCATCCTTGAAGCCTTGCGCGATGCGCGGCTTGAGGGCCAGGTCAGCAGCGCTGAAGAGGAGGCCATCTTGCGCGATCGTTTAGTCACAGAAGCGCTGCAGCGGCCCTAGACAAAACACCTCACAAGAGGCGCGGTGAGACTCAAGTTGTAAAATCTTTGTAAAACTTTCTTGCATCCGCGGCCCAAATCAGGTTAGATACTCTGGGCGTAGCGCCTGGGGCTGCCCCACCCACTGTCATAACCACAAGCAGTCATCGAGAGGTTTTATGGCTTCAGTTGGAGCTAAACAAGCAACAGCTATTATCCGGAGCTGGCAGCACGCTTTCCCACCTTCTGCACCAAACATCATGAAGGTCATGCGCGAACAGAAGCTCCGTCCCTATTTGTGGACGAAACAAGGCAACCATAGGTTCCCTGCAACGACGCACAACTATGCCAAAGTCATCTACGTCGTGGAAGGCACGGTCGAGGTGTACTTGACCGAAAGCAATAAACTCGCCACCCTGCGCGTTGGCGATAGCATTACGCTGGCGGCGGGTCTCAAGTACGCATTGTGGCTTGGCCCACGCGGGGCAATCTGCGCTGAA
>JANWYT010000016.1 GCA_025055175.1 Anaerolineae bacterium | reverse complement strand
TGGGCCTGCACCGTCGCGGTGGCGGCCTGGTTAGCCTGGGCAGTAGCCGCTGCTTGCGCAGTCTGGAAAGCTCGGGCCTGGGCGGTGCTGGTGGCGTTCTGCTGGGCCTGCACTGTCGCGGTGGCGGCCTGTTCAGCCTGGGCGGTGCTGGTGGCGTTCTGCTGCGCTTGCACCGTCGCGGTGGCGGCCTGGTTGGCCTGGGCGGTGCTGGTGGCGTTCTGCTGCGCCTGCACCGTCGCGGTGGCGGCCTGGTTAGCCTGGGCAGTAGCCGCTGCTTGCGCAGTCTGGAAAGCTCGGGCCTGGGCAGTGCTGGTGGCGTTCTGCTGCGCTTGAACCGTGCTGGTGATGGCCGCGTTCGCTTGGGCAGTAGTGTTAGCGACAGCAGTTGAAGTCTGATTAGCTTGTGCTGTTTGGCGTGCAACAATCACACCAGCTTGAGCTGTCTGATTTGCTTGGGCTGTGCGGACAATGTCGGAAGGCGTGGGCGTGTTTGCCGCCGCGCCGCCCATCTGAGCCGCTGCCGTTCCTGTCAAAGTGAAGCCCGCTGCCTGAGCTGTCTGCGTGATGGCTTGAACTGCTCCTGTTCCGTCGCCTGCGCCGGCGGGCAGAGGGCTTGGGGTGATCGGCGTCGCTGTGTGCGTTGGAGTACTCGTGGCGGTGTGAGTGGCCGTCGGCGTGTTGGTAGCTGTTGGTGTGTTGGTGGCGGTGTGAGTGGCCGTCGGCGTGAAAGTTGAAGTCGGAGTGAGGGTTGGCGTCGGCGTCGGCGGCTTGTTGACGAAGAACTCGCGGACTTCGGTCACGCTCAGGCCCTCCGCTGTCTCTACGCGCACGGTGATGCGATGAGGCCCGTTGTTTAGGTCTGCTACGCGCAGTGGCACAGGCAGGAAAGCGCCTTCAGTGTCGCGGCCCAGGCGCTGAGGCGGCTCATCGTTGATAGCGTAGGTCACGCGGGCTGGCGTCTGCGAGCGCACACTGATGGGCAGAGAGCCATCGTTCACTAGGGCTTCTTGGACTTCGCCGAGCATCACGATGGGCGGCAAGGGCGGGACGATGACGCGCAGGAAGCGGCTGGCCTGCACGCCGCGCGAGTCGCTGGCGCGGATGGCGATGGGAATTTCGCCGGGGACGAAGTTGTACGGGTCGAGGGTGTAAGGCAGGCTGACGCCTACCGGCGAAGCGGGCAGGATGACCAGCGAAGACAGCGACGAGCCAAACTGCGTCGCCACGATGGCATTGACCGTCGTCCGGGTGTCCAGGACTTGATTGTTGCTGATGCCGCTTATGCTGACGAAGCGAGGTGGCACAGCAGCAATCGTCAGGGGTATCTCTAGCCTGCCACTAGCAGAGCCAGCCTGAGCGCTGACGGTCAGGATCGTCTGACCCGCTGGTAGCAGATAGGGGTTCAACACCCACTCAAATTTGCGCGCGACCAGGTTGTTAGAGGTGCGTCGTCCGAAGACCTCGTAGGTCACCAGCTCTAACGGAGCGTTGCCGTCTGCCTCCACCGTCAAAGCCACAGGATCGATGATCTGACCGTCGGCGGGCAGGCCGTTCAAGCGCAGATTGGCTAGGATGGGGGCGACCTCAAAAGGCGTCTCTAGCGTCGTGGAGTCGCCGCTGGCGTCGGCAATGTTAATAGCTAGGGTGTGTGAGCCGGGCGCGAGCGTCAGCGGGTCGAGGGTGAGGCTCTGGCCGTCAGCGCTGAGCAGGGCAGGATCAACGGGCTGGCCGTCTAGGATGAAGATGGGCAAGCCCAATTCTTCATCGCTGAGGATCGTAGGCGCCACAGTAATCGTTTGGCTGAGCGGCTGAGCAAACAGGCCTTCGGGCAGGCGGATTAACGGCTTAGGAATAGGCATACGAATGCTGCCAATAGCGGCTGCGTTGCTCTCGCCGCGTGGTGTGATGGCGCGCAGCGCACCGCTGTAGCGCGTGCCGTCCAAAGGCGTCGCTTCGTCAATTTGTAGAAGTATGCTGTACTGGCTACGGAAGCGCGTCCCCAACTCGTCATAGATGGCGTCAAGCTGGTTGGCTTCAGGCGATTCGTAGTAGAGGCCGTTGGTCTCGCTAGTGATGCGCTCTAGAAAAGAGCGGTCACGGCCAAAGCCTAGGCCAATTGTATAGAAGGTTACTCCTCTGAAGAGAGCCTGCTGCACAGCATCGTCGCGAGTGGCGAGGCTCACACCTCCGAAGTCCGCGCCGTCGCTGAGCAGGACGACAGCACGGCGCGGAGAGGGCGCGCGCACGGCTACTTCGGCGCTGAAGATGGTGGCGTCGTAGAGGGCCGTCTGTCCGCCGAAGGGGAGAGTATCGATGGTGCGCTTGAGCAAGTCTTTGTCGCTGGTATAATCTTGCAGCAAGCGCACGCGGCTGGCGAAGGTCACGATGGCCACTTGATCGTTAGGGCCAAGCCGCTCTATGAAGCGCTTGGCAGCGACTTTGGCTCGTTCGATTGGCGTACCGGCCATGCTGCTGCTAGTATCGATGGTCAACACGACCGCAAATGGCGTGTCGGCGCTGAGTTCTTCGACTCGTGCGATGCGGGCTATCTGAGCCAAGCTGCCAAACAAGCGGAAGTCGTCGACGCCGAGGCCGCCGATGGGTACGCCGTTGCGGTCTATGAGATTGGCTGTGAGCAGTATCTGGGGAATGTCAGTGTTGACGCTGGCAACCTCCAGCCGAGGCGCGCCGGTGTCTTGGGCCGCAGCAAAAGCGCCGATGCCGATCGAGAGTAGGGTGATGAGGTAGAGCCATTTGCGCATCATGAGCCGTCCCTTGAAGGTGGAGACGTGGTTAGCGTGGTCAAACTGCGTCTTAGTGTAGCGCAAATCGTCACTTTCGCCACGCTTTCGTGGCTAGGATTACAGAATCAAAGCAGAAGCCTAGACTCCTGTATAGTAGATTGAGCGATTGAAATCGCCATGATGATGAGGGTCAACTCACCAGCCGGCATGACTTAGCTCTCTGATCCGAGTCGAGGAGCAGGCTTGGAACACGTGGCGAATGTCGCCGCTGAGTGTACGCTTATCATCTGGCTGCAGAAATCTTCGCTTCATGATCCCAGATGTTCGATCTGGTAACCCTGGCGATAGGTACGATTGGGTAGCTCCGTCAGTTGGTAGGGAACGCGGCGCGGCGGCCTTAAGTAGCGAATCCACAGAGCCATCAGCTTTAGGCCACCTTCGACTAGAGCCTTGAGCGCAGTGCTGGGCTTAGGGTAGCCGAAGGCTTCGCGCAGCGGATCGTCCATCAGCGCGTAGATGACCTCGCGGATGAGGCCATGCAGAGGGCGCGGATACCAGCTGAGGAAGATGTTGATCGTGGCGTCGGCTACGCGACGACTCTGTGGAGTGTAGCGGAAGTGTCGGCGTTCGTAGTCGCGGAAGAAGCGTTCGTAAGCTTCGAAGCTGTCGGGGATGTCGCGGATTCCCATGCGCTTGCCCACCTCCACCCAAAAGTAGTAGTTGGCCATGTTTTCGTGCTGTGTGGGCTGGCGCCAGCCGAACTTCTTGTGCCAATCAATCGGCGTGAAGATGAAGGTCGCTAACACGTACAGAAAATCGTCGTTGCTGATGGCGTAGCGCCCGTGCAGAGCGTTCATGCGTTTGATGGCGCGTTGGCCGCGCTGGCTGTCGTAGCCGTGTTCCACGAATTCGGCGATCAGCAAGCTGGTGTCGTCGTAGCGCTTTTGGCCGTGCCGCGCAAACTGGCGCGTCGAGTCCAGCAGCGCGCCAATGCTTGGCACAGCATAGGTGCGGAACAGGGCGAATTCCAGCGACTTTTGCATCATCCAGGGGTATTCATAAGAGCCGACGATCTGCACGATCTGTTGATGGTCGCGCTGCGGATCGAGCTGCAAGATGCGTTTTAAGTTGTCAAAGCGTCCGCGCATGGCCAGGACTTCCTCGTATTTTACGATCCCATGACGCGCAGCATAGCGCAGACGCATGAGAGAGAAATGGGAAGGCGCACAAGTTTGAGCGCGACAGCTGGACTTTGTGCGCCAAGCAAGAAGGAATAGTTGCAAGTTCGTCGAACTATGACAAGCGAAGTTGCCATCGCCTCGTTTTTGCGCTACACTGGCTTAGAAAACTTGTGCTAACTAGGACGTAGTTTATCTCCATCTTTGACGAGATGTGGTATGCTAAAACTATTCTGCCCGATCAGTAGTGAGTGGTGCAGCCGATGGATATGAGCAGAGACTACGACGACGAAGACTACGAGGATAAAGACTACGACGACGAAGACGAGGCTTTGGACGCTGATGACGATGAAGCTTTCAATCGTCCGTCGGTGAGAAGCCCGTTCATTGGGGGTAGTGGTCTGCCAGGACGCTTGCCCCCCGGCAGCCTGGGTGGCGCAGGCTCAGCTAGTCGTGGCTTGAGCGTGGGAGACGATGACGAGGACGACGGCAGTTCCTCGACGCTCCAGCGCGTCGGATCGGCAGGCGGCTCGTCAAAAGACGACATAAGACGCCGCTTTGACCAGAGGCTAAGTAGCGACTCACCGCTCAGCCCTGCTGGCTCGCGTTACGGGATCAATCCTTCGCCGAGTGGAACGACTTTCAGCCCGCGCCTTAGTGGTGGGACGACCAGCTTGGCTGGTTCAGCTGGCTCAAGCGCTCCTAGTCCTGGCAGCGGAACGACCTTTGGGTCGCGCTCCGGCAGTGGGATGTTCAGTCCTGCCGGTTCAGCTGGCTTAGGCGCTCCTGGCTCTAGCAGTAGAACGAACTTTGGGCCGCGCTCTGGTGGCGGAACAGCCAACCCGACGCCTGGGAGCAGCCCTGGGCCTACGTCGTCCTTCGGCGCGCCCCTCAGCGGCACAGGCAGCTCTTCCGACCCCGCTTTGCCAAGCCCAGGCTCTGGCCTCGCGCACAAGCCGCTCGGCCCTGGGTCAACTACGCCGTCGTCCCCACCTGCCTCTGCGCAGGCTGCGCCTGAGCAAGACAATGAAAAGGGCGACGCCAAGCGAGAAGAGGGCGAGAAGAAGAGCGGCCTCTTAGCGTCTCTTGGGGCCACTATCGGTAGATTCGGCAAGAAGGGCGACAGAGCTGACAAAGACAAGAAGGACGCACTCGCCAAAGCTGAACCCAAGAGAGACGACGCCAAGCGAGAAGAGGGCGAGAAGAAGGGCGGCGCCTTAGCGTCTCTTGGGGCCATTATCGGTAGACTCGGCAAGAAGGGCGACAGAGCTGACAAGGACAAGAAAGATGCTCAGAAACCTGCCGCACCTGCTGCTGGTGGGCCTGGCCCAGGAAGTGGCGCGTCGCCAGCTCTGGGCAGTCGTGCTGTTGCGCCCGCCGCTACTAAAGACAAAGAGGAGAAAGCCAAGAAAGCTGCTCCACAGCCACAGGGTGGCAACTTCTTCACGCGCCTCTTCAAGCGTGGCCAAGCAGAAGGGAAGCCGGCCGCGCGCGCCAAGCCCGTCAGCAAAGTCCCCGTCGTCAAGGACATCAGCAAGGAAGAAGAGGGCCTCACGCTGGACAATTGGCTGGATATCCTGGGTGTGGGCCTGCTGCTCGGCTCGTTGGTCGTCTTCTTCAGCGCCATCAGCGCCGAGCGCGCTGCTATTGCCTTCGTCCACGACTTCATCAGCTCTGCCCTGGGATGGGGTGCGCTGGCCGTGCCGATAGCTATGTTTGCAGTGGGCCTGTGGCTAGTGGTGCGCCACTTCGGTGACAAAGCTCCCACCATCGATCCTCTGCGCTTGATCGGCTTGGGCATAGCTTTCGTTTGCGCGCTGACCCTGTTGCAATACATCCATGCCTTCGGCTACGTAGGCATGGACAACTTGGACTTGCTACGCTTGCGCCTGGATTTCGCCTGGCGGGTTGAGCGCGCTGGTGGGGGAGCGCTTGGCGCAGCTGTCTACTTCTTCCTGGTGAGCAACTTCACAGAGATTGGCGGCTTCTTCGTCGTGCTGTTCGCTAGCGTGGTCGCCGTTATGCTGATGACGCGCCTGAGCGCTTCTGACATCTTGCTCTATGGCTATGGAGTGATGCGTGCTGTGCGCATAGGTTTGCAAGCTCGCGCCGCCGCCCAGCGCGCCAAGCGCCAGCTGCTGGAGCAGGAACGTCGCGAGAAGCTGCGCGCTATGCAGGCTGCCGCCGCTGCTGTCAGCGCTGTGCCTGCCAGCCCACCTGTCGCGCCGCCGCTGGCGGAAAGCGTTGCCCCTGCGTCTGCGCTCAGCCCAGAGCGCCCTGCTGCAGAAGTTGCCCTGGAAGATCGTATCCGCGTGAATCGTGGCGGCGTGACCATCAACCCTAGCGTCAACGAAGTCCAAGAAGCGCCGCTACCAGCACCGCCGACTACTCTGCTTGCGGAGCAAGCTGCACCTACTCCTGTGCCTGTGCCTGTGGCTACGCCCACGTTGGCTGCCCTGCCTACATCAGAGAAGCGCGGCTTCAGCCTGTTAGGCCGCAAGGACGACGCCGAGCCTAAGCCTGCTGTAGATCAAGACGCCAAAGCGCCGTCTCAAGACCAGCCTGCCCTTGCTTCAGAGAAGCGCGGCTTCGGCTTGTTTGGCCGCAACAGGGCAGAAGACAAAAAGCCAGAACCTGCGCCCAAGCCCATCGAGTCCGCGGGCCAGTCGCAAGCCGAAGACAAGCCTGCCCTTGCTTCGGAGAAGCGCGGCTTCGGCTTGTTTGGCCGCAAAGACAGGGCAGAGGACAAAAAGCCAGAACCTGCGTCCGAGTCCGTCGAACCTGAGAGCAAGCCGCAACCGCAAGCTCAAGGCGAAGCCGCCAACCTGCAGGCGGGCAAGATAGCCGCCTTCGCCGTCGGGGCAGCCGCGGGAGAATGGTTCACGCGCCGCGATAAGTCCGCCGACGCTGCTCCAATCAGCCCGCCGATGCCTGCGCTCCCTCAAAGTGCGCCCACCCAAGATTCAATGCCGCCTGCGCGTCCGCTGACGCCAGCGGAACGCGCTGCCCGCGCTCGTCAAGCCCACGCTGCTCAGCAGAGCGCTGCTTCAGCTTTGTCCAGCGCCTCTGCACCTGCTCCAGCGTCAGCATCTCAGCCTGAGGCTCGCCCTGCCACGTCAACGTCTAGCTTCCAGCGCCCAGCCTCACCATTTAGCCCGTCTGCTGCCAGGCCTAGCCTCGGCGCTGCGCCCCTCAGTCGCTCGTCTAGTCTGGACGATGAGGAAGACGAGGACGTGCGCAGCGCGCCGTCGCCTGTTTTCCAGCGTCCTGCTTCGCCGTCCGCCGCACCTGCTCAATCCAGCCAGAGCGCGTTGCCGTCCAACCGCTGGGCCGATTTAGACGATGAGGACGAAGACGATGAAGAAGATGCGCCATCAGCGCGCCTCGGCGACCTGCTCGCGCCGCCCAGTGCGCCGCGTCCCGTTGGCGTCGGCGATCAGGCAATCGTAGCCAGCCGCGAGGACGAGCAGCCTAAGCGTTTCGCTGACCTGCTTGCGCCACCGCCCTCGGTGTTCAGCGTCGCCCGCCCTGCGCTAGACGACAAGAGCGACGAAGATGAGGACGATGGAGAAACGCCTGTTCGTCCTTTTGGGACAGTTTCGCGTCCGCCGCTGACTGCGCCTGCCAAGACCTCTGTGTCGCCCACCCGTTGGGCCGCCCTGGATGAAGATGACGAAGATGACTCGGAAGATTTTGACGAAGAGACGGCGGACGAAGACGCCGACGACCTGTTCCCGTCGCTGGCTTCGCGTGCCAAGCTGACGCCTAGCAGCCCGCCGCTGCGGCCTTTTGGGCCGTCGCCTACCCCTCCTACTCCAAATCAGCCCCGACCTACGGCCGAGCCGTTGGCCGCGCGCATGGATCGTTTGAACGCCTTGCGCCAGGGCCAGACTGCTCCGACGAGCGACGCGGATAAACTGCGCGCCGTCGATCCTGCTACGCCTACTCAACCTGCCGCCGTGCAGCTACCCAATGTGCCGCCACAGCCCGTCACACGTCCCGCCGAAGCGCCCTTGAGCGGCACGATAGCGCCCAGCGGGCCGAGCGCCTTCGGCAAGCCGCAGGATTTGCCCACTCATCCCGGCGAACGCATCCCCCACGCCGAGCCGCCCAGAGCCGAGCCGTCCGCTGAAGTGCGCACCGCCGTCCTGCCTGGCTTCTCAGAGCCAGAGACGCGCCCCTCTCAGTTGCCTTCGGTGCAGCCATCGGGCCAGCAAGGGCCGCAACAGCAGACTTTGGCCGTCCCCTTCAGCTCGCCCATCGTCAACCAGACTCAGGCCCAGCGTGCTGTGTGGAAGATACCTGATTATCGTGCGCTGCTCTCGTCTGGCTCAGAGCAGGAAGTCGATCAGGCCTTGTTGCTGCGCCAGGCCAAGATTATCGAAGACACGCTAGAATCTTTCGGCGCGCCAGGCCGCGTCATTGAAATCAACACCGGGCCAGTCATCACCCAATTTGGCGTCGAGCCGGATTACATTGAGGGACGTGGCGGCAAGAAGCAGCGCGTCAAGGTCGGTGCGATTGCTGCACTAGATAAGGACTTGCAGCTCTCATTAGGAGCGCGCAGTATCCGAGTCGAAGCGCCTGTGCCAGGCAAGGGCTACGTCGGCATTGAAATTCCCAATCCAGAGCCGACGACAGTGCGGCTGCGCGACGTGATGGATGCGCCCAACTTCCAGCGCCACAAATCGCCGCTGGGCATTGCCCTGGGCCAGAGCGTCTCTGGCGCGCCCGTCAGCGCCGACCTAGCGGCCATGCCCCATCTGCTGATCGCCGGCACCACTGGCTCTGGCAAATCGGTCTGCGTGAACAGCATCATCACCAGCATTATCTCGCGCCACTCACCCGACACGGTCAAGTTCATCATGGTCGATCCCAAGCGCGTCGAACTGACGGGCTACAACGGCATTCCACACCTGATTGCACCGGTGGTGGTGGAGCTGGAGCGCATTGTCGGTGTGCTGAAGTGGGTCACCCGCGAGATGGACGAGCGCTATCGGCGCTTCAGCCAGGCCGGCGCGCGCAACATCGAAGACTACAACAAGCACCGCGATCCAGCCAGCGAGCCGCTCCCTTACATCGTCGTCATCATCGACGAATTGGCCGACCTGATGATGTTAGCCCCCGAAGAGACAGAGCGCACTATCGCCCGCATCGCCGCTCTGGCCCGCGCGACGGGTATTCACTTGGTCATCGCCACGCAGCGCCCCTCGGTGGACGTGGTGACCGGCTTGATTAAGGCTAACTTCTCCACGCGTATCGCCTTTGCAGTGGCTGGTAGCGTGGACAGCCGCGTCATCCTCGACCAACCAGGCGCTGAGCGCCTGCTGGGGCGCGGCGACATGCTCTACTTGAGCGGCGACTCGCCTGCCCCGGTGCGCTTACAAGGCGTCTACGTCTCTGACATGGAGATCAACAACATCGTACGCTATTGGAAGGCGCAGGCGGTGGGCCAACCACAAGCCGCGCCCATCCACATTCCCGCCGCCAACCTGAGCGAAGGCGCGGTCTCCTCGGTGCGCGCCAGCGAGAGAACCGCTGATCGACTCACTCTGGGGCCGCGCCAACAAACGCTCTGGGATGGCGCCGAGGCGAGCATTCCCAAGCTGCCCACCAGCTCAGCTGAAGCTGTTCCGCTGCCCGATGGCGCGCTCAATGGCGAGCCGATGAGCGAAGATGAGCTGTACGAACAGGCAGTGGAGATGGTGCGCCGCCTGGACAAGGCCAGCGTAACCCTGCTCCAGCGCCGTTTCCGCATTGGCTACACGCGCGCTGCTCGTTTGATTGACTTGATGGAGGCGCGCGGCGTCATCGGCCCGGCCAAAGAGAACAGCAGCAAGCCGCGCGACGTGTTGCCGCCCCGTTGAAGCGCTTGGGCATGGGCAGATGAGATGTGCTAGCCCATTTGCCCAGCACAGCTTTTATGCGCTACACTGTCTACAAGTCTGCCTAACCACAAGGAGCGCCGTCTTATGCGCCGTCTCCCAGCCTTGCTGATGCTGATGTGTGTCTTCGGCTCACCCATTCTGGCCCAGGACGCTTCACCAACTGCCGACCCGCTGGCCGAAGTGCGCACACTAGGAGCGACTGCTCAAGCCCGTCTGGAAGCCGTCCAAGAAGCCGCCGACAAGGTAGAGAGAGGCGTTGACCGCGCTTTTAATTTGCTGGGCCTGTTTGAAGCCATCGGAATTTTCATCACAGTGGGGGCTGGTGTGGCTGCTCTCTTTGGCGTGAGCCAGCTTTACAGCGCGCGCAACGATACAAAGAAGATCAATGAAGACCTGAAGAAGCAGGCCGACGACCTGCTCAGACGCTTCAACGAAGAGATTGAGCAGCGCAAGCGCGATGTGGAAAACCTGCGCGAAGAACTCATGCGCGCTGAGCAGGAGCAACACAAGAACACGGTCAATGCCCTCATCGGCAGCGCCTTGCTGCCTATCGGCGAGCGGCAGTACCGCAATGGCGACCAAGAAGGCGCCATCGCCACCTACCAACGCGCCCTAGAACTTGATCCGAACAACCCTGTCTTCTATCAGCGTCTGGGCTACATCTTCACCCAACAGAACAAATTCGCGCAAGCTGAGCAGTACTATGAGCGCGCCATCGGTTTGGAGAGAGATTTTGCCCCAGCCATCGCTGGCTTGGGCTTCGTCTATAGGCGCATGGGCGATGGAGAGCAGGACAAAATGCGCCAAAGCCAGCTGTACAACCAAGCCGAAAGTCACTTGCTGCGCGCTCTAAACCTGTCTGAGCGCCTGCTGGACGAGGATGGTGAACCCTGGTGGGGCGTGTTAGGCGGCTTGTATCGACGTCGTGGCCAGATTGACCAGGCCATCTACGCCTACCATAAAGTGACACAGATTGCGCCTAATTCCAGCTATGGCTTCGGCAATTTGGCCCTGCTCTACATGAAGAAGAACGACCGCGAGGCGATGCTCAAGACCTACAGGCACGTGGAACGCATTGCTGAGACCGAAATTCGCAGCAAAGCTGGCAACTTCTGGGGATATGCTGACCTAATCGTGGCCCGCTTTGCCCTGGGCAAGAGCGAACAGGCGCTAGACAACCTACCCATCGCCATCGGCGTAGCGCCCACCAATGCCCCCTACATGCTAGAAGGTCTGCGGGATACCCTGGTTGACCTGGCGCAAGTCGTTGAGGATGAGAAGCGCTTGCCCATCGAACAGGCCATTCAAGAGCTGAACCGTGAATTGGCTCAGCGCGCAGCACAAACTCAACTTGAACAGCCAGAAGGAGAAGCTTCGTGAAACGCATTCTGCTGCTCGTCCTCGTCCTGCTGCTGGCTGCCTGCCAGCCCCAGGGTAGCGCCGCCGACGCCGCCGCGGCTCAGCGCTACCTACCCAACATCATCGGCTATACCGCCAGCAGCGCCGATAGTATCGTCTCGGCCATCACCGCTGCCGGGGCAGGAGGGGCGCTCACGTCGGGCAATGTGCCGCTGGCGGCGGCCATCAGCCGCGCCGATGCTGTCTACCAGTGTCTGAAGAACACTGGCGCTGTCGATGCTCGGGTCTACCTGGAATCGCCTGCCCAGGGCCTCGTGCCAGAAGCTGGCGCTGTCGTCGTCATCAATCAGGAGCGCTTCAACCAAAATCTGCTGGGCTGCGTGGCTAGCGGCGCGCGCGCTCAGAGCGTACAAGGCGTCCTGCCAGAGATATGCAGCGATAGCGGCACGTTCATCCAAGAACGCGTCAGCTACCAATATGTGTACGTTGGAGCTGGGACGCGCTTGTGTGGCTTCTTCAGCCAGCACTTCAGCAATCTGAAGGGACGTTCATGAGCCATGTGCTGGCCGAAGCGCTGAAGTTCAGCGCTGAGGACGTGCAAGCCAATCGCCAGGGTAAGCTCAGCGCTGCGCAGCGCAAGCGCCTGAACAAGCAGCAGCGCCGCGCCGTCCAGTGGGGAGCGGCTGCCTTCGTCGTCTTCGTTGTGTTGGCTACTTTCTTCTTGTACGTTGGCCAAACGCAAGCTTCGGGCATCGCTACGCTGACGGGCATGCTCATCACTACGCTAAATGCGCTCAGCTTGGGGCTGATAGGCCGCCACGTCATGCGCCTGCGCGCTGATCAGCAGGCGGGGGTGCTGACCTTGCGTGGCACGCTAGAGCGCGTCTTGAAGCCTGATCGGCGCATAGGTAACTATGTGTTGCGCCTGCAAAACCAGGAGTGGATCGTCACCAAAGAGCAGTTCAAGCTCTTCGCTCATGAAGCAGCCTATGCGCTCTACGTCACTCAACATACCCGCCAAATCCTCAGTGCGGAACGCTTGGAGGACGCCTAGCACTCATGGGGACGCTTTACCTCGTCGCAACGCCCATCGGTAACTTGGAGGACATGACCCTGCGCGCCCTGCGTATCCTGAAGGAGGTACGCCTGATCGCCGCCGAAGACACGCGCACCTCGCGCGTCTTGCTCCAACACTTCAGGATTGAGACCCCGCTCACTAGCTATCACGAACACAACAAGCTGCACAAGGTAGAGGTCATCTTCGACGCCCTGGCCCTGGGCGATGTAGCCCTCATCAGCGACGCCGGCACGCCCGCCATCAGCGACCCTGGCTACGAGCTGGTGAAGCTGGCTCTGGCGCGCGGCGTGCGCGTCGTCCCCATCCCTGGGGCGAGCGCCGTCGTCACGGCTCTGGTGGCCAGCGGACTGCCGACCGATGGCTTCGTCTACCTAGGCTTCTTGCCGCGCAAAGACAGCGACAGGCGCAAATTCTTGGAGTCGCTCAGGCGCGAGCCGCGTACCCTCATCGCTTATGAGAGTCCGCATCGCCTGAGCGACGCGCTGCGCGATGTGCAAGCCGTCTTGGGCCAACGTCCCGTGTGTGTGGCCCGCGAGATGACCAAGCACTACGAGGAATTCTTCCGTGGCACAGTCAGCGAAGCTCTAGCTCGCTTCCAGGATGAAAATCCTAAGGGTGAAATCACCCTGTTGATTGGCGGGGCGCTGGCCCAGGAAGCTCGTTGGGATGAAGCGCGCGTCCGCGACGCCCTGCGTCAGCGTTTGCAGGACGGCGAGTCGCTCTCCAGCGCGGCCAAGCAGGTAGCCAGCGAAGCGCTGTGGCGCAAAGGTGAAGTCTACAATCTGGGCCTAAGCTTGGCGGATGGGGGTTGCGAGTGAGCTTCAGGGCAGCCAAAGTGGATAGAGCGCGCTCAGAGTTTCATCGCTGACTTGTTCCACTGTTTCGGTCTCCACGTCCAGCAGATAGATTTGGAAGCTGCCCGCACGATTGCTGCTGAAGGCGATCCAGCGGCCATGTGGCGACCAAGCAGGGCTGGCGTCTAGGGCAGGATGGCGTGTCAGGTTGCGCCTCTGCTGGCCTTCAGCGCTCACAGCACTCACAACGAAGACCTCGCTCTGACCGCCTTCGTTGTGCTGGTAGGCGATCCACTGGCCATCCGACGACCAACTCGGCGAAGTTTCGTCGGCGGCAGTGGCCAACAGGGCGCGCTCAGAGCCGTCTTCTAGGTCGATGAGGAACAGATCGTAGCCTGTGCCGTCCTGGACGGCATAGCTGACAGCTTGGCGTCCATCAGGACTCAGGCGCAAGCCATAGTGTTTGCGCAGGTTGGCGGCCAGCAAACTGAGGTCGCCATTTTCCGCCGAGAGCCAGTACAGGCCGCGCGACAAACCTGTCTCTGGCATAGGTTGCCAGGAAACCAGCAGACGGCGTCCGTCCTTGTCCCAAGCCATGCCGTAGAGGCCCTGAGTGGCCCATATCTTGCTCGTGCCGTCCAGCAGCGGCACGACGACCTCTGGCACGGGCCGATCCATAAGGTAGGCAGCGCGTCGTCCGTCGCGGGCCAGGGCTAGTTGGGCGTCGCCGACGCGGAAAGAGGTTCTTGTGCCTCGGTCTAGGTCGATGAGTATGTGCCGACTTGGATCGACTGCCAAGGTGTAGATCAGGCCACCGCGCAGCGGCAGCAGCCCTGCTAACGTCAGGCTGAGGGCTAGCAAGCCCAGGCACAGCGGCGCCGAGGCGCCGAAGGCGCGCAGGGCTTGGCGCGTCGCCAACATGAGCCTAACGGCTCATCGGCATGATGACGTGGACGAAAGTATCGTCGTCCTGTATGCGGATGACGCCGGGATACTCTGCGCCGTTGCTCTCAAAGACGACGTTAGGCTTGTCGATGACGTTTAACACGTCGATCAGGTAGCGGATGTTGAAAGACACGTCAAGCGGTTGACCTTCAATGTGAGCATCCAGCGCGCCGTCGGTATCGCCGCGCTCGGCGCTCTTGCCGGCGATGATGACCGTGCCACCCTGGCCCGGCGCTTTGGGAGGCATAACGTAGAGTCTGCTGATGTTGGAGTTGTCGCGGCTGAAGATTTCTGCGCGCTTACACTGTTTGAGGAACTCGGCACGATCCAGTAGAGTGGACGTTGTGTAGCTGCGCGGGATGATGGCGGCAAAATCTGGGAAGCGGCCCTCCAAGAGTTGTGAAGACACTTGCACGTCGCCTAGATGGAAGGTCACCAGGTCGCGCTTGCTGGGCAAAGTAATGCCGATGGTCTTGGTCTTGTCGTCGATGACACGCGCCACTTCGTTGAGCGCGCGCGCTGGAATGACCAGTTCTACCTTTTGGCTTGTGCCTGGCTCAATCCGACCCGTGCGCACGGATAGCCGAAAGCCGTCGGCGGCGGCCATCGTCACTTTTTCGCCCTCAATCAGGGTGTAGACGCCAGTCAGGATGGGACGACTCTCTTCTTTGGAGACAGCGAAAGCCGTCTTGACGATCATGTCCTGGAATAGGCGCGCGTCAATCTCCAGGTCATACTGCGTGCCGTGCGTCACTGGTGGATACTCATCAGCGTCGATGCCTTTGATGTTGGCTTTGGTGCTGCCGCTGCTAATGCGCATGGTGTTGTTGGAAGTGTCTAACTCCATGTTGACTATGCTGCCGCTGGATAGATTGTTGATGAGGTCAACGAAGGTCTTGGCGGGCAAGGTGATCGCGCCTTCACGGTCGATTTTAGCGCTGCGCTTCCAAGAAATGCTCATCTGTAGGTTGGTTGCCGTCAGGCTCAGTGTGCTGCCCTCGGCCTCCAGGAGGATATTGGCCAGCACAGGCAGCGTAGGCCGCGACTCGACGGCCTTGCTGACTACACTCAGGCCCTGGGCCAATGTTTCTTGGGCAATGCTTAGGATCATCGTTCGCTCATTTCGTTGTTTCAACCACCATGCGCCGATGAGCCTGCGTCGAGGGGCTGTGGGCATGGAAAATCAGGCCAATACGGATAAGAGTATAGCGCAAATGAGCTGAAAATGGTAAATCAAGAAAATTCTGAGGACAAAAGACTGAGAGGCGAAATAGCCCCATGCACCTCATATCGTGGAACGTCAACGGCCTTCGCGCTGTACAGAAGAAGGGGTTCGCGGCCTGGCTAGCCAACAGCGGCGCGCAGGTGGTGGCGCTGCAAGAAACTAAAGCGCAGCCCGATCAGCTGGACGATGAGCTGCTGTATCCGCCTGGCTATCGCAGCTATTGGGTGAGCGCTCAGAAGAAGGGCTATAGCGGCCTGGGCCTGTACAGCCAGCTTGAACCGCAACAGGTGACGGTGGGCCTGGGCCTGCCCGAATTCGACGACGAAGGCCGCACCCTCACCGTCGATTATGGCGCTTTTGTGCTGGTGAACGCCTATTTCCCCAGCGGCTCGGCTAACCCAGAAGAGCGTGTGCCTTACAAGCTAGCCTATTGCGCTGCCTTCTTGCGCCATGTCGAAGCGCTGCGCGCCCAGGGTCGCTCGGTCATCTTCTGCGGAGACATCAACATCGCACACCAGCCCATCGACTTGGCCCGACCCAAAGAGAACGTCAACACCAGTGGCTTCTTGCCCGAAGAGCGGGCCTGGCTGGATGAGGTAGAGCGCCTGGGCTATGTGGACATCTTCCGCCATCTGCACCCTGACGTGGTGGCTTATAGTTGGTGGTCAAGCCGAGGCTCAGCACGGGCCAAGAACATCGGCTGGCGTATCGACCACTTTTGGTTGACTCCTGACTTGGTGGAGTACGTCGTCAGCGCGGACATACACCCTGAAGTAGAGGGCAGCGATCACTGCCCCATCAGCCTGCGTCTGACGCTGTAGTACAAAACGTAGCCTGCACGTTGTAAATAAGCGCATCTGCGCTATCATGGGGAGCGTTTTCAGTGGAACGGAGTTGTATTCATCTATGAACGCTGCGCGTGACTTCGCCTCGCGACCCTACACTAACCGTCGTTACCTGGACGCCATCGCCGATCACGTCGTCGTCTTTGATGGTGCGATGGGGACGAGCATTCAAAACTACAAGCTCAGCGCTGAAGATTTTGGCGGCCCTCAGTACGAAGGCTGCAACGATTACTTGGTCATCACCCGCCCCGACGTCATCCAGGCTATCCACGAGTCGTTCTTGGCGGTGGGGGCGGAAGTCGTGGAGACGAATACCTTTCGTGGCAACCGTCTGACTTTGGGCGAATATGGCTTGGGCGAGCGTGTGCTGGAGATCAACCGCGCCGCTGCGCGCGTAGCCCGTGCTGCCTGCGACAAGTATGAGCAGATGACAGGCATTCCGCGCATGGTGGCCGGCAGCATTGGCCCCAGCGGCAAACTGCCCAGCGGCAACGATCCAGAATTGAGCGATGTCACGTTCGATGAGCTGGCTAGCCTATTCTACGAACAGGCCCAGGGCCTGGTAGAAGGTGGCGTCGATCTGCTGCTCATCGAAACTTCGCAAGACATTCTAGAGGTGAAGGCCGCCATCTATGGCGTCCAGCGCTACTTTGAAGACAGCAACCAGCGCCTTCCGCTCCAGGTGCAGGTGACGCTGGACGTGAGCGGGCGCATGTTGTTCGGCACAGACATTGCTAGCGCCCTGGCTACGCTCTCTGCGCTGCCTATCGACGTGGTCGGTCTGAACTGTTCCACTGGCCCAGAATACATGCGCGCGCCTATCCAGTATCTGGTCGAACACAGCCCCTTCCCCATCAGCGTGCTGCCCAACGCCGGCCTGCCCATCAACGTCGATGGTGAAGCTGTCTACCCGATGGAGCCAGACCCCTTCAGCGAGATGGTGAGCGAGTTCGCCAAGCGTGGCGTGAGTGTGGTGGGAGGGTGCTGCGGCACGCGTCCCACCCACATTGACGCGCTCTATCGGCGCGTGCATGGATGTAGCCACCAGGATGTGGTCGAGGGCAAGGCCAGGCGCGCCTCCCAGAATAGGCCTGCCGTCAAGCCAGAACCGTTGGCGTCTAGCGGCATGATTGCTATGCCCATGCAGCAGAATCCTGGCCCAACGCTGATCGGAGAGCGTGTCAACAGCCAGGGTAGTCGCAAGGTCAAAAAGCTGCTGCTGGCCGATGATTACGACAGCATTGTCCAAATCGCCATTGACCAGATGAACAGCGGTGCCCACTTGCTGGATGTTTGTGTGGCACTCACAGAACGCAGCGATGAGCGCCACCAGATGGAGCAGGTCGTCAAGCGCTTGGCGATGGCCGTCCAGCTGCCTCTGGTCATCGACACGACCGAGCCAGAGGTGGCCGAAGCGGCGCTGGCTCTCTATCCAGGTCGTGCCATCATCAACGGTAACAACCTGGAGAACGGTCGCGAACGCATTGATCGCGTGCTGCCTATTGCCAAGAAGTATGGCGCTGCTGTCCTCAGCATGACGATTGATGAGGAGGGTATGGCCCATACCCGCGAGAAGAAGCTGGAGATTGCCCGCCGTATCACTCAGATCGCCGTCGAAGAATACGGCATGAAGCCTGAAGACCTTATCTTCGATGTGCTGACCTTTCCGCTGACGACGGGCCAAGCGGAACTGCGCCAAGACGCGATTGAGACCATCGAAGGCATACGGCTCATCAAGCAGCACATCCCTGGCGTGATGACGGCTCTTGGTATCAGCAACGTGTCGTTTGGCGTGAGCGAAGCAGCGCGTGGCGTGCTGAATAGCGTCTTCTTGTATCACTGCGTCCAGGCTGGCCTGGACATGGCTATCGTCAATCCAGCGCACATCACCCCTTACAGTGAAATTCCTCAAGAGCAACGCGACGTTGCTAACGACCTCATCTTCAATCGCGATGAGGACGCTTTGCCGCGCTTCATCCAATACTTCGAGCAGAACCAAGTGGCGATAGGCGGCAAACAAGAAGAAGACCCCACTGTCGACATGACGGCTGAACAGGCCCTCCATTGGCAGATCGTCCATCGCAAAAAAGAAGGCCTGGAAGCGCTGATCGATGACTGTCTGACGCGCCAGGACGCCGTAGGTGTGTTGAACAACGTCCTGCTGCCGGCCATGAAAGAAGTCGGTGATAAATTCGGCGTCGGCGAATTAATCCTGCCTTTTGTCTTGCAGAGCGCTGAGGCGATGAAGAAGGCCGTCTCGCACCTAGAGCAATTCATGGACAAGGTAGAGGGGGTGACCAAAGGCACAGTGCTGCTGGCGACGGTCTACGGCGATGTTCACGACATTGGCAAGAACTTGGTGAAGACCATCCTCAGCAACAACGGCTATACCGTCTACGACATTGGCAAGCAAGTGCCGGCCAACGTCATCATCGAAAAAGCGCAGGAATACCAAGCCGACGCTATCGGCCTCTCGGCGCTGCTGGTCAGCACCAGCAAGCAAATGCCACTCATCGTCAACGAATTGGCGCGGCGTGGCCTGAAGTTCCCTGTGCTGATCGGTGGCGCGGCTATCAATCGGCGCTTTGGACGGCGTATCCTGTTCTTGGAAAACAATGGCGAACCGTACGAACCTGGCGTGTTCTACTGTCAGGACGCCTTCGAAGGCCTGGCCGTCATGGACAAGCTGATGAGCGATCAACGCGAGGCCTTTGTGCAGGATATCATCAATGAAGGCCTAGAGGAGATGGGCAAGCCTGTGCGCCGCCAACGCGCCAGACGCCAGAAGGTCGCAGGCCGCACGATTGCCATCGCTCCTACTTTGCCTACGCCTCCGTTCTGGGGCGTGAAGATAGTGCGCGATCTGCACTTGCCCATCATTGCTCAGCACGTCCACAAGCCAGAGCTGTTCCGCCTGTCCTGGGGCGCTAAGAACAAGCAGGGCGAGGAATGGGCGCGCCTGGAAGCTGAATTCGAAGCTCGCCTAGAGCGCATGATCCGACAGGCCATGCAAGACGGCTCACTGCGTCCCGAAGCGGTCTACGGCTACTTCCCTGCCAACAGCGAAGGCGATGATCTCATCATCTGGGACATAGACGCCTTCCAGCGTGGTGAACGCCGCGAAGCAGCTCGCTTCACCTTCCCTCGTCAGCCCGAAGGCGAGTTCCTGTGCATCAGCGACTACTACGAGCCAGTGGACGGTCGCGGCGTAGACGTGTGCGTCTTGCAGGCGGTCACAGTGGGGCAGGTGGCCAGCGAACGCTTCGAAGCCTTACAAGCTGCCGACGACTACAGCGAAGCTTACTTCTTTCATGGTTTGGCGGTGCAGATGGCTGAAGGCACGGCCAATGCCATGACTCAGCTCGTCCGCAGGCAGCTTGGCCTGCAAGCTGACCAGGGCAAACGCTACAGCTGGGGCTACCCTGCCTGTCCTGATCTGGACGATCATGCCATCGTCTGGCGGCTCATGCCCCAAGTTGAGCAGCAGATCGGCATCACGCTCACCGAGTCGTTCCAGCTCGTGCCAGAGCAAAGCACGGCCGCCATCTTTGCGCACCATCCTGATGCCAAGTACTACAGCGTCGGGGCGCAGGATCGGGCGCTGCAAATCTTAGGTGAATGAGCTGAGGAGAGCTGGATGGCGACTCTGACGATCATTGGCTTGGGGTCGGGCAGCGCCGACGACTTGACGCGGCGCGCCTGGCGCGCTTTGGAAGCGACGCCTCGCCTCATCCTGCGCACGCGTCGTCATCCCTGTGTGCCAGACCTGCCACGCAGCGCGCAGGCTGAGAGTTGTGATGACTTGTACGAGCAATATGCACGCTTTGAAGACGTGTATAACGCCATCGTCGACCGCGTGCTGTCGGCCTGTCAGCAAGGCGATGTGGCCTATGCCGTGCCAGGCGATCCAACGGTAGGTGAGGCGACAACTTGGCGCTTGCTGAGCGCTGCTCAAGCTCAGGGCCACCATGTGGAGTTGATTCACGGCCTGAGCTTCATTGAGCCGAGCCTGCGCTATGCCCAGGTGGACGCCATGAATGGCTTGCAAATCGTCGATGGCCTGGACGTGGCAGCTCAGCACCACCCTCAGATCAACCCCGATTATCCCTGCCTGATTGGCCAGGTCTATAGCCGCGACGTGGCCAGCGATGTGAAGCTGACGTTGATGAACCAGTACGCTGACGATTTTGAAGTCGTCTTGATTCACGGAGCAGGCAGCGACTCGCCGCGCGTGGAACGCTGCCCACTTTATCAGATCGACCGCAGCAAGCACATCAGCCATTTGACGACGCTCTACCTGCCTGCGCTGGGTCAGCGTTCTAGCTTCGAAGCTTTCCAGGAGATCATCGCTCATCTGCGCGCGCCGGAGGGCTGCCCCTGGGATCGCAAGCAGACTCACGAGAGCCTGCGCCCCTATTTGCTGGAAGAGACCTACGAAGTTCTGGAAGCCATCGACAAGGGTGACTGGGATGAATTGGCTAGCGAATTGGGTGATCTGCTCTTGCAGGTGGTCTTGCATACGCAGATCGCCATCGATGAAGGCGAATTCACCATGACCGACGTGCTGCGCCGCGTCAGCGCCAAGATGATTCGCCGTCATCCTCATGTCTGGGGTGAGGTGGACGTGGACGACGACTCTGAGCAAGTGAAGGCCAATTGGGAAGAAATTAAGAGAGCCGAGCGCGCCGCCAAAGGCCAGGCCGAGCGCGGCCTACTGGAGGGGGTCAATCAAGCGGCGCCAGCCCTGCTGGTGGCCTACGAGCTGACGCGCAAGGCAGCTCAGGTGGGCTTCGATTGGCCCGATGTGGAGGGCGTGCGCGCCAAAGCTCGCGAAGAACTCGCCGAAGCCCTCCAAGCCGAATCCAGCGCGGAACAGGTTGAGGAGCTGGGTGATCTGCTGTTTGTGCTAGTGAACTGGTTGCGCAAGCTGGGCGAGGACGATCCAGAGAGCTTACTGCGCCGCGTCAATGCCAAATTTGTGCGTCGCTTTGGCTACGTGGAGCAGATGGCACGTCAGCAAGGCCGCGACCTGGCCACCATGACCCTGGCTGAGATGGACGCTTTGTGGGATGAAGGCAAACGTCGGGGCTTGTAATCTCTGAGCAAAATTCCCTCAATCTCTAGGCTTTTTTGCCAAACCAAACACGATAGTTGCAATCGTCTGGTAAGCTATTGGAAGCCGTACGATGACGCTCGCTGGACGGTCGCAGGCGGTCTGCGCGAGCTTTTGAGCGAGGCAAAGCCAATGAAATCGCTGATCGGAAAGATGGTTGGCCGCTACGAGATTGTGGAGGCTTTGGGCCAAGGGGGATTTGGCCAAGTCTATCGCGCCATACAGCACCCCGTCATGCGTGAAGTTGCCTTGAAGATTATCCTTCCTCAATACGCCAATCAGAGCGACTTCGTCAAACGTTTTCAAGAAGAAGCCTCTATCCACGCTCGCTTGGAACACGATCACATCGTGCGTTTGTATGACTTCTGGCGCGATAGCGAAGGTACGTACCTGGTCATGCAATACATCCGAGGCCAGAGCCTGCAAAACCTCATCGCACAAGGCCCACTCAGCCCGGACGATACCCTAAGGATCGTCGCCGAGATTGCTAGCGCCCTCACTTTCGCACATCTAGGTGGGATTATCCACCACGATTTGAAACCATCTAACATCCTACTCGGTGCTGAAGGCCGCGCCTACCTCACAGACTTTGGCATTGCTCGCGATTACAGATGCAGAAATGGTGCGTCGCAGTCGCGGAGCGGCATTCTCGGCTCGCCGACCTACATGTCTCCGGAGCAAATACGCGGCGCGGCTACGACGTCGCTGAGCGATATTTACAGCCTGGCGATTACGACATACGAAATGCTGACGGGCCAGCCGCCCTTCAAAGGCACGCTCAACGAAGTCCTCATCGGGCATACACAAAAGCCGTTGCCTCCTCTCGATCCTCTCAACTTCCCGCACAAAGTGTACGAAACGCTGAAGATTGCGACCAGCAAAGACCCCCTAGACCGCTACCAGGAAGCGCGGAAGTTTGTCCAGGCTCTGGAAGAAGCTTTTGACAGGACGCAGCTGTCTGCTGTGGGCGCGACCCGTCCTGTGAGAATAGATGATACTCGTCCGGACATTCCCAACCCCTACCGAGGCTTGCGCACCTTTGAAGAGGCTGATGCTCAGAATTTTTGCGGCCGCAGCAACTTGGTAGCACGTCTGGCGGCTCGCCTGGCGGAGAATCATCCTTTTGCGCGCTTCTTAGCCGTCATTGGGCCTTCAGGCAGCGGCAAATCTAGCTTGGTGCGCGCTGGGCTGATCCCTGGATTGCGCAACAATGTCCTCCCTAACTCGGCTAAATGGTATCGGCTGACGATGACTCCAGGCCCGCAGCCCTACGCTCAGTTGGCGGCTGTCCTGCAAACGCTGGCCATTGGCCCTCTTCCTAACCTGCAAGAAATCTTGCAAGACCGAGATCAGGGCCTACTGGACGTCATGCAAGTCCTTTTGCCTTCTCCAGAAGCCGAATTGTTCCTGTTCATAGACCAATTTGAAGAAGTATTCACGCTGGCCAAAGACCATGAGTCGATCCACCGCTTTCTCAATCTGATCTATACCAGCGTCACTCATCCCCAAAGTCGTTTGCGCGTGGTCATCGCTCTGCGCGCTGATTTTTACGACCGTCCCTTGCTCTATGATTGTTTCAACCAGCTCATCCGCGAGCGCAGCGAAACAGTCATCCCCATGACGCGCGCTGAGCTAGAGGACGCTATCGTCCTGCCGCCCAAGAAGCTCAAAGTTCATGTAGAGAGTGCCCTAGTCCAGGCCATGATCCAGGATGTTCAGAGCCAACCAGGCGGTCTGCCCCTGCTGGAGTACACCCTGGCGGAGATGTTTGAGGCGCGTAGTGGCAACGTCCTCACCTTCGAGAGCTACCATCGCCTGGGTGGGGTGCGCGGGGCAATCTCTAGGCGTGCCGATGAAGTCTACCACCAGCTGACGCCAGAACAGCAAGCTGTGGCGCATCAGGCTTTTCTGCGCTTGGTCAATCCAGGGGAAGGCGTGGAAGACACGCGCCGCCGCCTGACGCAGAGCGAACTACTCAGCATTGGCGGCTTGCAGGCGTTGGCTGTTATGGAGCATTTTGAGCGCGCGCGGCTCATCACCACTGACTACGACCCCATCACTCGTGAACCCACGCTAGAAGTGGCCCACGAAGCTCTGATTCGTGAGTGGGCGACGTTGCGCCGCTGGTTGAGCGAGAAACGCAACGACTTGCGTCGTCATCGCGATTTAATGGCGCAGACTAAACAATGGGCAGAAGCTGGCTTCGACCCCAGCTATCTCATGCGTGGCTCGCGCTTAGTGAGCTTCTCAGAATGGCGACAAACGACCTCCATACGTCTGTCGCGCGACGAAGAGAGTTTCTTAGACACTTGCCTGAAGGCGCGCGATGCCGAAGCACAGAAGCTGGCTCGCGATGCTATCCGCGAGAAGAGGCTGGCTAGGCTATTACGATTGCGCATGAGGACGATCATCATCTTGCTGGCGCTGGGTATCCTGGCCTCGCTGATCTTCATCCAGCAAATTGAAGCCGAGCGCAAGGTCGCAGAACAGGAACGCCTGATTGCTCAAGCCGAGCGCGATTTATCTAGGCAACAAGTTTCGGAGATTTTCAGCCTCAATCAAGCGCTTTCGGCGCTGCGCTCGTTTGAAGAGGGGCGCTTCTTCTTGGCGATGGCTCAGGCCGCGCTGGCGAACACAACCCATGACCCACCTGTGCTGGCTCAGCGCGTCCTAGCCGAAGTCCTGTCACAACGCGGCGCGCGTCGTACCCTAGAAGGCCACGAAGGCCGCGTCTGGTCGGTAGCCTACAGCTCTGATGGCCGCTTGATCGCCAGCGGCGGCCAAGACTCGACGATCCGCTTGTGGAATGCCCAAACGGGCCAGCTTTTAAGCTTCTTCAAAGTTCCTGAAGGTGGACGGATCTATGATCTGAAATTCTTCCCCGATGGTCAGCGTCTAGCTTCTGTCTTCGACAATGGCTGGATCATGATCTGGAAGGTGGATGGGCAAACGCTCGATCTTCATCGGCAATGGCGGTCTGGAGATGACGGTCTGTGGAACATAGCTATCACTCCCGACGGACGGCGCTTGCTCACGGCGGCTGAGAAGCGTGGCGCAGAGCGTGCTAACCTCAAAATTTGGGATGCCGAGAGCAGCGACATGCTGGCGTGCTTGTCTGAACACACCGACTCGATCATCGCGTTGACGCTCAGCGCTGATGGGCGCTTGGTCGCCAGCGCTGGCGAAGACGAGATCATCCGTCTTTGGGATTTGGAGACACAAACCTTGCTAGCTGAGCTAAAGGATCACGAGACGATCATCGCTTCGTTGGCGTTCAGCACAGATGGCCAAACGCTCTACAGTGGCGATGCTGACTCCAAAATCATCGCCTGGGATGTTGTCAATCGCCGTCGACTTTATGTCCTCAACGAAGATAAACGCGGCCACACCAGCGGCGCTATTCGCACCCTGGCCATCGATAGCGAGAACGGCTGGCTTTACAGCGGCGCGTATGATGGCAACCTCAGCGTTTGGGATTTGAAGACTAGGTCGCTGGCCCAGGTGCTGGCAGGACACGAGGGCTGGGTGCTGGACAGCGCTCTGAGCGCTGACAAGCGCCATCTAGTGACGGCTTCAGCTGATGGCGTCATCATCCTGTGGGATATTCTGGGTGGTGGAGACCAAATCCAGCGCTTAAACTTACGCGTCCCCGCTCCCGAAGCCCTAGCCTATGCTCCTAGTCTTCAGCAGGTGGTAGTAGGTCACCAGGACGGCACGCTCAGCGCCTATGACGCTGGTAGCAGCCAACCGCGCTGGCAGGCGGCGGTAGGGGCGCCCATCTTGAGCCTGGCTTACAGCCCTGATGGTCAATGGCTGGCTGTCGGCCAGCGAGACGGGCGGATCAGCTTGCGGCGCAGCGAGGACGGCGCACAAGGCCATACTCTGCGCAGCGACGCGCCGATACGCGCCCTCGCCTTTCATCCTGCTGGCGAATTTCTGGCCAGCGTCAGTGGTGAATTCCTGCCCGGTGGCAACCGCTCACCTGTCAGGCGCGTCAGTGTGTGGCAAGTGACAGATGGCCGTCTCTACGCTCAACACACGCAGCACGACAGCGTACCACGCGCGCTGATCTATGACCGTTATGGAGATACCTTGTACAGCGCTGACGCCGATGGCCTGGTGTTCGCTTGGCGCTGGCGCGAGGACGCATCTGCTCAGCTGGTAGCTGATTACAAGTCCTCTGTCAACGCACTGGCCATCGACGATAGCGGCAAGACGCTGGCCATCGGTGGCTTGGGAGGGAGTATCTTGCTAGTTAATCGGATCAACTCTGAGCAGATGATGACGCTCCAAGGGCCGAACACGTCCATTCGTGACCTGCACTTCGTGGGTGATGACCACTTGTTAAGCGCCGGTGGAGACATCGCTGATGGCCCAACCAATGTCCTCTATTGGTCAGTCCGCAGACGCGATGTTGTGCGAGAATTTCGCGGTCACGCCAGTTTTGTTCACGCTCTGGCTCTGACCCAAGATCGCACCAGCTTCTACAGCCTGGGAGAAGATGGCTTGCTGATCCGCTGGCGCTTGGATAGCCTGAGTCATCTGATCGATCGTTTGTTCGATCAAGCCGATGTCCACTGCTTGAAGAGAGACGAAGCTGCTATTACCGATCCGCGCTGCACGTCGGTCGTCTATCTAGTAGATAAACAACAAGCACCGCAACGTTACGTGTCTGTACAGCACGATGAAGCACAACTGGCTGACAACCCTCATGAGACCTGCCAAACCCCTCATCCTGAGCGCAGCGCTTTCGAAGCCCTGGTTCAGATTCCCCGAATTCCCAACAAAGACGCGCGAGTCAGCCGACGCCGCAAGCCGCGCCTGGGCTTTAGCGCAGTACAGCGCGCCGATTGGTTGCGCCAAGCACAGCAGGCTCTCCCTGCAGAGTACACGCTGTTGACACATGACGCTGTCGATCTGGACGCGCAGGTTGAGCAAATCCAGCGCTGGCTAGCGCAAGACTCCCTGGACGCGCTAATTGTCGCCCCTCCTGATGACGACAGTCGATTGTTGGATGATGTCTTGAGGCAGGCCAGGGCGCGTCACTTGCCTGTGCTGCTGGTGGGCGGCAACCAGCCTGATGAGCGCGTGACCAGCGTCGTCGGCGTCAACCCCTACGACTATGGTTGCCTGATGATGCAAGCGATGGTTGGAATGACGGATGGAGAGGCTATTCTGACGCGCCTGCACGGCAGCCGAGTGCGTTCATCTCAGCAAATTGCCGCTGGGCTGACCTATGCGTTGACGTTTTACCCTCAGCTCAACATGATCAACGCTGTCTTCTTCAGCTCAGCAGAGGAGCTGGGAAATGGTATCCGAGCTTCACTGGGAGCATACTCGCGGCTGGACGGTCTATTCGTCGATGACAGCAGCACAGCCAACCAGCTTCTTGATCTGCTAGAACAGCGGTATCCTGCATGGCCGCGCCCGATCATCGTTGGCGTGAATGACTTGGCCACTGCTCAACGAGCCGAAGCGTTGGGTATGAGCGTCGTCAGCCTGGTCAGCGAACCGTTAGGCAGGTTGGCTGTGCAAACCGCTGAAGCGTTGCTGCACGGCGAAGCAATCCGCGTCTTCACCTCTGCGCGGCTGTACAGCCACGACAGCGCCGAAAGATTGCAGGTCTGGTTGGAGACGAGCGATGGTCGGCAGCAGCTCTCAGTTCCCTGAGGTATCTTCAGTCATCTGGCGCACCATGTTGACGAGACCGCTGATGACTTGATCGACCGCAACAGGTTTCCATACGATCATGTCGCCGCCTGCCTGAAGCGCCTGTTCTGCCAGATAACCTCCGCCTGAGTTGACGATAACCAGCGAAGGCATGAGGCGGCCCATCTTTTGGTTGAAGTAAGATACTAGGCTCAGGCCCTGGTTATCGCTCAGGTCGGCAGCAGCGATGAGCGCCTGCGGGCGTTGTTCGTCCAACAGCAGCATGGCTGAGGTCATGTCGTGAGCCACTAGCGGCTGGAACTGAGCCTGCTTGAGGATGTGCTGTAGCAGACGGCAGACCTCTGGATTCTCCTCCGCCACCAACACCTTCTGCCCTTGACCTATGAGCGGCACGTCGAGCAGATTGCCCAGCCCAACTCGCGTGCGCTCATCTTCGCTGGGCTTGACGATGAAACGTACTTGTAATTCCAGGCGACCCAGGCGAATCCGATCTCCGTCATGGATGCGATAGGGCCGCTCAGCTTCCAGCAGGAAGCCGTTGATGTAGCTACCATTGGCGCTGTTGAGGTCGGTCAGGGTGACGCGATTATCGCCCGTCGTGATCCGAGCGTGCTGACGCGAGACGCCCAGGCGACGCCCTTCGTAGTTCGTCAAGTCCACATCTGGCAAAAAGTCATGCTCAGGGTCAGCGCGACCAAGCAACAGGTCGCTGCTCATCGGTGCGCGCAAGATGTAGGGTGTGTTGACGACGCGAAATTCGATCACCCAGGGGATGACCGTCGGTGGGTCTTCGCCTTGCGGAGAATCGGGCATGTGCGGGACGTCGCCCTTGCCCAAGAAGCCGGTCTGCATAGATTGTGATGAGTCACACATGGGGCGGTCTCTCTCAGATGTATAGCTTACAGCACTAGCTTACACCTGAAAGACGCATTTTGCGGACAAAAGATTGCCAATCATCTGATGAAAGGTGGACGAACGTACTGCTTTGCTACAGGCTGAAGGTTGCTCAAGGCTTCAGCCGACCTACTGTGTTGCTGTGTGCGCTGGCTTGGGCTAGTTGGGCCAGCGTATTCACAACTTCCGTGCTGAGCGTCACGCCAGCGTCAGGCGCATCGGCTAGGCTGAACATAGGAATGGTGGCCAGCGGCACAGGCAGGACAGCCTTGAGAACGTCGTCTTCTTCGATCAGATTTGGCTCTTGAGTGTTGATACTGTTTTGGGCGAACAGCTGGGCTACGTTGCAAGTCGGATTGGTGTCTGTGCAGACGCCCAGGTCTTCAATGCCGAGCGACATGGTAGGGTCGCCGTTCCAAATCCAGTTGCCTGCGATATGCAGGTCGTCATCGACGACTGCTGACTTGGGCGAAGCACCCGTCTGGGCGTCGCCCAAGTAGGGCGGCAGCACAAACAGGTGCTGATAGGTACTGCGGTAGGGAGCGGGGTTGTAGATCAGGTTGTTCAGCAAGTAGACGTGCTTGTTGGGAATGCGGACGAAGTTGGTGGCTTCCTCGTTGGGCTGCGCGTCGTTGCCCCATCCGCCAGCCGCCGCGTAGGCGGCGCAAGTGGCGCGCGTGGGGTCGTCGGCTTCACCGTCGCAACTGCGTTGGCCGAAAGCGACTTCGAGGACGTGACTGCGCGCTCCGACGCGGATGAGCGTGTTGTGCGCCATGATGATGTTGTAGCCGCCCATCACCCCCAGACCTGCCCCATAGGTGTCGCGGATTAGGTTGTTGGCTACGACGACATTGTAGGCTTCGTAGTGTAGGTAAGGCTCAACCATGTACTGGAAGCCTGTGCCTTGCCCAGCGGTGAAACCACCCGTGCCACAGTCTTCGATCAGATTATCGACGATGATGACGTTGGCGCTGCCGCCTTTGGCGTAGATACACCAATCACCGGCGTTGTGAATGTGATTGGCGCGTACGCTGATGTTCTGCACCGCGACAAAATCGACGGCGTTGTCCCATGCTCCGCTGATGTCGTTGCTGAGCAAGATGACGTTCGATGACTGGTTGAACTTGACTGTCTCTTGGGCGGCGTAGGTTTCAGGATCGGCGCCGATGAGCGTATTGCTCTCTAGCGTCACATGGTCGCAACGCTCGCAGTGGAAGACGTCGCTTCCTGTCTGTATATGCAAGTTGCGGAAGGTGATATAGGTCACCTCATAGGCGTTGATGTCCCCTGTGAGGCGCACCGACGCGCCCTCTGCGCCCTGGACGACGATAGGTGCAGAAGGCGTGCCGTAACGCCGTTCCCAGTATTGGGGCAACGAGTCCTCGTCGTATGTGCCCTCCAGCAGAGTGATGGTGATGGGTGTGCTGAGCGGCTCATCCATCGGGATTTGTCGCCAGGCGTGGTCTAGACTGGCAAAAGGAGCGGTTAGGCTGCCGTTGTTGGCGTCGCTGCCGACAGGGCTGACGAAGTAGGCAACGTTGGCGCTTTGAGCCTGAGTCAACATCCCCAGGCACGCAATGGATACGAGCGCAGCGGCACGCACGATAGTCGACCTTTGTTGTCATGTGGACTTGAGGGGATTCGAACCCCTGACCTCTACAGTGCGATTGTAGCGCTCTCCCAACTGAGCTACAAGCCCATTAGCGTGTGCATTGTAGGCCCGCAGACTCGCCTCGTCAAGGTGCGATCAGGGTATGACGCGGTGATGGAGCATGTGGTTGAGCGCGACAACTAGGCGACGTAGCTCATCTTCCATGTCCTGCGACAGGCCTTCATGCGAAGCGGCATCGCGCAGGAGATCGCGGGCTTGGCGCAGGTCGTTCTCGCCCTGGCGCATATGGCGCAGCGCCTCGCGCAACAGGTCGCGGGCCTGACGTGTAGCAGGCCTAGCGGCGTGATCGGGGAAGTCGCGGCCGTGCAGAGCGCAGACGGCTTCCAGGTCAGCGCGGAAGCTGGCCAGGTCAGGATAGGCCAGCTGCGCGCCGCGCTGCAACCAGTCTTGGATGGCCTGGCTCAGGCTTGGCTCCATGGCAAAATCTAGCGTCTGTACCTCATTGTAGCGCGTCTCGACTGCGTCCAGGCCGCCGGGCTGAGGCCGAAGCTGAGTCTTGAGAGGCGACATGCCTGTAAAGATGGGATAGAGGATGCCCACGCACAAGTTATGAATGTCTTTGGCGTATTCTTGCGCGTCACCTGGCCCGCCCTGGAGCTGCTTCGAGCTGTTCAGGTCGATGATCCTGAGCGTTACGCCATCCCAGTAAACGTGTTCCAGCTTGTGATCCAGATAGACAATGCGTTGGCTGTGGGCCAGAGCCAGCAAATTGGCGAATTGCAAGGCCAGAGTCAGGCCTTCTTCGCTGGGCAGACGGCGGCGCACACTCTGCTGATTGGGCTTCATCAGGTAGAGCAAGTTGTCGCTGCGTGGCAACAACTCTAGGGCCAGATAGGGACGCCAGGCCTGCGCTGCATACTGGCTCATGGCCCGCTGAAAAGCCACTGCGTCCTGCCCGAAAGAGACAAAAGGCCCACTTTGTGGCGCTTCTGCGATAGTCTCCACATAGCCGCAGTCGCGCAGCTTGACTACTGAAGGACTGTCCTTTAGCAGCATGAGCAGATGAGCTTCCACACCGAAGGCCTGATATTCCCAGCGCAGATCACCATCGGACAGCAGATGTTCGGGGCGCAGCACCTTAAAGGCCACGCTCTCGCGGCGCTGCTGATCGTAGGCTTCCAACACGCGAGCGTAGTGGCCCAGCGCGAAGGTATCGATGTAATGTTGAATGTGGTAACGCTGATTGAGTTCGTTCATGCGCGCAATTTGACCACAAACGCCGTCCAAAGAACAGCGTCTTGTGCGCTGCTGCGTCCCTTGTCTTCCATTCATTGAATAATCGAGGCGAGAATGCGTGCGCGTTTGCTCCCACACAGGGCTGGGGCTTCTCTTGAAGCCAGGACGAGCTTATGATGAGTGCTGTTCATCCATCTCGGAGCGCTCTCATGGACGCCCTCATCCAAGACATTTACACGCTCATCAGCCGCTTTCAGCACCCCGACAGGGCCGTCCGGCGCGACGCTGTGAGGTCGCTGAAGCGCGTGGGAGCGCCTGCCGTGCCTTACCTGGTCGAAGCTCTGCGCGCTGAGTCGACTCCGACGCGCCAGCACGCCGCCCAAGCTCTGGGTCAAATTGCTGATCCGCTGGCCGTGCCACCGTTGCTCATGGCCCTGGCTGACGAAGACAGCGGCGTCTGGAGTCAAGCTGTTGCCGCTCTGGCTCAGATTGGCGCGCGCGAGCTGTTGCGCAGCGCGCTCAGCAGCAGCGTGACGCGGGTGCGCTGGGGTGCGAGCCTGGCCCTGTGGCGCATGCGCCGCGAAGAAGCCGCCTTTCCCTATCTACTCTTGGCCCTGCAATCCGATGATCTACTGGTGCGCAACAGCGCTGTCCTCAGCTTGTGGCAGCAGCCCGATGACCGCGCCTTGGCTACCCTACAAATCATCCTCACGCCAGAAGACAGCGTCATCAATCGCTACATCTTGCAAGCTTTGCAGCACATTGGCACGCCTGGCGCGCAGGCCGCCATTGCTCATTGGCTGAGCCAGCAGCCTAGACGCAGAGACGCCTGAGCCTATGCCCCTCATCAGCGTCATCCTCCCTACCTACAACGCTGTGACTTACCTGCCTGCGGCGCTAGATAGCTTGCTGCGACAAACCCTGGGCGATTTTGAAGTGGTCGTCGTCGACAACGACTCGCAGGATGGCACATGGGAGGTCTTGCAAGCCTATGCCAACCGCGACTCACGCTTCCGCCTATTGCGCAATCAACAGCGCCTCAACTTGGCTCACTCGCTCAACAAGGCTCTCGACGCGGCCCAGGGGCGCTACATCGCGCGCATGGACGCCGACGATCTAGCTATACCAGAGCGCTTTGCTGTGCAAGTGGCTCATCTGGAAGCCCACCCTCAGGTGGACGTGCTGGCCATGAACATCAGCGAAATGGACGCTGACGGCCAACCGCTGTATCATGGCAGGCCGCGCTACGAATACGGCGCTTCGCCGTCCATTATGCCCTGGGAGTTGGTGTGGGGTCTGGCTCTGCCGCACCAGACCGTCATGGCCCGCTGGGACAAGCTCAAGCATGGCGACTACCGCTACCACGACCGCTATCCGCTAGCAGAAGACTACAGCCTATGGACGACCCTCTGTCGCCAGACGCAGCTAGAGCGTCTGCTCCAAGTAGGCGTCTGTGTGCGTCAGCGGTACGGCAACATGACCATCGAACGACAAACAAGTCGCCTAAGTAGCGTGCTGCGCGTCCTACGTCATCATTTGGATCACTACCTGCAGCCACCGCTCAGCGACGGCGCAGAGCGTGTGCTGTTTCAGCGCCATCTCCAGATAGAAGGCTACCGTGCTGCCTGGCAGGGCGATTTTCGCGCATCGGACACGGCTGAGGCTCTAGACGGCATACGCCGCTTGGCGCTGCGTTTCTTGCCCACGCTCTGTCCCAGCGATCAGCACCAGCTCCTAGACGAAGCCTACCGGGCTATCTTGACGATTGGCTGGCGCGCTGGCTATGGTCACCTGGCGCTCTTGCCCATGCTGAGTTTATGGCGGCCCTATTTCTTTGCCTGGGGGCTGCGCCAAATTGTCCGCGAACGGCGCAAACGCGCTGCGCTCAAACCTACCCAGCAGCGCTGAATGGAAGTGCTTCACCGACTATGCACGTGTTGCTCCATTCTCGTCTTTCCAGCACACGCTTGATTACAGCCTATGTCTTCCTGGCTGCTCTTTACGCGCTGTTTAACCCGCCCTACGAAGCGCCAGACGAAGTCTTTCACTTCGCCATGATTCACAAACTGGCGACAGATGGTCAGCTGGCGGTGCAGGATGTGAACGCGCCAGCGACTCCCTGGCATCAGCAGGGTTCTCAGCCTCCGCTTTATTATGCTTTGAGCGCAGTGCTGGTAGCGGGCATAGACCGAAGCGATTACTGGGAGACGCGCCAGCCCAACCCACAAGGTGTTGTTGGCCAACCAGGCAAGTTCCGCAACAAGAATGCATTCATACACGATGACTATCCCGCACCTCCGCGCGGCACATGGTTAGCAATCTACGTAGCGCGCGGCTTGTCGATAGCTTGTGGTGCGCTGACAGTTTACGCCGTATATCAGTCAGCGCGAGTCATCGCACCTAAGCAAAAAAGCTTAGCACTGTGGGCGCTGGCGTTGACAGCTTTCAACCCGCAATTCATCTTCATCAGCAGCACTGCTAACAATGACAACCTAGTGACAGCTTTCAACAGCGTTATCCTTTGGCAAACACTCGTCATGCTGCGCGATGGATTCAACACTCCACGCAGTCTGCTGCTCGGCGTACTGGCAGCGCTGGCCAGCATCAGCAAGCTCAGCGGCCTAACGATGGGCGTTGCCGTAGCTCTGGCAGGGGCATGGGTGTTATGGAAAAGTCGTGATTGGCGCGGCTTCATTGTGCTGGGGCTGCTAGGCCTGCTGAGTTGGACGTTGCTGGCAAGTTGGTGGTATGCGCGGAATTGGATACTTTACGGTGAATTCTTTGGCACTCAGACCATGCTGGACTTATTTGGACGACGTATCCCAACCCCCGATCTGCTCACACTCATCCGCGAGGAATGGGAAGGCCTGAGAATCTCCTACTGGGGCTTGTTCGGATTGTTCAGCTTATACGTGCCGCTCTGGTTCTACCCGCTCATGGACGCGCTCACCTTACTCAGCCTAGCAGGCTGGGTCTGGGCCGTCTGGCGGTTGCGCCACCAACCCATCTTGCCTTCCGTCCTGTGGATCGGAGTCGTAGGCGTGCTGGGCATAGCCAGCTTTATCTCTTGGACGTTACAAGTCTATGCTTCACAAGGTCGCTTGCTGTTCGGTTTCATCGCTGCCTACAGCCTAAGTATGGCCTTAGGTTTGGATGCTCTGCGTCTGCCATCACGTGCAGGTTTGCTGGGCCTGATGAGCTTCTCAGCGCTTATGCCTTTCGCCGTACTCATTCCCACATACGCTCCTACGCCCCCTCTAGATAGCCTGCCTGCCAGCGCTACACCTTTTTATGCCCGCATGGGCGAGGATGTTGTGCTAGTGGGCTACGAGCTAGAAGACAGGCTCTATCGCGAAGAGCGCATTCCTATTGTCCTTTACTGGCAGGTTCTTCGGCCTGTGCAAGAGGACTACGCTGTCAGCGTAGAGTTAGTACGCCAGACGGACACTCGCTTAGGCGTGACAGTTAGTTACCCCAACTACGGCGCACGGCGCACGAGTCGCTGGCAGGTTGGCCTGATCTACCGCGATCTATGGTGGATTGATGATCCATACTGGATCACGCCGACTTTCCCCTCGCAATTTCCTATGTACTTTCATATCAGCTTGTGGAAGCTCGACGAGGGGCGACGACTGCCTATCTACGATGAGACAGGCGCACCGCTAGGAATTGTGCGGCTGCGCGCTGGTGGCGTGGCCCATCCGGCCCCTGAACCTGCACAAAGTATTGAAGGTCAAAGTGGCAACCTCTTCGGCCCACTGCGGTTATTAGGCTACGATTGGCAAGATAAAACAGGCCAGTTGCGCCTCACTTGGCGACCTATCCGATCTCCGCACCACGATTATGCTATAGGGGTTCACATTGTCGATGAGCATGGAAGATTGGTCGGCCAGGCAGACTCCGAGCCAAATCTGCCCACGCGCTATTGGCAAGCGGAGCAACGCTACCTGAGCGATCATCGGCTAGACTTCGACAGCCTGCCTCAAGGTCGCTTGGAAGTTTTTGTCATGGTCTACTCTCGCGAGAGTGGTGCGCGCCTAGACAACGGCACGCCCAGCCGCACCTTACTTTTGTTGAATCTGAAGCGTTGAGCAGGAGACTTCCGTCCAGGATATGAGACATGTGCCAGCGCGCGGCTTCGCCTGGGGGCTGCGACAAATTGTCCGCGAACGGCGCAAACGCGCTGCGCTTAAACCTACCCAGCAGCGCCGAGAAGTCGACTGCGTCTGTCTGTGAAGGACGATGCCTGGCGAAGGAGCTGATCGTCTCTCTCAAATATCCCCCAAGCGGTAGGGTTTGTAGCGACTGATCCAGTCTTTGTCGTGTTCGCGAATGTAATGTTCTGCCTTCTCCACCAGCTCGCGGTTGCCGATGAACAAAGGCGTGCGCTGCTCCAGCGAATGCGGCTTGATATCCAGGATGGGGCCTATGCCATCGCTGGCGTGGCCACCAGCCTGTTCGGCGATGAAGGCCAGGGCTTGAGCTTCGTGCAGCAGGCGGATTTTGCCGTATTGGCCCTTCTCGTCCGTCGTGGCAGGATAGAGAAAAATGCCACCTTTGAGCAGGTTGCGGTGAAAATCTGAGACCAACGAGCCAATGTAGCGATGAGAGAGCGGCGCATGGCCTTCGCCTTCCATGCCTTGCAGCCATTTGATGAAGTGGCGTGTGCCGGGCGTGAAGTATTTTTCATGGCCCTGATTGACGCTGTAATACAGAGGCTTGAGTGGGATTTGGATGTTGGGATGGCTGAGGATGAACTCGCCAATGCCAGGATCAAGGGTGAAGCCGAAGACGCCGCGCCCTGTTGTATAGACCATCATTGTGCTGCTGCCATAGATGACGTAGCCGGCAGCCAGCAGACGCTTGCCCTCTTGCAGCACGTCATCAATCGTGCCGCGTTCGCCGCGCGTGAACTTGCGATGGATGCTGAAGATCGTCCCGACGGAGACGTTTACGTCGATGTTGCTTGAGCCATCTAGCGGATCGTAGATGAGGACGTAGTTGCCCGTGTCGTAGTGAGGCGGAATATCGATCAGCTTGTCGTGTTCCTCGCTAACCATTGCACAGACGCGCCCCGTGTGGTCGTTCATCTTGAAGATGGTCTGGTCGGCGTAAATATCTAGCTTTTGCTGAACTTCGCCAAAGACGTTGCGCGAGTCGGTAGGGCCGAGGATGTTGCTCAGACCAGCGCGCGTCGTCTGACGCGCGATCAGCTTAGCGGCTAGGGCCATGTCTTGTAGCATGGCAGTGAATTTGCCAGTGGCGTTGGGGTGGAGGCGTTGCTGTTCTTGAATGTGGCGCTCAATCGTGACCAGCTTGAGGCTACTGTCTTCTACAGGGTCTAAGGGTATGTCTGTCATCGTAAAAAGCCTCACCTAATCTTAGTTGAAATAGATGGGGCTATTGTACCGCGCCACTATTCGCTGCGCACAGCCTGCGCTGGCGACATTTGGGCTAGACTGTAGGCCGGATAGAGTCCTGCCAGCAGGGCCGCTACCAAAGCCACCAAGAAGGCCGTCAGCAGTTCTTCAGGCAAGATGGTGAACTGCATTGTCCAGCCAAAGCTGCGTACGTTGATGACGTACACCAGCACCCAGGCCAGGGCCAAGCCAATCGGCAGGGCCAGCAGGCCCGCCAAGCTGCCCATCAGCCCAGTTTGAATGAGGGTGTAGCCCCACAGCTGGCGGCGCGTCATGCCGTTGGCACGCAGCACGCCATACTCGCGAATTTGCTCCAGTTGCAGCGACATGAGCGCAGAGAGGATACCGATGAAAGCGACTAGGGTCGCCAGCAAGCGCAAAGCAATCGTGATCGTGAAAGTGCGCTCAAATACTTCAAAGACGCCCTCGCGCAGGTCGCGGTTGCTCTGCACGATCAGATCAGCCCCTAGCAGCGTCTCCGTCTGCAAGCGGTCGATGACGGCCTGTACGTCTACGCCTTCTTCTACGTAGACGGCCAGCGACGAGATGGCCCGATCTGTGAAGAAGCGGTCATAGACGCTGCGAGCCATGACCACCGTCCCCTGATCCGTCGAATAATCGTAGTACACGCCGAAAATCTGGAAGGTCTGCACGCCTTTGTCGGTTAGCAGGCGCAGCGTGTTGTTCTGCGGCGTGATCCCACGACGGAAAGCGAACGGCTCGCTGACCATGATCCGCCCCGCTTCTAGCTCATCCTGCAAGCTGCCACGCATATCAGCCCAGACGAATTGGCGATCCACGCTAATTTCGAAGTCTACTGCGATGAGGTTGACGGGCAGCAAATCGGGGTAGTCAGGCGCAGGCACAGGCACAGCTCGCGAAGCGCTCACGCGCGCTACCCCTGGCACGGCAGCCACCATGTCGCGGATGGCGGGATCAACGTCCACGCTGGCCTGATTGGCTGTCAGCAGCGGTGGCGAGATGAAGATGTCTGCTCCCAGCGTCGCGCCCAACCAATCAGCGACCGTCGCACGGAACGAGCCAATCATCAGCGACACGCCGACGATGACTGAGACGGCAATCGTCAGGGCTGCGACGGCGATAGCAGTACGACTGAGCGAGCGGGTGACAGCGCGCGGCGCGACTCGGCCTAGCACGCCGAAGACACGGCTGGTGAGAGGCGTAAAAGCTGCCATGCCGACGATCATCGCGAAAGGAGTGGTCAGTGCCCCGCCGAAGATGATGCAGAACAAGGCTGCGAAGCTGATGATGAGGCTGTCGCTGGGAATCAGCAGCAGGCCCACGCCGATCAGCGCGAAGAGGCCGCCGCCCAGAGTGAAATGAGGCAGCAGAGCGCGAGTGCGCTCTTCTAACAGAGAGCGCCTGAGCGAGCCTGTAGGCGGCGTCTGGGTGGCCGACCAGCTGGGCAGGGCAGCAGCTCCCAGGCTGGCGGCGATCCCTATAACAGCGCCTTTGGCCAGCGTGAAGGGATCAAGCGTGACGCCGCTCACGTTGACGGTGAAGTACAAATCGCTGATGGTTTGAGCCACCAGGGCCACCGTGAAGCGCCCAAAGATGATCCCCAGCCCCAGTCCCAGCACTGTCCCGACGAAGGCCAGCAGGGCCATCTCACATAAGATGAGGATGAAGATTTGCTGGCGCGTCGCTCCCAGGGCGCGCAGCGTGCCGATGATGGGGCGGCGCTGCACCACGCTGAACGACACCGTGTTGTAGATGAGGAAGACGCCGACGACGACGGCCAGCAGCGACAGAGCTTGTAGGTTAATCTCGAAAGCTGCTGTCATTTGCTCCAGGGCGTTATCGGTGCGCACAGCTTGCAGTCGCGCGCCTGGCGGCAGGATGGCTTCAAGGCGTGTTAGGTCGGCGCCTTCGCGCAGGATTAGGTCGATGTGGCTCAGGCGGCCCTGCATGTCGCCAATCTCTTGAGCAGTGGCAATATCTGTTAGGATCAGGTCGTTGAGAGCTTGTTGGCTGGCGCGATTGCTGGGCGTGAGCAGGCCGACGATCCGCAGCGGCGTGCTGCGCGTGGGCGTCTGGATAGTGATCGTGTCGCCCAGGCTCAGGCCGAAGCGCTGAGCCAGTAGGCCGCTCAGGACGCCTGTGCCGGGCGTGGCGATGAACTCAGTCAGGGCTTCAAACGCGCCGTCTGTCCCCTGTCCAACGACGCTCACATCTTCAAAGTAGCTGCGGAAAGGCGGCTCAGCGAATGGATCAATGCCCATCAAGCGCAGAGGCTGATCGCCAAGTTCTGGCGAACGCACCGTCTGCGTCACAATCGGGGCGCTGTCGCGCAGGCCCAATTCGGTGCGCACGCGAGTATAAATTTCGCTGGGCAGGCCTGCTGCTCCGCCCACGATCTGGTGAGTAGCCTTGCCCGTCAGGCTCTCGCTAGACAAGGCGAAGGCGCGCGAAGCGCTGTTATTAGCCAGATCAATGGCCACCACCACTGCTACCCCGACAGCCACCCCTAGCACGAGCAAGGCGCTCTGCAAGAAACGCCGATTGATGCTGCGCGCGCTCAGGCGCAGTAGAGCCATCCATGCCATACACTGCTATCCTGTTCTATGTGGTTACAACCCAAACTCGCCCGCTTCTTGTCTTGTGGTGCTTTTCACAAGCATCATGATAGCGCCTGGGGCTGTGCCACAGATGAGACGCGCGCAGCAGATGGATGAATGGCGTTCAAAAAGACGCTGGCAGGGTCGTGACTTTCGCGCTACAATTACGTTGCGTGCGGGTATGGTGTAGTGGTAGCACACGACCCTTCCAAGGTCTTGGCACGAGTTCGAATCTCGTTACCCGCTCAGGTGGCCCGATGGATAGCCAGCAGGTCGTTGAGGATAGCAGTTGCGGTAGATAGGCCGCCTGCCCCGCTGCCGATCAGAGTCACTTCGCCGAGCAAGTCCGTCTCCAAAGTGATGGCGTTCAGCGCGCCCATGACGCTAGCTAGTGGGTCGCTGAGCGGCAAGGCTTCAGCTCGTACCTGGCCTGCTTCGGGAGTCAGGCGCACCACCAACTTGTAGCGCTTGTCCTGAGCGCGGGCTTGAGCCAGGTCATCTAGTGTGAGATGGCCGATGCCGCTTACGCTCATGGTCTGGGGCGCGCGCGGCGCGCCGAATAGCGCTGCCGACAAGATGGAGGCTTTGCCCGCTGCGTCCCAGCCATCCACGTCCGCTGTCGGGTCGGCTTCGGCGTAACCCAGGGCTTGAGCCTGGGCCAGGGCTTGATCGTAGCTCAGACTTTCTTGCTCCATCTGCGTCAGCATGTAGTTGGTCGTGCCGTTGAGAATGCCGCGCAGGCCGCGAATGTGCGCTGCTGCCAGCCCCTCCAGGGCTAGGGCTATGCTGGGCGTGCCAGCCATGACCGTGCCTTCGTAGCGCAGATGGACGCCCTTTTCGCGAGCCAGGTCGCGCAAGCGCGGGTAGTAGAGCGCGATTGGCCCTTTATTGACGGTGACGACGTGCTTGCCGCTGGTCAGGGCGCGCTCAATCCGATCCGCCGCTGGTTGGCCTGTCCGTAAATCGGTGGTGCTGGCTTCAATCAGCACGTCGTAGGCGTAATCGCGCAGCGCGCGGTCGATGTTGGGCTGCGAGTCGTGCAGACGCGGCCCGTCGTAAAGAGCGTAATTGGCGGCACAAGCTCGGAGCTGCGCTAAATCCAAGCCTTCTGGCGCGTAGAGCAAGCCCTGTGAGCGCGTGTATACTCCTACTAGAGCAGGCACAAAATTGTGACGAGTCCGAAGGTCTTCAGCCCGCTGAAGCAACAACTCTGCCAAGCTTTGGCCTACTGTGCCAAAGCCAATCAGAAACAAGCGCATGGTGTTCCCGTCTTTCTGGGTGAACTGTCTCGCCACTGTCTCCTGCCTTGACAGCGCAAGGTGGCGCACGTCGCCTCCCTGACGAGCGCTGCGCGCTCTTAGGAAGGAGCGCGGCCTTTGCCCTGTCTCTCTCCCAGAGCGCGCAGCGCTCGGGGAGAGGGGAGGAGACTTGAGAGACAGGGTTATGAGCGCAGAGCAGCGGCGATGGTGTTACAGGCCGGACAAGTGCCATCGGGACGAATGATAGCGTAGCCTGCTTGCGGATCATCGCCGAAGACCGTGCTATCCAGATTCCAGATGATGAACAGGCGTACAATGCCGCTGCTGCGAGCGATGCGCACCGCCTGGCCCAGCCATTCGGCCTGGTTGGCGACAGTGACGTTGTTGGCCCAGGCGAAGCCAGCTGGCAGCGGGCCATAGCCCTGGCCCGTCACGTAGCCAATCTCTGTGAAGCACAGCGGCTTCTGCGGGAAAGTGCGGCTGTAGAGATTGACCATGCTGGGATAGTACCAGCTGTAGTGGGTGGCGCTGCCGACGGGCGCGCCGCTGGTGGCGTTGGGTGGCACAGTGCCAGCGTTGTAGTGAATGCCCACGCAGTCCATGAAGTTGCGCGCGCCAGCGGCCGCCATCTGGGCAATGTAGGCGTCGTCGTTGCAGCCGTTGGTGCTGCACCCCAGGCCGCCAGTGGGGGCAGGAGCGCCGCTGATGACCAGGGTCGCGCTGTTGCGCGCCTTGATAGCCTGGAAGGCCGCCGAGAGCATTTGGGTATACTGCGCACCGCTGATGAGGCCGCGCGGCCACTGACGATCGATGTTCGGCTCGTTCCAGACTTCGATGGCGTCTGCGCCGGCCGCCGCCAGCTCGCCGACGAAAGCTGCGTAATCGGCGTAGTACTGGGTGGGGTTGGCCGCCAGTTGGGCTGGATTGCCGACGACGCCCAGGGCGATCTTGAAGCCGCGCGATTTGGCGTCGTTGATGAAGGCGCGGCCCTGGGACGTATCCTTGCTGGCCTGGTCGAAGTTCACCTGCTTTTTGACCCAGGTGAAGCCCGTCTGGCGCATGAGGTCGCTGTAGTTGAACGAGAAGATATGTGCGCCGACTTCGAAGCCGGTGATGGGCGCTGGGTTGGGCAGCGGCGTACCGCCAGGGGCGGGCGTGGCGGGCGCAGGTGCGCCGCTGCCGCCGGGGATTTGCAAGACCTGGCCTGTGAAGATCAGGTTGGGGTTGCGGATGTTGTTGGCCTGGATGATAGCGCGGATGGTGGTGTTGAAGCGCTGGGCAATGCGTCCGAGCGTGTCGCCGCGCTGCACAGTGTAGCTGCTGGTGACTGGCGGTGCGACGGTCGGGGCAGGCCCACCAGGCTCTGTGCCGCCCGTCGGGATAGTCAGACGCTGGCCGACGAAGATCAGGTTTAGATTGCTGATCCCATTGGCCTGAGCGATGGCCGTCATCGATACGCCATAGCGCTGAGCAATGCGGAATAGGGTTTCGCCTGGGGCAACGATGTGGATCGTTTGGGCTAGGGCGGTGATCGTCACCAACATCAGCCCTGCGATTGCTGTCAGAGACCGCGCGACACGGCTCATAAAACCCTCCTGAATCGTAAGGGAAGAAATGGTCATCAAGTCGTTGTTAAGTGTATCACGAATCAGTGAATCGTGCTTCATGGCGAAGACGAGCGCGGAAATTCAGTTGACGGCGGTCTGAGCAACCTGTCAGCCCGTCCTCGAATGTCCTCGCTCGCCTGACTCCTACTGCGGCGTCAGAGTCATGCGGTTGCGCGCCGCTGCGTCCACCTGTTCGCGCGTCCAGAGCATGGGCCGATACTCAATCGTGCGCCAGAGTTCGATCATGTTGTCGTAGCGAGGGTCTTGGTTGTGGCCACTCTGGCCCGTTGTATGGATGATCTGGCTGCGACTCACGTCTGCTAGGTCGACGATCATGCGCATGCTCGGCACGGCTCGTACTTTCAGATCGCGTCTCCAGCTCGTCGCGTTGACGATCTCTGTGCCGCCACTGGTGGGGACAGGGCCGCGATTGAACCAATTTTCAATCAGGCCAATCCCTGAAGCCCCCAGCGGGTTGGAGACGAAAGTTGCGGTGTGCAGCGCCCCCCAGCGCCATTGCTGACGATCTGATCCCAGCGCAACTGTCACCTGGTCAATGGCTGCTTGCAAGGCGCGAGCGACGATCTGCTCGCGCGTCTCGCGTTCTGGCGTGCCTATATCATCCCACCAGAAGCTGTCGGGATCGTCGAAGATAGTAGAGATGAGCCACATTTCGTTGCCAGTAGCGTTGCCTACGCTCAGATTGCCCAACTCGTCACCCAGCACGTGCTTGCTCAGGGCGGCCCAGAACGCGCCAAAGAGCGCACCTTGTGGGCTATCCATGTGCATTTGGTAGTCCCAGCCGTCCATCATCCAAGCGCGCCAGCTGTTGAGCGCCTCGCCCAGGTCGAGCGAAGCCAGCGTCGGGGCAATCTCTTCTGCCAGGATGAACTTGTTGTCGCCGTGAATGGCGCGGAAGCTGGCCAGGTCGTGTTTGGGCGTCGCTTCCAGCATTTCGACGATGCGCTGGCCGCGATAGCCCACCGACCATTGGTAGCCGTAGACGTAGTGGGAGTCGCTGCCGAACTGTTCGCTGAGAGCCTGGCGCACCAGGTCGTAGTACTCCAACGGCACGAGGGCTTGGTTGGCAGTGGCGATGTAGCCGCGCTGCGGATTTTGGACGGTGGGCAGCAGCTCAAACGGCACAAAGCCACGCCAATCGTCCTCATCGCTCTCGGCGCGGATGGGCAAGCGGCCATCGTGGCCCGCGGCGCGTACTGGCACATGCCCTGGCGTCTGGTAACCGATGTTGCCGCTGGTGTCGGCGTAGATGAAGTTCTGTGCAGCCGTATCCCAATCGCGCAAAGCTGCGCGGAATTCGTCCCAATTCTGCGCTTTATTGATCCCGAAGACGGCTCGGATCAGCTTGCTTGGTTCATACGATGTCCAGCGCAGCACATAGGCGCGTTCGTTGTCGAAGCCCAGGATGTTTCCTTCGGCGTCGCGTTGATTGTCGCTGATGATCGGGCCGAGGTGCGTCACGCGCACGCGGATCGTGGTTGTGTCGCTGCTGTCGCCATAGCGGATGACCTCCTCGCGCACCTCCATGTCGCGCCATGCGTCGTTCCAGCGATATTGCAGCTCGTTCTGCGGGTTGATGGTGATCTGGAACAAATCCTGCGTGTCCCAACCGACGTTGGTCACGCCCCAGGCAATCGTGCCATTGTGGCCGATGATGACTCCAGGATTGGTGGCAAAGGTTAAGCCGCGCACGTTGAAGGGACATTCGGCGCTGACAGGCTGGCAGTGCAGGCCAACTTCGTACCAGATAGAGGGCATTTGAATGCCCAGGTGCGGATCGTTGGCCAGCAGTGGCGCGCCTGAAGCGCTCCTATCCCCGCTCACGACCCAGTTGTTGCTGCCGATGCCTTGGCCTTTGCCGAAGATGAAGCCTGTGCCGAGGTCGAAGCCGCCCGCCAAGCCCACAGGCGCAGTGCTGGACGAGATAGCCTGAGTGCTGGGCAGAGCAGCGCCGCCAGAGGGCAACAAGCCCTGGGTTTGCATGGCCGCTACGTCTTCGGGCTGGATGATGGTCGGCTTAATGCCGAAAGGATAATCGACTTCGTAGGCGTCGGCCTTGTCCGCGCCGATGGCTTGACCCAAGTCGCGCAGAAATTCTTCCGCGTCCATGTTGCCGCCCAAGTCCCAAGACATGACCTTCGCCCACACCAGAGTATCCAGTGGCTCCCAGGGGCGGATGGTCACATTCACCCCGGTGAGGCTCAGGACGCTGTACTCCAGGGCCAATTCGCGGCCTGTGCGTCCGCTGATGTAGGCATTCACCCCGTCGGCGAAAGCTTGCAGGTAGCCCAGCGTCTCTGCGTCCAGCGCAGCCAGATCGCGTTCAGCATAGTAGCGCCAAGATGCGGTGCGGATGAACAGGTCGTTGCCCATGACAGCTCGGCTCTCGCCGGTCAGCTCTTGCAGCTCTCCGCGCCCAATGTGGCGAAACCATTCCATCTGCCACCAGCGATCTTGCGCCTGAGCATACCCCTGAGCGAAGAACAAATCGCGTGAGTTGCTGGCGTAAATGTGCGGCACGCCCCACTCATCGCGGATGATTTCCACCGGAGCTGATAGGCCGCGCACAGCGAATGTGCCATCTAGCTGAGGCAGGGGCGCGCGGATGACGAAATAGTAAAGGCCGATAGCGGCCACGATCAGCAGGCCGATCAGCCCTAGCAAGCCGTACAAAGCATAACGTAAGACGCGCATAGCAAAAAAGCCTCTTTTCGTGTTTCAAGTTTTAATGTCTTAACGATAGCGCAAATGGCGTCGATTGGCCACCCCGCTGTTTTGCGAGCCGTCGCTTGCGCTCGCCGATCAATTAGTTTATCATACGGGCGCGATGGGTCTATAGCTCAACGGCAGAGCAGGCGGCTCATAACCGCTCGGTTCTAGGTTCGAATCCTAGTGGACCCACTCGAAACGCGATAGCCACGACAAACTGCCCCAACACCCAACGATGTCGGGGCTGCGCTCGTTGCAAAGAATTGTCCTTGAGTGGATGGGCAAAGAGTGAGACGTCTATTCCCACTTGCGGTCGTCGCGCACCAAGCGTTCGTTCCCAATCGTCCCAGGTGGCACGAATTCTACTTGGTCGACGCGCAGGCGCACGGCATTCTGTGCAGCAGCCATAAGCTGCTCACCCAAGTTGTTGGCCTCTGCGCCCTCTTTGAGTTCCACGCGCAACGTCACCACGTCCTTGTGTTCAGGACGAGTGATGATGGCTTGGATTTTGTCAATCGCTGGGAAGGCAGCGGCAGCTGTGCGCAATTGGTTGGGATGGAGGAACATGCCGCGCACCTTGATCGCCTCGCCGCTGCGCCCAAACAGGCCTAGCAAGTGCTGCTGACCATCTACTAAATCGGCAGCCAGCGCGCCCAGGTCGCCCGTGCCGAAGCGCACCAGTGGGTAAGCCTTGTTGAAGGTGGTGACGACGATCTCGCCGTTGCTGCCTGGCTCGACGTCCTGGCCCGTCGTCGGATCGACGATCTGGACGTAGACGGTGGGCATGATACGGAAACCTGGCATGTCGTGGCGCGTGTAGCCGATGAAGCCCAAGTCGGCTGTGCCGTAGGCGCTGGTCGTCTTCATGCCATACTGGCCTTCAAAGCGAGCGCGCTGGGCAGGCAGATACGGTTCTGCGCTGAACAAGGCCTTCTTGAAGGGATTAGCTTCAGGGGCAACGCCCATCGACTCCATCTTGTCTAGGATTTGCATGAGGTAGCTGGGCTGGCCGACGAAGCCGTTGATCCCCAGCGCCATGACCATCATGATTTGCAGATCGGTGTTGCCAGGGCCAGTGGGGATGACTGTCGCGCCAACCCCGCGCAGGCCATCGTCCAACAGGATACCCGCCGGCGTTAGATGGTAGGTAAAGGTGTTCAGCACGCGGTCGCCGCGTCCAAAGCCTACATAGCGGAACGGCTCAAGCAAGATAGCAGGGTCTTCCGGCGGTGGCTGTGGATCGTAGATAGGGCCGGGCGAGATGTAAATGCGCGGCAGGTCGGCGGGGTCGATCGTCAAGAAGCCGCCGAAGGGCGGATTGGCCTGATGAATTTCCACCAGCGCATCTTTGCTGAGGACGGGGATTTTGTGCAAGTCGGCTGCGCCCTGGATGTCGGCGGGCGTCACGCCTGCCTTGTCCAGCATGGCGCGGACGGATGGCGCTTTGTCGTAAGCGTGGGCGATGATGTCACGAATCTTCTGGTCGAAATAGGTCTGGCTCAAGGCGCTTCCTCCTTCGATGTAATTGGGCATAAACAGGGGGCTGTGCGCCCCCTCGTCAACTAGCCTGTATTTTACCCTAACCAGCGCTTGCGGCGCTTGTAGTGCTTGACCTCTCTGTAGCTCTTGCGCTCGCCGCTCTGGTCAAGTCCCAGGTAGAATTCCTTGATGTCTTCGTTCTCGCGCAGCTGCTCTGCTGGGCCATCGAGGACGATACGTCCGTTCTCCATCACATAGCCGTAGTCCGCCAGGGCCAGGGCGGCGCGCGCGTTCTGCTCCACCAGCAGCACCGATACTCCCTCGTGGCGGTTAATCTCACGGACGATACGGAAAATTTCTTCGACCATCATCGGTGCGAGGCCCAGCGAAGGCTCATCGAGCATGATGAGCTTGGGGTGGCCCATCAGGGCGCGCCCGATGACCATCATCTGCCCTTCACCCCCTGACAGATAGCCAGAGACGCGCTTGCGCAGGTCGCGCAGACGTGGAAAGTAATGGAAGACGCGCTCTAAGTCATCTTTGATGTGAGAGCCGTTCTTATAGACCATGCCACCAACGCGCAGGTTTTCTTCGACGGTCAAATGGCGGAACATGGGCCGTCCCTCGATAACTTGCAGCACACCGTGCCGTACGATCTCCTCTGCGGATAGGGTGTCTAGACGCAGATCGCCGAACATGATATTCCCGCGCGTGACTTCGCCGACTTCGGCGCGCAGCAAGCCGCTGACGGATTTGAGCGTCGTCGATTTGCCGGCGCCATTCGGGCCGAGCAGAGAGACGACCTGGCCTGGCTGGACAGTGAGCGAGACGCCGCGCAGCACCAGGATGACGCTGTTGTAAACGACTTCGATGTTGTTGACTTGCAGCACAGGGCTGGTTGAGGGTTTGCGCACATCAGTGAGCGCAGGTGCGACAGCTTCCATCATGATGGGGTCTCCACAGAGTGGGCTTGATGAAGAGGGCCAATGAGGAGGGACTTCTGCCCCTCCTCGCTTGTTTGAGCTGGATCAGCCACCTGGGCGCAGGTCGGGAGCTGGAGCGAATTCCGTGATCGGTACGACCAGCGGGACGAACAGCGTCGCGCCGTTGGGAGCTGTGATGGTGGCCGCGTCTTCGCCGCTGGTGGCAGGGCCGTTGCCAGCCTTGTTCAGGAACTGCATGATGGCCATGCGATTTTGGGATAGAGCGCGCATTTCGCCGCCCTTGAAATCAGCTTCGAATATGCCGCCCAGAGGCCCGTACTTGATGTTGTCCAGCGTCTCTTTGATGTCGGCGCCGGTGATGGCGTCGTAAGAGCCGACGCGGTTGGCCGTCTGGGTGTAAATCTCAATGTACATGTCGATCGTGGCCCAGCCCAGCAGGTAGGCGATGTTCTGCTGCTGCGGCTGGCGGTTATTGGCGGCGAACTGCTCGCGGATCAGGGCGATGCCGGGGTGCTGGACTTCGGTGTACCAGCGGAAAGGCAAGCTGCCGACCAGGCCAGTGACGGCGGGTAGGCCGTTGCTGCCCAGGGTGGCGCTGCCCAGCAAGCCGACGCTGGTATCTAGCGCCCAGTTGACGCCTGCCAGCTTGACCGTGCCTTGCAGACCCAGGTCAACCAGAGTCTTGGCCACCAAAGCCGGGCCGCTGGCCAGAGTGTTGGTGTAGAGGATGTTGGCGCCCTCATCGACCAGATTCAGCACCTGGCCGCTGATGTCGGTGTCGGTGGGCAGGAAAATCTCTGGCGTAGGTAGGATCGTCACGCCTTGTTCGGCGCAGTAGTTGATGACTTCAGGAGTGAAGGCCGCCTGACCAAAAGCACCAGGCCAGCTGATGTAGCCGATGACGGGTTCATCAGGGTACATGTTCATCGGGTCAGCTGCCACAAATTCGCAGAAGCTGCCGAGCTGGTCGCCGTAGAGCGGGTTAGTGGCGTAAATCCAACCAGGAGTGCGGCCGTCTTGGCCATACAGACCTTCGACCGAGCCGGCGGAGATGACGACTGGGATTTCATCCTCGGCTAGGCTGGTACGCAGCAGCTCAGCGTCTGCGGAAGCGTAGAGGACTAGCGACTTGGGCTTCTCTTCTAGGTTGGAGAAGTAATCGTAATGAGCCTGGGTCTGAGCTTGGTTTCCGCCGGTGTCGCGGTAGTGTTCGCCTTCGTTGCTGACGAAGGTCGCGCCGCAGGCGCCGCCGCGCGCGTTGAAGTAAGCGATGGCGTCGGCGAAGCCAGCCAGGAATGGCTGAGTGATGAAGGCGAAGGGGCCACTCAGATCGCCAAAGTGATAGAGCGGGATCGTCTCCCCTGTCATGTCAACTTCACAGGGGGTGTGCTTGATGAATTCGGGCAGTGTTTCTTGGGCGAAAGCGGGGACGACCGAAGCCGCCACTAGCAAACCCGCCACCCCTAACCATAGTTTGCGCATTGTTGGTTTTCCTCTCTCATCTTTGTTGACAGATCAATATTCAAAGAACGCTCCGACGCTAATAAGCGTAGGGGCGAATCTTCCAAGCGATTTGGAGAATCTCCCAGCGATAGGCCAGGCCGCGCGGCTCTAGGATCAGGAAGACGATGAGCGTCAGGCCGAACAAGAAGGGCGACAGCGAGGCCAGGATGTTGACGCGATCCACGAAGGGCAACAGCGTGGGCAAGATGCTGCTGAGAAAAGGGATCGTCGAGGGGATGAGATACTGCGTCAGCAGGTTGATGAAGGCCACGCCAAACAGCGGCCCTAGGGGGAAGCCTGCCCCGCCGATGACTAACATAGCCAGGAACTCGATGGAGAGATTCAGGGTGAATTTGTCCAGCGACAGCGAGCCGCTGTCGAAAGCCCACAGGCCGCCGGCCAAACCGGCGTAAATCGCACTGAGGAAGAAGGCGCGCAACTTGTAGGTGAAGACGTTGATCCCCAGCAGCGAAGCCGCCAGGTCGTTGTCGCGCACGCTGATGAAAGCCCGCCCAACGCGCGAGCGCATGAGGTTGCGGGCCGCCAAGAACGACAAGATGGCTGCGATGACGATCACGTAGTACATCGCCGACTGGGAGGCGAAGCTGATCCCCAGGAATTCTGCCCTCGGTACTTCCAGCGGTCGTGGGCCGTTGGTGATCGGCTCTAGTGGGTAGCGCAGCAACCAAGGGATGATGAACTGGGCCGCCAGCGTAGCCATCGCCAAGTAGAAGCCCTTCACGCGCAGCGAGGGCAGGCCAAAGATGAGACCAACGACGCCGGTGAACAACGTGGCGATTGGCACAGCAATCCAGAAGGGCATGCCCCATTCACGCGCGAAGATGGCGGCGCTATACGCGCCCACGGCCATGAACGCGCCATGCCCCAACGAAATTTGCCCGGTGTAACCCATCAGGATATTCAGGCCTTGTACGGCGATGGCAAACAGGGCAATGCGCGAGATGAGGCCCACCCATATTTGTGGGAAAATGCCAATGCCCAGCGGCCCTTGCGTCGTCAGCAGCGGCACAGCTAGCAGCAGCAGCGTCAGGCCGATCACCCACATGCGGCTGGATGTGGTGCGGTTGATGGCCATATCCTGTTTGTATTGGGTATCGAAGACCCCAGCGGGGCGGATGTTGGCGGACATGGGGACTCCTGTTCGTCTGAATCAAATGCGCTCGATGCGCTTTTCGCCGAATAAGCCGTCTGGCCTGACCACTAGGACGATCATCAGCACCACATAAGGGGCGAGTTCTGTGCCGGCCTGCGTGCCGGGGAACAATAGGTTGGCCCATTCCTGCACGATGCCAATCACCAAGCCGCCCACCAACGCCCCAGTGATCGACTCCAGTCCGCCCAGCAACACCGCCGGAAAGGCGCGCAGAGCCAGCAGGGGCAAGTTCAGCGAAAGGCTGGTGGCGCCACCTTGCAGTGTACCAGCCGTCGCCGCCAAAATTGCTGCGATGGCCCAGGCCACCGCCAGGATGAAGCGCACGCGCAGGCCCGTCGATTGGGCCAGATTTTGATTTTCGGCGCTGGCGCGCATGGCTAGGCCGACGTTGGTGTAGCGGAAGAACAGCACGAAGGCCACGAAGGCGATCAGCGCCAAGATGAACGGCACGAGCAACTTAGCGAAGATACGCACATCGCCGCCCAAGAAATCCCCAGCTTCGATGACAATCGTCTGTGGAATGCCCAGCGCTGTCACGCCGTCGAAGAGCGGCAGCGACAGCTCTACGCTCCCCCAAACGATGTTCGTCAGGCCGCGCATGAGGCCCTCGCCTACGGCTAGCGTCATCAGCACAGCAGCGAACAGCGGTTGGCCGATCAGCGGACGGATGGCGACGCGCTCAATCAGCAAGCCTATCGTCACCGCGCCACATACCGCGCCTATGACGCCGCGCAGAAGTTGTGCGCCGAACATGAGGTTGTTGGCTTCATCGCGAGTGGGTATGCTCAGCAACAACGTCAGGACGACCACTGCTCCAGCAGCAATGGCGGCGTTGCGCGGCTTAAGCAGGCTGCGCCAGCCATTCATGCTCATGACGATCAGCACGGTGACGAGGGCCATGCCGCCGCTGGCCAGCAGCGTAACCTCTGCTGCCATGAAGAAGCTGTAGAAGATCATGCCGCCCAAGAGCATCATGAAGCCGTGCGCGAAGTTGAAGACGCCGCTGGCTTTGTTGATGATGACGATCCCCAGAGCGATCAGGGCATACACGCCGCCGATTAGAATGCCCGTCACCGTGCTTTGCACCATGCGCGAAGGGCGTAGGCTAGAGAGGCGTTCCTGCACAGCCAAGTAGAAGAGCAGCAGCGCCGCTAGGGCCAGGAAAACATTGATGAGGCGCTGATTTTCCTTGTAAAAATCTTGCAAGGGTTGCAAGAAGTTGGGCGAGTCTTTGGTCTTCAGCGTAGCCACCTTGTCTCTCCTTCGGTTGGCTCAGGCTCTGGCAGGAGCAGGGTCAACGTCCCACACCTTCAGGTCGGTCTCAACGACGCCTTCGCGACCATCGCGGTATTTAACTTCGGCGCGCACGCGCACTTGGCGCTGGTCGCCATACATGGCTTCTAGCAGGTCGCTGTACTTGGTCATGAGGGTGCGGCGTTTGAGCTTGCGTGTGCGCGTCAGTTCACCTTCATCGGCGTCGAAGGCCTTGTGCAGGATGACGAAGCGGCGCAGGCGGCTGAATTCGGGCAGGCTGGCGTTGACGCGCTGTACGTCTTGGCGGATCAGCTCAGCGACTTCTTCTTTCTGCGACAGGTCAACCATTGTCGTGAAGCTGATACCGCGCTTTTCGGCCCAGCGGGCCACGTTGTCGAAATTGATGACGATGAGCGCCGTCACAAACGCCAGATCAGAGCCGCCGACGGTCATGATGTCGGCGATGTAGGGGCTGAACTTCAGACGCCCTTCGATGTATTGTGGGCTGAAGCTCTTGCCATTGGACAGTTCGATCATGTCCTTGACGCGCTCTAGGTAAACCAGGTGGCCGTCTTCGCGCATGTAACCAGCGTCGCCAGTGTGATACCAGCCTTCTTCGTCGATGGCTTCGCCCGTCTTGTCGGCGGCTTTGTAGTAGCCGCTGAAGCGCGCAGGGGTGCGGATGAGAATCTCTTGATCTTCCTCAGCGATCTTAATCTCCACGCCAGGGACGATCACGCCGACCGTCTCCAGCTTCACGTCGCCGGGGATGTGGATTGTCCCCATCGTCTCCGTGCTGGCATACAGTTGGCGCAACTCCACGCCAATGGCGCGGAAGAAGCGGATCACGTCGGGGGAGAGCATGGCGCCAGCGGTCAGGACGTTTTTAGCGCGCGTCAGGCCAATCTTGTCGCGCAGCGGCTCGAAGACGGCGAATTCTCCCAGCAAGCGCAGGGCGCGCAGCAAAGGTGGCACAGCCTCGCCTTTGTCCTGATGGTCGATGATCTTGTAGGCGACAGGCATGAACAATTCGAACAGCTTGCGGTTGATCCAAGTGCTGTCGTTGATACGGAAGCGGACGGTGGCAGCTAGATTCTCCCACACGCGCGAGGGGAAGAGCAGGCCTACTGGGGCAATCTCGCGTAGGTCGGTGGGGACTGTGCCAGGGCCTTCTGGGAAGTTGACCTGCATACCATGAATGAGGTGCGGCGCAAAGCCGAACGCCTGCTCTGTCAGCCAGGCCATCGGACTGAAAGACAGCCAGTTATCCTTGTTCGTCACCGTCACGTACTCGTAGTTCATCAGGTTGCCGTAGATGAGCTGGTAATGGGTGATCTGGGCGAATTTAGGTAGGCTGGTCGTGCCGCTGGTCATAGACAAGATGATCGTGTCCTGGGGGCGGGTTTGGGCGATGAGGTCTTCGAAGGCGTTGGGGTATTGCTGGCGGTAGGCTCGCCCCAGCGCTTCGATCTGATCGAAGCTACAGAGCCAATCGTCCTTGTAGGCCCACATGCCCTTGTCTTCCCAGTAGATGACGCGGCGGATGTTGGGCAGCTTATCGCGCACTTCTAGGGCTTTATCGACTTGCTCCTGGTCGTGGGCCAGCAAGAAGGTGCTGTCGGTGGCTGTCGTGGCATAGATGATGTCTGGGTTGGCCAGAGCATCGCTGAAGATACAGACGCTCATCGCGCCGACAGCGTGGGCTGCTATCTGTCCCCAGTACATTTGTGGATCGTTCTCGCCGATGATGGCCAGCGTCTCGCCACGTTTGAAGCCCAGGCTGACCAAGCCCATCGCAAAATTGGCTACATGCTCGTAGACATCTTCCCAGGAATACTCTAGCCAAATGCCATACCGCTTCTTGCGCATGGCGGTCTGCTTGCCCAGGGCCTTCACGCGGGCCAAGAAATGCTTGGAGAGAGTGTCCAGGTCTTGGGGATAGCTGGGGAGTTGGCGTTGAATGCGCGAGGTGTAGACCTGGCCCTTCTTGGTGGGGCGGTGTTGGACGGCGCTGTCAGCCTGAGGGATTTGGACTGCCATAGCGATTTATGCCTCCTGGCCCAAGTAGGCCTTAATCACGCGCGGGTCTTGGCGAATTTCGGCTGGCGTACCTTCGCCAATCTTCTCGCCAAAGTCCAGCACGACAATCCGATGCGAAATGTCCATCACCAGGCCCATGTCATGTTCAATTAACATGATCGTCATGCCCTGGCGTTCGTGGATGTCCAAGATGAAGCGGGCCATGTCTTCTTTTTCTTCAACGTTCATGCCAGCCATCGGCTCGTCCAGCAGCAACAGCGTTGGCTCAAGGGCCAGGGCGCGGCCTAGTTCTACGCGCTTGCGCAGACCATAGGGCAGCGTGCCGACGATGGATTTGCGAATATGCTCCATCTCCAGGAAGTCGATAATTTCTTCGACGCGCTGGCGGTGGGCAATCTCCTCGCGTTGCGTCGGCCCCCAATAAAGCATGCCCATGAGCATGTTGCTCTTCATATGGATATGACGAGCAGCCATAAGGTTGTCTAGCACTGTCGCGTTGGTGTACAAGGCGATGTTCTGGAAGGTGCGGCTGATGCCCAGCTTAGCGCGCTGATGAGGCGGAATGTCGTTAATGCACAGCCCGTCGAAGAAGATATTGCCTTCTTGCGGCTTGTAGAAGCCGTTGATGCTGTTGATGAGGCTGGTCTTGCCCGCGCCATTTGGGCCGATGACGGCGAAAATTGAGCCGCGCGGCACATCGAACGAGATGTCACGCAGGGCGCGAATGTTGCCAAAGCTAAGTGACACGCCATCGACGCGCAGTTTTGCATCCATTAAAAAGTGTCCTATCACAAAAACGAACAAGTCGGCGAGTCTGAGTAAGTCTGTAATTGGCGTTTATAGGATGAACGCTTATCGACTTGTCGCCAATTTACCTCCTAGAGACTAACAAATTTGCCTAGCTGGCGCAAGAAAAAAGTGCTTAGTGCTTCATGAGCCAGTCGCGCATGGCCTGGATGACAGCTTGGCGGTCTACTTCGTTGATGAGTTCATGGCGCATACCAGGCCAGATGCGCAGAGTCTTGTCCTCAGAACCGACCCGATCGTACACAGCCTGGCTGCCGCTAGGTGGCGTGAGCTTGTCATCAGCGCCGTGCATGATGAGCAAGGGCAGGCGTAGCTCTTCGGCGCGCTGGAGGATGGCGCGACCATTGAGGATGATGCCGCGCGCCATGCCAAAGCGGATCGCCTTGCCGTCGTTGAGCGGATCGGCTTTGTAGGCTCGTTGGGTGTTGAGATCGGTGGACAGAGTGCTGATGTCAATCCTCTGCACTGAGCGCAGTTTGGGTAGAATGCTGCCTATCAACAGGGAAACTTGGATCAAGGCGGTCGGTTGGGTCTCCTCAACGGTGGTGGCTGTGCCAGTGAGGATGAGGCCGCTGAGGAAGTGTGGGTACTGCAAGGCGAACATCAAAGCGATGATTGAACCCATGCTGTGACCATACAGGTGCATAGGATTGCCGCCATAGTGCATGGCAGTCTCCTCCCAGAACTGGCGCAGGTCGCGCACTGGCTGGCCGAAATCATCGAAATAGGCGCGCAAGCCAGCGCTGCGGCCATGTCCGCGATGGTCTAGCGCGAAGACAGCAATCTTGTCTTCGTTGAGCGCGCGCGCCAAATGGTCGTAGCGGCCCGCGTGTTCGCCAATCCCATGCGCGATGAACAAGACTTTTTCAGGCCCGCGTGGAGGAAGCCAAGCATGAGCGAAGAGTTGTGTGCCGTCCTGAGCCTTCATAAGGCGCGTCTCGTAGTGGGTCATGGCTTTCAACCTCATGGCGAAAAGGTCAGTAAGTCATCCAGGCTTGGGTCGCGCGGGAGCAGGCGACGGGCTTGCTGGTGGGCGGCCTGAGCTTGGTCGTCAGCGCCGAGGGCAGCGTAGGTGCGGGCCAGGGCTGCCAACAAAGTGCCTCGGATGGGGCGCAGATAGGAGAAGGGCGAAGTGCTGGCCTGGCCGAGCGCTTCTAAAGCGCGCTCATAGGCTGTGCGTGCCGCTTCGTAGTTGCCGAGAGCATTCTCGACTTCAGCCAGGCGCGCCAGCCAACCCCAACGCGGCGGCTGAGCCAAGATCAAGCGTCGGGCTTCCTGCCAGCGCTCAGCGGCGCTGTACAAGTCCAGCAATCGCTCAGCCAAGCGTTCATCACCAGGAGCGAGGGCGCAGGCTTGTTCAGCGCAGAAGACAGCTTCGGCAGGTTGGCCTGCGCGACTGTGCAGAATGCCGCGCCAGTGCCAAGCAGACGGGTCGTCATCAGCCAGCAAAGCGGCTTCGGCCTGTGCGGCGCTCAGCTCGTTGAGACGGATGAGGACTTGCACGCGCAGCAGGCGCGCCACTTGATCGTCGGGCTGCTGAGCCAGATGATCGGCCAGAGCCTCTAGGACATAAGCCCATTCGCCAGTCTTGAGGTAAGACTCTGCTAGTTGCAGTGGGCTGTAGCGGCTCACAGCGCCTCCACTTGGTGCAGAGGCAGGCTGATGGTGAAGCGCGTCCCTGTCCCGACTTTGCTCTGCACGTCGATTGTGCCGCCATGCCGTTTCACAATGTCTTGGGCGATGGCCAGCCCCAGGCCAGCGCCGCGCGTGTCGTCGCTGGCGCGATAAAAAGGTTTGAAGAGGTGTGGCAGGTGTTCAGGGGCAATGCCGCGTCCGCTGTCCTGAATGTGGACGACAGCCTGGCTCTGGCCCTGTTTATCGTCTAGCCGTTCCAGGATGAGGCGGATTGTGCCGTAGGTGTTGGTGTATTGAATAGCGTTGGCCAGCAAATTGTTCAAAACCTGAGCTAGGCGGAAAGGATCGGCGTCCACGATCAACGGATCATCGGGCGCAGTGACCGACAGTTCAATCTGCTTGAACTGCACCTCTGGCAGGTGATACTGAGCAACTTGCAGCAGGAACTCACCCAAGTTGAGTGGCTCGGGCCTGATCTCCAAAATGCCGCGCTGGAAGCGAGCGTAGTCGAACATATCCTCCACTAAGCGCTGCATGAGGGCGGTCACCTGCTCAATTACGTCGAGGTGATTTTGGTGGTATTTGTCCATCGGGCGTGAGCGCATGAGGTAAATGCGCGTCTTGAGGTTGGCAATCGGCGTGCGCAGTTCATGGCTAGCGCTGGTGATGAAGCGGCTCTGCTGCTCTTCTAGTTCTTTAGCAGCGCTGATGTCGCGGACGACAGTTACGTAGCCCAGGCTGCCTCGGCTGTGACTCACGACTTCGGCCCGCGTGAGGTGCGCCATAAAAGTCGTACCGTCTTTGCGGCGCAGACTCACGTCGCCTTCCCAGTAGCCGTGCTGGCTGAGAGCTGTTTGCATGGCTTGACGCAGCGCGTTGGCGCGTTGGACGTCGTCGGTGTACAAATCGCGCTCGATGTGATGGTAAAGCCACTCGCGTTCTTCGTAACCCGTCATTTGGATGAGGGCTTGATTGAGATACTGCGGCTCGCCATCCGAGTCGTAGTAAATCACGCCGTCGCGGATCGAATCCAGCACGGCGCGCAGTTGAGCGCGTTCGTTGTCTAGCTCAGCGGTGCGAGCAGCGACGCTCTCATTCAGGCTGATGTTGTGACGGCGAATGCGCTCCACGTAGCGCGCATTGCGCAGGGCAATGCCGGCTTGGTTGGCGAAAGCCTGCAGCCAATCGGCCTGTTCGTGAGTGAAGGCATTTTCGCTGCGGCTAGAGAGTATAAGAAAACCGATGATGTCGTCTTCGATCCGAATCGGGACGCTGAGTTCACAGCACACCCAGTTCAGATGATTGGGGTCGACCCAACCAGGATAATCCTTGACGTTGATGATGAGGTAAGGGACTTCGCTGCGCATGATAGCTTGTTTGTCGGCGTAGTGCGTGACGTCGTAGATGATCTGGCTCAGGTCTTTGCCATAACCTTGATGACGCACAATGCGAGCCGTTTGCTTGTCGTCGCTCAATAGCATGATGTTGGCGGCGTCGGCTTCGATGAGTGTGGTGCTGGTTCGCAGCAGGTGATCCAACACGCTGTCCAGGTCGAGGGTAGAGATGAGGCGTTCGCTGCTGCTGCGCAGGGCCTCGGCGATAACGCGCTGGGCGCGTTCGGCGGCTTCGGCCTTCCGCCGCTCTGCAATTTCATCCAGCAGGGCTTGGTTAGTGCGTAGCAATTCAATCGTGCGCTCCTGGACGTTGCGCTCCAGCTGCTCTTTGGCGCGCTGGAGCGTCTCTTCGGCGTCCTTCAGCGGTGTGATGTCGGTGCAAACGCCGACCATCGACCAAATGCGCTCATCGTCTTCATGTACAGCCAGGTGTTCAAACTGGACATTGACCAGCAGATGGCGTAGTGCGCCGTTTTTATCGCGGCAACGCAGTTCAGTGCTGTAATCATGCTTGTTGGCGCCGGCATGAGCGAGGAAGATGTTGTTGTACCGATTCCAGTCTTCCTCCAGGATGCTGGCGCGCCAAGCGTCCACGTAGCGTTGACCAGGTTGAAGCTTCAAGGGCAGCACAGCTTGGGCCGCCAATTCGTTGGCGACTTCTAGCGTCCATTCCAAGCTGTGCTGGCCATGTTCCGCGACAACGGCTGAGAACAACAGGCAACGTGCGCTCTTGAGAACCCATCGTAGGCGCGCCTCAGTCGTCTGGCGCTCATCGATCTCCTGGCGTAAGGCGGCGTTGACGGCTTCTAGCTCTTGGGTGCGCTTCTGCACGTCATCTTCCAGGACGCGGGCATAAGCGAGGCTCTCTTCATAATGTCGGGCGTTTTGCAGGGCAATGGCCGCTTGGTGAGCGAACAACATCAGGCGCTGCAAGTCGCTCTCCGTGAACGCTCCGGGGCGGTGATGATCGATGTTAATGATGGCGGCCACTTCTTCATGTATGATGATGGGCGCTCCCATATAGGCGCGAATCCACTCAAGAGACGAGTATGTGTGGCGCTGCCATAGGGTATCCTGACGAGTATCGCGCACCAGCACAGCTTGCCTGCTGCGCAAGATGTGTTCAGCGACGGGTAGTTGATCGATGGGCAAGCGCAAGCCGACTGGGAAGCTCTCTTGAGCGCTGGGCTTGGCGCTGTAGTAGTTCACGAATTCCCACTCACCGTCGCGCACGACGATCACGTTGGCGCCGTCGTTGGGGACAACTTGGGAGATGGTGCGCAGGATGGCTTGCCAAACATCGGCTTCTGTCAGACTCCTGTTCAACTCAGCTGCAACAGCTTGTAGGGCTTGGGCCAGCTCCTGTTCGCGGCGGCTGGTCCTCTCTAGCTCATTGTGGAACAAGTGGGCGATCCAGGCGTGGCGCACGCGCCGCTGGACGAGCAACGGCATCATCGGGCGCTCTAACACATCTGAAGCGCCGGCTTCCAACCACTCAGTAGGGCTATCGTCTGGGTCGATGATTCCCAGCGTTGGCAGGTGAGGGTGGCTATCGCGCCAAGCGGCGATCTGCTCAATGCGATCCACGATAAGCAGATCGACTTGAGCGCTGGGCTGATGGAGATCAGGCTGGGCAGTGGCCAAGAGCAATTCGTACGCTGGCTCGGGCAAAGCCAGCTGCATGTTGCGCAGGTCATCCGAGCTAGTGACATCGACCATGACGACCACGCGTCGATCTTGTTGAGTCATGGAAAGTTCTTACAATCCCCAACCTCAGGTAGTTTTACATATTATAACTCAAACAAGGTATGGGTGGTCGCACCAGCATAAAAAAATAGATTCGGAGGGTGACTCGGTACTTTCGTCCAGTGTACCAGTCACCCTACCAACAGCTTCAGCACCCGCCCTGCTGGAGTGTATAGCGGATGATGGCAAAATTGTTGGCTTCGTTCGTCTCTGCCAAGACCCCGTCGCGATCCACGACAATTTCAATCTGGTGTTCTTCGGCATAGTAGGTAGAGACATTGAGTTGTGGTCGGATGAAGTACAGCTGTCCTGCTGGAACGCTTGGCACGGTGACGCTGACGACAGCAGTGACGCTGTTACTAGCCAAATGCCGATCTCGAATTTCGACGACGATGTCGCGGTCAGAAGGCCCTGTGCCGACGTTGTTGATGTTGACTTCGACGAAGAAGGGCTGATTACAGATGGGCGGATTGGGCGACAGGGCGAATGTGCCAGGCAGCAGGTCAGCGACGGCGATAGGCGTGGCAGTGGCGATAGGCGTGGCCGTAGCTGGCACAGGCGGCGGTTGGATGAGGGGCAGTGTGGCCATGTTGCCGATGAAGTTCACTACGCTGGGCGCTACAAAGCCGCGACTTCCGTTGGGTAGTTGGACGTAATACCAGCCGGCTACTGTGCTGATTCCCAGCACAGGCAGCGACTCGCCAGCGAGCATAGTGCCGACAATGCGGTAATCTACCCCATCTCCTCGGCGCACGTTGGCGTTGGTGATGGCTACGACGCGGTTGCCGCTGAGTGCGCCCAGAGCGGTTGGAGTGGCTTGGGGACGGCCAGGCGAGACGACGTTGGGCTGGAGCGGCTGATTGGGCAGCGTAGGGACGACGACGGGCAAGGCAGGCGTTACAAAGCCGGTGACGCGCGTTGGTGTTGGAGGGAGTTGGGCTGTGCTGTTGTCGATGCGCAGCGGCGCTACGCGGAAGTACTGCACTGGCTGGCTGCTGACGTTGCCCACCAGTCGTAGCTCATACAGCCCATCTGGCACGACAGACGTATCCCAAACCCCCAGCAAGCCGTCGGTCACGCGCGCGTTGGTGGGCAGAGTCGCCGGAAACCAGGGATCGGTGCTGGTGGGTGCTGCACTTAGTGGACGAAATTCCAAGAAGTAGCTGTTTTGGTTAGGTTTGTTGGCTGTGCCGCGTATCTCTACGCTGCCGCTCAACACATAGACGGGCGGTGGGAAGCTGATGGCGAAGTCCAGGCCAACCACTGACCCAAGAGGCTCTATAGGGAGCGGTGTGGGGGTTGCCTGGGCTAGCGTAGGCAGGGCTAGGGCGACGACACACAGCAGGGTGATCCATCGGCGAGTCATGAGAGACACCTTCATCTTTTCACATTCAAAGGGTGTGCATTTTCTCCGATATTATAACGTGCAAAGTGGCCTGCGTAGGCTGGCCGTAGGCTGTGCGCTGCGCAGGCATTTTGTCTTATCGTCTGGGGTGGTTTTGCAGTACAATGTGCCGTATGAGCGCTTTCGACTCGTTCCATGATGACAAACCAGCCCGTGCTGATGCTCGGCGCAACCACGCACACCTGTTGGCGGTGGCGCGTCGCCTGTTTGCAGAGCAGGGCGTAGCCAATGTGCCGATGGCGGCTATTGCAGAGCAGGCGCAGGTGGGCAAAGGCACGCTCTATCGTCACTTCGCTGACAAGGCCGCGCTGTGTCTGGCGCTTTTGGATGAAGACATGCGAGCCTTGCAGGCCAACACTTTCCAGCTCCTGGGCCAAAATCTATCCGCTTCGGCCAAGCTGCTGGGCTTTTGCGAGCTGGTCTATGATTACGTAGACGCGCACGAGGACTATTTGTGCAGCGTGGCTCAGCAGAGCGATGGCCGCTTCTTGCAAGATCCGGCCCATCTTTGGTGGTGGCAGACTGTTTACGGTCTGCTGCGCCAGCTGCCTATGGCCGAGGATAGGGCGCGGGCCTTAGCAACGGCTATTTACGTCTTGTTGGATGTGCAGACGCTGCGCTTCCAGCGCGCCCAGTTCGGCCATGACCGCCAGGCAATCATGGCCCAAATCCGGGCGTTGGTGGGTGAATGAGGCTTGCTCACGATCTCAGCGCGTTATAGCGGGCCTGAGCGACAGTGGCGAAAGGATATTCATACAGGCTGTTCCAAGCCAACACGAAGGCGTAATCGTCGCGAGCGCGCGCCAGGTCAGCGCGTCGCTCCTCAGCGCGCTGGCGCGTCTGGGCCAGGGCTTCATAGATTCGAGCGCGTAGGTAACGGCGGCTGCCCGTCTGACCCAGAGTCAGCGCTTCGTTGATGGACGCCAGCGCTCCAGCGGCAGCGCCAGGCGAGTTGGACGTCTGGGCGAGCAGAATCTCGGCTTGAGCCGTAAGGGCTTGGGCGCGTTCAGCGGCGCTGAGTAGGTTGCTGGCTAGGGCGCGCTCCAGCAGGGGTAACATGGCGCTGCTGTTCTCGCCCTGGCGCAGACCAAGCAGTGCCTGCCAGTAGTCCAGCTTGGCTTGGGGCAACCCTTCTTGTTCGCGCAGCGCATCCAAATCCTCGCGGGCCAATTCATCTCGGCCCAGACGGTAGGCTAGCGCTAAGCGCTCGGCCCGCAGAGATGGATCAGAGCTGAGGGTGACAGCCTGTCCGTAGTCGTCCAGAGCGGCTTGCGCGTTATTCAAGCGCAGATTCAGACGAGCCAGGGCCAGATAAATCTGAGCGCGGGTGGCGTCGTCCGTTCGGCCCAGCAGGGCGCGGCGGTACTGCACTTGGGCCAGATCATCCTTGCCTTCGGCAGCGTAGGCATCGCCGCGCAGGCGATAGGCTTCGGCACTGCCAGGATAGCGCGCTAGGTATTCTTCGGCAGCCAGCACGGCCAGGCCAGCTTGTCCAATCTGCAAGTTCAGCTCCACTTGGTAGCGCAGCAGCCCTGTTGCGTAGGGGTTGATGAGCAGCGCTTCGCGGATGATCTGGAGGGCAGCTTGTGGATCAGTCTGGGCCACTAATTGGGCCTGCTGGAGGCGCAGGGTAGCATCGGCGACGAGGCGCAAGTTGTTGCGCGCCTGCCCGACCGCCTGGGCGGTGGCAATGACGCCGACGGCGGCAGTAGGGCTGCCCTGGAGGGCGTACAACTCCGAGAGCAACAGATAGGCTGGAGCATAGTTGGCGTCGTTACGGATGACGCCGGGCGTAGTTAGGTTGCCCTGGCGGTCGACGACGCCTGCCAGCGCGGCGATCGGCGTTGCCAGTTGGGCGGCGCGAGCTGCAGGTGGCGTCTGCTGAGCGGCAGGGCGGCTCACATCTGCGCGCACAATCTCAGCGCGGGCCATCTCAATCAAGGTGCGGGCCTGCTCAAGCGCGCCGCGCTCTCTGGCTAGGCGTTCGCCTTCAACGAGAGCGTTGCGCGCGCCTTGTAAATCTCCTCGGCGCAAGTGCCAGCGCACCCAATAGTAGTAGGGCAGGAAATCACCACTGAGTTGGGTCTGTTCGCGCTCGCGGTCGATGGCGCGCAGGGCGGCGGCGTCATCGTTGGCCAAGAAGGCGCGTTCGATAGCCACAATCTGTGCGTTGATGAAGACACCAGCGGGGGCGGGTAAGTCCGTAGGAACGGGCGGCGTGAACAGGTTATAGGTGGGGACGATAGGCGGCAGCGTGGGCGTGGGCGTGCTGGTCAGCAAGGGCGTCGGCGAAGGCGTGGGCGTCAGACCTGGCGTGGGCGTGGGCGTCAGGGTAGGCGTGGGCGTCAGGGTGGCGGTGGGCGCGAAGACGACGGCGGCCACGTCTGGATTTTGCAGAGCAATGAGCAGGCCAATGCCGCCGAAGACAATTAGGAAAGAGACGACGGCAGCTGCCACCTGCAAGCGCAGCGCCACGATCTCGTTTTCGCCGACGCGCCGCTTCTTGCGTCGCCATTCGATGGGCCGTGGTAGCTCTGGCTCACTGCTGCGCGCGCGCAAATACGCTTGCACAATCTGTACGCCCTCCTGAGCAGCAACTTGCAGCTTGTTGGGCGGCAGCAGCGGCACGCCGCCCACGCCCTGTGGGATGGCGCTGAGCTGGGCAAAGGCCTCCTGTGGGCTGATGGTGGGCCGCTCTGATACAGTCGGCTGTTCCTGAGAAGTTTGCGGGGAAGCAGCAGGCTGTTCTTGGGTGGCGCGCAGCGGCTCGATCGCAGGCTGTTCTTGCAGATCGCGCGGCTTGGGTGGGCCAAAATCGGGCGCTTCTAATGGTGGAGGCTCAGATGTGGAGGCAGGAGATGGCGGTTCAGGCACAGGCGGCGAGGTAGGCCGCCCATCGATCAGATTGGCAGGATCAATCCCCAAGCGCTGCGCGGCTTGCAAGGCGCGTGGATTGTCAGGATCAAGCGCCAGCAGCTTTTTCAGGGCAGTGAGCGCTTCGTCGCGGTCTTTGGCGACCGTGATGAGGCCGAGCCAAGCGACGTCGCTGCGCGGATCGATCTTCAAGGCCTGGATGAAAGCGCGGCGTGCCAGGTCGCGTTCGCCATTTTTGACGGCCTGGACAGCGCCTTTGAGCAGTTGCTGGAGTTGATCTTGAGCCACGAGTGTGCCTCCCTGCTGCGGCTGCGTTGGTCGCGGTGCTGCATTTCTTTAATTGTAACGCAGAAGAGGCTTCAGCAGTACCGACGACTGGTCACGCTAGAGTTCACGCTTGCGCAATTGCTGATCGACGCCATCTAGGGCAGTGCGCGCTGCCAACACGGGAAACCAAGCGAAGCCTGCCAGCACGAAGCCTAGCTCCATCACCCAAAGCTGATTGAGGTTGGCAGCGCCCACCAGCGGCAAGCTGTAGGCCAGTCCAACGCTGCCTGCAAAGATCAGTCCGCCCAGGACGACCAGGCCGAGGCTGGTGGGCTGCGGCGGCATTAGGCGCATCAGCGTGGTTGTGCCGCTTGCCGAACGACGAAACCACAGGGCTGACCAGGCGACGACGATCAGACCCAGCACTGCCAGCGTTGGTGCAGTTTGCAAGTTGCCCTGGGCGGCGCGCAGCAGGAACAGCGCGATCAATCCCAGGCTGAACCATAGCCCGCTGATCTTGTCGAAGCGCAGCGCTTCTGGCGATAGCGCGGCGCGGCGCGCCATCAGACGACTGATGGCGACGATCAGGCCGAAGCTGAACAGCGCCACGCCTAAAAAGATTGGGGGTGACACAGGCTGGGCCAACAGTCCGAATTCAGGCGTCCAGCGCATCCATGTCCCCCAGAAGAAGCCCAGCAGCAAGGCCACCATCAAGAAGATGCGCTGGTAGCGCGGCGTGGCGCCGCCGAGCAGCAGCAGGAACAAGGCCCACATCTCAAAGCCCAGGAAGGTGAACGCGCCCAAGCTGCGCGTGACCAGCGTGCGCGGAAAATCGGCGAAGGCAAGCTGAGGTGCCACTAGCAGGCCCGTGGACAGGCCGCCAATGGCCAGCAGGGCCATGTGGTCGGTCAGGTCGCGCAGACGGTAGCGCACTGCCAGATCAAGCAACAGGCTGGCCACCAGCAGGTAGCCAGCCACGCGCAGAAGCCATTCGCTCAGGGGACGAGCCAGGAGGTCTGTCCACAGCAGGACTTCTATCCCCCAGGCCAGGCAGGCGGCCAGCAGGCCGCGCCAGCCCCAAGCTGCCAGCGAGTCGCGCATAGGCTGTTCAGCGGCCTGGGATGACGAGGATTTGATCGCTGAAGATATGGTTCAGGTTGAGGATGCGATTAGCGCGCGCAATGCTCCAGGCGTCCACGTTGAAGCGGTTGGCGATCCCGAACAACGTATCCCCTTGCGCCACCGTGTAACGGTTGCCACGAATTGTGCCATTGGCGAAAGGGAAGAGCGGCAGTGGCGTAGGCGTCGGTACGGTGACGACTGGCCCGCCCACGCCCAAGTTGAAGGGGATGAGCAGAGTTGAGTCGGGGAAGATGACTGTGTTCGTCAGGCCATTGGCGCGCTGGATAGCTTGGACAGTCGTGCCGAAGCGCTCAGCAATCTGCGAGAGCGTGTCGCCAGGGCGTACAATGTAGAAGGCGCTGACCGTATTCGCGCCCGTCGTCGGGCCACCGACGGCGCCGCCTCCCGTCCCCAGGTTGGTATCAGGGATGATGAGCCTGGCGCCGGCTGGCAGAAAGTTGGGGTTTTGCAGGTTGTTGGCCTGGGCCAACGCCTGCAAAGTCGTGCCGTAGCGCGCCGCAATGCGTTGCAACGTCTCGCCTACTTCTACAATATGCACGAGCGGAGCGCTGGGCGTGGAGGGGGTCACTGGCACGAAACCGCCGACCTGGCCTGAGGGCACAGGAGAGGGCGTGGCCGTGACGACGATCACGCTCTGTGCGCCGCCGCCTTGTCCCAGGCTGGCTGCGCCAGGGAGCTGCAGGACTTGGCCTGGCACAATGCGTGGGCCGCCCAGGCCGTTCAAACCTTGCAGTTCTGCGATGGTCGTCTCGTAAAGTTGGGCGATGACTGCCAGGCTCTCTCCGGGTTTGACCGTGTGACTGGTGGCGACGAAATTGGCGGCGGGGATGATGAGAGTCTGTCCAGCGCGCAGGCCGCCGGCGTAAGTGATAGCGTTGCGCTGGGCCAGCAAGGCAGGGGTTACGCGGTAGCTACGAGCGATAGTCGCCAGAGTGTCGCCAGCGCGCACGGTGTAGCGCGTCTCTTGGGCGCTCACCATCAGGGCGCTGGACAAGCCCCAGAGCAGGATGGGGACGATCAGAAGAGCATGGCGTAGTCGCATGTGAGCCTCCCGGACGAAGTGCAGGTGAATTAGAACAAGGCCATAGCCCAGTGTAACATACTTTACTGCTGGGAACGCAAGGCAAAAATCTCAGTCAGGCCGCACGTTGCATCTCAGAGACTGTCTGCCTGAGTATGCTGAACAACAGCGCCAACATCCGCAATTGTATGACTGCCGACTGCACGGCAACTGTTTGGCACAGATCGGGCTGTTGGGTGGGATGGGACGCAGCAGCGTGAGATATATGACTTTCGTTCTGGCCGCAGCGTTGCCTCACGATACATCTGCTCCTGACGATGACTATGGCCATTCACGTCTCTCGTGTTATGCTTAGCTGAGCATGACAGATCGCGGAGAGAAAGCGTTTACATGCCAACTATCAAAGACGTTGCTAGAGAAGCTGGGGTGTCGATTGCGACCGTGTCGTATGTCCTCAATCAACGCGACGATATGGTAGGAGAGCAGACTCGCCAGCACGTCCTCCAGATAGCTCAGAAGCTGGGCTACAAACCCAACATCGTAGCGCGCAACTTGCAATCTAGCAGCACCAGTTTGCTGGGCTATGCCTGGCACAAACATCCTGAAGACCAGCCTAACTTGGTGATGGATCAATTCATATATCACCTGGCTCACGCTGCCGAACAGCTCGGCTATCATCTGCTCACCTTCACTCATCCATCAGATAACCCTACAAGCGTTTACCAAGACCTCATCGCCTCTAGGCGCGTCGATGGCTTCATCTTGGCCAACACGCAACTTGACGATCCACGCATTCACTTCCTGATGAAAAGCGGCGTCCCTTTCGTGAGCTTTGGCCGCGCCAATCCATCGTGGTCGTTCAACTGGGTAGATACAGACGGCCAAGATGGCACACGCCAGGCCACAGAATATCTACTCAGCCTGGGCCATCGAAGGATCGCTTTCTTGGGCTGGCCGCGCGACTCACTCACAGGCAACTATCGCCTGGATGGCTACCTGTGTGCTTTGCAGCGAGCAGAGATTACTGTTGATGAGGACTTCATCATCCGCAACGATTACAAGAACCACTCGATTGACAAGGCCTTCGACCGATGGCTGAGCAGACCCCAGGCTCAACAGCCGACTGCTATCCTAGCCGTGAGTGACTTCGTGGCTGTTGCCGCCATGCGCGCTGCTGAGCAGCGCGGCTTGCAAGTGGGACATCAGCTCTCTATCATCGGCTTCGATGACGCTCCCTTTGTGCGCTACCTGAAACCAGGCCTGACGACTCTGCGTCAGCCCTTTGCCGAAATCACCCGCTGCCTTGTCGATCAGCTCCACTGTATGATACGCGGAGAAGGGGTGGCGCGCCTGGAGCGCTTGTTCAGTCCACAACTCATCCTGCGCGACTCAACTGGGCCTGCACCGCGCTGAGCAGCTCTGGCAGGTTGACCTCGGCTAGACTGGGATAGCACAGATGAGCGTGCTGCACCTGAGCTGTCCCCAAGCCCACGCACCAACAGCCGGCGGCCAGTGCCGCGTCTACGCCTGCCGGCGCATCCTCAAAGACGACAGCCTCTTGGACGGGGACGCGCAGCGCTCCAGCTACCCAGATGAACAAATCGGGAGCAGGCTTGCTGTGGACGACGCTGTACCCGTCGCCAATCACGTCGAAGGCTTCGATCAGGCCCAGGCGTTCAACCACCAAGCGCGCGTTCTTGCTGGCTGATCCGATTCCCAAGCGCAGGTTGTAAGCGCGGCATCGAGCCAAGAAGTCGCGCACGCCATGCAGCACGTCGTCTGGCCCAATGCCTTGCAAGTAATCTAGGTAGTAAGCGTTCTTGCGCTCCATCCAGGCCTGCATATCAGCTTCGGGCAAGGTGCGACCCTTGAGCAAACGCAACAGGCTCTCGCGGCGCGAAACCCCGCGCAGGGCGTCGTTGTCTTGACGACTGAAGGGCAGGCCTTCTTCGTCTGCTAAACGCTTCCAGGCTAAATAGTGGTACTCGGCAGTGTCGGTGATGACGCCGTCGAGGTCGAAGATGAAGGCGCGGATGTGAGACATTTAGGCCATCCTCAGGAACGATGGAGAAGTTATGGTGACTTAGCGATCTCTTCCAGCGGGTCGACGTGCTGTGGGTTGTGGTAGCCATCAGCGCGCAGACTCTCCAGCACGGCTGCGTTAGCCAGCGTGGCGAAGGCGCTGCCCGTCAACAGCAGCCAGGCAGGCAGGAAGATGGTGCTGAGCATGACGATGCCTGAACAGATAACAACCAGGCATAGACTAAGCCCCCAGTGGCGCAGCGCCAACAGCAACGCGTTATAGAGCGCGCTTAGCGCGCGCGGCTGAGCCATCTCTTCCAGAATTGGGAAGGCGTAGAGCAGCACCAGGCCCAGCAAAATGAGCGCCGTCCACCAGACGCCACGCAGCAGCGAGTCCAAGCCTGGGCTGCCTGTGCTGAAGCTGACGAGGTTGGTGATGTTGATTGTGGTCATCAGTCCGCCAAACAGCCCCAAGCCCAGGGCTGGACGCCAGCGCAGTCGCCAGCCTTCCCAGAAGACAGCCAGCGTCACCTGATGCCGTGTTTGCGCTGCGTGGCACAAATGGCACAGCGCGGCCCAAGCCAGCGGCGCCGTGACGATGGGCAGCGTCAGCACGGCCCACAGCACGTTCGCCCACACTAGCACGTAACCCTGAGCATTCAAATGGCGGACAGAGCGCCTGAGGACGCGCCACAGCAGCATAGCGCTCAGCCTTTTAGCCCGGTGTAGCTGATTCCTTCGACGAAGTAACGCTGGAAGAAGAAAAAGATCAGCGCCATAGGCAGCGTAGTCACGACCGAGCCAGCCAGCACCAGATCGTACTGCACGTCTTGGCCAGAGCCGCGCAGCACCGTCAAACCCAGGGGCAAGTTGTACAGCTCTGTGTTGCCGCCCAAGATGATGAGCGCGTCCATGAAGTTGTTCCAATTACCCTGGAAGCTGAAGATGGTGAGCGCTGTCAGAGCCGGCGTGGCCATGGGCAAGACGATGCGCCAGAAGATGACGACGCGACTGGCGCCATCGACCATCGCAGCTTCTTCAATCTCACCAGGGATGGACTCGAAGAACTGCTTCATGAGCAGAATGCCGAAGGCATCGGAAGCTAGAGTGATGATGTAGCCATGATAGGTATTGAGCAGGCCTAGCTCCTTCAGCAGCAGAAAACGCGGGATGAGCAAAACCACCCCAGGGATCATCAGCACGCCCAGCACGACGAAGAAGATGACCCGCTTGCCAGGGAAGCGCAGCCGTGCCAAAGCGTAGCCGGCCATTGAGTTGAAGATGACGCGCAAGACGGTGACGACTACTGAGAGAAACAAGGTGTTGAAAGCCCAGCGCGGCAGCTGATTGACCAGAATGCCACGATAGCCGTCCAGCGAAGGCGAGAAGAACAGCCCATCAACCTGCTGATCGGGCAAGATGAAGCGACCCTCGGCATCGCGGCAGGAGATAGTCTCCAGACGAGGGATGAAAGCCATTGGACGGTTTTCGACGGCGGCATCGCACTTGAAGGAGTTAGCTACTGTCAAGATGAAAGGCGCGATCTGGATGATGGCGAAGGCTGCCAAGAAAGCGATCGCTAGGACGCTTAAGATAATGCTGAGAGGGCTGCGAGTGGGGATAGTGGCCTGAGCCGCTAAGCTCGGTGCAGTTGTGGTCATGATGGTGTCTCCGTCTACTCATCAATACTCAGCCTGGTCGCCACCGACGAAGCGGCGCTGGAGCAGCGTAGCGATGAAGATAATCACGAACAGCACGACAGCAATCGCTGAGGCTTCAGCCAGGTTAGGGCTTGTGCCGCGGAAGGCTGTGGTGTAGACGAGATAGGCGACTGAAGTCGTGGTGCGCGCGGTCGTGTCGTTTTGCAGCACATAAATCTGGTCGAAGACCTGGAATGTGCCGATCAGGCCTAAGGTGATGACGAAGAAGGTAGTCGGCTTGAGCAGCGGCAGCGTAATGTAGCGGAACTGCGCCCAACCCGTCGCGCCATCGACCTCGGCGGCTTCGTAGACGCTAGACGGAATGCCTTGCAAAGCCGAGAGATAGATGACCATCAGCGTCCCAGTCGTCGTCCAGACGGCCAGGGCCATGATCGTGCTGAGGGCCACGCTCGGCCCAGCGATCCAATCCCACGCGCGCAAGCCCAGGATGCGCGCCTGCGCCCATTCTCCCGCTGTATCGCGCGTGATCCCCAAGCCTCCTAGCAGCAGGTGGATCAGGCCGTCGTTGTTGCCTGTCCAAGCGATAGGCTGATACGACGGATTCAGCACCTGCAAGAGGGTGTTGATGGGGCCGCCAGCTGAGAACAAGAACAAGAAGATGAATGAGACGACGATTGATGAGGTGATTGACGGAAAGTAGAAGGCCGTGCGGAAGAAGCCTTTGTAACGCAGCCAGCGCTGATTGACGATGACCGCCAGCACCAGCGCGATGACTGTTTGGACAGGTACGACGCCTAGCACGTAATAGAGCGTATTGCGCACAGCGCGGTAGAAATCGTCTGTGCGCCGACCGTCAATGATCCAGCGCTGATAGTTGTCGAAGCCGACGAACTGGTAAGCATCGGGCTGATCTAGCGGTCGCGTGCCAGACCAATTGGTAAAGCTGAAGTAGAAAGCCATCAGCAGTGGCAAGATGAGGAACACAAAGAGGATGATGACCGACGGTGTCAGGAAGCTCCATCCCACCAGCGTCTCGCCTTGCAGGAACTTCGGCCAGGAGCGCTTAGGCTTGTCAGCCGAACTCAGATCAAGGGCGGCAGAGTTAGCCATAGAAAGACCTCACAAAAACTTTTAAGCTAACATTTGTTCAAAGAAGGCCGAGAGGCCGTGCAGCTGCACAGCAACCTCTCGGCCCACGAGAGTATTATTCGCCGTTGATATCGCGCGCTACGTCGGCGGCTTCCCTGAGGGCGTCTTCGGCGCTCTCTTCAAGGGTCATGACCAGGGTCGTCGCCTCGTTGACAGCGGCATCGAAGTCAGCGAAGCCCAGCGGGAAGATAGGCGCGACGGCATACTCTGCGCCCTTGACGAAAGCACTATACTCCTCACCAACGGTGGAGAGCCACAGATCGCCGAATTCTGCGCGAGCTGGCATGACGCCGAAGCCAGCCTCCGCTACTGCCTTTGCCCCGTCGTCGTTGGGACCAGTCAGGAAGTTGACCAGCTTCCAAGCGGCGTCGGCCAGCGCGCCTTGCGCACGGCTGCTGACGGCCCAGCACTCAGTGAAGGTCAGCGTGCCGCGCCCGCCGTTAGGAGCGAGCGGAATCTCGGTCACGCCCCAGTTGAGCTGCGGGTAGGTATCGCGTAGGTAGCCGATGGCCCAATTGCCTTCAATCGTCATGGCCGCCGCGCCTTTGCCGAAGGCTTCGCCGTTCCAGCCGCTGTTGAGGTCGCTGGGCAGCTTGCCATGACCATTGGCGACGAAGCTCTGATAGAATTCTAGGGCTTCAATGGCCTCAGGACTGTCGAAGGCCACCTTGCCTTCATCGTCGAAGAGCTGAGCGCCGTTGGCGTAGAAGAAAGCCATCCAACGGAACTTGTCGGCAGCGGCGCTGAAGCCCACCATGCCATCTTTGGTCAGCGCTTCGGCAGCAGCGGCCATATCTTCCCACGTCCAAGTTTCATCAGGTAGGGCCAGGCCAGCCGCTTCGAAGGCGTCGATGTTGTACAGCAGCGCCAGAGTAGAGAAGTCCTTGGGCGCGCAGTACAGCTCGCCATCAGCAGTGAAGGCGGCTCGCAGACCTTCGTAAATGCCTTCGGCATCTTCGATCTTGTCCGTGCCGATAGCTAGAAGACCATCAGCTTGCCACTGCGGGAAGTCGAATTGGCCGACTGTGAAGACTTCTGGGTAGTCGCCGCTGGCGAAAGCAGCGCGAATCTGCGTGCCGTAATCGGGCGAGATGAGCAAGTCAACGTCGATGTTAGGGTTGGCGGCTTCAAAAGCGGCAATTTGCTTCTCTTTGAATTCGTTCTCCACTGGCGAGGACGAGCCAGTCCAGACGCGCAACACGACGCGATCCTGAGCGCTGCTCAGGCCCGTCATCGATAGGGCGAGCGCGAGCGCGCCCACGAACAAACGCTTTTTATTCATCATCGTACGACCTCCGTGTTTAGTTTGACTAATCTTAAACGTTTCAACCCAGTGTTGGACTCACCTGCTCGGTTGCGCAGGTTCGCTCACAGGCTCAGGCTTCTGCCACGAAGGGATAGACCTGACCCTGGTAGACGACCTTGAAGCCGACGCGCTTCCAGTGGGGTGGCAGCTGTGGGCTAAGCGCCGGACCGTCGGACGTCAAATGCAAGCCGCACAGGCCAAACACTATGGCTTGCCATGCACCACCACAAGCCGCACCATGAATACCATCGGCCACATTACCCTTGTTGTCTTCGAGGTCGATGGCCAGGGCATGGCGTAGCATATGATAGGCTTCGTCTCGTAAGCCCAAGCGCGCCGCCACCCAGGCGTGCATGGCTGGGCTGAGCGACGAGCCATGATCGCAGCGCGGGTAGTAGGTTTCCCAGTTGTTGAGCAGCACCTGACGCGGCGCAAGCTCTTCGCCCAACAAAGCCATCAGCATGACAACATCGGCTTGCTTGATGACCTGAGAGCGCAGCGCGCGCTCGTGGCCCAAATAGCCCCAAAGCCCACCGACGCGCGGCTCATAGTGCTGCACGGGAATGTATTCGAAGTCGAAGAAGCCGTCGAATTGGACGTGAATCTGCCTTGCTTCATCGAAAGGGATGATCATGTTGGCGATGATATCGCGCCAGCGCGCCAAGCGCTCTGCGTTTAGATCGAGATTTTGGACGAGACGCGCGGCATCCTGGGGAGCGTGCTGCTCTAACCATGTCAGCAGTTGGAGCGCTTGCTGCAAATGCCAGACCACCATGCGATTGACGAAGACGCTGTTTTTGACGTTCTCGTGGTATTCATCGGGGCCAATTTGATCGTGCAGCTCGTAGCGCCCGTCGATGAATTGAGCGCGGCTGCCCCAGAAGACAGCCGTATCTAGCACAATCTCTGCTCCGTACTGCGTCATGAAAGCGTCGTCGCCCGTCCAGCGCCAATATTGCAGCACAGCGTAGGCGATGTCTGTCGAAATGTGCTGTTCGTTGTCGCCCGTCCAAATGCGCAGGGGTTGGCCCTGTTTGTCCAGCACGTCGCTCCACTTGGGGGTCGTCTCCAGGCCCGTATCAGTACTCTCCCAGGGGAACATTGCCCCTTCATAGCCGTTCTCACGGGCCTTCTGGCGCGCGCCTTCCAGACGGTGATAGCGATACATGAGCATATTGCGCGCTATTGAAGGCAACGTCAGGGTGAAGGGCGGCAGCATGAACAACTCAGTGTCCCAGAAGACGTGGCCTTTGTAGCCCAAGCCAGAGAGCGTCTTGGCGCCAATGCTGACCTGCTCATCGTGCTGCGGCGCGGCGATCAGCAGGTGGTAGGTGGTGAAGCGCACAGCAAGCTGAGCGAAATCGTCACCTTCAATGGTGATGTCCATCGCTTGCCAGCAGTGCTTCCAGGCTTGGCGGTGCGCTGCCAGCAAGCTGTCGTAGCCTGTGGCGCGCGCTTCGGCCAGTTTCGTAGCGGCGCTCACGGTTGGATCGGCGCAGTCGCGGCTGGTGTAGACGGCTGTCAGCTTATCAAAGATAGCGTGGTCGTCGCGACCAAGCTGTATGCGCACCACCGATGAAGCACGGCGCTCCTGAGTTTGGCCCACCGGCGTCCCCGGCCCGAGCAGAGCCGAAGCCATCGTCAGCTTGTAGCCCGACTGGTTGGTGACGCCAAACAGGCTGAACTGCTCCGCTTGGGCGGAAGGTGCCATCGTCGCCCAATGCTGGACGCCGTTGTTGCTGACCTGCCCGTCTAGCACGGCTTCTAGCTCAATTTCTGGCGCGCCGTCAATTGCTGTGACGTGAATGCGCTGAGCCAGGATGTGCGGATCGTGTAGGCTGGCAAAGCGCTCGAAGATGATGCGCACTGTCGCGCCGCTGGCAGCGCGGAACAATACGACGCGCCGCAGCAGGGCTTCATCCAAGTGCAGAGCGCGCTCATAGCCCAGGATCAAGCCCTGCGGTGGGTTGAGCAGATCGCTGGAACGAGTGATGAGGCGGAAAGGCGTGCCATCGACCTTAATCTGTACTTCTGTCCAATTAGGTGCGTTGACTAGCTCAGGGACTTGGGTGTGGGGAGCGTGATTGTACAGGCCATGCACCAGCGTCGCTGGCGTATCGCCCTCGTAACCTTCTTCAAAGCTGGCGCGCGTCCCCAGGTAACCGTTGCCCACGGTGAAGATCGTCTCGTGGTAACGGAGCTTCTCAGGATGGAAAGGATATTCACGCAGAGTCCACAACCGTTTATCCATCAGATAGTCCTAAGTGAGGAAGCTTTATGTTTGCGCAATCACTTAAACGTTTAAGATAACTATAGCGCAAGTCATCAATCTGTCAAGGGAGTATTGAGGCGAGTTGTAGCTCCTTTCGATCTTCGCCTTCGTCCTCAGAAGGCTGAGGGTTGTCTTCGGTGTTATGATCGCAGCGACTCTGGGCAGAGGCTTGTCATCCTGCGAAGCCAGGTCTAGCATGAACCGCTGCTCGTTTGCACTAGCATGGTCTGAAGCTCGTGGGATCGTTCTCGTATGTTTTTAGTCATCATCGTGTTGCTTGTTGCTATATGGAGCTTTCCCGTAGAAGCCAGAGCGCCGCTGACATACTACGTCAGCAGTAGCCCATTGGCCTCTGACGATCATCCTGGCACGGAAGATCAGCCCTGGCAAACGCTGGAACGTGTCCAGGCTGCGCTGCCAGGGTTACAGCCTGGTGACCGCGTGCTGTTTGAACGAGGCGGCCTGTATTTCGGCGTACTAGACGCCACTGGGCTGCAAGGTACGGCTGATGCGCCCATCACCTTCGGCGCTTATGGCCTGGGTGACAAGCCTGTCTTGTCTGGCATGGAGCGCCTTGTAGACTGGACGGCTATCGGCGATGGTCGCTACACCACCATGTGTAAGCCCTGTGGAAGCATAATCAATGGGCTGCTGCTAGACGGCAATTGGCAGCCGCTGGCGCGCTTTCCCAATCAAGACGAAGCCGACGCGGGCTACTTGTACTTCGACTCTGCGCCAGACAATACAACCCTGATCGACGACGATCTTTCTGGGCAAGATTGGACAGGAGGCGAGTTGGTGGTGCGGAGTAGCGCTTGGGTGCTGGATCGGCTACCCATCGAAGCTCATAAAGACGATACTTTGTTCACATCCACATCGGCCAGCTATCAGCTGACGCCAGGCTACGGTTACTTCATCCAAAACCACACCAACGCGCTCGACCGCGATGGGGAATGGACTTACGATCCGCGGACGCGCCGAATCACGCTCCTCTCTCGCTCAAGACACCCAGCTGAACGCCATGTACAGGTGACAGCTTTGGAACGCCTGCTGACACTTGAAGGCGCGCACCACGTTCTCATTCATGATCTCGCCCTGGAAGGAGCTAACGCGCTGGCCATCCACGCTGGGGCGTGCAGCGGGATTCACTTGGCTCGCGTTGACATCGTGTATGGTGGCGCGGACGGCTTGTTTGTGGAGAGCTGTGATAGCCTGATGATGACGGAGAGCTACATAGCCGACCTGCTGAACAACGGCGTCAACATCCGCAACTGTGACGACTGCCGGCTAGATGGCAACCATGTGGCACGGATCGGGCTGTGGAGTGGGATGGGACGCAGCGGCGACGGGATGTACAACGGTGTGCAGTTTGGTGGGGACGGCGCTGAACTCACCCACAACGTCATCGAGCATATCGGCTACAACGCCATCGTCTTCTCTGGTGATGTGTTGGTTCAGCAGAACGTCGTGCGTCATTTTACTCTGACTAAAGTGGATGGTGGCGGCATTTACTGCTGGCACAACCGCAACAGCCAAGTCATCGACAACATCGTCATGTATGGGATGGGCAGCACGGCAGGCATTCCCTGGGAGACGCCCGCCGCTCACGGCATTTACATCGACGACCAATCAGAGAACATCGAAGTGCGCGGCAACACTATCGGCTACGTTGGGGCGAGCGGAATTATGCTGCACAACACGCGCAATGTGCGCCTAGTCGATAACCTGATCTTTGCAGCTGAATTTGATGGAGGTATGCTGCTGGCAGATGATGAGCTGGGCGATTACAACGTGGAACAGACGCTCGTTACAGGCAATGCCATACTGGCCTTTCCCGATCAGAATGCTCATGCCATCACCATCATGTCGAACAAGGGGGCTGATTATCCTTCGAAGCTCGGCGTCATGGATGGCAACGTCTTATGTCACCCAAACGGTCATCCACCTATCGCCTTCGTCGATTGGAGCGAAGGCGACTGGACGCGCAGAGGCTTCAGCCTAGACGCCTGGCGTGAGCGCTATCAACTAGAACAGAACAGCCTGGGCTGTCCGAGCAACCTAGTCTATCCGCCTGGCACGCCTTTGGAGCAAATCGCCCAGCTTGTGGTCAACGACACGGACGAGCCGCTTGTGATGACGCTTGATGTCGCTGTCCACGACCTGCGCGGCACTCATCATACGGTCGGAGAACAGCTTATCATCTCTCCGCTGAGCGCTGTCGTGCTTTTGCTGACTGCAAACCCATGACGATCTCAGGGTGACTAAGGTGGGCTTGTGTTGACGATGAAAAGCTAGTTGGGGTAAATGTGTCAAATTAACGGAGGGTTACAATGTCCCGTCTTGGTCTACTCATCAGCGCAATTTTGCTGCTCCTCGCTTTGACCGCTCAGGCTCAAGATTCCTGCTCGGCCGAGATTGGTGCAGCCTTCCAGTCTATCGCTGATCGTTGCGCAGCGTTAGGACGTAATCAGGCATGTTATGCTAATGCCCTTGTCGAAGCCGTCCCGCGCGAAGGCATAGAGGGCTTCTCTTTTCGGTCACCTGGCGATGTCGTGACCATCGATAGCCTGCAATCTCTCACACTCGCTAATCGCTTGGCAGAGGCTGATGAGTGGGGCGCTGCTGTTTTGTCGTTGCAAGCCAACCTGCCTGACACTCTGCCTGGCCAGAACGTCATCTTGCTCTTGTTCGGCGCTGTGAGCATTGAAAATGCCACCCCTGCGCGTGTTACTCGCGATTTGGTTCTGACGAGTAACGGTCGTATACGCAGCACGCCCACCACACAGGCCGATAATGTTCTGCGCGTCCTCAACAGTGGCAGCCGCGTCACGGCTGACGGTCGAACAGCAGCAGGCGATTGGATAAGGATTATTTTGTCGGATGGCAAAGGCTGGGTTTCGTCCAGCGTCGTCAGCGGAGATACTGACAGCCTGGTGAGCGTTGCAGCAGAAGAAAGCTTTGACATGCCCATGCAGGCCTTCTATTTTACAACGGGCGTAGGTGATCGTCCTTGTCTGGAAGCTCCGGACAGTGGTATTCTCATCCAGACGCCTGAGGGGGCGGGGTCTGTTGAGCTGCTCGCCAACGGAGTACACATCGCGCTCGGCTCTGCAGCTTACTTGCAAGCCAGCGATGGTCTCATGACTGTTGCAGTTGTCGAAGGACGCGGTATCATCCGCGCAAGTGGTATCACGCAGTATCTGCCTGCCGGCACCTACAGCACAATTGCGCTGGATGAGACAGGACGCAGCCCTTCGGGAACACCCACTTATCCCCAACCCTATGATTTTGAGCGACTCAAGGCCTTGCCGACTGAAATCGCCTTGCCTCGGCCCGTGATTCTGGCTTCGGCAGTGCCGCAAGAACAGGTGGCGGAGGCTATTCAGACGACGTTTGCTCCCTACGGCGCGCTGGATGGCCTCTATGAATTCGTGCGCACAAGCGCGGAGGTCTTCGTCGAACAGTCGAGTATGGGTTATTGTGCTAACTTTTACAGCTCGTCCTTCACTGCTCGCCTCAACTTCTCAGAAGATGCGCTCACTCTCATAGCTGTGAGCGGTGATCCCTGGTTCTCTTCTAACTTTTATAACGACGGGCGTTTCGTCTTGCCCCGCACCACAGCAGGGTTTGGCTCGGAAGACAGCTTGCACGATTCTTACGCCGTCCCTCCAAGACAAGCTGCTGCGCCTCCATTCTGGAACAATGCCGAGACGATCAAAGTGACCAGCTTCACTGAACTTGTTTATCAGCGCACCGAGTCGACTCACTTCCGCCTCACCAACCCAGAATTCACAGGGCATTATGCCTGCCGCTATACCTACCGTGCGGTCTGGAAAAAGAACTAAAACAACTGGGCAAAATGCGCCATCGGAGCAATAGACGGCTCTTTACGAGATTGCTTTCAGATGTGCGTTTGCTCTGCTAATATTTGCCAACTGCGCGCAAACGATTTACAATGAGGGCGCTCTTTGCTCCATCAACGGAGCAGCAAGCTAGTATTTGATCCATACTTGATATTGTCGGAGTTCACAAAATGCAGAGTCGTCAATTCGTATTGGCCGTTCTTTTCACGATGCTTCTGGGCTTGGTAGTCACCAATGCTCAAGAAGCGCCCATCAAAATCGGCTTGATTACCAAGACCGAGACCAATCCTTTCTTCGTCAAGATGCGCGAAGGCGCGCAAGCGAAGGCCGAAGAGCTGGGCGTTGAGTTGCTGTTTGCCGCTGGCAGCTTCGACGGCGACAACGAAGCCCAAGTCACGGCG
>JANWYT010000013.1 GCA_025055175.1 Anaerolineae bacterium | reverse complement strand
TGTCTTGGAGGCCAGTGGTGCTTCCATGCGTCATGTGGTGCGCGTCAACGTGTCCCTGACCGACATTCGTCGCTTCGCCGAGATGGACGCCATCTACCGCGAATATTTCAGCGAGCCATATCCTACCCGCAACACCATCGGCGTGGCTGAGCTGTGGGGTGGTGCGCAGATCGGTTTTGATGTGTGGGCCTACATTCCTGACGAGGAAACCTGATGGTACTCCACACCTTCAGCGAACATGAGCCTGTGGAGCTGGCACAGCAGCTCATTCGCATCCCGTCGTTCCTGTGGCAGGAGAGCGAAATTGGCCACTGGATTGCCGCTTGGATGGCTGAACGCGGCTTCAGCGTCGATCTGCAAACTGTGCCGCTGCGCGATGGCCGCGTGACGCACCAGGCGATAGGCACGCTCAAGGGCGATGGCACGAAGCCCAGCCTCATGCTGTGCGGCCACACCGACACCAGCGACTGGAATGGCGACGTCTTCCGCCGCGACCAGTGGACGCACGACCCGTTTGGCGCAGAGATTGTGGACGGCGTGCTGTACGGCCTGGGCGCAATCAACATGAAGGGCGGCGTCGCCTCAATCCTCATGGCGGCGGAAGCCGTGCGTCGCAGTGGCCAACCCCTCAAGGGTGATCTGATCGTGGCCTGCGTGGTGGCTGAGACGGGCGGCGGCGTGGGCGCGCTGCACCTCATCGCGAGCGGCCTGCGGCCCAATTACTGTATCGTCGCCGAAGCAGGCAACCTAGATGTGGGGATCATCTCTGTCGGTTATGTGCAGGGCAAGGTGCGAGTGAAGGGGGAGTTCAAGCACCGCGTGCCGTACATCAATCCGATTGAGAAGATTACCAAAGTCATCCGTGCCTTCGGCCCAAGCTATCAACCGTTGTGCTGTCGCGAGGAGGGCGGTTGGCTGCGTTTTCAAACTCATCCGCTGCTGCCAGGCTTCCCTGCGATGGCCGTCCGCGACATCAGCCACCACCAAGACGAAACAACGCTAACCTTCGACCTACGCATCATCCCTGGCATGACTGAAGACAGCGTCCGCGAGGATATGACAGCTCTACTAGAGTCTATCCGCGCTGATGATCCCGACTTCCGCTACGAACTCATCATCCCCCAGAGTGAGCAGAAGCCTAACATGCCAGCCCGCGAGGCCACGCCCATCGACTCGCCGCTCGTTGCCCAAGTTATCGCTGCTCATGAGCGCGTCACGGGCCAGCGACCCAACGTCGGCGCTGGTCATCGCATTGGCGCAACTGCCGATACTTGTCACTTCAAGGGCGTCGGCGTTCAATGTGTGGAGTATGGCCCTGGTTTCATCCCTGTTTGGCCGATGGTGGATGAGTGTATCGCTGTCGAACAGATCGTCACAGCGACGAAGACGTTGGCTCTGGCGTCCGCTAGCCTCTGCACCTGAAGGCCGCTATGACTCAGCGACGTGTTTTTAGTGGTTGTGAACAGGAGTTACTATGACGGAAGTATCCGCCAGCGTTGTGCTGGACTTGTACCAGCGTATGCTGCGCATTCGGCGCTTTGAAGAAGCTGTCGGCGGTCTGTTCAAGCAAGGGCAGTTGCCTGGTTTCGTCCATCTGTACGTGGGCGAAGAGGCTGTCGGCGTGGGCGTGTGCGCAGCGCTGCGCGCTGATGACTACATCACCAGCACCCATCGCGGGCATGGCCACGTCATCGCCAAAGGCGGCGATATAAACCGTATGATGGCCGAGCTGTTCGGCAAGGCCAGCGGTTATTGCAAGGGCAAGGGCGGCAGCATGCACATAGCCGATTTCAGCATAGGCATGCTAGGCGCTTGCGGGATCGTCGGCGGTGGCATTCCAGTCGCTGTTGGCGCAGGTCTGAGCGCCAAGTATCGCGGCACAGATCAGGTGGCGGTCTGTTTCTTCGGCGATGGAGCAGCCAACGAAGGCAGCTTCCATGAGTCGCTCAACCTAGCTGCCACGCTCACGCTGCCAGTCATCTTCGTCTGCGAGAACAACGGTTACGGCGAGTTCACCCCTGCACGCCAAGCCATGAACATCGAGAACATCGCGGATCGGGCGGCGGCCTACGGCATGTTCGGCGTCATCGTCGACGGCACCGACGCGCTGGCTGTCTACATGGTGGCGGTTGAAGCGGTGGAACGCGCGCGCGCAGGCGGCGGCCCCACCCTCATCGAAGCCAAGACTCATCGCAAAGGCGGCCACGCTGAAGGCGAAGACGCTTTCTTGGCCGGCCAGAAGTATCGCTTGCCCGAAGAACTAGCGGCAATGGCCGCCAAAGACCCGCTAGAGATCATGCACCGCTACATCGTCGAACACGCCATCGCCTCGTCTGGCCAGCTGGAGGAGATGGACAACGCCGTCGTTCGGGCTGTCAACAGCGCAATAGACTTCGCGCGCAACAGCCCTGAGCCAGACTATGCCAGTTTGTACGAAGACACCTGGGTGTGAACCATGCCGCGCAAGACCTACATTCAAGCTATCCAAGAAGCACTAGCTGAAGAAATGCGCCGCGATGAGCGCGTCCTGCTCATGGGCGAAGACGTGCGGCTGGGCGTGTTCGCTGGAACGCGCGGCCTGCACGCCGAATTTGGTGACCGCCGCGTGATCGACACCCCCATCTCAGAGCTGGCCGTCGCTGGAGCCGGCGTCGGGGCAGCCGCGACTGGCCTGCGTCCCGTCGTTGATTTGATGTTCGGCACGTTCCTCTACTTGGCCTTCGATCAGATTGCCAACCAGGCCGGAGCCATGCGCTACATGTTCGGCGGACAAGCCACGTTGCCGCTGGTCTACATGACCCAGAACGGAGCCGGCAGCAGCGCCGGCCACCACCACAGTCAATCTGTCCATCAATTCTTCATGAACATGCCCCTCATCAAAGTCGTCCTCCCGTCCACGCCCTACGACGTGAAAGGTCTGCTCAAGGCTGCCATCCGCGACGATAACCCAGTGGTGTTCCTCAATTCGCTGGCGCTGGGTGGCAAGCGCGGCGAAGTCCCAGACGAGGAGTACACCATCCCACTGGGCGTCGCCGATGTGAAGCGTGCAGGCGCAGACGTCACCATCTGCACCGTCGGCGCAACTGTTTATACTTCGCTAGCGGCGGCTGAGGAGCTGGCGAAGGAGGGCATCAGCGCCGAGGTCATCGACCTGCGCACCCTCTCACCCTGGGATAAAGACGCAGTGCTGGCCAGCGTTAAGAAGACAGGACGCTTTGTCGCCGTCGATGAGAGCTTCCCGACGTGCAGCGCTGCCAGCGAATGGGCGGCAACAGTGGCCGAACACGCCTTTGGCGACCTGAAAGCTGCTGTCCAGCGCGTCAACAACGAGGACGTTCCCATGCCTTTCAGCCCTAAGCTGGAGAAGGCCGTCTTGCCGACGACAGAGAAGATCGTGGCAGCCGTCAAGCGCACATTTGCCTAGCAGACGACAGTTCAAGGAGCTAATGACCCATGGAAGCGGTCGCGGTCTATATGCCCAAATATGGGATGACGATGGAAGAGGGGATCATCACCGAATGGCTCGTCAGCGAAGGCGACGCCGTGCAGAAGGGCCAAGGGATCGTCATCATCGAGACAGAGAAAGTCTCTACCGAGTTGGAAGCGCCCATCAGCGGCACAATCATCGAGATCACCTGCCAGCCAGGCGATGAAATTCCGGTGGGCGAAGTCATCGCCTACATTCAGCCGTCAGGCTGACGACTACTCCGGAGGGATGAGCATGGGACGCTTGCAGGATAAAGTCGCCATCGTGACGGGAGCGGCGCGCGGCATTGGAGCAGCGATTGCGTTGCGCTACGCCAGCGAAGGCTGCTCCCTGGCGCTGTGCGATTTGAATTTGGAGGGGGCAGAGGGTATTGCTGAGCAGGTACGAACCCAGTACGGCGTACAGGCCCTGGCTGTGCGAACGGACGTCGCGCGGCGCGACGAGGTGGAAACATTGGTTGCGGCAACGCTCCAGCGCTTCGGCACGCTCGACATTCTGGTCAACAACGCCGCTATGTTCTATAACGCTCCCTTTGAGCAGCAGAGCGACGAGCAATGGGACACCATCATGGACGTGAACGTCAAGAGCGTCTTCATGATGTCTCAGGCGGTCATCCGTCATTGGTTGGCCACAGCGCGCGGCGGAGCGATCATCAATCTCGCTTCGATCAGCGCTTCAGTGGCTTTCGTCAACTCATCAGCTTACTGCACGACCAAAGCTGCCGTCGCTTCGCTGACGCGCTGTTTAGCGCTGGAATACGGGCCGAAGGGCATTCGCGCCAATTCGATAGCCCCCGGCATCATCGACACGCCCATGCTGCCCAGCCAAGAAGATAACGAGCGCTGGGTGCGTGAGAAGTTGCCCATTCCACGCCTCGGCACGCCTGCTGATGTGGCCGACTTGGCGCTCTTCCTGGCTTCCGACGAATCACGCTATATCACTGGCGACATGATCTACATTGATGGCGGCTGGATGCTCAACTGAGCTTGCGCGCCTGAGGAGAGCTTATGCCCATTGACCTACTGCCCTCTGTCGAACATTTCCTGAGCCGCCGTCAGCGCTTGTTGATCGGTGGCCAGTGGGTCGACTCTGTGAGTGGAGAGACCTTTGACACGCTCAATCCGGCCACGGGCCAGCCGCTGTGCGCCGTCGCTTCTGGCCAGGCCGAAGATGTTGACCGCGCCGTACAGGCGGCGCGCGCTGCCTTCCCTGCCTGGGCAGCTCTGATGCCTGCCGAACGCGAGCGCCTGTTGCGCCGCTACGCTGAGCTACTGGAGCGCCACAAAGAAGAGTTGGCCCAGCTGGAGACGTTGGACAACGGTAAACCCTATCAAGTCGCTTACAACGTAGAAGTCAACGTCGCCATCGGGCAAATGTATTACTACGCCGGCCTGCCGACTAAGCTCAAGGGCGAGACCTATGCCGTGTCCTCACCTGGCTACCACGTCTACACCCGCCGCGAGCCGTTGGGAGTATGCGCGGCCATCACCCCCTGGAACTATTCGCTCGTGATGGCTGTGCAGAAAATCGGGCCGGCGTTGGCCAGCGGCAACACGCTCATCCTCAAGCCAGCCGAGCAGACGCCGTTGACCGCCATCCGCCTGGCCGAACTGGCGCTGGAAGCCGACCTCCCCCCTGGCGTCTTCAATCTGGTGACGGGCTATGGCGAGACAGCTGGCGCTGCCCTGACGCGACACTCGGAAGTAGACAAGGTGGCCTTCACTGGCTCAACTGAGGTCGGCAAGGCCATCATGCAGGCCGCCGCTGGCAACCTCAAGCGCATCTCACTAGAGCTGGGCGGCAAATCGCCGCTCATCATCTTCGACGACGCCGAGCTGGAACTGGCCACCGAAGCGGCTCTGTGGGCCATCTTCGCCAACAGCGGCCAGAACTGCGTGGCTGGCTCGCGCTTGTACGTGCAATCGGGCGCTTATGAAGCGGTCATCGCCAGGCTGGCTCAGCGCGCGACAGAACTCAGGGTCGGCCCTGGCATGGAAGCCAATACGCAGATCGGCCCGCTCATCTCGCAGCAGCAGCTGGAGCGCGTCCTGGCTTACGTCCACAGCGCCGAGGGGCGGATCGTAGTAGGGGGTGAGCGCTGGGGGAGTGTAGGCTACTTCGTCAAGCCCACTATCATCGGGGAACTCTCAGATACCAGCCGCGCAGCCGTCGAGGAGATTTTTGGGCCTGTGCTGTCGGTGTTCCGCTTCGACACTGAAGATGAAGTGCTAGCGCGCGCCAACGCCTCGCGATTTGGCTTGGCGGCGGGCGTCTGGACGACTCATCTAGGACGAGCGCACCGCACAGCGGCGGCGCTCAAAGCGGGCGTCGTGTGGATCAACACCTACGATTGGTTTGATCCAGCCGTCCCTTTCGGCGGCATGAAAGAGAGCGGCTACGGGCGTGAACTCGGCACGCAGGTGATGGATATGTACACCGAGCTAAAATCGGTGTGGGTGAAGATCGAATGAGTGCCACAGACAAGCGTGTCGTCCTTATCACAGGGGCGAGTTCTGGTATTGGTCGCGCCAGCGCGCTGGCCTTCGCTGCGCTCGGCGATGCAGTGGTGGTGGTCAGCCGCAACTTAGAGCGGTCACGGGCCGTCGTGAACGACATTGCTCAGGGCGGTGGCGAGGCGCTGGCGCTGGCTGCTGACGTGGGCAACAGCGCCGACGTAGAGCGCATGATCGCGCAGACGATGGCGCACTATGGGCGACTAGACGTGCTTTTCAACAACGCTGGCATCAGCCCATCAGGGCGCGTCACTGACATCAGCGAAGCCGAATGGGACGAGTGCCTCAACGTCGATCTCAAGAGCGTCTTCCTGGCTTGCAAGCACGCCATCCCGCACATGATCGTCGGCGGAGGCGGCGTCATCCTGACGACCGCCGGCACGTTCGGGCTGCGTCCCGCCAAGAACAAAGCTGCCTACAGCGCTGCTAAGGCCGCCGCTATCAACCTGACGAAGGCGATCGCGCTAGATTATGCCCGCGAGGGCATTCGCGCTAACGTCATTGCGCCGGGCGTGGTGCAGACGCCGCTCTTGGGCGGCCTGGAACACGATGAGAGCTTCCAGCGCTTCCTAGATCAGTATCAACCCTTGCCAGGACTTACCCAGCCGCAGGACGTGGCGGCGCTGGCAGTCTACCTAGCGTCTGATGCGGCTCAGATGATGACAGGGCAAGTCTACGTCATCGACGGCGGTCAGCAAACAGGTCTGTTCGTATGATCGTCTGGGCAGGTGTAGCACTGGTCGATGGTGCAGCCATCGCCGACTTCGCCGTCTGTGTGCGCGATGGCCTCATCGTCGCTGCAGGGCCGCGCCATCAGATCGAAGCGCAGTACCCAAACGACGAGCGCAGCGGCGGCTCTGAGTTGCTCATGCTCCCCGGTCTAGTCAATGCCCACGATCATGGACGCGCCCTCGGCACGCAATCGCTGGGCATATCAGATACTTTCTTGGAGCTGTGGTTGAGGCGCTTAGAGAGCGAGCCTCTGCTCTCGCCTGAGCTGGCCGCCGCATGGGAAGGCTTGCAGCTCATCCGCTCTGGTGTGACAGCGACGGCGCACAGCCACAATCCACAAACCTGGCAGAGCCAGTTTGACGAGTTACCTCATACCTTGCGCGGCTACCGCGCCGCTGGCGTGCGCGTGGCCCTGCACCCAGTCATCATCGATCAGAACCCGCTGGTCTACGCCGACGCTGAAGCGTTCCTGCGCAGCCTGCCATCTTCCCTGGTCGCAGCTGCTCAGCAGGCGCTCCGAGCGCCACTCCTCCACGCTGATGACTACTTCAATGGCCTCGACGCGCTTTACGCCGAACACCATGACGCTGTCGCGCACCGCGTCCACGTGCAGGCCAGCCCTGCCGGTGGACAGTGGTGCAGCGACGACCTCATCCTGCGAGCAGTGGATTGGGCGCGCGCGCGCCGAACGCGGGTACAAATGCATATGTTGGAGACGCGCTATCAGCGTGCTTATGCCTTCACCATCTGGGGCGTAGGCTTCGTGCGTCACCTAGACGAGATAGGCGCGCTGGGCGATTGGTTGACGTTGGCGCACATGGTCTGGGTTGAGCCAGACGACCCGACCTTGCTGTCTGAGCGCCGTGTTGGTGTGGCGCACAACCCTTCTAGCAACCTGCGACTGCGCAGCGGCACAGCGCCTTTGGCGCATCTCTTGCAGGTGGGCCTGCGCACGGGCATAGGCATGGATGGTCAGACGCTGGATGATGACCAGGACTATTTGCGCGAGCTGCGCCTAGCCTGGACGTTGGCTAATCAACCTGCCATGGCCTCGGCAGATGTTTCGGCTTCGGCCATCTGGCAGTGTGGCACGCGGGGCGGCGCAAGCGTGACCTTCGGCGATTCTGTGCCACTAGGACAGCTTCAGCCTGGCTACCTAGCTGATTTGGTGCTGCTGGATGCCGCTGCTCTGCGCGGAGCGTGGTCGCCGTCGGGCCATCCTACTCCAGAGCTTTGGCCTGATTTTGCCTTGCGTCGCGCCAGCCGTCAGCATGTGCGCCACGTTATGGTGCATGGCGAATGGCTGCTGCGCGATGGCCTGCACACTCGTCTAGACGAGGCAGAGCTGGCAGCGGCCATCCGTGCTGAGTTGGCCGCTCATCTGTCTCGTCCTGTACAAGACGACCCGTTGGCAGCACATCTGAGGCGCTTCTATGCCGTCTGGGACGAGGGAGGTCGAAGAGACTTGGTCTCGAAGTAGAATCGCTCAAGAACCGTCTCAGCGGAGGATGTCGCTGCCGTGTTGAGACAGCAATCCGCGCACCTCGGCTAGTTCCAAAAGGGCCAAGTCGCCGAGGGTGCTGAACTTGAGCGCAGCACAGGCCGCCCCCCAACGCAGGGCTTCAGCCAGTCGCTCGCCACGCGAGTGGGCTGACAGCGCTCCCACTGACAAAGCATCGCCACGTCCCAGGCGTCCGCGCTCAGATGCAGGGAAGGCAACTTGCGCCAAGATTTCGCCCTGTGACCAAGCCAGCGCTCCGTCGTGCGCCGCGCTTTGGTCAGGACAGCCAACGTTTGCGCCGCTTGTAGTGCTTCACTTCGCGGTAGCTCTTGCGATTGCCGACCTCAGTCAAGCCCAAATAGAATTCGCGCACGTCAGCGTTCTCGCGAAGGTCTTGTGGCTTGCCCTCCAACACGACACGCCCATTCTCCATAATGTAGGCGTAGTGGGCAATGCTAAGGGCGATGTTGGCGTTCTGCTCCACCAGGAGGATGGTCATGCCTTGTTCTTCGTTGATGCGCTTGATGATCTGGAAGATGTTCTGCACTAGCATGGGAGCTAGGCCCAGCGATGGCTCATCCAACATCATCAGGCGCGGCTGAGCCATGAGCGCGCGGCCGATAGCCAGCATTTGCTGCTCACCACCAGAGAGGAAGCCAGCCACCTGTTGACGGCGTTCCGCCAGGCGTGGGAAGTAGTCATAGACCAGTTTCATGCGCTGAGCAGCGCCGCCATCGTCAGCTGTGTAGCCGCCGGCCCGCAAGTTCTCCTCCACCGTCAAATGTTCGAAGACGCGCCGTCCTTCCATCACCTGGAAAATGCCCGCGCGCACAATCTCCGATGGCTCGCGGTTTTGGATGGGCTTGCCTTCGTAGAGAATCGTCCCATCGGTGACTTCGCCATTTTCGGGCCGCAGCAGACCGCTGATCGATTTGAGAGTGGTCGATTTTCCCGCCCCGTTCGCCCCCAGCAAGGCCACGATTGAACCCTGTTCCACCTGGAGCGACAGACCCTTGAGGACGAGGATCACGTCGTTGTAAATGACTTCGATGTTGTTCAAGCTGAGCATGAGAGGCCTCGCGGGATGAGCAGCAAAGTGGATTTAGGCGGCCTGAACTTGCCAGACGACAAGCTCAGGCTGCTCGAGAGCTTACTGGCTCTCTTCTTCCAAAGCACGCAGGTCGATGACTTCGCTGTCCTGCACCCAAACGCCGTTCTCTACACGGTAGATTGCCAGAGCGCGGTTGGCGCGGTGATCGGTCTCGGTGAAAGTGACGGGTGCCATCAGGCCACCCACGTCGAAGTCCTTCATCTGCTGCAAGGTAGCGCGGATGTTGGGGCCATTCAGCTCCAAGCCAGCGTCCAGGGTGCGCTTGATGGCCTCCACCATGACGGCGACAGCAGCCCAGCCCTGAGTGAAGTGCAGCGAGGCCTCTTCCAGGGTGCGGCCCTGAGCTTCCAAGATTTCACGCGGAATTTCTTGGCCCTCGACTTCGACGGTGGTGGGGGTGAAGGGGATGGCGCCTAAAGCGCCCTCGGCGGCGGCCCCAGCGCGAGTGACGAACAGTTCATCAGCGCACCAGTTCAAGCAGCCGAAGACAACTTCTTCATTGCTGCCGAAGTAGTCGACCACGTTGCGCGCCAGCAGGGCTGCCGGGCTGGAGACGTTCTGGACGATGATGTGGGTCACGCCGAAGTCATCGGCCTTCTGGATTTCGGCGTTGTAGTCAGTGGCGCCGCGCGGCTGCGGGATGGCCAGGAAGCCGCCAATGCCGGCCGCTTCGGCGTAGGCCTGGCCTTGTGGCAAGGGATCAGTGCCGAAGGGGCTATCGTTGTGGAAGACCACCACGCGCATGTCGGCCACATCTTTGCCTGCTTCTTCCCACTTGGCTACCATGTGGCGCATGAGGATTTCCAGCTGGTCGCCGTAGGTGGTGGCGATCAAGAAGTTGTAGGGGGCTTTGCCCTGCGGATCGTTCAGCGAAGCTGAATAGGACGCCGAGATGAACGGCACTTGGTCTTCGGCGATCTTGCCTACCAGTGCTAGTGTGTCGCCCGTACCCCAGCCCATGAAGACCAGCGCGCCCTGACTGACGAACTGCTTGTAGAGGTTCTCAGCCGTCGCTACGTCGTAGGCATAATCCTGCGACAGCAGCTCCAGCGGACGGCCATTAATGCCACCCTGGCTGTTCACCCAATTGATGTAAGCGATGACACCTTCCGCGTAGGGCGTGCCAACGTCGCCGGTGGCGCCGCTCAGGTCGAAAATCGCGCCAATACGGATCGGTTCACCTTGCTGAGCGCCTGTCAAGCCAACCAGCCACAGACAGGCCAAGACCAGGACAACAACGAATTTCTTCATAGCACAGCTCCTCTTTTAGCAAGAAACGGACACACAGCAGTTTCGCCTGAAGCCCCGAAGGACTTCCAGAACGCAAGGGGAAGGAGGGCCTCAATAGCTGAAAGGCCAGAGGCGGAAGTAATCTTTGATGTTGCTCCATAGCTTGCGAATCCCCTCTGGTTCAACGATCAGCATGAGGATGATGAGGACGCCGAACGTCCCTTGTTGCACGAAAGGCAGCACCGTAACGAAGACTTGGTCGCTCACGATACGGTTTTGCACCAGCGTCTGGCCGATGGAGCGCAGAATCTCTGGCAGGATTTCGATGAAGGCCGCGCCGTAAATTGCTCCGGAGATACTACCCAGACCACCGACGATAATCATGGCTAGGTAGGCGATTGAGACTTCGATAGTGAAGCGCTCGAAGCTGATGGCCGTGCTATGGATGGTGGTCAAGCCGCCCGCCAGGCCCACCAGAAACGACGAGATGGCGAAGGCCAGCACCTTGTAGTAGAACAGGTTGACGCCCATGACTTCGGCAGCGATGTCTTGATCGCGAATGGCGATGAAAGCTCGACCATAGTGGGTGCGGAACAAGTTGACTGCTCCCAGCACCACCACCACCAGCACAACAAACACAAAATAGTAGAAAGCATTTTCGTTGTCGTTCAGGCGCCAGGCCGTATTGCCGAACAGAAAGGCGCTGGGGATTTTCAGGGCGTCGGTGGCGCGTCCATCAATCGTCCCGTCAATCGGATCCCAGCGGATGATGATCCATTCTACAATCTGCTGCGCTGCCAACGTGGCCACTGCCAAGTACAGACCCTTGAGACGCAGAGAGGGCAAGCCGAACAGCGCGCCGACGAAAGCCGTGATGAAGGCTGCTGCAATCAGCGCCAGCCCCCAGGGGACTTGGAAATAGACCATCAACAGGCCGCAAGCATATGCTCCCACGCCCAGGAACGCCCCTTGGCCTAGGCTAATCTGGCCTGTGTAGCCAACCAGGATGTTCAGACCAATCGCGCCGATGGCGGCGATCATCACCTTGTTGACAATGCGCACTTCGTTCTGGCTGACGACGAAGGGCAGCAACAGCACGAAGGCGATGGCCAAAATCAGGCGCACGCGCTGGGCCGTCGTCGGGCGCAGCTGCATGTCCGATTCGTAAGTTTGATGATAAATGCCTGACTGGACAGCCATAGCCTACACTCGCTCAATCCGCTTCTGCCCGAACAATCCATAGGGCTTAATCATCAACACAATCAGCAGCACCAAGTAGGGCGAGACAGTCTTCAGGCCAGGGTCGATGTAACCGCTGGCGAAGGTCTCTATGAAGGCGATAGCGAAGCCACCAATGATGGCGCCAGCGATAGAGTCTAGGCCGCCCAAGATGATGACTGGGAAGGCGCGCAGCCCCACGCCCGGAATATCGCCGCTCACGCCGTTGGTCACGTGGGCGATGATCAGGCCAGCCACTGCCGCTGCGATAGCTGCCAGCGACCAAGTGAGGGCGAAGATGAAGCGAATGCTTATCCCCATGCTCATGGCGGCTTGCTGATCGTCGGCAGTGGCACGCATGGCAATGCCGTGCTTGCTGCGGCTGAAGAACAGCAGCAACCCGCCCACCAAGATGAAGGCGATCACCAAGATAATCAACGTGTCCGGCAGCAGATTCAGCGGACGACGCGCCCCTTCTAGCTCAATGCGGAAAGGTGAGAAGCGCGGGATGATGTCAATCGGCAGCGGGCGCGGGTTCTTGCCCCAGATGAGGCCGACGATGGCTTGCATGACGTTGCTCAGGCCTATCGTCACCATAATGACTGAGATGATTGGCTCACCGATGAGCGGCCTCAGCACCAGACGTTCGACCAGCACGCCGACGAGCGTCGTGGCGACGACCATGCCGATGACAGCCAGCAGCACCGCCACGCTCGGCGACTCGATTACCTGAAGCCACACCAGCAGCTGGTAGCCGATGTACCCACCGACGAGCATGAATTCACCGTTGGCGAAGTTGATGACATCGGTAGCCTTGTAGATGAGGACGAGGGCCAGGGCAATCAACGCCAGCAGCGCGCCATCGCTCAGCGCCGTATAGGTGAGGCGCAAAAACTTGAGGATTTCGTCAGGATTCATGCTTGCACCGTCTCCATTCGCAGCTGAATTTGCAGGGTGGCCGTGCGCCCATCCTGGTAAGTGATGGTCGATTCGATCTGAATGTTCTGAGCATCGCTGTACAGGCCGTTTACAATGTCCTGGTAGCGCTGAGCGATGAAGTTGCGTCGTACTTTGCGCGTGCGCGTGAGTTCGGCGTCGTCGGCATCCAGCTCTTTGTGCAGCAGCACGAAGCGACGGATGCGAGCGGCAGGCGGCAAGTCCTGGTTGGTGCGTTCGACGACAGTCCGCACCAGCGCATAGACTTGGGGCTTTTGGGAGAGGTCGGTGTAGGTGGTGTAGGCCATCTTGTTGTTCTCGGCCCATTTGCCCACGTTGCCAAAGTCGATGTTAATCATGGCGGTCACGTAGGGATAATTCCCACCGCCGAAGACGACAGCTTCGCGCACATACAAGCTAAATTTGAGCTTGTTCTCGATGAACTGTGGCGAGAATTTCGTGCCGTCGTGCAGAGTCATCACGTCTTTAGCGCGGTCGATGACGATGAGGTGGCCGTCCTCGTCGAAGTAGCCAGCATCGCCGGTGCGCACCCAGCCGTCGTGAGTGATCGTCTCGGCGGTGGCAGCTTCGTTGCGGAAGTAGCCCTGGAAGGCCACCTTGCCGCGCACCAAGATTTCGCCGCTCTCATCGACCTTGACTTCGGCGCCGGGCATGGCTTTGCCCACCGTCTGGAACTTGATGTCGCCATCGCGGTGGACGACGCAAATGCCGCTGGTCTCGGTCTGGCCGTATCCCTGTTTGAGGTTGACGCCCATCGCGTGGAAGAAGCGGAAAATATCTGGGCTGAGGGCGGCGCCGCCGGTGTAGGCCCACTTGACGCGCTTCATACCCAGCTGATCCAGCAGGTTGTTGAAGACTAGGTAGTAGGCAATGCGCTCTTGCAGACGCTCTAATCCACTGAGCGGCTGCTTAGCGAAGCGCTTGTCCGCCAGCCGCTGCCCGACGTTCATCGCCCAGTTGAAGAAGGCCTTCTTCACGCGGCTGGAGTCCTCAATCTTCACCTGGACGGTGCTGACCATGTTCTCCCAAATGCGCGGTGGGGCAAAGATGATGTGCGGGCCAATCTCGCGCAGGTCATGCTGCACTGTCTCCGGCTCCTCAGGGAAGTTGAGGGCAAAACCAGCCTGAAGGCCGCAGGCCATCGACAGCATTTGCTCGCCAATCCAGGCCAGGGGCAAGAAAGAGACAAAGTCGTCGTCTGCACCATAACGATCGAAGGACATGATCCCTTCGCCCATCGCTATCAAATTGCTGTGGCTGAGCCGAGCCAGCTTGGGTCGCGAGGTCGTGCCAGAGGTGGTGGAGACGATGGCGACATCCTCGCCTTTGCCCTGGTCGATGAAGCGTTCGAAAGCGTCTGGGTGTTTTTGGTGATACTCGCGCCCCAGCGCTTCAACTTCGACGAAGGACAGCAGGACAGGATCGTTATAATTACGCAAGCCCTTCGGATCGTAGTAGATGATCTTGTTCAGCGTCGGGATTTGCTCGCGGATGTCCAGCAGTTTGTCCACTTGTTCTTGGTCTTCTGCTACGATGTAGCGGGCCTGGCACTGCTGAGCGATGTAGGTCACTTCGTCCGCTACCGAGTCCTGATAAATGCCGATGGACGCGCCGCCCAACGACTGAGCCGCCAACTCCGTGATGACCCATTCTGGGCGGTTGTCGCCGATGACAGCCACTAGGTTGCCGCGCTCAAAGCCCAGGCAGTGTAGGCCAAGAGCGAAGTGGCGCACACGCTCGTAGTACTGCGCCCAAGTGATCGCCCCCCAAATGCCAAAGCGTTTCTCACGCAGGGCAGGCTGGTTGGCGTAACGCCGAGCGTTGCGCCTCAATAATTTTGGCAGCGTATCGTCCATCGCGGGCTTGGCCTCCTTGATTCTGCTAGGTTATTCGAGTTAAAGCATTCATCGATGTTCTCGGCCTAGATAAGCGCGGATGACTTCTGGATTGCTGCGCACGTCTTCTGGCTTGCCGACGGCGATGAGGCGGCCAAACTCCAGCACCGCCACCTGATCAGAGATGTCCATCACCACGCCCATGTCATGCTCAATCAGCACCACCGTAATACCCCACTCCTCGCGGATGTCTAGGATGTAGCGGGCCATGTCTTCTTTCTCTTCGGTGTTCATGCCAGCCATTGGCTCATCCAGCAGGATGAGGGTGGGGTTGAGGCTGAGGGCGCGCCCCAGCTCCACGCGCTTCTGCAAGCCATAGGACAGCGAGCCGACGATGGCTTTGCGTATGCCCTGAATCTCTAGTAGGTCGATGACGTACTCTACGAAGCGCCGATGTTCGATTTCCTCGCGCTGACCCGCGCCCCAATACAGCAGAGCTTGCAGCAGGTTCTTCTTCATGTAGATGTGCCGACCCAGCATGAGGTTGTCTAGCACGCTCATGTGGCTGAACAGCTCAATGTTCTGGAAGGCGCGAGCAATGCCCAGGCGCGGCAGCTGATGAGGCGGCACTTTCACCAGGTCAACTTTGCCGTACATGATCCGCCCTTCCTGAGGACGGTAGAGGGCGTTGATGCAGTTCAGCAGGCTGGTCTTGCCCGCCCCATTCGGCCCGATGATGGCGAAGATTTGGCTAGGATCGACGCGCAGGCTAATCTCGTTGAGGGCGCGCACCCCACCGAAGTTGAGCGAGATTTTGTCGATGATGAGGGGATGAATAGGGGGCCGCTGCGCCTCATACGGGCGGTCAAACCGCGACAAGAATTCCATAAACTAAGCCGTCCTATCAAAGATTTTTCTACCGCGTAGCTCATGCTGTGGGCATGAGCAGAAGTTATCTTGAAGATGAGAACGCAAGAAGTCTAACGCAAGTCTTTGAATTGCGCAAGAAGAAACACAAACAAGCTGAGCGTGTGAGTCTCGCAGCCCAGCCTGCAATCACCCAGACTTGATGGGCTGTCCCGCTCCTCAGTAGCAGCAGACTAGAAGATGAGGTGAGATAGGCTAGGCGATTGACGCCCGTCAGAAAGCACTGAACGTGCAGGCTTTCATCAGCTACCGTAACTTGCCCGATGTGCGTCGCGTCTTGCTGTGCCGCTATAGGGTCATGCTCCCAGAAGAGTGAAACCACCTGCGCCAGGGCCTTTTGGCGCTGCTGGACGAACTCAGCGCGCCGGGAAATCGTCCGTAGTCCTATGCTTGTGCCTGGATGTCTCACGGTTGTGTCTTGCACCATGCAAGCACAATTGGCCTGCGGCAGCTTGCGCTCGGCATATTTGGGGGACACAGGGCAAGTGGTGGGGGAGGGGAAAGGCCGTCGCCTGTTCCAGTCAGCGGATAAGTCTGAGGCGCTCGCCACTTACCAACGAGCAGTAGCTCGGCACTGCGTCGCCACCTGGTAATTCTCTCAAAGTTTGTGCCTTCATCCTCATCACAGAAGACGAAGGCTACAAGCAGAAAATTAAGACTTGCTGCCCAGGACGTCCACGGCGGCGCGCTCAATGCTCAGGCCGCGTTGATAGCGCGCCATGAAGTTCATGAAGCCTGCGACGTCCTGTGGATCAGGAGCGATGGTCGTGCCTTGTTTGCCGAGGAAGACGCGCTGAGCCAGGTAGTCTTCCAACGTCTCGCCTGTCGTCTTGCGCAGCATGTAAGCCGCCAAGAGCGCAATGCCCCAGGCGCCGCCCTCGCCAGCGCTCTCCGTCACCGCGACCGGGACGTTCATGGCAGCCGCCATGATGCGCTGACCGACTTCTGGCGTCTTGAAGAAGCCTCCATGCCCAAAAATGCGGTCAATCCTCACCTGTTCTTGCTCAAACAAAATATCCAAGCCAATTTTGAGCGCGCCCAGCGCCGAGAACAAATGCACGCGCATGAAGTTGGCCAGCGTGAAGCGGCTGTCTGGCCTGCGGACGAACAGCGGGCAACCTTCCTCAAAGTGGGTGATATGTTCGCCGGAGAGGTAGTTGTAGGCCAACAAGCCGCCACCGTCGGCGTCGCCCAAGAGGGCCTGCCGATAGAGCAGTTCGTAGAGCCGCCCCTGCGGCACATCTAGGCCCAGCGCGCGGGTGAATTCGGCGAAGACATCCACCCAGGCGTTCAGATCGGAGGTGCAGTTGTTGCTGTGTACCATAGCCACAGCTGCGCCGCTCGGCGTGGTCACCAGGTCAATTTCGGCGTGCAGCTGGGCCAGCGGCTTCTCCAGCACGATCATGGCGAAGACGGACGTGCCGGCGGAGACGTTGCCCGTGCGCACAGCGACGCTGTTGGTGGCCACCATGCCCGTGCCAGCGTCGCCCTCCGGTGGGCAGAGCGGAATGCCCGCCTGGAGTTGCCCCGTCGGATCGATCAACCGCGCACCTTCCTCAGTCAGCGTCCCCGCTGCTGCGCCGGCCACCAGCACCTCAGGCAGAAGAGCGCGCAGGCGCAGATCAAAGCCGCGCTCGCGCAACAGCTCATCGAACTGGGCCATCATGCGCGCGTTGTAGTCGTGGGTGGCGCTGTCGATGGGGAACATGCCAGACGCTTCACCAACACCCATCACCTTTCGCCCCGTCAATTTCCAATGGACGTAGCCAGCCAGCGTGGTGAGGGTGCGCACCGCGCCCACGTGCGGCTCTTGATTGAGGATGGCCTGGTAAAAATGGGCAATGCTCCAGCGCTGCGGGATGTTGAACTGGAAGCGCTGGGTGAGGTCGACGGCGGCCTGAGCAGTCATGGTGTTGCGCCAGGTGCGGAAAGGCACGAGCAGCTCGTCGCGCTCGTCAAAGGCCAGGTAGCCGTGCATCATGCCGCTGAAGCCCAGCGCGCCGACGGTGCGCAGCGTCACGCCGTAGCGTTCTTGCACGGCTTGGCTGAGTTGATGATAGCAAGCCTGCAAACCCAACCAAACGTCGTCCAAGTGATACGTCCAAACCCCGTCCTCCAGGCGATTCTCCCAATCGTAGCTGCCGCTGGCCAGTGGCGCATGATCTTGGTCGATCAGGACAGCCTTGATGCGAGTCGAGCCGAATTCAATGCCGAGGGCAGTCCTGCCCTCAGCGATAGCTCGTGCAACGTCGCCAGTGTCCATCGTCTACTCCTTTGATGATGAGCGTTGATTCGTTCTGGGCGGCTAATTATAGCGCCTGATGGAATGCTGTGCATGACGACGGCACGTCGTCTCTCTCCAGCATCAGGCAGGCTGGTCTGATGCATCAGCGTCTTCAACTGGCCCTGAGATCATTTGAGCGCTGGGATAGAAGGCCAGCGTAAAGCCGTAAAAGGCCCTATCCTCTTGATTTTGCTGCTTGCCTTGATTTTCCATGTTGGCCATGTCGTGGATGAGAGCCTTCATGCGCTCCTGCAACATTGCGGCTTGTTGCGGACTGAGGCGGAAGAAGCCGCGTATCAGCAGCGCTGCTTTGGGATGAGGGACGGGTTGGCTCAAGTCGATGATCCCCTGGCGTGCGCTGGCGCGGATGTCGGCGCGCGTTTCGTCCAGCGAGGTTTGCAGCACGACCTCCAGCGCGTCGTCCTCGTCGTCCCTGAGGACGGCCAGCAACCTGCGATCTAGCAAGAAGCTCTTGGCGGTGATGTGGTACACCTTCTGCTCCACGGCGCCGCCATAGGAGCGGCTGTCCACCTGATGGATGAAGCCGTACTTCTCCAAGAAGTTCATGTGGTAGTAAAGGCGGGTAAACGGCACGCCCAAGTGCTGGGCCAATTCCTGTATGGTCAGCGGCGCCGGAGCGAGCGCCTGGACAATCCGCTGACGCAACGGATCGAGGTAACCGCGCATAGCTTCTAGATCGCTAATAACCCGCTGTTCAGGCAAGGCGTCATACCAAGACGTCATGATGAGAGTTTCCTGAGCTGGTTCAAAAAATTTTTTGAACGGTGTTGACATGAGTAGGGAATTATTCTATTGTATTCCTTGAAAACCGTTTTTGAAGGGAGAAAATCATGTCACTCAAGCATGTTGTCAGTCTGTCCTTGTTTGCGTTAGCTCTGAGCCTATCGAGCGCAGTGCTAGCCCAAGAAGCGCGCTTTGAACCTGCGGACTGCCGCTTCCCCATCCCACCAGGGGCTGACGTCACTTGTGGCTTCGTCGTCGTGCCAGAAGACCATCAGGGCAATCCACAAGATACGATCAAGCTCTACACGGCCATCTACCGCAGCCGCAGCGCCAACCCCAAGCCCGATCCGATTATCTTCCTGCAAGGTGGGCCAGGCGGCGCTATCGTGGCCGGCTTCGCAGCGTCCTACGCGCGCTTCATCGAGCCGCTCACCGCTGAGCGCGACATGATCGTCTTCGACCAGCGCGGCACGGGTTTCAGCGAGCCGGCGCTGAGTTGTCCGGAGTACAACCCCGTCAACGATGCGGTCTACAGCGGCCAACTGAGCGCCGACGAAATCGCTGAGCCGACCATCGAAGCTGTCCGCGCGTGCAGCGAACGCCTGCAAAACGAGGAGGGCGTCAATCCGCAGGCCTACACCAGCGCTCAGAATGCTGCCGACGTAGCCGCTCTGGCGTCTGTGCTGGGCTATGAAAAGGTCAACTTGTACGGAGGCAGCTACGGCACACGTCTCGCCCAAACTGTCATGCGCGACTACCCTGAGCTGGTGCGCAGCGTTGTGCTGGACGGCGTCATCGCCCTAGAGAACAACATCTTCACAGAACAAGCGAGCAAGAGCCAAGACGCCCTCGATCGCCTCTTCGCCGCCTGCGCCGCCGACAGCGCTTGCGCCGCTGCTTATCCTGACTTAGAGCAGGTCTTCGTGCAAACGGTAGAGGCTTTGGATGAGCAACCCCTCAGCTTGACGCTCATCATCCCGAACAAGGGCCAGGTCGACGTAACGGTGACGCCAGAGGTCTTCATGGGCGCGCTGTTCTTCTCTTTCCAGAGCAGTGACCTCGTCGCCAAAGCCCCCCAAGTCATCTACGAAGTCAGCCAGGGCGATCCCAGCAGCTTGCGCGATGCCTTGACCGTCACTCTCTTGATCGGCGAGGGGATCAACCTGGGCAAGTTCCTCGCGGTCAACTGCCATGAGGAAGCCTACGCCACCACCGCTGAGGCGATGGACGCCAGCCTGGAAGCCTATCCATTGACGGGTAGGTTGGCCCGACTGAGCTTGGGCGGCAGTGGCCAAGCCATGCTGGACACTTGTGCTGCTTGGGGCGCCAAGCCTTTTGACCCGCGCGAAGTTGAGCCGGTGCGCAGCGACGTCCCCGCCCTCATCTTCAGCGGCGAATTCGACAGCGCCACGCCGCCCATCTGGGCCGAACAGGTCGCCAAGAACCTGAGCAACAGCACCTCTATCATTTTGCCAGCCAAAGGCCACGTTGAGACGCTGGGCGGCGGCTGCCCGATTGCCATAGCCAGCGCCTTCTTGGATGACCCGCAAGCGCCAGTTGACACGAGCTGCGTAGAAGACATGCCGAACATCGTCTTCACGGGCGCGGGCGAAGCCCCTGCTCAAGAAGTCGTCTTCCGCGAGCTGAACGAAGCTGGCGTGAAGGGCGTTGTCCCTGAGGGCTGGACAGCGATCGCTGAGGGAGTCTATGCGCGCGGCCAGAGCATGAGCGACGTGACCCTGCTGATTACTCAGGCGGCGGACTTCGCCATCTCCGATGCCGTCCAACTGGTGTCGGAGCAGTTCAGCCTAGAGCAGGTCGAACAGGTTGGCGAGCGCGAAGCCAACGGGGTGATCTGGACGCTGTTCCAGGCCGATGGTGAGGTCGCCAGCGTGCCAATCAAGGCTGATCTGGCCATTGTGGAAGCACCCAAAGCGACGCTGATCGCGGTGTTGGTCAGCTTGGCGGAAGAGCGAGACGCTTTGCGCGAAACGGTCTTTCTGCCGGTCGTCGACGCACTGCGCTCGGTAGCTGACTAAGTGCTTGCTATTCTGGAGATGATTGAGGCCTCATAGGCCGCTCATGAGCGCAGGATGGCGTCGTCTGCCGACGCTGTCCTGCGCTTTTGAGCTGTTCAGGGATTAGCTGCCGCCACTCTGGTTGTTGTCACCGCCTTCGTTGTTGCCGTCGTCGCTACTGTCGTTGTTGCCACTTCTGCATGTTGCGCGCTCCCACTCAGAAGAGACGCACCGAACCCGCCACAATCCGTACAGTTGGTACAGTCGCCGGGGTTCAGATAGGCTGTTTTCCCCGATCTCTATGCAGCACTGGCAACCAATCCGCCCAACCAGGTTACCACACTCTGAAGTGCAGCTGTGAATGAAGGTGCTGGTCTGCCTACCTTGACCTATCTCCTACTTCGCCAGAGAGTCTTGACATGGCCAACAAGCGCAACATCAGCGTATCCAAGCCTTCTTTTGGCCAGAGCCATAGCAAGGCTTTCAATACTAGCAAGCGCACCTTTCATCTAGCTATGCGCTGAGTAGATATACATGACGATTGTGCGAACGCTGTTCGGCACGCCGCCGTCTCTCTTGAGCCTTGAGCCTACGGATGGGCCTGATGCAGACCAACTAACAGCTCACAAGCGGCTTGGACAATAGCTTCGCCATCGTGCTTGGAGGTGACCGCCTGGCGACGATCTAGCAGGCGGCCTTCACCGTTGGCGTGAGCGGCGGCGGTCTTTGTGCCGCCAATGTCTATGATGATCAGGGGAGCTTCAGAAGACATGCCATGTCCTGGCGCGAGAAGGTGGATGTAAGGGCTTGCCTATTGTGTCACGGACGCTGCCACAGCTCGTCATGTGTGCTTCGGTGAGCAAGGCTGTCGCACGCATTCATCCTCAGCATGAGTCGTCGAATCTGTTTAGCACTTTCATCAGAGAGAGTTTGAGGCGAAGGCTAGAACAAAGGCCGCAAGCTTTTCAGGGTTGTTAGGTTGTGTTTTCTCATAGATCGTATACAATATGAGATATGCGAAGCAAATAGAGTTTTGCCGACTTGGTGAAAAGATGGACTCTCAAACATTACGACTGCTTCATGGTTACGCTACCCTATTTCCAACTGTGACAACCTTGCGCGCTGGGCCTGTCCAAGCGCTGTACGAGCAAGGTCAACTTCGACGCATTTGCGTGGGCCAGTTTGAACTGATTCGGCAGATTTACAGCGCTGTCCGCGATCACAATTGGGAGACAGTCTCTGGCCTCATCCAAGAGCATACCTTGCAGATAGCCTCAGACCATTTCGAAGTCGAATTCGATAGCCTGCACCAGGCAGGCGATGTTCATTTCTCTTGGCGTGGTCGGATCACAGGCAGCGCCGATGGGACGATCGTCTTTCACATGCTCGGCGAAGCCCTGGCGCGCTTTAGGCGCAACAGGATTGGTTTTTGTGTCTTGCACCCGATGGAATGCGCCGGACGCCGTTGTCGCTTGATCCACACAGATGGCAGCCAGACTGAGAGCGCCTTCCCGATCACCATCGCTCCACACCAGCCCTTCTTCTCTATTCGCGCTGTCCAGCATGAGTATGCTGAGGGTCGATGGGTAGAAGTCTTGATGGAAGGCGACACCTTTGAGATGGAAGATCAGCGCAATTGGCTTGACGCTTCCTACAAGACTTACTGCACGCCACTCAGCCTGCCCTTCCCCGTCGAAGTAACACCTGGCACGCGAATTGAACAGCGCGTCACCGTCCGACTGCTCCAGTCCGAACAAGCCGAGCAGCCAGTTGACAGCCCCATCCGCCTATCCGATGCGACGACGCTGCGACCCAATACGGCGCGGCAGGCGGCGTGGCCTATGATCGGGCTATGCGCTTCGTCACCAAGTGCCATCTACCCCAAAGCCTGTGAGCGTCTGCAAAAGTTGCGCCTCGATCATCTGCGACTCGACGTTCGTCCGAGCGATGAGGAGTGGACAGAGCAGTACCGAGCCCAGGTGGAAGAAGCGCGCTGCACAGGCCTGCCGATTGAGGTTGCCGTCCATCTGGGAGATGAGCCTGAAGCCGAGCTGAGTCGCTTGCAGACAGTGCTGGCTGCCGCCCCCGTGCCTGTCTTGCGCTACCTCATCTTCAAGCAGGGCGAGAAGGTGACCTCGGCGCAGTGGCTTCGGATGGCGCGCCGCATCTTAGGACAGAACACAACGCTGATTGGCGGGACAGACGCCTTCTTCACAGAACTCAACCGCGAGCGCCCTGGCACAGAAGAGGTTGACGGAGTCATCTACTCTATCAATCCTCAGGTTCACGCCTTCGACGACCAATCGCTAGTGGAGACGCTGGCAGTCCATGAAGTGACTGTGCAGAGCGCCAGGGCTTTCATCGACCGCCTGCCCATCCACGTCGGCCCTGTGACCTTCAAAATGCGCTGGAATCCCAACGCAACCGCGCCACAGCTTCCTGCCCCAGCCGAAGCCTTGCCTACTCAAGCAGATGCTCGCCAGATGTCGTTGTTTGGAGCAGGCTGGACGCTCAACAGCCTGAAGTATCTGGTGCTAGGCGGAGCGACCACGCTAACTTACTACGAGACTGTAGGCTACAAAGGCGTCATGGCTCTTGAGACAGGCTCACAGTACCCTGACCAGTTCTGGGACATCGCAGGCGGCGTCTATCCTATGTACCACGTCTTCGCCGATTGGGCCGACTGCAAAGGCGGGCTTGTCGGCGATCTGGCCAGCAGCGATTCCATGCGCGTCGATGGTTGCATGTTGAAGACCGATGAGCGCAACCGCTATTTGCTGGCGAACTTGACACACGAAGCGCAGGACTGCACACTGGAAGTATCGGGGTCATTGCGCCTGCGCCGCCTGGACATTCACAATGTGGAGCTGGCCATGCGCGAGCCTGAGGCTTACCGTGAACAAGCTTGGGAAATCGTACAAGCTGATGGAGCAGGCTTACACCTACGCCTGGAGCCGTTCTCGCTCGTCACTATTGATGCTCCGACGCTGTGAGGGACTCATGCAAGACGCTATCCTCGCAACTTATCTGATCGAGACTCAACACCCTTTAGAAAAGGCAGCGCAGGTCATGGCTGGCGAGCAGTCTGCCGGCACGTTCGTGCGCGTCCCCGGCGAAACGCCGGAGTTGCTGGAGAAGCACGGCGCTAAAATACTAGAGATTACGCCGCTAGAAGCTGTATCAGCGCCGAGTCTGCCTGGCGCCAAGCCGCCTCGCCAGTCACACTCGTCCCAGTGGCAGCGCGCCAGAGTTGTCATTGCCTATCCTTTCGATAACGTCGGCCTGTCGTTGGCGACCCTCATCACCACCCTCAGCGGCAATCTGTACGAACTTGGCCCATTCTCCGGCCTCAAGCTACTAGACGTTGAAATACCCGCTGTATTTCAGTCGCGCTACCCAGGGCCTAAGTTCGGCGTGGCTGGGACGCGCCAGATGGCTGGCGTCTTCGACCGACCGATGATCGGCACAATCGTCAAACCTAGCGTGGGCCTCTCGCCAGATCAAACAGCCGAGCTGGTCAGGACGCTGTGCGAAGCTGGGCTTGATTTCATCAAAGATGACGAGCTTCAGACCAATTCGCCTCATTCGCCGCTCGAAGCACGCGTGAAAGCCGTGATGGCGGTCATCAACGACCATCATGTCAAGACAGGCAAGAAGGTGATGTACGCCTTCAACATCACAGCCGACCTAGACGACATGCGCCGTCATCACGACATCGTCTTGGCACACGGCGGCACATGTATCATGGTCAACATGCTGGCGGTCGGCCCGGTAGCTCTGCGCGCCATCAGCCAACACACTCAGCTCCCCATTCATGGTCATCGCGCCGGCTGGGGAGCATTGAGCCGTCATCCTCTGTTGGGCATGGAATACGTCGCCTTCCAAAAGCTCATGCGCCTGGCTGGCGCTGACCATCTACACGTCAACGGTCTGCGCAATAAATTTTGCGAGTCCGACGAGTCGGTGATCGCATCAGCCAGAGCTTGTCTGTCTCCGCTCTTCCAAGCTCAAGATGTCGCTATGCCCGTCTTCTCGTCGGGGCAATCCACTCTTCAGGTCGCCGATACCTATCGCGCCCTGAACAGCGTCGACCTGCTTTATCTGGCGGGGGGAGGGATCATGGCCCATCCGCTTGGCCCAGCAGCTGGCGTAGCCAGCCTGCGCCAGGCCTGGGATGCCGCCCTACAGGGCATTGATCTGCACGAATATGCGCGCGATCACGTGGAATTGCGCCAATCCCTAGAGATGTTCGCAGCCCTATGAGCCACTTTCTTCTGACTTTTTACGGTGACGATTTCACCGGCTCAACCGATGTCATGGAAGCTCTGACGCTGGGCGGCGTGCCAACCGTCTTGTTCCTAGAGCCGCCCAGTCTAGACCTTGTAGCTCAACATTTCCCCCAGGCTCGCGCCGTCGGCGTCGCCGGTGTCAGCCGCTCCATGTCCCCCGCACAAATGGATGCGGCGTTGCCGCCCATCTTCCAGGCTCTACAAGTCTTCAGCGCTCCCTTGTTCCACTACAAAATTTGCTCTACCTTCGATTCATCTCCACAAATTGGCAGCATTGGACACGCCATCGAGATTGGGCTAAAGGTTTTCGGCGAGCGCGATGTGCCGCTTGTGGTCGGTGCGCCCATCCTCAAGCGCTACGTGGTCTTTGGTAATTTATTCGCCACTTTTGGCGACGATACCTACCGTCTAGATCGCCACCCTACGATGAAGCAGCACCCCATCACCCCGATGGATGAGGCTGATCTGCGCCTACACCTGGGCCGACAAACCTCGCGTCCGATAGGCCTAGTGGACATACGTTCAATGACCGAGGCAGCGCAGCTGACTGAGCGCTATCAGCAGCAGCTCAGCACAGGCTGCCAGATCGTCCTCTTTGACACGCTCAACGACCAGCATTTGCGGCTCATCGGTGAACATCTCTGGACGACGCGCGGCGAAGGGCAGCGGCTGATCGTTGGCTCATCTGGCGTAGAATATGCGCTGACGGCGCACTGGCAGCGTTCAGGCCTTGTGGAGCAGCCTGAAGAACGTACCTCGTCGGGGATGGTCGACCAGATGGCTGTCATCTCTGGCAGTGCTGCGCCGCAGACCGCCGCGCAAATTCGCTGGGCTATTGAGCAAGGCTTCCAGCCCATACGCCTAGATACCCCGCGATTAGTTGATCCCGGACAAGCCGACGCTGCTCGTGCTGAAGCCCTTGAGCAGGCCGTCCAAGCCATCGCTGTCGGTCAAAGCGTCGTCATGTTCTCCACGATTGGCCCAGATGATCCGCATATTGAAGCGACTAGACAGCGCATGGGCCAACTGGGCATCAACCCATATCAAGTAGGGACGATACTCGGCACTCAGCAGGGTATGCTGCTGCGCGAGCTGCTGGAACGTACCAAGCTTAAGCGAGTGTGCGTCTCCGGCGGCGACACTTGCGGCTACTCGGCGCGTCAGCTTGGCGTGTACGCCCTGGAGTATGTTATGCCAATTGCGCCAGGTTCTCCCTTGTGTCGTGCCAGATCGCACCATCAGGAATTCGACGGGTTGGAGATTTCGCTCAAGGCTGGCCAAGTGGGCAAACCTGATTACTTTGGGAGTATTCTGCGCGGCCACGCCTGAAAAACTTGACACGTGGGATATTGTATGCAATACTCTGTCCTAGATTAATGAGCGCTTATTTGAAAAGCAACATCATGTCTTTCTCGCAGATTCAAGCCAGCAACTTACGCGATCAGGTTGCCGACCAAATTCGCTCAGCGATTATCGAAGGTCGCCTCAGGCCCAATGATCACATCGTTGAAGCAGAGTTAACGGCACAGCTCGGCGTCAGTCGGACACCTGTGCGCGAAGCGCTGATCCTGCTTGAACAGGATGGCTTGGTGGTGTCTTACCCTTATCGGGGCAGCTTCGTCCGCAACTTCACGCCACAAGACGTGAAAGACATCTTCTCCATGCGCACAGTGTTGGAGAACTTCGCAGCGGAACTCATCATTGACCGCCTCACAAACGAGGAATACAACCACCTAGACCAGCTCATCGAAGCGCAGCGCCAGGCTATTGCAATCGGAGATTTGCGGCAAATACGCTCTATCGACATGAACTTTCACCATTTCATCGTCAGCTGTAGCCAGCACAGCCTACTCATTCGCAATTGGAAGCAGATCGTCGCCCAAATTTTCGCTGTCCTTCACATCCGCGCTTGGGCCATCCCTAACTACGACGAATACAAAGCCATCCGCGACCACCTAGCCATCCTCAATGCCTACAAGCAGCGCGACTTGCCGACCCTGATGAGTCTCAATCGCGAGATCAACGAGCGCGTTGCAGGCGAATGCGTCTATTCCGTCGAGCAGAAGGGCAGCGCATAGTTCTTTCCGCGCGGATTGTATGCAATATAAAATATACATGGTATCTCTGCGCATTATCCTGAGCAGCGCATGGTACACCCCAGGCAAACCGAGTAGATAGAAAGGACATTCAAAGGCAAGGAACACCTCACATGCTCTTGTGACCGCTAATGCTCTTTTACAAATTTTCTGGGAGGCTAGAATCATGCACAAAAACTCAAAGTTCATCGCTGGATTGGCATTTACGGCTCTACTAACCGCCATTCCGTTCACGCAGGCTCAGGCTGGCTTGCGCATCTGCTTCGGTTTTCAAGACTTGGAGACGGAGTTCTGGGTCGCTGGCCATTTAGCCATCACCCAAACACTACGCGAACAGGGAGTTGAGGTGTTGGAATACAACGCCAACGAAGACCCCAACCGCCAGCTCGAGCAGGTGCGTGAGTGCATCGCTCAGGGCGTGGACGGCATCATCATCATCCCGCAGGATGGTGATAGCGCCGTGACTATCGTCAAAGAAGCGCAAGCAAACGATATCCCGATTGCCGTCTTCAATCGTCCCCCCAACGACCGCAGCTCAGGCATCGTCGTCGTGGCCGATAACGTCAGCGCTACTGAACAGGCTGTTGAGTTCATGGCCCAGCAAGCCCTGGTCAAGTGGCAGGTGACGGGCAAGACCATCCAACCGCTGATCCTGGTGGGCGCGCTCCAAGACACCAACGCCATAGGCCGCCGTGATGGTTTCTTCAACGTCATCAACCGCTACAACGAGGCCTATCCTGGCATGTTCGCCGAACCCATCGAAGTTGCTACTGAATGGGACGCCGCGACCGCTTTGGCTAACTTGGAAGCTGCCATCACTGCCAATCCGGACGTGGACTTCATCTTCACCTCGTCTGACTTCCTATTCCCCACCATCCGTTCGGTGCTTGAACCGCGCGGCAAGTGGGTGCCGCGTGGCAACCCCAACCACGTGTTCATGGGCGGCCTAGACGGTGACGCGACCGCCTGTATGCTCATTGAACAAGGTTTCGTCGATGCAACGGGCGTCCAAGACCTGTTCTTGGAAGCCGAGCTGACGCTGAATGCGCTCCTAGAAGCTATTCAGGCCGGCCAGACCCGCCCCAACGAAGTGCTGCTCGATCCAGGCTTCGCGCTGACAGCGGCCAACATTCAGTTCAATCGTAACGACATGTGGGGCTGCGTCCTATACGACCAGGGCTTCCTCGACAAGTAGTGCCTGCATTGGCCATGAGAACGTCAGGCTGACGTTCTCATGGCTGCAAACCTTCGTCGTCATGCGAAAGGCCTCAAGACGTGAAGACTCGTCCCCTCCAGTCCTTGCTTCGCCGTCTGCTAATTTCTGAATATTTTGTTTTGTACCTGACGATTGTTATGTTCACGGGTGCAGCCCTTATTTTCCCTCAAGTCGGTCTCTCGAACACGCTTGGGTTGCCCTTCAACATCTCCAACCAATTCCTCAACATGTGGCCGCTCTTGGCCGTTGCTGTCGGCCAAACCTTCGTCCTCATCGTTGGTGGCATCGACTTGTCCCAGGGGTCGATCATGGCCATCACCAGCGTCGTTGGTGCGATGGTCATGTCCAGCGCGCTAGACCCTGCCATGTTTGACCGCAGCCCTTTTTGGGGGACGCTCATGCGGCCTGAAGGCGGAGTCCTCAGTGGTAGCCCCCTGGCTGCCCCCGTCGGCGTCTTGCTCATGCTCGCGCTCGGCATAGGGATTGGCTTCTTCAATGGCTTCGTCATCACACGCTTTCGCATTGCACCTTTCATGGCCACGCTCGTTTCGATGATCTTCTTCAGCGCGCTGGCCCTGTGGATCACGCAATCGCGCAACATCCCCAGCCTGCCCGAAGACTTCATCAGGCTTGGAACGGGAGACATTGTCTCCGTCTACTTGGGTGAGAAGACCGAGTCGACCATTCCCAGGCGCGAGATTTTCAGCGCCATTGCCTATCCTACGGTCATTGCATTTGCGCTGGCCATCTTTGGTAGTTTCCTGCTCAATCGGACGGCTTTAGGCCGTCATATGTTCGCGATTGGGACAAACCGCCGCAGCGCTCACATTTCTGGCGTGCCTACCAACCGCGTCATCATCCTGGTGTACATGTTCAGCGGTTTCTGCGCTGCCGTAAGCGCCATCTTGTACTCTGCTCGTCTGGGTATTGGCCAACCCTCGCTGGGGAACAACCTGCTGCTAGACATCGTAGGGGCTGTTGTGATTGGCGGGACGAGTCTTTTTGGCGGCAAAGGCTCGATCAAAGGTACAGTCTTCGGCGTGGCTTTCTTCGTGCTGCTGCTTAATGTGTTAAACGCTGCGCGGTTGTCACCTTTCATCATTGACGCTGTCAAGGGGGGGATCATCTTGCTAGCTGCTCTGTTGGACGTCACGCGGACGCGTCTCGTTGGCCAGGAGGGGCAATTATGAGCGTCGTTCTCCATACCAACAAGCTCAGCAAGGCTTTCTTTGGCGTGCCTGCTGTCCAAGATGTGAGTATCTCCGTCGAGGCGGGCCAAATCTTGGGACTGGTGGGCCAGAATGGGGCGGGCAAAAGCACGCTCATGAACCTGATCGGCGGCGTTGTCCACGCAGATAGTGGCACGATGAGCTTGCATGGACAACCCTATCAACCACGCAACCCAGCTGATGCCTTCAGAGCTGGTATTGCCTTCATCCATCAAGAGCTGAACCTGTTCACCAATTTGAGCATCGCTGAAAACATCTTCATCGAAAGCTTCCCGACCCAGCGGCGCGGCCCATTCCGCTTGATCGATCGCTCCGCTGTTCATCAGCGTACCGAAGCTCTGCTGGCTCAAGTGGGCTTAGCTCTTCCTCCCAACCTGACGATTGACCGCATTTCGCCAGGCGAAAGGCAGCTAGTGGAGATTGCCAAAGCCCTGCACATAGATGCCTCGCTGTTCATCTTGGATGAACCAACAACTTCGCTCACCAACCGCGAGACTGAACGTCTATTCGCGCTGATGAAGCAGCTACAAGCTCAGGGCAAGGCCCTCATCTACATCTCTCACATCCTCAACGACGTGCTGGCACTGGCCGACTCGATTGCCGTCATGCGCGATGGTCAGCTCATCACCCAAGAGCCAGTACAGAACTTCGACGTGGGTCGCATGATCTCTCTCATGGTGGGTCGTAGCATTGACCATCTCTATCCAGAACGCACCTCTCAGCCTAGCAGCGAAATCCTCCTGGATGTCCAGGGCGTCACAGCTGACGGGATCGTGAAGGACATTGCCTTGCGAGTCCACCAGGGCGAAATCGTCGGCCTGTTTGGCCTGATGGGTTCTGGAAGGACAGAGCTAGCGCGCATTTTGTTCGGGGTAGACGGCTTCGAGTCAGGGCAAGTGATCCTGGATAAACGTCGCTTCACCGTATCCGTCCCCCGCGAGAGCATTCGCAGCGGCGTAGCTTTTGTGACGGAGAATCGCCGTGAGGAAGGGCTGCTGATGGACATCAGCATTCACGAGAACGTGGCTCTCGTCGCCCTGCCCCAATTCTGTCACACACCCTTGCAGATCGTCGATCAAGACGCTGCTTACAGCTCTGTACGCCAGACCTTGAACGCTTTGCAACTCAAGAGCGGCGATATTCGCAAACAGCCCGTCCGCAGCCTGAGCGGCGGTAACCAGCAGAAAGTCGTCATCGCCAAGTGGCTGCTCTCCAAGCCCAAGCTGTTCATCATGGATGAACCCACGCGCGGCATTGATGTTGAGGCTAAGTTCGAAATTTATACGATCATGGATCAGCTCGCAGGTAGCGGCAGCGGCATCCTGTTCATCTCCTCAGAGCTAGAGGAACTGATGGGCATGTGCGACCGCATTGTGGTCATGAGCCGCGGAGAAATTGTAGGTGAGTTCGCACGACAAGCCTTCGACGCTAAAGCGATCCTCCATGCAGCTTTCCGCGAGGGAGAAGCGCTCACATGAAATCGTCTCGTGTCTTGCAGAAAACTTGGAATGTGTTACTCAACCATTCGACGCTGGTGCTGTTCGTCGTCGTCTTCATTATATTCGGCCTCAGTTCGCCGCGTTTCTTCACTCTGGAGAACATCACCAATTTCGTCAAACAAGCCGCCTTCACCGGGATCATCGCTGTTGGCATGACCTTCGTCTTGCTCACAGCTGGCATTGATCTCTCTGTAGGGTCGAACATGTACCTATCGTCGGTCATCAGCGGCCTCCTCATGCGTTCCATAGGACTGGACGTGCTGCCTGCTCTGCTGGTCGCTTTGGTCGTTGGCACGCTCTTCGGCGCAGTGAACGCTTTCAGCGTCGTCTATCTGCGGATTACCCCGTTCATGGCTACGCTGGCTACGTTAGTCATTGGCCGAGGTATAGGCACAGCGCTCACCGAGTCGCGGCAGATTGACTTGCCAGAACGCATGGCAACGTTTGGTCAAGCACACCTTCTGGGCATCCCTATGCCGATCATCGCCTTCTTGATCGTCGTCTCGACAGCCTACTTCGTCCTGACGCGCCTCCCCATCGGACGGCAAATCTACGCTGTGGGCAATGACCGTGATGCTGCTGAAAAGGCCGGCATTAATAGTAAGCGCGTCATCTTCAGCGTTTACCTCATTTCGGGCTTTTGCGCTGCTCTAGCGGGCTTCATCCTGGCTTCCCAGGTGATCCGCGTAGATCGGAGCTTCGCCGAGGGTCGCGAATTTGACGCCATAGCAGCTGCCGTCCTGGGCGGCGTCAGCCTATTCGGTGGCGTCGGCAACGTCATCGGCGCTCTGGTCGGCGCGGTTTTGATCCAGATGGTGCAGACCGGTTTGCAGTTCAACCAAGTCAACCTATACCTTCAGCCAATGGTGCGCGCGCTGATTATCTTGATGACAGTTTTCTTCGACAGTCTGCGCGAAGCCCAGGCCGAGAAACTCAGGCGTCGATTCATTCGTCCGCTTGATGGTGACAAGACAGAGGTTCACAAAGCACCTGTCGTCCCGTCGCAAGCTAATACCTAATATCTAAAGTTTGGAGGGAGCTTTTATCATGTTGAAGGTCGCATTGATGGGCGCAGGCGGCAAAATGGGATGCCGCCTGACAGACAATCTCATGCGCATGCCAGACAAGTATCAGATGTTCTACGTCGAGGTGAGCGAGGCTGGCCTCGCCAATTTGGCCAAGCGCGGCTTGCAGCCCACTCCCCAGGCTGAGGCGCTGGCCCAGGCGGAAGCTGTCATCTTGGCGTTGCCAGATCGCCTCATCGGCAAGATCACTCAAGAGATTGTCCCTTCGCTCCAACCTGGCACCATGGTGATCGGCCTAGACCCAGCGGCCGCCTATGCGGGCGTCATCCCCATCCGCGATGACCTGACCTACTTCATCTCTCACCCCTGCCATCCACCACTCTTCAACGACGAGGTGACAGAAGAGGCGCGCACCGATTGGTTTGGCGGGGTCAAGGCCAAGCATCACATCGTCTCAGCCCTTCATCACGGCCCAGAGGAAGACTACGCCAAAGGCGATCAAATTGCCCGCGACATGTACGCGCCGGTGATGAACAACTACCGCATCACCGTGGAGCAGATGGCCATCCTTGAGCCAGCCCTGGCCGAGACCTTCACCGCAACCGTCATCACCGCCATCAAACAGGCCTACGATAGGGCAGTTGAGATGGGCGTCCCAGCTGAAGCCGCTTGGGCCTTTTTGTCGGGTCATGTGCGCATTGAATTCGCCATCATCTTCGGCATCTCTGGCTTTCCCTTCTCAGATGGCGCTAAGCTGGCCGTGGAGCGCGCCTATGACAAAATCTTCAAGCCAGATTGGATGGACAACATCATGAGTCTAGACGCGCTCAAGCGCAGCGTCGCTGAGATCACAGGCAGCTCCAAGTGACTGGCATGTTCGCTCAGAAGCATTACCAAGACGTCCTCGAAGCTGCCCATGAGCCTTACGCCGTGCTGCCGCTGCAGGGCGGAGCAGCAGCCCTCATCAGCCAGCGTGGCGGGCGCGTGCTGGGTATTTTCTCTCATGCCGATGGCGAGAATCTGCTGTGGACAAATGCTTCAGCCTTTGCCGATCGGGCTAGTTTTGCCGCTTTCATTGCCCAGGGCCACTGGAATTTAGGCGGCGAGCGCCTATGGATTGCGCCAGAAATTCAGTTCAACGTCCGCGACCGCCGCAATTTTTGGGGGACGATCAGCGTCCCACCCGCGATGGATCCGGCTCAGTATCAGCTCTCTGTTCAAACGGACGGCCTTCACCTGCGCGCCGACATGCAACTGGAAGCCCACAACCTGGCCGAAGGCACTCAGACCGTGATGGTAGAGCGCTGGATTAGGCCCACCAGCAATCCTCTGCCTGAGCTGGATGGCCTCATCTACTTGGGTTACCAACACGAGGTACGGCTGCAAATCACCAATCCTCACATTCCGACGGAGGCCTGGACGCTGGTACAGGTGCAGGCAGGTGGTGATCTCATCATCCCATGTCTACCCGATGTGCAAGCTTCGGATTACTTCGGCAGCGTGCCGCCTGCAGCCCGCCAGGTACGTCAGGGCGATATGCCTCATCTACGGTTGACGCTGGACGGACAACAGCAGTACAAGGTTGGCTATCAATCTCTGAGCGTGATTGGGCGGATGGGCTACCTGCAGACGCTGCCCAACGGGCGTAAAGCTCTCTTGGTACGCGCTTTCTCCAACAACCCCGCCAACCTTTACGCAGAAGAACCACCTCATCAACCTGGGCATCGCGGCCACGCGATCCACGTCTACAACGATGGCGGCCAGTTCGGTGGCACTCATAGCTTCGGCGAGATGGAATGCACAGGAACGACGCTCCAAGCGTCTAGCCTCGCTGCCAGCGATACTTTCTTGCTGTGGGTTTATATCGGCTCAGCCGAAGAAATTGGCCAAGTTGCCTATCGTCTGCTGGGGGTGCGGTTGTGACCACGCTCGGACTTGGCAGTTATGGCTTGGCTTGGGCCATAGGCGTGGGCGGTTATCCAGCACCGCCAACGCCTTTGAACGTTCAAACCTTCCTGCGCCGCGCGCATGAGCTAGGCCTACGCTTGGTGCAAATCGCTGATAACCTGCCCCTGCACGTCCTCAGCCCACAAGAGCGGGCCGATCTGCGCACCGAAGCCGATCAGCTCGGCATCGCCATCGAAGTTGGGACGCGCGGCATTCTTCCCCAACACTTGGAGCTGTATTTAGCCATCGCGCAGGAATTTCGCTCGCCCATCTTGCGCGTCGTCGTTGACACACCTACTCATCACCCTCAGCCCGCTGAGGTTGTTGAGCAACTCAGGCTCTATTTACCGCGCCTAGAACAGATGGACATCACGCTGGCTATCGAAAATCACGACCGCTTCAAGGCCCATATCCTAGCCAGCATCATCCAGGCGCTCGATCATCCTCGCGTGGGCATTTGCTTGGACACAGTCAACTCTTTTGGCGCGTTGGAAGGGCCGCAAGTCGTCGTGGAGACGCTCGGCCCTTACGTCGTCAACCTACATGTGAAAGAGTTCACCGTTCAGCGCATGCCCCACAACATGGGCTTCATCATCAGCGGCGCGCCTGCTGGCCAGGGCATGCTGGACATTCCCTGGTTGCTGCAATGCCTAAGCGCCTACGGTCGCCCCTTCAATGCCATCATCGAAACTTGGCTCTCCCCCCTAGAGACGATGGAGGCCACCGTTGAGCAAGAGTGGGACTACGTGCGTCAAAGCGTGCGCTTCCTGCGGACGCTCATCCAAGATTGAAGCATGGGTTAGGTTATGAGGAGATAGGCTCATGAAAAAACTCCGATTTGCCTTGTTTGGCACAGGTTTTTGGTCACGCTTCCAGCTCGGTGGCTGGCAGCAGACAGGCAAGACAGAATGCGTGGCTCTCTACAATCGCACGCGCTCCAAAGCAGAAGCAGTAGCCAGAGAGTGGAACGTCCCAGCTGTCTACGACGATCCTCAAGCCTTGCTGGACAACGAAAAGCTGGATTTTGTCGATATTTGCACTAACGTCGAAACTCATGCACCACTCACCCTTATGGCCCTGGAGCGTGGACTTCCCGTCGTCTGCCAGAAGCCGATGGCTACCTCTTTGGCTGAGGCCGAACAGATGGTGGCGGCGTCTCAGCGCTTGGGCGTGCCGTTGTACATCAACGAGAACTGGCGCTGGCAGTATCCTCTACGTCAGCTCAAGGCTCACCTAGATAGCGGACGCATAGGCCGAGTCTTCCGCGCGCGGATCGACTACCGCAACAGCTTTCCCGTCTTCGACAACCAGCCTTTTCTGAAAGAGTTGGAGCAGTTCATCCTGACCGACATCGGCAGCCATATCCTGGACACAGCCCGCTACCTCTTCGGCGAGGCCGTCTCTCTGTTGTGCCACACCCATCGCATCCACCAAGACATCAAGGGCGAGGACGTGGCGACGGTCATGTTCAAGATGCAGTCTGGCGCAACGGTCGTCTGCGACATGAGCTATGCCAGCCGCACCGAACGCGAGCGCTTTCCCCAGACCTACGTCGAAATTGAGGGCAGCGAAGGCTTCTTGGAGCTGGCCCAAGACTATTGGGTTCGCGAGACCACTGCGCAAGGCACGTTCTGCAAGCGCTACGTGCCGCCCCGCTTCAGCTGGGCTGATCCAGCTTATGACCTGGTACACTCTAGCATTCATCCCTGCCAAGACAACCTGGCTGATGCGCTCTTGGGCCATGCCCAAGCCGAAACCAGCGCGGAAGATAACCTTAAGACAGTGCAGCTCATGTATGGGTCTTATGCCTCAGCGGCAACAGGTCAAGTCGTCGCGCTGCCCTTCACCAGCCAAGACTACGCCCGCCTCTGCTCAGGAACATCAGCCACAGGCTAGGAGACGAGACTGTGCTGCTGCCCGACCTGCGCCGCCAGGTGTGCGCTCTGCACGCCGAACTGCCTAAGAACCGCCTCGTCGCCTGGACGAGCGGCAACATCAGCGGGCGCGACCCTGAGACGGGCCTGATCGTCATCAAGCCCAGTGGCTTGCTGTTCGACGATCTGACCCCAGAGCGCATGGTCGTCGTCGATAGCGATGGCCTCATCGTCGAAGGCGCGCTCAAGGCTTCGTCTGACACCGCCTCGCACTGCTACATTTATCGCCACATGCCGCAGGTGAACGGGATCGTCCACACCCATTCGCGTTATGCGACGGCCTTTGCCGTGTTAGGCCGTCCAATCCCCTGCGTCACGACGGCGATGGCCGACGAATTCGGCGGGCCGATCCCTTGCGGCGGCTTTGCGCTCATCGGCGGCGAGGACATTGGTCGCGTGGTGGTGGAGACGCTGACGGGCAGCCGTAGTCCGTCCTGTCTGCTACAAAATCATGGGGTGTTTGCGGTGGGCAAAGACGCGCAAGCGGCAGTCAAGGCGGCGGTCATGACAGAAGACAACGCTGCCATCGTCTGGACAGCCCTGCAAATGGGCGCGCCGTTGCCACTGTCGGCTGCTGACATCGACAGCCTGTACAACCGCTATCAGAACGTCTACGGGCAGTAAGGCGGTCTGACTGTTAGTATCTTTTGAGAACGCGTCTCTTACTTGTAGCTCCTGGCACTTTGATGTACCAATTACATAAAAAAAGAAATGCTCCTCTCGTGGCGCGTAGCTAGCGGCGGCGCGGGCTTGGCCGACGTTCTGGCAAGCGCACAACCTTTCAGCAGCTACCCATCACGCCAAACGCGCCATCAAACAATGACAAATTCCTCCGTGTAGACGAAGTGCAGCACCTCGCAGAAGCGTTCAGTATCCTTAGCAGCAATGTCGTTCTCCGGACTAGCCAGCGCTGCTTGCATGAACTCCACGCTCTCCCACCAAATCTCGGCAGTGCCATCGTAAGGCGGCACATGGCCACCTGGCTGCGGCTCTAGGGCGACGTTAATCCGATAGCCCTTCATGCCCAACACCTTCGACAGCTTGGTGTGATCTTCTACCCAGCGCTGGATAAACTCCTCGCGGCTGAGGTGCGGTAGCTTTTTGACCAGGGCGACCATCTTAATCATCGTCTCGCCTCCTAAATGCCCAGATAACCGCCGTCCATGATGATCCCTGTCGCCGTGATGTAGTCAGCTTCATCAGAAGCCAGAAAAGCAGCCAGCGCCGCCACTTCTTCTGGCTGAGCGCCACGCTTGGCGGGAATGCTAGCTTTCACGCGCTCAATCGTCTCTGGTGGGATACCGTCATGAGCCGGTGTGATGATGAAGCCTGGCGCAATAGCCACTGCTCGCACTTTAGGGGCATGATCTACGCCCAAGCTGCGCGTTAGCGACAGAATGCCGCCTTTAGCCACTTGATAGGCGCTGAAGCCTGGCTCGCCGAAGTAGCTCTGCACGCTGGCCGTGTTCAGGATGACGCCGCCATTGTGAGCCAGCATGTGCGTCACCGCCAGCTTAGAGCCGTACCAATAGGCGCGCAAGCTGACGCGAATCGTATCGTCAAATTCTTCTAGCGTCTGATCGACAATGGTCTTGAAGACGCTCTTGAAGGCGTTGTTGTGCCAGACGTGGACGTCGCCGAATTCGTCCAGGGCGCGCTGGAGCAGAGCTTCCAGCTGCTTCGGCTCGCTCACGTCTGTCGGCTGGAAGACGGCCTGACCGCCCGCTGCCCGAATCTGTTCGACGACAGCCTGGCCACCCTCTTTGTTGATGTCTGCTACTACCACGCGTCCGCCCTCTTGGGCGTAGCGCGCTGCACAGGCGCGCCCAATGCCGCTGGCGCCGCCAGTGATGACACAGACCTTTCCCTGTAAGCGCTGCATGATTTTTCCTCCTTACACAAAGCTTCACGAGAGCTTCAGGGGCGCTGGACGCCGCGCGTCTTCACCCTAAAGGCGTAAAGTGAACTCACCGCTGTGATATAAATCGTCTGGCGATCCGCTCCGCCGAAGCAGAGGTTGGTCACCATCTCCGGCACGTGCAGGATACCCAGGTGCGTACCATCAGGCGAGTAAACGTAGACGCCATCCAAGCCAGCGACGTACAAGCGCCCTCGCTCATCAACGCGCATACCGTCTGGCACGCCCCGAGGCAGCACTGCAAAGACGCGCCCGTTCGTCGGCTGGTCGTCGATCATGTCGTAAGCATAGACGCAGTGATGACGCTCTGAAGAGTCGCTGACGTACAGCACGCGCTCGTCCGGCGAGAAGCACAGACCGTTGGGGCGGTAAATGTCGCGCAGGACAAGCTGCGGCGCCGTCGGATCGTCAGTCACGCGGAAGACGCCGCAGCAGCCGTACTCCATCGCTTGCTGGTAGCCGTGAAGCTGACCATCTTCCTGGCGCACACCAAAGGGCGGATCGGTGAAGAAGATCGCTCCGTCGCGGCGCACACAAACGTCGTTGGTGCTGTTGAGGATGTGCGCTCCGTGATGCGAAGCCAAGACGGTCACGCTCCCGTCAGCTTCGCGACGCGTCAGGCGGCGGGTGCTGTGTTCGCAGGCGATCAGCCGCCCCTGCAAATCTAGATATAGGCCAATAGCGAAATGGGCGTTTGACTCGTAAATGCTCAAACCCCGCGTTGCGCTCCAGCGCATGATGGCGTTAGCGGGAATATCGGTGAATAGCACTGCGTCCTGGTCGGGCAAGTAGACGGGTCCCTCGGTGAAGGCCATGCCCGTTGCCAACTGCTGGCAGGTTTCTCTCTCGTCAACTATCTCGTGGAAACGTGTGTCCAAAAGGGTGAAGTTGCTCATGATCGTGTCTCTCCTCGGCTGTAATAATCGACCAGCACCGCTAAGATGATCGTAGCGCCCTTGACGGCCAGCTTCAGGTTGAAATCGAGCTGCATGAGCGAGACGGCATTGTCTAGCACGCCGATGAGCAACGCGCCTAAGACAGTGCGCCACAAAGAGCCGCGTCCACCGCTGAAGCTTGTACCGCCGATGACGACCGCTGCGATGGCGTCCAGCTCATAGCCAATCATGCCCTGAGGCTGACCATTGCCCAGGCGCGCCGTGTAGACCACTGCCGCCAGCGCCACTACTACTCCTGCCAGCACAAAGACGCCAATTTTCACCCGATCCACGCGGATACCAGCTAGGCGCGCCGAGGCCGCCCCACCGCCCACCGCATACACGTTCGCCCCAAAGCGCGTGCGCGTCAGGAGGAAGTTCAGCAACAAGAACAGAGCGATAGTGAGCAGGGTTGGAGCAGGAATCTGGGTGATCCCCAAATCCAACACACCGCGCGCGAAGAAGTCACGATAGGCATCGTTGGAGAAGCGGATGGTTGAACCGCTAGTCATGGCCAGGGCTAGACCGCTGACGATGCTCAGCGTGCCTAACGTGACGATGAACGAGGGGATTTGACCCTTCACAGTGATGAGGCCGTTGAGCAGACCCACCAGCGCTCCTAACCCCAGACCTGCCAGCACCGCTAGCGGGAAAGGCCAGCCGCCATTCATCAGCGAGACAATCAGCACGCCCGCCAGGCTGGCTATCGCCCCTATGCTGATGTCGATCTCGCCTACCAAAATCACGAAGGTCATAGCGAAGGCTGTCAGCAGCAACAGCGTCGTTTGTCGTCCAATGTTGGCGACGTTGCCGCTGCTGAAGAAGACGCTGAAGAATTCCGCGTTTACCAGGCCAAAGACGGCCAGCAGGGCCAGCACCAGGCCCACCATGCCGAATTGTCCCACGTTGCGGCGGCTGAAAACTTGCTTGCCCAGGCTGGTCGCCGACAGGTTGAAGCTGCTCACGCGCGCTTCTCCTTGTCCTGCACAGGCTGTCGGCTGCGACTAGCCGTCACCCACCACCGATCCAGCAGCACAGCTCCGATGACAATCCCACCCTTGATGACCAACTGCCAGTAGGAGTCTACGTTCATGAGCGACAAGCCGTTGTTTAGAATGCCGATTAGCAAGATACCCAGCAGCGTGCGTACTAGCGAACCGCGCCCGCCGCTGAAGCTCGTGCCACCCAAGACCACCGCCGCAATGGCGTCTAGCTCCAGATTGTTGATGGGGTCGACGCGCGCTGAACCCAGGCGAGCCGCCTGCAGAATGCCTGCAAAGCCCACCAGCGCTCCTGCCAGCACAAAGACGATAACCTTCACCCGCGCGGCAGGGATGCCGGACAGATGTGCTGCCTGGCGGTTGCCGCCCACCGCAAAGACGGCCATCCCAAAGGGCGTGCGCATGAGCAAGACGTAAAGCAGCACAAACAACAGACCTACGTACCAGACGTTGATCGTCAAGCCCAGCAGGCGCGCGTCGGAGAATAGGCTGAGATAGGTCTCGTCTAGCACGCTAACGGGTCGGTTTTGGGTGATGGTGCGGCTGATGGCCCGCGCAATGCTGGCCACTCCCAACGTCACGATGAAAGACGGGACGCCAAAGCGCATGCTGATGAAGCCGTTCAGCAGGCCAGCCATTGCTCCCGTGCCTAGGCCAATCAGTACGGCTAGCGGCAGGTGCAGCCCATCGCGCAAGGCCATAGCCGTCAGCACACCAGCAATCGCTCCTACTGCTCCCATGCTCAGGTCGATTTCGCCCGACAGGATGATGAAGGTCATGGCAAAGGCCGCCACCGCCAACACAGCGCTTTGCTGGCCGATGTTGATGAAATTGTTGACGTTGAAGAAAAAGGGCGTCGCTAGCGAGAAGAAGACAAACAGGGCCAACACACCTAGTAGCACGCCAGACGTGGGCGCGAGAGGCATGAGAAGAGGACGCCGCCAGCGGGAGAGGACGCTCATCATCCAGCCTCCTGTAAATCCGCGAAGGCCAGTGCCAGCACGCGCGTCTCGTCGGCTTCATGAGCCAGCAGCTCTCCGCTGATGCGTCCCTGGCGCATGACGATGATGCGGTCGCTCACGCTAAGGACTTCCGGCAGTTCCGATGAGATCATTAGCACGGCCATGCCACCTGCTGCAATCTCGCGGATGAGCTGATGGACTTCAGCCTTTGCTCCCACGTCAATGCCGCGCGTCGGCTCATTCAAGATCAACACGCGCGGTTGAAGCGCCAGCCATTTAGCTAGCACCACCTTTTGCTGATTGCCACCGCTGAGCAGCTCCACACTCTCTTGCTGGACGGAGGCCTTGATGTTCAGACGCTGCGTCCAGTCAGCCACTAATTGACGCAGTCGCGCAAAGTCGATCAGGCCGTGGCGCTGATAACGGGTCAGGGCAGCCAGGCTCATATTGGCTTGCACGCCCATCATCAGCACCAGGCCCAAGCTCTTGCGGTCTTCTGGCACATAGGCTACCCCGTGCGCAATCGCTTCCTGAGGCGAACGAAAACGCACCTGACGGCCATCCAGCCACAGACTACCGCTTTGTGGCTGACGGACGCCAAACAACACGCGGGCTAACTCTGTCTGGCCTGAGCCAGCCAAGCCAGCCACTCCTAGCACTTCGCCCGCTGCAAGCTGCAACGTGACGCCGCGCAGCAGTCGTCCGCTCACTAGCTCGCGCGCCTCCAGGACGACTGCGCCGCGCGGTCGAGCTTGCCGTTCGACAGCTTCCACCTTGCGGCCTACCATTAGCTCAATTAAGCGCTCGCGCGTGAAGTGAGCAGCTGGCTCGGTGGTAATGTGCGCGCCATCCCGCAGCACGGTGATCGTGTCTGCCAGGCGAAAGACTTCATCCATGCGGTGTGAAATGTACAGGATAGCTGCGCCGCGCGCCTTCAAGCGCCCAATCAGGGCGAACAAAACCTCTTCTTCGTGTTTGCCTAACGAGGAGGTTGGCTCATCCATGACGATAATGCGCGGCTGGCGGCGCACTGCGCGCGCAATCTCCACCATCTGCCGCTCTGCCAACGATAGGCGGCTGAGAGGTGTGCGCACGTCCAGGCCCAACTCCAGCTCATCGACGATGGCCTGAGCTTGCATGTACAAGGCTTTCCAGTTCACCAAGCCGCCTCGACTTGGTTCTTGGCCCAGCATGATGTTGCGTCCCACATCTAGGTTATCTAGAACCGTGAGTTCCTGGTAAATCATGGCAATGTCTTGGGCGGCGGCGCTGAGCGGATCGTGCAGGCTGATAGGCTGGCCCGCAAGACGGATTATGCCGCTATCTGGCTGGTACACACCAGCCAAAATCTTCATCAGGGTACTCTTGCCGGCGCCGTTCTCGCCCATCAACACGTGGACTTGGCCCGCCTGCACCTCAAACGAGACGTCATCGAGAGCGCGCACGCCAGGGAATTGCTTGCTAATATGTTCGAAAGAAATGAGCGCTTGAGACATAAGGCGTAGTCTTCTCGAGCAACATAAAGAGGGGAGCGCCGTGCGGCACTCCCCTGGCAGCAAGGCCTAAGCACCCCAGGGGGGAGTAACGCCAGGATAGAGTTCTTCCCAGCGTTCTTTGTAGTTCTCAGCTGTCACCAACAGGGTTGGCACGCTGATCTTGGACTTCACTTCTTGGCCGAGGATAGCCTTGCACAGGCCATTAATGCCGGTGCGGCCTTGCAGAGCGGCCTGCTGGCCGGCCAGCGAGAGCAGAATAGGACTGCCTTCGTGCAACGCCTGGAAGCCGGCCACTTCAGCGTCGTAACCGCTGAGCTTGATGTCTAGGCCACTGGCTTCGATAGCGGCCAGCGCGCCGTTGATAGCTAGCGACCAGGTAGCGAAGATGGCCTTCAGGTCGGGATTGGCTTGGATCATATTTTCAGCGGCAGCCAGGGCGTCATCCTGCGACAGCACCGATTCGAAAGCTACCAAGCGCATGTTGCTCTCGGCGATAGCATCGCGCGTGCCACGCTCGCGTTCGACGATGGTCTCGAGGGCCAGCGGGATATGGATAACGCCAATCTTGCCCTCGCCGCCGACGGCATCGACTAGGAACTTGCACGACTCGTAGCAGCCCTCATAGCTGGTGGAGTTCATCAGCGACAGGATTTGACCGCGCGCTGGCGGGCCGCCCACCACGATCACAGGGATGTTGGCTTCGTTGGCCTTGAGGATAGCTTGGGAAATGCTGTCGCCATCGACAGCAATCATGAAAATGCCGTCTACATTCTGCTGGATCAAGTTCTCAACCTGAGCCAGCTGCACAGCAGCGTCGAAGTTAGCTTCGTTGACCAGCAGCGTGATCCCGTACTCTTTAGCCGCCGCCTCGCCACCAACGATAACAGTGTTGATAAAGTCGTCGGTGCGATGGTTCATTGCAAAGCCAAAGGTCAGAGCTAGCGCCTTAATCTTCTCAATCTCTTCCTCGGTGAGTTCCAACTCTTCAGCAGTACTCACGTCAGGATCGGGAGTGGTTTCTGGCGTGGCCTCAGCCGACTGAGCATAGAGCTTCATGATGGGCGTCAAGCCCAGACTGGCGGCAAAAGCACTCATGATCTTCAACATGTCGCGGCGGGATAGTTTCTTGCTACTCATTTTTAGCCTCTCTCTAATAAGTGGTTTCATCTCAGCGCACAGCGCGCATGGCGCTGCTGGCTTACAAGGTAATAGTGATAGCTTGGCCATCGCTTGTGCTGACCTGGGCCTGTCGCAAACCCTGAGGCGTATGCAGGCGCAGGCTGTAGCGACGAGCTGGCCCACCCTGCACCGTTACCTGGCCCTGCTGATAGCTGATCTGCGTAGCTGTGCCGTCTTTGTCAATCAAGACCTGCTGAAAAGGAGGCCCATCGTAAACGTCTAACGTGAGGTCGCTCCAATCCTGAGCGCCGCTGTGCGGGGCGTCAGCACAGCTGGCCAGCACAGCACCACCGCGTACAAACAAAGGCAGTTCGTCTAAGCTGGCCTGCACTTCAAGCCAGCGTCCGCCCTGGTTGCAGTCAATCAAGGCATCTGTCCAGTAGTCGTACCACTGGCCCTGGGGCAGATAGACTCGGCGGCGCATGCTTTCATCCAAGATAGGGGCGACCAACAGAGCGCGCCCAAAGCAAAACTGATCGTCAATGTGAGTCGTCGTCGGATCGTCCTGCCAATCCAGCACCATAGGGCGCAGCATGGGCGTGCTACTGCTGACGGCGTGGTGTGCTTCGCTCCAGACGTAAGGCATGAGGGCGTAGCGCAGCTTGGCGTAGCGACGGAAGATACGTTCAGCCTCTGGCCCAAAAGCCCAGGGTTCGCGAGCGATTGGCCCATGAGCGCGCGGATGACTGACAAACAGGCCAGCCTGCGCCCAGCGAATGTACAGCTCAGGAGTCGGCGTGCCGCCGAAGCCACCGATGTCTACGCTCCAGAAGGGGAAGCCGCACAAGCCTAGGCCCAAGCCACCGTGCCATAGGTTGGCTAAGTCAGCCCACAGCGCTGCTGGATCGCCACCCCACTGCACGGGGTAGCGCTGCGAGCCTGCGTAGACTGAGCGCCCCCAAACGATCCCTTCGCCTGTGCAGGCGACGGTCTTTTCGAAGATAGCGCGGTTGTAGAGTAGGGGATAGAGGTTGTGCATAGCCAGGCCGTCCACAGTAGCATAATGAGCCTGGGGCGGCGCGCCTTCGCCGAAGTCAGTTTTGATAGCAGCAACGCCCATCGCAAATAGCGGCTCAAATTTGCTCTGTATCCAAGCGACGGCAGCGGGGTTACTGTAATCCAAGACAGCCGTCTTGCCGAAAAAGCCATCGATCAGCCAGGGCTGGCCGTCGTCTTGACGTGCGAAGTAGCCCTCCTTTACGCCCTCTGCATAGAAGACGCTCTCAGTGGCGATGTAAGGGATTTGCCACAAGGTCAGACGAAACCCCTGGTTGCGCAGGCGAGCGATCATGGCGGCAGGATCAGGGAAGCGCTCTGGCGAGAAAGTGAGGTCGTTCACCCAGGGAGTCTTGAACCAGTCGGTATCAATGTGGATCACATCGCAGGGGATATCGCGGGCGCGCAGATCATCAGCCACTTGCTCCACCTGAGCTTGTTCGCGGTAGCTCATGCGGCTCATCCACAAGCCGAAGCTCCACAGCGGTGGCACAGGCGAGCGGCCTGTGATGGCGGTGTAGCGCGGTAAGATATCTTTCAGCGTCGGGCCATAAATGAAGAAGACGTCCAGCAGATCATGTTGGAGATGGACGCTGTAGTGCGTGTGGGATAGGTCGCCCATGTGGTATTTGATGGGGTAGGCGCTGTTGAGGAACAAGCCGTAGCCGCGCGTACTCATGAAGAACGGCACGTTCTTGTAACTGGCGGGCCATGTGTTGCCAGTGGCGTTGGCATGCCAGAGGTTGATGGCTTGGCCGCGCTTGTCCAGGTCGCTGAATTTCTCGCCAAAGCCATAAACGTGTTCATCGTGACGCAAGGTGGCCGTGAAGAAAGTCTGTGTCTGACCCTGATCGTTGCGCAGGAAGCCCAGCGGGAACAGATCGCGGAAGAACCAGGGCCAAGCGTCGGTGATGCTGGCTCCGTCCAAGTGTGATTCACCGGTGGGCGGGTGCTGATAGACCTGAGCAGGCAGCGTCTCAAACAAGGTGCGGCCTTGCCTGTCTAGGATGATGATACGCCAGAGCTTGCGGCACAGATGCACGTTGAGCGCAGCGCTGCTCATGATAATGCCGTCCTCGTCCTCACTGAAGCCCGCCTCCAGCGCCTCGTAGGCGAAGAAGTCATCTAGCATAGGGGTCCGGTTGTCGGGCAAGGGATCGTGGCCAGGGCGCATTCTCAGGCGCAGCACGGCAGGTGTGACGAATTCTAGGCTGAGCATGGCGTCTGGGCCTGCCGTCGTCGGCACGCCAATTTCGACCAGCGTACCATAGCGGTCGCGCCAGCGCCGCTCAAATTGCGTGGTAGTACAGCGCAGTGTGAAGCCATGCGAACTGCGTTGTACTACCTCTCCACCCTGGAGCAGGTGTAGCGGGTAGCGATAGTCTTTGACGAAGGCATCCAGATCGAAAGGATGAGACATGCTTCACCTTGGGGATTGGGTAGTGCCACGGACGATCAATTCAGGCGCGATGAGAATCTGCTCGAGGGGGCGCGCAGGATCGCGCAGCATAGACGTGAGGATACGGGCGGCTTCGTAGCCCATCTTGTCGGTGGGGAAGTGGATGGCGGTCAGCGGCGGCGTGGTCAGGTTGGCGATTTTGGCGGTGGCCAGAGCCACCAGCGAAAAATCAGCGGGTACGCTGCGGCCTGTCTCCTGGACGGCGCGCATGACAGCCACCGAAGCGGCTCCATTGCTGGCGATGATAGCGGTCATAGATGGTTCTTCGCGCAGCAGCTCGCGGGCCGCTACGTAGACTTCCTGCGGATCCAACAGCGGCTCGCGATAGTGCGGCGTCAGGCTCAGGCGCTCGCAGGCATCCAGATAACCCTTCAAGGTGCGGACGGCGCTGCCCAAGTTGCGCTGGCGCATGGTGTAGGGACGGGCGATGAAGCCAACCTGCCGATGGCCTAAATCGACTAGGTGCTGCAAAGCCAGGGCAAAAGTAGCTTCAAAGTCCATATCGACGAAGCTCATGCCGTCGCTATCCTGACCATGCCCAATCATGACGAAAGGATAGCCCTGAGCGCGCAGGATTTGGGCGCGGGCGTCATCCATCTGCACCTGCATCAGGATGACACCATCCGTCTGTTTGCTCTTGTAGAGATTGAGCAGACGAGTCGTATCTAGTGGTGTAGTGATGAGGTTGAGGATGTAGTCAGCCGCTTCAGCTGCTTCGGCAGCGCTGACGAAGAAATCCAGCTCTAGTTGGGTGAGGTTGGCATGTTCCAGCGGGAACAGCAGGCTAATTTGGTTGCTACGGCGCGCCGCTAAACTCTGAGCAGAGACGTGAGGCGTGTAACCTAAGCGTTCGATGACGTTCTGGACGCGCTGGCGTGTGGCTTTGGCTACGTCTGGTTTGCCATTGAGAATACGCGACACCGTAGAGACGGACACGCCAGCAGCTTGCGCCACATCGTGGATCGTCACGCTGCCAGAAGAAAAACTAGGCTCATCGGCAAAAGGGCGGCTCATTCTGACACAATCTCTTCTTGGTAACGTTATCGGTAGCGTTATCGGTAACGTTACCAAGACTATACCGCGCTAGCAGCAATTTGACCAATGAGAATTTGATGAGCTACAACAGCTCACGCGACCCGTCTCATCGCTGACGCGATCGCCATGCAAACCAGCAATGCGGCCCTAGATTGCTCTGGCTCATTGTGCTAGCCGACAAGGCTGAGCTGTCGGATAACATTCATTCACGATCCGCTCTAGGTCTTCAAGGTTCTCCAGAACCTTCGCCCTCGGCTTCTATCTCGTACCAGGTAAGGGAAAAGAAGCTACTCGCCCCGCTGATGTCGTCTAAACGCACCTCATTCGCCTCAGGCACAGGCTAGTCCTGATCTGACACATGAGTGGGGTCAGCGTCAACTTCAACACAGCAATGTTTCACGCCATTCCTGTCTAGGACGAGCTAGAGCAGGATAAGAGGTGGGACATCTTGGCTCGGTTGGCTAGCAGAACACGACGTATTCAGTTGTCAGATGAGGGTAAGTGATCAGGCGAAGAGTTACTTTCTGTGGCTCGCCGACCCGGTCGTGCGAGCTTTGGGTGGGCAGTGGTGGTATGAGTTTTTTAAGCTTGTTGGAGATGGCAGATGTTTTCTCATGCTGACGATATGGCAAGGCTGGGCCATAAACACACGATAAGCTTGCCTCGGCAGAGACGGAATGAGCGCGGATTGCATCTCTCAGTCCCACACTACCAGACGACGACCAGTGAAGCATGCAGCAGTGACGTTTGGCTTGGTTAACCAAGATAACAAATCCCGCACTACCAGACGACGACCAGTGAAACATGTAGCAGGTGAACTCTTAAACGGATTTTCTATGTGCTGCACAACGACTGTTCCGGCTAGCTTTGTCCTATGATTTACCTCTCTCAGGCAGATGCTGTGCCGAAGCGGCTCAAAAACCTCGAGGACGGCGATTAGGGACGTCTAGCCGCTTCGTTCATCTGCTGAATAAGTGGCGGCGTGCAAAGGACAACCCAGCAAAGAGAACCTTCGACATGCCTAGAAGCTTCAATCCCATTGGGCGCGGAAGTCGATGTCGGCTTCGTCCAGCGGCTCTTCAACAGCGTTGCGCATCCAGACCGTGTCGAAGCCGCCGCTGTGTTCGGCCTGCACTTCTACTCGAATGGTCAGGCCCTCGGCCTTGTCGGCCAGGCTTTGTAGGACGCGGACGAGCTTGAACAAGTGACCCTTGTCCGTCGCCACGCGCAAGTGATAACGCTGAGCAGGGCCGCTCGGAGTGGGGCTGAAAGTCGGCGGCGCCTGGGACGCAGCATTGATTACCGGGGTAGTTAGGCTTTCGGCGGCAACCGCAGACGCGGGCGGCGCGACTAGCGCAGAAGCACGCCGAGCCGCGATGAGTAGGCCGTCTTCTAGATCAACTTCGCTAGCGTCTAGGCTGCGCCCCAGGTAAAGGAGGGTCGTATTAGGGAAGTGATAGTGGCCGCCCTCTTGTTGCCACACGGCCGTGTAGCCCAACTTGCCCTCGCTCACGCCGCGCGCGATGGCCTGAGCGACGACAAGTTCGCGGCTCAGACGCGGAAAATCGAGGTGGGAGAAGAAGCAGTCGCGAGCATAGGCTGTCATCTGCACTTCGGCATCGTCCAAACGCATGAGCTGGATGAGCTTATCAGGCGTCAGGCTGTGAAAGAGCAAGCGCGCTTCCTCCAGCACCCCCACGATACGACCATGCGGCGTCTCTTCGTTGCGGCTTTGCAGCTCCAGGATACGCCAAGTGTAAGGGCGCGGCCCGCCCACAGGCGCAGGCACTGGGACAGCCAAGCGGTCGTAGAGGACGAGGGCGGCGCGGCTCAGACGTTCTTTCACTTCGTCGCCGCGCTGCTTCAACTCAGCTATCTGTTCGTCGTGAAAACTATGGCGGGCGCGTTCGCGCTGCAGAGCCTCGATGGCCATAGCTTCGCGCGCTAGGGCGCGAATGCTGTCGCGGGCCATGTAGCCAGGCAGCGCCAAGACCAGGGCGTTCTTGTACACGCGGCGCGCGCCGCCGCAGAATTCCAGCCACTGGCTGAGGGTCGTCTCTAAGTTGTCGGCTTCTAGCCAGTCCAGCAACAGCGGCAGATAGGCCACTTGCAGCAGAGGCAAGCGATCGTTAACCTGACTGTGGGTCTGCGGCCACAGCACCACACCCTCCACGCCGCGCAGCAGTCCTTCAAGGACAGTTCGTACACGCTGCAAGACTTCTTCGGATGTGTACTTCCTAGCTTCGTCATCGATCAGCTTGTTGAGGTTGGGTTGGGTCTCAAAGCGGTAACGCTGCCCCGTGTAGTGCAAATAGAGCAGCTCTTTGCGCAAGTCGCTTAGGGCAGCCTTGAGAGGTAAGCTGTCTAGGCCAGGGACGAGAGCCACGCGCAGCAGTTCGGCTTCGGCAACGCCGCGATCTTCGCCGTCACGCGCGCCAAAGCTGTAGAGCAGGATAGCCGTCGCCAGGCGCGTCCCCAGGCGGAAGCGCTGATAGCCAGGATTCTGAGCGGCAATCTCGCGATCCACGCGCCGCGCGCGGGCATCAGGGCCGATGATGTCGGCGTCTAGGGCGGCGTGGTACTGCTCGCGTCGGCCCACCTGGGTGAAGAAGGCGTTGCGCGTGTTGTCCATGTCCAGCAGCACATCGCCTACGCCGATCAGCGGCTGCAAATCACGGCCTTCGTGCCACAAGTCATAGATGGCGCTGGCCAGGAACTGGAGCGCGCCGCGCGTGCGCTGGTAGCTGGGCAGCGTCCCCCAGCGATGATACATGACGTCCAGCAGGTCAGGATGAAAGGGGTAGCTGTCTTCAATGCGCTGGGCCAGGCGCTGCGCCTCTTGGGCCACCTGCTGCTGTTCGCTGGGCGATAGGCCGATCCCGACTTGGGCGCGCCGATAGGCATCAGCGTAGGCTTGGGCTACGCTGCGGCGCATGTCTCCATCGCCCAAGTGCTGGAAGAGGCGGCACTGGACGACGCGCATGACGTCGCTGCCGCTGACCGGTTCGCGCTTGGCGTCCAGTCGTGAGACCAGGTGATCCAGCGTATCTAGCAGGCTCTCTGCCCCTACGCTCTCGCGCACGCTGGCTTGCAGCGAATAGACCAGGGCAGCGTGGCGCGAAGCCGACACCGCCTCCGTCAGGTTCTTCAAGAAGAGCATGAGCTGGCGGCCTAGCGTGCTGTTGCCGACCTGGAAGGTTTGGGCCGCTTCAACGTGGTTGAGGACTTCATCCAACAAGATGAGGACGGGCTGCTGGAAGTCACGCAGCAAGGCTGCCAGCGTCTCGCCGCCGGGCGCCGTGTAGTTCTGGTCTTCAGCTAGCAAGCGGGCATAGGCGTCTGCGCCGCCCAACTGGTAAGCGATCTCGCCCCACAAGGTGCGGATGTGTAGACCATCGGGCGTCTTGCGCCCCTGGAGGACGCTGAACTTCTCGCATTGGACGGCAGCGACGGCGCAATCGCCCAGCGGGGGCAGCTGAGCCGCCCAGTCACCCAGGGCGCTGCGATGCTTGGCGACGTGGTAGAGGGCGATCAGGCTGTGGGTCTTGCCCCCGCCGAAGGGGGTGCGCAGTTGCAGCACGCGATCGCCGCCCTGACCGCTCAACACCTTCAGGACGTCGCTCAGCAGACTGCGCAATGAGGCCGTCAGGTAGGTCTGCTGGAAGAAGGCGCGCGGCTCGCGGTAGACGGCGGGCGTGTGCGGGTCGTTGCGCGCTACCCCCCACAGATCGGCGGCGTAGGTGTCCATCTGGAGGTTGCCGCTCAGGATGTCGTCATGGGGGATGACGCCGTTGTCCTTCCAGCTCTTCAGCGCTCCGACGTTGATTTCGGCGACAGGCTGAGCTTTCTTCAGGTAGTCCAGTTCTTGCAGCAGCACGCGCATTTGGCGGTAGTACAGCTCCGCTTCGTCCTCGTTTACTTCGGCCTGCGCCTCGTGTGCCGCCTGGTTGCGCGCAGCGATGAAAGGACGCGGATCGAAGGCGCGCAGCTGGCTCAGTGGACGGCCTAGTAGGCGCTCGCCCTCTTCAAACAGGCGATTGTCGTACAAAAACTTGGACTTGCCCCCCAGCGTGATCCCTGCGAAGCTCTTGTCGCGAGCGTTGCGGTCGCCGCTGACGAAGTCTTGCTCGCGCCGACTAATCTCTTGGCGTTGCTGAGCGGGCATGGCTCGCAGCAAGTCGGCGTAGAAATCGGTATAGAGCGCTTCTAACAGCCCGCCCAGCACCATCAGCGCCAAGCTGTACTGGCCTCGATCGATGAGCTGGCGCGCCTCGCGCAGTTTGGCTTCGTAGTCGATCATGGGGCATCCTCTCCATCGTCTTCGTGGTCTTCGTCAGCAGTGGGCAGAACGCTGAGCTGAGCCTGAGCCGCCGTCTTGGCGATCCGATCTAGGGCCTGGACGACTTCAGGGGCGATTTCATCGGGCAGCAGGTGGCCCGCCAGCAGGTGATGATCGCTCTTGGGGAAGGTGTTGGGCAGGCCAAGCGCCGCAAAATAAGCTTCAAACAGCGGATCAAGCAGCTGATCGCTGATCTTGGTGCGCACCCAGTAGCTGTTCTGGGGGTCGCGCAGGGCGACGGGCGGCACCTGGTCGCTCAGGACGCGCTCCATCACCTCCAGCCGCTGCTGGCGCTGAGCCAGGCCGAACAGGTCATCGTTGAGGCCGCTGACAGCGTAGCGCCGCAGCACCTCAGGTGTAGTGATGTAGTTCTCCAGCTCGCGGCGTCCCCACATGAGCATGTCAATTCCGCCGCGCTCGTCGGGCAGGCTGCGGCCATACTGATCGAACACGGCCAAACCGAGCAGGTCGGGGAAGGCTTCGCGCAGCGCCTGAAAATGACGGATGGCCTTCTGTGGATCGTTGGCGACGTAGTGGACGAAGGGCGACTGGAGCGCCTGGGCAGCCGGATGCTTCAGCTGCTTAGCCAGCGCTTGCAGAATGCTCAAGTCGGTCGAGCCTTCCAGGTACCGCAGCTGCGTCAGCATGGCCGCGCCTTCACAGCAGCTTGCCCTCTTCCACCACGCGCCGCCAGGCAGCCAGCAGGCTGTCGATGGCGCGCTGCTCGTCGGTGCGCTCGTCGCGCACCGCCCCCGGCGTCGGCTCGGCGGCCAGGGCCTTGCCGCCCAGGGCCTGGGCCGTCAGGCGCAGCAGATACTTATCCGGCATGGTGGCCAACAGGTCGCTGATCTTGCCCTGGTCGTTGTCCATCAGCCACAGCAGGCGGTGCAGCACATCAATGAGCGGGGCGGGCTGAGCGCCGTCGGGCAGGCCCAGCTCTGGCAGGTGGCCGCGCTCGTCGTGGCCGCGCAGGCGCATTTTGGCCTTGTCTTTGGCGATGAGGGCCGCCTTGCCGCGCGTGAGGGCCTGCAGGCCGCTGTCCAGCTCCACGCCGCAGGCGCGCGCCAGCGTGTTGGCTTCGTCGAAGTCCACCCAGGCCTGGCCGTAGTAGCTGCGCCACAGGATGGCGTATTGCGTCTTGGGATCGGTGCGGGCGCTCTCCCCTAGCAGGGCGCGCGCCACTTCGCGCTGCACGGCGTCCAGGTAGGTGGAGGCGCTGAGCGGGTCGCCGTTGGGCAGCTCCACCCGTTCGTAGCGGGTGTAGGG
>JANWYT010000033.1 GCA_025055175.1 Anaerolineae bacterium | reverse complement strand
AGGCGCGCGCGCAGCTCGGCGAAGCTCTGCGGCGTGATGGGATAAGCGGCGGCGATGGGCAGGCTGATGAGTAGGATGGCCAGTGGCACGAGGCTCACAAACAAGCGCAGCACCAGCAACACCGAGTCAGGCTGAGTCACTGCGCCGCCAGCCACCTCTGGGTTAACGTACCCTGCTGCGTCCAGCACAAAGTTGGAGAGAGCCAAACCCAACGAGAGTCCTATCTTCTGTAGGAAGACGAAAATGCCGTAATACGCGCCCTCGCGGCGTTGGCCCGTCTGCAATTCGTCAACTTCCACCACATCTGGCAACATGCTCCAGGGTAGCAGATAAGCGACTGATACGCCTAGCCCGGCGAAGAAAGCGACGAAGTACAGAGGCGTCAGACTTTGCGGTGGGATGAGGAAGACGAGGCCCATCGTCAAGGCCCACAGCGTCGCGCCGATCATGTAGGTGCGCTTCTTGCCCAGGCGCGCGCTCACCCACGACCACAGACTTAAAGCTATAAAGGCCGTCACTTGCAGGATGAGGACGAGCAGCGTGAACGAGTCTTCCGCTTCCACCCAATAACGCACGTAGAGCAGTAGGTTGGTCTGCACAAACTGGAGCGTCAGCCAGGACAGTAGATAAATGCCAGTCACCAGCAGGAAGGGCCGATTGCTCAGAGTGACGCGCAAGCCAGCCACGAAGCCCAGCGGCTCATCCTGGCGCGGTGCAGCTTCACGAGTGAAGGCGAAAGTCACCCAAGCCGAGCCAATGATGAAGATGGCCCACACTATCGCGCTCAAGGCATAGCCGCCTTTGATGTCGGGCAGCAGGCCGACGATGACGGGGTGTAGGCCTACCGCTGCCACGCCGCCCAGGATAGAGAAGCTGAAGCGATAAGCTGTCAAGCGCGTGCGCTCGTCGTAGTTTGGGGTGAGTTCTGGCGTCATCGACGTATAGGGGATGTTGACGACGGTGAAGGCCGTCTTGAGCAGCAGAGCTGCCGTTAGGTAGTACAGAAATAAGCCGTTCTCATCTAAGTCTGGCACGAGCCATTGCATGATGAAGGTCAGGCCGAAGGGTAGCGCGCCGAACAAGAGCCAGGGCCTGCGCCGTCCCCAGCGCGTGCGCGTGCGATCGCTCAGGCTGCCCACGATGGGATCGGTGATGGCGTCCCAGATGGTGGATACGAGGAAGATGATTCCCACTAGGGCAGGACGTAGTTGGGCCACGTCTAGCAGGAAGGCATTGAGGAAGAAGCCCGTGATGGCTGCCGTGATGGCCGCTCCCAGGTCGCCAGCGCCATAGGCTAGCTTGGTCTTGACAGGCAGACGCTCCGATGTTGCAGCACTCATGATGAAATCTCCCAAGAAGAATTTTTAGGACGAAAACCGTGTTTGATCCAGCCCTGTGATGATACGCTCAAAGGGGCAAAAGTGCAATTTGGAGGCCGGCTGCGCGAGATTCAGGCTTAGGCGTCTCTCGATATAGATGGAGGAGCTACGGAACGCTGATCTGAGCTTGGCTCTGTTGGCGCGTCTCGGCCAGGGCTAGTTCGATGAAAAGCGCCGCCGACCAGCCGAACATAGGCGCGGCCCTAGGCGGACGCTCACCGCTGATAGGATGATAGTACTCGTAGATATCGGGGTGCTTCTGGACGAGGTCGAGGGTCTTGCGGCGCAGCTCCGCTGCCAACGCGCTCTGGCCAATCCGTTCCAGCCCCTCTACAAAGAAGTAGTTCACGTTGATCCAGACTGGCCCGCGCCACATTTGCCAGGGATCGAAGCAAGGATCAGAAGCAGCGACGGTGGGGATGGGATGAGGCGTCCAGAAGGTTTCGGGGTTGGTCAAATTTGCCACTAAACGCGCGTTGATGGCCTGGGGAAGCTGACCCGTGATGAGCGGCAGCAGATTGAAAGGAGTCAGGACGCGGATAGGTTGACCCTCGCGTAAGGCCCAGAAGACGCCAGCCTCTTCGTCCCACATGTGGCGCAACATGGCCTCCAGCAACTCACGGCCACGCTCATAGAAGCGAGTCGCACTCGTTGAGTCGCCGATCAATTCTGCCATGCGAGCCAGGCTCTCGGACTGGATCACCAGATAAGTATTTAGATCAGGTGCTGCGACGGGCATGCCGCCATCCCACATGGGGTTATCGTCCAACCCTGACGAGAACGGGTGGCGATAGACGCACAAGCCCTGTTCGTTGCGATTGACCTCCATCCACCAGGCGTGCCAGCGCGTCAGCGGCTCATAGACTTCTTGCAGGAAGTCGATCCTGCCCGATGTTTCGTAGAGCTTGAGCGCGCCCCAACTCATGATGGGGGGCTTGGTCACGTCGGCATCGACGGGGAGCTTGAGGTGATCGACTAGGCCCTCATCGTGGATGGCGTCGGGCAGCATACCGTCGGCGCGCTGATGATCTAGGATGATCCGAAGCTGGTCTTCTGCCAGGCGCGTCTCCACGTGGCGATGGGCCAGCGCGTGGAAGACTTGATCCCAATGCCACACGCCGACGTAGTGAATCTTGGAGGGCAGCAGGGCTTCGCGGGTGAAGTAGTAGCGCGTGTTGACCAAGCCAGAGCGCATGATCCACCAGGCATAATCGTATTGTGCGCGGTACTGCTCTAGGACAGGCGGCACAGCGGCGAACCAGGCCCGCCAGCTCGCCTCGGCCTGGCTGATGGCCTGCTGCGGATCGGGGATAGAGCGGTTGTAGGCCAAACGCGGGGTGACGTTGAGCAGCAAAGCTTGGCCTTCCTGCGCCTCCATCTGCACGCGCACGAAGAACTCGTAAGGGCCAGTTTGACTGAGGCTGTTGCTCAGCAAGCGCGCGTTGGTCGTGTAGGCGAAGTTGCGCTTGCCACGCAGCCTCCCACCGCGCCTGTCTGTCTCTCCACGTTCGGATTGGACGCTGAATTCCAGGCCATAGCAGCCCGCAGGCAGGCGCATGAGCAAGGTCTCGGCGTCCAAGAAGCACACATCGAACTGACCGAGCAGGTTGCGCAGATGGATGACGTGCGGATAGCTCTCGCACTCTAGGCTGCTGACGGGCTGGCCCTGTGCGTCTAGGAAGGTGAAGTTCATGACGATAGGCGGGCGCTTGCGGTAGTGGCCGACTTCGTTCTCCCACTTCACCCAGCGCTCAGCCAAGCGGATGAACAGACGATGGCCCTGCCTGAACAACATGAGGCGTGAGCCGCGCTCCGTGAAGGGGATACTGACCAAGTCGATGCGGTTGCGTAAGGTGTCCATGCTCTCAGATCGGCATTCCTACTTTGAACCAGGCAGTTTGATAGGAGCGCAGGCGCACAATGTCCTGGCACACTGAATCACTCAGTAAATCATAGCACACCTGGCCAACGGGCAAATCCAAGACGAGCGATTGAGCGCTGAGATTGTGCAGGGCCAGGAAAGGGCCGCGCTGGAGAGCGAACACTGATGGGTGCAAGTGCAGAACGCGCTGTGGCTCATCTCCCTGGAAGGCGCGTATGTGGGCGTGCTGGCGCAGTAGCAGAGTGTAGCGGCTGAAGACCTGCTGAGCGCGCGTGCCAGGCGTCTGGAGTTGGACAGCCAGGTCGTCTAGGCGGAACTTTTGGCGATTGAGGGTGCGTGCGCGTCCCGTCTGCTGGAAGCCTTCCTGCCAGTTACTTGCTCCGAACAGGCTGGGCAAGTAGATTCCTGCTACGCCATCTAGCGCCAGCATGACAGCCTGCGAGGTGATGAAGCGCTCAACTGAAGTCTCCAGTGGCTCATCAGCCTGGGCCAACGCGTCGAAATAGGTGATGTTCAGCTCATAGGCGCTGCGCGAGCCATCGCTGTTGGCTTTGTAGGACACCTGGCCGCCGCGCGTCAACACATGGTCGATGAGAGCCTGTTGCTGTGCAGGCGTCAGGATGTCGCTGACGGGCCGCACGCCAATGCCGTCGTGCGAAGCGGTGAAGTTAAAGAAGCGCGCTGCTCTGTGAGGAGTTTGCAAGCCTTCGGCCCAAGCGCTCAGGGCTTCTGCTGAACCCACCAGCAAGCTGTGGAGCAGCAGGGGTGGCAGAGCGAAATTGTAGACCATCTGCGCTTCGCGCAGGCCGTCGCCGAAGTAGGTGATGTTCTCGTGGTGTGGCACGTTCGTCTCGGTGATGAGCTTGACCCAGGGTGCAGCCGCGTCTAGCACGGCGCGCATGAGCTGCACAACGGCATGGGTTTGTGGCAGGTGAATGCAGGGCGTCTCGATAGTCTTCCAAAGGTAGGCGATGGCGTCCAGCCGCACGTAATCCGCACCTAAGCGGACGTAGTCCAACAGGACTTTCAGCATGTCCAACAGCACAGGCGGATAAGCGTAGTTCAAGTCCACTTGGTCAGTGCTGAAAGTCGTCCAGACGTGGCGCACGCCGCTGGCTGTCTCAAATGGCGTCAGCAGAGGATGAGTGCGCGGCCTCACCACCGCCGATAAGTCATCTTCAGGCGAAGCAGTGACGAAGTACTGGTCGTAAGGCGCTTCGCCGCGCAAGAAGGCCTGAAACCAGGCGCTGCCGGCCGAGACATGATTCAGCACCAGGTCGAACATCAGGCGGAAGTCTTGACCAATAGTTTGCACATCTTCCCACGTCCCCAGCGCAGGATCGACGGCCATGTAATCCACCACTGAGAAGCCGTCGTCGGAAGTGTAGGGGTAGAAGGGCAGCAGGTGAACGCTGTCGATCAGGCCCTTGAGGTACTTGCGCGCGAAGTGGCGCAGAGCTTGCAGAGGCTTCATGCCCTCGGCCTGCACGTGGTCGCCATAGGCGATCAGGATCGGCCCTTCTTGCGCCGAAGCAGAGCGCGGCGGGATGTTGGCTTGGTCGATGAGAGCTTCTACCCGAGGCAACAGTGTCGCGTCGCCGTAGATGGTCTTCAGCAATTCAGCTATGCGTTCTCGGAGCTGAGGCGTCATGGCTCAACCTCCTACGCTGGCGCGGCGGGCCTGATAGGCGGGTAGGGAGGCCATCGGTGGGCGCTCACGGTCGCCAATCTCGGCCACGTCCAGGGCGAAACGCTCTGGCTCTTGGATGACCAACTTCATGCTGCGGTTGGCCTTGTTGAGTAACTCCACGCCGTAGCGTCCTTCCAGACGTTCGATGAAGACCTGCAAGATAGCGAACGACATTTTGCTTAGGTTGACCAGCGGCTGGTTGTGATGGACGCGCACTTCCAGGTCGCTTTGGGCAATGCTCTCCAGGCCGTAGCGCTCTAGAATGTCGATCAGCAAGCCTGTCTCTACGCCGTAGCCGCTGAAGAACGGCACTTGCTCCAGAGCAGCGCGTCGTCCGGCGTATTCGCCGCTGAGTGGCTGGATGATTCCCGAAAGTTCGGGATAAAACAGGTTGAGCAGAGGGCGAGCGACCAATTCCGTCACTCGTCCGCCGCCGTAGGCTTGCAGCTTGTCGCCGACGGCAATGGGGCGGGCATAGAAGCCTTTGACGTACTGCACGCGCTGGCTCTTGAGCAGCGGGCCGAGCAGGCCATAGATGAAGCGGGGGTGAATGTTGGTGATGTCCGTATCCACCCAAGCGATGATGTCTCCGCGCGTGACGTACAAGCTCTTCCACAGGGCTTCGCCTTTGCCGCGATGAGTGCCGACTTCATCGCGCAAAATGTCTTGATGAATGTAGATAGGAATGCCGAATTGGCTGGCAATTTCGACAGTGCGATCCGTCGAAGCGCTGTCGATCAGCACCATCTCATCGACCAGAGGGAGTTCATCCATCAGGGCTGTCTTCAGCGTGCCGATGACCTTGCCAATCGTCTCTTCCTCGTTCAAAGCGGGCAGGGCGACGCTGATCGTGACGCCTTGCTTCTCTTTCAGGGCCAGCAGGGCGCGTAGGTCGCTGAATTCGCTGCTGTGATAGGTATTCTCAGCGAACCAGCGATCTACGCGCACCGTCAGCGGCTCTTGCTCTGGGACGAAGAAGCGCGGCGCATGGAAGGCCAGCGATTCTTGCTGAGCGGCGTTGACCAAGACAATGGGCTTGCCGCTGCGCTCATAGACGCTCTTGAACACGTCTAGCTTGGAGGATGGCGTAGAGACGCGGCGCATACCTGCCCCTATGACGATTACATCGTGGCCCGCCGACTCGCGCACAATGCCATCGACGATCCCAGCGACGGCGGTGATGCTGCGGCTGATCTGCGGCGTGGCGCGCATGACCGCTTCTAGGTCGGGGGCTTCGCTGGCTCGGTTGACCGCGTGGAACAGGGTGATGCTGCCCTCGCCAGCCAGCGCGGCCGCGACGTGCGTGCCAATCGACAGATTGGGGCCGCCGCGCAGGGCCAGCAGAACGTTCTGCGCGCTTCGCACTGTCTGAATATCGCTCACCAGCACTAAGCTGCATGAGGCGGTTTGCAGCACATCTTCGATGGCCATGCCCCCGACTAGTCCCTGTGCGGCGCTCCACTCCACCACGAGCAGATCAATGCTGCGCTGGTTGAGTTCCTCCAAAATGCGCTGGAAGGGCTGATAATCGACGTGTACCAAGACCTCATCATGCACCAGAGCATGCTCAAGCGCCAGCTGGTACAACGAGTCGCGCCATTCGCGCGCAGCCAGCGCGCCTTCGCTGAGCGATTTATGCGCTTCTATGCTCACCAGGCCGCGCAGGTGAATCTCATGATTCTGGCCTCCCGTGGGCAGCAGCTTGGCGGCGAAAGCCACCCAGCTGGCCAATTCAACGCGGTTGTTCAGCACCAGCATGAGTTGGAAGGGTTTGGTCGTCATAGAGCCTCCAGCATGGGGACGAGGTGGGTTTGGATGAGGGCATCCCAGCGGTAGCGCTGGCGCACGCGCGCTTTCAGGCGCTGGCGCGCCTGATTGACCAGCTCTTGGGCAATTTTTTGTGCGATCGATTCAGGCGAGTCCTGCACAGGATCGAAGAAATGAACGTCGTCTTGGCCCGTCTGACGGAAAGGCGGCAGGTCAGAGCAGAAGATAGGCAGGCCAATCAAGCCGGCTTCCAGGATGGGCAAGCCGAAGCCTTCCTGGAGGCTAGGGAAGAGCATAGCGTCGGCGATCTGATAGAGGTTGGCCATCGTCGTATCGTCGGGGATGAGGGGTGGGTCTTCTAGCTCGTACAAGAAGTGAGCTGATCGCTGCAAGCCTAGCTTCTGGCGCAGGCTCAGCAACTCACCCAAGTAGCCTGGATTGGTGGGATTGTGTGGCCCTGGCGGCCCACTGACGATCAGACGACAATCTTGGCCCGTCTGGCGGCGCAGGGCGGCCAACACATGCAGAGCCAGGCCGATGTTCTTGCGGCGCGTCAAGCGGGCGGGCAGCAGCAGCAGCACATCAGCGCTCAGCAGGCCGAGCTGTTCTTCGATGTAGCGCATTTGCGTCGTCCACTGGAGGAAGCCCGGCACATCGACGCCGCCGGTGACAGCCTCCACCGCGTCTTCAGGCAGGCCGAGTAGTTGGGCCAGCTCGCGGCGGCGCGGCTCTGACACGGTGACGTAGCGCGTGTTGGGCCAGGCCTGGCGTAGCAGCTCCCAGGGATAGCCAGGGTGCAGCTCTGGCAGGTACTGCTCATTCGTCCAGGCCAGATCATGACACCAGGCGATGACGCGAGGCAGATTCAGGCGGCGCAGGGCGGCGGTCAGGGGCAGATTTTTGTTCAGGGTGTGGATGTTGTGTGCGATGAGGACGTCACAGCCGCTCAGCAGTTCCCCTAGAATATCCACGAGCTGAGCGACCAGCCGATCAAAAGAGGGCGTTCGGCGACCTTCATCGAGTTCGCGTTTGACGAGCAACACCTCGGAAGCGCTGGAGCTGAGCAGAGGGTGAACCTGGGTGGGGATACGCGGATCAAACGTCCCGCCTCGTCCGCTGATGATCGTGACCTGATAGCCCAGGTCGGCCAGGCTGCGCGCGTGGTGCGCGATGGTCAGTTCGACCCCGCCGACGACGGGGGGGCTGGCGTAATGCAAAATTGCCACTCGCTTCATGCTGAAACCTCCTCAGGCTGCTGTCTTCAGAAAATTGCCGCTCCTGTCTGCTGGCTCGTCGTCATTAGATGACAGATTGTAACACATGACGAAATTCGGGCAACTATACCAATCGAGAGATTGGGCTTGCGCACCACATAAAACGAAGCCCCCTGATCGGGGGCGCTCTGTGGAGTCTATGTTGATGTATGGAGAAGAAGAGGGAACGTCTGCGTTGCTAGTCACCGTTGTTGGGCGTTGGCGAGGCAAAATTGCTGGCCGGGGGTCTGGGCGGCGGGGAAGCCTGACCTTGTGGGCCAGACGGTGGGCAGAAGGGACGTGTTTCGTCGGCAGGCAGAGGTGGATCGTTGGGGCCAGGTGGGTAAATACAGGGGCGGTTATCGATGATGGCGGGCGGCTGGTCGTTGAACTGCTTCCCAGGGACGAAAGAGCCTGGCATGATTGAAGTGTCAGGAACGTTTGGGAACGAAGCACCAGGCGTCACCGTCATCGATGGCAAGCCAGGCACTTCGGGCATTCTTGGCATGAATGGTGGATTAGGTACTTCAGGAACACGAGGCAGAGGCGGCAGCAGACGGCCAAAGTCCTGTTCGATTGCCAAGCGCCAGCCCTGCGCCATCACGTCATCGGGGCTGGGGAAGCGATCGCACTTGGGCAGGCCTTCTTCGCCACAAGGCATAAGGCCGGCCTTCAGCTTGCTATGGACGAGCTGGAGCGTGGCTTCGTTCAGCGGCTCGCGCACCTCTATCTGGCGATCCAGCGCGCGGACGGGCAGAGCAGACAGCACTTCGCTCTTATAGGCGGCGGGTAGATTGGGCGCTTGCAGGACGTTGAGGGCCTCATCGACGGGGGTGCGCAACCAAGAGCCTTCTGGCACGGCGTAGGCCACGCTGTCGATGACCATCACAGCTGCGCCTTCTAGTGTGCTGACGGTGAACTCCTTGCCGGGTTGGCTGCGGAACAGCACGGTCGAACCCATCGAAATATCGACGCCATTCACAGTGACGGCCACCTGGCCCGCGCCTTCTGGTGTCTGGACGATTAGGCCGCTGGCGGGAGCTTCTTGGCAGGGCGCGTCGCCCAGGCCCGTCTTGAGGATGAAGGCCTGCATAGGATTCTGGCCTTCTTGGCTCACGTCTTCGACGGAGACGTCGCCGAAGAGCAGGAAGGTCACCCCCTGACCAGGAAAAGTATCGGGCAAGTTGGCCTGCAAGCGCATGAGGGCCACGCCCCAAATGCCTTCAGCTTCTTTCATGCCTTCAAGCTGAATGCTGCGAATGTCGCTGACGTTGACGATGTCGCCGACCTGCTCAAAGCGGAACTCGCTCACCCCGTCGCGCGGGGTGGCCACGAGGGCGATGTTGCCGTAGCAAGCCTGGTTGCGACCCGTCTCTTGACAGAATTCATCGACGGCGTTCAGCGCCGCTTCCACGATGGCCGGGCAGGTGTTAGCCTGGGCCAGGCTGAAGCCGACGCTGAGCATGGCGGACGCAAACATCCACAAGACATGATGAGTCACCATAACATGCTCCTGAAGACTCGCTTTTTATCCAAGATTATACCCACGATCGAAGAATCCATGATGGTAGGCTACAAGCGCTTGCTCTACGCTTGGCCTCCGATTACAATCATCGGCGTAGTGAACATTTGTTTGCATGACGAGATGTGACCATGAGCGACGCCAGCTTCAACACCCTGTACTACGGCGACAACTTGCGCATTCTGCGCGACTACCTGCCCGACGCCAGCGTCGACCTCATCTATCTAGACCCGCCCTTCAACAGCAATCGCAGCTACAACGTCCTGTTCAAAGATGAATCGGGCCGCGAGTCGCAGGCGCAAATCCGGGCCTTCGACGACACCTGGCACTGGGGTGCAGAGGCCCAGGCCACTTACGAACACCTGATTCATCATGCCCCGGAGAAGGTGGCGCGCGCGGCGGAGGCCCTGCGACTGCTCATCGGCACGAACCAGATGATGGCCTACCTGGTCATGATGACGGTACGCCTGGTGGAGCTGCACCGCGTCCTGAAGCCGACGGGCAGCCTGTATTTGCACTGTGACCCGACAGCCAGCCACTACCTGAAGATCGTGTTGGACGCCATCTTCGGCGTGGAGAATTTTCGCAATGAGATAATCTGGAAGCGCACTAATGCTAAGGGTAATGCCTTCATCAATTTTGCCAAAAATCATGATGTCATCCTGCGCTACACCAAATCGGATACCTGGACTTGGAATTCAGTCTATGCTGCCCACGACTCAGAGTATGTTGACAAGTCCTACAAATACACCGATCCGAATGGACGCCGCTACAGGCTTGATAATCTTGCAAACCCAAATAAAAACCGTCCCAACTTGACTTATGAGTTTTTGGGCGTGACGCGGGTTTGGCGTTGGACGAGAGAGCGCATGCAAGAAGCCTACGACAAGGGCCTGATTGTGCAGGCCAAGCCAGGTGCAGTTCCATGTCTGAAACGCTACCTCGATGAACAGGAAGGCACGCCTGTAGGCGATACATGGTCTGACATCAAGCCCATCGGCGCCAATGCAGCAGAACGCTTGGGCTACCCCACCCAAAAGCCTTTGGCCCTGTTAGAAAGAATCATCCAGGCCAGCAGCAACCCCGGCGACGTGGTGCTAGACCCCTTCGCCGGCTGCGGCACGACCATCGCGGCGGCCCACAAGTTGGGGCGGCGCTGGATCGGCATTGATATCACCCACCTGGGCGTGGCCCTGCTCAAATACCGCCTGAGCGACATGTTCGACCTGGTCAGCGGCCGAGACTACAAGGTCATCGGCGAACCTGAGACGGTAGAGGACGCGCGCGCCCTGGCCCGCGACGCCGACAACGACGGGCGCTACCAGTTCCAGTTCTGGGCCTTGTCCCTGGTGGCGGCCAAGCCACTGGGCGGCAGCGAAGACAGCCGCAAGGGTAAAAAAGGCAGCGATGGTGGGGTCGATGGCGTGATCCACTTCTTCGACGACCCCAAGCAGCCCAACGCCACCCAGCGCGTCGTGGTGCAGGTCAAGAGCGGCAAGGTTAAGCCGGGCGACATACGCGATTTAGTCGGCACAGTAGAGCGCGAGAAGGCGGCCATCGGCGTCTTCATCACCCTAGAGCCGCCAACCCGCGACATGCAGACGGAGGCCGTCAGCGCCGGCAGCTACCATTCGCCCTTGTGGGACGCGGACTACCCGCGCGTGCAAGTCCTGACGATTGAAGAGCTGCTGCGAGGCGCGCAGATTAAAATGCCGCCTCAGCACGGCACGTTCAAACAAGCGCCGCGCGTACGACCCACTGCCGAACAGAAGCTGCTGCTGTGAACGACATGTCCTCACAGCTCAGACCGTGAGCGTGCTATGGCCTTCTCGTAATAGGCGAGCAGTTGGCCGACGACAGCCTGCTCGCTGAAGCGCTGCTCGCAGCGCTGACGGATGAGAGTCGGGTCATAATCGGCATGATGGTTGACCATGTAACGCAGAGCGGCAGCCAGCGCTTGTGCGTCGTTCAGCAGCACAAGCAGGCCGTCCTCCGCTTCGACGAAATCTTGCGGCCCGCCGCTGCGCGTGGCGATGACAGGGCGTCCGCAAGCCAGGGCTTCGATTAGCGTCACGCCAAAAGTTTCGATGTGGCTAGACGAGACAACGCAGTGGCTCTGTTGGAACAGCTCGCGCACCTGAGTCCGACTGAGCCGCCCCAGCAAGCTGACCTGGCGGCTAAGGCCTAACTCGGCGATGAGACGCTCTAGGGCGCGGCGCTGCGGCCCGTCGCCGCCGATCCTCAGCAAGACGTTTTGGCCTGCGAAAGCCTGATGGAAGGCGCGCAGCAGCAGGGGGAAATTCTTCACAGCTACCAGCGATCCGACCGCGGCGAAGATGAAAGGATTCATAGGCGGCATTGGAGCGTCGTGGAAGAAGGCCGTGTTGACCAGATTGCTGATCGGCCCAATGGGGTGACCGTAGAGGCTGAGAGCTTGTCGCAGGCGTCCGCCAACGGCCAGGGCGACGTCCAATCCGCCTAGCGTTCGCCGAATGAGCGAGCGCTGAGCAGGTAGGAACATCCTGCCGTTCAGATGATTAGACGAATGTTCCGTCAAGACCGCAGGAACGCCATGCAGCTGGCGAATGACGCTGGCCAAATAGCCCGCATAGAAGATGTTATGGGCATGGATGACGTCAGGTCGTCCGTATGCTTCGCAATAAGCACCGTAAGCAGGCAAGCCACAGCGGCGCGTCAGCCAGGCACACACGTAGGGGAAGGCGCGCGGAAACCAGCCTCGGTGCATACGATACACGGGGAACGCTCGGTCTTCGCGCGTGAAGGCTGGTGGCTGCGCTCGCTCAGTGCGCCATGCGTCCAGCGTCTCGCGAATTCTCGGCAGGACGATGACGCCGAGCTGATGACCTGCGCGGTGCAGCGCTTCCGCTTGTTCTTGGAAAAAAATGCCTGTGTGTGGTCGTATCGACGAGGGATAGGACGAGGCCAACACCAGAACGTGCATAGAACGTCTCTCGGCTTGATGTGCGTCTTGGAGTCATCCTACTCCATCTCTCATGAGCATACCACTCTTAGCTTTTCCTTAATACGTCTTAAATTAACTATGGCTAAAGCGTCACACATGCGGGCTATCATGGAGACAATCTACACAAAGAGGTCGTCCCTTGATGCCTACCTCCATAATCTACGGCAATCGCTACACCGTCCTCAATATATTGGGTCAGGGCGGCATGGGCGTGGTCTACCGCGCCTATGACCGACTGGAAGGCCAAATTATCGCCCTCAAGCGCCTGATCTACAGTCCCGACGTGCTAGAGCAGCTCAATCAAATTGGCGTCGACATGCGCATCAGCCTGGCCCGCGAGTTCCAGGTCTTGGCCACGCTGCGTCATCCGCACATCATCAGCGTGTTGGATTACGGCTTCGACGAGAACAACCTGCCCTTCTTCACGATGGAATTCTTGGAAGGCGTGATGACCATCGTCGAATATGGCCGCGAACAAGACGCGCAGACGCGCGAAGCGCTGGTCTTGCAAATGCTCCAGGCCATCAGCTACCTGCACAGGCGCGGCGTGTTGCACCGCGACATCAAGCCCGACAACGTGCTAGTGAGCGCCGATGGCGCGCTCAAGCTGGCGGATTTCGGCTTGGCCAGTGCGCGCAAGCAGGTGACAGAGGGCATTTCGGTGGGCAGTATCCCTTATATGGCGCCAGAGCTTCTAGACGGCCACGCGGCGACGGAGCAGAGCGACTTGTACGCCGTCGGCTTGGTGGCCTATGAGATGCTGTCGGGGCGCTATCCCTTCACCCTGACGGGGATGATGGACGACTTGGTCGAAGACATCAGCAACACCGAGCTAGACGTGGAAGTGCTAGAAGCTTCGCCGGCCCTGCGCCAAGTCTTGGCTCGTTTGTTGGCCAAGCAAGCCAGCGAACGCTTCCCGACGGCGGAGGCGGCTCTGCAAGCGTATGCCCAGAGCGCCGGCCTGCGCGGCACTCAAGAGACGGCGCTGGTGCGCGAATCTTTCTTACAAGCGGCGGATTTTGTGGGCCGCGAGCGCGAATTGGCCACCCTGACTCATGCAATAGACAGCATAAGCGTCACAGGCCAGGGTTCAGCCTGGCTCATCGGCGGCGAGAGCGGCGTAGGCAAGACGCGCCTGCTCAACGAGCTGCGCATTCAGGCTCTGGTGCGCGGCGTAGCCGTCGTGCAGGCCCAAGCCACCACCGAGAGCCGCGCGCCCTTCCGCTTTTGGCGCGATGCGCTGCGCGCTGTGCTGCTCTTCCAGCCCATCGACGACTTCGAAGGCGGCGTCCTCAAGACCATCATCCCTGACTTAGAGACGTTGCTAGAGCGCACCATCCCCGACGCTCCGCCTCTGGACGGCAAAGCGGCTCAAGATCGCTTAATCAACGTCATCGAGTCGGTCTTCACGCGCCTGAACACGCCACTGCTGTTCATCTTGGAAGACTTGCAATGGCTTCAAGATGGCTTGTCCATCATTCAGCGCCTCAGCCGCAGCCTGGACAACAAACCGCTAGTGCTGGTGGGCAGCTACCGCGACGACGAACGGCCCGATCTGCCCCTGTCCTTGCCCGACCTGCGCCGCTTGCACCTCAGCCGCCTGCAGGCCTATGAAATCAGCCAGCTCATCGCTTCCATGCTGGGCGAGGCCAACGCTAATCGCCCTGAGTTGGTAAATTACCTGGTCAACCAAACGGAGGGCAACGTCTTCTTCCTGGTGGAGACAGTGCGCGCCCTGGCAGAAGAAGCCGGCCAGCTGAGCGCCGTCGGCCAAGTGGAACTGCCCTCCAGCCTGCTGGCCCAGGGCGTGCAGAACGTGGTGGCGCGCCGCCTAGACAAGATCGCCCCTGCTGATCGTGAATTGGTCAACTTGGCGGCGCTGGCGGGGCGCGCCCTAGACCTAGAAGTCTTGCAGGTCTGCGCGCCGCAGACGGACTTGGCCCAATGGCTGGATCGCTGCGCCAGCGTCTTCGAAGCTCAGGGGACGGGCTGGCGCTTCGCTCACGACAAGCTGCGCGAAGGCGCCCTGTTGCGCCTGGACAGTCATCGCCTGCCCGATCTGCACCGTCGACTCGCTCAAGCGATTGAGCGCGTGCATGGTACAGACCCCGATTACTACAGCGTGCAGGCCATGCACTGGGGAGCGGCCGGAGACACGGACAAAGAGCGCGACTACAGCTTCTTGGCGGGCGAGCAGGCCCTGCGCCAGGGATCGTATGCCGAAGCCCTGAGTCGCCTCCAGCGCGCCGAAGCTCTGGCTCAGGGGGTGGACATGCCGCCGTTGTGGCGCGCTCGCTTGGCGCGCTTCCTGGCCGATGCCTGTATCGGCGTAGGCTTGTGGCAGGAGAACATCGCCTATCTGAAGCAAGCGCTCGCCTTCTTGGGCGATCCATCGGGCGAGACACTGGACGCAGAGGCGCGCAACCTGATGAGCGAAGTTCAGCTTGAGCTGGGCTACAACTACATCGAACTCACTACCGACTCGTTGGGAGGCATTGAGTACATCCGTCAGGCGGCTGCCCTGCAAGAGCGCTACGGCGACGCTCTCAGCCAAGCCGATTGCTACGCCATGTTGGCCGTCATCCTGATGACGAGCCAGCAGCAGGCCGAAGCCAACGCAGCCGCTGAACGAGCTGCTGCCCTGTTAGATGGCCTAGAAGTCGAGCCGCAGCGCCTCAGCGTCTTGGCCCGTGCCACGTCGAATTTGGCCTACTACTGGACGTTTGCCGCGCGTTGGATGGAGAGCGTGCGCGATGGCGAGCGCGCTTCCGAACTCTATCAGCAAATTGGCGACTTGATCCGCTGGCGTGCTACGCTGATGAACTTAGCGGCGTCCTACGAATGGCGCGGCGATTTGCAGCGCGGCCTAATCCTGCGACTGCAAGAATACGATGTAGCCCTGCGTGGCAGCAACATCACTGGCCAGATTCGCGGCTTGGCCGGCATTGGCCAAATGCAGGCCCACTTGGGCCAGCTAGAAGAGGCGCGCCATTCGCTGGAACACCGCGCGGAACTCATCGGCCGCCTGAGCAACAGCCCCAGCACGCGCTACACCTATCTGGGCATGGTCTACTTGCGCCTGGGCCGCTTGGACGAAGCGCGTGCGCTGCTGCCGCGCGCCCTGCGCGAGATGTCGCAAGTCGGCGTGCCTTCTGCTCACGACATGTTCTCCATCTCCAATACCTCTGAGCTTGTCCTGGGGTTATGGGAAGCCTTCCCTGAGGAAGCTGAGCAGTGGCGCGAGTCTTCACAACATATTGCCCACCTGGTGCATGAATACGGGATGAACTATCTATCGGGCAAGCCGCTCATGCTGGTCTACGAGGGGCGCTTCGCCTGGATGAATGGCCAGCGCGCTCAGGCGATGAGCCTGTGGGAAGAAGCTTACAGCCTAGCTCAGGCCGTAGGCACGCCATATGCCCAAGCCTTAGCCGCCTACGAGATAGGCCGCCACCTACCTTTGCGTTCGCCCCAGCGCCAGGAGCGCCTAGAGATTGCGCGCAATCTGCTGGCCCTCATGCACGCACGCTACTATCAGCGCTTGGCTGAACAAGCCCTTGACGAGTGAGCTTCTGACGCTGTCTCACTGCTTCATCCAACTTGTTACCCACAACACCCTACTAGGAGAAATATACCCATGCACAACCTGATCCTACAAGCCATCCGCGATGGCGAGACGCTAGTTTATGGCCACCGCGGCGCCAAGGCTTACGCTCCCATGAACACCTTGCCAGCGTTCCAGCTGGCCGCTGAGCAGGGTGCGCACGGCATTGAGCTGGACGTCCATCGCAGCAAGGATGGCTACCCCGTCATCGTCCACGATTTTGAGGTAGACGAGACGACCAACGGCACAGGTCATGTCACCGAGATGACCCTGGCTGAGCTGAAAGCGCTGGACGCCGGCAGCTGGTTCGGGCCAGAGTTCACGGGCGTGCGCGTACCAACGCTGGATGAAGTCTTTGAGGAAGTCGGGGGACGCCTGTTCATCAACGTCGAAATCAAATCCGAGAGCGTAGAGACTGATGGTGTGGAGGAAGTGGTCGCCGAGTGCATTCGCCGCCACAACATGGCCGCGCGCGTGCTGGTGTCGTCCTTCAATCCGCACACGCTGCGCCGTTTCCGCGCTATCATGCCCGAAGCCCCCATCGGCTATCTGGTCGCACCTGCCTACCTGGAAGAACTCGGTGTGCTAGACGATTTGGCCTACGAAGCCTATCACCCCTATCATGAGATGATTAACGCCGAGATGGTGGTCGCCCACGCTGCTCTGGGACGCCACATCAACGCCTGGACAGTCAACGACCCCCAGCGCGGCGTGGCTCTGCGCGATATGGGGGTGCGTGGTATCATCACCGACGCACCAGATACCATGTTGGCGGCGCTACGCGCCTAAAATCGACGCCGTATCAGGCTAAGGCGTTCAGCCAGGCTTCAGCACGAGCGCGGTGAGCTGCGATACCGTCTTCTCCCAAACGGTCGAGGTGGCTCATCATGACCGCCAGGCGCGGATTGCTGCGGAAAAAATCAGCATGTCGCGCCACGAAGCGCCAGTAGAGGCTGTCCCAAATGGCGCACCAGTCGCCAGATGAATAGTCGCTCATCTTGCGCACATAGTTGCTGCTGCTGATGTATGGCTTAGTAGTGATGAGGCCGCCATCGGCGAACTGGCTCATGCCGTAGACGTTCGGCACCATCACCCAGTCATAAGCGTCGATGAACAGCTCCATGAACCAACGATAGACCTCATCAGGGTGAATGTCGCTGAGCAGCATGAGGTTGCCCAGCAGCATGAGGCGTTCAATGTGATGAGCATAAGCCAAACGCAAGACCTTGCGAATGGCGTCATCGACGGGAGGCATGCCCAGGCTGGCGCTGTACCAAGCCTCGCTCAGGGGGCGGCCCGCAGCCCAGAAGTTGCTGCGGCGCTGGCGCGTGCCAATGCGCACGTAGACGGCGCGCATGAACTCGCGCCAGCCCACAACTTGGCGCAGAAAGCCCTCGACGCTGGCCAGTGGCGTATGAGGGTTGGCCTCGTAATGTTCTAGGGTGCGGGCCACCACCTGCTGCGGCGAGAGCAGGCCCACGTTGAGAGGAGCGCTCAGCAGGCTGTGGAACAGCACATCGCCGCGCGGGCTGATGGCGTCCTGATAGCGCCCGTAGTGAGTTAGGCGCTGTTCTAGGAAGGCGTCTAGGGCCTTCATTGCCCCAGCCGAGTCGATGGGGTAGGGCCAGGCATCCAGCGCGCCGGGGTGGTTGGGGAAGTGCTGGCGCACGTAAAGGCGCGCCTCGTCGATGGTAGGGTGAGCATAATTGGACGGATCGGGCGGGATAGGCTGGGCGGTCGGCAGCTTGTGGCGGTTGTCGCTGTCATACGTCCATTGGCCGCCGAGCGGCTTGCCTTTGGCGTCCAGTAGTAGACCTAGTCGCTTGCGCTGCCACACGTAAAAATCAGTCTGACGATAATCATCAGTTCGCTTGCGCGCTGCGAAGAAGTCCTCTATCTGTGCCTGCGTCGTCAGGAAATTGGGCGACTCTAGCAAGGTAAGGACTACGCCATATTCGGCGCAGAAGCGGCGCAGACGGCGTTCAGCAATGTTGTCCACAGGGTCGCAAGCGATGACAGCTCGCACGCCCATGCTATGTAGCAGACGGATGGAGTCGCCAGGCTGGCGCTGTTCGGCATATTCCAGCACGCACACAGCGTAGCCTTGCTGGCGCAGCGCTTCAGCGTAGCGCTGCATGGCAGCGCGCTGATAGGCTAGTTTCAGACGATGGAAGCGGACTGGGTAGCGTGCGTCGCCGAAGAACAGCGGGTCTTCGCTCAGGACGTGTAAGCGACCGGGCGCGCTGGCTGGGTGCGGTTGGAACAACTGGTGTGGGTAGATGAAGGCGACTTCCATGCGGCAGCGCTCCGAGACGAATTTTGCCCATGATGTCCTAGCAAGATGGGCGCAAGCTGAGAAGCTGTTTTCAGTATCCTTCATTCGGATCGACGGTGTGCAAC
>JANWYT010000027.1 GCA_025055175.1 Anaerolineae bacterium | reverse complement strand
GGCTTCCCCTGCGCTTCGTAGTAGGTGCGCATGAGCATATCGGCGATGAGGCCGGTGCTGATGAACTGCACCCCCAGCACCAGCAGCAAGATGCCCAGCATGAGCAGCGGCCTGTCGCCGATGTTGTTGCCCAGCACCAGGCGCTCAAAGCCCAGGTAGAGCAGGATGAGCGAACCAAGCCCGCCAATCAGCAGTCCGGCGTTGCCGAAAATGCGCATGGGGCGGTTGAAGTAGCTCAGGACGAAGACGACCCCAATCAGGTCAAGGAAGACTTTTAGGGTGCGGCCGATGCCGTACTTGCTCTTGCCGAAGGCGCGCGGCCTGTCGTTGACGGGAATTTCCGCCACGCGCACGCCCATCTGCGAGGCCAGGGCCGGCACGAAGCGGTGCAGATCACCGTACAGGCGCACGCCCTTCGCCACCTGCCAATCGTAAGCCTTCAGCGAGCAGCCATAATCGTGCAGTTTGACGCCCGTCGTGCGGCTGATGAGCCAGTTGGCCGTCTGCGAGGGCAGGCGGCGCGTCAGGAACGGCTCTTTGCGCTCGACGCGCCAGCCTGACACGATGTCGTAGCCTTCGGCCATCTTGGCCAATAGCCTGCCAATGTCGCGCGGGTCGTTCTGCAAGTCGGCGTCGATAGTGATGATGGTGCGCCCCTGGGCATAAGCGAAGCCGGCGGCTATGCCAGCCGTTTGGCCAAAGTTGCGCCGAAAGCGGATCACGCGCCAGCGCGGATCGCGGGCCTGCACTTCGCGCAGGCGCTCAAAGCTGGCGTCTGTGCTGCCATCGTCGATGATGACGACCTCGTAGCTGCGTCCCAACTCATCTAGGGCGGCGCGCAGTTCTTCGTGTAGGCGGGGTATGCTCTCCTCTTCATTATAAAGAGGGACGACCACCGATAGGTCAAGTGTGGGCTGCATAGCGTCTCATCGCGGGGTCAGGATGATAGAACGCGCCCGATTGTAAGACAAAAGGGCGCATTTGTGCTATGCCGCTTTTTAGGTCTTCCAGGACAGATGGATGAAGGCTTGCAGCTTCTTTTGACCCTCAACCCTAATTTCTCTTTCTTTTTAGGAAGAGTGGCCAGGGGTGAGGGTTATGAACTGACTTTCCCCTGATTTGGTGAACAGGAAAAAGCCCGTGTAAAGTAACTAGTTTTCTGATGAACTATTCCAAGCGACAATCGCGGGCCAGTCAATACGACCTTCATGACTGAATTGCTCTAAAAGCTCAGCAATCAGACGATTCACTACGCGTGAACGCTCAGTATAGAAAAGATCATTGTGCCGCTTGGCTTCTATGCCAATTGGCTCAATAATCTCGGCGTAAAGTCCCTGAGAATCGCTGATATAGGCCCAAAAAGACTGGCCAATCAGGCGCAGATAGTTTTGCTGGTCGCGCTGACGACCTCGGCCATAACAAATACCAAGGATAGATTGTACATTGTCGTAGTGCTTAGCCAGTGCTTCAGAAGCTGAGGCGAAATTCTGCTTGAGACGACGGTGCTGGTCTGCATTGCCCCAGTGAGGGCCAGACTTTACTTGGACAATGCTGTATCGGCCATCAGGCCGCAAGAACTCAAAATCAATGCCTGTAAATGACGAAGGTCGTGCATTAAAAACTTGCTGAGCGACGAAGAAAGCTAGCCGCTCCATGAAGTGACCAAACAGTTCCTCTTCAATTGATGAGCCTGGAGGAGCGCCTCAACAAAATCGCCTGCCTGCTCAAGGTTCTTAGCCTTCAACAAGTAAGGATTTTTGCGGCGCAGCAGGCTTTTAAGCGAAAGGTGAGCTAGCGACTTTAGGCGAGCCTGATGAAATTCGCCAATGTGCTGAGCCACAAAATATTCAACTTCTGCCAGGTCAACAGCTTTCATATCAGGCGTTTTCCTCGTGCTTTCAGTGTCGCCTGAGCGATAGCGTGATACTGAGGCATAATTTCGATGCCAATGTAATATCGTCCTAGCTCAGCGGCAGCTTCAGCAGTTGTACCTGAGCCAATGAAAGGGTCAAGAACGACATCGCCTTCTTTGGTGAACAACTTGATGAACCACTCCGGCAACCCACGTGGATAAGATGCGCTGTGGCCTGTGTTGCTTGTCTCGGTGGCCAAATGTAGGACATTGGTCGGGTAAGCCTTCTCACGGCCTAGCCAATTCGAGACGTTCTTGCCAAAGCCGCTACCAACCTTTGAAGGATCACGCACTTGATCTGTCTCGCTGAGTTTAGACAAGCGCTTCTCCGCCCATTTGCCCATCGGCACCATTACTGCCTCTTGATACATGGTAAACTGGCGCTGTTTGTTGAACTGCAAACAGCGCTCCCAGGCATCACGAAAGCGGTTGGGCCATTTGCCAGGATAAGAATTCTTCTTGTGCCAGATGAATTCTTCTGTCCACAACCAGCCCTGGCGGCGCATAGCCAAGATAAGCTCAATCACATAGGTGTGACGTTCACCGTTGACGACCTTCTCCTTGATGTTGAGGATGAATGTGCCGCTGGGCTTCAAAACGCGCAGTAGCTGGGCGCTGATCGGTAGAAACCAGGCAGTGTAGTTGTCGGGTGCAATGCCTCCGTAGGTTGCTTGACGGCTGTCAGCATATGGTGGCGAGGTCATGATAAGATCAACCGACTGGTTGGGCAGCGTAGGCAGTACCTCGCGGCAGTCACCGAGGATGATCTGGTTGAGAGGCAGCGAATCGGACATGAAGATGTTCCATGAGGGCGAATAGTTTACCCCAATTATACAGCAGCGCAGACGCATAAGTGGTCGTGGCTTCTTTTGGGCCCTCACCCTAAACTTCTCTTCTCCAGGACAAGGGCCTTTTTCTCCTTTCTCCTTGAGAGAAAGTGGCCGAGGATGAAGGTTGTCTACGGCACAACCTGATAGGCCGTGCCATCCAGCACCACGATCACCTGCTCACCCAGGGCCAGGTACTCGCCTGCTTCGGGGTAGCGCGTCAGCAGGGCGAAATACTCGTCGCTGAGGAAGGCCACTTGCACGGGCGTCATGCGGTCGGGCTGATAGGCCGTGTCTGTCCAGATGCCGTTTTGCTGGATGAAGGTCTTGGCGCGCACCTGCTGGATGGGCTGGACGAGAGCGCCTTCTTCGGCGTCGCGGAGGCTGCCCACAGGGGCAGAGGGAGGCGACGCGGGGACGAAGATAGGGCTGCCAGGCGCGCCCTGGGTGGCCTGAGGCCCGAGGCCAGCGGCGCTGGGGGCAGGGGCGCTGCGCAGCATGGACGGCATGATGGCTTGTTCAGCCTGCTGGAGCTGCCCGCTCAGGTCGGCGGCGTCTACGGCGGCCCCGCCGCTGCTGCTGCGCGCGAGAGCCTGGGCCTGCTGGCCAAAGCTGTCCTGGGCGCGTTCGCGGCCTGCGGCGCTCAAAATGTCGTCTTCTTCGATCAGGAAGCTGGTGTAGGGGGTGATGATCCCGTAGCGGATCGACAGCTCCACCACGCTGTTCACCAGTTCCTGGCTCTCGCCATGTAGGCGTATGCTGTTGAGCAGATCGCCAATGCGCCGCGTAGCCCACAGACGAGCGATGAACTCCGCGCCGCCGGCGCGGTCATCGAAGACCAGGTCGTCGTAGACGATGGTCTGTTCCTGACCGTCCTGCTCGCCGCTGAGGATGACGCGCGCTTGGGCGCTGGGATTACGGTAGCGCCCAACCACGGTGACCTGTTCGCCTGCGTACAGAGCGCCCAGGCTGCGCGGATAGAGCAGCTCGGCGGTCACCCCTTCAAAGCGCAGGCTAGCATCGGTCATGACGGGCGCGCTGATACGGCTGTAGAGGGCCTCAACTTCCTCATCAATGCGCTCGTAGGGGCGCACGTAGGAACTCAGGCCGCCGAATTCTTGGGCGAGGCGGTCGAGCAAGGTTGTGTCTACGTCGTCGCCCACGCCGAAGCTGAAGATACGGACGTTGGGGCGAGCCTGGCGCTTGATGCTCTCTAGGATGGCGTTGGTGTCGGTGATCCCCTCGGTGGCCAGGCCGTCGGTCAGGAAGACGAGGATCATCGGGCGCTCGGCATCGGTGTATTGGAGGGCAGCGGAGAGGGCGTCGTGGATGTTTGTGCTGCCTTCAGCATAGAGGCTGTTCACCCAGCGGCTGGCCTGTGCGGCCTGATCGGCGCTGAGCAGTTCGTTGGCGTAGTTGCGCCAGCCCGTGCTGAAGACGATGACGTTGAAGCGGTCGCGCGGGTTGAGTTTGTCTAGGATGGCGACGGCGGCTCGCTGAGCCTGCGTCCATTTCTCCCCCAACATGCTGCCGCTTTGGTCGAGGACGATGACGACGTCTTTGGCTACGATCTGCGCTTCGTTGAGCGCCTGGGGTGGCTGGATCATCAGCAGGAAGAAGCCGTCTTCGCTGGCGCTGGCCTTGTAGGTGAGCAGGTTGGCGTCAATTGGGCGACGCTGGACGCCGTAGTACAGCTCAAAGTCCTGGTCTGGGGTGGTGGCGCTGGTCTCGAAGCCCACCACTGTCTCGCGCTCTGTGGGGCGGCTGAGGGCCACGCGATGCGTGGGCGAATAGACGCTGCCCAGCGGAGCGGCGTCGCGGATGCGCACGCGCAGGCTGAACTGCTCTAAGCGACGGCTGGCGTTCAGCGGGGTCTTGAGCGGGTAGCTGTAGTTGACCAAGCCGTTGCTCTCGCGCAGCAGCTCGCCGTAGCGTATCTCAATCTGACGCGATTCGCCGCGCGGGATAGGGAAGACGTTGGCCTGGATCAGGTCGCGGCCCACGTATTCCAGCAGGGCTGGATCGCGATATTGACGCACGATGGCGTCGTAGATGCGGCGCGCTTCGTCGGCCTTGAGGATTTTAGCGTCGATGGCTTGGCCGTTGACGATCATCGTCAGGCGCTGCACGGCGGCTCCCCTGGGCAGCGGAAAGAGGAAAGTGCCTTCGGCCAGGCCCTCACCGCGATTGGTGAACTGCATCTTCACCAGCGTCTCGGCGATTTGCTGGTCGATGTCCACGTCTACGCGCAGATAGTCGATGGCGAGCCAGCGCGGGTCGGTGATGACGCCACCACCTGGTGGGGGCGGCAGGATGACTTGGGCTTGCGCAGCGCTCAGACTCAGAGCCAACAAGCTGGACAAAAGGGCGAACAAGCGGCGGAACATGACTCTCTCTCCTCGAAAGAACGCCTCAAAGCGAGGTCTTCTTGTGGATGAGACGCCTCTGGCCTCTGCTTTGTTCCGAGCCGAGTCTCGCTCGTTCAGACCTGGCGCAGCATACCAGCGTATACGCCGGGCGTGCTGTCGTCGATGACCGTCGCGCCGACGGTGCGCGCATAGAATTCTATTGGCCCTACCCCGCCTATGATGCCGTAGCCATAGCCCTGAGCGCGCATGTCGTGCAGGCAGGCGATCAGCAGGGCGGCGCCCGTGCCGCGCCCGCGCGCCGCTTCGCTCACGCCAGTCGGGCCGAAGAAGCCCTTCGCTGTCGCGTCGTAGCAGCCGAAGCCGATGAGTGCAGGGCCTTCCACGGCCAGCCAGCAGGATACGGGCCGATTGGCGAAGGCCGAGTCCGTCTCGCTGACCCAAAACTCGCTGAAGTGCTGACGCACCCAGGCCAAGACCAAGTGCTTCTCTGGCGCAATGGCGCGCCGAATGCTGATACCCTGGCTGGCCTGGCGTTCTAAAGCCGCCTCCAGTGGCGGCAGAGCGTAGAGCTTGACGAGCATGTCGGTCATAGGTTCGTGCCTTTCTGAACGAGTTGGCGCACCGCTTCGGCCAGGGCTAGGCCGGCGCGTTCGTGGACGAGGACGCTGGGGTGAGCGTCGAAAGGATTGACGACGCGCTGAGCCACGCTCAGATCGCTCAGGTAGTCGTCCATGCGCACTACTGTCGCCCCCTGCTGAGCGAAGTAATCGGCCACGCGCTGCACGGCAAGAGCGCTGGCGTCTGGAGCGTTCATGGCGCCCCAGACGATGACCACCAGCGGAATGTGATGGTCGCGCGCATAGCTCACGAAGCGCCCCAGCCACTCGGCCTGCTCAGCCCAAATCGCCTCGTCGGCGTAGGGCTGGAGGATGAGGTCGTTGAAGAGCGCGTTGCCGCGCCGCACGATCTGTCCCCAGACGTGCCAGTACAAGAAGTTGGGCAAATAGAAATGATCGACGAACGAGTTGAGCGGGAAGGGCGCCAGCGGGTAAATCTGCTGGATTTGTGCCTCATAGCGATCCGCCACTAGGTGGGTGATGTCGTTGACGTAATAGGCCAGCACCAACAGATCAGGCGTCATGGGATAGCTTTGCAAGGCATCCCATTCATGATTGGTGTTCCAGCCCGGCTTGGCGACGACGTTGACCGTGTAGTCCTGGCCTAGTTCACGGCCCATGACATGAGGGAAGGTCTGGGCAATATCGTCGATCCCATGTCCAGCCGCGAACGAATCGCCCACCACCAGCACGCGCGTGCGGCCTGGAGCAGCGTCGGATAGCTCGTAGTCGCGGTAGCCCAGGGCGTTGATGGGCTTCCAGTTCTCATTGAACCAGCGCGCGTTCATCAGGCTGAAGCCGTAATTATCTGAGAAGACGAAGGTCGCGCGCATGAGCGCTTCGACCAGCACCAGCGTGACTGTCAGGCTGCTGAACACGAGCATGGGGCTAGTCCAGCGGCTGGCTTGCAGGCGCGCCGCGATTCGCTCCCCTTCTTCTCTTCGCCAGCCGCCCAGCAGCACCAGAGCGCACAGCCAAATGTAGAACCATAAGTAAAAATGCTCGCGCTGCGGGATGTGCTTCAGCCAGCCCCACCACAACATGCCCCCAGCTACCATGCCCAGCGCTGCCCACCAGGCGGCGAAAGGATGGGCGCGCAGACTGCGGCCGATGGCGAACAACCAGGCTGGTGGCCGCTTGGGCAGCAGGATCAAGGCACTGATGGCCCACGTCAGCAGCACCAGCCCTAGCACCAGCAGGCGGAAAGCGGGGCGTTCCTGGTCGTTGATGAGGTTGTTCCAGGCTGACAGGCTGACCATCCCCGCCAGCCCGCCCCAGAAGATGAACTTGAGTGGGGACATAGACGACAGCTTCGCTGTGAACTGAGCTTCGGCCTAGACTAGCGCAATTTGCGCGCTTTGCCAGGCTCTCCTTCCACCTCTTGATTGCTTCGAATGCTGCGCCGACAGTCCGCGTAAAAATGTATAAAAGTTTCTTGTGCCTTAATTGAACGTCTTTTGTGAGCCGTTATACTTCGATTACCAAGAATCTGATTCGTCATGCGGCTCGCCTGTGGTGATGAGTGTTCAACCAGAGACGAGCCTGGCACAAGGATCGTTGCAGCAACACAGAGGATGGAAGCCATGTCTCAGAAGTCACAACTCAACTCGCACAACATCGCCCTGGGCCTGGGCGGCTTCGTCCTGGGCCTCATCTTGGGCGCGCTGATTTTGGGACGCGTCGTCCACCTCGATCAATCGGCGCAGATGGCCAGCTTGCAGCAGCAGGTGACGGAAGCTCAGGCGACGGCTTCTGCAGCTGTCGCTGCCCAGGCGACTGTGACGTTCCGCACGGTCAACGAAGCGGCGGCTACCAGCGATTTCTTCTTGGTTGGTTTCCAGCAAGCTGAAGGATGGCTGACCGATAACGCCGTCGCGATGGACGACGAGGTGAAAGCCCGCCTTCAGGCGATATCAGAAGCCATCGAAAACGGCGACATTGACCCCGACAATCTAGAAACCGTCGTCAAAGATGAGACAAGCGAGGCCCACGCCGTCCTCAAGCTGATCTACGAAACCATCCTCCAGGCGACGGGCGTCCCTGAGACCGCCCCGTCGCCGCCTATCGCCGCTTGCCTGGGCGTGCAAGATGACGTTTATGTCGGCATTTCAGGTTTTCTGTACTTGCAAATGCCGCAAGGCCTGGGCGAGCGCGCGCTCAAGATTTCGCCCTCCAAAGATGCTCGTCCTCAGCCGACGGAATGGCAGAAGCTGAACAGCCCACTGCCCAACACCATGCTCTGGGCTTCTGCCTGTTACGAAGGCCCGACCAAGAGATAGCGCCAGCCCCAGTCTAGCGTCTCTTGTCTCTTGCACTCGCGACAGATGGGGGCGGAGCGGCCAAGCCTCTCTCCTCTCCTCCTCGTCGTAACCTTGAGAACTTTCACGCTAGTCGTCATCTTTTAGTTTTTCAGTTGTGTATAATGAGAAAGATCGTCGCTGTACACTCGGCTGCTGAAAGGAAACACCCATGCATTGGCCCATCCTTCTTGTCGGTATAAGCGCCCTCGTGCTGACCATAATGCCCAGCTTGGCCCAAGACGACACAGCTTCTGCCAAACCGAGCGGCTTCATCGCCATCAGCGGCACAGCAGCTAGCGTGACAACCAGCAATCTACTGACTCTGGAAGGCGTCCCTAATGCGTTGCCCGTCGTCTTCGGCGACTTCGCCCCGGATTTGTACGTCACCGCTGACTTCGTGGCGGCCTGGAATGGAGCAGTCCAGGTGGCAGCTGGCGCAACCAAAGCCGCTGGCGTAGAGGATGTGGCCCTAGAAGCGACGGTCGTCAACGCGCGCCTGATCGGCAGCCAAGTTGAAGCAGGTCAGTTGGTCGATTACGTCATCGGCCTCAAGCTGGAGAGCGTGGCTTCGGATGGCATGGGTCTGGACGCTCTGGTTTTCCTGGCCAGCGACGTCCGCGCGCTAGAAGCGCGCAACGCTCAGGGAGAGGCTGCTGCTACGCCCAAGCTGCCCAGCCGTCTGAGGATGGAGAACTTCGTCTTGTACATCGACTTAACGCCCGCCTTCCTAGAAGCGCTGGTCAACGGCGCCATCCAAGCCGAAGCTGAAGCCATCGGTCAGGGCCGCCCCAGCGGAGCTAAGTCCTGTCGTCCGGCTGCCGCCCGCCGCTGCTGAGCGCATTCAAGGCGCGTTGACGTCTCTCAGTGCGTCTTAAGCTGTTCCATGCGTAGGAGTTCCCTCTTGGTGTCTGCTCGTCTGCAAGTCTTCTTGCTGCTCATCTGGCTGAGCCTCAGCGCCCAGGCGCATGTGCAGGCCCAGGTCGCAACGCAGGTCATCAGCAGCCTGATCGACGACGCAACCCCTTACTTTGAGTCTGCCTTCACTGTCCTACAAGATAACAGCACCATCACGCTCGACTTGCGCCCCACCAGCGGCGACTTGGATACTCTGGTCTATCTAGTCGACCGCTTGGGCAACATCATCCAAGAGAACGACGACCGTGCGCGCGGCGACGTCAGCTCTCTGATCGTCTATCCTTATGCGCCTGCTGGTCAGTATCGCGTCATCGCCACCCGTTATGGCGTCATCGAAGGCAAGACCAGCGGCACTTTTGAGCTGACGGTTGACGTCCGGCCGACGCCGTCGCTCGTTCGTGAGAGCTTCGACGTGTCGCTGGAAGCCATCTACGCCGACGGCTTCCCGCGGCAGCCTGTGCAGCCGCGCGCCGAATGGACGATCCTAGCTTACTACGGCGCCGACACCGACCTAGAGGTCGGCCTTCTGCACGACTTCAAGGAATTTGAGCTGGCCGGTGGCAGCCGCGACGACGTGCGCGTCCTCGTGTTGATGGATCGCAGCCTAGAATTCAGCGACGCCAGCGGCAACTGGGACGATGTACGCCTGTTTGAGGTCGGCCCTAGCCACACCGCCGACATGCTCACTATCGACACTGCCCCGCTGGCCACCTTCCCAGACACGGACGCCGCCGACGCCAGCGCCACTGGCGAACGGCTGGCCCAGTACCTGGTGTGGGGCATGACCCATTACCCCGCTCAGCGCTATGCCATCGCCTTTGGCAGTCATGGGGCTGCCTGGGAGGGCCTCATCCAGGACAACCGTTCGCGCATCTTCACGCTGGATGGCTTAGAGAAATACGACCTCATCAGCCTGCCCCAACTGGTGGCCGCGCTGGATGCCGCCCGTCAGGCTGTCGGGGTCGAACGCTTCGACCTGCTCATCAACGACGCCTGCTCCATGAGCAGCATTGAGTACTACGACGCCGTCGCCCCCTTCTTTGCGCTGTCGCTGGCCTCGCCCGAAGTCGTCGTCGACCCGGCCCTCAACATGACCGATCTGACCGCCTTGCTGCGCCAAGACTCGGCTGATGTTGTGGCTGTGGGCAAGCAGTTGGTGGATCGCTACGTCGATGTGGACATTAGGGCCTTCCCTTCAGCGGATATCATCTACCTGACGCATTCCATCACCGATCTGCGCCTTTTCCCGCCGCTGGTGCAAGCCATCGAAGACTTTGCCCGCGTCTTCAATGCCAGCCCTGCGCTCTACGCCCGTGCGCTGGGCGAAGCGCGACGCAACGCCTACACCTACGGCGCTTTCCTGGGCAGCCAGACCAAAGTGGACGTGGGCGACCTCATGCGCCGTCTGCTGGAGGTTCGCAGCGCGCCGCCCGCTCTGCGCGCCGCCGCCGCCAACGTCCTCACCACCCTAGATGCCGCCCGCCTGTATGCCCGCAACGGTGGCGACCCGCGCCTGGACGGCCTGAGCTACTACAACATCTACTTCCCACAGGACGTGAACTTCTTCCGCCGCCGCGACTATTTTGAGCAGACCAGCTTGCCCGAGTGGGGCATCATGCTGCGCAACTACTTCAGCAGCGTCACGCCGCGCACCTGGCAGGGCGCAGATGGCCAGACCATCCACGCGCCCATCGCCCCGCGCGTGACCATCACTAGCGTTTACCCCCAGGGCGAAGCCAACATCCTCACGCCGCTGAACGTGCGCGCCGAGGTCTTGGGCCGTAATCTGGCCAGCGTCACGGCTACCTACGATCAGCTCCAGCCCGATGGCACTTACATACGCCTGGGGCAGGATCGCGTGCTGATCGACGCCACCGACGCCCAGGGCAACGCCATCCGCGTCAACGACTGGCGCTCTGGCGCCAACATCGTGCCGCTGTACTGGGACGTCATGTTGCCTGTCGTCAGCGATGGCGTCCACAGCGCTAACGAGCTGCTCGTCTTCACGGAAGAACCTAGCGACGACGCCTGCGTGCGGCGCGGCGTGGCCTTCTTGGAGGGCTACTACCGTCCGCCAGGCGACAGCACCTGGAACGAGGTGAGCATTGTCTTCGATATTGTGCGCGCCACCGACGGCCAAGTGGGCCGCGTGCAGCGCGTCATCAGCAAATCGGCCACCAGCGGCGCGCTGGCTGCCGTCACCATCCCTGTCGGCTCAGATTTTGTGGCCTTCCGCTCGCGGGTGACGCCTGATGGGCGCATCTCGTTGGAACTCGGCACGACTTACTACAAGTGGCCCGAAGGCGGCCTGACTTATACCTTCGAGCCGGCGCCTGACGGCCAATATAACTTCGGCGTGTTGGTGACGGCCTTTGGCGGGGCGACGGGCTTCGACTCTGCGTCCTTCCGCGTCAAGAACAGCGGCGTTCCGCGCGACTTGCGCGGCGACAACAACCTGATCGTCGGCTACACTCTGCGCCGCCCTGCCAGCTGGCTGACGACGGTCTACAACTTCGATGTGGTGGAGTACGAGCGCAGCCGCAACTGTGACGCCACCCAGCAACTCAGCGTCTACTATTTGAGCGACCGCGAACTAGGCGGCGCGCCCGCCCCCAGCGATCCCGCCGTCATCGCAGCGCAGCACGCGCGCCTGCTGGCTTGGAACGCGACGCCGCCCATCGCGGCCACGATCCAGGGGTTCAACGCGGCCCAATTCGATTTCAGCTATCAAGACGCGGTGGGCCGAGCCTGGACAGGGCGCGGCTTCAGCTTGTACGACCAGCAGAACGAATTCGGCATGACGTTCACGGCGGAAGTGCGCCAGGACGTAGGCGGTCTGGACGACATTTTCGCCCTGCTGCGCGATCAGCTCCACTTCGCCAGCACCGACGCCTACTTTGAGGGCCGCAACTGGACGCGCGATTTCGTCTTCCGCGATTACGGCTTCTACGAGCCAAGCTACCCCGCTGCCTGGGAGGTTCAGCCCACTGGCGAAGGCGAGTGGACGTATATCCGCGACCCGCTAGACATGGCGACGTTCTTCGCCTATCGCTTCTTGCCCAGTGATGAGCGCAGCGCTTTCCAAGTAGCCCAGGCCGTGGCGACGCAAGAGGTGGCGATGGCCATGAGCAACTTCAACCTGATCGGTATGCGCGCGCACGGCGACAACGAGACGTGGGACGTTGCCTTGTATGAGGGCCGCCGCGCGGGCCAGGCCATCTTGGGCCGCGTCTACGCCAGCCAAATCCAGGGCGAGATGGTCGTCTTGTGGTTTGAGACGCCCGACGACGACGATGGCCTATCGATCATCACCGATGTGCTGGAGCTGATGGCCGACAGCTTCTACCTAGCCCAAAATTTCTGAGCGCGTCCGATGAGTCAGCCCACTCCTTGCCGCGACGATGAGCCGCCTCGCTCTGGCCTACCCAGAGCGCGAGCGCGCTGCGTTTACCCCAGTGCGATGGTGTGTGGCCAACCCGCCTGGCCAGATGATGACTTTGACGTGCTGCTCAGTTCATCGCTAGTCAGTTGAAGTCCTCTCGCTTAGCACGGAGCAGCGCGACTGAAGCGAGAAGCTGTTCGCCTGTCAAATGTTGGACGCGCTGCACGGCCACCTGATCGTCGCCGCGCGCGGAGCGTTTCGGTCGCCAGGCGTCAGACTGGCTGCACCAGCGCGATGAGAGCCTGGAAGCGCTGCTCAGCTTGCCTGAGCAAGGTCTGTCGCTGCCGCTGGCTGCCGTCTATCAGCGACTAGACTTTCCGCTGCCGCTGCCCTTGTTTTGGCGCCTAATCCAGTCTGATGAACAGCGCCTTGAGGTACGCTCCTTCGGGGAAGCCGATGGGATGATCCAGGGCGTGAGCGGTGCGTTCTATCACTTGCCAACGCCTGCCGCAGCGCTTCAGCGCGCGCGTGGCCGCTGCTTCGAAGTCGGCTGGGCTGACGTGGCTGGAGCAAGAGGCCAGCACCAGCACCGCTCCATCGCCGCACAAAGGCAAGGCGGCCTGGGCCAGCGCCTGGTAATGGGCCAGCGCCCCAGGCACTTCGGCGGCGCGCTTGGCCAACGACGGCGGGTCGACCACCACCAATCCGAAGCGACGCCTGCGCAGGCTCTCCATCACCTCTAAGGCTGAACCGACTCGCACCTCCAGCTGCGCTGCGCCGATGGCCTGAGCGTTGAGCGCCCAGTGGGCCTGGGCAGCTTGCAGCGCCGCTGCGCTGACGTCTACGGCCAGGGCGCTGAGCGCGCCGCCGACGGCGGCATATACCGAGAAGCCGCCTGCGTAGGCGAACACGTCCAGCATATGCCGTCCTTCGGCCAACTGGCCCACGCGCGCGCGGTTGTCGCGCTGGTCGAAGAAGAAGCCGGTCTTGTGACCGCGCACCACATCAGCTTGGAAGCGCAGGCCGTTCTCGCGGAAGATGATAGGCCCTGGCGGCGAGTCGCCCCACAAGGCCAGGCCATCGACCAAGCCGTGCTGGCCCTGCATGCGGCGGCTGAGGCGCAGCACGCCGCGCTCCCAGGGCCGCAGTTGGCGCAGCGCCGCCACCACCTGAGCCAGGTGTGGCAGCCAAGCCGCGCTATACAGCTTCAGCACCAGCGTCTCGGCGTAGCGATCGACGATCAGGGCGGGCAAGCCGTCGTTCTCGCCATGAATGAGGCGGTAGCCGTCGGTGGCGCTGTCCAGCAGGGGCGAGCGTCGCGTCCAGGCTGCCTGCACAGCCCGCGCAAACCAAGCTTCGTCGATGGTGGCGGGCTGGCCATGTTGCAAGAGCTTCACGCGGATGGGCGAAGCAGGATCGTACAAGCCCAGGGCCAAGAAGCGCTTCTTGCGGTCATAGACGACGGCCAGGTCGCCTGCTTGGCCCTGGTGGCTCTGCTGGGTGATGGCATCTGCGTACAGCCAGGGGTGGCCGTGGCGCAGGGCCTTCTCCGCCTGAGGCTGGATATGCACGGCGACTCGGCGCGCGCTGAGGCGGGGTAAGGCGTTGAAGTCGAAATCAGAGGACATAGGCGGAGAGGCTTTGAGAGATGAGCAGACACCATGACGCGTCGTCTACGATTCGCTATAATCGAGTCTATTCTCTTTTTAAGCAGAATGTACCCTATTGTTTATGGCCGAATTCGACCTCATCCTCCGCGACAGCGGCACAACGTCTCTGGCAGTAGGAACATCTCTGCGCCTGAACGAAGCGCGCCCCTTGTGGCGCACCTGCGGCGGTCTGCTGTACGCCGTCACTGCTCAGGACGATAGCGCTCCACACTACGCTGCCCTGCTGCCGCACCGCCCTGCCGATGACGAAGTGCTGGAAGTGCTGCGCCTGGGGAAGCGATTGGCAGCGCGCGCGCCTCAGGGCTTGCCGCTGATGGCCCTGGCCGTCCATCCTATGCAGGCACAACTCCTGCTCATCCTGCCCTATCCTGCTCAGACCCTGAGCCAGGCCCTGCGCGACCTGCTCAGCGCAGGCCAATGGACACGAACGGAACGGCTAGCCACCCAAGCCGCCCTAGATGCCGCTGCCCTGGCCAAAGCTCTGCTGAGCGATGAGCAGCCGCGCGCGCTGTGGCATTGGCGCGCCCAAGATTTGGCCCTGGACGAGATGGGCCGTCTGCGCCTGATGGCCTGGCTAGGAGCTGTCTCTGCCGATCCGCCCGACGAAGCCGCCTACTTGCATCATTGGGCGCGCCTGTGGCACGAAGCTTGGCTGGGCCATCTACCCGCCCTGCCCCTGAACGCCTACGACGATACGCGCTGGCAGGCGCGCCGCGTGCCTTATCTGCCCCAGGGGGTGATGAGCTTAGGCTGGCGTCTCGTCCTGAGCGCGGCCATGCAAACCCCGCCTCCTACTCGCTACCTGGCCGAAGACGGCCGCTTCGCCCAGCTCGGCCGCGCGCTGAGCGCCTGGCAGAGCTTCATCACCTTATCGAATGCCAGCCTGACAGCCGCCAGCCCTGAGCTGTTAGATGATTTCATCGGTCTGCTGCCGCGCCACCTCCAGCGCGCCAGCCTGCGCCAGGCCGTGTGGTACGATTGGCTGTGGCGCGCCCTGGCCAGCGAAGCGGGAGCTGACAGGGCTGCACTGCGCCAGGCCCAGGACGAGCGCACCCAGGCTTTGTTCGTGGTGCGCAGCGAAGACGACCTGCGCGCTCTGTTCGTTGATGGCCTGCGCCCGCTCATCAGCGCCCGCGATTGGACGACGGCTCAAGCCCACTGCGCTCAGTGGCGGCAACACAGCGAAGCGCTGGCTCGCAGCAGCCACAGCCCTGCTTGGCAAGAGTGGGGGCATTTAGGCCGCTGGGAGCGCCTGCTGACTTGGATGAGCGCCTACCCAGAGCAGGCCGAAATCGCCTGGCAAATTGGCCTGGCTCTGCACCACGATCCGCAAGACGACCAGCCCGCCGCTCTGCACAGCCTGAACGAAGTCCTGACTGCCCTGCCTGACGACCGCATCACCCGCGAGCTGCGCTTCGAAGCCGACCTGCGCGCTCGTATGCTGGCCCTGCGCCAGCAGACCCCGCTCACGGCTTGGCCCACCTATGCCGAAGCCTTGCGCGCTGCTCTGTTCAGCGGCTACAACGGTGACGGCACGCCTGCTCACTTGCAGATGAGCCAGGCTATGCAGGGCGACAACACGGCTTTCTTCTACACCTTGCCAGGGCGTATCGCCGGCACGCTGGCCCACAGCGTCGAACCGATTCTGGTCGCCCTACGCCAAGAGGATTTCATCGTGGCTCGCTGGTTGCTAGAGCGCGCCGCTCTGCTGGCCAGTCAACCCGCTGAGCTGGCTTGGCTGGAACGCACGCTCGCGCCCTATCAGCGTCTAGTAGACTTCCTAGAAGCTGACCTGCGCCACGTGGCGACCCTGCCCACCCTCTTCCACGAGGGTTTGGCTCTGCTGGCTCTCCCAACTCTGAGCAGCGATGAAGAGTTGATGCGCCTGATTGAACGTCGTCTGTTGACCATCGGCGCGCGGGCCTTCGCCCTCATCCAGCAGGCCAGCGCCGCCCGCACCTGGGATGAGCTTCGCGCCGCCTATCCCGCCGCCCGCCTGCACACCGAGTCGGTCAGCAAAGAAGCGCTGGAGCGCTTGGCCAGCTTGCACGCCGATCAGCCGCGCCGTCTGGATTATTACGACACCCTCGACCACTACCACCAGCTCTACACGACCACCCGCGACTTGCTGGCCCAAGCCAAAGCCCACCAGGCCCAAGTCGCCAGCGGCCTGGCCTTGAACGAGCTGGAACGTTTGCAGCGCGCCCGCCGTACCCTAGAACTGCTGCGCCGCGCTCATGAGCTAGGATTGCCGATGGACAACCTCATAGACTCCGACGACTCGACCCGCGCGGCTTGGCGCCAGCTCCTCGACGACGCTCTGCGAGCTCTCGGCCAACTTGAGACAGTCAGCAGCGACGTGGCTCAGATGAAGCAGCTCATCGGTGGCGAGAGCGGCTTGCCCGCTCGCTTGAACGACCTCATCCAGCAAGTGGAAGCTCTGCGCGTGGTGGTGGACAACCCACAGGGCGAGAGCGGCGCGCTGGGCGTCGTCCAGCAACTCAGCGCCCTGCGCCTGCACCTCAACGAATTGGAGCGCAGCTATCAGGAGCAAGCGCGCGCCCTCCAGCGCCGCCTGGAAGGCGTGCAGGACGAAGCTCGCGGCCAGCTAGAGGTTCACGACATCCAACTCAAGCGTCAAGCCGACCAGATCACCAGCAGCGGTAACCTACTCCAGGACGCTCGTCAGCGCTTGGGCCAGCTTGAGCAGCGCCTCAATCAGGGCCAGCGCCACGAGGCCCAATTGCTCATGACTTACATCCAGGCTATGCCCGACCCTGCCAGCTTCCAGCGCATTCCTGCCCTGTTAGATGCCATCGATGGCCTGGTCTATGCCCTGCGTCGCTGTCCCGCCGACGCCTACGATCCTGCCTGCGCCCAAGCCTGGGAAGCGGCTTTTGGCCGCCTGCACGCCCGCTTCGACGCCCTCAGCACCCCCAGTGCCAAGCTGTCGCGCAAAGAGCGCACCCTGCTCAAGGCGAACGTCCGCCGAGTGCGCGCCATGCTGGCCGAGTGCGAGGAAGAAGCCCGCGCCAAAGCTCAGGCTCATCAGCGCATGCACAGCCCACCGAATGAGTCGGCCTCATGAACCCAACGCCCAAGCGCCCTTACACGCCGCCTCATGAGTTGCCCGGCGCACTGTGGCGCAGCGCCGAGGCCTCTTGGCGCGAGCGTAACCAGCGCTCGGCCCTGCTGCTAGGTTTGCCGCTGCTGGTTCTGGCAGCTCTGGCTGGGTTGCTGCTGGCCCGCTATCTACCTGAGGAAGGCACGGCTGGTCTTGACGACGATCTGGCCCAAGACGCCAGTCCCATGCCCGATGGTCTAGAAGCGTCGTCGCTGAGCTTCTCTGGCCTGGCCAGCCCGACGCCCTTCCTCCTACCTGGGGTGCAAGCGGCCCAAGCCGCGCCGACGGCTCTGGTTACGCCTAGCCCTACTGCCACATCTTTCCCTGACCGCGACGGGGACGGCCTGAGCGACGCCGAAGACAACTGCCCCGACCGCGCCAATCCTGACCAAGCCGATCGCGACGGAGACGGCCTAGGCGACGCTTGTGACGCCGCGTTCGATCTGAGAGGGTTGAGCTTGAGCGCCGAGCCGAGCGTCCTCTACCCCCTCAGCATGGACACTAGCAGCGCCCTGATCCGCGTGAGCAGCGCGCCCGCCGACGCTGCCCTGCTCATCGAAGCCGACGTGGGAGGTTTTGTGATCGTCGACGCCGCCTGCGATGCTTTGGAGCAGGCCACACTGACCCTGCCTGGCGGCGTTGCGCAGGCGCGCTACTGTTCACCCAGCGTCGACTTTCCATCTGAGGTTGTGCTGCGCGCGCGCACCCAGGACGGCAGCCGAGGCGGAGAGTTGCGCCTGCCTTTGCGCCAAGACGCTCTGACGATCACCTTCGCGCGCGCGCCCATCCTCAACTTGGCCAGCGAAGCTGATCGCGCTAATCCCAGCCGCTGTTACTTCAATGACCCTGTTGGGCGCGTGGCCTTGTTGCTGGAGCAGAGCGCCATCCCCCTCATCCTACGCCTAGACGCGGCTGACGAAGACGCGGCGCGGCGCTACGCGGTGCAACTGGCCATCCCGACGGGCGAATTGTACCTGGCGCGCCAGGACGGCGCCGCCTGTGAGCTGCTGACTGCCCTCGATCCTCTGACCATGACCGCCAACTTCGACATTGTGACCAATCAGCCCTATACCCTTTTCTATGTGCCGCCATCTTCATCAGGAGAAGAGCCACAGAACGCGCTGGAGCTGAGCCTGGCCAACGGGATCGCGTCGACGCTGGACGTGCTGCCCGTCCTCGTGCCGCTGGTCAACTTGAACGTGCGCGACGAGACAGGAACGCGAGCGCGCAGCCTGACGCCAGGTGAGCGCGTCAAAATTCTAGGGGTGGGCGGGGAGGGTGCAGGACGCTGGGCGCAAATCCAGCTGGACGGTGGGCAAGTGCGCTGGCTGAACATCGGCCAATTGGGCGGCAGCTATACCCTGCTAGGCGACCTGCGCGGTGCGCCGCCGATAGAGCTGCCCACCAGCCTAGTCGGCGGTGGTGACTAGTTTATCTCTCTTCTTACTATGCTCTAGCGCAAATAGTATTGCCTGGTCAGGCAAAACAGGGTTAGGCTGAGTTATGGCTAAACGGTTCAGAGAGGTGCTGCATGGCACGTCGGCTCGCTATTCTGGTGATCCTGTTGGCGCTTTGGGCTGTGTCTGCGCTGGCTCAAGGCGCGATCCACATCGTCCGTCATGGCGAGACGGTCTTTGGGATCGTCACGCGCACCTACGGTTGCCCTGCTTCGGCTGTCGAGCAGGTAGCGCGCGACAACCGCTTGGTGAATTATCGTATCTTCCCTGGGCAAGCCCTGCGGATCAACTGCGCTGGCGCCACCGCGCCGACTGGCGTCGCTGGTGACTTTGGTATTGTGCTTCTGAACGCACCGCGAAGCAGCAGTGTGACAATCGTCGCTCTGCCCGCTAATCCCGCTTCGCCGCGCCCTATTGCTGGCGCCACTCCGGCCCCTGTGCCTACATCTGCTGCGTCGGCGGGCCTCAGCTTGGCGGATATGCAGGCCTTGCTGGCCCTGCGCGGCTTCTCACCCAGGACGCAGGTTTGGTGCGATTCGCCCAGCGTCCTCAGCGATCCGACGCGCCCGCAGCTCACGCCTCAACTCTTCGACACCATCCCCACCCAGATTTGCCCACCAGGGCTGGTGGCCATCGTCGCCAAAAACCTGGATATTCATATCGCCGTCTTTGGCCAGGCGCCGCTGGAGCGCTAGTTAGTGTTGTAGAACAAAGAGCATTCAGCTGTTTAGTTGGACTACCAATTCTGACCAAATCTCTCCCCAACGTACTTCAAGGACGACGACCCTTAGCCCAGCCTGTTTCATCTCATCCTTGAAGCTCTCTAGGGTGTACTCCGTGTAGTGCGTGGGATCGAGGCGATAGTCCAAACCAAGCTCGTCCATGAGTGGTACGCGCCAGTCTCGCTCGTAGAGTGGCACACGGATCAGAAAACGCTGTGCTTGAGAAGCAATGTGGACCTGTCGCAGGAAGTCGCTGCGCGATGGAGGAATATGCTCTAGCACATTCGATAATACGACGACGTCGAATGGCTGTTGAGGTAAATCGCGTGGTGCGTCGCCGATTTGATAGGTGACGCTAGGATGTGCGTAGCGCTCCTTAGCCTGAGAGATGTTCTTCTCTGAGATGTCAATGCCCAGTACTCGTGCGCCGCTGCGCGTTGCCAAGCTGTGAGCAAGTGCGCCTACGCCACAACCGATATCCAACACACGTTCATTTGGCTGTATGCGTTCGACAAAGAAATCGTGATATTTCGTGTGGCGATGTTTGGTGTGCAAGCCACCACCATAGCGCACCGCCCACTCACCTTCTTGAACGTAGAGGTCATGATCGACGCTGAATAGCAGTCGCAGCGCCTCATCGGGGGAGAGCCTTTGAGCCTTATGCTTGAGGACGCGAGCGAGAACAACGCGGAGTTGCTGAGGGTCTAGCTTGTGGCTTGCGCGCAAGATGAGTTCTTGGCTCAAGGTGGCGGGTAGACGATCGATCAGCGCCCAAAGCAAGCGCAGCATGACTTTCTTCATGGGATGATCTCCTGCAAAATGGCCATCTCTCGTTCTGCAATTTTGTCCAGCGCCAGGTGGTCGACAGCATAGCGGCGCGCGGCTTGGCCCAAGTGCGCCATGAGCGCTTCGTCGCTCAGCAGGCGCGCCAGGGTCGCTTGCAAGCTCTCGGCGTCAGGCGAACAGAGCAGGCCATCGACCTCATGGCGTATGCACTCGCGCACGCCCACCACGTCCGTCCCGACGACGGGCAGCCCGCAGGCCATCGCCTCTAGCAGGGCTTTGGGATGACCCTCATGAAAAGACGGCTGCACAAAAGCACGGACAGAGCGCAGCAAAGCAGGCAGTTCTGCGTGAGGGACGCGCCCCTGCCAAGTCACCAATCCCCCAACGTCCCCCCACTCGGCTTGCAGGGGAGCGCGCAGCGGGCCATCACCGACGACGAGCAGGCGCAAGCCCAGGGCGCGCACTGCCGTCAGCAGCGCAGGTAAATTCTTCTCCCGCGAGATACGTCCGACGAAGGCCAGGTCGTAGCGTGGAGCGGGATCGTCCGACAGGCGTGGTCGGAAGCGCTCCGTCTCTACATAGTTAGGGATGACGGCCACGCGGGCGCGCGGCAGGCGCTGACGCACATCGTCGGCCATCCATGCTGCTGTGACGATGACTAGTTGCGCTTGGCCGAAGACGCGCGCTTCGTGTTCCAACGCCTGGCGAGCCTGGGGGCTGTCGGGGCCGTGTTCCTGGCGGCTGAAGCTGGAGAGTAGGTAGCCGCAGCGTGCTACGAACGGCTTGCGCCACAGGCGCGCCGCGCGCAGCGCGGCTTCCGACCCGTCTACTTGGTTGGACTTGATGACGTGAGAGCGGGCTAGCGCGGGAGCGTGCAGCAGTGGTTGCCAGCGTGTGTAGCGCGCCCTGGGCCAGCGACGCGCATTGTCGTAGATGGCGATCCCGCGCAGCTGGTCGGCGTAAGTCAGGCAGTCTTGTGCGCCGTAAGTGACGAAGTTGACGCGCCAGCCGCGCGCCACCATCTGCTGATAGAGCGCCAACTCGCGGGCCAACGTGCCGCTCGTCTCCCATTCCATCAGCGATACGCCTCTCGTGAAGAACAAGGTCAGGGTGGTCATCGGAGAAATTTTTGGCTTGTCCACGCCAGATACCACACATGCGCAATCATGAGCCAAAAAGCTAAACGCCAACCAACAGCTAACAAGAAGGCGTGACGGTTGATCTCCATTGCGTCTGCATGGTAGATGATAAATCCGAAGGGATACGCTAGCAGCAGCAAGCCGTGAGCCAGCAGCAGAGCCGGATGGTCGACGCGGCGCATGAGCAACGTGAACATAGCCAGTGCACCGCTGAAGTGTAGTAGAGCCATATCAGCTCCGCTAGTGTAGAGAATACGGCGCAGTGTCCAATCTGGGCGCGAAGTTTTGTAAGGTGGTGGATAACCTTCTGTTAGGATAGCCTTGTAATCGATGAGGTCGGGCCAAAATTCAACTACTTCAAGTGTAGAGTCCAAGAGTCGGCTGAGCAGGAAGGCTGCATAATCACGGCGGGCCTAGCCTTTGCTCAGCCAAGTCCCAAAGCCGCTGAAGTCCTGGCCGAAAGCACTGGCAGGTTTGTCACGGTAGCGCTCGACTAGCGGATTCATCGGCATGCCGCGCGCTACCATCCAAGCGATGTGTTCCTCGTTCGTAAGAATGCGCCATCCGATGTTGTTGACCATCGGAAAATGCCAGCGCACGCTGTTGCGCGCCATTTGCTCATGGACTAGAAACAATAAACTTTGCAAGACTAGCATGGTCAAAGCACAACGTCGCTAAGCCAATTGATGACGACCACGCCAAAGGCCTAGCAGACCGAATAGACCAGCCAGGCCGACGATGAGGTAGATATGCACATCGCGCACCAGAGCGAACAAAATGCTCACGAGCATGAGCAACGCAGCGGAGGAATTCCAGGATTGCTTGGTGTGGAGTTTAGCCAGCAAGCGCAGCCAAGCAGCTAACCACAGGAGCATGATGCTGAGCGAGAGCGTCTCAGCCAGCATTGTCCCTGTCCACATGACGACTTCTATCGTCAGAGAGAAGGCTAGCAGCAGAGCAGCTAGGCCCACACGCCACCAGCTGCCTGCATAGGAGCGTACCAGTACCAAGACGAAGCTGAGCCATGTCAAGCTGTGCAGCAGCAAGTTGGCAGTGACAAACAGACCTGCCTGTTCTGCGTTGCGTCCGAACAGGCTGAAGTAGACGCTGATTAGAGGTGGCGAATCGCCTAGCCAAAAATTCGCGCTCAGCAGATCAACATGCTGGGCCGCAGCCCAATATCGGAGTGTGTCGTCATAAACCAGTGGCTCCGTTCTGAGGCGCAGGCTGACCAACGCCAGCCAGTAGAGCAGCACTACCACTAGCAAGCCTATGCGATAATCCAGCAAGTGCAGTTGTAGGCGAATAGGCCAGGTGCGTGGACGCCAGACCAACCAGCAGGCCAGCAACACAGTACAGAGGATCAAGATTTGACCGGGCATGGTAGGAGGCCTTTTGTTTGCCTCAGCGCCTTAAGACAGTCCACAGCGTGCTGCTGGTGAGGTTGCGCGTCTTGAAGCCGAGGCGATAAGGACGTGGATAGCGCAGCAAGCGGGCGATACGTTCGCGCCAGTCGTCGGGGACGAGGTTGGCTTTGTGGCCGATGGCGTCGAATTGCTCTACTTGCCAGCCGTTCTTCTCGGCGCGGTAGCGGACGAAGCGCTCGGCTTCGTCCAGCGAGAAAAACCACTTGTGACGATCCTGCGGCTTCTCTGGAGGCAGGCCGTAGAACTTCAGGGCCTGGCCTGGCTGGTAGTCGCGGTGCTGGAGCATGTGGTAGAAGTCTGCATAGGCGTTGGGCAGGGAGATGATGATGGCTTCGCGCGCCACGCGGCACAACTCGTCGAAGATGAAGTGGATAGTTTCGATGTGTTCTAGCACGTCTAGGCACAGGACGGTGTCGAAGGCGCGGTCTGCAAAAGGCAGCGGCCCCGCTTCCAAATCGACCACTTGATCGGGGTTACCACCGATATCAATGCCCCAGTAGTGCGCCTGCTCATCCAAGTAGCGGGTCAGTTCGCGCTGATCGCAGCCAACATCTAGGATAGCTTTGCCCTTGAGCAAGGGCTGGTATTTGTCCCAGACGTAAGCCATCTTCTCGGCGCGATTTTGGTAGCTGAGCGTAGTACGGTAGTGGAGCATGAAAGTTCCTAGCGATGGATGAGTTGTTTGAGCAGCTTCCCCCACCCTCGCCAATCGCTCTGCCAGCCCTGCCACAGCAAGGCGCGGGCCTGGCTGGAGAGGGGGATGGTGGCGCGAGCGGCGATGCGGCGCAGAGCGCGTCCCTGCCAGGCTGGATTGGCGGGGTAGAGCAGGCTCAGCCAGCGCAGCACGGCGTCCCAGTCGTGGTGCTTGTCGGCCAGCTTGAGGCCATATTTGACGGCGTAGGGCAGCAAGACAGGCCGATCCTGCCATTCAGGCTGATCCTGTGCCAGAGCCATCTGCACCACGTGGGCGTCTGGGCTGTCGATCCCGGCCAGTTGGGCTAACCACCACAAGCGTTCGGCCAGCACAGGGGCTTGGGCCATGAGCGCAGGGATGTTCGGAGCAGTGAATGGATCGTGTTGGCGCAAGCGCACCACCTGGCGATAGGCGTACTGCTTGCGGAAGCGCGCAAAGGTGGTCGAACGCGGATCGAAGCGCCAATCGTAGAGCGCGTCGGGCAGGTTGGCCACCTGTCCCACGTCCGCCAGGCGCACAAACAGGTCGTAGTCCTGAGAGGCGGGGAAGCATTCGTCGTAGCCGCCTACGCGCTGGAAGGCCTCCTTGCGGAAGACGACGCTGCCATGCGTGAAGGCGTTGTCCTCGCGCAGGGCTTGGCGCAGGGCCGCGTCGTCGTGCTGGCGCAGGATGGGCGCGATCACCTGGCCGCGCGAGTCAACCATGCGGCCACCCGTGCCGAGCAGGACGACTTCAGGATGAGCTTGCATGAAGGCCACTTGGCGCGCTAGGCGTTCGGGGTGGCTGAGGTCGCCGCTGTCCTGGCGAGCGATGAGCGGCGAACGGCTCATCTCTACGCCGACGTTGAGGCTGGTGGCCAGGCCGAGGTTGTGGTGGTTGTCCCAACCGCGCATACGACCATCGCGCCACTGGGCAGCGGCGTACTCGCTGATGAGCCACCCCGTCCGCTCATCCGTGCTGCCGTCGTTGATGACGATGAACTCGTAGTCGCTCAGGGTTTGGGCCTGGATGGAGTTGTAGGCTTGGACGAAACCGTCGGGATCGTTGTAGACCGACATGACGATGGAGACAGTGGGGACGACATCCGCCCAGGCCATGCTCTACTCCACCTGGTAGTAGCGCCGACTGCGCAGGGCGTCGGGCAGGTAGTGTTCGCGCTGGCCCTGGCCGTAGCCCAGCTCGCGCATGAGTTCCGTCGGGGCGTTGCGCAAGTGCATGGGAATGTCTAGGTTGCCGTGACGGCGGACGTCGTCAAGAGCCGAGAAGTAAGCGTCGTAAGCGCGGCGGTCTTTGGGGGCGCTGGCCAGGTAGACCACGCCGTGAGCCAGGTTGATCTGCGCTTCTGGCAGGCCCACCGTCTCGACGGCGCGGAAGACTTCGTTGGCCACCACCAGGGCAGTCGGCAGGGCCATGCCCACGTCTTCGCTGGCGAAGATGACCATGCGGCGGGCGATGAAGCGCGGGTCTTCACCAGCTTCGATCATGCGCGCCAGGTAGTAGAGGGCGGCGTCTACTTGCCCCGCCCTCATGCTTTTGATGAAGGCGCTGATGGTGTTGTAGTGTTCGTCGCCGCCTTTGTCGTAGCGCATACGTCGTCCCTGGAGAGCCTGGCGGAGCTGGGCCAGGCTGAGCGTCTCGCCCTGTGGCGCAATCAGGCGGGCGGCGTTCTCCAGCAGGTTGAGGGCGGCGCGCGCGTCGCCGTTGGCGTAGCGTCCCAAGAAGTCGGCGGCGTCTTCGTCCAGGCTGATGCCCAGTTCTGCCGCGCCGCGCTGAGCGATCAAGGCGATCTCTTGAGGCTTCAGCGCTTCTAGGACGAAGACCTGCAAGCGCGACAGCAGCGCCGAGATGACTTCAAACGACGGATTCTCTGTCGTTGCGCCGATCAGCGTCAGCGTGCCGTCTTCGACGTAGGGCAGCAAAAAATCTTGCTGGGCTTTGTTGAAGCGGTGAATCTCGTCTAGGAACAGCACAGCGCTGCCCGTGCCGGCCTGGCCGAACAGGTCGGAGCGGGCTTGGAGTTGTCGGACGATGGCGCGCAGCTCATCTTTGCCGGCGCTGACCGCTGACAGGGCGAAGAAGGGACGCTGCGCTGCCTGGGCGATCAGGCGGGCCAGCGTGGTCTTGCCCACGCCAGGCGGCCCCCATAAGATCATGGACGGCACGCGCCCTTGCTCCAGCGCCAGGGCCAGCGGCTTGCCTGGGCCGATCAGGTGCTGTTGCCCAACGACTTGGGCTAGGTTGTGCGGACGCAGGCGTTCTGCCAAAGGTGGCGCTTGAGTTTTGACCATGCTTGCTCATCTCTTGCGGCGCGCCGCGCCCCATCGACCAGGGAGACTCTCATGCCGCGCGTCACTGTCCTCATGACGGTCTACAACAATGCCCGCTACCTCGGTGCGGCCGTCGAGTCTATTCTAGCGCAAAGCTGGCCCGATTTTGAGTTCCTCATCGTCGACGACGGCTCTGGTGATGGCAGCCGCGACGTGCTGGCGCGCTATGCTGCTCAGGATGGGCGCATACGTCTGCACTTCAACGCGCGCAACATAGGCCTGGCCCGCTCGCTGAATGTAGGCCTGGCCATGGCTCAGGGCGAATACGTGGCGCGCATGGACGACGATGACGTCTCGCTGCCCGAACGACTGGCGCGCCAGGTGGCCTATCTGGACGCGCACCCGCAAGTGGCGGCGTTGGGGACGGACTGGGCGCAGGTGGGCGAAGACGACCAGCCCCTGGACGGCGGCAGGCCTGTCTATGGCTTGGGTGCTTCACCTGCCTACGCCGATTGGCTGCTACAATGGCAGAACCCGCTGGCTCATGCTTCCGTCATGCTGCGGCGCAGCGTCCTGGAAGCGCACCGTCTGCGCTACGACCCCACTTTCAGCGTGACCGAAGACTATGATCTATGGACGCGCTTAGCTCAGCACGGGCAAATCGCGCGTCTGGGCGACGTCTTGCTGCACCGACGCATCTTGGCCAGCAGCGTCTCTGTTGCGCAGCAGGCCCGCCAGATTGAGCAGACGGGGCGGATTGTGGCCCGCGAGCTAGCGCGGCGTTATGGCGACGCGCTGCCTGTCCTGGGCCGCGAATACCTCACAGCCTGGCGCTTCCCCGCCGAAGCGCAGGCCAGTCCGCCTCCGCCCCACAGCTTGCGCCCTGCCCTAGAAGTCCTGGCTCAACTCTACCACCGTCTACCTGCTTCCGTCAGCCCGCAGGAGCGCGCTCATGCCCGCCAACTGGTGCGCGCCTGCTTGCTGAAGGCCACCGCGCGCGCCAAGCGCCGCGACCTGCGCCTGTGGGCTGCCTGGCGTATGGGTGCTGGGCTGCTTATCTTAGACACATAATTGGTATATAGTTCTTTAATTTCCGACCTTTCCAGGTTAAGTGTCGTCTGGGCTGATTGACAGTGAAAATTTTTTGTTATATCATGCGACATACAAGACATAACAACGAACAACAAAAAATGGTGCAAAACGCAATAAAAAGTAAAGTGAAATGTACGGACAAAAGCACTTTCTATTTCAAATATCTTTAATCTGAGTTTTAACGGCTAATCAGTCTCTCAGTTGACGCATTATCGGTGCTAAAGGAAAACGGAACATGCTTCAAGACACCCCGCGCATCCTCTACATTGAAGATAATCCGCTGAATATGACCCTCGTCCGCAAGTCGCTGCATTTCATGGGTTACCGCTTGCTGGAGGCGGCCAACGGCGCGCAAGGAATCAACCTGGCGCTGCGTCACATCCCAGACCTGGTGCTGATGGACTTGCATCTGCCGGACATCAGCGGCATACGAGTGGCGGCGCGCCTGCGCGAAAATCCTGCTACCAAGCACGTCGCTATCGTAGCTCTGACGGCAGACAGCGCGAACGACCCAGATCAGTGGTGCCGAGATAATCATTTCGATGGTTACTTGACCAAGCCCGTCAGCCGTACCACCCTGCTGCAGACGGTGAGATACTGGGCCGACCAGGCGCAACAGCGCAAACAAGCGCAGCTGGCTGATAGATGGTCAGACGCCGACCGCTCGCCTGACTTGGAAGAGACCAAGCCCGACGCATGGCATTGGTGCGCTGTTTCACAGCACCGGATCGCTCGCCCCAACGCAGAGTGACGCGCGCGTAGCTGCGAACGCGGCAAGCAGGCCCAAGCGCAACGCTTGGGCCTGCCCAAGTGCTGCCTTTCGTCACTCTGCACGAGCTAAACGTTTTCTTTGCTGCTGTCCTGGCCTTTCCTTTTGGTTATATCCTACAAAAGTACCAAAAGACTGTGCTTGACAAAAATTAGCTTTAGGTTTACGCTAGCCTTAAGGATTAAAAATTATTAAGCCAATGCCTCGTTGGTTTTGCTGTATGAAGACCTTCTCCTACGCAAAGCAGAGCATGAGATGAGCCAAGCCCTACCCATCGTGTTGTACATTGAAGATAATCCGCTGAACCTGGAGCTGGTGAGCAAGTCCCTGCGCGCCGCTGGTTACCTTGTGTTGGGAGCTAACAGCGGCGAGCAAGGGATCAGCATGGCCATCCACCACCGTCCCGACCTTGTGTTGATGGACTTGCACCTATCGGACATGAGCGGTGTGCAGGTGGCGGCCTGCCTGCGCGAACACCCCCTGACCAAGCACGCAGCTATCGTCGCTCTGACGGCGACGATGGTGGGCGACCAGGCTCAGTGGTGCAAAGACAACGACTTCGACGACTTCTTGGCTAAACCCGTCTCGCGCCTCGCTTTGCTGAACGCCGCGCAGCGCTGGGCAGCGCAGCCTGAGCAGCTGGCCACGTCTGCGGATGATCTGCACCAGCTTGAGCAAACCCAACCCAGCTTGGATTGGTCGGAGGACACGAAACCTGATCGGCTACAGCTAGAAGAGACGCACCTCCAGCCCCTGCGCTTCACGACGAAGCCTTGCTTGCGTCAAAATGTGACACTAGGCTCATGAAACTCTGATAGCTGGAAGCCGAGGCTGCGCTCAGCCTAAGCAGACCGGCGCGCGGCCAGTGCTGGGATCAGGCACGAAGGCTGGCGGCAGCTCGATAGGAACATCGGCCGCAGCGTCAAAATAGGTGATGTAGCCGCGCTGCTCCAATTGCGATTGGCCGTTCAGGCTGCGGGCATAGGTCAAGAAGTCGCGAGCCAGCTGAGCTTGCTCAGGGGTCATGTCAGGGCCGACGACCACATAGAGGTACAGTGGCCGCACCAGAAGGCTGGGATATTCTTCTAGGGTGAACTTGTCCTCTAGTGGGTTGATGGGCCGCTCATCGCCAGCTAGGATGGGCAGGACGCGCAGATAGCGCGGCGGCTTGGTGCGCATCCAGGCCACGCCCACCCAGTAGAGCGAGCCGGGGGTGGCCAGCGTTTGGTTCAAGCATTCTTCGTTGTTGTAGCAGAAGGCGTAGTTGGCGGTGGGGGGAAAGTTGTTGGTGGTGTCGCCAGTGTAGGGCGGAGTGAAGTGCGTGAGGATGTGGGCCGTCGTGCCGCTGCCAGGGCGCGCCCAGATGGTGACTGGCCTGTTCTGGCGGCGGTCGAGCGCAGACCAATTCTCTACGCGCCCATCTAGGATGCGCGTCAGGTCGCGGTATTGCAAGCTAGGAATGCGGTTGTTGATGTCTGTCACGAAGGCGATGACGTCGTAGCCGACAGGAGCAGCGCATTGCACCTGCACGTTTGCATTCTGCAAAGTCTGCTGTTGGTTGCGCGACATTGGCTCGGACATGGCCAGCACGTGGGCGCAACCGCCTTCGGCGGCGCGGCGCACGCCGTTGCCGCTGCCGATCGCTTGGATATCGACGTTGACGCGGTGACGATCCTCGAATTCGCGCTTCCAATCCAGCGACAGCTTCAAATCTAGGCCGAGGATGGTGTCGCTGCCCACCACGCACAGCTTGGGCGGCGGGTTGAGAATCTCCTGGAAGCGCTCAATCGTCTGGGTGGCCTCGCCTAGATCGGCGACGGCGCCCAGTAGCGTCCCCAGCAGCGTCCCGAAGAAGATGAGCAGCGCATAGAAGCGCAGCGGCGCTCCTTTATCTTTCTCTTTTTCCTGGCCCTCAGCACTGACCAAAACGACAGGTATTGGCTCACGACTTCTAGCTTCTGGACCCGGCCTAGATGTGGACATAAGCGCGCTCCTTACTACTAATATTATGCATTCAGCTTAACACAGTTATGTTATGACTCTGTGAAGCATTGGTTACAGCTAGCGCAAGGCCAAGGAGATATACTTTACCTCAAGGTATTCTTCAATGCCCCACTTGCCGCCCTCGCGGCCTATGCCGCTCTGCTTGACGCCGCCGAAGGGGGCTTGCGCCGTGCTAGGGACGCCATCGTTCAGGCCGACAATGCCGTATTCCAGCGCTTCTGCCACGCGCACCCCGCGCGCGATGTTCTCGGTGTACAGGTAGGCGGCCAGGCCAAAGGGCGTGTCGTTGGCCAGGCGTATGACTTCGTCTTCCGCCTCAAACGGCACGAGCGGCGCGACGGGGCCGAAGGTCTCTTCCGTCATGATGAGGGCGTCGCGGCTCACGTCGGCCAGGACGGTGGGCTGGAAGAACAAGCCCCCCTGTCCCGCCCCGCCCACTAGCAGGCGCGCGCCGCGCTGACGGGCGTCGTCGACGTGGCGCTGCACTTTGGCCAAGCCAACTTCGTCTACCAGCGGGCCAATCTGCGTCGCTTCGTCCAGCGGGTCGCCCAGGCGCAAAGCGGCCACTGCCTGAGCCAACTGTTCGCCAAAAGCCTGGGCGATGCCCGCCTGCACGTAAATGCGGTTGGCACAGACGCAGGTCTGGCCGGCGTTGCGGAACTTGCTGGCGACGACTTCGCGCACGGCGTGGGTTACGTCGGCGTCGTCGAAGACGATGAAGGGGGCGTGACCGCCCAATTCCAGCGACAGGCGCTTGACCGTCTGCGATGCCTGGCGGTAGAGCAGCTGGCCGACTTCCGTGCTGCCCGTGAAGCTGAGCTTGCGCACCCGCTCGTCAGCGAACATGACCTGCGAGACGAGGACGGGATCGGCGCAAGTGAGGACGATGAAGGCGTCGGGCGGGCCGCCTGCTTGCTGCCACAGGGCTGCCAGGGCCAGAGCAGTGAGCGGCGATTGTTCGGCAGGTTTGAGGATCATGGTGCAGCCAGCGGCCAGAGCAGGCGCGGCTTTGCGCGTCACCATCGCTGAGGGGAAGTTCCAGGGGGTGATGGCGTAGGCCGGCCCGACGGGCTGCTTGATGGCGAACAGGCGCTTGTGAGGCAGGTGGTTGGGGATGACGTCGCCGTAGACACGCTTGGCTTCTTCAGCGTACCACTCTACGAAGGCGGCGGCGTAGCGCACCTCTCCTAGCGCTTCGGTGATGGGCTTGCCCATCTCTAGGGCGGTGAGGCGGGCCAGCGTGGGGGCGTGTTCGGTGATGGCGTTGAACCAGCGGCGCAGCAAGGCGGCGCGTTCGTAAGGCGTGGTCTGCCGCCACTGCTCGAAGGCAGCAACGCTGCGTTCAACAGCTTGGCGCGCCGCGTCCTCGTCTTGGTCGGCCACGTAGGCCACGACCTGACCACTGGACGGGCTGCGCACTGCAAAGCTGCGCTCTGGCCGAGCCTGTAGGATGGCTTCGGCCCAGGCGGGCCAGGCGTAACCGCTCATGCCCTCTCTCCCTATCCCAGCACGTCGGCCAGCGCAGCCGCAAAAACGTCCAGCGCTTGGTCGATGTCGTCGTCGCTGGCCACCAGCGGCACGAGGACGCGGATGACGCTACCGTACATGCCGGCTTTCAGCAGCAGCAGGCCGCGCTCGCGAGCGCGCTCCACGATCTGGCTCACCAGGTGCGGAGCTGGTTGGCGCGTCTGGCGGTCGCTCACGAATTCCAGGCCCAGCATAGGGCCGAGGCCGCGCACGTCGCCGATCTGCGGATAGCGGCGCTGCCAGGCCTCGAAGGCGTCGCGCAGCGTCTGGCCCAACGCTTGGCCGCGCGCCAGCAGGTCTTCGCGCTCAAAGATGTCGAAGACGGCCAGAGCCGCTGCACAGGCCAGCACGTTGCCGCCGAACGTGCCGCCCAGGCCGCCAGGCTGTGGCGCGTCCATGATGGCGACTTTGCCCGTCACGCCGCTGATGGGCAGACCGCCGCCCACGCTCTTGGCGAAGGTCACCAGGTCAGGCGTCACGCCGCTATGTTCGATGGCATACAGCTTGCCCGTGCGACCAAAGCCGCTCTGGATTTCGTCGTCGATGAAGACGATCCCGTGCTGGTCGCACAGCTGGCGCAGGGCGCGCAGGAAGTCTATCGGGGCTGGCACAAAGCCGCCTTCGCCCAGGACGGGTTCGATGATGATAGCGGCCACGCGGTCGGGGCTGACTTGTGTCTCGAACAGCTCGCGCAGGCCCTCTAGCGCTTTCTCGGTCGTCCAGCCCCAGTATTCGTAGGGGTAAGGGGCGCGGTAAACCTCTGGAGCGAACGGGCCAAAGTTCTGCTTGTAGGGATTGGCCTTGCCGGTGAGGCTCATGCCCAGCAGGGTGCGGCCGTGGAAGCTGTGGCTGAAGGCGATGACGCCAGGGCGGCCTGTGTAGGCGCGGGCGATCTTGATGGCGTTCTCGGTGGCTTCTGCGCCGCTGGTGAACAGGACGGATTTGGCCTGTACGCCGCCGGGCATGGCGCGGTTGAGGGCGCGGGCCAGGTGGATATACGGCTCGTACATAGCCACCTGGAAGCAGGTGTGCATGAGCTGTTGGGCTTGCCGCACGACGGCGGCCACCACGCGCGGGTGGTTGTGGCCCACGTTCAGCACGCCAATGCCGCCGATGAAGTCGATGTATTCTTTGTCCTCCACGTCCCAGACGCGCGCGCCCTGTCCGCGCGCTAAGACAATTGGATGGGCCGTTGCTAGGCCGCGCGGAATGGCGTCCTGGCGCATAAGCAGCAGTTCTTCGGTGCGGGTGATTGGTGTATCAAGCATGACTCATCCATCTCTGCGCTAAGGTTTTGGGCCTAGTATAGCGCAAGATGGACGGTATTCAGCGCCTGGGGCGGTTGTGCGGGCCAATGTCTGGCAGGGTCTTGTCGTAGGCGATGACCTCTTCGATCAGCTTGAGGGCTTCGTCGAGGGTGTTGGCCAGAGCGGTGTGGTCGTTCGGGTCGATCAGGTTGCGCACTTTGAAGATGGAGCGCGCCAGCAGCCCTCCGCCGACGTAGACCAAGATTCGCTCGTTGGGCCGCACCTGGCCACTGGCGCTGCGCAGCGCCGACATAATGCCCGGTGGCAGGTACAGCGGGCCGCGGAACACCGTCACCGTATAAACAGGGTCAGGGTGGACGGCGTCGAAGGCCGCGTGAGTGATCCTGACGCTCTCCCAGTAGTCGTCTACCGTCCATGTGCCGAACGCTTCCTGGTACCAAATGCGCCGAGCTTCGTCATACCAATGAACTTTGAGGCCCATCTGTCATCCTCCAAACGTGCCTAGCGCTCTCGCCTATCCTAGAATAACCAACGATATCTGAGCTGTGAATGACGAGGCACACAGGGAGTTGGACGTGTGACGCAAACCTCTAGCGCGTCTTATACACTGCTGCACTTCTCCGCTGCCGCTTGTTCAATCATGGCGAGGGCTTCTTCGGTGGTGTCAGCCAGGCGCACGTGAGGATTGAGCTTCTGGACTGTCGGTAGGGCGTACAGCGCTTGTACCACTTGGCCACCTCCGACGATGATGTGCAGGCATATGTTGGGGCGCACTTCCAAGCTGGCTTGGTGCAGAGCAGCGATGATGTTGGGCGGAAAGTAGATAGGCCCTATCATGTTGGCAACGATGTAAAGAGGATGTGGAGCAACCAACTCGGCGGCTTGGTTCGACTGCTCCATAGCTTGGCGGAACTCGCCTAAAGTCCAATGGCCCTCAAATTCTTGGTACCAAATACGCCGAGCTTCGTCGTGCCACTGAACTCGGATAGGCATAGACCAATTTCCTATTGTTATTGCTGTTAATAGCTTACTCTAATATTATGACCGACTTTTGCTATGCGATGTTCAAAAATCTTGATCTTTGGTGAATTCCAGGAGCTGCCTTGAATAGCTCGCTCAATCAAATCCGAGACTTGGGCAGGAGCGCTCAGGCAAGTGGCTGCGCACGACGTGTCGTCCCTCGCTAGAGCGCTCCTAGGCTGGTCTGGCGCAGCTTGGAGATCGCAGCGGAGCGGGAAGAGAAGGCGATGGCTACTACTCGCTGCCCTGCTTGGCGCGAGTCTGGTCGTGGACGATCATCTGCTCAATCAACATCAGCGCTTCTTCTAGGGTGTCTGCCAGGCGAATGTGGGGATTGGGGACGATAGCCTGGCCGACGCGGAAGAGCGAGCGGACGATCATGCCGCCGCCGATGATGACGTGAATGCGCTCATGCGCTCGTGCCTGCGCGCTGACGGTGCGCAGCGCCGTCAGCATGCCGGGCGGCAGGCGCAATGTTCCGCGAATTTCGGTGAAGATGTAAACAGGATGAGGTGCGACTGAGTCGAGCGCACGGTGGGTCTTGTCGACTGACTCCCAGTACTCATCGAGCGTCCAAGAGCCTGTGAAGACCTGCGACCAAATGCGCTGACGCTCATCGTACCAACCGACCTTAATGGGCATGTTAGCAGAATCTCCAGCGACAGCTTGTTCTTAATGTCGCTACATTATAGAGGCTCTGCTGCAAAAAGTTAAGGACGAGTGAGCATCTTTGCTTCAGACTTAACCTGAGCTGCCGACCTGATCCTGAGCAATGGCTTCGTCGATCATGGCCAAGGCCTCTTCCAGGGTGTTGGCCAGACGTAAGTACTGTTTGGTAGCGGGCCTGGCCATCTGATAGAGCGAGTGGATGATGACCCCTCCCCCGACCAGCACGTGCAGCGCTTCGTTGTTGCGTTTGCGTTGCAAGATACTGCGCGTCGCTGAGAGCAGGCCGGGCGGCAAACGCATGCTGCTGGTCATGTCGGAGATGATGTAGAACTTGTGCGGGGCGATGGCGTCGATGGCCTTGTAGGCTTCGTCTGCCGCAACCCAAAACTCTTCCATCGTCCAGTAATTGCTGAATTCTTGAATCCAGATGTGCTTGGCTTCATTGTACCAGCCGAAGGTGATGGGCATAAGCGCACGATCTTTCAGCTCAGCTTATAAAGACAACCTTTAAAGCTTAGCAAGCGAAGCTGATGGAATCAAGGGCTGTGAAGAAGCTCAGGAAGCCTGTTGCATTTGATCTTGAGCGATAACCTGCTCAATCATGGCCAGGGCTTCTTCTAGGGTATCAGCTAACTCCAGGCGCTCTTTGGGCATGAAAAAGTTGCGCATTCGGAAGAAGGACTTGACGATCATGCCACCACCTACCAAGACGTGCATACGCTCGTTGGGCCGCGTCTGGCTGCTGGCGCTCTGAATGGCTGAGAATGCGCCTTTGGGCAAATACATGCTGCCGTGCATTACGGTGACGTAGTAGAAGGCGTGCGGAGCAACTGAGTCAATGGCTTGGTAGCAGGCATCGACCATGCGCCAGAAGTCGTCCAACGTCCAGTGTCCCCTGAATTCGATCATCCAGATGTGCTTGGCTTCGTCATACCAACCGTAGGTGATAGGCACAGCGGCAAACTTTCGCTTTTTATAGGACACTCATTATTTTAATGCTTCATAATATATCAGTCAAGGCTCGAAGCGCGTCCCCAGGGCAGCGGGCGGATCGCTGCGCAGCAGGGCGCGAGCGCGGTTTTGGACGGCGCGCGGCAGGACGCGCAGCAGTCGTTCCAAGACGCCGCTGCTGACGAAGACCAGCGTGAGGATCATGGCCAGCCAGGGGATGGCGTTCAGTAGCACCAGCGGAATGCCGACGTCGCCGCTGCGCTGGGCGGCGCTGGCGAAGGCGCGCAGCGCCGCAAACAAATATGCCCCCAGCAGCACGCGGAAGGGATGCCAGCCGCCGAAGATGACGATGGCCAGCGCAATCCAACCATCGCCGCGCATGGAGGGCGGATTGGCCCAGCCAGGCTTCAGATTGAGCGAGAAGGCGGCCCCGGCGACGCCCACCAGCGCCCCGCCCAGGATCGTATAAAGGTAGCGCAGGCCATTCACGTCCACGCCGCGCGCATAGGCCGAAGCGGGCCGTTCGCCGATGGCGCGGTGAGCCAGGCCGCCCTGGGTGCGGAACAGCCACCACCAGCAGACGATCAGCAGCACGTAACTGAAGTAGACGAACAAGCTATGGCGGAACAGGATCGGCCCGACGACGGGAAGGTCGACCAGGAACGGCACAGGCACTGTGGGGAAGGTCGGGCCAGGGATGCGCGTGTAGTCCTGGCCCAGGAATTGGGCCAAATCGGCGGCCAGCAACGTGAGGATGAAGCCCACCGCCACCTGGTCGCGGCGCAGCGTGATCCCGCCCCAGGCGATGATGAGGGCCATCAATGCCCCGATCAAGGCCGCCGAAGTCACCCCCAGCGCCAGGGCGACGGGCGCGCTGACCCCGCTCCGCTGGGCGGCGTAGGCTGCTACGAAGCCGACCATAGCGCTCAGGGCTAGGCTGCCGTCCAGCGACAGGTTGATGACGCCAGCTCGCTCTGTGATCGTCTCGCCTAGGGCCGCGATCACCAGCGGTGTAGCATTGGAGACGACTGTGTTCAGGGTATTTTGCAAGACAGAGTCCATCAGACCTTCTCTTCGATGCTCTCATCGTGATGGGCGAAATAGCGCTCGCGAATGCCCTGGAACAGCACGACTGTCAGCACGATCAGCCCTTGCAGCACCCCCGCCAGCGAGGGATCGAGCTGGAGGCGAATGCGCACGCGCGTCGTGCCGCCCAAGATGGCCGCGAAGACGAAGGCGATGAGGGGCGCCCACAGAGCGCGCATAGCCGCCAGCAGCACCACCAGCAAAGCCAAGAAGCCAATGCCGCCGCTGACCAATGGTCGCAGGCTGTAGTAAGTATCCAGCACGCGGTGCGCTCCGCCCAAGCCAGCTAGCAAGCCGCACAGCGCCAACGCGCTGAAGACGCTGCGCCCCGTCGGCACGCCCAACAACAACGCCGAGCGCGGGTTCTTGCCCACTGCTTTGAGTTGCAAGCCCCAGCGCGTGCCGCTCAGCAGGCGGATGATCAGGCCGATGGCCAGCACCGTGAGGACGAGCATGAGCAAGCTGGTGGGGAAGATGGGACTGATGAGAGGCAAGCGCGCATCCATTGGGAAGGGGCTGGTGGCTTGGGCGCTGCCGCCTTCGGCGGGTTGCCAGGGGCCGCTGATGAGGTAGATGGAGGCGACGTTGACCAGAGCGTTCAGGGCTACCCCGCCGAAGATTTCGTTCACCCCCAAGCGCAGCTTCAGGAAGCCAATCAGCGCCCCCAGCAGCGCTCCTGCCATCACGGCTGCCGCCATGCTCAGGCCGATCAGCAGTGGGCTAGGCAAGCCTTTGACGTACAGGGCTACGCCGCTGGCAGCGACAGCGCCGATCATGATCTGGCCTTCGACGCCGATGTTCCACAAGCCGGCGCGGAAGGTGACGACCAGGCCTAGCGCTGCCAGCGTCAGCGGAATCCAGAAGTTGACGACGCTGGCCAGCGTCTCGCTCGTGCCGAACGCCCCACTCCACAGCACACGGGCTACCTCCAGTGGGTCTTTGCCCACCAGGACGATCAGCAAGGCCGTCACTAGCAGCGAGAAGCTGATGGGCAGCAAGCCGAAGACGAAGTCTCTCCAAGCACGCATGTTCAGAAGTTGCCTCCGATCAAGTGGCCCAGCGCGTCGGCGCTGGTCTGGCGCACGTCAGCTACTTCTACGCAGCGCCCTTCATAGAAGACCAAGATGCGGTCGCTGTAGGTGACCAGCTCATCCAATTCGGCGCTGCTGAAGACGATCCCCGCCCCCTGCTGGCGGCGCGCTTCCAGCTGCTGCCAAATCCAGCGAGTGGAGTCCACGTCCAGGCCGCGCGTAGGCTGTTCGAGCAGCAGGGCGCGCGGATGTTCGGGCAGCAGAGAGATGAGGACGCGCTGTTGGTTGCCGCCGCTGAGCGTCTCAATCGGGCTGTAGGGCTGGCCGCGCACCTGGTAGCGGGCAATGCGCGCAGCAGCCCGCTTCTCAGCGTCAATCCAGTTGATCCAGGCGGCGCCGTCGTCGCCTTCATCGGTCAGGGCCACGTGTTCGGTCAGGGTCAAGCCAGCGATGAGGCCTTCTTCTAGGCGGCCTGCCGCCGTGAAGTAGACGCCTGCGCGACGGAAGTCGCGGTAGCTGCGATGGGTGAAGTCTTGCTCGCCAACGCAGACTCGTCCGCGCTGGGGGCGCAACAGGCCGGCGCAGACGCGCAGGAAGGCTTCTTGGCCGCTGCCGTCCAGGCCGGCCAGGCCTACCGTCTCGCCGCCGCGCAAGCTGAAGTTCAGGTTGTGCAGGTGCAGACGATCCACGTGTAAGTGCAGGCTTTCCACGCGCAAAGCAGTTTGGCCTAAAGGCAAGCTAGGGCGCGCATCGATGGGCGACAGCTCTTCGAACATCATGGCCACCAGCGCTTGCGGCGTGGTGGGCATACTAGTCCGCCCCACCAGGCGGCCGCCGCGCAACACGATCACCTCGTCGCACAGGGCAATCACGTCTTCTAACTTGTGGCTGACCAGCAGCACGGTCATACCCTCTTCGCGGGCCAGGCGACGCAGCGTGCTGAACAGCAGCTCCTTTTGCTCCGCGCTGATGCCCGTCGTCGGCTCATCCAGGATGAGAGCGCGCACGCCCAGGGCCAGCAGGCGCACAATCTCCAGTTGCTGGCGCTGAGCGATGGAGAGCTGCCCGCACAGTGCGTCGGCATCTAGGTGGAAGCCGAAGCGCGCGGCCAGCTCGGCCAGCTTCTGGCGTGGGTTGGCCAGGTTGGGGTTGCCGAAGACGAAGTTCTCCAGCACGGTGAAGGCTGGCACGTCTAGCGGGTCTTGTTGGAGCATGCCCAGCCCGGCGCGCACCGCCTCTTGCGCCCCGCGATAGCGCACTCGCTGGCCATCCAGCCAAATTTCGCCGCTGTCGGCTGCCTGGAAGCCGCTGAGAATCTTCATCAAGGTGGACTTGCCCGCCCCGTTCTCGCCCAGCACGCCGACGATTCGCCCACTGTAGAAGGCGACGCTGATGTCTTGATTGGCCCGCACCGCCCCAAAGCGTTTGCTGATGTTCTTGAGGACAATTTCCATGAGGTGTGTTGGCTTGATCGACGCTCAACCCAAGCCCCTCCCCCACCGCAAGGCAGCAGGAGAAGGGCCGAGGATGAGGGACGAGAGCGCCTAGCTGCTCTTGCCGATGATCCCTTCCAAGAGCTGCGGCAGATACCAAATCTTGAGCGGGTCGACGAATTCGCCTTCAGCGGCCAGCGGCGTGCCGTCTTGCAAGCTCAGCGGGCCTTCCCACAGGAAGAAGGCATCGGGGTTAGCTTTGGCGAAGGTCACCATCTCCTCGGTGAACTTGTCCAAGTTAGCGGAAGCTTCTTCGCTCAGGCCCTGGCCCTTGAGGAAGCCGACGATGGAGCTAGGGCCATTCACGTCGTCCCAATTAGGGGCGACCCAATCCCATTCGGGGACGTAAGTGCCAGCCTTGACAGCTTCGGCCAATTCTAGATAGGCGATGCCCCAGTTGTAATAGGGGACGCCCAGGCAAGATTCGGGGGCTTCTTCGCAGCCGCTCTTGTTATCGTAGGCCACGCTGAAGACGCGCTGGCCTTCGCTGGCGCGCCGCCCAGCGACGACGACGGCTTCGGTGGTGTCGATGCCGCTGATGACCACGTCGGCGCCGCTGTCGAAGAAGGTGTTGACCTCGGCAGTGGGATCGAGCGTCACGCCAGGGATGTTGAACCAGAAGCCGATCCAGGTGACGGCGAAGGTCAGTTCATCGGCAGGCTTGCCACGATAAGTCTCGTAACAGTGGCGCGCGCCTAGGTAAGCAGAGGCGACGAAGCGGCGCGTCTCGGCGTTGATGAGCGGGCCGAGGTAGCCAATGCTGCCCGTCTCGGTCATCAGGGCGGCGGCGCAGCCGGCCACCAGCTTGTCCCATTCCATCTGCGGCATGATGTTGCCGACGTTGGGCGGGGTGTTCTCCTCTTCGGCTTCTCCACCGAAGAGGTCGTGGGCCTTGATCTCTAGGGCGTTGCTGCCGCTCATGTTGACGAAGATCACGTCGGGGTACTTAGCGGCCACCGCGTCGGTGTCCTTCTCAAAGCTGTCGGAAGTCGTCAGGATGAGCTTAGCGCCTTGTTCGATCATGTCGGCGGCCACGCTCTCCAGCGTCGCTTCTGGCGCGTCGGCGGGGTTGAGGCTTTCAAACAGCAGCATTTTGGCGCCGGGCATGTTCTGTTCGACGTACAAGCCACCTTCGAAGTGCGCTTGACTCCAGCCGCGATCGTTGCGCGGGCCGACCAAGATCATGCCGAAGATGAATTCGTCTTGCGCTGTGGCGGGCATGCTCAGCATGGCCACAACGCCCAACACGAGGGCTGCAAGGGTGAAGCGTTTCATCGATATTTGTCTCCTCTGGAAGGATGTTCGACCGTTGACGTAAGTCAACAGCGGCTATTTTAACCTGTGCCTCATAAATTGCTACCATCTGGCCTCCAAAGAAGCCGATGAGCTTTTGGCGCTTTTCTACAAGGGGTGGACGGATGGACGGACACATGTCCTGCACAAAAAGAACGTTCGTGCTATGATAAGCCTGTTCGCACCCCGCGACGTTCCGAAGCACGACCCCGTCACAGGGGATACATCAGCGGCACGATGACCAGGATGGCCGCGAAGGCCATCAGGATATAGGCGAAGCCTGCCCGCGCGTAGTCGCTGAAGCGATAGTCGCCAGCGCTCATGACCAGCGCGTTCACTGGCGAGGCGATCGGCGTGAGGAAAGCCATCGATGCTGCCAGGGCCACCACCATGACGAAGGCTTCTGGCTCGACGCCCAGCGCGCGCGCGTTGGCGATGGCCAGGGGCGCCAGCAGCAAGGCTGTGACAGTGTTAGACAGCAACTGCGTGAGGATGGCCGTCACGATGAAGATCAGCACCAGGGCGGCCACCGCCCCCGCTCCACCCACCAACTGCGTCTGAAAGTCGGCCAGCGCCGTCACCAAGCCGACTTTCTGCAGGGCCGTACTCATGGGGAACATGCCGCCGATGAGGATGATGGTGCGCCAGTCGATGGCTTGGTAGGCTTCGTCGATGGTGATGCAGTTGCTCAGGACGCAGGCTAGGGCAGCGGTCAGGCTGGCCACCACCAGCGCGCTGTTGTCCAGCAAGATGGCCAGGATCATGGCCACCAGGATGACGACCATGCGTGGAGCGTACTGGCGACGCGCCAACATGCCGCTGGCGATGACTTCTTTCTCGCCTAAGACGATGAACTCTTCGCGGTGACGGCGCTTGAGGTCGATGAAGGCGCGCCATGGCCCTTGCACCAGCAGCACGTCGCCCACCTTGAGTGGCATCGTCTCGAAGTTGTGCAGGAAGCCCTGGTCGGCGCGGCGCAGTTCCAGCACTTTCAGGCCAAACTGCGTGCCGAAGCGCGAGCTGACCAGCGTCTCGCCTTCTAGCGTGGTGCGTGGCCGCAGCACAATCTCGGCGATGCCCAGCTCTTGTGTGAGCATGTCTTTCTCGGTGATCGGCTGATCGGCGCGAACCGCCAGCCCCCAGCGCGCGCAGGCTCGCTGGATGGCGCTGTCTTCAGCTTGCACGATCAGCTCGTCGTCGGCCTGAAAGACCGTCGTCCCGTCGGGCAGGCTCTCGCGGCGCTGGTGGGGATGATGGACGCGCAGCACGTTGACCCCGCTCTCACGCAAGCGCGACTCGGCCAGGCTGACCCCCACCAGGGCCGACTCCGACGGCACGCGCAAGCGGATGAGGTTGTCGGGCAAGCGGTAGAGCTGAAACAAATCGGAAGGAGAGGGCAAAGGCGATTTGGCGATGGGTTGGCGCACGGGCAGCAGGTGGCGGCCCACAGCGATCATGAAGACCAGGCCCAGGAAGAAGATGACGAGGGCTGCCGGCGCGAAGGAGAAGAAGCCGAAAGCGGGTTCGCCGGCCTTGACCAGGGCATCGGAGGCCAGCAGGTTGGGCGGCGTGCCGATGAGCGTGGAAGCACCGCCCAGCAAGGCGCTGAAGGCGATGGGGATGAGCAGCTTGGAGGGGGCAATCTGCGCTTGGCGCGCCAAGCTGAGGACGGCGGGCAACATGAGGGCCACGACGCCAGTTGACGAGATGAAAGCCGACATGGTGGCCACTGCACACATGAGGACGGCGAGCAGCCTCACCTCATTCTTGCCCGCCAAGCGCAGGATGGCGCTGGCTATCATGTCGGCCAAGCCAGTTTGGAAGACTGCCCCGCCGACGATGAACAGGGCTGCAAAGCTGATGAGCGTATTGCTGCTGAAGCCAGCGATGGCCTCCTGTGGCGTCACCACGCCGCTGATGGCCAACGTCACCAGCACCATCAAAGCTACCACGTCCACGCGCAGACGATCCCAGATGAACAGGCCAATCGATACCACCAGCACGACCAAAGTGATGAGCATAGGCGTTGTCATGGCGTACCCCCGTTTTAATCAGCCGCTCATTCTAACGTCGTCTGGGGCTTTGCGCTATAATCCCCCTATAGGATGTAAAGCTCATGTTAAATCCGACGATTGACCCTTTGTGCGGAGTTGCTGCCCATGACCAGCCCCCCACCCGTCCTAGAAGTGCGCAACATCACCAAGCGCTTCCCTGGCGTCTTGGCCAACGACCGTATCAACCTGACGCTGCGCAAAGGCCAAGTGCTGGGGCTGTTGGGCGAGAACGGCGCTGGCAAATCGACGCTGATGAACCTGATCTACGGTTTGTACCAGCCCGACGAAGGCGAGATCGTCGTCAACGGTCGGCCCATCACTATCCACGACCCGCGCGACGCTATCAAGGCGGGCATTGGCATGGTTCACCAGCATTTCCAGCTGGTGGATGTGCTGACCGTGACCGAGAACGTCATGCTGGGCAACGAAGAAGCTCAGCTGGGCTTCTTGCAGCGCGCGGTGGCTCGCCAGAAGATACGGACTATCTCGCAGGAGTACGGCCTGGACGTTGACCCCGACGCCCTGGTCTGCGACCTGCCAGTCGGCTTGCAGCAGCGCGTGGAGATCATCAAGACGCTCTACCGCCGCGCGGATATCCTCATCCTGGATGAGCCGACCGCCGTCCTCACGCCGCAGGAAGCGGAGGGCTTGTTCAAGATTATGCGCAGCCTGACGGCGCGCGGCGTCAGCATCATCTTCATCAGCCACAAGCTGAAAGAAGTGCTGGAGATTTGCGATGACGTGGTGGTGCTGCGGCGCGGCAAAGTGGCCGGCCAAGCCGACCCCAAGCAATCTACCCAACAATCGCTGGCTTCGCTGATGGTAGGACGCGAAGTGTTGCTGGAAGTAGAGAAGAAGCCTGCCCAGCCCGGCGAAGTCATCTTGCAAGTGCGCGACTTGGTGGTAGAAGACGAGCGCGGCGTCTACGCCGTCGATGGTGTGACGCTGGAGGTGCGCAGCGGCGAAATTCTGGGCATTGCTGGCGTGCAAGGCAACGGCCAGACGGAACTGGTGGAAGCGCTCACCGGTCTGCGCCCTATCCTGGGCGGCGAAGCGTTGCTGTTGGGCCAAGACATCCGCCGCGCCACGCCGCGCACCATCGCTGAATTGGGCGTGGGCCACATCCCAGAAGACCGCCAGAAGATGGGCCTGGTCAAGCCGCTGATGGTCATGCAGAACATGGTGCTGAACACCTATCATCACCCCCCTTTCGCCCGCTACGGCCTCATCCAAACGGAGGCGATTGAAGCCCATGCGCAGCGACTGGTAGAGCAGTACGACGTGAGGCCGCCCAACATCCACAACCGCATCGGTGGCCTGAGCGGCGGCAATCAGCAAAAGGTGATCGTGGCCCGCGAATTAGACCATGCTCATAAGCTGCTGATCGCCAGCCAGCCCACGCGCGGCCTGGACGTCGGCTCAATCGAATTCATCCACAAGCAGATCGTCCGTATGCGCGACGAGGGCGCGGCGGTGCTGCTGGTGTCGTCAGAACTTGATGAAATCCTCAGCCTGTCGGATCGGGTGGCGGTCATGTTCGATGGCCATATCATTGACGTGTTGCCGATTGAACGGGCAGATCGCGAGACGGTTGGCCTGCGCATGGCTGGCATCAAAGAAGGGCAGAGCTGATGAGCGAGACGACGACGAACGCGCCGCGCGTGCCTGTGCCGTTGCTGCGCCTGGCGGGCTGGTGGTCGGGCCGAGTTGGGCCGAGCCTCGTGCCGTTGCTGGCCATCGTCACGGCCTTCTTGATGGGCGTGCCGCTGGTCATCTTGACAGTTGGCGACGTGCCGAACGGCCTGCGCGTGGCCGGCGTGGCCTATGCGGCCTTGATTGAGGGGGCGACGGGCCTGTCTTTCAACGACTTGGTGAGCGCCGACGATTTCGACCTGATTGCGCGCTACGCCCAAGTCCACGACCTCAGCAGCGGTGGCCTGACGCGCCAAGCCCGCCCTTTCGAGCGCATCGGCGCGATTGGCGTGGAGCGCGTGCGCGAATACGAAGCCATCCTCACGCAGTACCCGCAAATCGACGACGACTTCATCCAGCAGCTGGGCGGCGGCCTGAACGCCATGCGCAACATCCAGGCCGAGCCGCTGCGCGAAGCGGGCCAAATCCTGGCCATCGTGGACGAAGCAGGCCTTTCGCGGGCGCGCTTGCGCACCCTGGCCGACGAACTCTCTGGCCAGACGCGGCTCAGCCAGGCGGATCGCGAGCGCCTAGCCGCCGACGTTCCCGCCCTGGCCACGATGGACGAGGAGACGCTGGGCGACTTCCTGGCCACTATGACGCTCATCCGCACCTACACCGCCAACGCCATCCGCGACTACACCGCCCTGGTGTCGCGCTTGGATGAGCTGGGGATCGACCTCAACAGCCGCACCGCCGAAGCGCTGGCGGAGATTGCCGCCAATAACCCGCGCCGCGTCCGCGAAGCCTTCGAAGTCCTGGACAGGGTGGAACAGGCGCAAATTGCCGACGCCGCCCGCCTGGGCGAACAGTTCCGCTTGGTGGAAGGCCTCTATGGCTTCGGCTACCTGACGCGCGACAAAGTGAGCGCCGCCCTTGTGGAAGAACTGCCCGCCATGCTAGAGCAGCACTTGGTCATCCGCCGCCCCAGCAACATCCTGGAGCGCCACGATGGCGCCGCCCAAAACGCCTTCGGCATTCTGACGACGCAGGGCCAACGGCTGCCCCTGGCCTATCTCCAGCTCATCGGGGGGCAGGCGCTGGTGTTCGTGCCGTCTAGCCTAGAGAGTACGCTCTTGCAGGCCATCCCCTTCGTCATCACTGGCTTGGCGGTGGCGCTGGGCTTCAAGGCCGGCCTGTTCAACATCGGCGCTGAGGGCCAGCTCCACATCGGTGCGATCTTGGCCGCCTGGGTGGGGTTCGGCCTGACGGGCCTGAGCGCGCCCTTCCACTTGCTGCTGGTGCTGGCGGCGGGTGCGCTGGGCGGCATGATGTGGAGCAGCATCGCCGGCGTGCTGAAAGCCTACACTGGCGCCAACGAGGTCGTCTCGACGATCATGCTCAACTTCATCGCCTTCTGGTTGATCGATTGGCTGATTAAGTCTAAAGACCCCCTCCTGGTAGGCGATCCCACCTCCAGCACGCCCAAGACGCCGCTCATGCTGGAGAGCGCCCGCCTGGGCAGCTTCAATGCGCTGGACGTGCTGGTCTTCGTCGCGGCTGGTGGGCTGGTGGCCGCTTTCGTCCTGTGGGGCGCGCGCCGCGCCCTGGATCGGCGAGCTGTGCTGCGCGCCGCTCTACTTGGCCTGGCCACGGCGCTCATCGGCGTTTTCCTGCGGGCCATCGCCGTCACTGGCGCGCTGCACTTGGGCTTCGTGCTGATGATCGTGGCTATCTTGGTGGTGAACGCCTTCCTAGAGCGCACCACGCTCGGCTTTGAGCTGCGCACGGTGGGCATGAATCAGCACGCGGCGCGCTACGCTGGCATGAACGTGCGCCTGAACGTGGTGCTGGCCCTGGCCCTCAGCGGCTTGTTGGCTGGCCTGGCCGGCGCCGTAGAGATGGCCGGACGGCAGTATCGTATGCTGCCAGCCTTGTTCCAGGGCTACGGCTTCGACGCCATCAGCGTGGCGCTGCTGGCCCGCAACAACATCCGCAACATGATCTGGTCGGGCATTTTGTGGGGCGGCCTCATCAGCGGCTCAGCGCCCATGCAGACCATCGCCAATATTTCGATTGACCTGGTCAAAGTCATCCAGGCTCTCATCATCATGTTCGTCGCCGCCGATCAGATCATCCGCTTCTTGTGGCGGATCAGCGGCACGAGCGTCAGCACGCTCAAGTTCAGCAGCCAGGGGAGTTGAACACCATGCCGACGATCCGCCTCACCCGTCAACGTCTTCTGGCCCTGCTCATGCTGGGCGTCGTCCTGCTGATGGCCCTGGGGGCGCTCAGCATCCCTGGCAACACGACGACGACGCTCGTCTTCGACCAACGCGGCCTGGCCCTCACCTTCCCGACGCAGGCTAGCGTCTTGGTGGTGGCCTTGCTGGTGTTCGTCTTCAGCGCGGTAGCCCTGCGCCAACCGCTGGCCGACTTGTACGCCAAGCCTAAGCGCGGCATGAATTGGGCGGCCCTGGGGCTGGGCGTAGGAGCGGCCTTGCTCGTCCCGACGATCCTGATCCTGGCGGCACAAGGGGGCAGCACCAACTTCACCTCGCTCATCGCCGAGAGCTTCCGCCTGGCGACGCCCATCGCCATCGGCGCTATGGCCGGCATTTGGAGCGAGCGCAGTGGCGTGGTCAACATCGCCATCGAAGGCATGATGCTCACGGGAGCTTGTATCGGCTTCACGGTCATGTACACGCTGCGCACCAGCATTCCGCCAGACAGCTTCTGGGCGGCGCAGACGGTGGGCGTGTTGGCGGCTATTCTGGCTGGCGGCGCGGCGGCCCTGCTGCACGCTTGGCTGTCCATCACCTTCGCCACCGATCAGATCGTCTCTGGGACGGTCATCAACATCCTGGCGCTGGGGATCACCAGCTTCATCCGTCGCGAAGTGCTGGCTAGCACAGAGGCGTCGCTCTCCACCCTGCCCACCCTCCCCCTCCCCATTCTAAGCGAGCTGCCCGTCGTCGGCAGCGCCTTCTTCAGCAACAAGCCCATCTTCTACCTGATGTTTGTCGTCATCATCGGCACGCACATCGCCTTGTTCTACACGCGCTGGGGGCTGCGGGTGCGCGCGGTGGGTGAACATCCGTCGGCGGCGGATACGGTGGGGATCAACGTCAACCGCGTGCGCTGGATCAGCGTAATCCTCAGCGGCATGATCGCGGGTCTAGCTGGCGCCTGGCTGAGCATTGAAGCGACGGGCAGCTTCAACGACGGCATGACCAGCGGCGTGGGCTTCATCGCGCTGGCGGCCATGATCTTCGGCAAATGGATGCCCTTCGGGGCGTTCGGCGGGGCGCTGCTGTTCGGCTTCTCGTCGGCGCTCGGCTCGCGCTTCCAGATCGTCGGCGTGCCGATTCCCTACCAATTCTTGCAGATGGTGCCGTATATCCTGACGCTGGTCGTCTTGGCAGGCCTAGTCGGGCGCGCCACGCCGCCCAAAGCCATCGGCACGCCCTACAAGAAGGAATGAAGAGCGGCAATTCGAACGGGAGCATGGTCATTCATGCCCCGACGACGGCCAGACGCGAGCAGGGCATGACGTATTATGCCCGTACGCGCAGAACATTAGACGAAACGTCGGAGATTTGGCGCGCCAAATCCCCGACCGTATGCTGAACCTACGTGGGGCGTGACGTGACGCGTCACGCCCCACTTGCGGTGATGGACTAGCGGGTGCGCGCCCGCCAAGCAGCGCCCAGGCCGAGGGCCGCCAGGCTCAGAGCCAGGCCTAGCAGCAAGGCGTCGCGCCACAGCGGCGTTTCGCCCGTCTCTGGCAGGCGGCTGACAATTTCGACGGTGGCCCTAGCTTCCTTGTTGTAAGGCGCGTCTAGGACAGCGACGTTGGTCACGCTAGAGGTGGTGATGGCGCGCGGGTTGAGGCGCGTCTGGACGATGATGGTCACCTGCTCGCCAGCTGTCATCGTGCCGAGGCTGATGGTGAGGCGCTGGCCGCTGCGCGTCACGGTGCCGCGCGAAGCGCTCACGCTGTCGATGATGAACTCGGCGGGCATGTTCTCCACCACGGTCACGTTATCGACCGAGACGGGGTTGGGGTTGGTGACGGTGATCGTCCAGGTGATGACCTCGCCCGGCAGGGCCAAGCGCGGGTTCACCAACTTGACGATGGCCGGATCGACCAGGAAGACGCCCGGCGTGCCGCCGCCCTGGCCGTCGTCTTCGTCCCCGCCGATGACGACAGCAGCCGAGGCGGCAGCCTGCTGACCATTGCTGGTGGTCAGGGTGGCGACGTTGTTGTAGTTGCCGTCGCCGGGGACGGTCACGTCGAAGGCGATCTCCACGCGGTTGGGCGGCCCTTGGTCAATCGTCCCCGTCCAGATCACCTGGAAGGTAGCCGGGTTGTAGGTGCAGCTGGTCGTGGAGCTGGCGCCGAAGGCCGTGCAGTTCAGGTTGCCCAGGAAGGTCTGGCCGGGTGGCAGCGTGTCGGTGATGGTAGCCGCTTGAGCCAGGCCCGTGTTGAACCAGACCATCGTCCAACGGATGACGTTGTTGCCCAGGTGGACGCCTGTCTTCTGGCCGAAGGGCGGATCGAAGATGATGCCGTTGATGTCTTCGGCGCGGTCGGGCAAGAACAGCGCTTCGTTGACGATGGTGTTGGGCGGCGGGACGACGTTGAGCTGCAGCGTGGCATTGATGGTGATGATGATCTCGCCGCCAGGCGCCAAGTCGAGGCTGAGGGCGATGTTGCCTGTGCCGCTCGCGCCCGTGCCGAAGCCCTGCCCTGTGACGCAGCTGGCCAGGTTGTTGGCGACGCACGTCCACGAGACGTTGATGAAGCGCGAGTCGAGCGTGTCCGTGAACGGCCTGCCCGTGATCGTGTTGGAGTTGCTGGGGCTGTTGCGGATCGTCACCGTGTAGGTGGTCGATTGGCCGACGACGATGGAGTTCAGGCCGTCCGTCTTGTTGATGTAGACGCCGGGCGGCTGGATGGTGACGCGGTAATCTTCCACCTCGCCGTCGTTGACGGGGCCGCCAGGCGTGCCAGTCGTCAGCGTCGGGTCGGTGCTGAGGCGGAAGCGCGCGTAGGTCGTGCCGCCCGTCTGAGCGGGCAAGTCAGAGCCGGCGGGGACGGTGAAAGTCAGGGTGATGACCTGTGGGGTCGTACTGCTGGGGACAGTGGCGCTGACGGCTTCGCTCGCGTCGAAGACGCCGTTGCCGTTGAAGTCGATCCAGCCGACCAGGGTGGCGGGCTGGCCCGTGTTGTTGAAGACGGTGACCTGGACGGGGGCGGGCAAGCCGGCGACCAGCGGCGGGAAGACCACGCCGTCCTCGTCGTCGGGCGTGCCGTTGACGTCGTCGCCGTCGGCGGGGGCGTTGGGCTGGCCATCATTTTCGGCGTCCACGCGGCTGCCCATGTATAGGCCGCTGACGATGCGGTGGCTGGGGCCGCCGGTGGCGTTGCTCGTGCCGTAGTTGGCAGGGCTGCCGTTGGGGAAGGTGAAGGCGCCGCCGGTGTCGGGCGCGTCGCCCCAGTCAAAGCGCGTCACAAAGCCGAAGTCGATGGTCAGGTTGCTGTTGTTGTCGGCGATGGGGTTGCCGTTAGCATCTAGCCCCGTCCCCTGCGGGCCGAGGTCGGTCTCGCCCGTCGTCTCGTTGCCCAGCACCAGCTGGATCGTGCCGCTGCGCACGCCGCTGACCGCCGGATTGACGACGTCGACGCCGTTGTCCAGCTGGTCGGTGCGCGGGCCGCTGCTGGGCGATGTGTAGGCGCCGGTGCTGCTCAGCGTGCCATAGAGCGGATCGGTGGGGTTGTCGAAGTTGCTGGCGGGTATGACGACGACGTAGCGTCCTGGCAGCAGGTTATCGAACAAGTAGTAGCCGTCGCCCGTCGTGACGGTGCTGGCCAGCGGCGTGAGGCTGTCGGGGACGCCATTGCCGTCGGCGTCGGCGTACAGCTCGACCGTCACGCCATCGACGCCTGGCTCTGCGCCGTTCTGAGTGCCGTCGTTGGCCGTGCCGCCGCCCGCGCCGTTGTCCAGCCAGACGCGGTTGCCCAGGCTCATGCGCGTGCCACCATCGACGAAGAAGCCGAAGTCCACCGTCAGGTTGCTGTTGTTGTTGGCTTCGCCGTTGCGACCGCGGCTGTTCGGGCCATGCGCCGTCGTGTTGCCGCTCAGGTCGGTCTCGTTGGTGGGCATGGTGTTGTAGGCCAGCACGATCATGTTGCTGGCGATGCCGTTGACGGCTGGCGTGGGATCGTTGATGCCGTTGTCGTTGCGATCCACATTTTGCTCGCCCGTCAGCGGATTGGGGTTGGTGGGGACGCTGTTGGTCATGCCGACCAGCGGGCCGCTGCCCGTGAAGTTGACAGTCGGCAAGAAGACGACATAGCTGCCGGGCAACAAGCCATCGAAGATGTAGTAGCCGTTGGCGTCGGTGATGGTGGTGGCCAGGGCTGAGCCGATGCGTTGGCCGGTGGTGGTATCGGCGGCGTACAGCTCTACGATGACGCCAGCGATGCCCAACTCGCCGGGGTCTTGCAGGCCGTTGTTGGTCTGGGCGGCGGGGCCGTTATCCAGCCAGACGCGGTTGCCGATGCTCAGCGGGCGGTACAGGCCGAAGTCGATGGTCAGGTTGCTGTTGGCGTCGACGCCGCCGGCGCCCGTCCCTTGCGGGCCAACGTCGCTGTCGACGGTGGACTGGTTGCCTGGCTGGAGCAGGATGCTGTGGCTGATGATGCCGTTGCCCAGGTTGGGCGCTGGATTGTCGATGCCGTTGTCGCGGTTGTCGTCGCGCGTCGCGCTGGGCGGGGCGTTGTAAGCGCCGCTGGCGCTGCTGGGACCGGTGTAGGGGCTGCTGCCGTAGCCCACCAGCGGGCCGCTACCGACGAAGTTGCTGGCGTCTAGGCCGACGATGTAGCGCCCTGGGGCTAGGTTATCGAACAGGTAGTAGCCGTTAGCGTCGGTGATGGTGGTGGCGATGGCTGGGCCGTCCGGCGCGCCGTCGTTGTTGCTGTCGAAGTACAGGCTGACGCGCACGTTGGCCGCCCCGCTCTCGCCGGCGTCCAGCACGCCGTTGCGACCGTTCGGGCCTTCGTCAATCCAGACGCGGTTGCCCAGGCTGAGCGTGGTCGTCGGGACGAAGCCGAAGTCGATGGTCAGGTTGCTGTTGTTGTCTGTTTCGCCATTGCGCCCGCGACTGTTGGGGCCGTGCGCCACTGTGTTGCCGCTCAGGTCGGTCTCGCCGGTGGGCGCGCCGCCGACCGTGAGGGTGACGGGGTTGCTGGCGATGCCGAGCGTAGCTGGGCTGGGGTTGTTGATGCCGTTGTCGTTGCGGTCGGCTGGCGTAGCGAAGGTGGGCGTGCTGTTGTTGAAGTTCTCCAGCGGGCCACCAGGTGCGAAGTTGCTGGGCGCGACGACGACGACGTAAATCCCCTGACCCAGGCCGTCGAAGAGGTAGTAGCCGTTGGCGTCGGTGGTGCTAGTGCGCGGGTTGCTCAGGGCGTCCAGCACGGGCGTGTAGTCACCAGGATTGGTCGTGTAGTCGGTCGGCGTGGGATTCGTGCCGATGTAGCGGTAGAGGCGCAGTTCGACGCCCGCAATGCCGACTTCGATGGCGTCCTGGAGGCCGTTGTTGGTCAGCGCGCCGCCGCCGTTGTCCAGCCAGACGCGGTTGCCGATGCTCAGCGGGCGGAACAGGCCGAAGTCGATAGTCAAGTTGCTGCTGTTGTCCTGGCCACCTGCACCAATGCCCTGCGGGCCGATGTCCGTCTCGCCGACAGGCTCTGCGGTGCGCGCCAATTCGATCGTGTGCGACAGCAGGCCGAAGGTCGGGTTGAGCGTGTCGCGACCATTGTCGAGGCGGTCGTTGCGCGCGTTGCTGACCGTCGGGGCGTTGTAACCGCCGTCGTTGCTGCTGGGGCCGTTGTAGGTGCTGCTGATGAGGCCGTTGAGCGGCTGCGACGGGCCGAAGTTGCTGTTGTCTAGGCCGACGATGTAGCGCCCTGGCGGCAGGTTATCGAACAGGTAGTAGCCGTTGGCGTCGGTGAGCGTGGTCTGGATGGCCGGGCCGTCGGGGATGCCGTTGTTGTCCACATCGCGATACAGGCTCACGCGCACATTAGCGATGCCGTTCTCACCTGTGTCCTGCTGGCCGTTGTTGTTCGGGTCGAGCCAGACGCGGTTGCCCAAGCTGAGCAGGTCGCCGACGAAGCCGAAGTCGATGGTCAGGTTGCTGTTGCGATTGGTCTCGCCGTTGGCGCCCAGGCCGGAGGCCAAGTCGGTCTCGCCCGTCGGTTCGCTGTCGATGCGCAGCTGGATGGGGCTGCTGGTCACGCCGCCGACGAACGGCCCAATGGTGGGCGGGAAGCCGTTGTCGCGGTTGTCCAGGCGGCTAGCCGTGGTGGGAGCAGCGTAAGCGCCGTTGCTGTTGTTATCTGGGCCGGTGTAGTTGCTGCTGTTCAGGCCGTCCAGCGCGCCGCCGCTGCTGAAGTTGCTGGCGGGGATGACGACCAGGTAATCGCCAGGCAGCAAGCCATCGAACAGATAGTGGCCGGTGGCGTTGGTGAGGCGCGTGTCGCGCAGCGTCTCGTAAGTGCCGTCCAGGTCGGTGTCTTCCCACAGCTGCACTGTGACGCCCGCAATGCCGCTCTCGCCCGCGTCCACGATGCCGTTGTTGTTCGGATCGAGCCAGACGCGATTGCCGATGGACATGAACTTGAAGAAGCTGAAGTCGCGCGTCAGGTCGCTGTCGCTGTCTAGCTGGCCGAAGTTGCCGCGCCGTTCGCCGGCTGGGCCGTGCGTCGGGTTGCTGGATAGGTCTGGCTCGCCGATGGGCAGGGCGTTCTTGGTGACGCTGATCGTCGTGCTGTAGACGCCGTTGACGACAGGGTTGGCTTCATCGACGCCGTTGTCGCGGGTGTCCAGGCGCGCGTTGCTGACCGTCGGGGCGCTGTAGACGTCCGTGCTGCTGCGGTATTCGAACAGCGGGCCAGGCGTCGGAACGGAGCGGAAGTTCAGCGCGTCGATCCAGATGACGTAGTTGCCCGCCGGCAGGTCATCGAAGAGGTAGTAGCCGTTGGCGTCCGTCGTGGTGGTGCGGAACGGGCTGGAGAGCGGGGTCGTTGGGATGCCGCGCCCACTAGTGTCGTTGCCGCTGGAGAAGTACAAGCGCACGGTGACGCCAGGAGCAGGCGCTTCGTTGCGGAAGGCCGCCGGGCCGACGAAGCCGGTGTCGTACTGACCGTTGTTGTTGTAGTCGTACCAGACGAAGTTGCCCAAGCTGTAACGCGGTTCGACGAAGCCGAAGTCGACGGTGAGTTCGCTGTTGGCGTTGGCCTCGTTGTTGCGGCCGCGGCTGTTGGGGCCTGGCAGGGCGCTGGGGTTGGGGGCTTGCAGGTCGGTCTCGCTGGTCGGCTCGGCGTCGTAGGCCAGGTTGATGGCGCGGCTGCGCACGCCGTTAACGGCTGGCAAGTTCTCGTCGATGCCGTTGTCGTTGCGGTCGACGCCGTTGTCGAGCAAGTTGCCGCCCGTGCCGTCGTAGCTGCTGTTGAAGTTGACCAGCGCACCAGAGCCAGTGAAGTTGCTGGCGGGGATGACGACGACGTAGTCGCCAGGGAAGAGGCCGTCGAACAGGTAGTAGCCGCCGCCCGACGTGGTGGCCGTCTGTAGGACGGGGCCGGTCGGGTTGCCTGCGCCATCGGCTGCGAACAGTTGGACGGTGACGCCGTCGATGCCTGGCTCAGCGCCGTTTTGGATGCCGTCGTTGCGCGTGCCGCCGCCCGCTCCATTGTCCAGCCAGACGCGGTTGCCCAGGCTCATGTAGCGCACGAAGCCGAAGTCGATGGTCATGTTGCTGTTGGCGTTGAACTCGCCGTTGTTGCCGATGAAGCCGGGGCCGTGAGCGGGGTTGCCGCTGAGGTCGCCGGGGGCTTCGTTGGTCGGCTCTTGATAGAGCGTCAGGGTGACGACGTGGCTGCGGACGCCATAGCCGGTGGTGTAATCGACGGGATCGATGCCGTTATCGCGGCGGTCGTCGCGGGTGTTGGCGGTAGTGGGGGCGCTGTAGTTGCCGGTGCTGCTGCCGAAGCCGGCCAACGGGGCGCTGCCCGTGAAGTTGCTGGCGGCGACGGTGACGATGTAGCGTCCTGGCGACAGGTCGTCGAAGATGTAGTAGCCGTTGCTGTCGGTGGTGGTGGTGCGGAAGGGCGAAGCGGCTGGTTCATCGGGCTGGCCGTCGTTGTTGACGTCGCGGTACAGGTTGACGACGACGTTGGCGACGCCCAGTTCAGCGCCGTCTTGGAGGCCGTTGTTGCGCGTGCCGCCGCCTGCGCCGTCGTCGAACCAGACGCGGTTGCCGAGGGACATGCGCGGTGGGAAGAAGCCGAAGTCGATGGTGAGGTCGCTGTTGGCGTTGGCCTCGTTGTTGCGGCCGCGGCTGTTGGGGCCTGGCAGGGCGCTGGGGTTGGCGGTTTGCAGGTCGGTCTCGCTGGTCGGCTCGGTGTCGTAGGCCAGTTCGATGGTGCGGCTGATGACGCCGGTGGCGGGAGGATTGGGGGCGTCGATGCCGTTGTCGTTGCGGTCGACGCCGTCGTTGGTGGGCAGGTTGGGCTGGGTGGGGTGGCCGTCGTAGCTGCTGTCGTAGCCGACCAGGACGCCGGAGCCGGTGAAGTTGCTGGCGGGGATGCCGACGATGTAGAGGCCGGGGAAGAGGCCGTCGAACAGGTAGTAGCCGCCGCCGGAGGTGGTGGTGGTGGCGATGGCCGGGCCGTCGGGGACGCCGTCGTTGTTGTCGTCGCGGTACAGCTCGACGGTGACGCCGTCGATGCCGACTTCGGCGCCGTTTTGGATGCCGTCGTTGCGCGTGCCGCCGCCTGCGCCGTCGTCGAGCCAGACGCGGTTGCCCAGGCTCATGTAGCGCACGAAGCCGAAGTCGATGGTCATGTTGCTGTTGATGTTGACTTCAGCGTTGTTGCCGATGAAGCCGGGGCCGTGAGCGGGGTTGCCGCTGAGGTCGCCAGGGGCTTCGTTGGTCGGTTCGCCGAACAGAGTCAGGTTGACGCTGTGGCTGATGACGCCGTAGTTTATGGTGGGGTTCGGGTTGTCGATGCCGTTATCGCGACGGTCGTCGCGGGTGTTGGCGGTGGTGGGGGCGCTGTAGTTGCCGATGCTGCTGCCGTGTTCGAACAGCGGGCCGCCGGACGCGAAGTTGCTGGCGGCGACGGTGACGATGTAGCGGCCTGGCAGCAGGCCGTCGAAGATGTAGTAGCCGTTGCTGTCGGTGGTGGTGCTGGCCAGCGGCGAGCCTGGGGCAGTATCTGGCACGCCGTTGTTGTCGTCGTCGCGATACAGATTGACGACGACGTTGGCAATGCCTGGCTCTGTGCCGTCCTGGACGCCGTTGCCGAAGAGACCGCCACCCGCGCCGTTGTCCAACCAGACGCGATTGCCGATGGACATGCGCGGACGGTAAAAGCCGAAGTCGATGGTCAAGTCGCTGCTGCCATCGTTGACGCTGCGTCCGTCAGGATCGACGAGGCGCGTGGGATCGCGGTCAACTTCGTTGAGCGGCTCGACGTCGTAGCCCAGTTGGATGATGGAGCTGGAGACGCCTGTCACCGTCGGATAGGTGGCGGGGTTGGTTGGGACGAGCGTGTTCTGGCCGTTCTCGTCGCCGCCGCCAGTCACGCTGTCGATGCCCGTGTCGCCGCCGTTGGTGGCTGGGCCGTTGTCGCTGTTGATGTAGCCCACCAGCGGGCCGCTGCCCGTGAAGTTGCTGGCGGGGATATGGACGAAGTAGTTGCCCAGGCCCAGGCGCGCCGCGTTCGGGTCGGCCTGGTTGTTGCCCTTGCGGTCGAACAAGTAGTAGCCGCCGTTGGCGGTGACGGTGCTGGCGATGGGGGTGTCGACGCCGGGCGTCTGGCCTTGCAAGTAGAGTTGGACGGTGACGCCGTTGATACCGACTTCGGTGGCTTGGCGAATGCCATCGCCAGGCAGCTGGCCAACGCTGTTGTCGTCTAGCCAGACGCGGTTGCCGATGGCCACCGGACGCACGAAGCCGAAGTCGACGGTCAGGTCGCTGTCGCTGTCGCGGATGGGCTGGCCTGTCCCCGTGAAGACGCCCAGGCCTATGCCCGTGTTGGTGGTGGGGTTGGCGGGGTCTTCGTTGGTCGGCTCTTGGTTGGGCCGCAGTTGAATGACGGGGCTGCGCACCGGGCTGACAGTGGGATCGGCCACGTCGATGCCGTGATCCCTGTCGTTGGGCGTGGCGTCCACGGGCGCTGGCACGCTGGTGCTGCTGAAGTGCAGGTAGAGCGGGCCACCCAACACGAAGTTGCTGCTGGGAATCTCCACGACGTAATCGCCAGGCGGCAAGTACTGGAACAGGTAGTAGCCGTTGGCGTCGGTGGTGGTGGTGGCGATGGGCGTCGTCAGATTGGAGGCGAAGTACAGTCTGACGGTGACGCCTTGCACGCCCAGCTCAGCGCCGTTGAGGATGCCGTCGTCGAATTGGGCAGGGTTGTAGGTGCCAGGGCCGATGCGCCCGTCGTCGATCCAGACGCGATTGCCGATGCTCAGGGGCGCGATGAAGCCGAAGTCTACCGTCAGGTCGCTGTTGGCGTCTAGCTCGCCGTTGCGGCCTCGGAACAGCGGGCCGTGCGCGCTGGCGTTGCCGCTCAAGTCGGTCTCGCCCGTCGGCTCGCCGCCTGGCGGCTGGAGGGTGATCGTCGGCGAGAGAATGCCGTTAACAGCTGGGTTGGCGTTGTCGATGCCGTGATCGTTGCGGTCAGGCGCGGCGTCCACGGGCGCCGTTGGGCTGTAGCTGCTGAGCAGGCCAGCCAGCGGGTTGGAGCCGGTGAAGTTCGTGTTCAGGATGAGGACGCGGTAATTGCCGGGCGGCAGGCCATCGAAGATATAGTAGCCGTTGGCGTCCGTCGTCGTGTTGGCGAAGTTGCCTTCGCCGGGGTCGTCGAAGTCGCCGTCTAGGTTGATGTCGCGCTGCAAGCGCACCTGCACGCCGGCGATCCCCAGCTCATCCCCGTCCTGGATGCCGTTGTTGAAGAGGAGCTGGTTGAAGTTATTGGGGGCGCTCAAGTCGCGGCCATCGTCGCGCCAGACGCGGTTGCCAATGGACATGGGCGTGAAGAAGCCGAAGTCGCGCGTCAGGTCGCTGTAGTCGTTGCGCTCGTAGTCCTGGCCGCGCCCGAACTGGCCCTCGTTGCGCTGTGGGCCAGCGTCAGGATTGGTGTTGTCCAGGTTGACGTTGGCGTTGGCGTTGTCGGCGGTAGACTGATCGCCCTGGGTGGAGAGGCTGCTCGTCTGACCGCGCGTCAGCTGGAAGGTTTGGGTGCGCACGCCGCCATTCGGGAAGCCATCGCCACCGGTGGTCGCATTGGTGTAGCCCGCGAAAGTGCCGGGATTGACGCCGTTGTCGCGCTGATCGAGGCGCGCGTTGCTTTGGCTGGCCTGGTAAGCGCCGCCGCTGGCGTCTACGCCAGTGTAGTTGCTGCTGATGTAGGTGGCCAGGATGGCGTCGTCCAACGTGCCGTAGGTGTTGTCTGGGCCGGGCGAGAATTGCGTGTGCGGGATCAGGACGCGGTATTCGCGGTTGATGCCGCCGGGCAAGTTGCCGAAGAAGTAGAAGCCGTCCTTGCCGGGCGTGGACGTATCAGCGCGGGTGGTATCCGTCCTGAAGAGCGACCATGCGCCGTAGGGACTGCTGGGATTGGGGCGCGTGCGCGTCCACAGCTGGACTTCGACGCCGTTGATCCCCGCCTCTGTGCCGTTCAGGATGCCGTCGCCGGCGATGCCGCCTGCTCCGCCACCGTTGTCGATCCAGACGCGATTGCCGATGCTGTAGACCTCTGGGACGATGACGCCGACCTTGCGCGGCTCTGCCGTCAGCAAGCGGCGGCCCGATGGCGCGTTGCGGAAGCGCTGAGCGAAGTTGTTCCAGGCGATCTCGCCCGTCTCTGCCTCCCAGCCACCGGGTATGGTCTGATTGCTGACGATGGCAGGGGCGCTGAAGATTAGCTCGGCGCCAGGCGGCACGAGGCCGCCCGTCTGGCGAATGCGGAAGCTGGTTACTGCGCCCCAACTAGAGGGCGTCGTCACCCAGGTGTTGTTACAGCCTGGCTGCCAGTGATCGGCAGGAGTAATGGTGGCCGTGTTGGACATCTCTGGACGGCAGGAGTTGTTGTGCGGCGTCACTTCGTTGTATTCGATGACGAAGGTGGGGGTGTCAGCGACAGGCCAGCCGGTCGGCAGCTTAGCGATGGCTTCCAGGACGATGGGGCCTGTGAGGAAGGTGCGGAATTCGCTGAAGCGCGGCTGCCCAGCCGTGGCTTGCGACACGCCGACGTCGCCCACGTGGGACAGTACGTCGTATAGGATGAATTCGTTGACGTTGACCAGGCCGCTGTTTTGGATGCGCATCAAGTACTCAATCGCCCCGCCCTGGACGGCCTGGGCCACGCAGGGGTAGCGCGTGTAATTGACGGGCGTGTTGGGCGGCGTGCTTGAGGGGTCGTAAGTGAAGATCGGACAGCTGGGCGAGGGGTTGTTCAGGTTGGTAGCGTCCAAGAAGCCGAAGGGCCCGACGACGCTGCGAATCCACTTCTGCGAAGACATCTGGGCCGCTTCGCGGATGCGATAGTTGCCCGTCGTGTCGCAGCGCGTCTCGGTGGTGTTGCCGTCGCCGTCGATGTCGCCACTGTCCGTGCCAGTCATGCCGCTCTGACACACTAGGTTGGGCGAGTTAGCGACGGTGCGCGTGGTGTTGGCGTAGACGAATTGGTTGCCGCCATTGTCGCCAGAGGGCGTATCGAGGCGGGGCATGGCTACGAACTGGATGGTGATGGTCTTCGCACCAGTCGCTGGGCGCGCGATAGAGATAGGATTGCCTGTGACGGGCGCGCCGTCATCGTCGGGGATGAGGCTGAAGTTGTAAGTGGGCGGGACGGGGTTGGCGAAGGTCTCGCTGCCTGCAGGGCTGTCCAGGTCGTAGTTGCTGCCGCCGAAGGGCGTGTTGCGCCAGTAGAAGCGCAAGCGCTGGAGGCTGACAGGCGCGGCAGTGATGGGGTGCGTGCCTGTCACGGTGTCGATGTTGACGTAGGGGAACACTTGCTCGCTAGGCGTCATATTGGCGCTGAAGTTGACGCCGGTCACACGCAAGGCCTGCATGCCGAAGGGTAGCACGTCTTCGATGACGGGGTTAATCAGATTGCTGGAAGCTTCCTGGGTGAGCGAAAGAGTCAGCGTGAAGGTGATCTCTTCCAGCGGGAAGACCTCGCTGGGGCTGCTGGTCTTGCTCACCAGGATGTTGGCGAAGCCGTCCGTGTTATCCTTGCCGACGCGGAAAGCCTCGCAGACTGAGCCAGGGGCGTTGAACGTGCCGCCGGCCACTGTGCCGCTGAAGGTCAGGCAGTTGTTGTAGTCGCGGTATTTGAGCGGGCCAGGGCCGTCCTGATCGTAGTTGGCTGGGTCGAGGCCGTCGGGGATGATGAAGCGGATCGAGGGACGGGTGACGGGCGCGAAGCCAGGCGGCACAGGCCCTGTGAAGACCAGGCGCATGCCGCGAATGCCTGCTGGGAAGCCGCCTGGCGGGGTGAGGACGACGTTGCTGCTGCCGTTGACCGTCGCGCGCGTCGTCCAAGTCGTGCCGTCGAAGGTTTGTAGCTGGGCGACGTGGCCGCCTGGCCACGTGCCGCTGCCCAGCTCCTGCACGTCGATGATCGACTGGACGGGGCCGGCTACCGTCGTCGGGAAGATGTCCTGGACGATGAAGCCGCTGACGGAGGCGTTGGCCTGGCTGAGGTTCCAGTTCAGCGTGAAGACGCTCGTGCCGTTGACCAAGCCAGGGGCGATGACGGCGCTCGTGCCAGGGCCGTCTTTATCGGCTTGCAGATTGGCCACCGGGTTGGAAGAAGTCGTGCCGTTGCCATCCGTGCCGGCGCAGCTCGTTGGGCAGGGGCCAGGCACGGGCGGGTAGCCATCAGGCGTGACGTAGCTGAAGTAAGCGGTGTTGTTGATGGGTGTGCCGGGCGGGAAGGCAGCTGCGGGGAACTCGACGGTGTACGTCTGGGTGATGCAGCCGTCGTTGGCCGTCCATAGGCCGCCAGGGCCAGTGCCGGTCACATCTACTGTCCAGCGGATGGTGTCGTTGATGCCGTTGCCGCTGGGCGCTGGCAATTCGTCGTGGATGGTGGCGCCAGTGGGCAACGGCGCGACGGGGACGGCTCCTTCGGGGAAGCGATCCACGAAGGAGATGGTGTCCATGCGCGCGACGCCAGTCGTGCCTGGGCAGGCGCGTAGTTGGTACGTCGCCTGGCCGCCAGAGGCTGGGCCAACGGGATCAGCGGGCGAGACTTTGCTCTTGTCCAGCGTCCAGCCGCCGTTGGGCGTGAGGATAGTCAGCGTTGGGCCAGGGACAGGGATGGTGATGGGGTTGCCGCCAGGGCCATTGGTGATTGTGCCGTTGACAGTGGCGTTGAGCTGCAAGTCGCTCAGGTTTTGGCCGACGCGGGCACGCACTGTCACCTGCCCCGCTTCACCGTCGTCGAAGGTGGGGTTGATGAGGGGGTTGTTGACGATGGTCAAGACGCGAGTTACGGGGTTGTACGTCCAGTTGTAGCCAGGCGGCGCGATGGCTTCGATGAAGTCTAGCTCCGTGTCTAGCGTGAAGTTGATAGTCAGCGTGCCGCAGTTCATGCTGGTGCTGGAGCAGGAGAAGTCGATCAGGTATTCGACGATCTGGCCAGTCTGCACGGTAGGTGTGGTGGGGTCGACGATGCTCACGTCTAGCGACAGCGTACCACTGGCGAAGACCAGCGAAGTGACGAAGAATAATTGTGCTAGGATAAAAACGAGGAGAACGAGGTGGCGCGCCTTGACCTGCGAGGGGGAGGCACTCCATAACCGGGGGGTGTGTCGGTTAATCGAGGGCTTCATGGATTTTTTCTCCACTTCAGGCAGCTTTTGAGGAATATGCCACCTTCGCGAGCGTATCACAAACGTTATAAGGCCGTCATATCGATATATGGCGACATGAAAACATTATAGACCTAAATTTAACAAGCTGCAATATACCTAAAGTTTCAATGAGCGTTAACGTGGCTCTTTGAATCGATCTAAGGTTCTTGAGGGGTCAAGCTCCGCGATTTGTTCAAAAATCTGTGCAAATTGTGAACATCTTTCACACAAATCTCGACGACAAAGCGTTTAGCAAACCCAATTTTTCGTTGTCTTCACACGCGCTTGTCGCTGCGCGGGTCGAAGGCGTCGCGCAGACCGTCGCCCATGAAGTTGATCCCCATGACGGTGAGCAGGATCAGCAAGCTGGGGACGAGCCACAACCAGGGGGCGCGACCGATGTATTCGCGCGATTCTTGGAGCATGTTGCCCCAAGTGGCGGTAGGAGCTTGCACGCCCATGCCCAAGAAGCTGATGTAAGCCTCTTGCAGGATAGCTTGGGCCACGCCTAGCGTGGCGGCCACGATGACCGGCGCTAGCGTATTGGGCAAGATATGCTGGCTGATGATTCGCCAATCGTCTGCCCCCAGGGCGCGCGCCGCCAGCACATACTCTGACTCGCGCAAGGACAGCACGCTGCTGCGAACAATTCGCGATAAGTACATCCAGCTGGTGAGGCCGATGATGACCACGATGACGATCACGCTGCCGCTGAAGCTGCGTCCTAGCAAGTTCACTGTTGGAATGCGAGCGCTGAGGATTTGAGCCATGACCAGCAGCAGCAGGATGGTAGGAATGCTGAGCATGGCCTCGGTGAAGCGCATGAGCAACGAGTCCAGCCAGCCGCCATAGTAGCCGCTCAGCAGGCCGACCGTCACCCCTACCGTGACCGAGACGCTCACGGCTGCTAGGCCGATCAGGATGGAGATTTGCCCACCGTAAATGCTGCGGGCCAGGATATCGCGACCAATGTCGTCCGTCCCTAGCGGGTGTTCAGCGCTAGGCGCGACTAGGCGGCGCTTGGTGTCGTTGAAGTTGGCGTCGCGTTCGCTGTAGAAAAAAGCACCGATGATGACGTAGGCCATGACCAAGCCCAGCATGGTCATGCCGACTACCGCCAAGCGATGGCGCAGAAAGCGGCGCAGCGCGCGGCGCAGCCAACTCCCCTGCTCTGTCGATGAGGAGGTCTTCTGATCTAGGGCGGCGACTTGAGACATGGACAGCTCAGCTCAGGCGAATGCGTGGATCGAGGAAGGTGTAGACGATGTCGGTCAGGATTTGGAAGATGACGACGGCCAGGGCGATCAGCAGCAGCAGGCCCATGACCACCGGAAAGTCGGCGCGGCTGAGATGGTCGATGAACAAGCGACCCATCCCAGGCCAGGCAAAGATGGTCTCGGTGACGACGGCCCCAGCTAGCAGGAAGGGCAAGTCGAGACCGATCAGCGTCACCAGCGGCAGCGCGGCATTTTTGAAGCCATGCACGAACAGAATACGCCGTTCAGCCAAGCCTTTGGCGCGAGCTGTGCGGATGTAGTCAGCGTTGATGACTTCTAGCATAGCCGAACGGATGAAGCGGCTGTAGCCGGCAATGCTGATGAGCGAGATGGTCGTCACAGGCAGGATCATGTGCCAGGCGACTTGCTCAAACGTCCGTCCCACAGCCGGATTGAACATGCCGCTGGTGGGCAGATAGGGCAAACCCCATTGACGGAACTGCACTGCGAAGATGAACATCAGCAGGTAAGCCATCAAGAAGACGGGGAACGAATAGGTGATGAAGGCGAAGGTCGTCAGGGCGTTGTCGAAAGCGCTGTATTGGCGCAACGCCGCCACGATCCCCACCACCAAAGACACGCTGACGATGACGACCTGCGCCGTGACCATCAGCAGCAGCGTGTTGGGCAAACGATCCAGAATGACTTGCAGGGCCGGTTGGCGCGTAATGAAGGACGTGCCAAAGTCGCCGCGCAGAATGCCCAGGCGACGGCCACGCTGCCCCGTCTCCTCGTTGACGACGACCCAGTCGTTGCCGATCAGCCAATAGACGTATTGGATCAGAACGGGCTGATCCAGGCCAAAGGCTTTCTCTAGGCGCTCGCGGTCGGCGGGATTGGGCGGTTGACGTCCGCCTAAAGTGGCCAGCGGGTCGCTAGTGAGCTGCATGAGCAGGAATAAGATCAGGCTGATGAAGAATAAGAGTGGTATGGCCTGGATCAGGCGGCGGGCAACATATTTGAACATCGCAGGCTCTGGTGTATCGATCCTCGCCCTCTACCTGCTCTCAAGAGCAGGTAAGCCTCTCTCTGCAAGGAGAGAGGCTTTGGATGAGGTTAAGTGGACTTCAGCTGCTGATGTCCCATTCGTGGATATTGTAGAAGGGGACGACGCCATTAAACTGGACGTTCTGAATGCGCGGGTTGAAGACCCAGACGTCGGCGTCGTGCCAAACGCCGATCCAAATTACATCTTCATGCATGAGCGCGTCGATCTGGTGGAAGAGAGCAATGCGCTCAGCCGTGTCGGTCTCGGTGATCTGGGCTTTGAACAGGGCGTCCACTTCAGGGTTGCAGTAACCCGTCCAGTTGCTGCCAGTGGGCTTCTCTGGCGTGGGAATTTCATCACAGAGGAAACGACGGGTGTCTGGATCAGGGAAAGAAGCGACCGTGCCGCTAAGCTCGGCAATTTCGTACTGGCCAGTGGCCTGCGGGCCGCCATCAGTGAAGCCATTGAAGAAGACGTTGCTGTCGAAGTTTTGCAGCACCACTTCAATGCCAATCTCGCCGAGCTGCTGCTGAGCTAGAGCTTGCACATCCTTGCGGATGGCGCGTTGGTTGGTGATGAAGCGCAGCGTCAGCTTCTGGCCATCTTTGTCACGAATGCCGTCGCCGTCGTTGTCCACCCAGCCGGCTTCGTCCAACAGCGCAGCGGCCTGGATCGGATCGTAGGGATAAGCTTCCAACTCAGGGTTGGCATAGGGGGTGTTCTCCCAGAAGCTGGCCGGTGGGTACGTCTTGCCCAGCAGCACATCTTCCGTGAAGCTGAAGCGATCGAAGCCCAGGGCAATCGCACGACGCACGCGCACATCCTGCATAGCCGGATGTGCGTTTGGGCCGACGTTCAGATACCAAGCTTCGTTGTACCCCGAAGGCACAATCTGCACCTGCATACCTGCTTCCTCGACGATTGGTACGTCGCTGAAGGGGATGAAGGTAATGATGTCGCTCTGACTAGTGACGGCGTTCTGCAAGTAGGTCTGGTCGTCTGGTACAAAGGTCACGACAACTGTGTCGATCTTAGGCTGGCCCAGGGCATAAGCCGAGTTGGCCGTCAGGCGCATGAAGTTGCCGCGATCCCACTCTGCCAAGACGTAAGGGCCGCTGCTGACGACGGGATTCAAGTTGGGCTGAGCTGCGTCTAGCGAGCCTTCGGCTTCAAAGATAGGGCCAAAGATGTGTTCAGGCAAGACATAATTGAACATGCCCAGCCAGGGTGCAAAAGGCTTCTCAAAGGTGACGACGACGGTTTGTGGATCAGGTGCTTCGACGCTGACGGCGCTCTCTGCCCACCCACGCGAGAGCGGTGTATTGCTCTCAGACATTATCATGTCATAAGTGAACTTGAAGTCGGCGCTGTCCAGTGGATCACCGTCTGACCAAGTGAGGCCCTGGCGTACCTTGAGGGTGAAGACCGTGCCTTCGGCGTTGATGCCGCCGTTTTCGACGCTGGGCATCTCGTCCAGTAACACAGGGAAAGGCAAGCCTTCGGCGTCGAAGTTCCAAGCTGCGCTATAGATGAGCTGGTAGGTGTAGCCCGCGAAGCTCATCACTGTATACATTGGGTTCATGTTATCAGGTTCTTGTGTCCAGGAGACAGTGATTGACTTGCCCTGAGCAACGCTAGGCGCGATCAACGCCAGGCTCACCAGACCAGCCCCTAGCCATTTCGTCATGCGCATGATTCTTATCCTTTGGTGAAATCTTCTTGAACATGCTTAACAGCCGCGACGATTGTAACGCAGGTGGTGATTTGCGCAACACACATAACTTCTTAGGGTGACGTGTGCAGAAACTACAGCCCAAGCACTTGCTGGAGCTTGGCTAGGAAGTTGGCCTCGCCGCTGCTAATCTTCTCGCCACTGCCAAACAGGCCCTGGCCTGCAGCGCTGGCCACCTTCTCAGCGAATTGCAGCAGCATTTGGCGGAATTGAAGGCCGTCTTCGCCCTGCAGGCCAGCAACCGCTGCGCCAATCTGGGCTAACATGGCATCTTCAGGCTGATCGTAGGCGACTGACTCTTCGCTGCTGCCGCCCTGGACGCGGTTCATGACTGTTTCAATCACTTGCTGGATGAGCTGGTTACCGCTGAAGGACTCGCGGGCTTCCCTCAAAAAGCTCACCGCTGCCATGCCTTCGCGCACCATGCCGAATGTGCCGCTGCCGCCTACTTTCATGAGGCCTACCATGACGTTGTTGAGGGCGTCTACCAAGCTACGCACCTGATCGTTGTTGTGATCGCTCATTATCTGTCTCCTTATGCTGGATAGCCGAGCGAATTGTAACGCTTGCTAGATCGTTCGCCAAACAATCACAGGCGACGCAGGTGCTCTAGATCTTCGACGCTGGGTAAACGCGCGTCGTAGGCAGCGCGTTCGACTAGTTCAGCGGCTTGAGAGAGCGCAGGCGTTTCTGGGTGAGCCTGGGCCAATTCGCGGGCTGTTTGCCAGGGGGCGCGTTGGAGTTTCAAGCGTCGCAGCAAACGTCGATAGGCGGCAAAAATAGCGCGACGCTCTTTGTCCGTGTGATAAATTGGTGGGCGAGCGGCTTGCCAGGCTTGCCAGCGCCGCCAGATACGCCACAGTCCGATGAGGATGGCGAGCGCTACGCTGGCCCAAATCAAGAGCGGCAGAACAGCACCCAGGGCGCGAAAGCTAAAGCGGGCTACTTGCTCCAACGGAATGTCGGGCAAAGACAGGTTAAGCGCTTCGGAGAATAGCCAGGTGTTGACGACGCCGGTCTGTGGACTGCCTGTCCAACCAGGCGTCGGGTCGAAGGGCATCCAGCCTAACTCAGGAAAGTAGACCTCGGCCCAAGCGTGAGCGTGACGAGCGCGCACTTCGTAGTATCCTGTGAACGGGTTGTAATCTCCAGAGCCGTAGCCCACTACTAGACGCGCAGGAATGCCCAGGCTACGCAGCATAACCACCATTGCGCTCACGTAATGCTCACAGATGCCGCGCTTGTCCACGAACAGAAATTGGTCTACGGCGTCGGTGTTGGGCGCTTGTGGCGGTGGAAAAAAGTCATAGGGAAAGGTGAGCAGGTAGTCGCGGACGGCGATGACCTTGTCATAAGCTGTTATTTTGCCTCTAGTGAGCTGGCGAGCTAAGTCGTGGGTGCGCGGCGTGATTGTGTCGGGTAGTTGTAGGTTGACGGCCAAAATCTCGCGGGGATAAGGGCGCTGATTCGACTGGCGCATAGCGTCTTCGCTGGCGCTTACGCGATTAGCAATGACGCTGTAAATCATACCTGGTTGCAAAATTTGCCCCACGCGAAAGCCTCCTGTGCTGTCGCGCCCCATGCGTTCTGTTGGGAAGAACAGCTCGACGGGATCACCTCCCACCCAGACGATGTTAGGCAGCTTGCGAGCGATGTAGAAGGTTTGCACGAAAGTCTGCCCTTTTGTCTCTCCGACAACGAAACGCGCGCGGTCTTTGGCGACGAGCTCTTCCAGATCGAGCGAAGCCTGACTCCAGGCGTTATCGCTGTAGCGGTCAAAAGCGTAGCCGCGCCAATAACTGAAAGCAGGGCTGCTGACGTACATTAAGATGGCGTCACTCAAGTTGGGACGGAAACGCAAATCGAGAGAGTCAGCAAAACCAAAATAATATTCGTTGGGGGTACTAGGCTGGAAGGTAGGGTTGACGACGCGCTGACCGCGAAGCTCGATAAAGGGTAGTGCAGGATTGATGACCTGACGCTGAGGGCTAGCTTCAATCGGCAATGTCAGTGAGATGGGCGTGAATAGTGGACGGGCAGCGTAGCGCGGCGTGACAGCGAAGACCACAAGGCCTAGCACAAGAGTCAGCGCCGTGAACGATCCCACCCAATTCAACCAAGTGTGCCATCTGTGTTTGGACAAGAGGATGAGGCGCGCTCCTTGACGCCGAGCGTCTTCAACGTCAGCGCGCATGAGAAAAGCTAGCACTACCGTCCCAAAGGCTATCAGGAACAGCCCATAGCTTATGTCGCGGCTGAGTGTGGCAGCCACGTACAAGTTAACTACGCCAAAGCCCAGCGCTGAATAGAGGTTCAAGCGGCTAAAGACCTCAAAAGTGACGATACCTGTCGCGATGATAGCAAACTGCGCCTGAGGATAGGCTACGCCGCGCAGAATGCCAATCAGCATGAGAAAGAAAGCCAGATGCAGAGCGATAAAGACAGCTAATTTGGCCCAGCTTCGTGGCGCGCGGCGCGTACGATAGGCCCACAGGTGGCCTATTGCTGTCAGTCCCATTCCTACAAGCCACAACCACCACAGAGCCGTGATCCAGCACAACGCGCTGATCCCAATGGCCTGGGCAGTGTAGGCTAGCCAGCGGAGGTGTTTTGACTCTTCAGGTTGTTTAAGGTCAGGAGAAATGCGCGGCAGACGCATGAGCGCTCCGTCGATATGAGCGTTACGATTTTAACATCGTCTGCCGGACTTCTTGAGGTGTAGTTATGATCTATGAAGCTAGCAACCTCTGCTTGGAGGATGAGTGCTTGAACCTACGACGCTTGGATGCAGCGGCCCCAAAATGCCCAACCGCATTTCATAAGTACATGGTTGGTGGATACACAAAGTGGTCTCTAGTGATAGAAAGTCGTCTAGAATTAGCACACTGTTCTCATTCTGCTGAGGCAACACGTATCAAGAGAGTGACGAGGCAGCGGTCGTGATGTCCACGAATTCAGCCCTGTCGATTAAAGCCTTGTTGTCCATCAATCAACTGCACAAGATGTGTCTTGTTTAACTTCAGCTCGTCTGTTGAGAGCTTTCTTTCAAAGTAATCAGCGAGCCAGAGCTTCTGCCCAATCTTGTCCGTAGGTCAGACGAACAACATCCACCTCACTGCTACGTAGCGCTTCAATTAAACCTTGCTCTGGCCCAGCGCCCAGTCCTGCGAACGACGATGGATCAGCCCAGATGACTTGTAGGCGCACTCCACGTCGTACTAGCGACAGTAGCTGATCGATGCCAGAGGGCGTAAGCCACGCGCACAGGACGGCAACAGCTCCATACAAGACTTGACGAGCCAGTACGTCTCCTAGTAGTTGGCGGTCGGTGGGCTGGACGCGAGCCAGGATCTGTAGCAGGCTGTCCCAAAGTAATGGACTGGCAGGAGGTGCAATGTCACTACCAGGCAACAGCAGCGAAACGGGCCAGCGCTTGCACAGAGCATAATCACCAATACTAGCAGCCGCTTTTACTAGCCACTCAAACGGATTATGCTTTGGATCATCCAAAGTAACTGGGCAAAAACTATCCAGTACAAGTGTCAGGCTGTGCTGTGAGTCATCGGCGAATTCCTTGCTGATGAGCTGACTGCGACGAGCGATACTTCGCCAGTGTAGGTGACGTAGCGAGTCACCAGGTCGATAGTCTCGCACGCCCACAATCTCGCTACTTGTGCCTGAACGACCGCTTGTCCATGCACCGGCTAACTGACGATCTAGTAGGCTGTAGCGTGTCAAGGGCCTCACCAACGGGTAAATCAACAACGAATTGGCGCTACCGTAAATGACGTTACGCTTAAACAGCCCAAACGGCGCGCTACACGAAAGCTGTAGAGGTGGAAAGGTATGCAAACCGCGTCGATTAAGGGTGATGGTGTAACACGTGCATGTTTGTCCTGGAGGCAAGCTGGTAAAAAGCAGGCGCAGGTCACGCTCACTTGCCTGAGGTGGCACGAGTGGACAAGACTCATGAAGCATGACGAAAGCCGAAGCGCTGCGACGGGAATTGTGGACGTTGAGACTAATAGTCAGCGTGTCATCTTCGTGGTATGTTTCGCGGACTTCGATTTGTCGAGTAACGTGTAGGTAATGTAAGGTGCGTTGGTTGAGCCACCAGGCGGCTAGTAGCACGCTAAAGACGAGAGCAGAGACGACATACAGCCAGCCAATCTGAGTTTGGTTGGCAAAGAAATAAAACATCACCGAGGTAATCCAGAACCAAAAGGCGCGACCTGTAGGCATCGGTTTACTCAAAAGGAATGCGTACGCGCTGCAACGTGTCTTCCAGTAAAGCGCGGGCGCTGGTGGCGCGCCGATCACGAGTAAGAATTCGGTGTGTGCCTATGGCTGGTAAAGCGACTTTCACGTCGTCAGGAGTGACGAAATCGCGGCTTCTTAACAAGGCTAGAGCTTGTGCGCCACGCTGAAGAGCCACGCCAGCGCGCGGGCTAAGGCCCAGAATAGCCTCCGGATGAGCGCGGGTGGCCTGGACAAGAGCGACGATGTACTCCTTGACGGCGCGGGCAACATTGACGCTGCGCGCCTGAGCTTGCAGGGCAAGTACGTCATCTGTGCTGAGAACGGGCTGAAGCTTGGCTAGCGAGTCATTGTGTTCCTCGCGCTCTAAAATGGTGACTTCATCGGCGAATGAGGGGTAGCCCAAGTCTAGGGCGATAAAGAAGCGGTCGAGCTGGGCTTCAGGCAGCGGGAATGTGCCGCCCATCTCGATAGGGTTTTGGGTGGCGATAATGAAAAAGGGGCGAGGCAAATGATAACTGAGTCCGTCGCTAGAGACCTGTCCCTCGGCCATTGCCTCCAGCAAGCTGGATTGGGTACGCGGCGAGGCTCGGTTGATCTCATCCACCAAAACGATATGAGCAAACAGAGGACCGGCGATAAATTGAAAGGACTGTTCGCGCTGGTTGTAAACTGCGCTACCAGTGATGTCACTGGGCAATAGATCGGGAGTACATTGGATGCGCTTGAAACTTGCTTGCAGCAGGCGGGCGATGGCTTTGGCCAACATAGTCTTGCCCATGCCAGGATTATCCTCTAACAAGACATGACCAGAAGCCAGCAAGGCCATTAAGATCAGCTCCAGGCGGGCAGGATCAATGACGACAGCAGAGCGCACCGCTTCGCTCAGGCGGTGTAGGGACTCAGCACGAGCCATGTGTTACCTTCTCTTTGTGATTGTCTTGCCTAGTGTAACGCGCTTGAGGCACAAAAAAAGCCCACTATTCTGTATGATGAGTCACGGCTGATGATGCCTAAGGAGATTGATGGCAACCGTCGAAGGCTACAAATCCTTTCGGCGTCTCGTCTACACGCATACACGCAAGCGTATTATATCTTCACCGAAGACCACATCGATTGCTCATTGCTCAGTGAAAGTGGCTTCTGCACACTAGTCAGCGAGCTTGACCAATTGGAGACGTATTCAACAGGCAGACTAGGGTGGTAGATCGTCTTATGCGCTAGATTGGCTTGGCTGTGTGATGTTCGCGTCTAACTCTCATAGCACTCTGGATTTGCAGTACTAGCAGGTCATAGAGCGACCAGCAAAGCCAAGTTTCTATCTGTCTATCTATGACTTTCACTGACTGTTTGATGGAAGTTATGACGTACATTGCGAATGCACTTATACATCCGCACAACGCAACCGCAAACAAAAGAGACACGCGACTGGATGTGTTGTGCAATGGTATACCTGTAGGCAATCTAAGATACCGTTGTGACTGTGTGCCTCCGTCTAAACAAATTGCTCGATTTTGCCCCAGCTTTCCGCACAGCACGACAACCACAGTTTTTTGCTCCTTGTGTTTATGACGTCTCTAGTGATCGAGCTGAAGTGACAAACAGTCTGATCAACTTAGGCCTGATTGTTGATGACTGCAGCGACATCAGAAATAGGGTACACCTGCTGATCGCTATTGAAGAAAATGAGATAAGTTACAACGCCAATGAGCAGCCTTCACCGATGTAGAATTTGAAGCGCTCAGCGTCGTATGTTGAATTCGTTTGCTTTTGCTTCTGGACGACTGTGTCATTTTAGCCGGCCATGCCAGAGATGAAGCGGGGCGTGCTATAATGCGCCATAACATTCAGAAATAACTCAAGCAGAAGGCCGGAGCATCATGTCCAAAGATTTGTTTATTGCTAAACTTCCTGCCAAGACTACGCCTGAACAGTTGCGTGAGATGTTCAGCCGCGTGGGCATGGTGACCTTCGTCAAGCGACCTAAAGACTTCGAGTCGGGCGAGTACCGTTCCTTCGCCTTTGTGTCGATGGCGACCGAGGAAGAAGGACGGCGAGCAATTGAGACCTTTAATGGCTATGTTGTGGACGGTGTCACAATGGTCGTTAAAGTCTCCGATAAGCCAATTGTTACAACATCAATGCCCCGCCCTGCTGATGCGCCTTCTCCGCCAGTTATGAAGCGCCCAATACCTGCCTCGGCTTCGACAGTGGGTTTCAATTGGGATGATCGCTTGGAAGAAGTTGAACCCCTTTTGGAAGAACTCGGCACAGCTACGACGGCAAAACTGGTGCTGGTTGGTCGCCCGCTCAACCATGCTATGCATGCCGGTGTTGTCATGATCGCCCTACAAAATTTCCCCAAGCAGACGGGCCTGCCAAAAGGCCTGCCTGTACCTCCGCCTATTCCTGTAAATTATGTGGTGTACATGACGAAAAAATCTTGGGATAAGGTACAGCCGTTGCTCGAAGAAAACGAAGATGATGCTTTGGTAATCGAAGGTTTTCTGACGCTGGATGTAGAGCTTGGGGCTGTAGCTGTGATTGCTATGAGCGTCGGGACAAAATTCCAAAAACGTCAGCCTGAGAATGAAACCTAAGAAAAGGGAAATAAGACCCCTCCAGTCAGGGGTCTTATTTTGATCCTAGAGTTCAGAGCGTCGGCTGAACTTGCCGCATTCTGGTCTCAACATCCATTATGCTGAGCAGGAACTGCGCGCGACTTTCTTCTAGCTGTGGTATGGGTCGCTGATGAACAGGCGTCAGGAATGGCGTGTCAAAGCCACCTTCAGAGATGACCGTGTTCAGTGCAACCACATAGTCGTTGTAAGTTTGGACGATAGCATTGAGGTAAAGGTCATCGTTCATCATCTTCCACAGCTCAGCAGCTGTGAGGACAGCTTCTAGCCACTGGCCGAGAACGCCAGTTTTGTATTTGTACTCAGCTTCGCTGTCTAGACTTTTCGCGTCGATCTCGTCCATAAGCTGGCGCGTCGTGCTGAGCATGGCAGAGACATCAATGGGGAGAGGCACAGCGAGCTGCCGCCAGTAGTCAGCATAGTCGAAAAAATCTGGATTGCGGATGGCTGACGGCCTGGCGTCCATCTGCCCGCCAACTTCGGCGACGAACATCTTCTCTCGCAGGAAGGCAAGGCGCTGCGTCATGTCTTCGCGACGTGTAGCTTCTAGATAGCGGCGCATGTGCTTGGCGCTCATCAGTGTGTTGATGGTGTAATGGCCGTCAAAGACAGGCAAGACGAATGAGTCGAAGGTGTCACGCCCTACGACTGACTCAGCCAAGAAGCCTTTTGAGCCGATGACAAGCAGCGTTTGTGAGAGGGCTTCGTTAATACGTAGAAGTAGGAAAGACTTCAACATCGTACCGTGGAAGGCTAAAAAGCTGCTGTCGCTGAGCGCGACGGCGCGGTAGTACATAAAGTTATAGAGCGCCGTCTTCATGGCTAGATTGTAGAGTTGGCGGAAGACGTTGCTGAACTGAATCGGCTCTGTGCCGAAAATGTGCTTGGTCGACAAGTGATCGATAGCAGCTCGTAGCGACTCGTTCATCATGCGCACACCGACGAAAGCGCAGATATATTTGCTGGGCATAGCCATGCGCTGAAGGATGGACAAGCCATGCCCAACTTTGCCAATGAGCGTGCCAGGGCCATCGATTTCAAACTTAGTCAAGACCATGCGTCGCAACACGTGAGTCTCCAGACGTTCCCAGTTTTTGGTGCTGGAGCGCGGGACGAGGAACAGCGAGAGCGAGCGAGGGCCGTTTTGCTCTGGATCAACCTTAGCTACGACCATGTGATAGTCAGCGTGATAGGAATTGTTGATGAGCCATTTACGACCACGAATGTAGTACTGACGGTTGTTGGGATCATCGCTCATCGGGGTTGCGCTAGTAGTGACGCTCAGCAGATCAGAACCGACGCTTTCTTCTGTCCATCCTAAGGTGAATAGATATGGCTTCAGTTTCTCGGCCAGTTCGTATTCTTCGGCAGCAAGAAGCATGGAGTAAGCTAAAGTGCTTGCGCCACCAGCGATGAGATAGCTTGGTTCATCGTCATAGAGTGGTGTTCCAGAAGCTGCTGTGGCTAGCAAGTTAAAGTTGGGGTACATGCAGTCGTAAGTCTTGCGCATGTTGGAGCGGATCAGTTCAAAATCAACGATCTGACCGAACTGTGGATCATTAACGAAGTTAGGCATTGGGCGACCTTTGATGCTTTATGGGCTTGTCGAGAGGTAAAACATCAGCGAGGAAAACAACGACGCAACCACATACAAAAACCCGTAAAGTAGGCTGTGGTTGCAAGATCAAGCCTCAGCGAGAAAGGAAGCTCATGGTTGCGTAATCTTGAGTGCTGCCCAATAGCGGAATACGCGCTCCGCTGATGGGTTCATACCATCCCACAATCACTGAAAAGTTGTTCCCATCAGGAACATCAATGATGTGGTGAGTTGTGACAATTTCATCAACGTCCCAGCTTGTTGTCGGCCTTGACCACTGGCGCGGCACTTCGTCAACCTGCCACAGCACTTGACCTTTTGGATTGAGGGCTTGCACAAACAAGCGCAGGCTTTGGGTGATAGGTTGTGTGCTGCTCCAGTAGAGTGTTAGCTGCTGATCTCGACGATCATATCCGACAAGGTGAATACCATTTTGCCAGACCGCGTCTCCGGGATAATCAACTTTGTCCATCTGATAAGTGCGAATCGGAGCTTGTACGGATATGCCACCTATGTCGAAGCTCAGAATTTCCAATTCTTGGTTGTCCCGTACAACTAAAGATACTGAGCAGAGACTCGTCTCAAGCTGCCCCGGTACATAGAAGCGATGAAGGCCGCGCCATGTGTCCCCAACTTGCCAGCGATGGACAGGATAATCATGAATTAATTCAGTCCAGTTGGATTTGGTTTGTGTACCATCGGCGCATTTCCAGAGCAAACGAGCCGAATAGTTCATCGTTGTAGACTGGTTAAGACGCCACAACCAAGAGAGAATAAATTCGTCGCCAACTTGAGCTTTTTCAGGCAATCCCGAAATTTCAACGATGCTAATCACATCCTGAGAAGTCTGCGGGAAGTTGAATAGTCGCATGTCTTGGCGTATAGTCACTCGGTCGAGCATGAGACTGACGCTCTGAGGATTGCCATTTTCGCTGAGCCAGCTAATTGGAGCAAGTGTTTGAGAGTCGTAGACTGTAACTTTTAGTTGAAGCTCACCAGGAGGTGTGTAAGCCGGTATGATGAAGCTCAACTTGTCCTGAACGTAGTGGTTTTCAAGCCAGTGGATGGTGGGGAGCTGACCGATCAGAAAGCGATTTTCTTCTGCGACAACAAGACCTTGTCGGTTGACTAGTTGGTAGAGCAATGAATAGTCTCTGTCTAAAGAAGGTTTGTAGATTGACCAGAATGTTTCAAGTTCAAGAGCTTGCCCATCAGAAGAACTGTCAGCCTCAGTCGAGGCTAGCAGCATCATGCCGTTGGCGAGGCGAGCATAGTGCCAGTTCTCAGCCCTAAAGCGTTCTCCTTGCCAGCGTTGGAGCTTGAAGATCGAGCTGCCTGATGTGTCAACTAGCAGACGAAAAACTAGGAAGGTGAGGCCTAAAAATAGTCCGTGCGTTAAACCTGAGGAAGATGTGGTGATTCTTGTGGACGAATTGGTACTCGGTACAATGAGCCAAGCGAAAGGCGCTAGAAGAAAAATCGCTGCCAGGCTTAGGCCGGTGCCTAATTGCTGCAAGGGTGTCAATGTCCTGTAAATACGAACATTGCTTTTGCCTTTCGGTATATTGACAGCGAGCAAACCATGGCTCCCTTCGGCATAAGTTTGAACTAGTTGCTCATTGATTGATACCCACCATCCAGGCATGTAGAGCCAATCAAGCACTAGACGTGTTGGGCTTGGTGCGCTGACGATTAAATCTGCGCCTAGGCTAGACCAGGATGCTTGAATGACTTCCACACTGGGATCAATGCGCGAGATGACTGGAGACTCATCGAAGCGCTCGGCTAGTGGCTCTCGGCTCAAATTGCGTGCAGCTACGGGCAAGTATTCGCTGTATGAAGACAAAGCAAATTGATTAGTCTGTTTTTCAAAAGCATGAATTTCTTGAATCGTACGGACTAAGTTGGTCTCTTGTGGTCTGTAGAACCAGGGATAACCTCCTAAAAGAATTCCTAGGGCAACAATCCAAAATGCAAGTCCTTGACTCAAGGCTGATCGTAAAGAGTTGTATAAAGCAGCGAAGCTCAGTCCAGCAGCTAAAGCTAGAGCAAGACTTGCTACTCCGAGGATTCGCCATGCAAACTGAGAGTAACCAAGAAGGGGTGCATTTTGCCATATCCATGTTGACAGCGGCGTGTTGAGCCAAGCACAAATCAAAACAATAATCAGCAGTAGAGTTAGCAAGCCTCTGAAACCTTTTGACTTCTTCAGCCACAATCCTAAACTAGCTAGAGCTATGATGAAGAGGCTTAGACTAATGGGCGTTTGTGGCTGGAGCTGCCATGTGTCTGCTGAGTCTCCCAATCTCAAAACTTGATCGATAGACCTTAGGTGCTTCGTAGCATCGACGAAATCCAGCTGAGTTGCGATAGCGCTGAGTTTGATATCTTTGGTCTCTCCGAGCGCTGGCAACCAAAAAAATGCCGTCGCAAAGAAGCTAATCAGGACTGCGAGTGTGAGAACGTAAGTTGACCTCGAAAGGTCTGCACGCTGGCAAATCCAAAAAGCTGCCCAGGGGGTGGCAATTATCAGGCTGTGTACAGTAATAATATTGTGCATCGGAACGAACAAAATAACTGACGCAACAAATCCAGCAAAATTTTGTACTGTTAGATCGAGGATCAGTTTTTTGGCGAAGAGCAAAACTATGGGCAGGACAGCTAGCGATGCTAGCTCTGTCACACTACCTCTTGAAGTGAGATCGAGCAAAAGATAGGGAGATACAGAGTAAGCGATAGAGGCAATCAAACCGCCTATTGCTGATCTGCTTATGTCTCTTGCAAGTGAGTATGTAGTTGCTTGGGCAAGGAAAAAATAACCAGCTAGCGCGATTTTCCAGCTGGACTCAACGGATAAACCCAAAGCCTGTAGTGCTACTATTGGATAGTAGGCAAAAGGAGAAAAAAAATTGAACAAGCCTGCGCCATATCCGAGAGCAAAACCAGATGTGAAACGGGGATACAGGTTTTCCTTGAGAAGCAGTGCTTGTCCGACTAAAGAGGAACGGTAAATGTGGAGAGTGCCATCGTCACTAAGAACTATACCATTAGCAAAGACAAGAAATGTTGCTAGGGTTATGCATAGTGTTACGATTGAGAGCTTAAGTAAATTAGCCACTTTGTTGAAGTGTAGCTTCAAGATGAAGTAACCCTATGCGTCATCTCTGTCTTTGGTGAGTGCCTCTACCTCATTAAGCCAGGCCCTGATTGCGTCAATGCGTACAAGTACTTCTTCGATCTCAGATTTGTCCATCAGTCGTATTCTTCCAGCGTTTTTTAGGAGCCACCTAAGTTCGATAGCCAGGTCTGCATCATCACGGAGTACTTTCCTGGAGGGATTGTGGTAGCCATCATACGCTATCTCAGGTAGTTCAATGTAGGGAGCATATACCGTAAGGTCATTTACGGTATAGCCATCTTTCGACGCTTGAAAAAGAGCTGCTTGAATAATGTCCTTTTCTGTCCCACCGCTAGACAGGATACGTTGTCGGAGCAAATTTTCTGTCCATCCAAGATCGTCTGCAAGCATCCAGACAAGCCGCGGCAGTCTTAGAAGCCTTCGGTATTGACGAAGTTGAACCGGATTTTCTAATCCCATCGCATTGAGGAGTGTCTCTCCTTTGCCACGTGGAATGCGCCATTGATCTCCGTCTGCAACCTGTGCGTAGAAACTTTGCTCATGATCCAAATCATGTAGAGGCAGAAAAGAAACTCCCTCTTCTTCATAGAGAGCCATGAGTAGGAGTGCAAATTGTCTTGCTTTTGCGATAGCGTTTAAGCTACTTCTGGCGTTATTTTCTGATGCTTGTCTCCACAAGCTCACTTTGTCAACAACCCGAGCTGGAATTTTCTGCCATTCATCGGACTGAAAATGCCAGTAGAGCAAATGATATGCCCACCAACGCCGTTCGCCGGTTTCGATAATGTAGGCTGAGTTACCAGAAGCAATCGTGATCGGATTTGTCAGGCCGTCGCGTTTGATACTGCTAGCCAAATCCACGATTTGCATAAAACTCGATGTTAATGCGCCGAGTCGTGTAGGCTCTGTCTCATTGTCCAGCGTTTCTTCAATATTGAGTGGTGCGCGATCTGTCACGTTACCTTGTAGATGGGCGTCTAGGTCTAAGTATGTGCCGCCTTTTTCGAGCATGATTTCGTAAAGCCATTTTTTGTACATATAGCCAACAGACTCAAATGTTGACTTACCGTCCCAGTATTGGCGTATCTGAGTCGGAATGACGCGGCGTGGTTGGGTAATGCTGGGGCTAATTTGCTCGATAGGAATTTGAAGAACTTTAATGCGTTGACGCGAGAGTTCGGGAAATACTTCAACTTGGCTTCGATAGCCCTCGCTGGCTATAGCGGATAGTGTTACGTTGTCTTCTGAAGACGATACACTATCAAGTTGGTTAATAAGGTCTTCTTCACCTGACGAGCCACGATCGCGGCGTCTTTTAGCCATTGAAAATTCGCTCCCTTGTTAGATTGACGACGCGCCATGCGTCTGCTGCAACTGGGTGGTCATAGGCATAGTTAAAGATGGATCGGCGGCGTGAAACTGCTTCTTCCCAAACGACACTCTGCGAGATGGGTGTCCAGACTAGATCGCCAAAGCCCTTTTTAAGTGATAGATACTTTTCCTGGTGTTCAAGTGTTTTGGGTCTAAACTTAGTCGGGATGATGCCAGTAAGCTTGATTTCTTCTAGACCTTGCTCTTTCTTTTTTTTGCTGAAACCCGTCGTGCTTTGAACGGAAGATACAAGGCCTTCAAAGCTGAGATAAGTGACCTCCGTTGGATAGAGGATGTGCTGAGTAGCCAAATAGATCAAGGCGTGAAAGGCCGAAGGTGTAGGGCTAGTGTCAAAGATAACAACATCAACTACGTCTGACTGTGCCAATTCATCCATTTTGTTGCGTATGGCAAAGACCTCGTTCTCCAGGGCTTGGGCGATAAGGCGCGTCTCTCGATTGCCCGGAATGATGTAAAGCTTGCCACTCTCCTCTTGGCTATCTGGAGTGGAATAGACGCTTGGAGGGATAATGTGGATGATGCCAGGATCGTTAAAATCCGCGTCCCTGACGAGCAGATCATACAAGCTGTGTTGCTTCTTGACTCCGAAAGAGATAGTCAAGTGACCCTGCGGGTCGGCATCCACGAGCAAAACTCTGTAGCCGAGGATGGCCAGGCCAGCACCGACAGTAGCCGCCATTGTGGTTTTGCCGACACCGCCCTTCTCGTTGAGAAACGTGATGACCTTCATTGCTATCCCCTTCAATCCAATAGAGCGCAACAACATTATACTGCTTTTCGAGCTGTTTTTCAGGCTAAATTCTGTAAGTATTGATACTGTATTGACAAAATGAATGCCGAGAGAGGTTGCTGGGCTTGGGTGGGGGAGGTGGTAGTGTATTCCCATTGCTCACGTAAGGTGACCTAACTTATCGTAGATATTTTTAATAATCCTGAAAAATTATCATAAGTTTTGTCGCCGAGTTATGCGCATAAGATCGACGCTGTTGTTTGATCTCAAGATTGATTATGCTAAGCGCGTTCGATTATATGGAGGCGCAGGTATGAATCGTTCGTCAGTCATCCAAAACGTTCAGCAAAACCCAGAGTTTGACGTTCTCGTCATAGGCGGTGGGATCAATGGCATTGGCACATTCCGCGATCTTGCCCTCCAAGGATTACGTGTGCTGCTTGTGGACAAAAATGACTTTTGTGCTGGAGCGAGTGCTGGTTCTTCACACATGTTGCACGGTGGTATCCGCTACCTCGAAAACGGTGAGTTTCGACTGGTGCGCGAGGCTCTGCACGAGCGTAATCTGTTGCTCAAGAATGCAGCGCACTATGCCAAACCGCTGCCAACGACAATCCCTATTTTCCAGTGGTTCTCTGGGTTGTTCAACGCGCCTTTGAAGTTCTTGCGCCTCATCGAGCGACCCAGCGAACGCGGCTTGATCGTCATCAAGGCCGGCTTGATGATGTATGACGCTTTTACTGGCCCGCAGCAGACGATGCCTTTCCACAAAGTCATGGGTAAGGCAGCATCTCTGCAACGCTATCCGCAGATGAACAGCAAGATCATCGCCACGGCTACCTACTACGATGCCTACATGCCTTATCCAGAGCGCTTATGCTTGGATTTAATCCGTGATGCAGAAGAGTCGTCTTCTGAAGTCTTCGCGCTGAACTATGTAAGCGCAGAATCAGCTAATAGCAGCGTTGTTGTGCTGCGCGATCTACAAACAGGCTGCACTCTAGAAGTACAGCCGCGCGTGGTGGTGAACGCGGCAGGCCCTTGGATTGATTTTGTGAACAAGGCAATGGGTCAGCCAACACGTTTCATTGGTGGCACGAAAGGCTCACACTTAGTGCTGGATCATGCTGAGCTGTACGAGGCAACAGGTGGGCATGAAATCTTCTTTGAGAACTCAGATGGCCGTATCGTCCTCATCTTCCCTTACATGGGACGTGTAATGATCGGAACAACTGACATTCGCATCGACGATCCAGAACAAGCCGAATGCACGTCTGAGGAGATCGACTACATGATTAACCTGGTTAAGCGCGTTTTTCCGAGTATTCAGGTCGATCATTCGCACATTGTCTTCACATTTACTGGCGTAAGACCACTGCCATCTAGTGATGCAAGCTTCACAGGCAATGTGAGCCGCGACCACAGCATTCGCACATTAGAGTCGACTCAGTCCGGATTGAAATTCCCGATTCATTCTTTGATAGGCGGCAAGTGGACAACTTATCGCGCGTTCAGCGAGCAGGCAACTGATCGTGTGCTGAGTGATCTCGGCAAAACGCGCCAGGCCAGCACTGCGCAGCTTCCTATTGGAGGCGGGAAAGGCTTTCCGATGACGCCAGCAGAACGCAGCGCTTGGCTAGAGCGCTTGCGCCAGCAGACAGAGCTTGAGTTGACAACTCTCTCTGTTTTGCTGGATCGCTATGGAACGTATGCAGAGCGAGTGGCGACTTTCATGAGTCAGGGCAATGATGCGCCACTGAAGACTTTGCCGCACTACACCGAACGTGAGGTGATCTTCATCAGTCAAAATGAGTGGGTCGAACGTTTGGAAGATTTCTTCTTGCGTCGTTCGCTAGTGGCTATGCTGGGCCAAGCCAATCGAGCAGTTATCGAAGAAGTTGGCCAAATTGTAGGCAGCGCTCTGAAGTGGCCCAACGAGCGCACAAAGGAGAACATTCAACTGACTGCCAGGTGTCTAGCAGAAAAGCATCACATGCGGCTGTAAAGTTGACAAGCTATTGGCAGAGAGCGCAGCTCTCTGCCAATAGCTTGTTCATCGAGGTAAAAATTTTCTTGCGCTACGTTGGTCGCGCTGCGCACCCCAAAGCTCGTGAGCCTGAAAACACTAACGTAGCATTAGGGTTATCGAACCAATCTTAACGCTTAATGAGCAAAAATGCTCTATAATCGGGAAAGAATGAAGGCTCAGGAGACACCCCCATGAGTAACTTGCTGCGTTTTTTCCAAAGCAACCTCCAAAGACGCTTGCTTGCCTTTTTTGTGCCGTTGGTGCTGGTACCAGCTGTGATTGTGTCTCTCCTTCTGGGCAGTCAGACGGTGGAACGCGCGCGCCAGTCACTAATAGACCAAGAGATTCTGCGCGTCAATCGGACGATTGACGATCTACAAGTGGTCACTTCTTTGCTCAACACAGATGTGCGGCTGATGGTTGGGCTAGAGAACGTGCAGTCGCTGGCTGCCGCACTAGCCTCTGATGCTGACGCGCAGACTCTTGATCGTTTGCGCGAAGAGACGGCGCAGGATTTCCTCGCGCTGGCGCGCACGCGCTTGTTTTATGACCAGCTGCGCTTCGTTGATGTGCAGGGCAATGAGTTGGTACGCGTCGAAGCTGATGCGGTTGGCGCTGAGCCTTACGTTGTGACGCAGCTCGACAACATCGCTCAAACAGTACATTTCAGGGCGACTATTGGTTTACCCGAAGGCAACATTTACGTCTCTGATGTGGAAATCACCCGCGAAGGCCCACAACGCGAAATTGTCCTCAAGAACGGCCGAGTTGTCCCAGTGGTGCGCTATTCAACTCCCGTCTACGCGCTTAGTCCAACGACGAATGCGCGCCGAGCAGTGGGCATCGTCCTCATCAACATCTTTGCTGACGAGCTGTTTCGAGCTTTGATACCTAATGATCCAGGCGTTGAGCAAACCTATCTGCTCAATCGCGATGGATATTTCCTTTACCATTCGACAAAGCCTGAGTTGACGTTTGGTTTTGAGCCAGGCATTGCTGAGCTTGGCTTGAACTTCGTCGGTGGGGAAGCAACGACAATTCGTGCTGTCTTGCCTGACTACGCACCTGCCTATTTTCAGGCTGAAGCTGGCCTCAAGAGCCTAACTGCGCGGCTTGACGGCACGGACTACCTCTCGTACTACGCGCGGGTGCGACCCGAAGGCGCACCAGAGAGCTACTACTGGACGCTGATTACACTGCGCGATCAGTCTGCGCTGTTCGCGCCGCTACAAACGACGATCGCTGCTGTAGTCGCCAGCTTGTTTTTGATGGGCTTGATTGCTGCGTCGGTAGTGGCGCTGATTGCTCGTCAGATCAGTCGACCAGTGGCCGAAATCAGCGAGAAAGCACGCCAGATGGCTAGCGGCAACATGGACCAGCTTGTCAGCTCAGAGACGGCCAGCCGTCAAGATGAATTCGGCGAGCTTGGGCGTTCCCTTAACACGATGACCAGTCGGTTACGGGAACTAGTGGCGACGCTGGAAGCGCGCGTCCAGGCCCGTACTGCAGATTTGGAGACTTCAGCGGAGATTGCAGCTGCGGCTAATCGAATCCGCGACTTAAACGACCTCATCAGCCTGACGACTAATCTCATCCGCGACCGCTTCGACTTTTACTACGTGCAAATTTACCTGCTAGATCGTGAGCGCAAGTTCGCGGTGCTGCGCGATGGTACAGGCTATGTAGGCCGACGGCTCATCAGCCAGGGTCACAAACTGCCGCTCGACGGTCGTTCGCTGATCGCCAATACTGTCCGTACTCAAAAAGGCGTCGTCGTCCAAGACACAAAATCCGACCCCAACTTTTTGCCCAACTCACTGCTGCCTGAAACTCGCGCTGAGCTAACCGTACCGCTGAAGGTAGAAGGCCAGATCATCGGCGTTTTGGACATTCAACACAACCAAGCTAATGCTTTCGACGAGGCGACTGTCAGGCTCTTCGAGACGCTGGCTGCACAACTGGCGGTGACGTTTGAAAACGTGAAGCTCTACGAAGACGCGCAACGTCGTGCCGCTGAGCTGGCGACAGTGGCAGAAGTCGCCCTGGCTGCTTCGTCGAATTTGGATATCAAGACGCTGTTGCGTACGGTGGTCAAGCTGACTCGCGACAACTTCAACCTATACCATGCTCACATTTACTTGTTAGACGAAGCGCGCGAATGGCTGAACCTGGCCGCTGGTTCAGGGGAGGCTGGCATTGCCATGCTGGAGCGTGGCCACCGCATTGCTCTCAGCACAGAACACAGCTTGGTAGCGCGCGCCGCTCGTACCAAAGAGGGCGTCGTCTCCAACGATGTCACCCAAGAGCCAGATTTTTTGCCCAATCCGCTGCTGCCGCTTACCCGTTCGGAGATGGCCATCCCGCTCGTCGTCAACAATGAAGTGATTGGCGTCCTCGATGTACAGTCGGAACTAGTCAACCGCTTCACTGAAGAAGATGTACAGGTCAAGACGACCTTAGCCAATCAAATTGCCATTGCACTCAACAACGCCCGCGCCTTCGATTTGGTTGCGCGTAGTCAGCAAACGCTACAAGAGAGCGAAAATCGCCTGGCAGCCATCGCCAGCAACTTCCCCAACGGTGCGCTAGTTATGTACGATCACAACTTCCGTTACCTGTTGGTCGATGGCGCAGGGCTGGAAGAAGCAGGCCTAAGCAAGGAGGGAATGGAGGGCAAGACCATCTACGAAGTCTTCCCACCAGAAGTCGCCGAAATCGTCAAGATGACCTACGAAGCAGCCCTGCGCGGTCAAGAGACGCGCCGAGAAATTCCCTTCAGAGACCTCATCTACGAGACGGTCAACGTGCCGGTGCGCGATGAGCAAGGCAATATCATCGCGGGCCTGACGATCACCCAGAACATCACTGCTCGCAGGCGCGCCGAGGAGGAGCAAACTCTCCTTTATCAAGCCTCGCGTGATCTGACCCAAGCAGACGAGCCTCAGGCAGTGCTGCAGATTGTCGTCAATTTTGCCAGCCAATACGGCATTAGCAGCGCTAATACTTATTACATCGAGGTGGATGAGCTGGCCAAACCCATTTGGGCAGAAGTCGTCGCAGCTTGGCCGACAGACCGTCAGACAGCGATCGCTGTTGGCACTCGCTACTTCCTGCCAGAGCTAGACCTGAGCCGCCTGTGGATGAGCGCTCCCAACCGCCCTCTGTTCATCAGCAACACCCAAGAGGATGAGCGCGTGGACTCCAACTCACGCCAGATTTATGCCGACTTCAACATCTACGCCACAGTCATCATGCCGCTGTATTCAGCAGGGCGGTGGATCGGCGTCATCACGCTGGATTGGAATGAGCCACACAGCTTCAGCGAGCGCGAACAGCGCGTTTACACCGCTCTGCACCAGCAGACGATCAGCGTCATGGACGCCATCCGCAGCGCCGGAGCCAGCCGCAAGCGCGCGGAAGAGCTGGCAGCCCTGGTTGAAGTCAGCGCTCGCGCGGCCCGTATCCTCGATCCGCGCGAATTAGTGCGCGATGTCGCTCAGGTGACAGCCGATGCTTTCAAGCTCTACCATCTCCACATCTACCTCTATGAGCCGCAACTCGACAGCCTGCTGCTGGTGGCAGGCACAGGCCAAGCTCCTTGTCGTTTTGTCGATCGTGACTACCGTGTTTCCTTGAGTCAGGACGAACTGGTGACGCATTGCGTGCGTACAGGTCAGGCTATCGTCAACAACAACGTAGCCGCCAGTCCTGACTACGTACCAAACGCCAATTTGCAAGCTACCCAGTCCGTCTTGGCCATCCCCATGTTCGTCGGCAAGCAGCTCATCGGTGTGCTAGAGGCTCATGCTGACCGCGTGAACGCTTTCACCCAACAAGATGTGCGCATTAAAACGGCGTTGGCTGACCAGATTGCCATCGCCATACGCAATGCACAGCTCTACGCCGAGTCACAGCGCCGCGCTCGCGAACTAGAGACGGTGGCGGCTGTGAGTACAGAGGCCAGCACCAACCTGAACATCAACAAGCTGCTGATGGACGTGAGCAATCTGACTAAAGAGCGCTTTAGCCTCTATCATGCCCACATTTACCTGTTGGATGCCAAAGAGAAAATGCTCGTCTTGGCCGCCGGGGCAGGAGAAGCGGGCAAACAGATGGTCGCCAACAAACACCGCATTCCGCTCAACAAAGAGAACAGCTTAGTCGCGCGCGCTGCGCGCAGCCGCCGAGGCGTCATCGCCAACGACGTATCTCAAGAGCCAGACTTCCTGCCTAACCCGCTGCTCCCAGAGACGCGCTCTGAGATGGCTATCCCGATGCTGGTCGGCGATGAACTCATCGGCGTCTTGGACGTGCAGTCCGATCAGATCAACCGCTTCAACGAAGAAGACGTGCAAGTCAAGACGACGCTGGCCGCGCAGATCGCCGTCGCCGTTCAAAATGCCCGCTTGTTCAAAGAAGTAGGCGATGTACGCCACGCTATCGACGAACACGCCATCGTGGCCATCACCGACCAGACGGGCAAGATCACCTACGTCAACAACCGCTTCGAACAAATCTCCAAGTACAGCCGTGCTGAATTGCTGGGCCAGGATCATCGCATCATCAACTCTGGCTATCACAGCAAAGAATTCTTCCGCGATATGTGGGTGACCATCGCCAATGGCAAGGTCTGGCATGGTCAGATCCGCAACCGCGCCAAAGACGGCACTTTCTACTGGGTCGAGACGACCATCGTGCCGTTCCTAGACAATGAGGGCAAGCCTTATCAATACGTCTCTATCCGCAGCGACATCACCGCGCAAAAGATCAGCGAAGAGCAAATGCTGCGCCGCGCTCGCGAGCTAGAGGCAGCGGCCTTCATCAGCACCATCACCGCCGTGCAGATGGACGTAGACGAGCTACTCTGGGTGCTTGTCAACCAAGTTAAGGATACTTTCCAGCGCTACCATGCCCACATTTACCTACTAGATGAGTTGGGCGACTACTTGCTGCTAGCCGCTGGCGCCGGCGAAGTCGGTCGTCAGCTCGCGGAGGTCGGCCATCGTATCTCTATGCTCAACCACAACAGCTTCGTCGCTCGCGTGGCGCGTACCCGCGAAGGCGCCTTCATCAACGATGTGACCAAAGCGCCCAACTTCATGGCTAACCCCTTGCTACCCGATACCAAGTCTGAGCTGGCCATTCCCATCTCGTACGGCGATAAGCTGCTCGGCGTGTTGGACGTGCAGGACAATCGCACCGACGCCTTCGACGAGATCGATGTGCAGGTCAAGACGACGCTGGCCAACCAGATTGCCATCGCTCTGCAAAACGCTCGTAACTACCAGCAGATGCAGCAGCGCCTGCGCGATCTGCGCCTCAACGCCCAAATCGCCGAGTTCATTCGACAGTCTGGCGACGTGGAGACGTTGGCAGAAAACGTAGCCCAAACGCTGGCTCAGAACTTCCAGGCGGACAACGTCGTTTTGTCGCTGTATGATCGTGGGGAGCGGGTGTGGCGCGGCTTCGTCGGCTTTGGCCAGGACATGGACAACGCCACTGCTCGTCAGTTCGTCGATCCTGACGTGCGCTACCCGCACGCGATGGAAGCGCTGCGCACCCGCCGCGTCATCGCCGTCGATCACGCGGCCAGCTATCCCAACTTCCCCCTGGATATCTTAGAAGCTATCGGCATTCAATCGGTCGCGGCTGTGCCGCTGATCGTCAACGACGCGCCCTACGGCGTCTTCTTCCTCAATTACAACCGTCAGGCTCACAAGTTCCAGCCTGAAGAGATCGCGTTGTTGCAGAGCGTCGCCAACCAAGTCTCCATCGGCATCGAGCGCGTCTTGGCCAGCACAGAGGTGACGCGCGCGCGCTACCGCGCCGAGAAGTTGGCAGCGATCAACGCAGACCTGTCACACGCCGCCACCGAAGAAGAGATCGTCGCGGCCATTGGCCGCCAGTTCGCCAGCGACGACCTGCTCATCAGTCTGGCTTACGTCACCGTCCAGGAAGAAGACAGGCCGCGCTTCGTCAGGACGATGGCCGCCTGGCGCGGCTTCGGCATCACCCACGATGATCCCAGCCTCGGAGGTGACTTCGACGTCAAGAACTATCCGCTGGTCAATCTTTGGATGCGCAACCCCGATCGTCCATTGATCGTCAGCACAGAGACGATCGAACCAACCGCAGAAAACTATCTCATCTTGGAGATGATGAAGCAGCTCAACGTCGATCGCAGCGTCGTTCTACCGCTCAAAGCTGGCCAGCAGTGGCTAGGCGTCCTCAGCTTAAACTGGTCTAAGTCGCATCAGATCAGCGACGATGACATACAAATCTTTGAACAACTGCTCGGCACACTCACTTCGGTGGTGGCTAGCCGCCGCGCTGCTTTGGAGACGCGCAAGCGCGCCGCCGAGTTGGAAACGATCGCCCGCGTGAGCGCCGCCACGACGACCATCCTGGACGAGGACGAGCTGCTCCAAGCCGTCGCTGACCTCACCAAAGAGAGTTTTGGTCTGTATCATGCCCACATCTACCTGCTGAGCGAGGATGGCAAGACGCTGGAGTTGGCTGCTGGGGCAGGGGAAGCCGGTCGTATCATGCTGGAGCGCCACCACAGCATTCCGCTCAACCGCGAACACAGCTTGGTCGCTCGCGCCGCACGCACCCGCCAGGTAGTCATCTCCAACGATGTCACTCAAGAGCCAGATTTCCTGCCCAATCCGCTGCTGCCAGAGACGCGCTCTGAGATGGCCGTGCCGATGATCGTCGGCGATGAGCTGATCGGCGTGCTGGACGTGCAAGCGAGCGTCATCAACCGCTTCACTGCCCAGGATGCGCAGATCAAGACCACGCTCGCCGACCAAGTCGCCATCGCCGTCCGCAACGCCGAGGCCTTCGAACGTGAGCGCAAGACCGTCGCCCGCCTGCGCGAAGTAGATCGTTTGAAGCAAGAATTCCTGGCCAACATGAGCCACGAGCTGCGCACCCCGCTCAACTCGATCATCGGCTACAGCGAGGTGCTGATGGACGGCGTAGACGGCGACTTGCCCGAAGAAGCCGTCGAAGATGTACAAGCCATCCACAGCAGCGGCCGTCACCTGTTGGGGCTGATTAATGAAATCCTAGACATGGCCAAGATCGAAGCCGGCCAGATGACGCTCACCCCAAGCCCGACAGACATAGTTGAGCTGCTGAGCGGAATCGTGCGCGAGAGCCAAGTGCTAGTCAAAGATAAGCCAATTGAGCTGCGCCTAGAAGTGCAGGAAGACGTAAGCCAGATGGGGCAGGTGAATGGTGACCGCCTGCGCCTGCGCCAGATTGTCCTCAATTTGCTGAGCAACGCCGTTAAGTTCACGGAGCGAGGACAAATCGTGGTGCGCTGCGGCGCACACGGCGGCTCGCTTCGCGTCGAAGTAGAAGACACGGGCATTGGGATCGACGAGAGCGCGCTGGAAGTCATCTTTGAGCGCTTCCGCCAGGCCGATGGCTCGTCGACGCGGCGCGCCGGCGGCACGGGCCTAGGCCTGGCCATCACTCGCCAGCTCGTGCAAATGCACGGTGGCGAGATCGGCGTGCGCAGCCAGCTCGGCGTCGGTTCAACTTTCTGGTTCACGCTGCCGCTCGTCAGCAGCCGAGAAACTCAAGACCGCGAGGCCGTGACCAAGTGAACAATCCTTATCTCCATGCCGTCACCTGCCTGAATTGCGGTCAGGCCCAGGCGGCGGCATCGCCTTTCCTCAGCGCGTGCAGCGCCTGCGGCTCGCAGTGGCTAGATGCTAGCTACGACTACGACGCGCTGGGGGTGGAATGGGCGCGGCAGGTGGCGGGACGCGAGCTAGATTTGTGGCGCTATGTCGAACTCTTGCCCATCCTGCCAACTTATCATGAGCTACGCATGGGCGAAGGCTGGACGCCGCTCACGCGCCTCATCCCGTATGAGCGCCTATATCACCACGCTCCGATCTTCGTCAAAGATGAGCGCGCTCAGCCCACCAACTCCTTCAAAGATCGCCAGGCAGCCCTCTCGGTGATGGCCATGAAGCAGGCGAACATTGAGGAATGCGCGTTGGCCAGCACTGGCAATGCCGCCGTCGCCTACGCCGCCTACTGCGCTCGCGCAGGGATTAAGCTCTGGCTCTTCCTCACCAGCCTCGTCCCCGCCGAGAAAATGCGCGAAGCGGCTCTTTATGGGGCAGAAGTCGTCAAAGTGAGCGGCACTTACGACGAGACCAAGCAAGTAGCGGCTGAATTCGCTCAGCGGCGCAACATTCACTTGGATCGCGGCGCGCGTTCCATCCCTGGCAAAGAGAGCATGAAGACGCTGGCCTTCGAAATTGCTGAGCAGTTGGCCCGCGCCTTGCCGCCGTCTCAGACGGGCTGCTGGCGCGCCCCTGATTGGTACATTCAGGCGGTGAGCGGCGGCATTGGCCCGCTGGGGGTGTACAAGGGCTTCACCGAGCTGCAGCGCCTGGGCCTGATCGACCGCGTGCCGAAGCTGGGGATCGTCCAAGCAGCGGGCTGTGCGCCGATGGTAGAAGCCTTCCGCGCCGACGCCGAACAAGCTAAGCCTGTCGTCCCCAAGACGCTCATCACGGTGCTGGCCACTGGCGACCCTGGCTACAGTTACGCGCTGCTGCGCCGGGCCATCCAGCGGCACGGTGGCACGATGATCGCCGTCGAAGATGGCGAGACCTTCAGCGCTATGCGCCAAGCCGCCAGCAAGGGCGGCCTCTCGGTAGAGCCGGCCACGGCCGTCGCTTTTGCAGGGCTGACTCGTATGCTCCAGGACGGCACGATCGCCCCCAATGAGTGCGTGGTGGTCAATTGCAGCGGCCACACCTTCCCCGCCGAAAGCCACATCTTGGGCGACCAATACGACCGCTACATCTTGGATTTGCAGATCAAAGGCACGGCCAGCGCCCGCGACGAAGAAGGCTTGGGGGCAGCCCTGGAGAACCTGCACGAGCAAGTGACGACCATCGTCATTGTAGACGACAACCCCAACGACCGCCGCTTGATCCGCCGCCTGCTGCAAAGCTACAAGCAATACCGCATTTACGAGGCGCGCGATGGACGCGAGGGCCTTGAAGTCATCCGCGACCGCCGCCCAGACTTGGTCATCAGCGACCTCACCATGCCCGATGTGGACGGCTTCGGTCTGCTAGAACAGCTCAAGCAGGACGCCACGACTGCTTCCATCCCGATCCTCGTCGTCTCGGCTAAATCCTTGACAGCGGCAGACCGTCAGCGCCTAGAGCGCTTCTCGGAGCAAATTTTCACCAAAGGCGGCACGGACACGCGCCAGCTGGTGGAACAAGTGGTCAAGACGTTGGGCCATGAGCCGATCAGCGTCGTCATGCCCGACAGCTCTTCAGCGGCCGTGACTAGCGCTGCGCCAGAAGCTGACGTCCCAGCGCTCAGGCCGAGCGAAGGCCAACCAACCATCGTCATCATCGACGACAACCCGCTGGATTTGCGGCTGGCTAAACGCATTATCCACAGCGGCGGCTCATACAACCTGATCGAAGCCACCAATGGCCGCGATGGCCTGAAGGCCATCTACAACTATCACCCTGACCTGATCGTCCTAGATTTGCTGCTGCCCGACGTCGATGGCTTCACTATCCTGGACACGCTCCAGCGCGATTCCGACTTGCGCGACATCCCCATCATCATCTATTCTGCTCACGACATGACGCCTGAAGAACGCCAGCGCGCCCAAATGCAGATTCGGGCCACCATCGCCAAGTCCGAGATAGACCGCCAGCATTTCCTACAAGTCATCCGCGACGGACTACGATATTTCTCTGGAAGATAACCGCCCATGCCCACGATCCTCGTCATAGAAGACAACGTTGAAAATGCCCGCATGGTGGACAAGCTGTTGCGCCGCGCACAGTACGAAGTCGTCACCGCCCAGGATGGTGAGCAGGGCCTAGTCTACGCCCTTGAGAGCCAACCTGACCTGATCCTGGTTGATCTGGGCTTGCCCGACCTAGACGGGCAGACGGTGGTCGGGCTGCTGCGCCAGCAGGCTCATCTGAAAGTCGTCCCCATCATCGCTTTCACCGCTTGGCCTGAAGAGACAGCTCACAGCATGGCCCAAGCTTACGGCTGCGATGGCATCATCCTCAAGCCGATAGACACGCGCTCGTTCGCCCAGCAGATCGCCAACTTCATCGCTCAAAAACAGCCCTGAAAGCCCCGCTATGTCCGCTGAACCTGCCAGCACAGCGCACAACCTAGCCATCCCCATCGCCCAATACACCATGGATGAGTTGGCCGCCATCTACAACCGCGCGCGCGTCGATTACATCGTCCCCATGCCCATGAACGGCAAGCGCATGGCTGAATATATTCAGGCCTACGATATCAGCATGGAGCATTCGCTGGTGGCCATCGGCTCAGACGATCACGAGCCTAGTGGGATCAGCATGTTGGGCCTGCGCCCAGGCCGCGGCTGGATCACGCGACTAGGGGTGATCCCAGAGCGCCGTCGCCGCCACACCGCTGAATTTCTGGTGCAGCGCCACCTAGAGAGCGCTCGTCAGGCCGGCTGCCAGACGGTGCAGTTAGAAGTCATCAAAGGCAACGAGCCGGCCCATCGCCTCTTCCTCAAGCTGGGCTTCGTCGAGACGCGCGAGTTGCTGATTGTGCGTCGCGCCCCGTCCAAGCTCAGCCACGATTTAATGCCGCCCGATGACCTGACCTATGAGCTAGTGGAGGATCGGGTGACGCTGCGCGAGCTGCTGCAAGGACGCGGCGACTCGCCGACTTGGGTCGAAGAGACGCCTTCGCTGTTCAACACGGGTCGTCTGAGCGCTATCACAGCGCGCGCCGCTGATGGCAGGGCAGGCTGGTTAGCCTTCCAGAGGACGCCTTTTCAACTCACGCACCTGGTCTTCAGCGCCAGCGCCAACGCCGATCCTGCGCTCATCCGTGCCTTGCTGGGCCAGCTCTACACCCTATATTCGATGATGGACACCAAGATTGAGAACATCGCCGCCGACAGCCCGTCTTGGCCTACCTGTCAGGCGTTTGGCTACGTCGAAGCCTTTCGTAGGATTGAAATGGTGTTACAGTTGTAGGGAATAGAGAAAGAGAGAGGCGTATGAAGCAACCGAATCTGTGGCAGCGTTGGCGTCTGACTTTGTTGGGCATGGTGGTCTTGGGCCTGCTGGCGCTCTGGCTGCGTCCTGCCGACGCCAACCCCACGCCTTCTGCGTCTGCCCTGGGCAGCACAGCACAAACCGACGACATCCGGGCTGAGCTGAACGTCCCCGCCGATCCCACGCTCTACAGCGGCACGATCAGCGGCATGCTCGGCCCTGACCAGTGGTTCAGCGGCGTGCCAGTGCAGTACGTCATGGTTGATGGTCTGCCGATGATGGAAGGTGACATCATCCTGCGCCTAGACGACCCTCACCAAGCTGGTTTGGCAGTCAAGGATCGGCGCTTCTTGTGGCAAGGTGGCGTTGTACCGTTTGAGGTAGATCGCAATCTGCCGGCGTCCATCCGCGTCTATGACGCCATCAAACACTGGGAGAGCGTCACGCGCTTGCGCTTTGTGGAGCGCACCAGCGCCAACGCCAGCCAATATCCGGACTACATCATCTTTCAGCCTGGCAGCGGCTGCTCATCTTATGTGGGACGGATCGGCGGCAAGCAGCCTATCAACCTGGCGCTGGCGTGCAGCACCGGCAGCACCATCCACGAGATTGGCCACGCCATCGGCCTGTGGCACGAACACAGCCGTTCAGATCGCGACGACTATGTGACCGTCGTCTATGAGAACATCATCCCTGCGATGGTCTTCAACTTCAACAAGCAGATCAGCGATGGCCGCGATATCGGCCCGTATGACTACGACAGCATTATGCACTACCCGCGCTGGGCCTTCTCGCGCAACGGCCAGGACACCATCATCCCCAAGCAGGATCGGGAGATTGGCCAGCGCAAGACGCTCAGCCAGGGCGACATCGACGCCGTACACGACCTGTACCGCGACGAGCTGCCTTGAGCTAATGCTCGATCATAGCGCAGAAGCGCTGAGCGGCGTAAGATATGAGCCGCCTGTTCTTATTCTTGCCGAGGAAGTCCTTTGTCATGCCTCCGAAAGACCACGATGAACTGGCCATGCTGGCCAAGCAGCGCGAACTGCTGGCCCAACTGCTGGAAGTGCGCCGCAAAGTCTTGGAGGAGGGCGAGGCGCTATACGAGAAGTGGCAAGGCAGGATCAGCCCAGAACGCCAGCGCTTCCATTACAGTGCGCGCAACTTAGCCTACTACCTGGCCCTGCGTCGCAACGATCTGCGCGATTTGCAAGAAGGCCTGCGCCCCCTAGGCCTGTCTTCGCTGGGCCGCCTGGAGAGCCAGGTTATGCCCACGCTAGACGCCGTGAGCGCCACGCTGGCCCTCATCTGCAACGAGAAAGGCGCGCATATCCCACAGCGACCGAGCATCCAAGACTTCAAGCTGGGTGCGCGCCTGCTAGAAGAGCAGACGCGCACCGTCTTGGGCAAGCCACCGCGCCAGCGCTCTGTGCGCATGATGGTGACGTTGCCTAGTGAGGCCGCTAGCGACCCACACATCGTGCGCGCCATGTTGGATCGCGGCATGGACGTGGCTCGTATCAACTGCGCCCACGACGACGCCGAAGCCTGGGCGCGCATGATCGCCAACTTGCGCGCTGCTGAGGAGAAGACAGGCCACGCCTGCAAAGTGTCGATGGACTTGGGCGGCCCTAAGTCGCGCACGGCCAACGTCATCCAGCCCAAGAAAGCCCTGCTGCACAAAGGCGACACCCTCTTGCTGACTTACGATCTGCCCGTCAAGTCCAAGCTCTATCCTGTCCAAGCTCAATGTACCCTGCGACCAGCGCTGGATCAGGCCAAAGTTGGACAGACAGTGTGGTTTGACGACGGCAAGCTAGGGACGATCATCCGTGCGCGCCAGTCGGAGGGCCTGCTGCTGGAAGTCACTCACGCGCGACAAAACGGCTACCGCCTCAAGGATGACAAGGGCGTCAACTTCCCAAACACCGACCTCAAGCTCAGCCCGCTGACTGACAAAGACCTGCAAGACCTAGACTTCATCGCCCAGCACGCCGATATGGTCAATTATTCCTTCGTCCAGGATGCCGCCGATGTGCGCTTGATCCAAGAAGAATTGGCTAAGCGCCAGCCCGCGCGCCCCGTCGCCCTCATCCTGAAAGTGGAGACGGCCCGTGCTTTGCGCAACCTGCCCGACATGCTCATCGAAGCCGGCGGCAAGCAGCCCGTCGGCGTGATGATTGCGCGCGGAGACTTGGCGGTGGAGATTGGCTTCGAGCGCCTGGCCGAAATTCAGGAAGAGATCATGTGGTTGTGCGAAGCAGCTCATGTGCCGGTCATCTGGGCGACGCAAGTGCTGGAGACGTTGGCCAAGACGGGCATTCCTTCTCGCGCAGAAATTACTGACGCCGCCATGGCCGAGCGCGCCGAGTGCGTCATGCTCAACAAGGGCGACTACATCCTGATGGCGATGGAGACGCTCAACAGCGTGTTGATGCGAATGCAAGCCCACCAGAGCAAGAAGACGCAGCGGCTGCGCGCCCTGCGTTCGTGGTAATTACTTCATCCGACGGACATCTGAGCGATGGACAAACATCTTTTGCTGGTGACGTACACCGTCTACGAAGGCGACGACAGCGACTTGGTGGACAGACTGGAGAAGGCCGATAGCTACGAGATCGATGAGACGAGTTGGCTGATCTGGACGGAAGAATCGCCGCGCTGGTGGTACAGCCAACTAGAGCCGCTCATCTACGAAGAAGACGAGCTGATGGTGCTGAAGATCAGCTTGTTGGACTTTTACAGCGATGAAGGCGTCTATGAAGACCTGGAGAACTGGCTCAAGCAGCGCGGCGCTAGGTAGGGTGGGTTTTTGCGCAACGCGGCAGGACGCTCTATAATTCACCTGTCACTCATGATGATAAAAATTTCAGGTCAGTGAGGAGTTTTTTGAAGATGACGGAAGACGTTTTCGCGCCGCCTATCGGCGAATGGTATCACCCCAGCGAGGAATTGCTGAAGGCTGCCCACGTCCAAGATTACGATGAAGTTTATCGGCGCTCGATGGAAGACGTGGAAGCCTTTTGGGCAGAGCGCGCCGAGAGTCTGTTGGAATGGTACGAAAAGTGGGATCAAGTCCTAGACGCCAGCCAAGCTCCGTTCTATAAGTGGTTCGTCGGCGGCAAGATCAACATCGTCCACAACGCCTTAGATCGCCACACCAAGACTTGGCGGCGCAACAAGTTGGCCATCATCTGGGAAGGGGAGGACGGCGACAAGCGCACCATGTCCTACTGGCGCTTGTGGCAGGAGGTCAACAAATTCGCCAACGTCCTCAAGAGCATGGGCGTGCGGCGCGGTGACCGCGTGACGATCTACATGGGCCGCATTCCAGAGATCATCGTCGCTATGCTGGCCTGCGCCAAGATTGGCGCTGTCCACAGCGTGGTCTACGGCGGCTTCAGCGAGCAAGCGCTGGCCACCCGCATCGAAGACGCCCAAAGTCGCGTGCTGGTGACGGCGGACGGCTCGTGGTTGCGCGGCAAGATCGTGCCGCTGAAAGATGTCGTCGACGAAGCTATCCACCGCTCGCCCGTCGTCGATACAGTGATTGTCGTCAAGCGCACGGGCCAGAACGTCAACATGGTGCAGGGGCGCGACTACTGGTATCACGACCTCATGGCGCTGCCCATCGCCAGCAGGCAATGCCCGACGGAAGTCATGGACGCCGAAGACCCGCTGTTCATCCTGTACACCAGCGGCACGACAGGCAAGCCCAAAGGCGTGCTGCACACGCACGGCGGTTACCAAGTACAAGTGAGCGCTACGCTGCAATGGTGCTTCGACCTCAAAGAAGAAGATCGCTATTGGTGCGCCGCTGATCCGGGCTGGATCACCGGCCACAGCTATATCGTCTATGGGCCGCTCATCTTAGGCGCGACCAGCATTCTGTACGAAGGCGCGCCCAACTTCCCGTATCCAGATCGCTGGTGGCGTATCGTGGAAGAATACGGCGTGACCATCCTCTATACTGCGCCGACGGCCATACGCGGCCTCATGCGCTTCGGCGAAGCCTGGCCCAACCGCCGCGACTTGTCTACACTGCGGCTGCTGGGCAGCGTCGGTGAACCAATCAACCCAGAAGCTTGGCGTTGGTACTACACTGCCATCGGCAAAGAGCGCTGCCCCATCATCGACACCTGGTGGCAGACGGAGACAGGAGCGTTCATGATCGCGCCTATGCCCTCCGTCAGCCTCAAGCCTGGCAGCGCCACCCGTCCTTTCCCTGGCATTAAGGTGGATGTGGTGCGCGAAGACGGCACGTCCTGCGCGACTGGCGAAGACGGCGACCTGGTGATCCAAGCTCCCTGGCCGAGTATGCTGCGCACCGTCTATGGCGATCCGCAGCGCTACGTTGACCAATATTGGACGAAGTATGCCAAGTTCGGCTGGTATTTGGCCGGCGACACGGCGCGCAAGGACGAGGACGGCTATATCTGGGTGATTGGCCGCAACGACGACGTGATTAAGGTCAGCGGCTATCGCCTGGGGACAGCGGAAGTCGAAAGCGGCCTGGTGAGCCATCCTTCGGTGGCCGAAGCGGCCGTGATCGGCGTGCCAGACGAAGTGCGCGGCAACGTGATCTACGCCTACTGCATCCTGCGCAACGGTTATGCCCCCTCGTTGGCCCTGGCCGATCAGCTCAAGGCGCACATCCGCCACGAAGTCGGGCCGATTGCTGTGCCAGAGAAGATCGAATTCGTGGACGTGCTGCCCAAGACGCGCAGCGGCAAGATTATGCGCCGCGTCCTGAAGGCCCGCGCGATGGGCCTGCCAGAAGGCGACACCAGCACGCTAGAGGAATAGAAAGCCTGCCTGGCCGAAGTCCCTTTCATCCTCGCCCCCTCTCTCTTTTGGGAGAGGGGAAAAATTTGCTTGGGGTAACCTTCAGCTTTTTGTCACCTTCACTTGAACGCTTTTCAGGACTAGAAGAGAAAAGTGTTGAAGCCCAAGTTCATCGCGCAAATTGATCCTTAAAGGTTCAAAAAAGCTCAAAGCAGCTTTTTATGTTCGTCTTCGCCGCTTAAAACTTATCGTGATTTATAGACGCTCATCGCTGAGTGGCCACCCCGCTGCTAAACGAGCGCACGTCGCTTCATAAGAGAGTACACCGCTGGTGGCATCTGCCGCTTCTACGTTACACGCGCCTACCGCCGCCGCCAGCGACGCGCTCTCGTCTGGGCCAAGGCCGTGCAGCATGGCGCACAAGAGGCCCGCATAGCAGCAGTCGCCTGCGCCTGTCGTGCCGACCACCTGCACCTGGTAGGCCGGCTGATAACCCTCGTAGCCGCGCCAAGCGGCTTGATCCAAAGGCAGGGTAGACAGGGCTTGTAGACGTGCCTCATCGTCGCTAGCCCGCAGGTACAGACCCTTCTCACCTAGCTTGAAGCCCACTAAGCACGGCCCAAGGGCCAGCAGCTCCTCAGCCAGATCACGCAAGTAGAGCAGGCTGAGGCGCTGCAAGACCTGGCCCTGCCAGGCCTCATAATCCTGGCGGCGCAGCATGAACAGCGTCTCCTCCATGCTCGGCACAAAAAGATCGACGTGGGGCAGCGTCTTGTACAAGACAGCGTGCCAATCTACGCGTCCACTCGCACCACTAGGATCAGGGTGGGCCATGTCTAGCGAAGTTACTACGCCCAGGGCCTTCACGCGGCGGAAGATTTCAGCCAGCGGCGCTCCCTTATCTGTGACCAGAGCAGGCAGCAAAGGCGGATAGCCCAGATGAAAAATGCGGGCTTGCGCTACGCGGTCTTCGTCAATGTCGGCAGCACTGAAGATGGCGTTGTTGCCCGTGTGATGGAGGAAGATACGATCCTGGCCTTGCGCCGCCAACACGACAGAGTATGACGACGTTTGCTGAGGATGAGTGCGGATCGTCTGATCGTCCACGCCGTAGCGCTTCAGGATGGCGCGGATGATCTGTGCCGCCTGGTCGTCGCCGAGAGCAGCCATGAGGCCCACATCAACGCCGAGCTGGCGCAAGGCTAAGCCTACGTTGGAGACTGCACCCCCAGTAGCGAAGGTGAGCGGACCAACCTCAAACAGACGCCCCGGCGAGGCTAGCGCCGAAGGCTGGAGGTGCTGCATGGCGGGCAAAATGTCTAGGCACAGATGGCCTGCGACGATGACATCGGACATAACCAAGCCTCTTTCAAGAAGCAAAAAATTGCGCAGTGGGGCAGGGGGAGTTAAGAAAAACTTCCCATCTGCGCCTCTATTGTAACAAAGCTTCGGCTTCGTCCACGCTGAGGTTTTGGTGGATCATGGCCACCATAGCTCGCATGATCCGCGCGGGGTCTTCAGCCTGGAAGACGTTGCGCCCGAAGAATAGACCCTGCGCGCCCGCGCTTAGCGCCCCCTGCACCATCTCCAGAGCCTCGCGTTGGGTGTGAGTCTTGGGGCCACCAGCGATCAGGATAGGACGGAAGCTGCTTTCGACGACGTGAGCGAAGCTCTCGGCGCTGCCGCTGTAGTCGGTCTTGAGAATATCTGCGCCAATTTCGCAGGCCATACGCGCACCCAGAGCGATGTATTCGGCGTTGTAAATGTCGTCGCCGACGCGCTTGCCGCGCGCCATCGGCTCGACGATGCAGCCCATACCTAGCGCTTCGCAGGCCTGAGCGACTTGGGCGACATGGCCCACTTGGGCCGCTTCCTGGTGCGGGTCTTCATAGCCGATGAACATGTAGACCAGGACGGCATCAGCACCCAGCCTCGCTGCGTCTTCCACTTGGGCGATGAGCGTGGCGCGTCCTTCATCACTACCGAGCCGATCTTTGCTGCGCCAGAGATTCGTCCAGTCAATGCGCAGGATCAGGCCAGGCGCCCCGCGTCCACAGAAGACGCCAGCATAGGCCCGCGCCACACCTGGCGACACCAGGAAGGCATCGACGCCGGCTTGGGACAGCGTCTCTAGCATGTCGCCTGGCCTGAGGATGCCAGGGATTGCGCCCAGGTGGACGCCATGATCGAAGGCGACGACGGCGGCTCGCTGGTCGTGAGGCTGGAGAATGCGCGAAAGGCGGATGAGCTTGCCGCTAGGATGCTGAGCTTGCATAGGGTTTATTCCCTGAGATGAGCAGTCGTATCCTGCGGCGAGAATACCTCATGCGACTCAGCTTGTCCTTGATCGGTCAAGCGAGGCGTGCGCGCCTGGGAGATGGCTTGCAGCTGGGCGCGCAACAGCTCTGTCTTGACATTCGCCACGCGATCTATGTTGTGGGCGATGTCCATCACTATGTCCAACACCAGGCCGATGGCGTAGCTGATGAGGGCCATGCCTCCGCCCAGGCTAATGGCAAAGCCGACGTTGGTGAGCATAAGGAGGATAGGATTACTTTCGTAGACAAACTCGACGTCCGTCGCCCAAAAAAGAGGTCTGAGATACAAGATCACGGCCAAGATCGTGACCGCTACAAAGACCCAGGCCAAACTCTTGAACAGTCTGATGAGCCAGACGAGAGCCGTGTAGCGCAGATCAGACTTCCTCCAGTCTCTGGGGTTAACCATCTACTCCCTCCTGAGGCAAAGGCGTAGGCTCTTGAACCGGCCTATCATCGGCCAAGCGAGGCGTGCGCGCCTGGGAGATGGCTTGCAGCTGGGCGCGCACTAGCTCTGTCTTAGCATTCGCCACGCGATCTACGTTGTAAGCAATGTCCATCACCATGTCCAACATCAGGCCAATGACGTGGCTCATGAGGGCCATGCCCACGCCGAGGCTGAAGACCGCACCACCCACGACAAGCACTTCCAGAAACCATGTGTTTCTCAGGTTAATGAGGCCAGACCATGGCCCCAGAGGCTGTATCATCAGCGCGACGATGAGGGGCGTCATCGCGAAGATCAGCCAGGCCAGACCCTTAAACAGCCTAATGAGCCAGATGAGAGCCGCGTAGCGCTTCATAAGTTGTTGATAGTCTCACTCGCGCATGACGGTATTTTGGGACAGGGACATGTCCTGTTGCTGAACCTGTCCGTTATCAGCCAGACGAGATACGCGCGATTGGGAGATAGCTTGTAGCTGGGCGCGCAGCAGCTCCGTTTGAGCATTGGCAATGCGATCAATGCTGTAAGACACATTCATGATGATGTCCAGCAGCTCACCAATCGCATAGCTGACGAGCGCCATGCCTGTGCCGAAGGCGAAGACCAGGCCGCCGCTGGCGAGCAGATCGAGAAAGTAGCCAGTTGGTCCTGTTGTGAAAGGCTGGATGAGCAGCAGCAGGCCGACGAGCGTCGTCGCAAAGATGAACCAGGCCAGTGCCTTGAACAGCTTGATGATCCAGACGAGAGCCGTGTAGCGCTTCATAGAGTAGCTCCTATGCTCATGGACATTCAGCTCTCATTATACAGGCCTGCAGGAGAATATCTCTACAGGCCCGTTTGTCCTACTCAGCGCCCAAGGCCAGCGTAGCAATGGAGAAGTAAATCAGCACACCGCTGATGTCTGCCAGCGTAGTGATGAGCGGCGCGCTGGCCGTCGCTGGATCAAACTTGAGGCGGCTGAGCAGGAAAGGCAACATCAGACCGATAATGCTGCCGAACATGACTGTGCAGATCATTGTCAGTGAGACAATCAAGCCGATAATCGCTCCGCCACGCGCAAGCCCAACGAGAGAGACGGCCAGCGCCATCGTCAGGCCCAAGAGCAGCGCCGTAAAAATCTCCTTGCCCACCAGATACAGCCAGTCACTCAGCTTGATTTCACCAGTTGCTAGAGCGCGCACCGCCAGCGTCGCCGATTGTGAACCGGCGTTGCCGCTGCTGTCGATCAACAAAGGCAGGAAAAAGACTAGAGCGACGTTAGCCGCGATAATTTCTTCAAAGCTGGCGATGGCCGCCCCAGAGAAGACATTGGTGAAGACCAGAGCTAAGAGCCAGCCAATGCGCTTGCGATACAGGGAGAAGACCGAAGCTCCGCGATAGTTCTCTTTCAGCGGCGCAACCGCAGCCGCCTTGTGGAAGTCTTCTGTCACTTCCTCAACAGCAACGTCCATCACATCGTCAAAGGTAACAATGCCCAGCAAAATCCCATCACGATCCACTATCGGCACACTAGACAAGTCGTAGCGCTCCATGAAACGTACAGCTTCTTCACGATCTTGGTGGGCTTCCAGGCATACATACTGGTAGTCCATCACATCGGCGACTGTCTTTGACGAATCAGCCAAGATGATCCTACGCAGGCTGATGGCGTCCAGCAGCTTCCAGCGATTGTCGGTCACGTATACCGTATCGATCGTTTCGCTATCGTGTCCTTTAGCACGAATATGGTCGAGAGCTTGCTGAATTGTCCATTCAGGACGCAGAGCCACGTAGTCTGGCGTCATCAAGCGGCCCACGCTCTCCGGTGGGTAGCCCAGCAATTGGCGAGCCTGTTTGAGGTCTTCTGGGCTGAGCAGATTTAGCAGACGCTGAGTAGCCTGGCCAGGCAGTTCTTCTAGCAAGCTGGTGCGATCATCAGGCGTCAGCTCTTCTAGCAGGCGGCGCGTCTCCTCTTGGGTGAGTTCTTGCAGCAGCTCGTTTTGCTGCTCTTTCTCCATCTGAGCGAAGACTTCGCCAGCCAGCTCACGAGGCAGCAAGCGAAAGACGATCATGCGCTGCGCAGGTTCAATCTCAAACAGTAGCTCGGCAATTTCGGGTTCTGGCAGATTGACGATAGCCTCGCGAACGCTGGGCCAGTCATGCTTCTCGATATGATCGTAGACAACGTGAAGGTGTTGAGCCAGCATGGGGTGGTGCCTCCGAGAGTATGCAGTTGATAAGGTTGTTGCAAACTTGCAGCCCTGCGCTGCTTGAGGCCGATCACCAGAAGCGCGCAGAGGGAGGCAGAGGCGTTTCAGGGGATGAGACGAAGCAGAGCAGGTAAGGCTAGAGGGGGCTGACTATCCGCGTCCATTGAGTTGAACGCTCTCTCCTTACAAGGATGATTAAGAGAGTTAGGAGCTTGGCTTAGTATATCCAAAAACAGATTTTTTGGCTAGCCACTAAAGACAAGGTGTGCTATTCTTTCCTAGAAAAGGGGGTCTAAGTAGCAACAAGATCAACAATGCGCCACGAAACTCGTATTCAACCCAGCAGCGAAAACTTCGCCCTACTCATGCCAGAAAACCCAAACAAAGATGTCGCTTCGCGGCTGCTGTTCTTCATTGAGTGGCTGGATGAGCAAGGGTTGCCCTGGTACAAACCCAACCTGCCGCTCTACTGCAATCACTTGCTCCGTCATCGTCGCCGACCCAATGCACGCGGTGAGATGATCGATGCGCCGCTCTCACCGGTCACGGTGCAAGCCCATCTAGCCAGCATACGTGGGCGTTATCAAGCTCTGCTCAACAGCAACACAATTCGCGAGCATCTTTACGATGCGTTACCGCCAGGTCTCTCGCCGGCTGACCGCAAAGCCGCTGTCGACGAAATGCTGGTGCGTCTTGAGAACGACGTTCATCCGCGCAATACGCCTGTGCCAACGATTGACTTTCGCGATGTAGCTGACTCAGCGCATTTGCGCCTGAATCCTGACCAGGTGCGCGCTCTGCTGCGCGCTCCAGGCCTTGATAAGCTTATCCCCCTGCGCGACACAGCGATCTTGGCCATGCTCATCTGCACGGGCATTCGCGAAGCTGAGCTGGTTGAGCTAGACGTAGACGATTTGCGTCAGACGCTCAACGGCGAGTTGGCCCTGCGTGTGCGCGCCGGCAAAGGCGACGCACAGCGCCTTGTGCCATATGGGCCGCTGGATTGGTGCTTAGTCTACGTAGATCGTTGGCTGGAGGAAGCAGAGATCACCAGCGGCCCAGTCTTTCGTGGGGTTTACAAGGGCGAAAAGCACGTGCGCGACACGCGCATTACGTCGCGCGCCATCAACCAGATCATGTGTCGCTATCCAATCAGCATCAACGGCGTGATGACCGTTGTCCAGCCTCATGATTTGCGTCGCACCTATGCCCGCACTGCTTATTTGCATGGCATGGACATGGAGCGCATTCGCCAAAACTTAGGCCACACCAGCCTGCAAACAACCCAAATGTATATTGGTGCGCTGAAGGCCGATGAGCGCCGCCCACCGGATATGTTCTCCTTGCCTCACTCTAACCAAGAACTGAGCGACGCCAACCGAGTGGGCAGAGGGAAAAAAGCCTCTGTCATCGTGCGCAAGCGACGCAAGCACAACTGAATCGCCTCTCGCATTGTAGCAAGATGAGGGTAAAATGAAGCCATCCCCTCACAATGCACTCCAAAGGCCTTACCGTGAAAGTGACACTGGCTGGCAAATTAGAACAGATCGAACGCCGTCCTGACGTAATCGTCGTAACCTTGCGCCCCACAGCACACTTCGCTCCGCTGCCCAAAGGCGTTCCTCCTCTGCCAGAAGCCCAGCCCATCTTCATGGCTTACGTCAACATCTCTCAGTGGCAAGAGGTAGAAGAAGCTCTATCTATCAACCCCAGCGATCTGCTGCTGATTGAGGGTTACGCTGTCATCAAAGAAGGCTGTCTGATCTTGCACGCCACCAGCGCCACCACCAAAGACATTCAGACCAGCAAGCGCCCACCCGTCACCGACGCCGATTGGGTGGAGCGCGAGCGCCCACTACGTCCCTATCGCCCTCAGAGCCGCGACGACAAGCCACACCGCGATTTTCGCGATAAACCACGTCGCGATGATCGTGATGAACGCCCGCGCCGCGACTTCAACGATAGACCCCGCCGCGACGACCGTGATGAACGCCCACGCCGCGACCTCAACGATAGACCGCGCCGCGACGACCGTGACGAACGCCCACGTCGCGACTTCAGCGATAGATCCCGCCGCAACGAGCGAAGCCCGCGTTCCGAGAGCCATAGCGCCGACTACTTGCCTGACCACGCCAGCCCACAAGATATCGCCCGCGCCCGCGAATTGCGCTACGGCATTCGCCAGCTGCGCGACAAGCTGCGCGACACTGAGCCTAGTCACCCTTCCTACAGCATGACCGAGCGTCTGCTGCGCCACAGCGAAGCCGAAATGCGCACGTTGGCCGAGAAATACCGCCGTTAGTCAGGCCTCATAGGCCAGGCACAGCACGTCAGCGTAGCCGCGCGCCAGCGCCTGAGCCAGCGCCTCCTGCTCCTTGAGCGGCGTGGTCTGGCCCTCACCCAGGCTGAAGAAAGCATAGCCTTGACCCGCCAAATAGTTCAGCAACGCCTCGGCGCTCGTGCCGAAGCGACGCAGGTCAACGTCGCTCACTTCAACGTAGAGAGCTGGCTTGTGCTGACGCAAGATGGTCTGTGCGCCGTGCAAGACCAGCAACTCTGCGCCCTGCACGTCAATTTTGATGAGCGAGACGCGCTCTGTTTGGCTCACTAAGCTGTCCAGGGTGCGCGCTGGCGTGGGAACGCCCTGCGCGCCAATGCGATGGTTGGCCGGGTGCAGCGGATCAAGCGCCAGCAGGCGTTCGCCTTCCTGGTCAGCAGCCAGAGCCTGCACGACAGTTACGCGCGTCGCCAGGCCTTCGCGGGCCAGCATGGCGCGCAGGTCAGCGGCATTGCGCGTCTCTGGCTCGATGGCAATCACTCGTCCCCCCTGCCCCAGATGACGAGCGAACAGGCGCGTGAAGAAGCCTACGTTCGCGCCTACGTCGATGACCGTCGAATCGGGCGGAATATAGTCCAGCAAGCGAGCGGCGTGGCGCGCCTCTGCTCTTCTTTTGTAGAGGCTATAGGCCCACAGAAACAATCTACGACCCAGGCGCGTCTCCGTCAAGCCTAGACGCGCCGCCAGGCCGTAGGCCATCAGGGCTAGGCGAGTCGTCCAAGATAAGCTCATGCCGCCTTCTCCCAAACGATGAGGGCGCGTAGCGCAGCCCATGACCGCCACACAGGTTGTGTGGCCCGCTCTAAGCCATAGAGTAGGCCGTAGAGCGGGCCAGGCAGCAGGCTGAAGGGCTTGAAGCCGCCGCTGAGCAGGTAGGTCAACGAGCTGAAGCGTTCTAGCGTTTGCAAGCGCCAATGCGGCAAGACACGACGCAGGGTCTCTCGGCCGCGTTCGATGAGCAGGTAAGGGATGGCAGCGTTGCCTTCAAAAGCAGCCTTGTCTTGAGAGAAGACGGGCATATCTTCCCAGGGACGCGCGTTTAAGTCGCAGACTTCTTGGTGCAGGTAGGTATAGATGAAGCGCGAGAACAGCGTAATATAGGGTTCGACCAGGATGACGCGCCCACCCGCGCGCAGCACGCGATCCAGTTCGCGCAGGACGTTCAGCGGATGATTGAAATGGTGCAGCACGTCTAGGCCCAGGATGTTATCCACCTGCCCCGCCCCAAAGGGCAGACGATGAGCGTCTGCTGCTAGATGGACGTAAGGCGAGCAGAGGATATCTGTCCGCCAGACGCGCTCATCAGCTTCTGCCATGAAGCCAGGCCCGCTGCCAATTTCGACGTTGACGCTGCCAGGCGCGCGGGCGTCCAGCAGCCGAGCATAAAATTGCTCATGATAAAGACGACGCAAAATCGGCTTCTCAGCCCAGACGCGGCGATGATCGCGCAAATAGGCCAAATCGTCTTTAGGTTCGAACATGACTGAGCCTCACTTGCGCCGCCACAACAGGGTCAGCAGCAACAGGGCCATGCCAATTAGCCACCAGGCACGGCGCTCGGACGCAGAGTTAGAGCTGGCCGAAGGCTGGTGGGCATGAGCAGGGTTGATCGTCGCTCGGCGCTGGCCGTCCAGCAGCGGCCTGATCTTGAAATGCCACAGGGCGATGAGCGACATTCGGCCCAGCAACGGGCCGTGCTTGCTCACGCGCACCTTGCTCTCGCCGTAGGTGCGGGCCAGGTAGCGCACTGGCACGTCGATCATCGGCAAGCCCAACCAGGCCGCGCCGAAGATGAGGTCGAAGTCGCCGAAGGGATCGAAGTTGCCGAAGTGCGCACGGTTAGCGGCGATTCGTTCGTAGTCTTCGCGGAACAGGGCTTTCGTACCGCACAAGGTATCAGTGATCCGCTGACCCAGCAGCCAGGTGAAGGCCAAGCTGAAGAAGACGTTGCCCAGCTTGTTGAGCGGCTTCATGGCCGCCGATTCAAATTCGTAGGTGAAGCGCGTGCCATTAGCGAAGCGCGCCTTGCCGCTGGCCAAGACCTCGTAGAAGCGCGTCATGTCTTCTGGTGCGACGGAGATGTCGCTGTCCAGGATCATCAGAACATCGCCGCGCGCTGCCGAGAAGCCTTTGCGCACTGCGTCACCTTTGCCTTTCTTGAGCATGAGGTTGGGCGGAGTCAACTCATCCTGGGCTTCTTCCTGGGCCAGGAAGCGAATGTCGCGATCAGGACGCAGGGTCATCCAGCGGTGAATCTCCTCCACCGTGCCATCGCTGGAGCTACCATCAACGAAGATGAGTTCGGTGTGGCTGCCCATCTCAGGGGTGCGCTCTACTAGGGCCTGGATGTTGCCGCGCTCGTTGCGGGTGGGGATGATGACGCTGACGCTGTACTGGCGGCGCGCGGCGGGATCAGGATAGAGCGGTCGGGCCACTAGCAAGCTGAGCAAGGTCAGGCGTCGCACCAGCGGCGCATAGGACAAGCTGTTGACGACGTCGCTCAGCAGGCCCAAGTCGTAAGGGATGAGGACGCCAGGCTGCACGCTCAGCACCTCGTAATCGGCCAGGATGAGCAAGTTTTCTAGGCTAGAGGTAGAAATCCAGTTCTCGCGGATGTCCAAGTCGGGGACTTTGATCCTCAGGCGCTCGCCCAGGCGCAAGATAGGCTGCCAGAGCCAATTCCACGAGGAGATGACCAGGCGCGAGCCGGGGTGCATAAAGCGCTTGATCGTCTGCAAGAAGACTTGCACGTCGTACAGATAAGTGACGCTGTCTTCGACGATCACTAGGTCGAAGGGCTGAGCCAGGGCAGGATGGTCAGGCAGAGCCTCCATGTCGCCGACGATCCAGGTGTAGCACGGATGGCGAGCTTGGGCTTGCTCGATGGAGCGCGGGCTGAGGTCGACGCCGACGCCCTGCGCAGGTTGGAGGGCCGCCAGCAGTTCGCCTGTGCTGCAACCCAGCTCTAGGACGCGCGAGTCGGGGTTGAGGAACTGACGACAGGCGTCGATGACTTGCTGGTGATAGCAGATGTTGCGCTGGAAATAGGCCGAGCGCTGCTCGGCGTGGCGATCGAAATGATCGCGAATCAGGTGTTTGAAGCTTTGCAAAATCTCTCTCCACGAGGAGCGCAGCACGCGCGCGATTATAAATCAGCCAAGAGGAAGACGTAAAGCTCAGGGCGCTGAACTTCTTCTGACAAATCTTAACAGCGCAAGAATGGAGTTTGAGCGTAACCTGAAAATGCGCCTGTGCGGTATTTCTGCTGAACGCGCTTATACCAGGCTTTGAAAGCCTGCTTTTGGTCGTCTTCACGCCTACTTTATGAGTGCAAAGGTCGTCCACCATGAGACACCCCAAAACCTCTATCCTGCTGTTGATTGCCTTGCTGCTGGCCGTCCTGGGAGCGCAAGCCCAGGAAAGCACAGAAGAACCGACGCCGACGCCAGCTGCGGAGGTGCTACCCACCGAAACGCCCGTTGGAGTGCTGCCCACCGAGACGCCGACGGAAGCCCTACCCTCCCCCACCCTGCCCGCCGAAAGCACCGCTGAGGCCACCCAAGCTCCGACGCAGACCGAGCAGGCCAGCCCCATTTCACCCGCCCCCATCACCATCAGCCCCATCAGCCCTGTGCTGTCCACGCCACCTGCGCCCTTCAGCGACAACTTCGCCGATGGCGTGGCCGACGGCTGGATGCTGAGCGAAGGCTGGCGCGTGGAAGCGTTGGGGGAGGACGGCGACTTCGCCCTGGTGACGGAGCTGGCCGACCAAGAAGCGCGCTTCTCCTCGGCGCTGTGGGGCGACCTGCTGCTGCGCCTGCGCGCCTTCTTGCAGCCCGACGATAGCCTGACGGTGGCCCTGAATGGCTACGTGGTGACGCTACATGGGGAAGGCTATGCCAGCCTGAGCAGCAGCGAAGGCGCGCTCATCGCCCAGGGCGCACAGCCTGCGGCTGAAGAAGGCATCGAAGCGCGCTGGCACGATTTCAGCCTGCGCCTGGTGGAGGGCAACATCGCCGCCCTGCTCAACGGCGCACTCCAGTTCAGCTATGACAGCCCGCTGGCCCTGAGCGGCCACAGCCTGGCGCTGCGCAGCGGCGCCGACAACGCGGGTCTGCTGGCGATTGATGATGTAGATTCCCAACCTATTTTGCCGCTTCCACCCCTCCCCCCCGCCCCGCCTACGCCCGAAGTGATCGTCCTTGAGCCAACGATCGCGCCTGAAGTTGAAGTCATCACCCTTGAACCAACTATTGAAGCAGAAGTGACGCCTGAAGCCGAGTTCACCCCCGAAGCGCAAGTCGTCACCCTTGAACCAACTATCGAAGCAGAAGTGACGCCTGAAGCCGAGGCCACCGCCGAAGCGGAAGCCACGCCTGAAGCCGAGACCACCGCCGAAGCGGAAGCCACGCCTGAAGCGCCGACGCTAGCCCAAATCGTCGAAGCGCGCAGCGAGACGCTGGACAAGGCCCTGGGCCAAGCTGCCCTGCTGGTAGAGAGCGGCGACCTGAGCGCGGCGCGCGCCTTGCTGCTGGCCGAAGGCTTCCGCATGGACGCAGAAGGCCGTCCTTACGTCGTGGTCTACGCCGCCCTGCCTTACACGCTGAACGACCTGAAAGCCATCATCGAAGACGCTAACGGCACGCCCGTCCTGGCCGAGAGCGTGAGCGCTTGGGGCGCGTTCTTGCCCCTAGAGACGCTGGCCACACTCATCAGCGATGAGCGCGTCCACGGCCTGGCCCGTCCCTCCCAGGCAAGCTCCACTGGCCCACAGAACGCCCCCCTGGCGCAAACGGGTACAGTCAATGCAGAGACGCTGAACATCATCGGCGCAACGCACTGGCACGGCCAGAACATTCGCGGCAACGGCGTGCGCATTGGCGTGATCGACGTGGGCTTCAACGGCATCAGCACGACGGGCGAATTCGCCTGCGTCGGCAGCGCCACCGTCACTGGTGGCCTCGGCACGGGCAATCATGGCCTGAGCGTGATCCAAGTCTTGTGCGACGTCGCCCCGCAAGCGCGCGTCTTCGCCTACAGCGCTAGCACGCCGGCCCAGCTCAACAGCGCCCTGATCGCGGCGCGCAACGCCAACATGAACATCGTCGTCATCCCGATGGACTTGGGCGTCCACACCGGCGCCGGCGACGGCCAGACCGGCTTGCCCCTGGGCAGCGGCGACGTGTACGACACGCTGGCCAGCCTGCGCAGCGACGGCATCTTAGTGGTCGCCAGCGCGGGCAACAATCGTGGACGCCAGCTCAGCTACACCAGCGGTGCTGGGACGAGTACCTTCACCGCGACCACCGTCAGCGGCAGCACGATCAACGTCTCCTGGAACGGCTGGAGCGATAGCAGCGCCATCACCGTCAGCATCAGCGGCTGCGGCGCAGCCCAAAGCCGTTCGACGCGCGTCGATCCGACGCAGGCCGGTTATCAGTTCAGCGTGCCAGCAGGCACTTGTACCATCAACATCAGCAACGCCAACGGCAAGACCGTGCAGGTGCAAGTGACGGGCGAAGGCAGCAGCTTGACTGCCGGCACCATTGACGGCGCGCTACTCACGGGGGCCGGCCAAATTGCCCGCCCCGCCGACTCGCCCGATGTGCTGACCGTCGGCGCGGCCTGCGGAAAATGGAACGACCTAGAGAGCATCGTCGCGAACGCTAACTCATCGGCTGGGCCGATTTTTGCTTTAGGCGGTGGCGGCGTCGCCACCCCTGGCAACGTGCGCGAGTTCAAGCCCAACGTGCTGGCGCCCGGCCAAGTCAGCGTGAGCGGCAACCTCATCACCGAGAGGCCGAGCTGCGAGAGCGGCGACCCCGCCAGCGGCTTCCGTGGTTCATCGGCGGCGGCGGCCCACCTGGCCGGCATGGCCGCTCTGCTGCGCTCGCACGGCCTGAACAGCAGCATGAGCGTCTTCAGCGACCCTGATCGCTTGTTCCACTACTTGCTCACCCACACCTTCGACCTCAACCTGACCACGCCCTTCAACGAGACCTTCGCCTTCGACGCGCTCAGCGGCGCGGGCCTGGCCGTGCTGGGCAATCCCGCCTACGACATCGGCCAGGCGGTCAACCTGGAAGCGCCCGTCGAGTACAAAGATCGCTACACTGGCAGCGGCATGTTCACCTGTACGCCGTCCACGACGCGCTACGTCGGCCTGGCTGACCCACGCTTGGACGCCGACGGCACGATCAGCAAGCCATACACCAGCGTCAAGCAGGCGGTGGCCAGCGCCAACCCTGGCGACTGTATCATCCTCATGCCGGGCGAATACACCACGCCGATCACCATCACCAAAGCGGTGCGCCTCATCTCCTACGCCGAAGCCGGCGTAGCCCAGGTGAACCCCAGCCGCATTTGGGTGAACAACGGCTCAGACGTGACGATTGGCTCAGACCTCATCAATCTAGGCACGGACTTGAACCTCGACTCCGGTCGTCCCGGCGTCGTCATCAAGAGTATGAACAACCCCGCCCAGTTCTGGGCCTTGAACGGCTTCGTCTTCGGCCGCGCCAACGTCAACAGCCAACTAGGAGTCGGCGACTATGGCCAGGACACCCGCCCTATCGCGGCAGTGAACGCTTACAACGGCCAGATCGGCTACAACAACTTCAACAACTTCTTCTTCCCCGTCTGGATCGACGGCTTTGAAGAAAACACGACCGACAACAGCAGCGTCCCCGTCCATGTGACGGGCAACACCTTCACCGATTTCCGCGTGAGCGGCGGTGGCAGCGTGCCACCCACGCATCTGGAAGGCGTGGCCCTGCACGCCGTGCGCATCGACAACGTGCAGATCGCCAGCAATCGCTTCGTGAACAGCCTGGCCACTCCTTACCAAACCGACGACGACCGCGCCCAGCAGGCGGTGGTGGCCATCGCCTACAGCGGCGCTACGCTCAATGGCAACATCTTCACGGGCAACAGCGCCGAAGCGGCGGTCAGCATTGACCAGTGGGAAGCCAACTGGCCCAACGATCCCAACGTGGGCTTGGACGAACAGTATGGCTTCAAGCAATGGATCAACCCAGCAGGCGGCAACGGCACAGACACGACGAAAGTCAACTATTCGCGCGCTGACGAAGTGCGTCTCATCAACAACGTCTTCGCCGATAACACGCTGAACGCCGTCGTCCACGTGCGTTATGGCACGCGCGTGCGCTTCGTCAACAACACCGTCGCCAACAACGCGATCAACAGCAACAGCAGCGGCGACTACGGCGCCGTGATTGCTCTGGGCGGCGACGTGCCATCCATCCGCAATTATGAATTCACCAACCCCGATCATCGCTTTGAGCTGCACAACAACCTGGTGTATGGCACAGCCATTCCCAACGGCCTGCTGCGCGTCTACACGGACTACGTCGTCCCCAATTGTCCCAACTTCAGCGGCACAGACAATCAGGGCGCGCACGGCAACTGGTTCGTCGGCACGTTCAACAACTCGCCCAACGACAACTGCCGCGCTTCCATCTACAACAGCACGACTGACACGATGGTCAACGACAACATGTCGCGCGCCATCATCGCCGAAAACCGCCTCTTCTTCACGACGGCCAACGACGCTGCACACCCCTATCGCCTGCTGCCGCCGTCGTATTTCAACCCTGACAGCGAATCAGACCTGGGTATCGACGGTGGCGTCGACGTATCCACCGTCGTCGGCAGCACGGACGCGCGCGGCGCGGCCCGCAACGTCGACCTGAGCAGCCCAATCACGGGCATTGGCCCGCGCGTCTACGACATCGGCGCGTATGAGCTGGCATTGCCCGACAACCTGACGGCCAGCACGCCCAACGCCACCATCACGGCCAACGAAGACACGATGGTCATCACCTTCAACATCAAGACCACGCTGGGCTTGTCCGGCGGCGTCGAGCCCTACCGCGTGACGAACATCGTGCCGCCCAGCAATTTCAACACCTCGCCCAGCAGCCCCTGCGGCCCGCTGGGTTTCACCTACGACCCCGCCACTTACATCATGAGCTACTGCCCGCCGCCCGACTTCTACACCGTCGGCGCGCCGACTGGCTCGACGGCAGTCATGAGCTTCGACGTAGAGAGTACGCAGTTCACGTCAGTCACCTTCGGCCTGCCCGTCGCCGCCACCGTGACCTTCGACATCAATCCGACGAACGACGGCTCGCCAGTGGTCTACGGCACGCTGGCCAACCCGCTGCGCGTGGTGACGGACGTGGTCAACGGCGTGAACGCCACCCTGCTGCCGCAGGTGCGCTTCAACAACTTCACGCTGGGAGCGCCCAGCCCGCTGAGTGGTTTTAGTCGCGACTACCCCTTCACCTACAGCTACGTCGCTGACTCGTGCGAGTTCCGCGCCATTGGCCAGACCACTTTCACCTCTGGTTGCACGAGTACGCCCTACACAGAGGCGCAAATCACGGCGGCCTTGGCGGCGACTGGCGGCGCCAGCAATGCGCCCTTCGCCATCAGCGATGCGCCGACGACCACCGGCACCATGCGCTTCAGCTACACCCTCATCGACCGCGACGGCCAGACTTCGACCAACGTCATGGAGCTGATCGTCCTGCCGCGCGTGGCCAACGTCGGCATTTACGACGACTTCGACTTGGGGATGATCTACGGCTCGGAGTCGCCTGCTGGCCACCTCTGGACGCCGGCCTTCCTGCCCACAGCCCACAACTTCACCAACACGACCACGCGCCAGCCGGGCGACTACGTCGATTTCACCTTCAAAGGTGACGGCTTCGTCATCGCCATCAACGCCAACACGGCCACGCCCAACTACGAGGTGCTGCTGGACACCAACGCCGTCGACGGCAACGACGCCCTGGCTTCGTTCAACACGATCACAGGGTTGACCTGCAACCGCGCGCCCATCGGCAGCGGCGCCTTCCCCAACGCCGTACTCGGCTCAACTTCGCCGCGCATCGCCTTCTTCGCCTGCCAGGGCCTGGACGCCACCAGCAGCAGCGACAACCCGCGCCGCCTGCGCCTCATCCATCGCGGCACGACGGCGCAGACGCTAGCGCTGGACTTCATCCGCGTGCGCGGCACGAGCCTGCCGCCTGGCTTCTACGAAGAGGACGAGCTGGCTGGCTACAGCGCCACAGGTTGGTTCAGCGAGGCGAGCGCCGTCAGCTGGCTGAATCGCTGGGTGCGGCGCAGCACAGGCGGGAGCAGCGCTACCCTGCGCTTCACAGCCAATGAGGACGTGCGCCAAATCCTGATCCAATATCCCACCGCCAGCACCTTCGCCCAGCCGCGCATCTGCGTGAAGCCTGTGGGCGGCAGCTCGACCTGCCGCACCGCCAGCGTGACCAGCGTGGCCGCCGTCTGGACGAACACCTTCTCGATTGATGTGCCGCAGCCCGGAGCGCCGCACGAAGTGACGATCAGCTTCCCGTCCTCCACCACCACCCTGCCCGGCTACCTGGAGTCGCTGGAACTGCTGGGCGAGCCGCAGTACCTGGGCGTGGGCAGCTACGCCGACAACGACCCGCGCCTGCGCGCCAGCGGCCTGTGGACGACTCTGCGCTCGACGATCTATAGCGGCGGTCAGATCGCTCAGACCATCAGGCCTGGCTCGCAGCTCAGCTTCGGCGTCGACGGCAACGTGCGCCAGGTCTTCATCCGCTACACCGATGGCCCAACCCATGCTAACTTCGACGTGTTCGTCAACGGCACGCGCGTGCGCACTGTCGAACCCAACACCACGCCACGCGCGCCCATCTTCAACGGCTACCTACTGCCGATTGACCTGAGCGGCAACACGAACAAGACCATCGCGATCCGCGCTAACGGCGCTCAGACGATCCAGATCGACGATATTGAGTTGCTGCCGGCTATCACCCCGCTGGCCGTAGGTGACGTGCTGCGCTTGGACGGCACAGATTCGCTGAGCCGACTCCAGCGCATGGGCGTGTGGAGCGTGGTGACGAACGCCGCTTACCGCGACGGCAACGCACTGCAGACCACCCGCAGCGGCAGCGAGCTGCGCATGACGATGGCTAGCAGCGTCCCGACCAACAGCCGCTTGGTCATCTACTACACGGCGCCGATCACGGTCATCAACTTCCAGGTGCGCAAGAACGGCAGCGCTGCTCCAGCCGCTGACTTGACCACCCTGCCCGATCAAACGCGCGCTGGCTCGCAGAAGCAGCTGGTCGTGCGCGTCAAGAATGGCGACCAAGTCGTGCTGCGCGCCCTGGACAGCACCGCTGTCATCATCGAACAGATTGAGTTGCTGCCGCCTGGCACGACCCCGCTCGGCCCTGGCTACTACGAAGAAGATTACCGCGACTTCTCCTACGCCAATGGCACGTGGGTGCGCGCGGCCAATCCGACTAGCGGGCGCAACGGCTTCATCCAGCAAGCTGTCGACACGACTGCGCCCTTCGATCAGCCGACTGTCACCTTCCAGATCAGCGCCAGCGTGCGCGAAGTCATCGTCCATCATCCATCCTTCAGCACCTATGCGCCGCTGCGCGTCGTGGTCGGCGCGCAGCCACCAGTCGATTGCGACATGACGCGCAACGTCTGGAGCAGCGTCTGCCGCGTGAACGTCACAGGCGTTGGGACGAAGACGGTGACCATCACCGGCTTGATCCAAGCTGGCCGCGTCACAGCTGCCCTTGAAGCGATCCAGCTGCTGGGCGACGACGCGGTCATCCCCCCCAATGAGGTTGTAGAAGAGAGCGATCCGCGCCTGACCTACAGCGGCGATCCGCGCACCTACAACAACGTGGGCTTGTGGAGCGTTGTGACGGATACGACAGCTTTGGGCGTCAACAAGACGGCGCGCATGGCCAATCGTCGCGGCCAGATGTTGCAATTCGTCGTGGCCGACGCTGTAGATCGCGTAGCCATCTTCATGGTGGCTGGTCGCGGCTTCGACAACTACAGGCTGTGCCGTGCGCCGCTGAGCAGCCCCGCCAGCACCACGTGCACGGACGTCCCCATCTCTAGCGCTGTGCGCATACCGAGCGTGCCGATGGTGGTCGACCTCGTCGGCGCGACGGGCGACCAGCTCATCACCCTGGAGACGCTGGGGACGGGCCAAGCTCAGGTTGAGCGCGTTGTGACTTACAGCAGCTCGGCCTTAGATTTGGGCAGCGGCTACTACGAAGAAGATGATCCGCGTCTGCTGTTCAACCCGCCGCTGTTCGTCACCACCGGCAGCGTCACCCGCCCCTGGACAGTGACTGGCGTGACAGGCGCAGGCCGCAACGCCCGCCAGGTCTCCACGCCGTCCAACAACTTGGTCACCAGCGGGCCAGAGGTCGATGCGCAGTATATCAGCTTCCGCATTGACTCCACCATCCGCCAGGTGCTGATCCAGTATCCCATTGCTGCCACCAATCGTCAGCTCCGAGTGTGCTTCGGCGCGCCCAGCTTCACCAACTGCCAAAACGCGCCCGTCAACACGCCGACGATTGCCGCGGCCGCCAGCGCTGTCTTCGCGGCCAACGTCCCCACGCCATGGGCGCAAGAGGTGCGTATCCGCGCCATCTTCGACGACCGCACGCCGCTGCCGCCGCTGCGCACCACGACCATCGTCGAAGGCATTCAGCTCCTAAGCAACCCCGCGCCGCAAGCCATCGGCACGGTCTTTGAGATGAGCGGCACGGAGAACGCCGACGCCCTCCAGTACGGTGGCACATGGACGACGGTCACCAACACGCTGGTGGCTGGCGGCCAGGCGCGCAGCGCAGTCAACCGTCCCGGCTCGCAGCTCCGCTTCGCTGTCGCCAGCGCTGGGCGCGTGCGCCTCGTCTACACCAGCGGCGCGACCTTCGGTAACTTCGACGTCCTGGTGAACGGGGCGACGGTGGAGAACGTGCCGAATGTAGGCGCGGTGACCTACGGCGTAGAGCGCTTCTACACCGTCAACGCCAACGACGTTGTGACGATTGTGGCGCGCGGTATGCAGAACGTGCAAATCGAGCGCATCGACATCCTCGGCCCAGCGGGCGCGCTCGGCCCCGGCTACTACGAAGAGAACGACCCAGCCTTCGCCTACGATTTGCTGCGCGCCCTGCCCAACGATCCTGAAGGTTGGCAGCGCCTGGCCAACACAACCAGCCTGGGCAACCGTTTCGTCTTCCAGGCGACAGCTTCTGCCAACACCGTCGCCAACCCCGACGCCGACGCTGAACGCTTGATGAGCTTCACCATCAACGATCAGGTGCGCCAGGTGCTGATCTACTACCCTGGCCTGGCGAATGCGCGCCAGCTTCGCGTGGAGATCAGCGGCAATGCTTGCATACCTACGCCAAGCACCTGCCCCACCACGCCCACGACGCCCATCACTAGCACTTACAGCAACGTCCTGGCTGTCCCCGTTGAAGGGCCATACACAGGTACTCGTACGGTCACGCTGCGCTGGCTCAGACCGCAGCTCCCTGCATTGCCGCTCAGCCGCAGCTTGTCGGTGCTGGAAGCCATCCATCTGTTGGGCGATCTGACGACCTTCATACCCGTCGGTCAATACCTGCCGACCGACGACCGCATTGAGCGCTATGGAGCTTGGACTGTGCTGCGCAACGCCACTCTGCAATCAGGCGAGGCGGTGAGCGTCGTCAGCAGGCCAGGATCATCTCTGCGCTTTGGCGCCGCCAGCGCCGTCAACGGCTTGCTGCTGAGCTATACGGCCAGCAGCGCCGCCTTCGGCAACTTCGAGGTACGCGTCAACGGCAATGTGGTGGCGACTGTCGGGACGCTGCCACCTTATGGCGCTGGCCGACAGCTCGCCATCGACCTGAGCAGCTTCAGCGGCAACAAGACGATCACCATCCACGCCCTGGGGACGCAGACGGTGCAGATTGAGCAGATCGACCTGCTCGGCGGCCCGCACGTCGGCCTGACGCGCGGCCTCTACCCTAACACCGATCCTGCCATCAGTTATGACCAGGGCTGGACGCTCATCAGCGACGTTCGCGCCAGCGGCGGCAACCTACACCGCTTCGTGCGGCCCGCGACGGGCGTCATCGGCGAGATGACCTTCACTGCGACGGGTACAGGTGTGACCGTCTATGTCCATCGCGTGCCACGAGTCAGCGCAACTGCCCCTGCCCTAGGTGGCATTGCCCAACTGTGCTATGGCCCGGTCACCACGCCTAACAACCCCGCCGACGACACCTGCACCACGCTGAACACTGATCTGGCCTTCGGCAACCCCTATGAAACCAATGTACCGCTGACGCAAAACTTCAGCAGCGCAGGGACGTACTTTGTGCGCGTACGCTGCGACAACTGCTCGTCGCCCATCCCCAACACCCTCCAGGTCAACGTCGATCACGTCGAAGTGCTGGATGGCACGACGCCGCCAATGACGCGCGGCGTCTACCCCAACGACTACATCGGGATCAGCTATGGCGCTGGTTGGGCGCGCATAGCCGACGCCCGCGCCAGCGAAGGCAACCTGCACCGCCTGACGCGGCCCATCACAGGCACGCCTGGTGAAATGCGCTTCGTCGTCCAGGGTCGCAGCGTGCGCGTCTTCGTCCATCGCATCCCTGCTGTCAGCGCTGGCACGCTACAAATCTGCTACGGGCCACCCAATACGCCTACCAACACGAGCGATGACACCTGCGGCTCCAGCGTCAGCACCGCCACCATTGCTCCGCTGACCTATGAAGTGAACGCGCCCATCGGCATCGACTTTGGCAGCATAGGGACGCACCTGGTGCGCGTCCTCTGCACCAACTGCGATACGGTCACGCCAGCCCGCCAGATCAACGTCGATCACGTCGAAGTGCTGGATACAGCCCTGCCGACCGTCCTCACGCGCGGCATCCATCCCAACACGTCCAGCGGCATCAGCTACGGCGCGGGCTGGAATCCAGTGGTCGATACGCGCGCCAGCGATGGCAACTTACACCGCCTGACGCGTCCCATCAGCGGCACGCCTGGTGAGATGACCTTCACAGCACAAGGCACGGGGGTGCGCGTCTTCATCCATCGCATTCCGGCAGCCAGCGCCGGCACGCTGAGGGCTTGCTATGACATCAACGGCACGCCCAGCAACCTAGCCGACGACTCGTGCTTCGACGTTTCGACGGCAGTGGTCGCCCCCAACACCTACGAGACCAACGTGCCAGTGACCATCAACTTCCAGACGCCTGGCTCGTATTTGGTGCGCGTCCTCTGCACCAACTGCGATACGGTCACGCCAGCCCGCCAGATCAACGTCGATCACGTCGAAGTGCTAGACGGCGTGCCAGCTCAATCCTTCAGCGCCACGCGCTTCCTCATGCCCGGCCTGTACAGCCAGGATCATCCATTCCTGGATTACTCGCCCGCCTGGAGCAAGAGCTTGGTACTGGCTAGTGCGAGTGGTGGCAGGGTGGCCCGCACCACCACCAGCAGCGCCGCGCTGAGCTTCGGCATGGAAGGCACAGGCGTCATCTTCTTCGTCCAACGCCAGCCCAGCGGCGGCACGATGGAGGTCTGCTGGACGAGCGATCCTGACACGCCTTTGCAGGGCGAAGACAACCAATGCACCACCTTCAGCACGCGCTCGGCAGGCTTTGAGCTGCCCTTCGGCCTACAGCTCGTCGGGCTGCCCAAAGACCGCTACACGCTGTCAGTGCGCTGCACGGACTGCACCACCACGCCACAGCGCAGCTTGACGATCGACCACCTACTGGTAGTCGACACGACGACGCTGAACGCGCTGGGGACGGGCGACTACGACGACCGCAACGCCGATCTAGCCTACGCGCCGACCATTGGCCTGCCCGTCGCGTCGTGGACGCGCGCCAACGCCCCAGGCTTCAGCAACAACACGCTGACGACGACGCGCATCGTCGGCGCGCCGCTGATGTTCCGCGTCAATGGCAGCATTGTGCGCATCATCCTCAAGGCGCAGATCAGCACAGCTAACGCTCAGCAGGTGCGGGTGTGCGTGGCACGGGCCAACAACCCCACTCAGCGCACAGTAGAATGTGCCTTGTACAGCCAGTTGGGCAGTGGCGCAGCCGGCCTGCCGATTGAGCTGCGCAACCTGGGACGCGGCGATAAAGTCATCTTCATCGACAACATCGTCTTCGGACGCACGCTGACCATCGACCAAGTAGAACTGCGCTAAACGCAATCTCGTCCCACTTGCCTTGCTCCTCAAGAGCAGGGCAAGTGGCCTTCTGAAAGGAGACGCCATGCGCGTCCTGTTTTTTTGTCTTGTCTTGGCCCTGCTGCTGAGCGCCTGCAGCCCATCTGACCCAAGCTTGCCCACGCTCGCCCCGACGCGCGAGGTCAGCTCAGCATCAGAGGCTGGCAACACCCCAGAAGCTGACACAGCAACCTCAACAGAGCAGCCTAGCGTCACGCCCACGCCAGCGGTCAGCAGCACGCCTACGCGCCGCCCCACCGTCACGCCGACGCTAGAAGCGACCAACACCGACGTACCGACGGCGACGCCGCTCATCTCCGATACGCCAGCGCCGACGCTGACGCCGAGCGCGACGGCGCGCCAAGTCAGCACACTTGTTCTACCTACAGTAACTCTCCTTACGGTAACTGCGCCGAGTGCGCCGACGCGGGCAGCAGTTCTGCCTACCACGCCACCCTACAACCCCGCTTCAGCGCTGTCAGCGTATGGGCAAGTAGCGCCGCTGGCCCTGGCCAATCATCCACGCAAGCAGCTCTTCTTCATCTCCGGCGAGCCGCAGGCTGGCTGGACAGTAGGCTTCGTCGAACCCAACAACGCTGAAGACCAAGCCATCTATCAAGTGAACTTGAGCGGCGCGGTAGAAACTTTAGACTTGATCGTCCCCCTCAGTGGGCAGCTGCGGCCTTTCGACGTGAGCCGCGTCCAACTGGACTCAACTGGGCTGGTCGAACGCTTCGGCCCGAACAACTTCCTGCCCACCAGCCTGAATGCCCTGATTTACACGCTACAATCTGACGGTCAGCGTCTCTTCTGGGAAGTCCAAGATACAGGCAACGGCCAGCGCCTGGTGATCGACGCCGTGAGTGGTATGATCGTGCCTTGATTCCTCAACAACAAGGCAAAAAAGACGATGACTACGCTCAACCAAGAGAATATGAATGCCACGATCCTCGGTCAGCACGCGGAGTCGATGGCCTACGATTTTCGGCGCGAGGCCCTGTGGAGCTGGTTAGCACGACATATTCCATCGCAGGCGCGCACCTTAGATGCTGGCTGTGGCACAGGCTATTTCACCCTTCAACTGGCCCGTCAGGGCAATCCCACGCTAGCCATTGAACACGATGACACGCTGACAAGCTTTGCTCAAAAATTGCTGGCCCGTGAGGGTCTATCGGTGGAGGTGCGCCGAATGGCGCTCGGCACGGGCCAGATCAGAGCGCTGGGCCAATACGAGCGCGTCATCTGCATGGACGTGCTGGAACACATCGAAGACGATGCGGCTGCCATCGCCGACCTGCGCGAAGCTCTGACGCCTGATGGCTTGCTGCTCATCAGCGTGCCATCTATGCCTGCGCTCTATGGCGAGCGCGACAGGTTCATCGGCCATTTTCGGCGCTATAGTCCCGCCAGCCTGCGCGCTTTGGCCGAAGGCGCAGGCCTGCGCCTTGTAGAAGGCCCGCGCTACTGGAACGCTTTGGGCGTGATCCCTTATCTGTTTTACGAAAAACTGCTAGGCCAGCCCATCAACGATGACCTGCGCAAGCCCTCAAAGTCAGCGCTCAAACGCACTATCGGACGCGGCATTTGTGCCTGGTTGAAGGCTGAAACACACCTTTTTCTGCCTTTTGGCCTATCGTTGCTGCTGGTCTGCCGTCGCTAAGACCTGGGGAAAAAATCCGCCAGTCGATAGGCACGTACCAGCTCCACTTGGTTCAAGCGATAGATGAAGGTTGGCTCAGTGCTGCGCACCCATTCACTAAGAGGATTATCGGCGCGAACGACTAGAGCCGACTTAGGCAGCACCACCAGCCAATCAAACCCGCGCAGCTTGTTGAACTCATCTTCATAAATAGGTTCGGCGAAGATAGGCGCGTGGAAAAATTCGATGTTGTTCTCCCCTGTCCAGGCTAGGATGGCAGGATCGGGATTTTCGCGGCGGATGAGCGCCACCACTTCGCGCAACCCTTCACCTTCGGCCACGATGTCCGGCGACTCCCAAGTCTGAGGATCGCTGATCCAGGGCCAGAGGTGCATTTGCGGATAGGGCCACCAAGCAGCGGTCGCGCTAAGCCCACCTAGGATGAAGGCCGCGCTCAAGATCGCGGTGAGGGTGCGCCCCCAGGCCGTGCCAGGTCTGCCGAGCGCGCCCAACAGCGCCGAAGCGCATAAACCAGCCAGCATGAAGATAGGTGGCATGGCCAGCAAATAGTTGCGGAAATACTTGTTGGCCGGTGGGACGGTGAACAATACGACGATGACCAACCACCAGGCCAGCATGATCCAGGTGGCACGCCGCCATGTTGGCCTGGCTAAGCCCACCAACAGGCCAAAAATTGCCAGGATGAGCAAGTGAGGCAACAGGCGCTGAGGCGCTGCCCACCAGAAATAGAGGCGCTGAGCTAGGCTCTCGCTTTTTCCCACAGCGTGCGGGCTGTTGAGGACAATATCCACCCACTGGAGGAAACCAGAGACAGGGTTAGGCCAAAGGTTAGGATAAAACAGGAGGAAGACCAACCCCCAAGCGAGGATGAAGGCCCAGTCGTAGCGCGTGAACCACCAGCGTCGCATACGCCCCTGAGGGCCATAGATCAGCTTGATGAGCAGCAACACGGGGATAGCGAAAGCGAAATACGGGCTGGTAGCCAGCGCTAGGCCAGCAAAAATCCCTCCCAAAACAGCATAGCGCAACAAGCGCGATTGATAAGCGATCAAAAAACTCAGCAGCGCTCCGGTCATAAAGACAGCAGCTGCCATGTCTAAGCGAGCCAGACGGCTGAAGCCAATGGCCACAGGATCAACGGCCACCAATAGAGCTGCCAGCAGCGCTGCCCGTCGGTCTACAAACAGGCGCACGACGCCGATATAAATGAGGCCTGCCCAAAGCGTACCAATCACGACTTCAGGGTAGCGAGAGACAGCTAGAACGGAGTCAAGGTTCAAGCTCCAACTGCTTGTGTCTTCCGCCAAGAACAGGTAGCCCAAGCCAATCGCCAACGAGATAGGCACGCCTGGATGATACGTGGGCATGATAATGTTGAAGGGCCACTGATAGGGCAGTAACGCTGAACCGTCGCGGAAGGTGTTCACATGGGCTTGTTCCCAGTACAAGCGCGGCACGACCAGATCGGATGGGGTTTGCTGGTTGAAGACCTGTTGAATGAGGATGACGCTGCGCGAAATCCAGAGCTGCTCATCGTTCTGCATACCGTGGGCGTCTAGCTCCCAGGTGCGCGGCACGAGCGCCAAGAGGGAGAGCAGCAGGATGAGGATGAGGTCATCAATCCGCAAATGGCGAGGGTCTATCAGGGTGACGCGCTGTGTGGCCATGCATTCGCCTTCAACTGGTGCTTTTGACGGCTGCATTGTAAATGCAGCCGATGAGACTGATAAGGCCAACATGCTCCACTAGACTTTGAGGGTCTGCTTACTATACTAGGCTTATGTCTCCTCTCCCAAGAAGACACCTCTCATGAAACTACTATCCGCTCTGCGCTCGCCGCTAGTCTTCATCCTAGCTCTGTCAGCCTACCTGCTAGTAGCTCGTGATCTCGTCTACCGTCCTTCCATAGCACCCTACTTCATCAACCTAGCAGAAGCCTTCGTAGACGGAAAAGTAGAGATTAACATAGACGGCACCAGCACTTACGACCTCATCTATCGTGAGCAAAAGTGGTTTGTGGCTCAGCCCCCCCTGCCATCGATGATGCTAGTGCCTTTTATGTTGGTCTATGATCGGCCGTCCGATGTCATGCTGGGTGTGCTGCTGGGTGCAACGAGCGTCATGCTGTGCGAGCGCGTGCTACAAACAAGCATGCCGCAGCTGAGTTGGTGGCGGCGCGCTCTGCTCGTGGCTTTCTTCGCCTTCGGGACTGCCCATCTCTACCTCGCCACAATGGGGACGGTGTGGTTTTTAGGCCAAACCAGCGCTGTGCTGGCCTTGTGGCTGTTCATCCAGCTGGTGTTGGCACGAAGACCAGTAGTCGCTGGCCTAGCTTTAGCGCTTGTGCTGCTCGCTCGTCCTTCAATTGGGCCTGGCGCGCTGATCTTTGCCCTACTGTACTGGTGGGAAGATGGCCAAAAGCTCATAGCGCGGCTTGTAGCGCTATTGCTGCCTGTGGTGCTATCGATAACCTTCCTGGGAGCATACAACGCCCTACGCTTCGGCGATCCTCTGGAATTCGGCTATGGCTTCATCAACGACTCGTCCGCCATCAAAGAGCGCCGAGAGACGTTCGGCAGCTTCAGCCTGGCTTTTCTGCCCGACAACCTTTACACCGCCACCCTTAAGCCCCCCAGGGAATTCAACTTAGGTTGCTTAACCAACCCAGATTGCGGCGTCATCACGCCTGACCTATGGGGCATGGGCCTGCTATGGACATCACCTTTGTTGCTGGCAGGTCTGTTAAGTCCGCGTGATCGATTATTCTGGGCAGTTGCTCTGGGGTCGGCGCTCATTATGCTGCCTTCTCTGCTCTACCACAACAGTGGCAGCGCCCAGTTTGGTTATCGTTTCTCGTTGGATGCCTTGCCGCTGTGGTTACTAGCAGTGGCACGCGTCGTGCAAGCATGGCCTGTCCCCCTGCTAGTACCTACAGTCACCTACAGTCTAATCCTGAACGTGATAGGGACGCTGTGGCTCATGGGGCAGATTATCCCTCCGCTGAAGTGAGCCAGAGCAAGTATTCATCCTTTACAAGGCTTTCACGTCTTCTAAATGACTATACGATGAATCACGCGCGCTCCTACGCTACAATAAAATTTTGTGACACAAGGAGCGCTCATGAGCAAACGCCGAAATCTAGCCATTGCGGGGCTTGCTGCGCTGGCCGGCTGGATGACCTGGGTCAGACAGCCCAAGCGCTACCCACCCGCCGCTACTCTGCTCACCTATCGCGGTGACCCGCAGGAACGTCTCATCTCTCTGCCTTCTCTGCCCAACCTACGTGACTTCGGTGGCTATCCCACCCGCGACGGACGGCGCGTCAAGCGTGGTCTGCTCTACCGTGCGTCCAGCTTAGCCCACCTGAGCGACGACGACCTAACCAAGCTAGAGGAGCTAGGGTTACGCCTCATCTGCGACTTACGCACACCAGAGGAAGTCGCAGAAGCTCCCGATCGTCTACCGCAAAGCGCGGAATACCTCCATCTGCCAGCCCACGCAGCCCATAACAGCCGTCCCAGCCTGCGCAACGTCTTTGGGATGATGATGAAGCGCGGCTACCTAGAACGTATCCTGCCACGCCTCTACACCGAAGTGATGATCGACCAAAATCCTCATGTCTTCGCAGAAATCTTCCGCCGCGTAGCCGAAGGTCAGCTCCCTCTTCTCATCCACTGCACTGCCGGCAAAGATCGCACTGGGCTGAGCGCCGCTCTCTTGCTGAGCTGGCTAGGAGTCGAAGACGAACTGATCGTCCAGGATTACAGCATTAGCAATTTGTTCTACGACGATTTTGCACGAATCTCCAGCCGCCTCCTCAAACAACTGGGCCAACTAGGGATCAAAGAAGCAGAAGTCTATCCGCTGATGGTAGCAGATCCGCGTACAATGGAGACTACACTAGCCCACATACGTCACTATTACGGATCAGTCGAAGCCTATTTACGCGGGCCTGGTGGACTGGATACAGCAACGCTACAAGCTGTCAAAGAACGGCTGATAGAAGAACATCCATGAGCGCAAAAACCCTGATGGATATCCTATGGGTTGGGTGGGCCACTGTTCTGTTCGGAGGCTTCGTACTAGGAAAGCCCAGAGACGACAACAGACGCATCCCCCTGCTCAACCGTATGTCAGCTTCTCTGCTGTTAGCGGTCGCCGCTTGGGTCTACCATTTCGCACTGGCAGGACAAGCCTTGCCCACCTTCTACATAGCGCTAGGCATGAGTTTAGGCTTATTAGGCGACCTCTTCATGGCACGTCTGCTGCTCAAAAACGACCTTTATCTGCTGGCGGGGATGGCGTCGTTTGGCGCAGCCCACCTCTCCTACATACTCGGCATTGCCTGGGCGCTGCATCTAAGGCTATTCGTAGGCGTAGGAGCGCTAGTGACGGGGGTAGCCTTCTGGCTGATGGTAGCGGTCATCCTATGGGACTACGTCGTCTACCAAAGCGTACCCGAAGGCCAGAAACCCAGCAACCTGCACTATGCAGTCTTGGCCTACTCACTCTTGGTGGCAAGCACAGCCGGAACAGCCAGCGCAGCTTTTCTGGACAACGCCATCTGGAGTTGGATGGCGCTAGGAGCAGTTCTGTTTCTGTTGAGCGACACGATCCTAGCCGTTGAGATATTTCGCCAACCGAAGTTAAGTTGGCTAGGTGACGCAGTCTGGCTTACTTACAGTCCTGGGCAAATGATGATTGTGTATGCGATCTATTGGGGAGACATCCAGCTAGGCGTATAAGGCTCAAGAGAGTTCACAAAAGGTCAGTTGAATTTAGATACACTAGTCTTAGCCAGGGGGGAACGCGTAGCGTTTAATGTATCCATTTTCAACTTTGCTCTAAAAAGTAGGTTAGTGCAATTTTTACGATCTTGATTTTATTTTAGCAAACTAAGTTACTTGCTTTCTGGTTACTCATGGCTATGATATACGGAGGCAAGTAAAAGAGACAAAGCGATAAAACAGTGGTCTACCTATGGTCAGAACTTTTTCGTAGAAAAAGTTTGACGGCGTCGAAGACGCCCAGCTCTCTACTTTAGGTATTGTGTTCATCCGCACACACGAAAGCGAGATTGATATGCCGAAGCCGGTTATGCTCATCATCATGGATGGGTTAGGTATTCGAGAAATGATTGAGGGCAACGCTGTCAGGCTCGCCCGCACGCCTCGTATTGATCGATGGATGACCACTCTGGAGCGCTCTATCCTGGACGCCAGTGGCGAAGCCGTAGGCCTCACTGAAGGGCAAATGGGCAACAGCGAAGTGGGTCATCTCAATTTAGGGGCAGGACGCATCGTCTATCAAGATATTACTCGGATCGACATTGCTATTCGCAATGGGTCATTCTCGGCGCATCCGATCCTTGTAGACACGCTTCGTCAGGTGAAGACAGAGGAACGGCAGGTTCATCTGATTGGTCTGGTGAGCGACGGTGGCGTCCATAGTCACATCAACCATTTATATGCCCTCTTGGCCGTCTGTAAGATGATGGAACTCGATCCACTGGTTCATGTCATTACAGATGGTCGTGATACTCCTCCTCAAAGTGGCGTTGATTATGTTCGTGCGCTCCAAGCAAAGATAGCTGAGCTAGACACAGGACGAGTAGTTAGCGTCTCTGGCCGCTATTATGCGATGGATCGCGATAAGCGCTGGGAGCGCACAGCGCTGGCCTATAAGGCGATTGCTCTGGGACAAGCTGATGAACGCTTCACGAGCGCTGTAGAGGCCCTAGAAGCCAGCTATCGAGCTGGCGTGACTGATGAGTTCGTCAAGCCAGCTGTTATCGGAGACGGTGCGGTTGTTCGGCCAGGTGACTCTCTCATCTTCTATAATTTCCGTGCTGATCGTATGCGTCAAATTGTGGAAGCCTTTGCCTATGCGCGTGAAGATGGTTTTATGCTCATTCCTGGGCTGCACATGGTGACCTTCACCGTTTATGAGGATGATTATCCGGTCAAGGTGTTGTTCGGCAAGGAGAATTTAGATGATGTATTGGCTGAGGTCATCAGCCGTGCTGGTCTGAGGCAGTACCACAGCGCTGAGACAGAGAAGTACCCTCACGTCACCTTCTTCTTCAATGGCAGGCGTGAACATCCTTTCCCTGGTGAGGACAGGGTCATCATCCCATCGCCAAAGGTAGCTACTTACGACCTCAAGCCACAGATGAGCGCCTATGAGCTAACTGAGGCCACGCTAGAGAGGCTGCGCTCTCGTGATGATGACTTTATATTGGTCAACTTCGCTAATCCAGATATGGTAGGTCACACAGGCGTGCTAGAAGCTGCCATCAAAGCTGTGGAGACGACAGATGAGTGTGCTGGTCGCCTGGTGGACGCTGTGCTAGCCAAGGGCGGCGTCGCTATTGTGACTGCCGATCATGGCAACTGTGAACGCATGATAGAGTTGGCTACTGGTGAGCCTCACACCTATCACACGACTAACCCTGTCTCTTTGTGGGTAATCTCTAGTCAAGGGTACTACCGTCTGAGGCCGCGTGGCATTCTGGCAGATGTTGCGCCAACAGTCCTTGACTTGATGGGCCTAGACAAGCCCGCTGCTATGACTGGACAGACACTAATTGAGGCTCACAAATCTTAGAGAATGTCTTCTAGGTCTTGCGTAACTTGGGAGTTGCGTTATTCTCTAATTGCGGTAGACCAACTTTCATCTGCCCTATTGCATTTATCTTAGCTTCGTGTAGAATCGTAAGCAGCGTATTCTGTTGAAGGATAGACAAAGTGCTTCGTCGGGTAGAGCCAGGGCCAGGCCAAGAGTCAGTGTGGGATTATCCCCGTCCTCCACGGCTTGAAGTCACCTCCAAGCGGCTTCGCGTGCTGTTCGCAGGTGTGGTTGTTGCTGACACAGTGGCTGGCTATCGTATCCTAGAGACGAGTCATCCTCCGACCTATTACATCCCCCAATCTGACATCCTCATGCAATACCTCGTACCGTCACCAAGACGGACGTTTTGTGAATATAAAGGAGAAGCCCACTACTGGACAGTTGCAGTACATGGCAAGTCTTTCCCTGAGGCTGCGTGGTCTTATCCACAGCCCAACCCAGCCTATCTCCCTATAAAAGATCACCTCGCTTTCTATGCAAGCCGTGCGGAAGCTTGCTATGTAGATGAGGAGAAGGTGGTCGCCCAGGCAGGGGACTTTTACGGCGGCTGGATCACGCAGGATATCGTTGGCCCGTTCAAAGGGGCTGCCGGTACTTGGGGCTGGTAACTATCTATCGTTCGCAGCAGTGAGTTGTGAGGTTAGGAGGAAGGATCGCGCAGAGAGGCTGACCGACGGGCCTGAGCTACTCATCTGTAGCCGACAGAGCGACTGAGCGGCATCTAGCGCTTGGGGGGAAATAAAAAAACCTGTCCATGTTACACCCCGCGACGTTTCCGTCTAAACATGGACATGTTTCCAAATATCCACCCCCCCCCCCGAGAGCTATGTGTCTCACAGTTATCCTGTGGGCTGGAGTGTGTGGCTTGGTTTGTGAGGTCACTTGCGATCAGACTTATGACCACGACAATTATACCTGATGACACAGGCTTTCTACAAGTTGGTATCGAAACGCTTGGTCATTTCGGTCACAACGTTCCGTTACACGATACCAGTGGCCCCTTCAAGAACTACACGCCTATGCAATGGCAGGCAGAGCGTCTCTATCGCTGTGGGTTGAACGTCTTCCCATTGCCGCTCGGTGCAAAATCAGGCTATCCCTGGCGTAAGTTGCAGTACACGCGCCTTGCGACGAATTCTGCGCTGGATAGCCTTTTGTTTGAAGGATCGTTCAATCTAGCCGTCATGTGCGGCGCCACGAGCCGTAATCTGTTCGTCATCGACTGTGAGACTGTCGAGGCTTTCGTCTATCACATGAGCGAAGTACGCCGTCGTCGTATTCCACTGTGGGCTGTGACGACGGGCCGCGGTGGCCATATCTACCTCTTTATGCGGGAGGGAGAGGTAGACAACATCCAATCAGGTACGCTCAAGGACGCCGAGATACGTGGATCGAATTGCTATGTCTTGACTGCTGGCTCGCTCCACCCCAGCGGACGCCTCTATCGTTGGTATGCCCGCGAGAGCGAGGCTCTGCCTCAGGTCTCTCTCAATCAGATTAACTGGCTGCGGCATTGCGAGCATGGCCATCCAGTGCGTCTGACGATTAAACAACGCACGCCCAACCCGGATCGGCAACACCGCCTGCGGCTGGTATCGCCCTACTCTCCGTTGGCTAAAGAGACGCGTGATTATATGAAGAACGGCGCGCTCATCAGAGAGGGAGAGCGCAACAACCGTCTGTTCAAGGCAGCCTGTGACCTGTGTGGCAACGGCTACAGCCTAGAAGACGCCCGTCAGCTCCTCGGCCCACCAGCTACCCTGAGCGGCTTGGGCCAACTTGAGATTGACCGCACCATACAGAGTGCCTTCAGCAAGCCGCGCACGCCCTCGAAGCCACCATTCGCTAGGCGGCCGACGCCACATTGGCAGTACGCTCTCCTCTATATCATCCACGCCAAATACCGAGGCCGCAACTCGCACACGCTGCGCGCCCTCTATCTGGCGATGGTTGAACGTTCTAGGATAGGCTCAAACGAGCAAGGTATTTTCCGCGCTAGCTACCGTGAACTTGCTCAAATGGCCCGCATAGGCTTAGCTACGTTTCAGCGTCTCCTGGAGGAGTGTGAAGCGGATAAAAAGCACTCTCTCTTTCGTGCGGTCGGCAAAGATAAGATGAGCGGCGCTACCTTGTGGCGCTGGGAAGATCGCGTTATAGAGGAAGGGCGCTTCCTCCAAGAGCAAATCGACAAGGGCCATCTGGCCGTGCCGAGCTACTGGTTCACCTTCTCAGACGCTCTGTTGGATTTGGACTGCACGGAGCGCGGCGCTTTAGGCAAAGGCGCTATGTTCCTTTATCAGTACATGCAGTTCGACCCTGAACCTCGCATGCCTTCTGAGCTGGCGCTGCTGTGCGACATGACTCTCTCTCAGGTCAATTATGCCCTCAAGAAGCTGAGAGAGTTCGACTTGGTGGAGCGACTGCCTGGCGGATGGCGTTCTAAAGGTGCGAGCAACGAGAAAGTTAACAGACTAGTGAGCCTCAAGCGACCTCATTACACGCGGCGAGGCCCCAGGCGCGTGCAACGATTCAAGGATGAACGCTGTCGCCATGTGGCAGGTATCATTCATCAAGCGCGCGCTGAAAGAGAGGGCGAACGCTTCTACGACTCAGTCGCGCATCCACCTCCTGACTATGAATGGGACGCCTTCGTCAACAGCCTTAGCTCTCCTCCTTACATTACTATTCTTAAAGCTGGGGGAGAACTCGCCGAAGACCCCTATGGTAGGACTGCTCGTTGGGTGAGCTTTGAGGGGGTGGCTTTGGCTCCACCTTAGGCCAGTGTTAGTTCATTCTAAACTTCAGCATGACGAATGGGCTATGGCGCTGACTTGTCTCCGTCAATTTAAGGTTGTACCATGATTGTAAAATGGTTTAACTAGCCATCGTCAAGGGAGACCTAAGTTTGAACCAGCCTTACGCCATGCTCAACTATCATCCCGTTGATCTTGCCTGGGCTTTGCGCCTGGCGGTCGACCTGCGCAACATGGGCTGGCCTGTCTGGCTGGATCGCCTCGACGCCTCGCTTTCAGAGGAGAACTGGATCGACCTACACGAGAAGCACGTCAACGAATGTACGGCGTTGATTGTGCTTTTGTCGGCGGATTATGCTGCTTCGACCAACGCAGTGCGCGTCTTACAGACGGTCTACCATCGCCAGGCCGTGCTGCTACCTGTGCTGCTGCGTTCTGTCGATCCGTTGGATTGGCCATCCGTCCTGAGCGCTCAGGATTGCCTGGATATGACCGATCCGCAGCAAAGCTACGCCGACCTGTTGGAGCGCTTGAGCCGACGCCTGGCAGCTGCTGGACTCGCCATCATCCCCCAGCGTCCGGAGTTCCGCTTGCTGAACATCTACAGCGCAGCGATAGAACAAGCTCGCAGCCTGTGGGACTACGTTCGTCTGTCTCACCGAGGGCAGAGCCAGAAGGCTCATACCGAGCCATTGGTCACGCCGCGCGTGCTGGTTTATGATTGGCTGAGCCAAGCGACCTACGTGGATCACGGCCCTGCGGGGCTACAACCTCAACCTGTCAGCGATCTGTTGGCTTTCATCCAGCAGCACCGCCGCTGCTTGCTGATTGGCCCACTAGGCAGCGGCAAGACCGCAACCTTGCACAGCCTCCTCCAGTATGGCATAGCCCGCTATCGCCAAGATAGTCGCGCCCACCCCTGGCCTTGCTTTCTGCCTTTGGGCTTGTGGCAGTCGGATCAGAGCGTGGAAGACTTCCTGGCGCTGGCCTGGCCCTTCCGCCTGCCCATCCGTCAAGAAGCGCTCCAGGGCCGCGTCGCCTTCTTCTTCGATGGCTTGGATGAGATGGGTCGCGACTCTCTGCGTCGCCGTCTGGCTTTGGCCGAATGGCTAGCTGATCTGCCTTGTACAGTGGTCATAACTTGTGATGCAGCGCAGGCGAGCTTGGCTGACGGTCTGGGCTTGCGCCTCATCAGCCTAGAAGTGCCGCCGCAGACCCAAAGCGATCGTATGCTGAGCATAGGGCTGGGCAGCGCTGAAGACGCTACTTTCTGGCAGGTCGCCCAGCCGCGCCCAGCCTGGCAAGATTTTCTGCGCCGTCCACTCAACAACCGTTTGGCGACCTTCGTCCATCGTCACTCGCCGCAAGCGCCCTTGTTGCCTCAGCGTGGTTGGCTGCTGCTGCGCGCCCTAGAGTTGCGCTGGGAGCGCGAGCAGCTTACTCGTCATCCTCAATGGACGCCTCTGGAAGATGTTCTGCCGCAGCTGGCCTTGCTGGCCTTTACTATGCTGGCCGAAGGGCGCTCTAGTCACGTCGACGAGAGCTACGCCCGCAGTATCTTCCACACGCCAGAAGGCTACGCCGTGGCGTGCAGCGCGCAAATCTTAGATGACGCGCTGCCAGAACAAGTCGCCTTCGCTCATCCCACGTGGTTAGCCCTGTTAGCTGCTTGGCACATCCTCCACCACGACACCCCTCATGCTTACGTCAGCCACCTAGCCTTCGATCAGGCTGGCCGTCGCCTGCCCTCTCCCTGGGATCGTCCCCTCGCCATGTTGGCTTCTCTCCTAGACGACGCCAGCGTCCTCCTCAATGACTTGGCTCAGGCTGACCCATTGTTGGTGGCCCTGTGCTTAGAAGAAGGCGCGCCTTGCAGCGACGACGCCCGCCGCGCCCTCGCTCGCCAGATGGTGGCTGCCTTCGCAGAGTATCCTTTGGCCTGTTGGCCTGCTTTGTACGACGGCCTGCGAGTTGTGTCCAACGGAGATGCTCTGCCCCTACTCGTCCAGCTCATGCGCGACGACCCTCAGAGGATGGGCTTCATCGCCCTGGATGTGATTCGGGCCTGCGCTCGGTGGGCTACCTGGCCCATCCCCGCTGAGCTTCAAGCTGCTCTCAGCAATCACGACGACCTAGCCCTGACGCAAGCTCGTCACGACTCTTGGCTGCCGCCGTTGCTGGCCATGCTAGAGACCGATCAGGCCATCCAGGCCGTCCAGCTCTTGGCCCATTTGGGCGACCAAGCCGCCATCCCTGCTCTGCTGAAAGCTTGGCCCACAGCAGCGCCTGAGCTGCGCGCAGCGATCATCGACGCCCTGGGACTGTTGCGCGCCGTGACAGCTGTCCCGTTGCTGTTCGAATATCTCCAGCAGACGACGGATTTGGCCGAACGCCGCCGCGTGGCCCTGGCGCTAGCTGCCATTGGCCCGTCGGCCCTGCCCTTCTTGTTGCTCAAGCTGCGCGATCCCTCGTCGGTGCTGCGCCGCATTGCAGCCGGCATCCTAGCCTACATGGCCGACAAGAGCGCTCTCTTCGACTTGGTGGTAGGCCTGCGCGATCCGTCTGCGGATGTACGCGCCATGTGTGCCGCTGCTCTGGGCCGCATTGGTCACCCCTGGTCTGTGCGTTACTTGGGGCGGCTGCTCGACGACGATGCCCAACCTGCTTGGACGCCGCACAGCGTGGGCGAGATCGCTCTACGCGCCCTGGAAAAGATCCCTTCGGAGGAGGCTATGAGTTTCATCAAACGCTGGTTGGAACGACGCCCCAAGTCATCGTCTTCACAGGACGCCCTGGCTCGTCTGAAAGGAATCACAGGGCAGAAGTTGCCAAACTTGGATGTTGACTTGGACGAAACTTTGCCCGCCACCAACGAGCTGCCCCAAGTCAGCTATCGTCCCATTCCACCTGGCGTCGATGATCCTCAGCGAGATGAGGGCCTGGCAGGACTGCTGGCTCGCCTGAGCCAGGGCGACAGCCATCAGCGCCAGCAAGCTGCCCAAGACTTGACGCTCTACGCCAAAGCCCGCCAGGGGCGCATAGGGAATGACCTTGACGTGTTGCTGAACGCGCTCGCTCACGGCGACCCTTTCAGCCGCTGGGCCATCGTGGAAGCTCTCGCTTGGCTGCGCGATCCGCGCTCTCTGCCTCATCTGCTCAATGCCTTGGCTGATCCCGCTTGGACGGTGCGCGTGGTCGTCATCCACGCTCTGGGCGAACTGGGGGATAGTCGCGCCGTCTCCAGCTTGCTCGCTGTCCTGCAGCAGGATCGGCATACTCTGGTGCGCGAAGCCTGCATCGAGGTCTTGGGCCGCCTCAAACACGCAGATGCTCTAGAGCCTCTCATTGCTTTGCTCAAGGCAGAATACGAGGATGGCGATCATGTCCTCCAATGGACGCTCATTCAGGCGTTGGGGGAGCTGGGTGACGTGCGCGCCATCCCCCACCTTGAGCCTTACCTAGCCTTGCCCTCAGACGACGAGCGCGCCATCGCTGCCCAGCTAGTCTTGGAGCGCCTCCAGCGGACAGCGGTCACTTGAAGGCACAGGGGCTGAGCTGCCATGAAAATCTTCTTGAGCTATGCCCGCATCAACAAAGCCTACTGCGCGCTGGTGGCCCAAATCCTTAATCAGTACGAGCTGTGGTACGATGGGCGCATGTACGCCGGCGAGAACTGGTGGGAGCGTATCCTGCAACGGTTAGCTTGGTGTGACCTGTTCGTCTACCTGCTCACGTCACAAAGCCTGGCCTCGGAATATTGCAAGCGCGAATATCGGATCGCCGTCAGCTCCAACAAGATCATCTTGCCCTTGTTGTTGGAGCGCGACCTGGTGCTGCCCCCCGACCTGCAAAGCCTGCACTACATCGACTGCACCGATGGTTTCACCGCCGACGTGGTGAAGCAAATCCTAGACACGGTGCATAACTATCATCTGCAATGGCGCGAACGCGCGACCTACGGCTCACGCCCCGCTCCTAAGCCCCGCTCTACGCCCCCGACCGATCCGCAGAGCCTCAACTTCTCTTTCGGCGACATCGCAGAAGCCATGCAAAACGGCGATTGGGATCGGGCTTTGTTCATGATTAACCGCGCCGCCGAAGCCAACGTCAGCCAATACATCAACCTGGACGCCCTGCGCGTGCAGGCTGAGCAGGCTCTGCAAGAACAAGAACGCCACAGCCAGCGCGAAGCCGATTATCGCGCCATTGCAGAACTCATCAAATACCCGCTCACTCGCCCTATCGGCTGCCAATCCTTCCAACTCTTCCGCCAAGATTACCCCACCTACGATCCGCAAGGCTTGGCTCGCATCTGCGGCGAAGCGCTCGCTGCAGTCGATATGCCCGCGCCTGCTGTGCCTCTGCCTATGCCGTCCTACACCCCCGCTCCTGCGCAGGTGGTGGCCGGGCTAGAAGCTGCTCCGCCGCCCCCGCCAGTGCCTGTGGCCACTTCGACCATGCCGCCGCGCAAATCCATCCAAATCCAGTCGCAGAAGATCGCCCCGATGTTAGACTGGAAGCCCATACGCGGCGATGTCCTCATCCCGCCCTTCTACCTCTCGCGCTACCCCGTGACCAATGGGCAGTACAACGCCTTCCTGCGCCACCCCAAAGGCTACTGCCAGACGCGCTGGTGGGACTACTCTGCCGATGCGCGCGCCTGGCGCAGCGCCCACCCTGAGCCGATGAACTCCCATTTCACGGCAGACAATCTGCCGCGCGAGAACGTCTCTTGGTATGACGCCGTCGCCTATACCTTGTGGCTCAGCCATTTCATCGGCGATACGGTCACCCTGCCCACCCTGGGCCAGTGGCGGCGCGCCGCCCAAGACGGCGACCATCGGCTCTACCCCTGGGGCAACGAGTTCAACGCCGCTTTCTGCAATTCGCGCGAGAGCAAGCTCAATCGCACGACGCCAGTAGACCGCTATCCCAACGGCGTCAGCCCCTTTGGCGTCTTCGACATGGTGGGTAACGTCTGGGAGATGATGCTGGATGGCGATCATGCCCAGGGGACGCAAGCCCAGATGCTGGCGGCTTCTGGGCGGCGTTACATCATCGGCGGCTCTTGGAACAGCCAGTACACCAAGCTGATGATTACCTACCACCACAGCATGGAGCGCAGCTTCACCCACCCCACCATCGGCTTCCGCTTGGCCCTGTTGCCCCAAGCCTGAGAACCCAAACGGGGAGCGCTGCGCTCCCCGTTGTGTAAGCTTCAAATGAAGTCGAGCGACTACGGCGTAGGCGTCGCTTCAGGAGCGATCAGTTCGCCCGTGTTGGGATCAACCCCTGTATCCAGCTCGCCATCGATGAGCATTTGCTTGATCTCTGCCACTCGTTCATACAGTTCGTCGGGCAGATCGGCGTCATGCTTAGGCGCGAAGGTGATGCCACCGTTGACCACGTCTAGGATGTAGACGCTGCCGCCAGGGAAGGCGTCCATGTCGCCCTCGACCAGGGCCGCGATCATGTCGTAGACGCCGACGTCGACGGCTTTCTGAGCGCTAGAGATGAGGAACTCCGCGCCTTCGGTCTCGCCACTGCCGAAGGTGGTGAAGTATTCGTCCTGGTCAACGCCGATGACGAACACACCCTGTTTGGCGGCTTCGGCGATGGCGCCGCTGCCGGTGGGGCCGCCTGCGCCGAAGATGACGACAGCGCCTTCTTCGATGAAGGTGCGGGCTGTCGAAGCGCCCTTGTCTGGTGCGGTGAAGCTGTCTTCATACTTGCCCAACACCACAATGTCAGGATTCACGTAACGCGCACCTTGTTCGTAGCCGTTGCGGAACTTGACTACTGGCGGGATATCGATGCCGTAGACGCCGGCAATCGTGTTGCCGCCCACTTCTGCCGCCGCCAGGGCCGCCAGCGCGCCCACCAAGAAGCCAGCCTGATCCTCGCGGAACTGAATGCCGACGTAGTTGGTCGGGCCATCTACCACGAATTGATCGACGCCGATGAAGAACACGTTCGGATTAGCTTCGGCGGCCGCGCGCGTGGCGTCGGCGATCAAGAAGCCCACCGTCACCACGATGTCGTAACCCTGTTCAATGCAGGTGTTGATGTTGGCGTCGTAGTCCGCTTCCGACTGTGTTTCAATGAAGGTGCTGTCAATGTCGAAGTCTTCGACGGCGCGCATCATGCCTTCGTAAGCGTACTGGTTGAACGTGCCGTCGTTGACCTTGCCTTTGTCCGTCACCAGGCAGACGCTGTCGATCTCTTGCGCCAGGCTGACGCCGAACGCGCCGAGTACTAGAGCGGCGACTGAGAGGCCCATCAAAACTTTCTTCATGGTCGATCCTCGCTTGGGGCTAGTGGCCGAGAGTTGCTAAAGAATTGCGCTAAATACTTTAACGCATGTGTCTTACTTTTTCAACTTGCTCAGCTGAGCTTGTCTTGGGCCACTTAACCAGGTATGGCTCAGATCGCGCCTTGTGCTTTACAATCGGCGCACGGAGTCTTTTCAACCATGAGCGATACGCTGATAGAAGTCACAGGCTTGTGGAAGCGCTATGGCTTTCCGCTCAGGCCCGCCCTGCGCCAGGCCCGCGACCGCCTGCTGGGCCGCTACGACGCGCGCTCGCAAGCTTACGGCCCCTGGGCCTTGCGCGACGTCCACCTGCGCGTGCAGCGCGGCGAGTCTTTGGGTATCATCGGGCGCAACGGCGCGGGCAAAAGCACCCTGCTCAAAGTCCTGGCTGGCGTCACCCCGCCTACGCGCGGCAGCTACGCCGTACACGGCTCACTCTTCCCGATGATTGAGCTGAACGCTGGCCTACAACCTGACCTGAGCGGCTACGAGAACATCGACCTCTTGGGCGCAGTCATGGGCTTGAGCCGTCGCGCTATTCGCGCTAAGCTGCCCGCCATTGAAGCCTTCAGCGAACTTGGCGACTGGCTCAAGCGTCCCATCCGCACCTATTCCAGCGGCATGTTGGCCCGTTTGGGCTTCAGCGTGGCTATCAATGTAGACGCCGAAATTCTGCTGATTGATGAAGTTTTGTCGGTGGGCGATTTGCGCTTCCAGAAGAAATGCTTGACGCGCATAGATGAGCTGGCCAGTGGTGGTTGTACTTTCGTCTTCATCTCGCACAGCCCATACGCCGTTGAGCGCGTCTGTGATCGCGCCATCCTCCTGGATCAGGGCCAGATCATCGCCGAAGATTCGCCCGGCGTCATTATGGGCCAGTACCTGCGTGGGATCAATCAGAGCGAAGACGACGCGGCTTCTGTGGCTGTGCCAGAGCGGCACGGCAACGGCGACGTTCGCCTGCGTGCCTTGCGCCTGGTCGACCTGCACAGCGGCGCCCCGCTGGATGAAGTCCAGACCGGCCAGAGCTTCCGTATCGAGATGGATGTCCAGGTGAAACGCCCCGTCGTCCAGCCCGCCATCGGCTTGCGCATTCAGGACAGCGCTGGCACAGTGGTGCTGCACCTGCGCCACAGCCCAGCGATTCACCGCCCCATCGACCTCACTGAGGACTGCACCCTAGTCTGCGACGTGGAGCGCCTGCCCCTACTGCCTGGCCCTTATTGGATCAACTTCATCTGCAAAGAAGGCACGGGCATCTTGATCGATCATGCTCAGCTGTTCCACAAAATGCTCGTCACAGCCGACTTGGAGGTCGTGCTGTCGACCGTCAACATCGGCATCGCCTATGCCCGCGCCCAATGGGACGTGCAAGCTCAGCCCCAGCCGCAGGAAGCCTAGTCCATGTGCGGGATCATCGGCCAAGTCGGCCACCTTTTACCCGAACGCTTCGCGGCGGCCCTAGCCAGCATTGCTCATCGCGGGCCGGACGGCCAGGGCCAGTGGACAGATGAGCGGCGCGCCTGGCTGGGCCAGCGCCGCTTGGCCATCGTCGACCTCAGCGAGCGCGGCTTGCAGCCGATGACCAGCGAGGACGGTCAGCTCTGGGCCATCTGCAACGGCGAGATTTACAACTACCCCGCCCTGCGCCGTCAGCTAGAAGCACACGGCCACGTCTTCGCCAGCGATAGCGACAGCGAAGTGCTGCTGCACGCCTATGAAGCTTGGGGCGACTCGCTGGTCGATCATCTGGTGGGCATGTATGCCTTCGCCCTGTGGGATCAGCGCCGCCAGCGCTTGCTGCTGGCCCGCGACCGCCTGGGCATTAAGCCGCTGTACTACGCCGCCGATGGCGCGCGCTTCAGCTTCGCCAGCGAGGCCCAGGCCGTGAACGCCCTGCGCCTCCAGCCGCCTGCCCTAGACTTGCGCGCCCTGGCTTACGTCCTCACCCTGGGCTACGTCCCTGCCCCGCTGGCTATATGGCGGGGCGTCCACAAGTTGCCGCCTGGCCATCTACTCGTCTGGCAGGCAGGCGCGGGCTACCAGGTGCGTCCTTACTACGACTTGCCGCGCCGCGTCGATCCTGCTGCTCGCTTCGAATTAGACGAATGGCGCGCTCTATGGGAAGGCGTCGTCCACGACCATCTGCTGGCCGACGTGCCGATCGGCCTCTTCCTCTCTGGCGGCCTAGATTCTTCGGCGGTGGCCCTAGCTCTAGCCCGCGTCGGCTACTCGGCTCAGGCCATCACCATCGCCCTAGACAGCGCCCAGGACGAATCGCCCATCGCTGCCGAACTGGCCCGTCACTTGGGTCTGCCCCATACCATCAGCTCGCTGGCCATGAGCGACGTGGACGAGCTGGTGAATCGCGTGGCCTGCGCCTACGACGAGCCGCAGGGCTACGGCGCGCTGCTGACGGCTTATCGCGTCTCAGCGCTGGCGGCTCAGGGCCACAAGGTCATCCTGGCTGGCGACGGTGGCGACGAAGTCTTCGGCGGCTATACCTGGCACCACGACCTGGTGCTGCGCCGTCGCCCCTGGCGACGTCCCCCCTGGCAGGAGCGTTCGTTGTGGCATGCCCACGCCTACCGCGTGCATTGGCGCTTCTTCCCTGCGGATTTGCCCGCCTTGCTGGGCATGTCCCCTCGTGACTTCACCGACGATGACATGCTAGCGCCTTTCCGCCAACACCATGCCCGCGCTCTGCCTCAGCGCCGCGCCCAGCAGCGCGTGGATTTGCTCACCTTCTGCGCCGATTCGATCCTGGCCAAAGTGGATCGGGCCAGCATGGCTCATGCCCTAGAAGTGCGCGTGCCGTTCTTGGATCATCGCGTCGTCGAATATGGCCTCACGCGCCCGATTGATCCGCGCGAAGACGCCGCCAGCAAGCCGCTGCTGCGCGACTACCTGCGCGGCCATGTGCCGCCCAGCGTGCTGGATCATCCCAAGCAAGGCTTCAGCCTGCGCCTCTTCGCCCCTAATTACGATTGGGACGCGCAGCTGGAGCGCCTGAGCGACTCGCCCTGGATCAAGTCCTTGCCCAAAGGGTGGCGCGCCACCCTCGCCCCCGATGTGCCTAACCGTCAGGGGCGCATTTTCACCTTGTGGATGGTCTCGCGCTGGGCCGACGCCCACCTAGCTTGAGCCGCCTCATGCGCGTTGTCGTCCTCTCGGAGATCGTCGCCGGGTCGATGTTCGCTCACGCGGTGAACACCGTCAACATGGCGCAAGGCTTCGCTCAGGCGGGCCACGACGTGACCTTCATCACCCAGCGCGGCCTGCCTCGCCTGGACGATCTGCGCGCGCGCTACGGCCTGAGCCAGTCGTTTCGCTGGTGGCAGGTGCGCGGCTTAGCCCGTGTCGCGCCTTTCTTGCCCGAATCGTGGCGCTACACCGCTCAAGTGCTGGCTCGGCTGCCCCTCATCCGTCCACAAGTCGTCTTCACCCGCGCTTATCTCGCGCCCTTGTGGACAGCCCGATTGGGCTATCCCACCATCGCCGAAACCCACGCCGCCGTCGGCTACGAGTCGCCCGCCTTCTCTGCGTTTTTGCGCGCGACGCGCCTGCCTGCTTTCCGCGCCCTGGTGACGATTGCCCCCGATCTGGCTGACTACTACGTTGCACGCGGCGTCCCGCGCGAGAAAATCGTCATCTTGCCCACTGGCGTTGACGTGAGCCGCTGGCGTCCTCCGACTCAATTGCCCCCTTCGCCTTACGACGGCCCAGGCCCGCACATCGTCTACAGCGGCCATCTCTACGATTACAAGGGCATTCCCGCCATGCTAGAAGCTGCTCGTCTGTTGCCCGAATGTCAGTTCCACCTGGTGGGCGGCACAGACAGAGACGTCGCCCGCCAGCGCCAGCGGGCCGTCGAACTCGGCCTGAGCAATCTCGTGCTGCACGGTCTCAAGTCGCAGTCGGAGCTGCCGCCCTATCTGTGGCACGCCGACGTTTTGCTGCTGCCGCCCTCAGCTCAGCACCCCAGCGCCCGCTGGACGAGTCCGGTCAAGTTGGGCGAATACCTGGCCAGTGGCAGGCCCATCGTCGCCACTGACATCGCCGCCCTGCGCCACTGGCTGAGCGAGGACGAGGTGCGCTTCTGCTCGCCCGATGACGGCGCGGCGCTGGCCCAAGCTGTGCGTGCCGCGTTGGCTCACCCGCCCGACCCCGCCAAAGCTCTGGCCAAAGCCGAGTCCTTCTCGTATGTCAACCGCGCTCAGGCGCTGCTGAGCAGGCTTTAGGG
>JANWYT010000036.1 GCA_025055175.1 Anaerolineae bacterium | reverse complement strand
GATTGACGATCCGCAGGTTGTGTGTCAGCAAGACACGCAGGGTGACCAGGCCAAAGGTCAGGCGGCGATGGAGAACTGCTTGGCTGCTCATCCGGACATCAACCTGGTCTACACCATCAACGAGCCGGCGGCCTTTGGGGCCTACCGTGCGATTGAGGATGCTGGACGTGAAGATGAGGTGGTCATCGTCTCGGTCGACGGTGGTTGCGCCGGCGTGCGCGGCGTCGCTAGCGGTCAAATCGACGCTACTAGCCAGCAGTATCCGCTGCTGATGGCCTCTTTGGGCGTGGAGAACATCGCTCGCGCCGTCGCTGGCGCATCATTCGCCCGCGGCTACACCGACACAGGCGTCACTCTCATCACTGACCAACCACAACCCGGCATTGAGAGCATCGACAGCGCGGCTGGTCTGGAGCTGTGTTGGGGTGAATGACACCTCGGCACACACAGCCTGTCGAAGGAGACTGAGGCAGGACTGTCCTTGAGTAACAATCGATGAGGGCCTATTGGGCCCTCATCGTCCAACATAAAGCAGTTTTCTTTTTTGAGGACTCTTCATGACTACCCACACGTTGGAAAAATCCGAAAGTTCGGAAGCCATCCCTACGCGTAGCTCGCGTCTCAGCCTTTTGCTCACGCCACCATTTGGCCCACTGCTCTTCTTGTTTATCATTTGCGTCATCTTCACGGTGCTGCCATTGTTACGTGGTCAAGAGCAGCGCTTCTTGACAGTGCAAAATTTCGCCCTCATCTTCCAGCAGACAGCTGTCGTTGGTGTGCTGGCTATCGGCCAAACTCTCATCATCCTCACTGCCGGCATTGACCTATCAAACGGCCTCGTCATGGCGCTCACGTCGGTCATCACAGCTGGCTTAGCGGTTCATGGCTTTGGCCCCAGAGGCGAAGCGCTCTACGTCGATCCAATCGTGGCTATGTTGATCGGACTGGGAGTTGCTTCGCTGGCAGGTTTCATCAACGGCTTGTTGGTGACGCGTCTCAAGCTACCACCTTTCATCGTCACACTAGGCACGTTAAACATCGCCTTTGCTTTAACGCGCATGTACACGACAACTACCATCAACGGTCTGCCTCAGCCGTTGCTGGCGTTGGGCAGCGCGATCACAGTCTTCGGGGCGCGCGTGCCGCTCTATGCGCTCGTCATGCTGGTGCTGTTCTTCGTCGTGTGGTTCATCTTGCGCGAGACGCGCATTGGGCGACATATCTACGCTGTCGGTGACAATCGCGAAGCTGCGGCGTTGGTTGGTATCCCTGTCAATCGTGTGCTGCTACTCGTCTACACATCGGCAGGTTTCTTGTACGGGATTGCAGCTTTGCTGCTGCTGGCTCGCCAAGAGAATGGCGATCCACAAGCTGGCCAGACCAGCAACCTGGAGAGCATCACAGCTGTCGTGCTGGGTGGGACGAGCCTGTTTGGGGGGCGCGGCCACGTTATGGGGACGCTCATCGGTGCGCTAGTGGTGAGCGTCATCCGCAACGGTTTAACTCAGCAAGGCGCTAATCCCATCATCCAAACTTTCATCACCGGCATTCTGGTGATCGCTGCTGTCGCTGTTGACCAACTCTCCCAGCGTAGTCGCTGAGTTGCAGGTAGAGAGAAGCCATGCCCGCTGACTACACAACCACCCCTGTCATAGAAGCGCGCAGCCTGACTAAATATTTTGGTCACGTCGTCGCGCTAGATCGCTGTGATTTTGAAGTCTATGCTGGCGAAATTTTGGCCATTATCGGCGATAACGGCGCTGGCAAGTCCACCCTGATTAAAGCTCTGTGCGGCGCACTACAGCCCGACAGTGGGCAAATTTTTCTAGAGGGCAAGCCTGTTCATTTCCGTAGTCCAATGGATGCTCGCAATGCTGGCATTGAAACGGTTTACCAGAATTTGGCCGTCTCACCGGCTCTCAACATCACCGAGAATCTGTTCTTGGGGCGCGAGGTGCTGCGGCCTGGTTTTCTAGGTCGCGTGCTGCGCATGATCGACCGTAAGACCATGCGGACACAAAGCGAAGAGTTCATGAAGTCGCTCAAGTTCCGCATTCAAGACATGAACGTCTCAGTTGAGAGCTTGAGCGGCGGCCAGCGCCAGGGCGTAGCTGTAGCGCGCAGTGCAGCCTTCGCGCGCAAAGTCATCATCATGGATGAACCAACGGCGGCTCTTGGCGTCAAAGAGAGCCGCATGGTGCTGGATTTGATCCGCGAAATTCGCGATCGCGGTCTGCCCGTCATCCTCATCAGCCATAACATGCCGCACGTCTTTGAGCTGGCAGATCGTGTTCACATTCAACGACTGGGACGACGCCTAGCGATCATCGATCCTAAGCAGTACAGCATGTCAGACGCAGTGGCCTTGATGACAGGTGCCAAGACGCTGGCAAACGCGGAACAGGTCTAATCTGGTGCTTTGCTCTCCAAGAAAGCGCGCAAAGCCGCGTTAACAGCTTCAGGTTGCTCTACGCTGGATGAATGTCCCGCCTGGGGGATGATGTGCAGCTGTGCGTTGGGCAGCTTAGCGCGCATACGCTCTGACTTGGCTGGGACGGTGGCCACGTCTTCATCGCCGACTAGGATGAGCGTGCGCGTCTTAATCTTGTCCAGCTCGTGGTAAAAACTGGGGCGATTGACCACGCCCAGCACGGCGCGCGTCGTGCCAATCCGATCATTCTGGATGAGGCGACTACGCCAGTAGGCGCGTTCTTCGGCGCGCGCTGGGTCGCTCAGGAAGGTCTTGCCAAACATGATCGGCATGACGCGATCCGCCACTACGCCGAAGCCTAGCCAGCGACCGAGGAAGTTGAGCAACTTGTACTTCGGCACATTCTCGCGTGGCTCTTCATCGGCAGTGGTCTCAATCAGCACCAACGAGCGCAGTAGCTCAGGATAGCGCACAGCCAGGCGCATACCGACGAAACCGCCCATACTCAGGCCGACGAAGTGGCAAGGCGCGGCCTTGAGCGCGAGCAGCAGGGCGGCTGCATCTTCTGTGAGCGTGTCCATGTCGTAGCCAGCGGCGGTGATTTGCGACTGGCCTTGCCCGCGATGATCGTAGGCAATCACGCGGTAGGTATCCTTGAGGGCTTCAATTTGTTTATCGAACATGCGGCATGACCACAACAAGCCGTGCGATAAGACCACCGTCTCTTCGCCACTGCCGTGTTCTTCGTAATAAAGTTCAACTCCGTTTACCTTGATTTTAGGCATGGTATATCTCCAGATCGTGCATGGAGTTAAAGTTGGTTTGACTTGATTGTGTGCGTTGGCTGAGCTGTCGTAGTTCCTCCGCTGGGCTGGAAGCCTAGTCGTTCTGAAAGATGAGACCCGCGCTCAATGTTCGCAAGGGCCAATTATAGCGCGATGGCCTACGGAGCGCGATTGCACTCCGCGTATTTTCGCTTGGCTCAGGGCAGACTATAATACGACCATGCTTAAGCCATCATGCCCAAGGAGAACGCGATGAGCCGTATGCCCGGCCCACGCCACACCACTATGCTCACCCTGTTGTTGGCTTTCGGCCTGCTGCTGAGCGGCGCTGTCCTAGCGCAAACCCCCACGCCAATTCCCGTCATCACCTCGCCGAGTGGTGGCGTGCCATCTGTACCGACCGTGCCGGGCGGCTTGCCTTCGCTGCCTATCGTCACTTCAGTTGCGCCCGCGCCAGCCAGCACAGAAGAGAGCCAACCGCCAGCCGCTCCTGCCATGCCTGCCAACGCAGATACTCCTGCTCCACCCCGCGTGCCACTGGTGGTGGCCTCTGGCTGCCCTGCTCAAGTACAGGCGGCGCTATCTGCCGCACAGATCACTTGCGGCCAAGTGGGCGGCGGAGAAGCCTGCCTGGGCAGCGGCGTCGTCGAAGCCAGCCCGCAGGAAGGCGCGCAGATTCGCTTCACCCAACCCGGTGACCGCGCAAGCTTCAGCAACCTCACCGAGCTGCGCCTGCGCACCCTAGACACCAGCGAGAAGACGCTAGCCCTAGTCGTCGGTAGGCCCATTTTCCCCACCACTAGCGGCAGCACTGCCGAAGCGACGATGATCGTCATCGGCGACGTTACTTTGGTCGATGATGGCGATCAGCGCCCCAGTGCCAGCGCAGGCGGTGTGATTGGCACAGTCATCGCTGATTTTGGCCTGAACGTGCGCCGCCGTCCCGATCCTGCTTCTGAAGTCGTCTGGCAGTTACGGCGTGGTGACCTGATTAACATCACGGGCCAAACGGCGGACAAAACCTGGTATCGCATGGAGATTCCCAACCAGTTCCGCGCGCCAGCTTGGGTCTACGCGCCATATATCCAAGTGAGCGGCAACATCCCCATCGTTGATCCTAGCATCGTCCCGACGCGCACTGCTCCTCAGGCCGGGGCTACTACGCTGTTCCAGGCTATGCAGGCCTTCAACCTGCTCAGTGGCAGCGTGAACGCCGAATGCGTCGGCGCGCCTCCGAGCGGCGCACTCATCCAGACGCCCAACGGGATGTTTGATCGCATGCGCCTGCGCGTGAACGATGTGCTGATTGAGCTGAACGGCACGATGTTCCTGCAAGCCCAGGCCAACGACAATCTGCTCATCAGCGTGCTGGAGGGCGACGCCAACATCACTGCTCAGGGCGCAATGTCTTCCACGCCCAAAGGCTTCCGCGCCAGCGTGGCCCTGGGCGGCAACCTAGAGCCGCAGGGCGCGCCCTTGCCCGATAGCTTCGACCAGCGTGAGTTGATCGGCTTGCCCGTGAGCCAACTGCCGCGCATGATTGAATTGGCTCTCTTGCAGCAAGAGATGGCCCAGTCTGCGCCTGCCGCTTCGGGCGGCTTCAGCGCCCCGCCCGTCAATGCTCTGCCCGCTACTAACCCGTTGCCGACACTTGCGCCTGCCGTCGGCAGCCTGGTTTCGCCAGAGACGGGCGAGCTGTGCGGCGCGCCAGAAGCTACGCTCAGTGGCGTATCCAGCGGCCTGGGGCCAGCAGTGGAGATCGGTGGTCTATGGCGTGCTACCGCTGGCACGACCATCAGCATCAGCGCTAGCGGTGGCACATTTCAGCCTCTGTTTGGCGATTATGTGCGCATGAACAGTACGCTGGGTATCCTGGCGCGCAGCGGCCAAGAGCAGACTCTCACCCATACCTTCAGCGCTGACTCCACCTTCTCGCTGCTCATCAGCGCCGCGGCGGGCAACACTGTGACGGTGCGCGTGCGCTGCGGCGCATAATACCCCTGTCTTCAACCATCTTTCAATCGAGGGACAACACAATCTGAAGCACCTGCCGTTGCGCAACGGCAGGTCTTGATGTTAAAATTAAAGACATACTCATTTTATTAGCGAATGATTGAGGTAAGCTAGGCGTCACCTTTGGGCAGGTTTCATATGACTACTGCTGTTCCGACCAACACCAACTTTGCCACAGAAGTCAAGACAGACCGTCTGGCCATCCTCTACAAGACGACGGCGGTCATCAGCCTGATCGTGCTGGTGGTGGGCCTCACCTTTGGCGTCAACGCTACCATGCCTGCTGGCGCCAGCTCCGCAGCTCTGACGCTGCTGCTAGCCTGCATAGCGTTGATTCTAGGCTGTCTCGTGGCCCATCTGCTGATTGGACGTAGCTTCCTGGCGGCGGCCTGGGGTTATACTCTGGGTGGCATGGCCAGCGTGGGCATCTTAATTGTCCAGGGCGACGCGACCTTGCGCGAGATCGCGCCCTTCGTTATGCCTGTGATCGTCTTTGTGGCCGGCCTTATGCTGCCTAGCGGACACACGGCGATGGTAGCGTTCATCGCTAGCTTGACGATCCTGTTCGCTCCCTGGCCTTTTAGTGGCGCGATTTTGTGGACAACTCACAGCTTGGTGGCTATCTTGCTGAGCTTCCTCAGCATGTTGTTTGCCGTACAGGTGACGGGCGAGCTGTACCAGATCGCTGATTGGGCTTTGCAGAACTATAACAAGGAACGCCAGACCAACGATGAGCTGTTTGAGAAGCGCGCTGCCCTGCAAAAAGCTCTCAAGCGCAGCGAGGCCTTATCTGACAGCCTGCAAGCCGCCAACGTAGAGTTGGAGAAGGCGCGGCGCAGCGCTGAAGAAGCTAAAGAATTTCGCGGCAAGTTCTTGGCCAACATGAGTCATGAGCTGCGCACCCCGCTCAACGCCATCATCGGTTTCAGCGAGACCATGCTGGAATTTCCTATCATGTACGACGACGTGCCGCTGCCAGAAGCCTATGCTCGCGACCTGCGCCAAATTTACAGCAGCGGTCGCCAGCTCCTGCACGTCATCAACGACATCCTTGATCTGGCTAAAGTAGACGCCGGCAAGCTGGAAATTCACCTGACGGAGACGGACGTGAGTTCGGTCATGAAGGCCGTCATGTCTACAGCGAAAGGCCTGCTGGGCAAGAAGCCTGTGCGCCTAGAAGCCGAGATTCCAGAGCCGATACCCACTGTCTACGTTGATGAGACGCGCTTCCGTCAGATTTTGCTCAACTTGTACAGCAACGCAGTCAAGTACACTGACGAAGGCTTCATCAAGCTGCGCGCCGAAGTCCAGGGCGATGAGCTGATCGTCCATGTGCAAGACACGGGCCTGGGCATTGATCCTGAATTCCATGACAAATTATTCCGCGAGTTCCAGCAGGCAAAGACGGGCGGGCGCGATCCGCGTTCTGGCAGCGGCTTGGGACTGGCCATCTCCAAGCAGCTCGTTGAATTGATGGGCGGACGCATTTGGATGGAGAGCGAAGTCGGCAGAGGCAGTACCTTCTCGTTCTCTGTGCCGCTCTTCAAGGGCCAGGACAACTCGTCTAAGACGCTCGACAAACCACCCCAGGATTTGCCCGCCAGCCCTACGCCTAGCCCTCTAGTCGCAGAAGGACGCTAAGCCCATGATCCGCATCCTCTACGTCGAAGACAACCAAGCTAACGTCTTCCTGGTGAAGCGCGTGGCCCGTATGGGCAATCATGAAGTCATCACCTTGGCTGACGGCGCTGAAGTGCTGGCGCAGTTTGATAAGCTCAAGCCCGACTTGGTGCTGATGGACGTGCAGATCGAGGGTGAGTTGGACGGCTTGGAGGTCGTGCGGCGCCTGCGCCAGCAGGGCCACACCACCCCGATCGTCGCCGTCACTGCCTACGCGATGGTAGGTGATGAGGAGCGCTGCCTAGAAGCCGGTTGCGACAGCTACATGCCTAAGCCCTTGCCCATTCCCCGCCTAGTGGAGCTGTTCGCTCACTACGACAAGTCCAAGAATGCATCAACCTCAGAGGTCGTGGCATTAGTCAAAGAGCGCCTGGGTATCCGCGACGAAAACGAGGAGGCCAGCACGCCAACTCAGCAGGAGGAGAACGACACGTAGCACCTCCTTAATAGTCGCCAGTATAGTGATGAAAGGATTTATTGCCATGAGTTCAACTACTGCTTTGGTGATTGACGACACGGAAGCCAACCGCCAGTTCTTCGAGCGCCTGCTGGCCCAAGCCTCGTTTCAAGTCATCGGGGCAGCGCGCGGTCAGGATGCTCTCAAAGTTGCTCAGGAACAGCTCATCGACTTAGCCATCGTAGACATTGAGATTCCAGACATGAGTGGCCTGGAGCTGCTAGGACGACTGCGCAGGCTCCATCCTGAAGCCTGTATGGTCGTGGCCACCATGCACGATGAGCAAAGCCTGATGGCCAGCGCCTTCTCGCGCGGGGCAGATGTCTTCCTAGTCAAGCCTCATGGCTTCGTCGATCTGTTTCGTCGCTTGCAGACGCAGGGCGCGCTGGGTTTGCACGAGTCGCGACCTCTGGTGATCGACCAGTACGGAGTGCGCGGCTTCTCAGCCTACAGCGGCTAACGCAGCGCACCGACTACGTAAGCAATTGTCAAGGCCACCAGCAAGGACGCGCCCAAGACCATCCAAGCCACCAATCGTCCGCTGAGCTGCAAGGGATTGGCTGGCCGCTCTGTCACAGTGACTTCGCCCAGCAGGTCACACTGAAAATCTAGGTTGATCGAACCCCGATTCAAGCGCACCAGCCAGTCGCTGCGATAGACGACCAACCAGCCGCTGCGCTCGTCGTCCCAGCCTTCGCCCAGGCGTGCCAAGATGGCAGCTTGGATGGCGGTGCGGGCTTGAGCAGAGCTGATTGGCTCAGGCGGAGAAGCTTCGGATTGAGCCATGCTGGCGCTCCGCATAGCGCTCTAGCTGCTGGCGCTGAGCGCGGGTGAGGTGGATGAAAGGGCGCACACGGCGAATCTGCTCTAGGGCTTCATCGGCGCTGAGGCCTGTACTGATGAGGTAGGCTGCCACCTGAGACGGAGCGCGCCCTACTCCTACGCCGCAGTGAACGTAGACAGCCTGTCCGCGCTCAATGTGCTGAGCGATGAACCGCGCGCCGCGCGCTAGGTCATCCAGGCTAGGCGGGGTGTTATCTGGAGTGGGCAAATGCAGATAGGCGGTGGGCGCAATGCCCAGCGCTGCGTCGTCTTTGTGTGCTTCGCGCAAGTTGACGATGGCTTGGATGCCGCGCGCCTGCATGGCTGCCCAACCTCTAGAGCTGTGCTGTCCGCCCAGATAGAGCAGCGGGCTAACCTGGCTCACGCGCCATAGTGGTCGGCCGCTGGCCTTGCGCACCAGCTGGTCGGCCAGACGCCAGAATAGGCCGCGCGGGCCGGTGCGCAGCAGGCTGAGGGCGCGCTGGAATTGGCTGGGCGGAAGACTCATCAGCGCTCCAGCAAGCTGTAAGCGTTGGCAGCGTAGTCGCGTCCTGTACCTTTGATCGGCGCTTGTACGACGCCACGCGCGCCAACTTCTGCCAGACGTTTCTCCACGTCTTCCATGAGGGCCTGAACCTCACGGTCGGTTGGATCGACGTTCTCTGCGTCTTGGAGCAGCAGCTTACAAATCCCCAGCAGGCGTGCGCTCTGGCTCATCAGGCGCACCAGGTCGATGATGGCCGTCACGATGTTGTCGGGGTTGCCGCTCTCGTAAGCCAGGTGCAAGGCTTGACGGTAGCTGATGAGCGCTTCTGGCAGCTGCTTTAGTTCCACTTGGGCGCGAGCTAGGCTGCCCAGTTGCAGCATTTCCTCTTCTTGGTCGCCTACTTCGCGGGCGATGTACAGAGCTGATTGAATGTAGCGCATGGCTTCGCTCCAATGACCCTGCTCTGCGTAGGCTGCCCCCATGCCGCCCAGCACGCGGCCTTCATAATCGCGCTTGCCCTGGCGTTTGAACAGCTCGCGGGCTTGCTCCCACAGGCTGATGGGCGTCTCGGCGTCGCCGTTGTCCAGATGGGCGTAGCCCAGCTTGTAGAGGGCGATAGCCTCATATTGCTGATCGTTGCTCTGGCGAGCCAGGGTGACGGCGCGCCCGAAGACGTCAATTGCCGCCTGACTCTCGCCCAGCTCTTGACGCGCGTCGCCCAGCGTGAGCAGCAAGCTCATCAGCGTGCTGGTCTCGCCACGCGTCTGGGCTAGCTGCGCGCCGCGCGTGGCGTGCATGATCGCCGCCTGGACGTTGCCCGTCTTACTCAGCAGAGCTGCCAAGATGTCTAGGATGTCCAGCACGGCGTCTTCGTCGTTATGAGTTTCAGCCAGATTGAGCGCTTCGTTGTAGGTGGGGATGGCTTCTGCTTCGCGTCCCTGACGAATCTGTACCTTGCCAATGGCTTTGAGGATTTGGAGCTGGCGCGGCACGTCGCGAGCCTGCTTGGCCTGGGCCAGGGCGGTGCGGAGCTGTTCCACGTCTACTGAGAGCAGCGTCTCGGAGCGCGCCAGATCGACAGGGGGCGGGCCAGGCTGATAGATGGGCGCAGACGGCGGAGGCGAGACTTCCTCGTCGTCGAATGCTTCGTCTTCGTCGTCCTCATCGTCAGCCAAGAGGGACGCACGGCGCGCCGCCGCATCGCGCAGCAGCGCCTGATCGGCTTCGTCGAGTGCTTCTTCTTCGTCGGCTAAGTTGTCCAGATCATCCAGATCGTAGGCGTCATGGTCGTCTTCGATCAGCGCTCCATAGGCTGGGAAGGCAGCTGAAGAACTGACTGAAGCGCGCTGCAAGCGGATGAGTTCCTGCACGTAGCCGGCCTGCTGGATGAACTGGTCAGCTTGGGTGAGGACGAGTAGGCACTGATTGGCCCAATCACGCTCGCCCTGGTCGGCCAGGTCTTCTGCTAAGCTGAGAACAGAGTCCATCTCAGCGGCGATGCGCGCATAGGCCTGATCTTTGACGGCCTGTTTGAGATAGGCTAGCAGGCCATCGCGTACCTTCTCCACCAAGCCGTCCAGGCGATTCGAGCCTTGCAGCAGCTCACGGGCGAAGGCGCGCACGCGGGCGTGCATACGGTAGTAGGGTCGTCCGTAGCGGCTGAAGCGCTCCACTAAGTAAAGCTGAGCCAGCAGGTTCATGGCTTGGTCAATGTTGTCGGCAGGAGCGTTGCTGAGGTGGGACAGCAGGTCAACGCCGGCTTCGCCGCGCGGAGTGGCGCTGAGCAGCAGAGCCAGCCCTTGCAGAGCATTGTTGAGGGCGCGGTAGCTGGTAGCGATGGCGGCGGCTAAGCCGTCCTTCTGCGTCTTGGCCACCGTGTCCAGGGCTTTGTAATATTCGGCGGGTGAGAGCTTGGCGGCGACCAAGCCGCGCGCTGCCACTACCAAGCCTAGAGGAGTGTAGCCCACTAGCTTGGCGATACCATACAGGTGTAAATCCTGGCTGTCGTCGCTGATACCGGCCTTCTGCTGGAGCAGCGTCAGCGCGTCAACATCGACCAGCGGGCCGAGGGTGATGGCCTGGCCCAGGCCCTCCAGCGGCGTCTCGCTGAGGATCATGACGGGCAAGCCGCGCGCCACTTTCTCTGCGAAGGGCGTGATGACGTTGGCTAGGGGTGCGGGCTGGCGTACGCAGTCCAGCACGATGAGCGGTTGGTGGCGGCTGAGCAGAGCCTGCACGCTGCTCATCATGGCGCTGAGCTGGTCGGTGTTGGTGACTTCTGGCGCACGATAGGCGCGGCCTACCTGGGACAGCAGATCGCTGAGGGTGCGGCCCTCGGCGTTCAGCCACAGCACCCCGCCTGGCTTTTGGATGTAGGCGGCAGCTAGTGCCGCAGCCAGTGCTGTCTTGCCTATGCCGCTCGCGCCCAACAGCACCAACGGCGCTGAGCTTTGCAAGACGGTGTAGGCTTCACGCAGGGCAGAGTCGCGGCCAATGGGCCGCCCTGGGTGCTGCAAGGGCAGGCTGTTGAGGTCAGTCGCGGGGGCTTCGTGCGGCGTGAAGGGGGTCATCGTGTTCTCCGCCTAGTCAGAGTAGACGCATATATGCGTAGTATAACATCGTCTGGCTCGCTTGCCTAATGTCTGAGACGGGCTAGAAGCTGTGTTGAATCGGGTTGTGGAGGTCATCAGGGCGGCCACAAAAGGGTTATAATACGAGTCGTCGGTTCAACGGAATTATTCCATGCCGCGAACGCTCGAACAACGCCAGGCCGAAGCTGAACGGCTGCTGCGTCAGGGGTGCTCGGCCCTAGCGCAGGGGCAGCGCCAGCGCGCCTATGAACTGTTACAGCGCGCTGCTATGCTCAACCCGCACGATGAGGCTCTGTGGCTGGCTCTGGCTCAGGTGGTGGAGCGCACTGAAGATCGGCGAGTATGCTGGGAGAACGTCCTGGCCATCAACCCGCACAACGCGCAGGCCCGTGAGGAGCTGGAGAGGTCGATCTTCTATCCACCCATAGACGCCGACACTGCCAGCGCTCCTGTGCCACGTCCGCGCCAAAGTTTTGGCCAGGCGCTGCGGCGAGCCGCGCTCTGGCGCGCCTGGCTGGCTGCTGGCCTGGCAACCTTGCTGGCGCTGGCGGCCCTGCTAGCGTGGTTGGCACTACGCTGAAGCGCTACAAGCGCTGCGCGTCTTGGGTCAGGATAGCCTGAGCCAGGCTGAGCAACTCCGCACGGCGTGCGGCTGGCACATTGGCGCTCAACAGGTAGCGCTCTAGCAATTCGACGTCGCTCAGGCCCTCTGGACTGCTGCCCAGGCGTGTGCGTTCGGGGCGCTCCACGCGCCGTTCAATGGCGGCCACATGATAGGCTTCAGCGCGGCGCAGGGCTTCGCGCACCTCGGCATCGCTCAGCGCAGCGTCGTTCTGGGGGCGCAAGTCCAAGATCAGCTTGACGATGGCCTGGCGCAGATCGCGTTGGCCAATGGCTTGGCGCACCTCGCGCAGCGGATTGGGGGCTTCGCGCAAGTCCAGGCGTAGTTCGATCATAGGGCGCGTCTGAACGGGGACGAAGCGCCAGCGGGTAGCCTGGCGCGCCAACTCCACCCAGCAAAAGCCTTTCTCTCTCTCGTGAGCTTCGCCGAAGTCGATTCGTTCTAGCGAGCCGCTGTAGACGACGGGCGGGGCATTGTCGTGACGCGCTGTCAAGTTCTGGTGCTTGTGGATGTGGCCCAGGGCCACATAATCCCAGCGCGGGTCGGCCACCAAGCCCAACGGCACGATCATCTCGCGGCCTAACATCAGACTGCGCTCGCTGCCCAGCGTTGCGCCCTCCACGCTGAAGTGGCCCGTCAGCAAGCGCGGCGCGTCCTGGGCCAGGTCATCGGCCTGGGCTGCCAGGTCTTGTAGGCTGTCAGCGACAGCGTGGCGCAGGAATTCATCGATTTGTGTCAGAGAGGCGCCCAAGCGCTTCTCGGCAGGAATCAGCGTCTCCACCAGGCGAGCGCGCTGGGGGTAGGGGAAAGTCCCGATTACCACGCGCCCGCGCGCCGTGTCGATGGTCTGTACGCCAATCTCGTTGGCTAGGATGACGTTCGGCACGTCCAACACTTGGTAGATTTCAATGCTGCTGGCCTTGCTGCGTTGAGCCTGGATATCATGGTTGCCTTCTAACAGGACAACAGGCGCGAGCGCCGCTAAATCGCGGATTCGGTGGGCGAATTCGCGCTGATAGGTGGGGCTGGGGCTGCTGTTCCTGAAAGCATCGCCGGCGAAGACAACCAGGTCGACGCCTTCTGCGAGCGCATAATCGACCATCTCGTCCATGCGGCGCAGGAAATCCAGCACGCGGCTGCTGATCCCCGTCGCGGCATCTGTCTTGCCGTAGTTCTCCACGCCAACGTGGACGTCGGCGAAGTGCAGCACGCGAATCGGCTCACTCATGAGAGCAGTCCTTTCATTAACTCTGATAGTGCGCAGCTAGAGCAGCATACGTAGTGCAACACCTATTTTGGCGCAAAGCTCTTGCACTCGCTATAATCTTTGCGAATTGCTGCTCAAATGGATTGCTGAATTCTGTCACAAGGGGAAATGGCTTCATGCCTGTTACGATCGGTCAGCGCGCTCGGCGCAGCAAGACCATCAGCGGAGAAGATGTGCGCGCCTTCGCAGCGCTCAGCGGAGATACCAACCCTGTTCATCTAGACGAAACCTATGCAGCTAGCACGCCTTTCGGCAGGCCTATTGCTCACGGTATGCTCAGCGTCAGCGTCATCAGCGCCATCTTGGGCAACGATTTGCCAGGCGAAGGAACGATTTACCTGGGCCAGGACGTGAAGTTCAAGGCGCCGGTCTATATTGGCGACACGGTGACGGCTGAGGTGGAGTGTATCGCCTACCGCGAGGACAAACGAATCGCCACCTTCAAGACTACTGTCCACAAGGACGACGGCACGTTGGTCATCGAAGGCCAAGCGGTGGTGATTGCGCCTGCCGAATAAACTTCTCTCAGGTGAGGCTCGATGCGCCAGAGATGTCGAGTCGAAAGAACACATGTATGCTCACGATAGCCAGCAAGCTCAGGCAGCGCTTCTGGCCGTCATCTGCGTCTTTGCTGCCTGAATGTGGCCTCCAAAGACGCACAGGTCAGCTTTCCGAGTCGCGCTGCAGCAGCCCAGGCAGGTGGTGGTGGCGACAGAGTATGATAGACTTCTTGTCGAAGTGAGCAAAGCACACACGAGCCAGTCGCATAGTTGATCGGATAATGTTGTGAAAGTTGAGTCGGGTCAGATCATTCGCAGCGCGGATGGGGTGCAAATGCAGCGTGACGTAGATGGCGTACGCAGGATGTTCCTGCGTGTAACGGCAGAACAGCCCTGGCTGAAGCCTCTTCAGCTTGCATTGGTCAACCGCTGGCGAATGGTCAGCGTTGAGCGTCCCAAAAGTTGGGTAGCTTGAGCCTAGCTCCGCTGTTAGAAGCCGCGCGTCTGGCTGCGCGCCTGGCTCGCCGCCTACAAGCTAATATCCCGCGCCTGGAGAAAGACAAGGACGGCTCGCGCGAAGTGGTCACGCTGGCGGATTACGGCGCGCAGGCTCTCTTGTGCCGCGCGCTCAGCTTGTACGAGCCGCAGGCAGCGGTCATCGCCGAGGAGAGCGGCGCGCAGTTCCGCCAGCTCTTGTCGCCTTCTCAGCAGGATGAATTGGCCACGCTGCTGACTGATCTACTGAGCGAGGTGGTGACGCCCGACCAGGTGGCTGAGTGGCTAGACTTCGGCGTGGGGCGGCAAGCGGCGCGCACCTGGATTGTTGATCCTATCGACGGGACGAAGGGTTTCGTCATGGGGCGGCACTACGCTATCTGCGCCGGCTTGTTAGAGGGCGAGGTCATCACCAACGGGCTGATGGCCTGCCCTGCTTATGAAGGGATCGTGGGTGGGGCGCTGTTCTACGCTGATGAGGGCGTTTGCTGGCGCGAACCGCTGGAGGGTGGTCTGCCAGAGCAGGTGCGCGTCGCCTCGGCGCGCTCTCCTGAAGCAGTGCGCGTCGTTCACAGCTTGGAGCGCCGCCAGGCGGTCAACGCGCGCATTGAAGCTCTGCTGCGAGAAGCTGGCTTGTCCCAGGCTCAAATTCGCGAATTGGATAGCATGGAGAAATACGCGCTGGTGGCCTGCGGCGAAGCTGACATCCTGCTGCGTCTGGAAGAGTTGGACAATCCCTTGCCGCGCTATGTTTGGGATTATGCTGCTGGCGTGGCCCTAGTGCAGGCGGCAGGTGGTGTGGTCACCGACATAGAAGGCTGCGCGCTGGTTTTCCATCAGGGTGCGATCCTACCGCACCGAGGCTTCCTCGTCAGCAGCGGGCCGTACCATGCTGACCTCGTGCGCGCTGCTCGGAGCTTGGGAGAGTAGGCGGCGCGCAGGGCAAGCGTTCAGCTTAGGAACAAAAGCTATGCTAGGATCGTCATCAGTCGTGAAACACGGTTGTATGCGGAGCAAGACCATGCGCTACGTCAGACCTCTGTCTATCTTCTTCACTCTGTGCTTACTGCTGGCTGGCGCTGGCATGGCCAGCGCTCAGACCTTCAACGCCATCGTCAACACGGGCAAATTGAACGTGCGCCAGGGGCCAGCCCCTACTTTCCCTGCCATCGCCCAACTAGATAATCGTACCGCCATCAGCCTAATAGGCCGCAACGCAGACGCGACTTGGGTTGAGATCAGCGTAGGGACAGTGCGTGGTTGGGTGAACGCGCGCTACATTGCGACAGCAGTTAACCTGGCCGCCCTGCCTCAGACTTGGGGCGGCACAGTTGTACAGCCGACGCCTTTGCCTTCGCCGTTCGTCGCCACCGTCAACACGGCTTTCTTGAACCTGCGCAGTGGTCCGGGGGCGAACTTCAGCATTCTGCGCAAGCTGGCGCGCGGCCAGAGCATGACTCTGCAAGGCCGCAACGCCGATGCGCGCTGGGTGCAGGTTGTCATGCCCGATGGCCTCGTAGGCTGGGTGAGCGCGCGCTACCTGAGCATGAGCGTCAACCCTGCCTCGCTGCCTCTAGCTAGCACGACAGGCGTCACCCCTGGTGCGCCTCAGCCTGTGCCAGTAGGTGGTCAGACGGGCATTGTGGCTAACGTGGCAGCTCTGAGCGTACGCTTGGGTCCGGGGGTGCAGTTCGCTTCCTTCACTGCCATCCCTGACGGCACAGGCGTGAGCTTGATCGCGCGCAGCGCTGACGGCGCGTGGCTGCTGGTGCAGCTTGCGGATGGGCGGACAGGCTGGGTGAGCAGCGCCTTCATCAGCACCAGCTTCCCGCTGGCTAGCCTGCCAACACGCTGACGCTCCTTCAGAATGCTTTGTGTGTTGGATTAACATTGAGCGCAGTCACAAAAGGGTGGCCGCACACAGGCCACCCTTCTGCATTTGTACGTCTCAGCTCGTCGATTTAACGGAAGGGCGGGCTGTAGAGAAGGCCACCGCGCGTCCACAGGTCATTCAGCGAGCCAGCGCGGGTCAGGCCCAACGGGGCTAGGTTGCGCTCATAAATTTCGCCATAGTTGCCGACAGCGCGGATGACATCGACCATGAAGTCGGGCTTAAGGGTGAAGTAGCCACCGCCGACGTTGCCATTTTGGCCGAGCAGACGCTGCGTCGCCGGGCTGACGCGGCGGCTGTATTCCTCAGGCGCCTCGCCCTCTTTCATCAAGAATTCGTCGATGTTGGCGCTGGTGATGCCCGATTCTTCCGCTTGGATCAGGCCGTACACTGTCCACGCCACAATCTCAGCGAACTGAGGATCGCTCTGGGGGCTGAGCGGGCCGAGAGGCTCTTTGGAGATGGTCTCTGGCAGGATGACGTGATCGCCAGGGTTCTCAGCGTTGCCGATGCGATAGGCCGCCAGGCCGCTCTTGTCCGTCGTCCAGCTCTCGCAGCGGCCCTGGATGTAGGCCTCCCAGGTGGCGTCAGCATCCTGGAAGACGGCTAACTCAATGTCTAGGCCGTTGGAGGAGATATAGTCGGTGATGTTCAACTCAGTGGTCGTGCCGCTCTGGACGCACATGGTCGTGCCGTCCAGCTCCGCAATGCTGCTCACACCCAGATCGACGCGGGTCATGACGCCCTGGCCATCGTAGAAGTTGGTCGGGCCGAAGATGGCGCCCCAGTCCACATCGCGGCTGGCCGTCCAGGTGGTGTTGCGCACCATCAGGTCGATCTCGCCGGTTTGGATGGCGGCTTGGCGCTGGTCAGCGTTCAAAGGACGGAAGTCAACCGCCGTCGGGTCGCCCAGGATGGCTACCGCTACTGCGCGGCAGAAATCAATGTCGAAGCCTTCGAAGTCGCCGGTGTCGGGGTTCTGGAAGCCGAAGCCGCGTACTGACTTGTTGACGCCGCAGATCAACGAACCGCGCTCGCGGATGGCGGTGGTGATCGGGCCGGCGACGCGATCCTGAGCAATGACGCTCATCGCGCCACCGAAGACCAGCACGAACAGGCTGGCCAGGATGAGGAGGCGGGCTTTCTTCATCATAGTTTGCTGTCTCCTTAACTCTTTGCGACAAAACTGGGATCGGACAGCGCCAATTTTTAACATGGCGTTCGGGGCAAGGCAAATAAGAGTCTGGTGAACGATACAGGGTGGGTGTTTCCAAGGACGACGTCAAGCTGCCTCGTCCAATCGTTCCAGCATGGCGTCCACGTCCACGCGCCGATAACCCTCAGCGTAGCGCACCCCCACACACAAGCCCCACAGGCGCGTGAGCGTCTTCTCAAACAAGGGGAAGATGGCTCCAGTTAGCTCAATTTGGGAGATGTGGCAGGCCAGCGCCGCCAGCTTGACGCGCCGCACTGCTGTTACGTCCAGAAAGCGATTGGGGAGCAGCGTCGAAGTCAGCAGGAAGTCCAGCGCGTCGTGCCTTTCGTAGCGCGCCACCGCGCGGCGCACGATCTCGGCCATAGCTAGATGATCGGCATGGGCATAAGGCGTTGCTCGTTTGTGGTACTCAAACGAGATGACGCAGTCCGGTTCAAGCTCGCGCAGGATAGCCAACACTTGTTCAATAGCGTCCTCATCGCAAACGAGCTGACGGTCGCGGTAGCCTAGATAGCGCGTCTCGGCGATTCCCAGCAGTTGAGCGGCGTCGTCGGCTTCTTCGAGGCGTATCTGGATATAGGCCTGGCTATCCAGGCTGCGATAGTCGCTGCGCCATATGCCCCGATCTCCACCGCAGAAGATGATCTGGGTGAAGTGGGCTGGGGCTAGGTAGGCTAACCCACCGATGAAGCCCTCCAGATCATCTGGGTGTGGCACGAAAGCCACGATCCGACGATAGGCGCGCAGGTCGAGGTGTAGCAGCGAATTACTCATCTCTGGTAACAAATCACCTTTGGCCAAAGGAGGCAAGATTCGCCCCAATTCACGGGCGGCCCGCGATAGGCGCACACGACCCTCGTTGCGCGCCAGCAGGTCGCTCATGTGGAAGGCGCTGCCCATGCGCGCCAGACCCTCCAGGACAGCGTACAAGCCGAAGAACAGGGCGATGGCGTGATAGTCGCTGAAGGGGCTGAATAGGGTGAGCAGGCCTAAAGCCATGAAGACAGCTGGCCCCATCCACAGCAAGCGATGATTGCTGAGGCGCATGGTCTCGATTAAGCTGATGTATTCCAGCGCGCCGCGAAAGAATAGCAGGCCGCCCACCAGCAGGATCAGGCCATGCACCACCAGCGTCGGATAAGCGAAGATGAATGCCCCGAAGGCCATCTGGATGAGGTGCTTGAGGAACATAATGCGCGCTAGCGGCCGTATAGTGCGCCCCAGCAGCGCTGCCGTCGCTCCATTTAAGCCATCGATCAGGCAGCCCAGCGCCACGACGTAGATCAGAAGGTTCAGTCCAATCCAGGGCAAGAGCATGAGCAGGATGCCGAAGGCTAAGTAGAGCAAGCCGCGTAAGGCCAGAAACCACCAGCGAGTCGTGTAACGTTGGCTGAGTTCCGTGAAGTATAGCAAGGCTCACCTCAGGAAAACACTTTCCGGGCGCGTCGTAGGCGAAAATGCCCTCTTGGATACTATCCGCGCCGATAGACGCCACTGCTGTAGACGTAGACGTAATTGGTGGGCGGGTCGGCGGGATCAGAGCCGCGTAGCATCCACTCGTAGACCCAGCGCGCATCGCTGATTGACAGGTTGACGCAGCCGCGACTGCGCCGATAGCCGAAGAAGTTATGCCAGTACGTGCCGTGCAGGCTAATGCTGCCGTCGAAGTACATGACCCAGGGGACGCTCTGCAAGGCATAAGCGTTAGGTGCGCCAGTTGCGCCGCTCATGCCGTCGCGAGCCAGTCGCGCCCAGACCGTGAACAGCCCCTCGTTGGTCTCTGTGCCGGGCAGGCCGGTGCTGACCAGCGTCGCGTAGACCGGACGCTCATCTTCGTAGGCCACCAGCGACTGCTCAAATAGGTCGATGGCCACCCAGCGGCCTGTTACACCTTCTGGCGGAGCAATTGGGCGGATGACCGACAAAAAGATTTGCTTGACCCACTGGTTTGGCCCGACCATGTACCACGTCCAGCCGTCTTCGGCCACTGCTTCCGCATAGATGTTGAAGAGCTGATGGTGCAGTGGCACGAGGCCACTCTCAGACGTAGCAGGCCCACCTGGATAGAGCGAAGCCCAAATGCCCGTCGTGTCTAACACCCAGGCGAACGGGTGATTCCAGCCTGGCGGCAACTCTACGCCGACGAATTCTGAGGGCCGCACGTAGTAGGCATCGTTCATGGAATACCACGCGCCGTCGCGCGCCTGAATCCAGCCGTCTACTTGGTTCACAACCTGGACGAAGTTGAAGCCCTGCGGGTGTTCGCCGATGACGGCGCCGCCTGGCGAGTCGTATTTGGGGACGGCCTGTGGGCCAACGCGCCAAAAGCTGTAGTTCTCCAGCGTGAAGCCGTCGCGCCGAATCGGCGTCACGTTGGGCTTGGGGAACTGCTGGATGATGGCTAAACAGGCTTCGCTGGCGCTCTGGCCTGGCACGTAGGCACATTCTGGCGGTTCAAAGACCTGGGCGACGGCGGGCGGGGTTTGTGTCGCAGCGGGGGTAGGTGTGCTGCTGTCTTGGACGCGAAGGACTGTGGGCGTGGAGGTAGTCTGAACGGGCAGGCCTTGAGCAGGGATGGGTGTGTTGGTGGCGAAGACGCTCATCCCACCCTGAGCGACGGTGGGCTGCACCAGCAGCGCACCGCCCATCAGCAGAGCTAGAGCCGCTGCTGCCTCTATGAAGGGCGTTTGTTTCATCCGTCGTACCTCGCGTGATGAAATCGGCAGGAATTACGGGCAAATCATAGGGTAAAGTACGCCTATTGTGTAGAGAAATCGCCCTTCAGTGCAGAGCAAGCGTAGCTTTTACTTCGACTCGCCTGTTCTGAGGACGTGGGCCAGGCGCGCTGCTAGGCATTCTAGGCTGTGCTGCTCCATGACGGCGCAACGCAGAGCCAGACCCAGAGCGTGTCTTTCTGCCGAGGGGCGAGATAACCAGCTCTGTACGGCTCGAGCTAGCTGCGCAGCGTCCAGGTCTTCGGGCAGTAGTAAGGCAGCTTTCTGCTCCCCAAGCAGCGGCGCGAAAGCAGGATTGCAGACCAGCGTTGGCGTAGCGCAGGCCATGCCTTCCAGCGCTGCCTTGTCGAATAGGCCGACAGGAGATAAGTTGAGGGCCAAGCTGGCACGTCGATACCAAGTGCGCACCTGCTCAGGCGTCTGTTCGCCAGCGAAGATGACGCGCTCAGTCAGACTCAGGCTGGCTACCTGCGCGCGCAATTGATCGGCATACTCGGCCTCATAACCATCTGGCACACCACCTACCAGCACCAAGCGACAGCCTTTGAGCTTTGCCAGCGCTTCGATGGCCAGATGTTGGCGCTTAATGGGCGTCAGGCGCGCTACCAGGGCCAGCAGAGGCGGCTCATCAGGCTGAACAGCAGGATCGGGGGTGAAGAAATCTGTTGGGATACCATGCCCCAGGACGCGCAGCTTGGGCGTGGGGATGGGGAAGCTAGTCTCGACTGCGCTCACTACGCGCCACGACAGGCGCGCCGCCCAAGCGATCTGACGATGGCGCTGGCGATGAGTGTACCAGGTCACCAGGCGCAAGCCGAACAAATGCAGCACTGGAGCGGCCAGTATGCTCAGCAGCGGCGTCATGTGCGAGAAGACAGCCTGATAGCGGTGCGTGAGCAGTAAGCGCAACAGGTGGCCATAGAAAGCCAGCAGGCGCAGCAGAACGGGCCAGCCGCGCTCGCGGCCTATGCTGCAGACGCGCACTCGCTCGTCAAAAGCGATGCGGCCTCGGTGCATAGTAATCACGTCAATTGCGCCATAGTGAGCCAGCAAGGCGCTGATCCAGCCGCTAGTGAAGCCCAGGATGTGGTCGTCTAGATCGGTGCGCAGGTTGAACAGCAGCAGGCGCTCATCGTTCATGCGCGCGTCTTCTGGGCCAAATCTTGATAGGCTTGGGCGTAGCGGGCGATGGTGCGTTCGGCTTCGTAGGCTTGGGCCGCGATCTGGCCCTGCCGGCCCACCTGCGCCGCCAAGACTTCATCGTCCAGCAGGGCGCGCAGAATATCCGCCAGATGGTCGGGATCGCGATCGACCAGCCAGCCATTCACGCCGTGTTCAATCACCAGCGGCATAATCCCGACGCGCGTGCTGATGATTGGCACGCCGCAGGCCATCGCTTCCAAAGTGACGCGCGGATTGCCCTCGACGGTGGAAGCGCAGATGAGACTGCGCGCTGCGTTGTACAAAGCAGGCATGGCAGCGATGTGCTGACGCGGCACGCGCACCACGTTCTCGGCTAGGCCGTGCCGAGCCACGAAGCGGCTCAGCCAGCCTGCCAACGGGCCGTCGCCGCGCAGGGCCAACACGGCGCGCGGATGAGTGCGCACCAAGCGCAACCAGGCTTTTAGCAGCAAAGGCAGGCCCTTGTTGCTAGCCAAGCGTCCTACAAACAGAGCGTCATAGGTCTTGGCAATTTCGGGCATGGGACGGTAGGCTCGCAAGTCCAGGTAGACAGAGGGCAGCTCCAGGAATTTAGCTTCTGGCACGCCTAGCGCCTTCAGGATGGCCAGCACAGAGGGTGCGCCGCTGACGCGCATAGCCGTCATGCGGCGGCCCATTAGAGGCAAGTATAGGCGCGCCATGACGTTCCACAGCGCCTCACGCGGGCTGGTGATGGGGAAGCCTTCCACATGGTAGACTTCGCTCACCAGTGGCTCTGATCGCCGACGCATGAGCCACAGCGCTCCCCAGCCGTTGTAATAAGTGGCAAAGTCATGGCTCACCACTAGGCCATAGGGCCGTTCGGCTAATAGACGGCGGCCCTGCCGAACGACATACCAGGACTGCAAGGCGCGGCTGTAGGGGCTAGGATGAATGTAGACGTTGCCATACAGGACGCGGGCCTGCGCGCCGGGCGCGCGCGGAGTCAGGATGTCAATGCGCTGCCAGTAGCGCGAGAAATGGCTCAGCATGAAGCTAAATGCGCCTTCTTGGCCTTGTGCCACCGAAGAGTCGCCGCTGAGCATGAGTAGATTCAACGCAGGTAGTCTCCATAGAGCAGCGAGTCGGGATGGAGGATGTACTGTCCTATGCTGACTACTTCCAGGAAGGCCATGAGGCTGGGCGCTAGGGTGCGAGCGAACAGCCGCTCTGTGTCGTAGTACAAGCTCGTCCACTCATAAAGCAGGTCGGGCCGCTGCGGACAGCCCAGCATAAACAGGGTTTGCACGTGCTGGAGCGTCTCCGGCGTGCCGTCTTCGCTGCCTAGGATTTCATAGGCGACGGTGCGCTGGAGGCTGTAAGTGTAGAAGCAAAAAGCTTGATCGTTAAGGACGACGCTGATCTCGCTGTCTGGGGAAGGGAAGTAGCGCAAATGTTTGCGCGGGTAGATGATCCAGCCCAGCTCATGATCGCGGCGCACATTGACGCTGAGCAATGGGGCGCGCAAGTGTGCGAAAGGTGCAAGAGGAGCGAAGTGATAAAAATCTGCGTTCAGGCCGAAGTAGTACAGCGTCCTGGAGTCCATCGGCTCAGGATGAGACATGCCTTCACCCATATACGATGAGCATACCGTTTGCCAATCTAGGTGCGGCATGACGAAAGAATGTTTAGCGCAGCGTCCATCCCGTTCATTCATCCGCTGATAGAAGATACACGTCTCACATTCAGAATATGGGGGCATGATGGTGGACTTCCTAGAAAGTGAAGAGAACCGATCAAACTATAGTTGTTCAGCTACATATTTTCAATTGAAACGTGACTCAAGACTAAAATTTGGTTGTGCGGTGGTGCGGTTGTGCCAAAGGCGAAATGTCCCCAGGGCGTGACGACGGCCCAGCGGTTGTCGATCCAGGCGATGAAGCCCAGCGGCTGACGGATGTTGACGGGAATATCCTGCACGACTTGACCGTTCACGCGGAAGATGGCGCGCTGCGGTAGCCACTCTAGCTCATAGGTGGCTTCTTGCACCATTGTTTCAGGATCAAGCAGAGCTTCGTGGACGCCGATGGCGCGCTGGCCAATAGGCCAGAGTAGGTTGCGAGCAGGACGCAAGCGCATGAGCAGGAAAGCCAATGGAGCGATGGGTGCTAGTGCGAGGAAACGCCAATTGCGCGCGTCGAACGTCGCGGCTTTCCAGCCTGTGCCTGGCACATTGAGGGCCAGCGGCATATCAGAGGGAGGCGCGCAGAAGAAAAACCATAGCGCCTGGGGCAGCAGCAAGCCCTTCGCGCCAATGCCGTAGGAGAAATTCCAGAAGCCAAAACCAGCTGTCCCTACCATCTGCTCAGCAGGCTGGCCGAAGAAAGCATTCAGGCGCAGGTGTAGCGGCGGCCTCCAAGCGAAGTTGCGCTGGGCTGGATCGTAATCCGTGATCTGCGCGTTGGCGTAGGGAGGTTTGGCTTGAGTCGATGGAGGCAGGGCTAGATGCAGCGCCTTCATGCGCCTCGTCACCTCGCCACCACCTTGCTGCGTCACCTGCCAGCGTTCACTCCAGCCATAGGCGAAATCATCGTGTAGCTTCACGGAGTTATCCGTCCTCAGGCTGACGGCGGACTAGGGTGCGCCAGTCGGCAGATAGTGGATCGAGGCCATCCAGGTGGCACAGGGCGCGACGGGCAAAAGCTCCATCTACGTCCTGTACCTCGCCCTCGGCGTCCAGCACAGCCCACAGATTGGCCCGCCCGCGCTCGTCGCCCAACAAAGCCAACAGGCTGCTAGCTGCGCTGATCCGCAGCTCATGGTTGCTCTTGTTGTTGGCAATCTCTAGGAATTCCCCCGTCGTCTCCCAGCCTTGCACGGCGCTCATGTCGTGGGCCAGCGATTCAGCAAACGTCCAGCCGAAGCGCGCGCGCAAATAGGCCTCGCTCTCAGCGATGAGCTGGCCTAGCAGGTCGAGCAGCGCATGAGCGAAGTCGGGCAGTGGGGCGCGCGCGGCAGCAGCTCGACCTAACTCGTCCATCTGAGCTGTCGTCAACGCCAGGCCGCGTTCGGCCAGCAGACGCTTGAACTGCTTGAGCAGCAGCACCGCTAGGTCGGCTAACGGAGCGCTCAGCAAGGCATCAGAAGGATTGACAGGGGGCATAAGCAGCAGACCTCGTCAGCGCGCCTCAACTAGGTTGGCCACAAAATCCAACTCTAGGCCGACTTCATCGCTGATATTGGCGACGCCAGGCACGTTGGGGATGGTGATGTTGAAATCCTTGTACAGAACTTGCGTCTTAGCAGAGCCGCGCAGCAGGTTCTCTTCTACCGTTAGGGTCACATCAAAGGTGACTTCGCGGGTGACTTCGATGATCTTCAGGTCACCGACGATCTGGAAGCTGATCGTCTGGCCTGGGGCGGCGCTGGCTGGCAGGCCCACCAAGCGCTTGGGCATGAATTCGATGAACTCGTAAGCCGCTTCAGCAGAGCGCAGAATGCGACCACGAATGGCGCTATTACGCAGTTCGTTGTCCGTCACCAGAGTACGAGCGTTGATGACCATCGTGCCAACCTGCGACTCGCTAGGGGCCGCGAAGTTCACGATGATGTCGCCGCCGATCTGGTTAGTCCTGCCGACGACGGTGATTCGCTGCCCGCGCAGGTCTTCGTCGATCAAGAAGCGAGCTTCGCTTTGTTCGCTGTCAATGCGGTACAGCGCGCGAGTGATCGTCTGAGCGCCCTGGGCCTGAGGTGTGTTGGTCGGCGCAGGCGTGCTGGTAGGACGGCGCGTGGCCGTAGCCGTCGGTTCTTCGGTCGCGGCCGGCGCAGGCGGCTGAGTCGGCCTGGGCGTGCTGGTAGGACGGCGCGTTGGCGTGGTCGTTGGCTCTTCTGTCGTCTCAGGCGCGGCCGTGTTGGTGGGCGGTACGGCAGTAGGCGCGACCGTGTTGGTGGGTGGGACAGCAGTAGGCGCGGCCGTATTGGTGGGTGGTACGGCAGTGGGCGCGGCCGTGTTGGTGGGTGGGACAGGCGTAGCTTCTTCGGTGACGTCATCGAGCGATAACTGTGGAGCGCGCTGTTCGGCGCTGACGCTAGCTTCGCCAGAGCCACCGCTGACGATCGTCCAGGCGATGACGCCGACGACGACACCTGCTAGGAAGATGGCAGCGCTGATTAAGAGGGTGGGGATGGTTTTGACAGTGCGTGGCGTGGTGTTGTTGGTGTTTCCCATGCTGTTCTCCTCGTCATGTTTGGCATAACACGAGCATTAGTCTGCCTGTCTGGCGTTAAGCCGATATGAGAGGAATGCAAACAATCTGCAAATCAGGCCTGGCCTGGCGGGAAGGTGTGGGCTAGCGCTTCTGGAAAGAGGCTCTTGAAGGCAGCCAGGCTGTGGCCGCTGCCTATCTCCACATATTCATGATCGATGTCGCCACGCAGAATTTCGCGCTGCTGCAAGATGGCAGCCAGGGCTAAGTTGGGCTTGTAGAAGCGCGCGGCCTGCTCGTAGCGTCCCACAGATTGGAAAATACGGCGCGGCAGTAGATGGGCGTTCTCGAAGCGCTGTGCGTATTCCAAGAGCTGCTTTTGGGCTTGGCCGCGCCCTAGCGGAGGCGAGAACATGATGAGGTGGCTGAAGACGGCTGGATTCTTGAGAGCGCAATGAGCGGCGGCAATTGCCCCGACGTCCACACCACCTACACCTAAGTTGGTTGAGTCGATGTTGTACTGGCTTTGTAGGAAGGGCAGAAGCTCGGTCAGGATAGCAGCGTAGTGTCTGTCGTTGCTCACGTAATCGGCCAAACGCGAAGCCTGAGAGCCGCTCTGCTTCATGACGATAATCAGCGGCTCAAGGCGACCATGCTTGATGAGCGCATCAGCGATCTGCGGCACTTGCAGCGGCCCAATCATCCATTGGCCATCGAACAGGATGAGCATGGGGTAGAGGCGTGGCTCAGTCGGGTCATAGCCGGGTGGAGTATAGACCCACAACTTGCGACCCTCGAAGTTCATCTGCACGCTGCTAAACTCGTGTTCGTAGATTTTGCCGCGCGGGACGGCGCGCATGGCCGACCAATCCGCCAGAGGGCGGGCTTTGGGCATGCGCAGCAGGCTGACTTCGGCCTGGGCGGTGGTCATGCGCAGGGGATTGCGCGGGTCGGTGCGCCAATGGCGGGCAATGCGGCTCAACAGGTCTTTGTCGTTGGCCAAAGGTGTTCCAGGATCGTCAATCGCCAGCATGTAATCCAGCAGGTCATCGGGCGCGAAGCCGTGCTGCACGTACCACAGCGAGGTATCGGGCAGGTTGCGCATGGGCAGGAAAGGCGGATCAGCCTGGATGATGTCTAGGTTGACTGCCACGCTCTTCACTCCCAGGCCGCTGTAGATGAAGGTGGCGGTTCGGCCCTCTATCCAGGGAGAAGTGGGATGTTCGCGCAGCAGTTCATCGACAAGGGCCTGGCGGCGCGCGGCATTGGCGGCTTGTGCATCTTCTAGAAAGCGGTTGAACGATTCCCAGCGTGGCATGATGGCCCTCCGTCTACGATCAGGGTCAGTCTCTGTAAGGGATTATAACGCGCGGCGCGGTTTTCGGCATGCTGGGCTTGCCTCAGAGCTGGTTGTAGACGGCGCACATGGCCTGAGCGACAGCTTCCCAACTATAGCGCTGGCGCACGAGCTGCTGGGCAGCAGCTCGACGCGCGGCGTGACGGTCGGCGCTCTCGCTCAGCAGCGCCTGCATAGCTTGGGCGAGGGCGTCTTCATCGTCAGGCGGCACGATTAGGCCGCTGCCGCTGCTCTCCACATCAGGCAGGTGACATTCTGATGAGAGCAGACAGGGCAGGCCGCAGGCCAGCGCTTCTAGCGCCGCCATCGGCAGGCCTTCCCCGCGCGCCACCAGAGCGAAGGCTTTAGCGCAGGCAAAAGCTTGCAATCGCGCCTCGCCCTCCAGATAGCCCGCCCAGACCAAGCGACCAGGCTTCAGCAGCGGCTTGAGCGCTGCGCCCTGGTCTTCATCTGGCCCAACTAGCAGCAGCGCCCAGTCAGACGGAGCGACGCGCAAGAAGGCGCGCGCCAAAGGCAGCACGCCCTTGCGAGCTTGCAGACGGCCCATGAACAGCAGTACACGCTGACCCTCTAGGCCCAAGCGATGGCAAAGTGGGGCAGGATCAGGCAGATTGGTGAAGTCCTGCCAGCGCACCCCGTTCGGCACAACGAAACACTTCGGACTGAGGCCAAAGCGCTGCCACAACGCGTGCGCGTCCTGTGCTTCTTGCTCGTGTAGGGCGACGACGGCGCGCACGCGGCGGGCTACATACGGGCTGAGCAGACTATCCCAAGCACGCTTGAGGGCGCTGCGGCCTGTGTGCGCAGCTAACGTGCCGTGCGGCGAGACGACTAGAGGAACGATGGGTCGAGCCACCTGCGCGGCTTGCAGAGCTTCTAGGGTGCGAAATTCGTGCAGATGGACGATCCGCGCACCCTCTTCCAGCCATGTGTTCAGCGCTCGGCTCACCCAAGCCGAGGACAGATTCCAGCGGCGCAGCAAGGGCCAATGGTTGGGACAGCGCCGCACCAGCACGCCATCGCGCCATTCCTGTGGCGGAGAGGCGCGGCCACCGTCGCGGCTGAAGGCGTCAGTGGTCAGGATGCGCACGACCTCACCCTGTTCAACCTGAGCGCGGGCCAGCCCTTCGACGGCGCGCGGCACGCCGCCGAAAGCGTAGGCAGGGGCATAATAAGGGGTGAGGTGGACGATCATGGCTGCACCTGACGTACCTGGCTGTTCTGGATGATCCACAACAGGACGCGCAAGCGCGGTGCGCCGTCGGCATCGCGGCCACGCAGGGCCAGCGTCACTCGCACCTCGTCTTGGTCGTCAAGCTGAGGCCACAGACGGCCCAGGGCGCGCGCGTCGTAGATGTAACGAGCCTGGCGGCCAGGCACTTTCAGATCGATCTCTTCCAACAAGCCGAAAGGAGCGCGCACGCTGATCAGGGCGCGTGTCTCCGTCCAGCCTGGCGGGACGTCGGCCGACAGCGGCTGAGGCTGTCTGAGCGGGCCATCGGTGGATGGGCCGCTCAGCGGCTCATCGTCCAGCACGAACAGCGTACAGCCATCAGCTGCGCCCAGCATGCTCAGTTGCAGGCGTTCGCTTGGCGACAAGGTAGGCAGTTCTGCTAGCCAGTGGATGCGCCATAACCCCGCTTGTTCAAAGCGCCAAACGCTGTCTGAGCCGATGTTTAGGCTGGCCACCATGCCGTCGGGAGCGCTCAGCCAGGCGCGCAGCGACTTCGCGGTCAGTGGGACGGCGTAGGCGCGCAACGGTATGATCTCGCCTACGCGGATCACCTGGCCGCAGACAGGGCTGAGCGGCATAATCCAGCCCCACAGCGGTGGACGCTGGCTCAGGCGCGGCGGCGTCCACAGCGGCTCAATCGCAGGAGGCAACAGGCGCACCGAGTCGGACTCTTGACGAATGGCCAGAGCATCGTAGGCCCAGGTGCAGCCCGCGCCAGGCCGACCTGCGCCACCTAGCAGGCGCAGCGCGTCGCCAGGCGCGCCCAGCTCGGCGGCGCTTAAGCGCGGAGCGTCCTCACAGGCGGCGTTGGCACATGTCCCTTGAGCGATGATTCGCTCATCGCGGACGATAGCCCACCACAGCGGGCCTGTCATTTGCGGATCGAAGGCAGGGATCAAGCCACCCTTGTCTCCAAGCAGCAGCACGTCGCTCTCATCCTGAGGAAAGAAAGCCAGAGGCGGCAAGGCCAATGCTACTGCGTCGGCCTCGTAGGGATGAACGCGACTGTCGTAGTGGCGCGGCGGCGGCTGGCCCTGAACCTGATCGACCAGGAGGCCGCCCAAGCCGCGCAGACGAGTCGCGCTGTGGGGGCATTGGGCGACCAGTTCATCCGACGTGGTCGCGTCCTGAGCCTGCGCGCTCAGTGCTAGGGTGAAGCTGACAGCGAGGGCTAGCCAACGGCGCATGAGAGCTTTGTTTTGGAGACTTTGAGCAATCACGAACGAGAGTCTAGTTTAGTGCTATAATGCCTCTCGAACAATTGTCTTCTCCGTCTCCTACGAGCTGACCATGACCAAACTTCAGCACGTCCTCAAGAACAGCGACAGCGGCGCGCGCATGGCCTTCGCTCAGAGCTGGGGCGTGACTATCGCCAAGCTGAGCGAGGACAAGCAGATTGCCAAGCTGCAAGACTCCATGCTGGACGCGGCGCGCGTAGAAGCGGTATGGGATATGCTCAACCAAGATCAGCGTGGCGCGCTACAAATGTTAGCTTCACAGAGAGGCCGAAGCATGGGCCTGAGCCAATTTCAGGCTCTGTTCGGCAAGATTCGCAAGATGGGACGGGGCGAAATTGAGCGCGAGCAGCCGCACCTGAACCCAACCAGCACAGCTGAAGCTCTCTTCTATCGTGGATTCATTGCTGAAGATTTTCAGCCTTTGCAGGGTCAGCTCCAACCCATCGTCTTCATTCCAGAGGATTTGTGCGCGCTGCTGCCCCTGCACAAGACCTCTTATTCCAACCTAGAGGGCGAAGACCTGCCCGAAGCTGATGAAGACGATGAGGACGACGAAGAGAGTGTAGCGTCGCCTGAGCTTGCCTTGACGCTGGGTCGGCGAGCCAGTGTGGCTCTGCCTGTTCCTGCCATCGTCGCCTTGCCCGAAGTGCCTCAGGGCGCGCAGTTCGCTGATACCAGCGTCATTGATGACCTGGTGACGCTGCTGGCTTTCTTGCGCGTGCAACCTTTGCGCGTGGAAGGCGACTCCTTCTTGCCACCTGACGCTGAGCGCGTCATGCCCCATCTGCTGCGCCCCGACGCGGCGCGCTTGACCTTCCTGTTGTGTCTGGGCGTGTCGGCAGAACTCATCATGAGCCAGGATGGCCTAGCCTACGTACGCCGCGACGGCTTGCAGCGCTGGCTGAATCTGCCGCGCTACGCACAACTGCGTCGCTTGGCCGACGCCTGGCTCACTAGTCGTACTTACCATGAGCTTTGGCACGTCGCTGATTTGTGGCCTGACGACAACTTCGCTTATGATCCACAGCTGGCGCGCCAAGCTCTGCTGGAGGCTATGCACGAAGCGCCGTCCCAAGCTTGGTGGCCCACCGGTGCGTTGATCGCCCGCATGAAGGCACAACAGCCCAACTTCCAGCGTAGCGAATACGATAGCTGGTACATTCGCGGCCCGCAAAATGCCTACTTGAAGGGCTTTGCCAGCTGGGACGCCGTCGAAGGAGCGCTGCTGACCTTTTTGATGAACGGCCCGCTGCACTGGCTGGGCCTGCTAGACGTGGCTCAGGGGGCGGCTCATCTGACAGCTTATGGTCGTGGCTGGCTAGGTCTTGCCCCTTATCCTCAGCCGCCCGATCCAGATGAGAAGATTATTGTGCGCTCTGATGGCACACTGATCGCTTCGCGCAAGGTGGCGCGCGTTGAGCGCTTCCAAGTAGCCCGCTTCAGCCAGTGGCTCGGATTGCGCGACGGCCAATATCACTACCGAGTTGATGCGCAGAGCTTGGCCTGGGCGGCAGAACAAGGCATTCATGGCCCACAAATTGAAACTTTCCTGCGTCGCCAATTGCCTGAAGGTCGCGATCTACCCGTCTCTCTGCTGCGCTTGCTACATGCTCCGCCCCCCAGTGCTGCCAGTGCCGTCAGCTTAGAACGAGCCATTGTCTTGCGCACCACCTCCAAAGAAATGCTCGATCATCTGTTCGATGATCCCAAGACGCGCCGCTTCCTGGGTGCGCGCTTGGGCGACTTAGCTGCCATCGTGCGTCCAGAAGGCGTCGACGCACTGCAAAGCGCTCTGTTAGCCGCAGGTTATCCACTCAGCCGACTAGAATAATCTAAATGCCAGCGTGAGCTTACGCGCGTTCGCTCATCTGTCTTGATTGCGGAGTTATCAGCATGCACCGCCCCTTGTTCTCAATCGTCATTGCGTCTGTGATGGCAGCTCTTGGCCTAGCTCAGACCAGCGACGCTCCAATCCCGCCCATCCCTCTGACCAGTTACGTCCTACCATCTGTCGACGTGATCCGCTTCCCCACCTACGCCGCTATTCAGCAAACTATCTTGCCGCGCGCGGATCGCGCCGAGATTGCCCGTCGTCTGCTCAATCAGGAAGCGCAGATACGCAGTAGCGCTTTCAGCGAAGCCACAACCTTCTCAGTGGTCAACACGGCCACCAACGAGACGCGCCAGATTGAGGCACGCCTAATTGACCAGGGCCAGCATGTGTATGTGTGGGTACAGCGAGACTACGAACTGCCCGAAAACAAAGTGCGCGCCTTCGTCAAAGGCTTCGACGCGCGCGTCTATCATCAGGCTCGTGATCTGTGGGGCAGTGAGCCGAACCCCGGCGTTGATAACGATCCGCGCATTCACGTCTTGTTCACCGTCGACATCAACCCTGGCGTGAGCGCCTATTTCACTAGCCAGCACACCTACCCAGCTAGCATTGTCCCCGACAGCAACGAACGCGAGATGATCGTCGTCAACCTGCTGGAATTTCAGAACGCCGTAAGTTGGGATCGCCTGCTGAGCGTGGCTGCCCATGAGTTCCAGCATATGATCCGCCACGCTGTCGATGGCAACGAGGCAACTTGGATCGATGAAGGCTTCTCTATGTTCACTGAGCGCCACCTGGGCTTCGACGACAACCGTTGGGCTGCAGAAGCCTTCATGGCAGCGCCGCACACGCCTCTCAACCATTGGGACGTCCCCAGCCTGCGCGCGGCGTCCTACGGCTCGGCTTTGATGTTTATGAGCTATGTCTACGAGCGCTTGGGTCTGGACGGCATCCAGGCCCTCAGCCGCGAGGAAGCCGATGGACTCGAAGGTGTGGATCGGGTGGTGCGACGCTTCGGCGTCGCGGGTGGCGCCGATCAGTTCTTTGCAGATTGGGTGTTGGCCAACGCCTTGCAACGCCCTGATCTGGGCTTTGGCTATGAGCGTGGCTGGGAAGACCTGAGCGCGCCCGCGCTGGCAGCGTCCATCAGCGCCTATCCTGCCCTGCACAGCGGCGAAGTGCGCCAATACGCCACTCAATACCTGGAGTTGAACAACCTGAGAGGGCTATCGCACCTTCACTTGGATGTTCAGAAGCCCGATGAGGTCGCTCTCATCCCCACCACGCCGCCCGTCGGGGCGCGCTTCTGGTACAGTCATCGCGGCGATGAGAGCAACACCTGGCTAGAGCGCGAATTTGACCTGAGCGGCGTGAGCATGGCGCGCATGACCTTCCGCACTTGGTTCGATCTAGAGACGCACTGGGACTACGTCTATATCAGCGCTAGTGCCGATGGCGGCCAGACTTGGCAGCTGCTGCGCTCGCGAGCCATGACGGCCGATAATCCCCACAAGCGCAACTACGGCTTGGGGATCACTGGTAGCTCTGAGCCTATCGGCGGTTGGGTGAGCGATGTCGTCGATTTAACGCCCTACGCTGGCAGGCGCGTGCTGCTGCGCTTTGAGATGATTACGGACGACGCTCTGACTCAACCGGGCTTCGCCCTGGACGACGTGATGATCGCCGAGATTGGCTACAGCGCCGACTTTGAAGCTGACGACGGCGGCTGGCGCTCTAATGGCTTCATCCTGACGGATAACCGATTGCCTCAGCGCTCTTGGATACAGGCCGTGCAGTTCGTCGATGGCCAGCCGACCATCACGCGCTGGATGGCCGACTCGGCCAGCCTCTTCCGCTTGGACTTGCTGCCTGAGGTGGAACGGGTGCTGCTGGCCATCTCGCCCTTTGCGCCGCTCACCAGCGTCTCTATGCCCTACTTGTTGAACATCGCGGCCCAGTAGAAGAGCCTATTCTGGCCTGGATGGATTTGCTGCGTAGGCCACCGCTCTGCGCTATAATCTAAGCCAGTATGCGACTTTCCACCCCAGTGAGCAGGTCATGACGATTGATTACCGCGATATCCACGAACCCCAAGACATTGAGCGCGCCGTCGATCTGGAAGCTCACGTCTGGCGGATGGAAGATCGCCAGGTCGTGCCGGCTTCTACGATGATCGCCATGCGCCATGTCGGCGGCCACATTGGCGGAGCATTCGATGGCGAAAAACTGGTGGGCTTCTCGCTGGCCCTGGTGGGTAAGCGCGAGCGCGAGGTCTTCCTGTGGTCACATATGACCGCCGTCGATCCTGCCTATCAGACGCGCCGAATCGGCTACGGACTGAAACAAGCCCAGCGCCGTTGGGCTATGCAGCACAACTTCGCCCATATCCGTTGGACGTTTGACCCTTTGCTGCGCGTCAACGCCAACTTCAATCTGCGCCGTCTAGGCGCACTAGCAGACCGCTACCACGTCAACATCTACGGCACAATGAACGATGGGATCAATCGCGGTATGCCCAGCGACCGCCTAGAGGTGAGCTGGGAGCTAGCTTCAGCGCGCGTCGTCGAACATGCCAGCGCTGAAGCGCAGCCAGTACTGGTCGAGACCCATCCCAGTGGCTACTTGCTGCGCGCCGATGAGCGCGGCTACCCTCAGATCGATGAGAAACCCCATGCCACCTGGCATTTCATCGAAATTCCCTACGACCTGGAAACCCTCAAGCGCCAAGATATGGGCTTGGCCCTGGCTTGGCGCATGGCCACCCGCGAAGTCTTCCTCCAGGCTTTCGCTCAGGGCTACAGCGTCGTCGATTTTGTCAACGCACCCGACCGCTGCTGGTATGTGCTGTTCAGCGGCGCAGGCTGAAGGCTGAGGAGCTGAGGAGACCGCATGAGCCTACGAATCTTCGTCGCCCATTCTCCGCGCGACGCCCGCCACTATCAGGCCCTCTACGATTTTTTGGTGCGCTTGGGCTTCCAGGTTTGGCGCGACCCCGCCCCCGCCCCCGATCTGGAATGGAAGCAGGAACTAGAGACTGCCCTGCGCGCCGCCCAGATCGTTATGGTCATCGTCACCCCCAATAGCGCCGCATCTCCTTTCGTGACCTATGAATGGGCCACTGGCCTGGCCCTGGGCATTCGCGTCGTGCCGATCATCTTCCAAGCAGCGCGCGCTCACCCGCGCCTGATGACGCTGGAGCGCTACGACGTGACCGCCTTGACGTCGATGGCCCAATTCTGGGAATACTTCCAGCGCGAGGTGCTGCGCATCGCCCAGCAGGTATCGATGGGCCAGACTGTGCCGCCGCCCGCCTATGGCCCACCTGCGGCTTATCCGCCCAGCGCTGTCCCATCTATCCCCTCGCCTATGCCTTCACCAGCCTATGCTGCTCCCGTCACCAACCTGCCTTTCGTGGATCGTTCCATCATGCCCGACAAGAGCGGCCATTGGATTGTCATCCGCAAAGGCCCAACGCCTGGTGCTTTTATGTTCCGTCTGCATGGCGAAGTCGTCAACTTAGGCCGCGACGCTGGCAACGACATCACCATCGACCACGGCGAAGTGAGTCGCAACCATGTCCGCTTCATCTGGAAGCAGGGAGGCTATGCCATTAAAGACATGGGCAGCACCAACGGCACGCGCCTCAATGGCATGCCCATCGCTGCCGAGACGATGATGAGTCCTGGAGCGATCATCCAAATTGGCGAGAACATCATCATGACTTACGAAGTCACCTGAGCGAGACCAAACCCATGCCTTATTTTCAGCGCGTCCTCATCGCCAATCGCGGCGAAATTGCCGTCCGTGTTATCCGTGCCTGCCGCGAGTTGGGCTTAGAGACGGTGGCTGTCTACAGCGAAGCCGACTCGAACGCTCGCCACGTCCAAATGGCCGATCGGGCCGTGCTGATCGGCCCGCCGCCCCCGCGCGAGAGCTATCTGCGCGCCGAGGCTATCTTAGAAGCTGCGCGCCAGACTCAGGCGCAGGCCATCCATCCTGGCTACGGCTTCCTGAGCGAACGCGAAGCCTTCGCCCAAGCTGTGTTGGACGCGGGCCTGGTATGGATTGGCCCGCCGCCGCGCGCCATCGAACTGATGGGCGTCAAGACTGCTGCCCGCGCCCTCATGCAAGAAGCTGGCGTGCCGATTGTGCCAGGCTACCAGGATGACGCTGCTGAACTAGACGACCTATTGCACGCCGCCGAGAAGATCGGCCTACCACTGATGGTGAAGGCTGCTGGCGGCGGTGGCGGCAAAGGCATACGCATTGTGCGCCATCTGAATGACCTGGCCGAGGCGCTGCGCAGCGCTCAGAACGAGGCCCGCAGCGCCTTCAACGATCCGCGCCTGTTCCTGGAGCGCTACGTCGAACGCGGACGCCATATCGAAGTGCAGGTGCTGGCCGACGCGCACGGGAATACCGTCCACCTGTTCGAGCGTGAATGTAGCGCCCAACGCCGCCACCAGAAGATCATCGAAGAAACTCCGTCTCCTCTGCTCACTCCCGAATTGCGCCAACAGATGGGCCGCGCCGCCGTTGCCGCTGCCCGCGCCGTCGGCTACGTCAACGCCGGCACAGTGGAATTCATCGCCACCGAGCAGGGCGAATTCTTCTTCTTGGAGATGAACACGCGCCTCCAGGTGGAACACCCCATCACAGAGCTGGTCACTGGCCTGGATTTGGTCAAGCTGCAACTGCGCATTGCCCAGGGCGAGCCGCTGCCCTTCCAACAGGACGACCTGCGCCAGCAGGGCCACGCCATTGAAGCGCGCCTGTACGCTGAAGACCCACGCAACGGATTCCTGCCGTCTATCGGCAAGTTAGAACGTTTCATCCCGCCTACAGGCCCCGGCCTGCGCGTCGATAGCGGCGTCCAGAGCGGTGATTCAATCACTATCCACTACGATCCGATGATCGCCAAGCTGATCGTCTACGACCGCACCCGTGAGGCAGCCATTGAGCGCCTGCGCCAAGCCCTGCGCGAGACGGTGATCTTGGGGACAACTACCAACATCGACTTCCTGCAAGCCTTGCTAGCTCATCCGCTGTTCATCGAAGGTCGTGTGCATACCGCCTTCATCGATGCTCATTTGGATGAGCTTATGCCGCCCACGCTTCCTGTACCGCCTCTAGCCTTGCTCATTGCTGCGTTGGACGAAGCACAGCAGCGCCTCGGCGAAAGCGCTGCTGGCGCAGCCGCCGACTCCGATCTGCATTCCCCCTGGGGACAGACCGATGGTTGGCGTATAACCTAAACTAACACACCAGAGAGGAGCGTCATGAGCCGTTATCGCACCATCAACGCCGAAACTATCACACAGCTCGTTGAAGTCGCCAGCATAAGGCGTGGATGGATCGCCCAACTGGCCTGGTCACCTCAAGGGGATACGCTGGGGATCGCTAGCGCCGGCAGTTTGTCGCTCTACTGTGAGGCTTTCGGTGGTAAGCCCACCTACGACATCCCTACCTACAACGACGCCGCTTATAAGTGCCTGGCTTTCTCCTATGACGGGCGTTATTTAGCGGCTGGCAGCGCTGACCGTCTGCTGCGCGTCTGGGAGCTAGACGCCGAGACGCGCCAACCGAGCTTGCTGCGCACCCTCAGCGGTCATCAGGACGCCATCGATCATGTTGTCTTTCATCCTGAAGGTTCGTTCCTCGCCAGCGTCAGCGCTGATCGCACTGTGCGCTTGTGGTCGATGACCGGTGACAAGCCGCCCATCATCCTCAGCGGCCACAGCGCCGAAGTGACCAGCGTCGCCTGGGGGCTGAACGGCAACCTCATCATCAGCGGCTCATGGGACAAGACCGTGCGCTTGTGGGATTTGAAGGGCGAGACACAGGGCGCACTCTTGGGTATGCACGATGATTGGGTACGCGAGATCGTCGTCTCGCCTGGCCAAACGTTGGTAGCCACCGCCAGCAAAGATATGACTGTGCGCTTATGGGACTTGTACAGCGCCGAAGAAGTCCTCAATCTTCAGGCCCACTTTGGCGGGGCGGATTGTGTGGCCTTCACGCCCGACGGCACAGTCTTGGCTAGCGGCGGTCGCGATAATCGGATCAAGTTCTGGGATTTGTCTAACGGCAGCTTGCTGAATACCCTGCATGCCCACGATCGACCCGTGATGACGCTGGCCTTCAATCCTGGCGGCACCATGCTCGTTAGTGGCGGCGGCGACAACCAAATCAAGTTGTGGGCTGTGTCGCAATCATGAAGTTCCTTCACGTTGTCCTGGCTCTGCTGTGGTGCGTCAGCCTAGCCAGCGCTCAAGAAGCCACTGAAGTGCCTAATCCCACTGACTCGCCGCTCTTCGCGCCCATCAGCTTCGGCTTCCCAGTCGAAGACACCATCAGCGCAGAAGCCTTCTACGACTGGTATCTGATTGGCTTGCAAGCCGGCGACCGAATCGGCGTCACTATGCGGGGCAGCGAAGGCCTCTCGCCTTTGATTGGCATTCTTGACACAGGCCGCAACTTGGTGGCGCGCAGCGATGGCGATGGCCGCGACTTGGCTCCGGTGAATGGCCAGGCGCGCTTGGAATACATCGCCCCAGAGAGCGGTCAATACATCATCGTCGCTACGCGCAGCGGGGTGAACATTGGCCTGACGACTGGTCGCTACGTGCTAGAGGTGAGCTTGCTGGGCCAGAATCCTCCCCTAGTCAACACAGGGGTCGAAGTCGAGTTCCGCTGCGCAGAGCAGCTCATCACCAACGCGATAGAGCTGCGCTTCGCGCAAGCGCCGCAGGCGCGCACGACTTCCAGTGGCGAAACTCTTTACGAGCTGTACCGCGTGACGGTCATCGGGCTGGATGGTTTCCAACCGATGGTGCGCCTAGCCTCCGATATCCGTCAGGAACGACTGGATTGTAGCAGCTCGGCCAGAGGCATTCCTACGACGGCGTTTCGTACCCCTCAAGGAGAGACGCTGTCCCTAGAGCCAGAGACAGAAGCAGGGGCGGCCAGCCTGGCGCGCCTCGTCCTGCGCAACCTAGACTCGGAAGAGCAGTTCGGCCAGATCACGGTCAGCGTAGGCAGCCTCAATGGGCGCGGTGGCCGCTACCTGTTGCTGCTAGAGGGCTTACGCCTAGATCATCCCAACCGTCAGAGCCGAGTGGAGCTGCGCGTCGCACCGTTTGCGCGCGGCACGACGCCTCTAATAGTTGTCATCGGCGCACCTACATCTCGCCTCAATCCGGTGCTAGAGCTGCTTGGGCCAGACGGAGCTGATCTAGGCCAGTGCGACGACGCTGGGCGCGCACCCTGTCCCATCAACATCAGTCTGGCTGGTGTGGGCGGACTAGACGCCCTGTGGGGCGGCACACTGACGGCAGATCGCTTCGATGCGGCTTTGAATTGGACACCGCAGAACCTGGACTGGCACAGCCTGCTCATCAGCTCCCGCGATGGCCAATCACGTGGGGATTACGCTCTGCTCATCGCGGGTGAGCTGCCGGACTGAGTCCGGGCTAGACAGCGAACGCCGACTGTTCTCATCGACTGAAGCTAGTGATGCTCAAGCGTTCATCGTAGCGTATCGTACCTGTGAAGACCTGTGGCTCGCGTCCGACGACGCGCACCGTGATCTCGTAGCGCGCCACGCCCAAATCGCGACACGAGGGATGGTAATGTAAGCCGACGACATACGTCCCACGCGGCGAGCGACCGCTGGGCCAGAAAATGTTCTCTACGCGCTCAGTCCGACGATTGCAAGGGATGACGTCGACATCGAGTTCGCCACCACTAGGCGAGCGCGTATTGTTAAAGCTGATAGTTGTGCCACCAGGGTCGGTGACGTATAAGTCAAGGTCAGCATCTGTGTCGAACCAGCGTAACGTCACTTGCACGTCACCTGCACCCAAAGGGATAGGCGTGACCGTCGCTGGGATCGACGTAGGCGTGGGGCTGGGCGTCGGCGTGGACGTGGGGCGATTGAGCCAGCTCACCGACAGGCGGTATGGCCCATCGCCATAGCGTCCCTCAACAACGACGCGATAGACGCCATCCTGGGCTGTCGTCTGCCAGGCAGTTTGTCGACCAACAAGCGTGCCATCAGAGCTGAGGATGTCCATGAAAACCAGCCAGTCGGCAGACACATCGAAGCGGAGCTGCTGGCCGCCCTCTGCTCGCAGTGTCCACTCATGTCGTCCGCGCCCCGTCATTTGTCCCTGGACAGGCTCATCCAGCCTGAGCGCGCCCTGGACTTGGGCAGTCGGCGTCGTGAGCGCTTGCAGGACGGCAGTAGGGCTGGGCGGCGCGCTACATGCTCCTGTTAGTCCCATCAGCAGACAGACAAAGAGCTTGAGACTACTCTTCATGGTAAAACTTTTTCGTTATCTCGGCTGTGTCGGCGCTGCTCCAGAAACCACATGATTGGGCTAAGCAAGTTCATAGGACGAATGTGGTTGATGTCGTTGATAGAGCTAGGCAAGAACGTGCGCTCAACCGGAATGTTGGTGATGGGCTTGACCAGCCAATCGGGTGGCTGTGAGTGCAGGCCAACCATCTTCATGCCTTGGATGGGCTTGGCCTCCCAGGGGCGATCGTGACCCACATTAGGCTGTTCATCGGTGCGCCCAATGGCCGAGAGCATGAAGCAGCGGATCATGCCCGCGTCTCGAATGAGGCCGGGCAGTTGATAGTCCATAAAGGCAGTTGAGAGCTGCTGATAGATGGGACAATTGGAGCAAGGCTGACGCTCATAGCGTAAACACCGAGCGCTGAGCGCTTCAAACTCATAAGACCTTCTCCAAAGCTCATCGCGCGCATCGACTTTGACAATGCACAGGGCCAGCACAGGCTTACCCAGGCGAGTTTCACCGTTGGCGTTGCGCATAGCTTCTAGGAGGTGGTAGAGATAGGTGTGGGTGGCCAGCATATTGCTGGCCTGCTCATCTTGCGGCTCGATGAAGATCATCACGCCGTCGCACTTGCGCAGGTGATCGAAGGCTTGCTGGGGAGTCATCTCAGTCTGCACATAGTGAGCTTCACTGCTCTGGTGCATGGGTCTCACGTTGAGGGTTGATGGCTTGCTGCGCTTCTGTGGATCGTAAAAATCCTGGAAAAGCTCACCAGGAGCGTCGAAGAAGCGCAGTTCGACAGTCTCTGCTTCCTGATGATGGCGCAAGCGGTAGGCATACTCATGAGCTTTGTCGGTACGCTCTGGGAAGCTCTTGTGCTGGTAGATGCGTTCGCGCAGGCCGAGGACGAAATTGCGCGAGAGGTCATCAACGGCTTCAATGCTCCAAGCTGCTTGGCTCAAGACGTATTGGTAGAGCATGGCCAAGTAGGTCGTCTTGCCTGTGCGCGCCCTGCCCCAAATGCCAATCTTCATCCCTGTTTTTCCTGCAAACTCATCTCTTCCAGTGTAGCACAAACCTGATGAAGGCCACAAATCACTGCGCGAGCGTCTTCATTTTTAATGTTCTGAATGATCCACTCGCACGTCCAGCTCTCCCATTCGCTCCACGTCTCACTTACAGAGCGGCGGCTGTAGTCTCCCAGGGCGCTGACCACATGGGCCAGCACATCTTCGCGATAGGGTTTGCGGCGCGCACGCTCCAACCAATCAACCAGCACAGCCGGTTCTTGCTGAAACTGACCGCACAGTTCGTCGTAGAAGAGCTTCTCGTCGCTGCCCTGGCTTAGGATAGCCCAAGCGACGGCCTGCCTGGCCGCGTAGCCTGGTGCGAAGAGGCGTAGGAACAGGGTGAGGATCATAGCCATGTGCGGCCAATTACGCAAGGTGGCGGGCCAACCTTCGACGACAATGTCGCTGGCAACCAGGCCTAGGCGCGTAGGATGGAGCAGGGCGCGCCGTTCTAGGGGTGGTTGATCCTGGGTGAGGCAGGATGCATGGTAACTACGCCGCCAGTCATCTAGGTTGCACAGAGCGCGCAGCGGCAGGCTGCACGTCAAGCGGATGACGGTCACGCGCCGCATCCTTTGGTCGTCTAGCTCAATCTCATCTGGCTGAAGGTTATCCAGGACGCCCCAGCAGTGGTACAACGTGAACGTCGTCTCCTGATAAGCTTCGATGTTCTGCTTGACGAGCGCCTCCTTGAAGCACAGCAGACTGCCCAATTCGGCTTGCAATTGATTGGCGCAGCGGCGCGCGTTGCTAGTCTGTTGGACAGCGTCGCGCAGCAGGCCCAACTTGCTCACCTGATCGACCAGCCAAACGTTGTCCACCATCTGCCCTGCCTGCTTGGCTTCAACCAAAGCCATCATCAAGGTAGCGCGCAGGTTGGGCCAGTCGACACCGCTGACGCTGCGTGGCTCGGCCGCATAGGACGCTTGGATCGTTTGTAAGTCCGCGATCATCGTCTCAAGCGGCGTCTGATTGGTTTGAGTGCGCCAAGCCGCCCGGAAGCCTCGCTCTAGGGCGCTCAGATATGCTAGCTCATACAGCTTCTCAAACAAGCTCAATTGGTCGCGCAAGCTGCTCATTTGGGCTTCAGACCACTCGTTAGCGAAGGCTTCCAGGCGTTGCTGCCGATACCATACGCTGAGCAGGATCGACAGCAACACGGCAGCTAGTAACACAGCACTGCTGGTCAGCAGCAGGCCGCCGCTGATGGCCAACACTAGGCCGATGGCCAACCATCCCCACAACATGGCCTGCACCAGCAGTTCCTCTGCTCCAAAGTTTTGGGCCACGAAGGCATAACGAGAACGCTTGTGGCGCAAACTGCTCGTTGCTGTTTCCACCTGCTGATGGAGCTGGCTTAGCTCTTCCATCATGGTCTTGCGCCGCTCTCGGAAGCCGCGCAACAGAGCCTGATAAGCTGCATTCAGGCCATGTAGCGTGGTCTCACCCTGCTGAATCATATCGCTGAAGGCCGTCTGAGCGCCTGGGGTCTGCCATTCCAGCGCAGGCAGCGCTTCGTCTAGGGCGCGTTGGTTGTAGCGTTCGATCTCTTCAAAGAAGGCTTCCAGCTTGTCTACCGTCCTCTGGTAGCGCTGATCGTTTCTTTGCCGAATTTCCTTCAGGCTGTGGCGGGCAGCTTCGCGGGCGACGGCGCTCAGTTCAGCAATTTGGCTGTTGACCTCGTCGTACCTCAAGCCGCGGTGGTCAGGCCTGAGCCAGCGCTGAGCGTCGAAAGAAGCTGGTGCGTCATCGCGGTCGCCAATCAGCTGACGTAGGATGAAAGCCAGCTCGGCTTGTATGGCCTGGTCATTCAATAACGCCTCCTGCTCAGAAGTCTGCGCCAGGCCAAAACTGGAGAAGAGGCTCTGGTTAGGACGACTGCTGGGTAAGCGACGGCCCAGAGCCGTCGTCGTCTGGTACAAGACGAAGCGCGCGGCTTGCCAGCAGACGGCGTGGTATGCCAGCGTTTGTTGTTTTTCATCCAGGCGACCTCCTAGCAAGTAAGCGTCTCCCGTCTGGAAAGGCGAGGTGTTTTTCAGGCCGTTCAGTCGCACATGCGGCTGAGGATGCCAGTTGTTGTAAAAGCTGCTCGGCCCGCTCAGGAAATGCAGCTCGCGTAGGGCTGCGTAGGCGATGGCTTGCAGCAATCGCGTCTGTTCGTCGTTGTGTCCTGTCAGCGGCTCGTCTGCCGTCCCTGGCAGCAGCAGCAAGCCGTAGGCGCGAGCGCCGCTGTCCAGGGCTACATCGTGCAGCAGATAGGCTACGTCCAGCAACGCACCGCTAGCGAAGGGATCGGCCAATGGAGCGATCAAATAAAAGTTGAGCGGCTGGTAGCTATCTTGGGCCAACTCAGCCATCAGGCTTTCTATTTGGCGCTTAATCTCTCCTAGATGATGGTGGGCAGCTAGCTTGCCCAAAAGTCGATTCTCGGCCAGGTAGGCTCCCCAGTTGCGCCAATTGGCGCTGCTCCACAGGCGCGTCGAGTCTTCGTAGTACAAGTGGCTCAGGCGTTTGTCGTCTAGACTGAGAGAGTAGGCTCTGGTGGCTCTGGAAATACGAGCGGGAGCTTCTTCGTCTAGGGGAGAGCGCAGCCACAAAGTTCGCAAGGCTGAGGCTTGCTGTTCATCTTCAAAGGCCGTCTGAACGGCCTCTAACAGGCCCAGAGCATATGTCCCCAAGCCGACGACCAAAGCACGACGGTTCATACGTCTTCCTCCAACAAAGCGCTGTCATAGGCCCAGCGCTTGCGCCGCTGATAACCCTTACGCTCTAGGGCGCGCGCGTACACACTAAGCAAGCGCAGAAGGCGCTGTTCAACAGGATAGTCGTCTTGACCCTCGCTGCTCCACCAAGCATAGGAACGCCCACTTTGCTTGCCCTCCAGAAACTTGTTCACCATGTCAATCTGGACTCTATCCGTCAGCGAGCTGGTCTTTTGGAGGAAAGCCTGGCGCAAGAGGTTGCTCAGGCTGCGCGCCTGGCGGTCAGTGAAGACGCGCACCAGCAATCGCAGCGAACTGGCCGCGTAGAAATCGCCATTGACGTAACGTCCTTGAGGGATGATCCAGTCGGCGTAAGCGGACGGACATTCGAAATCTTTGTGGAGCGCGGTGCTGTAACGCTGAAAGCCTGCAAAGGCTGCGCGCAGACTCTCGTGCTGGCCGCTCAGCAAGTCGATTTGGCGCTCCCAATAGCGCTTGTCTGTCTCTTGTCCATCTTTGCTGGCCTGCTGGCGCGCGCGCTCAGCCGCGTCGATCTTTTGCTGGTATTCGCTCAAGCGCGTCTTGACCAGCTTGTCCAAGACGTCATAAAAGTCTGGGTGTAGCATGAATATCTGCCTGGGGGCGAGAGGGTTGAGCAGGTTGTCGTTGCTGACGCGCGCTAGCCAACCATAGGCAAAACAGCGGCCTATGATGACCAGCACGTCCTCAAAATTGATGAAAGCCTCCGAGCCAGGATCGTAAGGCTCGCTCTCGCGCTCGTTGTCCAGATGGAAGACGCTGTTGTGATCTCTGCTCAAGTGCTGCTGATAGTGGTCGCGGTATTCTTCGAAGCCTCCGAGCATGTGGATGGGAATGCCGTGATGGGTGTTGAGCAGAGTGAGGCGGTGCGGAACATCGGTGATCTCATAGCGTACATCAGTCTGATCTTCAACCAGTCCCTTCGTGAGGTCTTCGTAGCGCCTGGGGTCTGTCGTGCCGATCAGCTTCACTTGGGCTAGACCGTGCAAAGAAGCCTTGCGATAGATCAGCAGCGGCTCAGAGCGCTGGAACATCCCCCTAACCCACAGCTCACAGCGCTTGGGGTCTTTGGCCATCTCCTCTAGCACGTTGTTCTGGTTAGCGGCGTCGCGGTAGGTAAGCTCGCAGAAATCATCGATAGCTGCTTCTAGGCGCGGCAGAAAGCCCTCTTCCAGGGCTAGAGCTAGGGTTCGTTGGTCGTCGCTAGCGCGCACCTTGTCACGACGGTGAGCTTCGACGATGGCTTCGCTCAGCCTGGCCCAGAGTCCGCTCGGATCGCGCATAGCGTCTGCCACCAATTCACCAAGATGGGATACGAGCCGACCCTCCTCAATCAGGGACTGATTGACCGAGACCAGCTCAAGTTTGGGACTCTCAACGTCATTGCGGACGTTGCGCAGCCAACGCGCGCGCAGCTGGCGCAGTTGGCGCTGCCATTGGCGAATCAGGCTGAGCAGGCCGCCGAGCAACTCTACCTCGGCGCGGGCCAGCTTGTCTTTGGTTTGGACGTCCTCAAAATCGCGCTTGAGGTCTTCGACAGCGCGCTTGGCCAACCCCTGAGGCGAACCGCGCAGCAAGACGGCCAGTCCTTTGGCCTGGGCTATGTCGGCTTCTGCTTGGCTGAGGATAGCGCTGGCTGATGACGCGCGCAGGCCTTTTGACAAGTTTTGAGCGCTCTCCAGCACCTTCGCCTCCAGGCGTTCTAGCCAGGCCAGCGCAACATCCAGCCCACCCTGTTGGCTGGTCAGCGCATCGTCCAGCAGCCCTTCGATCTTGCGGCGCAGATTTTGTTCTAGGTCGCTCTTGACGGTTGGCTGTCGATCTAGAATCGCTTCCTCCACCTGACGGAACGCACTCTGGCTCTCGTAAAAAGCACGCCGCAAGTCGCCCACTATGTCGCGGCTGATCTGCAAATCAACGCTGAGCAAATTGTCTAGCGGTCTGAGTGCGCGCGCCAGTGCCTCAGTAGGGCGTAGGCGGTTGGCCAGATTGAGGTTCTCAAGCCATTGTTCGGCTTCACCGCGAATCTGTTCGCTGCTTTGATTGCTGCCGGTCAGGTGCTTGTAAATCTCACTGCGCAGCTTCTCGCTGAACAGGCGTTTTATCAGAGCTTGTGGATAGACGATCTGGGAGACTCCAACACAACTGTAAAAAGCCCGATAACCATCGATGTACTGCGTCAGATTGGCGCGCACGTTGTCCAGCGTGGCGTCCAGCTTCTCGCCCAGGATAGTTGCAATCATGGTGAAGAGCACTTCGCCCAGCACAGGGGCTAAGTCCGCGCTGCGGATTGTGCCTTCGCGGCTGCTGTTGCCGACCAGATAGCACAGAGTGAAAGGACTGCCCTCGACGCGCAGCTTCTCGCCGGGCAAGTCCACGTCGTAGAGGGTATCATCGTCGTTGGTGACCTGATTGTAGTATTCGAGGTCGAGCAACGCGCCATAGGCATTAGCTCGTATCCGCGAGCGACCAGTCGTCCCCACTTCTGGGAAGGCTTCTGGCAGCAGCAACATGCCGACCACTTCGCAGGCTCGCGCAGCAATGCCTGTCTGGGCTGCGACATGGCGCACAATGTAGGACATATCTAGGAACGTCCCACTACCTGTGCCACCGCAGATGGAGCAGACGATGAAGACGCGCATACGGTTGCGGTCGATGACGTGCAGCTCATCGCCATCGCGGCTCACGCCAATCTTGCCCATCACATCCAACTGGCGCAGGCTATGGATAGTGCTGCGCAACGTCTCACGAATGCGGCTGTAGTGGTAGAAGAGCGAGATACGCCCCAGGCGGCGCACCTGCTGCGCGCCCTGGTCGATTTGTGTAGAGCGCAGTACTTCTGGCAGGATGTTAGCGATAGCCGGTTGCGCTTCGCGAGTGCGCATGAGGTCGTGCAGCGGCACATCGCTGATGCGCACCAACTCTTGGTCGGACTGGAGGATGACGTTGCGCTGTTCGCCATAGGTCGCACGGAAGTCTTCGGCAGCAGTGTCGAAGCAGGCGAATTTGATGGCCTTGCTGAAGTTGCTATTTGGCCCTAGGTCTTCTAGCAAACGCGCTTTCAGCTCGACGGCCACGCGACAGCCGCTGCCCCCTAGGCCGATGATGAGCGTTGGGCGCAAACGAACGATTTGACTCATAGACTGCGCCTCCAGGCATCATAGATGACAAGATACCTTCCGAGACCCTCCAGGTTAATTTCTGTCTCACGACTGCTGAGCAAGTGCGGCGTGCGAGCTTGGAGGAGTTGACCGTTCACCTGCCCTGCCTTCTCCAGGATCAGCGTCAAACGCTGTGGGCGCACGTCCAGTCCGAACAGCGGGCCGTGGACGCTGTCCTTGAAGGAGAAGCGGGTACGCAGCGGCAGGACGCGCCATAATCCACGAATGAGCAGGTGGCGCCTCTCGTGGGGGTCTTCGATGATGACAATCCGCTGCTGACGCAGCCATTGGTAACGCTGGAACAGTCGCACCAGACCGCCTAGTCCTGCCAACGAACCGACGGCTATCAGCACAGCAGGGATAAAATCGGCGTCGAGGATAGGCTTGAGGTCACCCTCTATCGATGGTGGTAGAGGAGTAGGGAACAAGGTCGGGGCAGCGGTTGCCTCTGGTGTTGGTGTAGGCGTAGGGGTAGCTGTAGGCGAAAAAGTGAACCCGCGCGTCTCGGTCTTGTCGCGGTTGTTGGGGAAGACAGCGCGCACCAGCATCGAGCCGCTGCCCGCCTGCAAGGTCTGGCAATCGAAATAGCCTTCAAACAAGCCATCGGCGCCGCCTTGCCATTGCAATAGCAGGGCGGGCGTAGGAGAAGGATTAGCCTGCAAGGTAGGCGGGGGGTAAAAGACCTGCACGGCTGCGTACAGGTTCAGGTTGTCGGCCCGCTCGTCGCTTCTGCCGCTCAAACTGAGCCGTGCTTTGATCGGCTGACGGCCATCGTCGGGACATGTCCAGGGTGCATTGTTGGGTGGCGACTCAATATTGAGTTGCTCTGAGCTACGGAAGGGCAGAGACAGGGTGGGGCCGTAGCGCCTCTCAGCGTTGGAGCTGCAGTCGACTTCGTCTGCTGTGCTGCCCACGACAGGCCGGGCTAGCCTATAGCGTACGTAGAAGCGGTAGGTCTCTCCATCTTGCGTCTCCTCACGGCGGCTGCTGCCCTGGTAGAGCGTCTCGGTGGCCTGGTACGTAATCTGCCGAATCGGATTAGCGGGATTGCTAGGACACAGCACCCCGACGACTTCCGCGATGAGGTCGTTGGGGCGCACAGCGACGGGCGTGCCTGCCTTGTCAATTGTGAGACGTACGTCGAAATTGTGACCCTGTGTCGGATCATAGGCTTCTAGCACGGAACTGGCCAGACTCCAGCGCAGCTCATCGGGGATGAGGTGACGCATGAAGTGGACAGCCGTGCTAGCGTTGTTCGGGCCTTCTGCCACGATGCGCCACACGCCGTCCCAGGCTTGGGCGGTGATCCTGGGATCATCGCGTTTGAGCAACCAGAGACGCGTCTGGCGCGCTACACTGCTGGCGTTATAGCTCAGCTCCACAGGCGAGATGGGCAAGGGCTGGCCATCGGCCATCAGGACACGTACGCTGGCCTGGCCTTCTACCACCAGACGTACTTGGGCATACAGCAGCGACATAGGCAGGTTATAAATCGTTGTGTTGTTGATGTTTGGCTCACCTTCGATAGCGATCAGCGTGCTAGAAGCGCTGAGCGTCGCTTCGCCTTCAAAGCTACCGAACTGGTTGTGATCGTTCCACAGACATAGCACCTCGCTCAGCCAATCCTGCACAGCCCGCAACAGCACTGCGTCCAGGTCTGTCCGATTCAAAAGCGGATCAACAGCGTAGACCAGCGGGCCAGAGCCATCGCGGCGCTGCGCCCCCTGAGCCGTCAACAGAGCTTGGTAATAGGTGTTCCCCGCGCCGAGCGCCTGGCTCACCTGGTTGGATGGAATGAGCCGACCTGTCGAGTCGATCCAGTTGGCGTTGCCCAAAGCGATAACACTGAACAAGGGTTGACCACCGTCGTGCTGACAAAGGCCGTTGTAACGCGCCCGATTCACCCATTCGGGGCTGGTCAGGGCTAGCTCAAAGGCTTCACGGACTGGTCGCCAAGTGCTGGAGCTGCCCTGCCAGGGCGACTCGGCAAATTGGACGATAGGGACATCATCGGCAATGAGCAGCGCGACGAGCTTGTAATTGCTCAGCTCTGCGCCATAGCGGCCAACCTCAGCCTGCGCTCTGCTCAGGGCCAGTCCTATATCACCTGGCCCTGTGCCGTTGGGCAAAGCCCTCAGATCGGCCAAGAAGCGTTGGTAGGGCGCGCGATCTGCGCTACTTCCCAAAGGAATTGCTACGCCATTGGGGACGGTCTCATCGCGCGTCAGCCAGCGCAATTGGTTTTGACCCTGAGCAAAGCTGAGGACGGCAGCGCGATGTTCCTGCGTATCCATGTTGAGCTGCTCCAGGATACGTTCCAATGCCGCATGGCGCGCCCGGTTAGGATCGCTGCCTCTGCGCTGGTTGGGGGCAGACATCCTAGCAACCTGAGAGGATGTATCGCCGACCATCGTGCCGCTGTTGTCTAGCAGCACCACCAGGAACAAGCGCGGCGGCAGCAAAGCATCAGTCCGATCCTGAGCCTGAGCTAGGCCCAGGACGGCAAGCAGCAAGGTGAACACAACGAGCAGAGACGGCGTATTGTTCATGGGAGTCGATCTCTGAGCAGCACAACCAAGACGATGAGCAGGGCGTTGGCCAAGAACCAAATCAAGCGAGTCAGCGGTCGTGACATGAAGGCCCAGCCTACAACGGCGAAGATCAGGTAGCTGCTGATCAGCAGAGTCCAGGTGGGCAGCCCGAGAGACACGCTGCCGATGAGGACAGGACGGTCTAGGTCTGGGATGGGCGTTGGCGAGGGATTGAGGCTGCTCAGACTAAAGGTCTCTGTGAAGCTCTGGGGTTGGCGCGCCACGCTGCGGCGACTGCCATCGGGCTGAACTTCATAGGTGAACGCTGAGCCTTCTAGCGTCCAGGTGACTTCATAGTCTCCTGCTTCGGTGAGCAGCAGGCCATCGGTGGGCAGCGCGTCACCGCTGTAGATGGTCAGGCCCTCGTGGCTAATTGTCAGCCTACGGTCAAAGGGCATCCCTTGAGAGCGATCCTCTAGGCGCAGGCGCGCAGGGGCGAAGCCGGTTGGCGGATCAAAGCTCAGAGCCAAATCAGCTGCCAGAGGCGCTTCTTCTTGACCCAACAGGCAATAGAGCGCGTGATAGTCGCTCTTGGCCAGCGGAATTTGAGCTTCTTCATGGTAGCGCCTGATGAACGACTCAGGCGTCAGGTTCTCATCGGCGGCCATGAAGACTGCTGTCTGGGTGAGAATGCTGGCCATACCGATGATCTCGTTCTTGCTGTCCACACATGCGCCGCTGCTAGCCCGCTGCCACACCTGCGCGACTCGCTCGCGCTGACCTCTGGGCAGTTCTCGTAGTTCGCGGCTTAACTCACCGTCGCCCTGGCTAGGCGGACGTGGCCCTGGAGCGCGCAGACTGGGGAAATTAGCCGTCTGACAGTAAGCGTATATCTTGACTCGGCTGGTGTTAGTGGTCAGGTCAAGATAAGGCGTGAAAGCATAGGGTGGGCTAGGATCGGCGAAGCCAGCGATCATCAACTCACAGACTTCTACTCCCTCTGGGCTGCTCAGTAGGTAGATAGTGTCGTCCCAATCAGGCAAGACGAGACGCGTGTTGGGACGTACGCCGTCTAGGTCGGCCTCAAGCATGGGCGTAGCGAAGATGGGTTGCACAGAGATGGCCTTGACCTGCCTCAGCCGTACATCAAGGCCAATCTGCTGGCAGACGATCCCTTGTTCCTGGCAGAAGGAGTTGCTCTGAGCCAGAGCAGGAGCGCCAATCAACAGGGTCAGCAGGACAGCGCTAAGACGACGAACGATCACGGTAGCTCCTCCACCATGCTTCTGAGCGCCTCCGTATCGCCTGAGCGACTTGAGGCGCGCTGCGCCGCAGCCAGTTCCAGGCCTTCCGCATGAGCGAGATTGAACTGCGCGCTGCACTCCCAATCAGCTTCAGCCCACTCACCATGAATCGACCCAACCACCTGCTCAGCCTCTCCATCAAGCGTTCAGCCCAGTTGGCCGCCCTTTCGCTGCGGATGAGGCACTGCGTTGAGGGTTGATCGTAGCTGAAGGGCGTCTCAGCTTGCACGCGCAAGCTGACGCTCCTGCGCCTGCGCCACTGTCTGGCTGGCAGCAGAAGACGTATGCGAAGTTCTTGGCTGGTGTCGATCAAGTCACAGCTCAGGACGGGCGGGCTGGTCTGCAAGGCGCTCCAGCCCTGGGGCAGCGAGTCGCTCAGCAGACGATAGTCGCGTGGCAGGCTGAAGCTGAGGCGCACATCAGGCATGGGCAACTTAGCCACAGGGCCGATAGTCAGCGGCAGTTCCAGCGGCTGGCCCACAGTCGCCGAGACTTCAGCACGAGGCATGATGAGTTGCAGGCGCGGCTGGCACAACAGGCACTTCACCCCGCTAAGGCCGCAGCGCTGGCAGCCTTCTAGTTGGGCCTGCACGCGGATTCGTCCGCTGCTGACCATCAATCCCAAGCCCAAAACGGCGCACAGCAGCATGAAGACAGGCAATAGGCGCTGGCTCTGAATCAGGATAGCCTCGTAATTGTCCAGTGCGCCGCGCGGGTTCTCGCCGCAGGTGAGGATGATCTGGGCCGAGTTGACGGCAGGACGAGGGCAGCCCTCCCTGACCCAAGCCATCCAGGACAAGCCACGTCCTGAAGCGTCGTATGCAATCCAGCCTAGCAGTCCCAGCATACCGATGGCCAGCACTAGCAGGACGACGGTGCGCATACGGCGCGGCTGGCGAGCGAACCACAGAGCTGTGCTGCCCATCAGAGTGGCCACCATTAGCGTCATGAGCGCAGCCCAGCCAAGTCCAGCCAGGAAAGAAGTCAGAAAATCGACGGGAACTTGCCCATACAGGGCATGTTCAACCAACAGACGAGCGCGCTCTGTAGCCTCTGTGTTGCCCAACAGATAGGGCAGGCTGAACAGTCCTAGCACAGGCCAGGCGATGTTGAAAGCCAGAAAAGCCAGCCCGTACCAGATCAGCGCGTGGATGAAGGCCAGAGGTCGGGTCATATGTCAGCGCTCATAACGTGTCTGAATAGCTGTCCATGTCCTTACAGAGTTGGTAATCCAGCGTCACCGAATGATCGTAGCCTGGCCAGTTGTCCTTATGCTGACTACCTAGCAGCACGCTGCTGCCCCGCGACAAGTTGCTGCTGCGCTTCGGTTTGCCTTTGGGATAGAAAGTCACGCGCACGCGGCCTTCTTTGGACATGCGCTCATCCAAGCATTCTACTACTGCGCGCTGGATCAGCGTCTCGGCCTTGACTTCGTTGGGCAGGCGCAGGTTGACTCGGTTGCGGCGCAGCGCGTCTAGGTTGATCGACAGCAGCTCTTGAGAGGGATGACCATTCTCCAGGCGCACGATGGCCAGCTTGCCTCGGCAGGGGTGTCGACGAACGTCGATTTGCCGCCAGATGATCCAGCCCAGAATGGCCAAGACGATCAGCACAGCTGTCACCACAGCGACGTAGAAGAGCTGGGTGCTTGGGTTGCTGACCACGTTGAAGCGCAGGCCGAGAGCAGCTTCTGAGCCCAGGACGAAACGATCCCGCAGCGCGCCTTTAGCTTGGATGTTCAGCTCGTACAAGCCCGTGCTGAGTTCTCCCAGAGGCAAGCGGTAACGTCCCTGGCCTTCGCGCACGAGGAGTGGTTGCTCATCTAGCAGACGGCCATCACGGCTCACCTGTACCTGCCACAGGGCGGCAGGATCGCTGGCCAGTGCTTCCAAATCAACGGGCTGATTGCTGTCCAGCGCGTAGGCTTCCAACAGCACGTCCAATCTGACGCTGGCAGGCGGTATGCCCTGCGTATCGAAATACTCGGCGTTCAAGGGTTGACGCAGGCGCAGACCGACGGGCAGGCTAGGCAAAATGCTCAGGCGTTGGCGGATGGTCTGGCCCAACTGGAAGCGTTCCTGGCCGTCTTGCCAATACGCCTCTAGGCTGAACGTGGCGTCGCCGCTGAAGCTCAGAGCCAGCCTGCCCTCGTAGACGCCCTCGGCTTCGTTGAAGGCCAGAGTTTGGCTGAGGCGCTGGCCACCGCCTTCCAGACTGGCCTCCACTGTGATCGATTCGCTGCTGAGGATGGTGCTGTCTTCGCGGCTCAGGCGGACGCGCAACGCCAACTCATCCCCTTCCAGATACTCACCCGCCACTGCCGACAGCAGCTCTAGCACGGACGCGCTGACGCGGAAGCGGCCTATTTCGGCGTCGAGCAGCGTCACTTCGGGGCGCAGAGGCGCGCTGGCTTTGATCTCCAGGCTGAGGCGGTATTCGCCGCTCTGGCGCGGGCGCAGTCGTATTTCATACTTGCTCTCGGTCAGCGGCACGGCTTGCAACGGCAGGCTCTGGCCGTCGGGCTGGATCAAACTGGGCGCCAGCTTCAGCTCATAAGGATCGCTGGGAGGCGGCAGAGGGCTGCCATCTTCCTGACGCAATTGCAAGCGCAAGACCACGTCTTCGTATTGGCTGAACGGGCCGTCGTCAACTTGGGCGTTGACGCGCAGAGGTAGGAAGGCCAGATAGACGTTCATGCGAGTGCGGGAATCGTCCACCTCAAAAGTCCAGTCCCCTGCTTCTGGTTGGCTCAGATACCACACTTCGATGGGGCGGTTGCTGTTGGTGATGCGCAGTTGCGGATCGTCAGGCCGCAAGGTCCTGCCGTTGGGCCGCGTAGCGTTCAGGTTGGCTGGCGTCGCGTCTGATTTGAAAAAAGAAACGCGCAATTCGCGGACGTAGGGCGGCACGCTGATGACGTTGCTGCCGCTGCGCAAAGCGACAGAGCGGGCTTCTTCTCTGCCACTGCGCTCAAACAAGTCGTTGAGGATGTCTATGAAGCGCGCGCCAATCTCTTCGCTGCTGCTGGCCAATCGAGCGCGCTCTGGTTGGCCGACGATCTCTTGCCAGCGCGCCTCCCAGCGTGGCCAGAACTCACGCTCTTCGTCGAAGGCCACGACGAAGATTAAATTGTTGGAAGCGCTGAAGTCGCGCTGAGTCAGGGCCAAGAGCCTGTCCATGTGGCGCTGCTGGCCTTGCAAAGGACAGTCGTTGCCCATCTCTTGTGGCACGCAAGGCGCGCCATCGGTTAGGATGATGATGACGCGCATGTGATTGCGCGTGTTGAGTTGGCTGAAGAGCAGGATGGCTTCTTGGAAGGCTGCGTTGAAGTTAGTATCGCCTAGGTTAGCCGGTCGAGTCGTCGCTCGGAACGACTCTGCTGAAAACAGATCGAGCAGTTCCTGGCGTTGGCTCTCCCAGGCGGCTTCGTCAGTGGCGATGGCGCGCCAACCGTTACGGATCGTGCCGCGCTCCGCATCCGAGCCGAAGTAAACTACAGCCAAATTGATCGGATAATCGCTGGCGAAGTTTAGGCGATAGCTGCCCAGAACGTCGATGGCGTATTGGAGAGCTTCAAAGCGTAGGCCGAGAGGGTCTGTGCCTGTACCGCGAAAGCCATACTCTCTGCCGCCCATGCTGCCGCTCTGATCGACCAGAAAAACGATATCCAGCCCATCGTAAGTGACAGTGCTGCTCTGACCCTGTGTCGGTTGAGCCAGCGCAACCACAAGGCTGACGACGAGGAAGCAGAACCTAAGTCTCATCAGACGACGAACCTGTCTCAAGAAATTGTTGCTTGATCTTACCGAGAGCTTCTTCAAAGCTAAAGCCACGCGCTTCGTATTCGGCGACCATCGCGCGCGTAATCTCTACCCGCTTGCCCTTGCCCAATTCGATGATGAGCAGCACCGTCGCACCTTCATCGGTTGGCTTGGGCGTGGAAGATGAGGTCTGCGCAGGTGGCGCTGAGCGCGGCCCGCGCGGGCGGTTGTCCACAGGGAGACGGCGGCTTGGGCCAGAAGGTGCTGTGCCAGGAGCGCTGCTCTGTGGCGCGCGGCGCAACGCGTCCAGCGTTCGGGCGGGCGGCATAGGCGCGGGCGGCGCGGAGTTGGGCGTTGTGGGGCGGCTGGGCGCTGCAGGAACGTTCGGGGTCTCCGCAGGTTTGTCGCTTGAAGGCGTACGCTTAACCCCAGCGCGCGGGCCTAGCCGTCCACCAGCAGATGAGTTAGGGAGCGTAAGTCCTCCCCCTGTTCCAGGCGTTTGAGAAGCGCTCATACGGCCCAAGCGAGAGGGAGTTGTTGGCATGATGTCCTCTGGGCGATCTTCCTGAGCGAGCCGTCCGCCAAGCGTTGGACGCGGACGTTCTTCTGGCTCTTGGCTTGGGCTGGACTGGCTGCGCCTCAGCCTAGACAGCGGGCTGTCGCTTACATCGACAGACGAAGGCGTATCCTGTGCGTCCTCCACAGGCAGGGCAGGCTTGGGCTTCAATCGACTACCTCTGGTTGGTGTGGTAGGCAGTGGCGCGTTGTCA